>CAVQAQ010000001.1:0-3412 GCA_963710465.1 uncultured Thermoleophilia bacterium
GTAGTCGTAGGAGACGAGCACGCTCTTCGCCTCGGCGACGACCCGGCCGTCGGCTGCGATCACGTGCTCGAGGTCGAAGCTCTTCGTCCCGATGCGCGAGCAGCGCGTGCGCACCTCGACCTCCTCCCCGGCCCGCAGCTCGGAGCGGAAGTCGATCTCGACCCGGGCGAGGATGAAGTCGATCAGGTCGCCGAGGACGCCGATCCGCGCCTCCTCGAGGTAGGTCGAGTAGACGGCGTTGTTGACGTGCCCCATCGCGTCGCAGTCGCGAAAGCGGACGGTGTCGCGGTGGACGTAGGGAAGGTCTGCCACGGCGACTGTCTACCACGTGGAAGATGCCGAGGCCGGGGGCCGTCGTGAGGTCATGCGACGGACACTCGGGATTCCTCATCATCGCTCTCGCGGTCGGTGCCTCGGGAACCGCCCTCGCCGCGAGCCCGAGCGCGATCTCCGTCTCGCCCGGCTCGACCACCGGCGGCGTGGCCGCGCTGGAGCTCGTCGATCCGGTGCTCTGGAGCGGGCGCAGCATTCCCGCACGAACGGCATCTATTTCGGCTTCTGCGATCGTGGGCCGTTGCGGCCGTGCTCGCTCGGGCGGGGCGCGTTCGCCGCGCGGCGGCAGGCCCTCGAGCTGGCGCTCGCCACGCTCCGCGAGACCACTGCGGACGTGGTCGTCGTCGGCTTGCCCCAGACGCGAACGCGATACGTGCTGCTCGTCTTCGAGCGCGACCTCCTCGCGATCGCGGACGTCGATCCGCTCGCTGCGACGGCGGACCGGCTCTACGCGATGGGCGGCCTCGTCAACTCGGGACGCGAGGACAGCCTCGTTCTGATCAGGCTACGACCGTCTCCCGGCGCACCTCAGGGTCGGTGAAGACGTCGAGGTCGTCGCGGCTCGTCGAGGAGAACTCCGAGATCACCGCGCCGTCCGGGCCGGCGGTGAAGGAGTGCAGGGTGTCGGGCGGGATCGTGAACTGCTCGCCCGGGCGCAGCACGAGCTCGCGTCCGTCGACCCGCAGGGTGACGAGCCCGCGGCGGCAGCGGAAGGTCTCCTCCTTGCCGGGCGTGCCGTCGAAGGGCGGATGCCGGTGCTCGGGGCACGTCTGGCCCGGGTAGAGGACGAGCTCCTTGGCGCAGTAGCGGTCGGTGTTGACGTACACGAGCACGATCAGGCCCTGCTCGCGGAGGCGCGAGAGCCCGAAGTCGGCGACCTCGATCCCGTCGCGCTCGGCGTCGGTGAGCACGATTCCGCACGCCTCCAGCTCGGCCACCGCGTAGGCCTGCGCTGCGCGCTGCTCGTCGCGCGTGATCACGCCGCCTCCACGCTCATCGGGCCCAGTCCATCGGCTCCGGCGTCGTGAACCCGGAGGTGACGGCGATCGTGCCGCCGTCGCCGGCCGACGACTCGACGGCGTTCAGGATCTCGACGACGTGGGCGGCGTGCTCGCCGGCGGCACGGTGCGGCCGCCCCTCGTCGATTGCCCGCGCCAGGTCGACGAGCGCACGGCCCCAGTCGGTCCCCTTGAACGGCTCGCGCAGCGCCGGGATCTCCGCGTACTCGCCGCCGCGCCGCTGCAGCTCGAGCGGCGAATCCGCCTGCATCCAGTCCCGCAGGTGGAACGAGCCCTCGTCGCCGTGCACCTCGATCCCGCTCTGCTTGCCCCGCCCGACGTAGAAGCTCGCGGTCAGCCTCGTGACGACGCCGGACTCGTGCTCGAGCACGGCGACGATGAAGTCGGGTGCCGCGGGCGTGAAGGCCGTGCCGTCGAGCAGCGCGCGCTCCGGCTCGAGCGTGGTCGCGTATGCACGCACGAGCCGAACCGGTCCGAACATGGCGGTCAGGATCGTGAGCGGGTAGACGCCGACGTCCACGAGCGGCCCGACCGCGTAGAGGCTGCGCGGATCCGGGTGCCACCGCTCGATCCGGTCCCAGTTCGCCTCCGCGTAGACGGCGCGCACGGTCCCGACGGCGCCGTCGCGCACGTGCTTCCAGAGCGTCTGCTGTGCCTCGCCGAGCAGCGTCGTCGGCGCGCTGCTGAGCCGCACGCCGTGCTCGCCGGCAAGCTCGAGCAGCCGGCGCGCGTCCTCGTACGCGAGCGCGAGCGGCTTCTCGCTGTGCACATGCTTTCCCGCTGCGAGCGCCGCGGCAGCGACCTCGAAATGCGCCTGCGGCACCGTCAGGTTGACGACGGTGTCGACGCCGTCGTCGGCGAGCACGGCGTCCAGGTCGGCGTACGCGCGGCCGCCGTGCTCGACGACGAGCGCCTCCGCGCGGGCGCCGTCGAGATCGGTCGCGCCGGCGAGCTCGAGCTCCGGCTCGGCGCCGATCGCCGCGGCGTAGCGGTCGGCGACGTTGCCGGCGCCGACGAGCGCGAGCCTCATCGCACCCACTCCTCGAGCTGCTGACGCATCGCTCGGATCTCCTCGGTCGGGTCGCGGTCCATCCGGCTCGTGCTCGACCGCGAGCGCGCCGCGGTAGCCGAGCCGTGCCAGCGCCCGTACGCACGCCTCGATGTCGACGACGCCCTCGCCCCAGGCGCAGGTGTCGTGCGGCTCGCCTCGCCGGAGCACGTCCTTCAGGTGCACGTGCGCGACGTGGCCGCCGAGCTCCTCGATCGCGCGAACGGGGTCGTAGCCCTGGGTGCCCCACCAGCCGGTGTCGACCGTGGCGGCCATCGTCCCCTCGCCCGCCTCGATCTTGGCCAGCAGCTCGTCCGGCGTCCGCTCGGGATGATTCTCGATCGCGAGCGTGACGCCGTGCTTGCGGAGGACCGGCACCAGCGCGGCCGCCTCGCCGGAGAAGCCGCCGCCGATCACGCTCGTGCCGACAGCGCGCGCGAGCTCGCAGGCGCGGTCGACGCTGCCGGGGCCGATCCAGGTCGCGTAGGTCGCGACCGTGAGCCCGTGCCGGCCGAGCGCCTCGCGCGCGATCGCCACGTGCTCGTCGGTCGCCCAGTCCGGCCCGAGGTGCGCGCCCCAGAGGTCGATCGCGTCGAAGCCGAGCGCGCGGACGCGGCCGAGCAGCGCGTCGAACCGCTCTCCGTAGGTCTCGATCGGCGCGAACGCCTCGTTGGTGGCGCGGTCGCCCTCGGCCCAGTCGTGGATCGCCCAGCCGGACTCGCGCGCGACCTCGTTCGCGGTCATGAACGCGATCGGTGTCACGCGGCGTGCGGCAAGGAGATGGGCACGAGCAGCATTCTGCGCAGTTGACCGTCGCACGACCAAGTCGAACGCGTCACGCTATGGCCGTGCTCTCCGGGGACGAGGTCGCGAGCAGTGGCTAGGCCGTGGTGGCGGAGCGCCGCCTTCTACCAGATCTACGTCCGCAGCTTCCAGGACTCGAACGGGGACGGCATCGGCGACCTGCAGGGCATCCGCTCCCGGTTGCCCTACCTCCAGGAGCTGGGCGTGG
>CAVQAQ010000002.1:0-210998 GCA_963710465.1 uncultured Thermoleophilia bacterium
CTTGTCGTGGATGTCGTTCTCGACCCGGTGGTGGACGAACCTCCCGATCAGCCCACCGGCCACCGCTCCCACGGCGACCGACGCAAGCAGCGGCGGGGCGAACAGGCCAACTGCAAGCCCGACGCCGCCGCCCCAGCTCACCCCTTTCCGGCCGAGGCCGTCGCCGGTCTGCTGCACCGAGACGCTGCCGTCCTGCGCGTGGGTGACGAGGATCACGCCCTCGATCGCGACCTGCCGAGCCTTCACCAGCGCGATGAGCGCCTCGAAGTCCTTCGTCGCGGCGTCGATGTCCTCGTAGCCTGCGACGACGACATCCGTCGGTGTGTCGGCCATCACGATCTCCCTTCGGTCACCGGAACGGGCGCTCGGAACGCGTGAGCGCGGTAAAAGCCTTGCGCCCCGAGCCTACGCAGGGATCGCCGCCGTGCTTCATCCCGACGGGATGAATGAAGTACCTAGTCGGCCGAGCGATCGCGGGGAGGCTCGGCGAGGCGGTCGAGCGTGGACTGGAGCTGCGTGAGCTGCCGAGCAAGCTCGTCGAGGCGAGCGTCGACTCGGCTTGCGTCAGCCCTGGACCCGTCCTCGTCGGTGGCAAGGCCGGTGCGCGTAGCCCGGGCGACGAAGGTCGAGGTGATCGCGGCGGTGACGATGGCGAGGAAGGCGATTCCGTTCAGCATGAGCAGCGCGGCGACAAGCCTCCCGGCCGTCTCTTTCGGGGCGACGTCGCCGTAGCCGACGGTCGTGATGGTCTGCAAGGCCAACCACATCCCGGCCCAGATGCTGTGGTACTCCTCGTGGTCGACGAGGCGGAAGACGATCCCGCTGCCGACGACGACCACCGCAGTGACGGCGACGATGACGCCGGCGGCCGTTCTTATGCTCGCCGGCTCGCGTGCGAACTTCGCGACGCGCCGCTCGATCGGCCTCGGACGCGGGGCTGCTTCGACCTTTCCACCAACTCGGGCTCCGCGACGACGAATGGGCACGCGGTTCGGCGCGTCACCCCGCCGCGTGAGCGGCAGGCGCGGGGGCTGACGACTCGTCCGCGGCGGGAGCGGCGCCGACGCGGGCGTCGACGAATGCGGTCAGCGTTTCGCTCGTCAGGTAGGCGACGGCGACGGCAACGACGACGAGGGGGGTGACGGCGAACCCGGCCTGGGCGCAGAGAAGCGAGGCGATCATCACAGATGAAAGCGGGAGCCGGAGCACTGCGACGCAGGAAGCGCCGACCAGTGCCGCGATCGCTTGCGACTCGGCGTAGCCTGGTAAATGCGCTGCCATCAGGCCGGCGGCGACTCCCAGGAAGATCGCGGGGAAGGTCGGGCCGCCGCGAAAGTTCCCGAGCGAGATCGACCAGGCGAGGCCCTTGAAAAGGAGCAGGAGCGCGAGCGTCGAGAGTGAGACGGTCGCCGCCTCGCCGAAGAGCGAGCCGAAGGCCTCCTGCCCCGAGAACAGCACGGCGTCGGGCGACTGATCGGTCGACTCTGCGAACGCGATGGCCAGGCCTCCGACAGCGAGCCCGGCCGCGACCGTGAGGAGGAACGGACGCTGGTCGACGATCAGCTTCAGCCAACGGGCGAGCTCCATGATCGCGAAAACGACGACCGCCGTGGCTGCAGCGAGCACGATCGTCCAGCCGAAGTCGCCCCAGCCCGGACCATCGAACGGCGGAAGCGGGAAGGGGGTCAGCGCCCAGGCTGCGTTGCTGAAACCGGAGAACGATCCCAGTCCGATGAAGACGAGCGAGCCGACCCCGGCGGCCAGGAGGCCCGGTAGCAGCACGACCGGCAGCGTGGCCCCGCCGAGCCCGGTCGCCTCGACGATCAGGACGGCCCCGATCACAGGCGACCCGAAGATGGACGAGACGGCGGCGAAGCTCCCTGCCGCTGCCATCAGGCCCACGGCCTGATCGGGGGCGTCCTTCTTGACGGCGCGCATCGCGATTGCCCCGAGTCCGATGCCGATCGCGATCAGCGGGCCTTCCGGCCCGAGTACGAGGCCGAGGCCAAGCGACGCACCAGCTGCGAGGAGCACGCCCGGGAGGTCAATTGGACGCGTCTGTGGACCGCCTGTCTTGAGCCCGTCGGACGGAACGTGGCCGCCATGCCCCGGCAGGCGCACGACGGCGAACGCCGTCAGCAGCCCTGCGAGAGCCACCCATGGCAGCGGCCACCAGACCGGCACGGTGTGATATCCGACGTCGCCCGGCAGGTCCTCGTACACCCACACCTGGATTTCGTGCACGCCTTCGAGGAAGCACCACGACGCTGCCGAGACCACCAGCCCGACCACGCAAGCGAGCACGAGCAGCACCCGATACTGCTGGGTGCGGAGCAGCGCCGCGGGATCCGGAGACGCGGTGTCCGGGTTCACGTGGAGTGAAAGGGTAAACCTGCCGGGCGTAACGTTGCGCCGGGATGGTCGAGGCGGCGATCCAGGTGCTCCTCTACGGTCTTCTGGCCGGCCTCAGTCCGCTCGCGCTCGCCGCGACGCTCGCGGTGATGCCGGCCGGGCGGCTCAAGGTCCTCGGCTTCGCCGCCGGGTTCGTCATTGCTCAGACGCTGGTTTGCTCGGTGCTCGTGATCATCGGAGTTGCCGCGACGGGCTCGAGCCCAGGCAATCATGCCGGTTTGCGGGCCGGGCTGGAGATCGCGCTCGCGCTCGCGCTGATCGCGCTAGCACTCAGGCTGCGCCGTGGCCCCGTGCGCAAAGACGAGAGGCCAGAGTGGAAGGAGCAGTCGGACGCCCGAAGGCAGGCCCTGGTCGCGAGACTCGGCCGGCTGCGCTTCATCACGACGGTCTTCGCCGGGTTCGTGCTGGGAATCGGGGGGCCAAAGCGACTGGTGCTCACGAGCCTCGCCGCCACGACGATCGTCGCCGCCGACCTTGCAGACGGGAGCGAGGCCCTGCTCGTCGTCCTGTACGTTGCGCTCGCGACTGCGCTCGTGTGGGGCCCCGCCACACTGTTCTTGATCCTGGGCGGGCGCGCCGTCACGTTGATGGAGAGGGTCCAGAGCGAGGCCGTTCGCAGACAGCCGCAGGCGACGGTCTACGCCCTGCTCGTGCTCGCCGTCTTCCTCATCGTGGATGCGGTCGGCGCGCTCCTGATCTAGATGTGGAGCTCCCCAGTATGCGCCGGCTCCACATGAGGACGACAGACTCGCGGGCCGCGTCCTACGCTCGCGCGCTGGTACCGCACTCACTGGCCACGGCGGCGCCGGGACTGGCCACGCTCTTGCACTATCCGCGGTCGTTCTTGCGCTCAGACCTCGTGGCGGGGGTGACGGTCGGCGCAGTAGCGGTGCCCTCGTCGATGGCAATGGCCGAGCTGGCGGGGGTGCCCGTCGTTTACGGCCTCTACGGCACATTCCTCCCACTGGCCGTGTACGGGTTGCTCGGAACCTCGCGCCAGCACGTGATCGGGCCGGACTCCGCGCTGGCCGCATTGACCGCGGCGACCGTGGCGCCGTTGGCGATGGCAGGCGGTGCGGTCGACCCCGCGCGCTATATCGCGCTCACCGCAGCGCTGGCACTCGCCATGGGCGGCATGCTTTTCGTCGCTGGGATATTGCGGTTGGGATTTGTGGCTGACTTCTTCGGGAAGCCGGTGCTTCTCGGGTACATCAACGGCGTTGCGTTGATCGTGATCGCTTCCCAGCTCGGGAAGCTCCTGGGGCTCGACGTCGGAGCGCGAGACTTCTTCCCGATCATCCGCGAGGTCGTCCCGAAGCTCGGCGACGCGAACGGGCCGACCGTGATCCTCAGCGGGGCACTGCTTGTTGCCGCCGTGGCGGTCAAGCGCTTCATGCCGTCCGTACCGGCGTCCCTGGTTGTGCTCGGGCTGGCGATCGTCATCGCGGCGGTCGTGGACCTGGAAGCGCACGGGATAGCCGTCGTCGGCGAGGTCAACAGCGGCCTGCCTGCTTTCGGGCTACCCAATGTGGGAGCCGACGACTTCGTCGATCTGCTGCTTCCCGCGGCAGCATTCGCGCTCGTCGCCTTCGCCGACCTGACCGCGACCGTGCGCACCTTCGCGAACAAGCACGGCTACCAGGTCGACGCGAACCAGGAGCTCACGGCGCTCGGCGCCGCGAACCTCGTCGGCGGGCTGACCAGCGCGTTTCCTGTCTCCTCGTCGAACTCCCGGTCGGCGGTCAATGACTCGGCGGGCGCCAGGTCGCAGGGCGCGGTCGTGGTCGCCGCAGGCGTGGTCGGGGTGTTTCTCCTCTTCGCGATGCCGCTGATCGAGCCCGTGCCGAAGGCGGCACTTGGCGTGATCATCATCGTCGCCGCCGCCGGGTTGATCGACGTCCGCTCGATCTGGCGGCTCCGCCACGTACGCCCCGCCGAGGTCGCGCTGGCACTCGTCGCGTTCGGAGGCGTGCTCGTCTTCGGCGTCCTCGGCGGAGTCGTCGTCGCGATCGCGCTGTCCATCGGCGTGTTCCTGTACCGCTCGGCGCGCCCGCACGACGCGGTGCTCGGCCGCACGGAGGATGTCGACGGCTACCACGACATCGAACGCTTCACGAGTGCCGAGACCGTGCCCGGCCTGCTTGTCTACCGCTTCGACGCCCCGCCCTTCTTCGTCAACGCCGAGTATCTCCGGCAACGTGTGCTGGCGCTCGTCGACGCAGCCGATGACCTGAGCTGGTTCGTGTTCAACGCCGAGGCCTGGACGTTCCTCGACGCGACCGCGATCGAAACCCTGGCGCAGTTGCACACCGAGCTCGAACAGCGAGGCATCACGCTGTGTTTCGCCCGTCTGAAAGGCCGGGAACGCGAGATCTTCGCGGAGACCGGCCTCACCTCCCGGATCGGGTCAAGTCATTTTTTCCCGACCGTCCGGGCCGCGGTCACAGCGTTCGAATCGACGCGGGGGGAGATCGCGTGAACACGTCTTCTGCAGTCGTGTCCCGGCCGCTCTGGCGACGCGCGCTCCGTCCCGCGCTGATGATCGCGGGGCTGGTGCTCGTGTTCGGCTGGCTGCTGCCGCAGTTCATCGACTACGACCAGGTCTGGGCGGCGCTCGAGGAGCTGGACCCGTGGGAGGTCGGCCTCCTGCTCGGACTCGCGGTGGCGCGCATTCCCACCGAGGCCCTGATGTATCGGGCCTTCTTGCCCGGTCTCGGTCTGTGGCGGGGAAGCCAGGCGTATCTGTCGTCGAACTTCGCCGGCCAGCTGCTCCCGCCGCCAACCGCGAGCGTCGTTCAGTACGGCTACTTCCGGGGCGGGGGCTATACGCCCGACGCCGCCGGGCTCGCGGCGCTCGGCTCGTTCATCTTCCCGACCATCGGCCGGTTCGTGCTCCCGGTCGTTGCGGTCGTGGTGCTGCTCCTCACCGGCGAGGTCAACGGCACGGTCGCGGTGGCAGGCGTGCTCTCGCTCGCTATTACCACGGTGGCCGGCATCGCCGGCTACCTGTTCCTGCGCGACGAGCGTTCGGCGCGCTGGATGGGAGCGAAGGCACAGCGGCCACTCTCGTGGATCCTGGTCAAGTTCAAGCGTGAACGGATCGAAGACGGCGCCGGAAAGGCGGCCACGGAGCGCATCCGGGCGCTCGCCGCTCTCCACCAGGGCTCGGCGCTGGGCTCGATCGGCGTCGCCGCCAACCTCTTCATCACCTATCTCATCCTGCTCGCGTCCCTCCGCTTCGTCGGCGTCTCGAGCGCCGACCTCTCGGCCGCCGACGCGTTCGCCGCGTTCGCGATCGCCTTCTGGGCCGGCGCGGTCTTCCCGATCACGGGCAGCGGCCTGGGAGTCGTCGACACCGTTCTGATCGCCATGTTGTTCGAGCTGAGCGGCGCCTCCGACGACGCGCTCGTCGCCGCGGCGCTCCTGTGGCGCGTCTTCTACTCGGTCGTCCCGTTGCCGTTCGGCGCGATCACGTTCAGCCGCTTCAAGAAAGTCAGCTCCGATACCCCTCGAGCCACTGCAGAGAGCAGCTAGGCATTCACCCACTTTGGATGAACTGGTTGCGCTGGCCTCGGAATACCGTCGCGAATGACATGGAGCGCGGACGTCGCGCAGGGTTCTCACCACGCCGCGGCCGGCCGGCCGCGTGAGAGGAGGCGGACATGGCAATCGGTCCTGTGCAGCTGCTCGTGATCGGTTTCAGCCACCCCGAGTTCCACGGGCAGATCAAGGAGGAGCTGCAGAAGCTGCGTGACAGCGACACCGTTCGCGTGATCGACGCCCTTGCCGTTCACAAGGACGCGGAGGGCGAGATCGAGGTCGAGCATCTGAGCAACCTGACCCGCGACGAGGCGATCGAGCTCGGCTCGAAGATCGGCGCGCTGATCGGTCTCGGCATCGAGGGTGAGGAGGGGCTCGAGGCCGGGGCCGTTGCCGGTGCTGAGGCGGTCGACGAGCAGGGCATTCATGCCTTCTCGGATGAGGACGCATGGGATGTTCTCGACGAGATCCCGAACGACTCGGCGGCTGCGCTCGTCCTGATCGAGCACCACTGGGCCGTGGCGCTTCGCGATGCGATCGCGTCGGCCGGCGGCTTCCGGATCTCGGACGGCTTCATCAGCCCGCTCGATCTGGTGGAGATCGGCCTCATGAAGGCCGACGAGGCCAAGCAGCTGCACGCGCTGGAGAACGCGAAGGCGCCGGTCACGGCCTAGGCACGACGACCACACGGCAAGCGAGGAGGTGACGACGATGATGGGAGGACGCAGAGTCGCGCGCCGAACGGCGCGCCGGACCGCGCGGCGTAGGGGCTGACGCCCCGCCTAGCTGGGGCCGGGCGCGGCCGCCTGGCCCTGCCGGCCTTTCGACTCAACCGGAGGAGAGGAATGTCAACGCAGGCACTCGAGGAGGACCGGGGCAGCGGCTGGATCGAGTTCACGGCCGTTCTGCTCTTTGCAGTCGGGTTCTTCCGGATCATCTCGGCGATCACGTACTTCGCCGACAGCCGCAAGCTGAACGATCTGACCAACGGCCTCTTCAGCGACCACACCTGGGCGTGGGGCGCCTGGGACTTGCTCATCGCGACTCTCGCGATTCTCGCCGGTCTTTCGCTGCTCGGGGGCGGTGGCTTCGGTCGTGTCTTCGGCTACGTCTTCGGCGTCCTGGTCCTCGTGCAGGGCTTCGCGGTCATCAACCAGGCTCCTTGGTACGGAGCCGCCTCGATCGCAGTCGGCGTGCTCGTGGTCTTCGGTCTGGCGGCGACTCCGCGAGCGGTGACGCCATGAGCCGGATGTGGTGGATCATCATCCTGGTCGGCGCCGGCGTTGCCGCGGCGGTCGTGATCGGTGTCCTCGGAACCCGGAACGAGACGTCGAAGACGGACGCGGTGAACACGCTCTGCTCGAGCGTGAAGACGCTCAACTCGTCGGTGAAGGCCCTGACCGGGCTCGATTCGAGCACGGCGACCAAGACCGACTACGAGAACTCCGTGACCGCCGTGCAGAACAGCTGGAACCAGGTTCAGAGCGACGCGCAGGCCGTGCAGGACGCGCCGACCGGTGATCTCGACAGTGCCTGGAACAGCTTCTCGTCGTCGGTCAAGAACGTGCCGGACAGCGCGTCCGCGTCGGACGCCATCAACGACGTGACCAGCTCGGCGCAGGCATTGGGGACTGCTGCCCAGTCCACCGCGTCGCAGCTCACGAACTGCACAATCACGTAGGCGGCCGCGGAAACAGACTTCTACGAATGGGAGGGCATCATGTGGTGGGGAATCGGGTTCGGCGCGTTCCTGTGGATCGTTCTAGCGGTGACGCTGGGCGTCATGACTCTTCGGAACGGACACGGCTGGCTGTTCTTCTTCGGGATCTTCTTCCCGATCCTCTGGATCTTCGGTGCGTTCATGCGACCGTCCCCGACGGCCGAGACGTACTAGCAGGGCCCGCCTCGACCTGCTGTCCGCACAAACGATCCGACCGTGCGCCGTGGGTCCCCGGCGCGCGGTCTACATGTGAAGGGCATACGCGATCTGGAGCCGCAGATGCTCGTTGCGTGTTGTTGCACCTTGTTGTGTCGGACAAGAGGTCCCCGGTTCGAATTCGGACGCCCCGATGAACTGCCTGGCCAGCGGTCCGGAATCACCGCTGAGCGCGGCGCGTTTCTTCTAGGGGTCTGACACCCGAGCGGGCCGGCGTTGCTGGTCGGCGGAGAGCTCCGCTTCCGACGAGCCGGTCTTGCGAAGGAGCGTCGTAGCTTGAGTGCGTGTGCGGACGTCGAGCTTCGCGAAGATGTGCTGGAGGTGAGTTCTGACGGTATGTGGGGAGATCCAGAGCTGTTCGGCGATCTCGCGGTTGGTCGCTCCGTCGGCGGCTGCCTGGAGGACTTCCCGCTCTCGTGCGGTGAGCTCGAACACGGCTGGAGAGGCGGGGGCGCTCCACCGGCTGCGCCAGAGCACGAGGTGGGGACGGAGCAGTCCGAGTAGGTCGCGCTCTCGTTGTTTCAGGCCCCAGTGCTCCTGGTCGAAAAAGAAGAAGCGGGACGTCGCGTTTGGCGCCGGCAGGAAGAGGCGCACGTAATCGGCGGTCCCGAACGGGTGAAGGACGTGCTGGAAAAACTCGAGGCGGTGGAACGCGGGCCTGCTCACGCGATCGGAGACCGCCATCGGCTCGCTCGCCCGGGCATGGAGACGGCATGTGATCGGGTCCTGGTGCCACCATCGCTCGGCCGTTTCGGCAACCCAGGCCGGTTCGGGGTGGTTCTTGACGAGGCAGTTGACGGAGTAGCTGCGGCCGCCCTGCTCGATCGAGAACTCGCCGTAACCCGTCGTGTGGGCGCCGACGAGTGTGCCGAGGCGATCAAGCACCGGCAGTGGAAACGGTTCGGCCGAAGTTAGCGAACCGAGGTCGTAGAGAACCTCGAGCACACCACGGAGATCTGTCGTGGTGACCTTCGCCACGACCGCAAGATACGACGATCGTCGTATTCCCTCAACCCGCGGACTGGACGACGATCCCGCGAAGAAGGCGTTCTTGGCACGAAACCCAAGCCGAGAGGGGAACGAGGGATGGTCAAGACATTCGCAGTCACGTTCATAGTCGTTTCTTTCATCTCCGTGACGACGATCGCGGCGTCAGGAAGCGATCGGCCCGATGCGCATGCGTGGCGGGTCGGTGTCACCAGGGTCTGCAGGCTCGCTCTTCTGTTCGAAGGGCGCCACTCGATCGGAACCGAGCAGGGAGCGGTCGCCGTCGCGCGCGACATCCGTGCCTCAACCGCACGCCGACTCGCGCGAATCGGGGCGCTTCGAGCGCGTCCCGAACGGCCGCGATTGGCCGGGCAGTGGTTGGGTGTCGAACGCCGCCTGTCTGAGTTGTACGCGAGCAATTACGTCGGCATCTGGCACGCGATCGCCCGCGCGAACAGCCCAGCGGAACGGGCGGGGCTCCCGCGGATCCTGGGGCGAATGCTCCATCGGCCCGATGCCACGCGTGTGCGCGCGCGGCATCTCGAGGAACAGCTACAGGTTCCGGACTGCACGGGCGGTGAGAACACGACGCCGAGCCCCTCGATCGCCTTCAACCCATGACCGCACTGCGCCTGAGCCGCGCACGACTGACGGATGATCCACGGTCTGCGCGCGATGCTCGCGCGCCTGATCGATGACGGGCCACCTCTTGAGAGAGCGAGCTGACCGCAGCCGCGCGTAGGTTCGAATCCGGGCGCGGCGGTACGTCGGGCGTCTTGCGGATCGCGTCGCGCCGACCTCGTCATGCGAGCTGGGCGCCTACCGATCGAGCCGTATTGACGACCTGCAGCGTGCGCCGGGTGGTTCGGTTCAGCGCGTGGGCCTGAATGGCTGTGAGGCGGTCGCACGCCCACTCCCAGTGCAGGGCGACCCAGTCGCCCGGCGCCGGCGCGGCGATGAAGCCGAGCCCGTCAGCGCGCCAGCGGGCGTCGCGCTCAATCCAAGGGCCGAGCTGGAGCGCCCGCCCGTCCCAGACGAGCGGCCGCGCAATGGTCTCGAGCGCGTCGCCGTCGACGCCGACCACCTCGGCCGGTGTGATCCTGCAGCGCTCGAGAACCGCGAGCGGCTCGCTGATGATGCCGGTTCGTAGGAGCCCGAGCCACGGATAGACGGCGAAGACGTGAAAGTCGTGGTGCGGGATCGCGCCGGCGACGGCCGCGTCGATGACTTGTTCGCGGGCGGAGCCGAGTCGACCGCCGAACCGTTCGTCGACGTGTCGGGCGAGCGCCCGGGGCCTGACGTTGTCAAGCAATCCGTTGCCTATCCAGTAAGCCTCGACGACTTGCGGGTCGAGCGGGTCGTCGAGGCCGTTCGCGCCTGCGATCAGCTCGAGGTACGGCCACGCGCCCTCGAACGTGCGCGCGGCCTGCACCAGGCCACCGTCGGCCACACCTGCCGCGCCGTACTCGAGCAGGGTGCGCGGCCCGTCCGCGCCGCAGTACCCGAGTGCGTTGGGCGGGTACGCATAGCGAGCGAAGAGCAGTGCGCCCGCTGTCATGCGGGCGCCTCGGCCGGCCGGCCGAGGCCGGCGGCTACGGCGATTGCCGCTCCGAGGCAGATCAGCGTCACCCCGACAGGGTCGATCGGAATGCCGTCGGCCGCGCGTTGCAGGAAGAGCGTCACGACCGCTCCGAAGACGAGCACCGCGGTGACGTCGACCGCCTGTGCGCGGGCAAGCGCCGCGTACCAGGTGAACACATAGGCGCTCAGCAGCAGGCCGGTCACCACCGCCCAGCGCCATTGCTCCCCGGAGAGCGACAGGAGGTCGCCGGCCCGGCCGGAGACTGCGAGCCATGTGACGAGCAAGACCGTGCCGAAACCCATCCGTGCCGCGGCCAGCGCTCGTGGCGAAACCGCCACGAGGAGCCGCTTGACGAGGATGACCTCGCACGCCCAGAGCACGGTCGCCCCGAGGATCATCGCCTCGCCCGCACCGAACGTGACGGTGCCGACTTCACCTGCGAGCCAGGCCTGCCCGGCGACGAGGAACGCGATCGCCGCCACGTGCGGGACGCCGATCCGCTCGTGCAAAAGCGGAACCGCGAGCAGCGCGACCCAGACGACGAGCGTCTTGTGGATGAAGGCAGCCTGGGGCGCTTCCGCGCGCGCGAGCCCCTCGAAGAAGAGGACGAACGGAACACTGCCGCCGATCGTCGCAACGGCGAGCAACCCGGCCATGCGCCGCCGCGTCAGGCGTACCGTCGGCCGAGCGGCGCCCATCGGCAGGGCGAGCAGCGACAGCAGGAGGAGGCCGGCGATCGCGTTCTTCGCGGTCGTGTAGACCGTCGGGTCGCCGAAGTGCTTCACGCCGTAGGCGTTGATGAAGACCGAGACGCCACTGACGATTGCCGTCGCGAAGGCGAGGACGATGCCGACCGCTCGCGTCGAGAGACGTGCGTTCAGGCCGTAGGTGAGCGAGCTCATGGGTGACCTCCATCCGGGGGTGTGCGCAAGGCGAGAGCGGTCTCAGCGGCGTGCGCGTCGAGGACCTCGACGGGGACGCCGAGATGGACGAGCAGGTACGAGCCGGGCTGGGCGTTCGGGACGAACGCCAGTGGCACTTCCCTGCCGCACTGAAGGCGGCCCAGACGTGTGCCGCCCGCTTCCCATGCGTCAACGAGGACGTCGATGTCGCCGAGGCACATCAGGGCAGCTCCAGTTCGATCTCCAGGAGCACGACGTCTTGGGCGCGCGCCTGCGTGGGATCGACGGCGAGGACGGCATCCACCTCTGCTCCCGCCGCGAGCGTCCCACGGGTCGCGTCGACGAAGTGCTCTCGGAAATGGTCGGCGGTGAAGTGAGAGAGCGCGCCGAGCTCGACGCTCACGCGTGTCACGCGTATCGCGCGTTCGGTCGCTGCCACCGCCGTGATGTGTCCGACGAGGTCGCGCATCACGGCCTGCTCGTGCATGCCGCCACCTCCTCCACGATCCGGTCCGCGACCTCACGGGCGGCGTCGGCGACAGCAGGAGACATGTCGCCGCCCGCCTCGAAGGTCGTCCCTTCGATGCCGAAGACGATCGTGCGCTCTGGCAGACGGCCGAGGGCCCGCGCGAGCTCGACGGCCTCGGCGATCCCAAGTGCGTGCGTGGAGGCCGAGCCAAAGATCTGTCGCGGGAGTGGCGTTGCGGCATCAAATCGGTGCACCGTTCCAGCGGGCATGCCCGAGGCAACGGCGTCGACGACGAACGCCGCATCGGCGCCCTCCCATGCGTCCAGGAGCCTCGTCGGCTCCAGCTCGCAGACCAGAACGTCGAGGGCCGGTGCGGCTCGGCTGCGCAACAGATCGGCGACCGCGACGCCGGCTCCGTCGTCACCGCGGTAGGCGTTGCCGACGCCGATGACGACGACGCTCACCGCCGCTCCACCCGGAGGTCGAGGAAGTGCGTTGCGCACGAGATGCACGGGTCGTAGTTGCGGATCGCCTGCTCGCAGACGTGGCGCAGCTGGTCGTCGTCGAGCGCGGCGTAGCGCGCAACGACGCCGCGCAGATCGTCCTCGATCGCCAGTTGGTTCTGCGAGGTCGGCGGCACGATCTTCGCGTCGAGGATCGTCCCGTCCTCGTCCAGCGTGTAGCGGTGGTACAGCAGGCCGCGCGGCGCCTCGCTGACCCCGTAGCCGATGCCCGCGCGAGGTTCGACCTCGACGGCGGGCTCGTCGGGGCGCTCGTAGTCGTCGATCAGGCGGAGCGCCTCGTCGCACGCGTACAGCAGCTCGACACTCCGGACGACGATGCTGCGGAATGCGTCACGGCATTCGGTTCCGAGCCCCGCCTCGCGGGCCGCCTCGAGAGCCAGCGGGCTCAAGCGACCGGAGTGGAGCGAATACCGTGCGAGCGGCCCGCACAGGTACGTCGAGCCGTCGGTGCGCCGTGACTGCAGCGCGTTGGAACGCTCGACGTGCTCCTCGTAGAAGTTCTCGTCGTAGTCGGACGGGGCAATGTTCAGGCCCCGGTCGGAGACGATCCGGCCGTCCTCGATCGGGTACCGACCGTCTGCCGCGAGTGCGACAAGCTCGCATTCGACCTCGCGCTCGGGAAACTCGAAGCCGGCCGTCCACCTCACCGTTTCGATCGCGGACTCGCGGGCGCGCTCGAGCGGCTCGACGAGGGTCGACAGCTCGGCCGTCGTCGGCACGCGGTAGAACCCGCCGACGCGGACGTTGATCGGATGGATCTCCCGTCCGCCGAGCAGCGTCAGGATCTCGTTGCCGACCTTCTTGAGCGCGAGCCCGCGCTCGACGAGCGCCGGGTGCTCTCGGGCCATCTCGACAGCGCCGGCGAAGCCGAGAAAGTCCGGCGCGTGGAGCATGTAGATGTGGAGCGCGTGGCTCTCGATCCATTCGCCGCAATAGAGGAGGCGGCGAAGCGCCACGATCGGGTCCGGCACCTTCGCTCCGCAAAGGTCCTCGATCGCGTTCACCGCGCTCGTCTGGTACGCGACCGGGCAGATGCCGCAGATGCGCGCCGTGATGTCCGGCGTCTCGAGGAACGAGCGGCCGCGCAGGAGCGCCTCGAAGAACCGAGGCGGCTCGAAGATCCGCAGCTCGACGTGCTCCACGGCACCGCCTCGAAGGCGCACCGACATCGCTCCTTCGCCCTCGACGCGGGCCAGGTAGTCGGTCCGGATCGTGCGGCGCTTCACGACCGAAACGCTCGCGACGTTGAAGGTGGACAGCGCTCGCTCGACGGTCTGCTCGTCGCGAGCGAGCGGGCCAACCCACCAGCCGCGGAGGGACGCGACGTTCGGTGTCTCCTTCGGCCCGAAGCAGCCGTAGCAGCCGCGGGCATACGCGGGGCAGATGGCTCCACAGCCGGCATGGGTGACGGGGCCGAGGCAGGGGACGCCCCGCGCCACCATGACGCACGGTGTGCCGCGCCGCTTGCACTCGACGCAGACGGAGTACGCCGGGATGTTGGGGCGCCGGCCCGCGAGCAGCGCGGTGATGACCTCGAGCAGCTGGCGTTTGTTGATCGGGCAGCCCTGGAGCTCGAGATCGACGGGCACGTGGTCTCGAATCGGCGTGGAGGTTGCGAGCGTCGAGACGTAGTCCGGGGTCGCATACACGGCCGCGAGGAAGCCCTCGACGTCGGCGAAGTTGCGGAGCGCCTGGATGCCTCCCGCCGTCGCGCAGGCACCGATGACGATGAGCGTCCTCGAGACCCTGCGAATCTCGCGAATGCGTTGCTCGTCCTCGGGCGTCGTGATCGAGCCTTCGACCAGCGACACGTCGTACGGCCCCGCCACCGTTGCGCTCGATGCCTCGAGGAAGTACCTGATCTCGAGACGGTCGGTAATCGCCAGCAGCTCATCCTCGAGGTCGAGCAGGCTGAGCTGGCAGCCGTCGCACGAGGTGAACTTCCAGACCGCCAGCGTCGGCTTGCGCGCCATCAAAGCTCCCGCACCGCGAGCCAGGAGACGACGTCGCTCCAGCGGTACACAGGCCCGTCTCGACACACGAGGGTGGGGCCGAGCTGGCAGTGGCCGCAATGGCCGATCCCGCACTTCATGGCGCGCTCGAGTGAGACGTACGTCCGCTCGGAAGGGACGCCGCGCGCCAGGAGCGCCTCGCCGCTGAAGCGCATCATCACCTCGGGCCCGCAGGTGAGCGCGACGGTGGAACCCGGATCGAACTCGGCTCGCTCCAGAAGCTTCGGGACGACGCCGACGGAGCCTGTCCAGCCCGGCTCCGCCGCGTCGACGGTGACGTGAACCTCCAGCCCGGCCGCCCGCCACTGCTCGAGCTCCTTCGGATAGAGGAGGTCTGCAGGCGTGCGAGCGCCGTAGAGCACCGAGATGCGGCCGTAGCGCTCGGGCCGGGAGGCCAGTGCGCGAATCGCCGGCCGCAAGGGCGCGAGGCCGAGACCGCCGGCGACGACGACCACGTCCGCGCCTGCCGCCGCCGAGACCGGCCAGGCAGTGCCGAAGGGGCCGCGCACGCCCAGCACAGACCCACGGCGCAGCCCGCAGAGGGCGTGGGTGACGGCGCCGACGTCGCGGACCGTGTGGACGAGCCGCTGAGCACGCCCGCTACGCCCGCTGAGCGAGATTGGAACCTCGCCTGCGCCCCAGGCGTAGAGCATCGCGAACTGGCCGGGCTCGGGCTCGATCGAGGCTGCGCCGGCGGGTGCGAGCTCCAGCGTCCACGTGTCGGCGGTGTCGCGCGTACGCCGTGTGACACGGTAGGGGAGAGGCAGCATGACCGGCTCAGCGACCACTGGCAGGCCCGTACACGTCGAGGAGGCGCAGGCGCGTGGCCCGCAGCCGCTCCATCATCACCTGGGAGAAGCGTCCGATCAGCTCGTAGCCGAAGGCCGGGTCCTCGTCGCACTTGGCGCGGAGGCACGCGCCGTCCACCGCGACGGCGCGGACGTCGCCGACGGCCCGGGCATCGAAGTGCCAGCGGTACGGAGGGAAGAGCCACGACCACCCGAGCACTTCGCCGGGCTCGAGCGTCTCGATCGTCAGTCCCCCGCGGTTCGCGGTGTTCAGCTCCAGCGCGACGCGGCCGCGGCGGATGAGCCAGAAGGTGTCTGCGGGCTCACCTTCACGGAAGATCGGCGCGCCGTCGCGGAAGCCGGCAGTCTTCGCGCAGCCTGCGAGTTGGCCGGCGGATCGGGCATCAAGGCCCGCAAAGACCGGCGCCTCCAGGACGAGTGAGTCAAGCGTTCGCATCGTCGGCGCGGATCGCGGCCACCTCCTCGGTGATGTCGATGCCGACGGGACACCAGGTGATGCACCGACCGCAGCCGACGCAGCCGCTCGTGCCGAACTGGTCGTGCCAGGTCGCAAGCTTGTGGGTCATCCACTGCCGGTAGCGCGAGCGCGTCGACGGTCGCACGCTGCCCCCGTGCACGTAGCCGTGCTCGACCGAGAAACAGGTATCCCAGCTGCGCCAGCGCTCCGCGTGCTCGCCCGAGAGGTCGTTGACCTCCTCGACTCCCGTGCAGAAGCACGTCGGGCAGACCATCGTGCAGTTGCCACACGAGAGGCACCGGTTCGCGACCTCCTCCCAGCGGGCGTGGTCGAGGTTGCGCAGCAAGAGGTCGCGAAGGTCGTCCGTGTCGAGTGCGCGCCCCATCCGTTGCGCGGACTGCTCGACCACGGCGGCCGCGGCTGATCGGTCGGCTGTTGCTGCGGCCGAGTGGGGGACGTCGGCGAGCACCTCTGCGCCCCGGGGGCTGCCAACCCGGACGAGGAAGCGGTGGTCGCGCTCGTCGAGCAACTCGGTGAGGCGCAGGTCGAAGCCGTCGTGGATGGCCGGCCCGGTTCCCATCGAGGTGCAGAAGCACGTGCCGCCCGGCTCGCCGCACTCGACGGCGACGACGAAGGCGGCCTCACGGCGGGCGGCGTAATCGTGGTCGATGTACCGGCCGCCCATCAACACTCGGTCCTGGATGGCGATCGCGTGCAGATCGCAGCCCCGCACGCCGAAGAACGCGTAGGGCTGCTCGGGCGGGGGCTCGGCCGCGAGCTCGATCGTGCCGTCGCCGCGCTCCCCGCGCCAGAGCCGTAGCCGCGGCGGGAAGAGGAACTGCTTCCAGGAGTGCGGACCGACCGCGAAGCCGAACCGCGCCTCGTCGTCGCGCTTCTTCAGCCCGTATGCGCCGGCCTTGTTGACCTCCGTCCAGCCGACAGGCAGGTCATCCGCCGACGACAGCTCGCCGTAGACGATGGCACCGTCGCGAACGACTGGGCCGACCACGCGGTAGCCGCGCGCGTGCAGGGCCGTGATGAGGTCGGCAAGCGCATCGACGCGGAGGACACGGTCGGCCTGGGGCGTCATCAGGGGCATGGTCCGCGCGGCCCGTCTCGACCGAAAGCGGAGCAACTGCGTTC
This sequence comes from uncultured Thermoleophilia bacterium, assembly GCA_963710465.1. Classification (GTDB taxonomy): domain Bacteria; phylum Actinomycetota; class Thermoleophilia; order Gaiellales; family Gaiellaceae; genus JACVRM01. The sequence continues at coordinate 16,774 of CAVQAQ010000002.1, forward strand.
TAGGGTGCGGCCTTTCCGCAACGAGTCAACGAGGCCGCTCTCCACCGCGCCCGATCGCTCCGGTCCGTGCAACGAAGAGCGCGTATCGACCGTGCGTAGGGCGCGCGTACGGGCTTGCCTCCATGCGCTGCAGATCTCGTGGGCGGCACGCGTGACCGCCCACGAGATAGGCAGGGTCGCAGCCTCCTCAGCTTGCGACGCCGGCGAGCTGCTTCTTCGTCGGGGCGCCGGGCGAGACGGGCTCGGCCTCGAGTACGACCTTGAGGGCGTCCGTTTCGGCTGCCGCGGCGAACGTGTCGTAGGCCGCCATCACCTCGGCGAGCGGGAAGCGATGGGTGGCGAAGGGAAGCGGGTCGAGCCGACCCTCCGCGATCAGCTTCAAGAGACGCGCGGTCGTGTTTGTGTCGACGAGTCCCATCGTGATCGTGACGTCGCGGATCCACAGCCGCTCGAGGTGGAGCGTTGCCGGGTGTCCGTGGACGCCGACGTTTGCGACCCGCCCGCCCGGGCGGATCAGCTCGGTGCAGAGCTCGAATGTCTCGGGTACGCCGACGGCTTCGATCGCCACGTCGACTCCGAGCCCGTCGGTCAGCTCCATCACCTTTGCGAGCGCGTCCTCGGTGCCGTTGTTGATCGTGATGTCGGCGCCGAAGGCGAGCGCTTGCTCGAGGCGGCTCTCGGCCAGGTCGATCGCGATGATCTTCCCAGGGGTCAGAAGCTTCGCGGTCATGATGGCGGCGAGCCCGATCGGGCCGGCGCCGACGATCGCGACGGTGTCGCCCGGCCGCACGCGGCCCGCGATCACACCCACCTCATACGCAGTGGGGAGGATGTCGGCGAGGAACAGCACCTGCTCGTCGCTAAGCTCGTCCGGAACCTTGTAGACGGACGTGTCCGCGAACGGGATGCGCGCGTACTCGGCCTGCAACCCGTCGATCAGGTGACCGAGGATCCAGCCGCCGCCGCCGGTGCAAAGCCCGTAGCGGCCTTCCTTGCAGAAGCTGCACCGTCCGCACGAAGTGATGCACGAGACGAGCACCCGGTCTCCGACCTCGACCGTCGTCACACCGGCTCCGGTCTCGACGACCGTGCCGATGCCCTCGTGGCCGAGAATCGTTCCGGGGGTCACCTCGGGCACATCGCCTTTCAGAATGTGGAGATCCGTGCCGCAGATCGTCGACGAGTCGATCTTCACGATCACATCGCCGGGTGCCTGCAACATCGGGTCTGGAACCTCATCCCAGCTGCGCAAGCCGGGGCCGTGGTAGACGAGCGCTTTCATCGCACACCTCCTTGGGGTTTGACCCAAGCCTCTCCCCGCGCTGCGCAGCCGGCATCCGCGTGATCGCTGAGTGGGCGTGCGGGTTTCGCAGTGGACGCGCGGGGGCGTTGAGACCAGTACGTACGTACCACTGACGCTGATCAGCTTCGCCCCCGACGTGCCCTTGCGGGACCCGGCGGAAAGTACGCCTAGCCCGTGTGCCCCATCGCAGAAACAGCAGGGTTTCTCGTCGCGGACGTCGATGGACGCGTTGTCGGTCATGTGGAGAGCCCGCTCTACGGCACGAGCCCCGACGAGCCCGACGCTCTCGCGATTCGCTCCGGCCGTCTCCTGCACCGCCACTTCATCGTCCACGCACGAGCCATCGAAACAATCGATGAGGGCTCGCACGCCATTGGGCTCCGGCTGCAGCGTACTGAGCTGCAGCGTTTCTTCTAACGAGGCGTTCGGGCGAGCCGCTCAGCCCGCGCCTTGATGCCGAGCAGCATCTTCCGCTCCATCACGAGCGAGGCGGGCTCCATCGGGAGCATCCCGATGCGTGCACGGAGCGTCGGGAGCCGGAAGCGGTTGCGGCTGATGAGCCGCGTCGCGCCGTCGCGCTCGGAGAGCACGAACGTCCACACCCAGTTCCCGTCCTCGGACCGCCAGGCGAGCACGCGCTCGGGCTCGACCCGCTCCAGGCGCATCCGGTTCGAGCCGAGGCCGATGGCGTCGCCGACCTCGGGATGCTGGAACTCGGACAGGACGTGGTCGACGCTGTGCATGTCGAGGCCGAGGAGGTTCTCGATCCAGTCGTAGGTGTAGGCACCCCCGCGCGGCGCGGGGCCCATCTGCGCGATCCACGGCCAGACCGCGGCCGCCGGTGCGTCGATCGTGATCGCTCGCGTCGAGACACCATCGGGATGGGCGAGCAGCTCGTCGCCCGGCAGGCGGGCGTCGGCTTCTTCGTGCGTCGCGCCCCAGGTGAGCACCATCCGGCGCGCACGCGGGGCGAGCGCGGCGACGAGGGCGAGCAGCGCGAGCCGGCCGAGCCTGATCCGGCGCAGTGCTTCGTGCCGCTCAGGCGTCAACGGCGAGCCGCGCGTCGAGCAACGAGCCGAGCTGCGGCACGACGAGCTCGCGCGCCGAAGCCGCGCAAGATCTCGGCGGCCTCTCCGTCGGCGACGCCGACGACCTCAACGCTTGCTGCACGCCCGGCGGCGATCCCCGCCGGTGTCGAGGTGAAGGTAACCGTCTGCGCAGGCTCGACATCCAGGGCGCGGCACGCCGAGAGCAGCACGTCCGGAGCCGGCCGCGAGCGGAGCTGCTCACGATGGATGACGTCCGCGTCGACGGCCGCGTCGACGAGTGGATCCAGCCCCGCCCGCTCGAGCATGCTTGCGGTGCTTGCGCTCGCCGAGATGACGGCGCGCCGTAGGCCGGCTCGCCCGGCCGCCTCGAGGTAGCGGCGGACGCCGGGCAGAGCCGCAACTCCGCGCTCCCGCAACGTGCGCTCGAGCGCCTCCCGCTTATGCCGAGCGAGACCGTTCGCCGTGCCCGCCTGGGCGGAGTCTCCGGGTCGCCCCTCGGGCACACGAATGCCGCGGCTCGCGAGGAACGCGTGAATGCCCTCGATCCTCGGGCGGCCGTCGATATAGCTCGCGTAGTCGTCGTGGACGTCGAACGGGATGAACGGCCAGTCCGTGTTCTCGCTCACACGCATCAGGAACTCGTCGAAGACCTCGGCCCAGGCATGAGCGTGGAGTGCGCCGCTGTCGGTGAGGACGCCGTCGAGGTCGAAGACGCACGCGGCCGTGGTCGCGGGCAGCCCGATCATCGTCGGGTTGATCGCGACCGACGCCAGCCAGGGCCTCGGGCGCACGCCGGCGGTCTCGGCGACCTGGGCCAGGAGCTCAGCAGTCATTCCGCGTTCGCGAAGGAGCGTCTTCCTGCGCTCGGCCACCGCGAAGGTCGTCTGATTCGCGTCAAGCGCTCGATCCGCCGCGTCGAGCGCGAGCTGCCAGCCGTCCGCGAGCCGCTCGAGATCGACGCGGCGGCGCGCGGCCGGTGGGCGGGTGACGGGCACCACGCGAGGCCGGCCACGTCGTCGAGGAGGTCGCACCCGTATCCGAGCGGCGCTGATCATCAGCGTCAGTCTCCGGCGCGCGCTCCCTTCGCTGCATCCGAAAATGCGGCGAACCGTGTTGCGGGTTTACCGAGTCGAGTGGTCACTCCCGGACGCACGCGGAAAACCGCGCTTGGCGACCACCCAGGTGGCCAGGGTGGCGAACCCCGCGACCGCGATCCCGGACGGGATCGTCGTGGTGGCTCCCGAGTCGCTGTGGGACACCAGGTCAGGCCCCCACACGGCGGTGATCGCCACCGCGATCCACATGACGGTGATCGCGAGCGAGGCCCAGGTCTCGGCGACCAGGAGGCGCACCGACCATTGCGGTCGTTCGCGCGCCACGCCTGCCGGCGGCTGTGGAATGGACGACATCTGACACCTCCTTCCCGTTCGGTCATCGCACGGGGCCGGCCGCGAGGTATCCGCGGGGGCCCTGATAGCGGTTGCGGGTAGGACGCTCGAGACGACAAGCGCCAGGACAGGGTCAGGCGCCGCTGTCCTCGCAAAGGACGACGAGCTCGCGCCAGTCCGCGTCGATCTGCTTCTGGATCGATTCGAGATGCGGTTTGCTGCCGGGCTGCAAGAGGTGGGCAAACCGTTGCTGCAGCGAAAGCCAATGTTCGACCGGCACTCGTTCGCGAGGCGTGTACGTCAGGCGGTAGTGGCCGTCGACGACCTCGTACAGTGGCCAGAAGCACGAGTCCACGGCCGCGTCGACGACCTCGGCGAACAGCCGGGGCTCGTGTCCCCAGCCGAGTGGGCAGTCGCTGAGGACGTTGATGAACGCCGGGCCCGGCGCTGCGACGGCGCGCTCGACCTTGGCGCTGAGGTCGTGCCAGTGAGTGGCTGCCGCCTGTGCCACGTACGGCACGTGGTGCGCGACGGCGATCGCGGTCATGTCCTTGCGCTGCTGCGCCTTCCCGAAGCTCTTGTCGCCGACGGGGCTCGTGGTGGTGCCGGCCGCGAACGGGGTGGCCCCGGAGCGCTGGACGCCCGTGTTCATGTACGCCTCGTTGTCGTAACAGACGAAGAGGAAGCGGTGCCCGCGCTCGAGCGCCCCGGAGAGCGCCTGCAGCCCGATGTCATAGGTGCCGCCGTCGCCGGCGAAGACCACAACCGCGACCTCCTGCTCCGCCGCAAGGGCGTTCCGGCGGCGCAGCGCCCGCTGCGCGGTCTCCACGCCGCTCGCGACCGCAGCGGCGTTCTCGAAGGCGACATGGATCCACGGGACGGTCCAGGCCGTGGTCGGGTAGCGCGTCGTCGCCACCTCGAGGCACCCGGTCGCATTGACGACGACGACCGGCTGCTGGATGGAGCTCAGGACGGTGCGCACCACGATCGGGATGCCGCAGCCCTGGCAGAGCGAGTGACCGCCGCGCAGCGGCTGCACGCCGTTCTGGTTGCGGACGAGTGTCTTCAGACGAGACACGGCTCACCTCTGAGGCCGACGTACGGCGGCGCGAGCCCCTCGAAGAGGCCGGCGATGTCGGCCGGGTGCAGGTCGCGGCCACCGAGCCCGTAGACCGACCCGCGCAGCCTGGCGCCGCCCCCGTAGGTCGCGGCGGCGATCTCGGCGTGAAGAGGCGGCGCCCCTCCCGGCGAATCTGCCCGGTCGAGGACGACGACCGATTCGATGCCGGCAAGGGCCGCGGCGACCCGGCGGACCGGGAACGGCCGGAACGACAGGATCTTGAGCAGGCCGACGCTGCGTCCCTGGTCGCGGAGGTCGTCGACGACGTCTTTCACCGTCCCGGCCGACGAGCCGAGCGCGACGATCGCGTCGGTCGCGTCCGTGAGCCGGTACTCCTCGACGGCGTCGTAGTGACGGCCGGTCAGTTCCGCGAATCCGCCTGCAATGCGCGTGAACACCAGCTCAGAATCCTCGAGCGCGGCCGTCTGCTGGCGGCGCAGCTCGTAGTAGTAGTCCGGCATGGCGAACGGCCCCTGGGTGGTGGGCCGGCCGACGTCGAGCACAGGGTGGGGAACCCGGTACTCGCCGACGAAGTGCGCGACCTCGTCGTCAGGGAGGAGGGACACCGGCTCGGCCGAGTGCGTGATCGTGAAGCCGTCCTGGCACACGAGCACCGGTAGAAGCACGTGGGCGTCCTCGGCGAGGCGCGGCGCCATGATCGTCAGGTCGTACGCCTCCTGCGCGTTCTCGGCGAACAGCTGGATCACGCCGGAGTCGCGGATCAGCATCGAGTCCGAGTGATCGCAATGGATGTTGATCGGGCCCGAGAGCGCCCGGTTGCCCATTGCCATGACGATCGGGGCGCGCATGGATGCGGCGATGTAGACGACCTCGGCCATGAGCGCGAGCCCCTGCGACGACGTGGCGGTCATCGTGCGCGCGCCTGCGAGGGCGGCGCCGATCGCTGCGCTCATCGCGGAGTGCTCGGACTCCACGTTGATGATCTCGGTGTGCGCACGTCCGTCGGCGACGAACTTCGCGAACCCCTGGATGATCGGCGTCTGCGGCGTGATCGGGTAGACCGGCACGACGTCCGGGTCGATCTGCCGCATCGCATGCGCGACGGCTTCTCCGCCGGTCAGCAGCCTCGGGCTCATCGCACCGCTCCCAGCTCCGATACCGGCGTGGCCTCGGCCACCATGCTGATCGCGTCGACCGGGCAGCGCTCGGCGCAGATCTCGCAGCCCTTGCAGAAGGTGTAATCGAAGCCCGCGAATGCCGTTCCCTCGAGAAGGACTGCCGAGTCGGGGCAGTACAGCCAGCAGAGCAGGCAGTCGACGCAGCGCTCGAGGTCGACGGCCGGCTTCTTGCCGGTGCGCCAGCCGCCGGTGGCCGGGCGGGGGGCATCGACCGGGCTGACCACACCCGCAATCGGCAGCGCGTGCCAGCCGGTCAGCTCGCCCATGTGTACCCCTCCGAGATGGCCGCGCGCACGTCCGCGGCGTCGGCCTTGCGGCCGAGAGTCTCCACGGCGGCGTGCTGCACGCTCTCGAGCGGCGGCTCGCGCAGCGCCGCGGCGACGGCGCCGAGCATGACGAGGTTGACGAAGCCCGAGCCGCGCTCGGCGGCGAGGCGAGTCGCCGGAACGCACCGAACGTCGAAGCTGTCCAGCTCGTGCGGCGCCTCGTCGCCGTTGACGACCACGACGCCACCCGTACGGAGACCCTCGGTCACGGCCGCCTCGCGCACGAGCGAGGGCTCGAGCACGACGACCAGGTCCGGGTCCGTCACGCTGTCGTGGCGGCGAATCGGCTGATTCGACAGGCGCGTGAACGCCCGCAGCGGCGCGCCGCGCCGCTCGGGGCCGTACTCGGGGAACGCCTGCACGCTCCTGCCCGACTCGAGCGAGGCGAGCGCGAGCACCTGGGCAGCGGTCTTCGCGCCCTGGCCGGCGCGCGCATGCCAGCGGATCTCGGTCAGCTCGCGCATCGGAGGCACTCGTCGATTGCGCGTGCTGCGCGCTTGGCTTCCTCGACCGCCTGGACGACGCTCGTGCCGCCGTTCGCCACGTCGCCGCCGGCGAAGAACTTCGGATTCGTCGTGCGGCCGGTCGCGGTATCGATCGTCACGGTGCCTCGGTCGAGCTCGAGCCCGTCGATCCACTCGGGGAGCTCGGACCGGGGCTGCTGGCCAATGGCCTTCACCGCCGTGTCGGCGGGCAGAACGAGCTCGCTGCCAGGGACCGGCTGGGGCCGGCGGCGCCCGTCTGGTCCCGGTTCGCCGAGCGCCATTCGGATGCACTCCACTCCCTCGAGCCGGCCGGAGCCGACGAACCTCACGGGGCTCGCAAGCCAGCAGAACGTCACACCTTCGGCCTCGGCTTCCTCGACTTCGTAGGCATACGCGGGCATCTCGCGGCGCGTTCGGCGGTAGACGAGCGTGACCGTCTCGGCGCCCAGGCGGACGGCTTCGCGCGCGACGTCGATGGCGGTGTTGCCGCCGCCGATGACGACCACGCGCTGTCCGACGTCGGGCGGCCGGCCGGTCTTCAGGGCCTCGATGAACGGGAGGGATTCCCAGACGCCCGAAAGGTCGTCGCCGGGATAGGCGACATCGCTGTCTGCGCCCATCCCGACGCCGAGGAAGACGGCGTCGACGCTGTCTGCGATCGCGCGCAGCGAATCGCCGTCGATATGTGTGTCGAGGCGGAAGCGGACACCGAGCGCCTCGAGCGCGCGCGCCTCGCGGGACAGCGGCTCGCTCAGGATGCGGTACGGCGCGATCGCGTACCGGACGAGCCCGCCGATCTCGGCGCGCTCGTCGTAGACGGTCACGTCGTGGCCTCGAGCCGCAAGCTCTCCGGCGCAGGCGAGCCCGGCCGGGCCGGCGCCGATCACGGCGACGCTGCGGCCTGTCGGCCGCTCTTTCGTGCGCAGCGCTGCGCCCGCGGCGAGTGCCGTGTCCGTCGCATACCGCTGCAGTGACGCGATCGCGATCGGCTTCCGGCCGTCGTGCTCGAGGACGCAGGCCGCCTCGCAGAGGACCTCCACCGGGCACACCCGGGCGCAGGTCGCGCCGAGGATGTTCTCCCGGAAGATGATCGCTGCAGCCTGCCCGGGGTCGCCGTCGGCTATCGCCGTGACGAACCCCGGTACGTCGACGCCCGCGGGGCACGCGACGGTGCACGGCGCCTGGGCGTGGCGGACGCCGCACTCGAGGCAACGGTCCGCCTCGACGATGGCCTCTGCGGCTGTCAGCGGCGGTCGGAGCTCGCGCGTCAGACGATCGAGAACGGTCGCGCTCATGCCGTAAGTCTGGGAGGTGGGGGTGGACCGGCCATCGGCGCGTGCACCGAGGCGCCGTGCGGGAAACCCGCGCCCCGCGCGCGCCCGCGCGCGATGCCGCGGTGCCTTCTTCCGCGGAGGACAAGGCAAGTCGACCGAAGGAGGAACCGATGCCCGTGCGCATTGCCATCAATGGGTTCGGCCGTACCGGCCGGGCCGCGTTCCGCGCCGCCTACGAATCAGGCGCAGACCTGGAGTGGGTCGCGATCAACGACGTCGCCGACCCCGCGATGCTGGCGCATTTGCTCAAGCACGACACCGTCTATGGCCCCTTCGCTGGCGTCGTGGAGGCCACCGACGAGGCGATCGTCGTCGACGGGACCGCCATCCTCGCCCCATCTGAGCCCGATCCGGCGCGCCTGCCCTGGCAAGAGCTCGGCGTCGACGTCGTCATCGAGTCGACAGGCCATTTCCGCACACGCGCGGCGGCGGCGAAGCACCTCGAAGCGGGGGCAGCCAAGGTCATCGTCTCTGCACCGATGAGCGACCCGGACGTGACGGTCGCCCTCGGCGTCAACTTCGAGATCTACGACCCCGCCGAGCACCACGTCGTCTCCAACGCTTCCTGCACCACGAACTGCCTGGCGCCGGTCGCGAAGCTTCTGCACGAGACGGTCGGTCTCAGGCATGGGCTGATGACGACCGTCCATGCCTACACCGGAGACCAGCAGCTGCTCGACGGGCCGCACAAGGACTACCGGCGGGCGCGGGCCGCCGCGGCAAATCTCGTCCCGACCTCGACCGGGGCCGCCAAGGCACTCGGCGTCGTCGTCCCGGCACTCGCCGGAAAGCTCAACGGCTTCGCGATCCGCGTCCCGGTGCCGACGGTCTCGCTCGTCGACCTGACGGTCGAGACGGCGCGGCCGACGACGGCCCAGGAGATCAACGAGATCTTCATGGGCCGTGCGGACATCGGCGCGCTCACCGGCATCCTGCGCTACAGCGAGGAGCCGCTCGTCTCGTCGGACATCGTCAAGTCGCCGTACTCGGCGATCTTCGACGCGCCGCTGACGACGGTGATCGACGGCACGCAGGTGAAGGTCGTGGCGTGGTACGACAACGAGTGGGGCTACTCGAACCGGCTGGTGGAGCTCGCGCAGAAGGTGCTCGTCCGCCGGCCGGCCATGGTCTGAAGGGAGGTTGAGATGTCCCGGACAAGCTTCACGGCCGACGAGGCTCGATCCGTCGGCGAGCAGATCGGAGTCCACTGGGAGACGGCGCCGTTCGACGTCGAGCAGTTCCGCAGGGGCATGGACGTCGAGCTGGAGCACGGGTTGCGTGATCCCGCGACGAGCGTCACGGGCGACGATCCGGTGCTCACCGGCAAGATCGCGCTTGCGCACCTGAACGAGTTCCCGGACTACTACACGCGCCTCGAGAAGATGGAGAAGCTGGCCGCGGCAGAGCTCCAGAAAGCCTGAGCCGCGCAACGACGCCGGCCGGTCCGCGTGCGCGGTCCGGCCGGCCCGCGGTGTCGGATCTCACGCGAACGAAGAGCTGATAGGGGACCCCCGCTACGGGGTTTCCTACGCATCGGAGCGAGGGTGCTCGCCGATGGCGCGGCCGCGGCCGTCCGGCGACAATCGAAGGAATCGGCCCAAGGAGGTCCGGCATGCCTGCTCTTCCCTCGTTCCGATTGTTGATAGCCGGCGGCGGCGTGGCCGCCCTCGAGGCGACCCTTGCGCTGAGGGCGCTCGCGGTCGGCGTCGAGGTCGAATTGCTCGCTCCCGAGGATGAGTTCACGTACCGGCCACTCGCCGTTGCAGGCGCGCTTCGCCAAGGCGAGACGATCCGGTTTCCGCTCGGGCAGCTCGCCGACGAAGCGGGTGCAACGTTGTCGAAGGGCACGCTCTCGGAGCTGGTTCCCGATCGCCGGCTGGCTCGCACGACGGAAGGCCACGAGATCGAGTACGACGGCTGTCTGCTGGCGCTCGGCGCGGTCAGCCGTCCGGCCGTTCCGGGCGCGTTCACCTTCACCGGCCCAGGGGACGAGGCCGGCCTCGCCCGGATTATCGACGAGGCGACGACAGGCGCAGTTCGCCGAATCGTGTTCGCCCTCCCGTCCGGTGCCGGCTGGGCATTGCCCGCCTACGAGCTGGCGCTGCTGGCCGCGATGCGGCTCTCCGATGACGGTGTCGCGACCGAGATCGAGCTCGTGACGCCGGAAGATGCGCCGCTGGCACTCTTCGGCTCGCAGGCGAGCGAGGCCATCGCCGAGCTCCTGGCACTTCGCGGCATCAACGTCCGACTCGGAACCGTTCCGCTCGAGTTCGACGGCAGCTCGCTCCGCGTCGCTCCCGGAGACCCCGTAGAGGCGGACCGCGTCGTCGCCCTACCGAGGCTCGAGGGCCCGCGGATCGACGGTGTGCCTGCCGGGCGCGACGGCTTCGTCCGGGTCGACCCGCACGGACGAGTGCCGGGCCTCGACTCCGTCTGGGCAGCCGGTGACATGACCGCTTTCCCGCTGAAGCAGGGCGGCCTGGCCGCCCAGCAGGCGGACGCGGCCGCGGAGTCGATTGCGGCAGACGCGGGCGTCGACATCGTGCCGCAGCCGTTCCGACCGGTGCTCCGCGGGCTCTTGCTCACAGGGCTCGCGCCTCGCTATCTCCGGCGCGGACAGCGCAACGGCGACTCTCGGGTCGACACCGAGCCGCTCTGGTGGCCACCGGCGAAGATCGTCGGCCGTTACCTCTCATCCTTTCTCGCGTCGCACGTCGGCGGGTTGGCAGAGCCGACGGCGCCCGGCGTAGCGGTCGAGGTCGAGCTCGACCGGGAAGGGACGTGGCGGTCCGCATAGCCACGGGCCGACGACGGACGCCGGCGCGACCACAGGGTAGGCAGGCGAGGGGCCCGACGATCGGGCCCCTCGGCGTCCGTGCTACGTGCGCACCGTCAGGTGCGATTCCACCGACACGACCCCCGGGACAGTCGCGACCGCTGCCGCGAGGCTCTCCACGATCCCCGTCGACTCGACCGAGCCGCTGATCGTGACCTCGCCGGTCACGACCGCGATCTCGACCTCGGCGGGGTCGATCCAGAACGACCGCAGCACGATCTCCTCGCGGATGTCGCGCTTGATGTCCGCGTCCGAGCGCGCGAACGCGCGAATGATGTCGGCCCTGCTCACGATGCCCACCAGCCGCCCCTCATGCACGACCGGGAGGCGCTTGATGCGGTTCTCGGCCATGATCGACGCCGCCGCAGAGACGGATCTCCACGGTTCGATGGTCGTCGCGGGTGAGCTCATCGCTTCGGCCGCCGTCCGAGCCCAGTGCTTCTCGATGTCCAGGTCGGAGCCAAGCAGGAAGCCGAGCAGGCCGTCGGCCGACGGCTCGTGCACCCGCTGCTTCTCGAGGAGGTCGCCCTCGGACACGACGCCGACGACCTGACCCTCCGTGACGACCGGGACGCCGGAGATCCCGTGCTCGGCGAGGGTCCTCGCCACCTCCTGCAAACCGGTCGACGGCGCCACGGTCACGACCTCGGTCTGCATCACGTCGGCGACGTGTACCGCCGGCGCCGAATCACGTCGATGCCCTGCGATCACGCGAGCGACGTCGAGCGTGGAGAGCACGCCGACCGGACGCTCGGACTCCCCGTCGAGGACGAGCAGGTGCGTCACACCGTGCTCGCTCATGAGCTGCGCGGCGCGCTCGACCGTCTCGTCGAGTGCGACGGTGATCACCTCTGTCGTCGACGCGTCGGCGGCGGTCGCGCCGAACATGTCGGCACTCGCCAGGGAGACCAGGTCGAGGTCCGACACGACTCCCCACGTCTTCTGCTCATCGCCGTCGTCAGTGGTGAGGATCGCGTGTATGCGGCGGGACGCCATGAGATGCGCGAGCTCATCAAGGGGCGTCTTGGGCGCGCACGTGATCAAGCCCTCGTGCATCACCTCCCGCACGGTCACGCTCGCGAGCCTCGCCGCGACGCCGGAAACGTCGGTCGTCCTCATCGTGCACCTCCTTCGATTGTCTGTTCCGACTGTCTGCCGGCGCGCCTGATCCGCCATCGGCGGCCCTGCGTACGGGCCGGACGGGGAACTACCGACCGGGCGATCACACGGACGATCAGTCGCGTGCCGACGGGTGGGCCGCCGGATGCGTAGTCCGCGGTGTCGAAGTCCGTTGCTTTCCGCCCCGTGGATGAGCATTCCCCCGATGGCGCCGGGCGCGCGGCCTCATAGCGTGGGAATCGAGAGCAATGACCAACGCTCACGCAGACATGCCCTCCGCTGCACCGTGGCCGTCGCAGGAGCGCCGGCTGCTCGCAGCGGCCCGGGCGGGTGAGCTTCGCGCCCAGGAGCAACTCCTTGCGCGACATGTGGCCCTGGTCAGAGCCGTGGCGGCCCGTTATCGAGGGCTCGGTCTTCCGGTCGAGGACCTCGTACAGGAGGGGTCGGTTGGTTTGCTCGAGGCCATTCGGCAGTTCGACAACGGGCGCGAGGCGGACTTTCCGGCCTTCGCCTTGGGGTACATCCGCTGCGCGATCACCCGCGCTCTGGCCGACGAGGCGAGACTCGTTCGCCTCCCACGCCAGGTCGTCGAGCGACGCCGCGCCGTCCTGCGCGCCTGGTCGACCCTCGCGACGCACCGCGGGGGGAATCCGAGTGTGGGCGATCTCGTCGCGGCAAGCGGACTGGACGCAGCCAGTGTGGAGGCGCTGCTTGCGCTGCCGGCGTCGATTTCACTCGATGAGCCGCTCGGTATCGAGGGGTTGGCGCTGGCGGGAGCCCTCGCCGACGTTGACGTTCCGGTTCCGGCGCATGACGCGCTCGAGCCCGAAAGGCAGCTGGCGCTCGCGAAGGCGTTGGGCGAGCTGTCCGACCGAAAGCGCGCTGTCATCGCGGCGCACTTCGGCCTCGACGGTGATCCGCGGCCACCGCAGCAAATCGGAGTGGAGCTCGGTCTAAGCCCCAAGGGCATGCGAGAGCTCGAGCGGGAAGCTCTCAGAGAGCTCGACGATGCGCTTCGTCGCCCCGTGTCGGCGCCCGTTGCCGTAGAAGAGCCGGGAACCTCCCGGCACCGTCACCAAGGAGGTGGGCGACATGATCGCCAGTCCCAACAGCAGGGCGACCGCGCCTGTCGAGGCGCCGGAATCCAGCGTCTTCACGCAGGTCGTCGTCGCAGTCGACGGGTCGCCAGAGGGCATCGAGGCCGCCCGGCAGGCCGCGTCGCTGCTTGATCCGAAGGGCCGGCTGATGCTGGTCTCGGCCTACGACATGGCGACAGCCGTCGTGGGTGGCGGAGGCTTGTTCGCGCCCATGTATGGCAACGAGCCCTCATTGGTCGAGCAGGCCGACGAGGCGCTTGAAGCCGCTCGCACGGCGATCCCCCAATCGATACGAGCCAGCACCAGGCGGCTACGGGGCGGTCGCCCCTGGGAGGAGCTCCTCGGGGAGGCGAATCGCGAGCACGCGAGCGCTATCGCGGTGGGGACGCACGCCACAGGCAGGTTGCGCGGCATCGTGCTCGGCTCGACCGCCACGGAGCTGATCCACAAGGCAACGTGCTCGGTCCTGATCGCCCGCGCGGACGTTGCCAGCCCACCGGCGACCGTGGTCGTCGGGGTTGACGGCTCGCCGGAGTCGGGGCAGGCTCTTCAAGTCGCCCGGAGCCTTTGCACGCGCTTCGGCGCGTGCTTGTGGCCGGTTGTGGCTGACGGCGGGCATGGGGTGGACGTCGACTCCGTCTCGCAGGTACTCGCGGGTGAGTCGTTCGAGCAGCTGCAAAACGAGCCGGTGACGGCACTGGTCGCCGCCGGCGCCGACGCCGATCTGGTCATCGTCGGGAGCCGCGGGCTGCACGGTTTCCGCGCGCTTGGCTCGGTCTCCGAGCAGGTCGCGCACGAAGCGCCGTGCTCGGTCCTGGTCGTCCGCTGACTGCTCAGCCGCTGGTTCGGCCGGCGGTTCGCCGCCGGCCGGACCGCGCTCTCGTCAGGACCGTCAGAGCGCGCCCCGCCGTGGCTTCACGGCGACCGTCACATCACGTGGGCAGCGAGGGTGCAGCCCGTTCACCGGCTCCCGTGCCGGTGAAGATGACGAGGACGCTCAGCCCCTCGTAGCCGACGAAGCGGTGGTTCGCGCCGGCCGGAACGAAGGCAGCCTGGCCAACCTCGAGGTCGACACGCTCGTCCTCCACCTCGAGCGTCCCGCGGCCCTTCAGCACGACGTACGCCTCGTCGCGGTCGTGCGGTTGCTGATGGTCAGGCTCGGGCGCGACGAGCACGTACACGCCGAGCTCGAGTCCAGGCGACTGGTGGACGATCCGGTAGCCGCCGTTCGCCGCCGAGAGCTTCCGCTCTGCCATTGCGATCTCGATTGCGTCCATGGCTCTGAACCTAACGTCGGAGATCCGGCGAGACAATCGGCGCGGGCCGGCACGGCGTGCTCGGCCAGCCGGCCACGTCCTCGGCCGTTCGGTAGTTCCCGCGCCGGCTCTGTGCATTCTCCGGATGCTCTTCGGCGGGCGCGTCCATACCGTCAGGGCGACGGACATGAATGCAGTCGCCGCAGAGAAGCATTCGACCGCGCCGGCGCCGGACGACGACCGTCGGCTGCTCACGGCGGCTCGGGCCGGAGATCCTGATGCACGCGAGCAAGTGGTCAAGCGCAACCTCGGCCTCGTCATGGCTGTCGCGGCGCGATACCGAGGGCTAGGGCTCCCGGCGGAGGACCTCGTCCAGGAAGGATCGATTGGCCTTCTGGAGGCGCTCGACGACTTCGACGAGACGCGCGAGGCCGCGTTCCGGACCTATGCGTTCTGGCACATCCGGCGCGCGATGACGCGCGCCCTGACGAACGCAGGGAGGCTCGTGCGCTTGCCACGTCACGTGGTCGAGCGACGCCGGGCGGTCATGCGTGCCTGGGCGCGTCTCGCGATGGAACAGGGACGGGTTCCCTCCGTCGACGAGATCACGGCCGCGACGGGATTCACCGTGGCAGTCGTTGAGCAGGCATTGACGCTGCCCTCGCCGCTGATCTCGCTCGACGAGACCGTTGGAGACGGCGGCTGGACGATGGGCACGGTGCTGGCCGACGTTGCGGCGCTCGATCCCGAGGACGAGGCGCTCGCTCATGAGCGGAAGCTGATGCTCGCCGAGGCGCTCGCCGGCCTGTCCGACCGCAAGCGCGCGGTGATCGCCGCGCACTTCGGCCTCGACGGGGACGAACGGTCGCTGCAGCAGGTCGGCGCCGAGCTCCACCTCAGCGCGCAGCGTGCACGCGAGCTAGAGCAGGAAGCCCTGTTCGAGCTCGAGGCGACGCTGCGCTCAGGCCCGAAAGCCGGGGTCGCCGGTCGCAGTCGGGAGGCCGCGTTCGTCCCGGCACAGTCACGAAGGAGGCGGAAAGAAGGCGGGGCCGCAGCGGCCGACGTCTCCGCGGTCCCGCGTGGGACACGCCGTTCCGCCCGCCTGCGCCTTTCACGCAACACCGATCCGCGCGGAACCCGATGGCGCGCCGGGTCGTAGCGGCGAGGCCCTTGGCATGCACACCTGGATGCACACATGGAACTGGGCCTTGTGGATCGGAGTCTTCGGTGTCTGGCTCGTCTGTCTGGGCGCGCTCGGCTTTCTCGGCGTGGGCTCCGTCCTGCGCCACCGGAACGACAGGAACGACCGGACTCGCCCGGCTCACTAGCTCGGGGCGCACGGATCGACTGAAGCGAGCTCACGTCGCCGGCGCCGACCCAACGGAGAGGAGGCACGAGATGTACAGGACGATCATCTGGGCCACAGATGGATCCCCCCAGGCTGACCTTGCACTCGACGAGGCGGTTCAGCTCGCGCAGGCTGCCGGCGGACGCATCGTCGCAGTGCACTGCGACCAGCAGCTCAGCGGCCGAGCCGCAGCCTGGCCGGTGCTTCCCGACGAAGGCGACCGGCGAGTCAAGATCCGGAGCCAGGTCGAGGAGCTTCGCGGCGAAGGCATCGATGTCGAGCTCGTCGTGCGCAGGACGCACCACGACGCTCCGGTCGCCGTCGCAGACATCACCAGGGAGGTCGGAGGAGACCTCATCGTTTGCGGCACGCGAGGTGCGCTGCTCGGAAGCTTCGCCAGGCGCCTCTTGCACGTAGCGCCGTGTCCGGTGCTTGTAGTGCCGGAGCGGGTTGCGTCGAGGCGCCCGAGGCGCCCGATGTCGCTGGCCGTGTGACCGAACACGAGCGCTGAGGCCGCACGCGTGCGGCCTCAGCGCTCGCGATCAACTCGCCGGCTCGACGAGCTCGAGGTAGATCCGCTCCTCCTTGTCGATGTGCAGCTCGATGAGGGCGGCGATGCCGTAGAGAAGCTGCTGCAGCGACTCGGTCCAGCGGACGGGGGTGCCGGCGAGGGCTTCGGCCATCGCTTCGATCGCCCGGTGGTCGTACTCCATCGTCTCGGTGACCTTGGGATCGGCGAGCACCCGGCGCACCTCGGCGTAGAGCCCCCGCTCCTCCACCGTTGCCTCTGGAAGCACGGTGCGTCTCAGGTACTCGACGACGCGCGAGATGAGCAGGGAGCGCTCGCCGGGCGCAAGGTTCGGAAGCTCCCGCGCCGAGGCGCGAATCTCGCCGAGGCCCACGCGGAGGTGCTCATGCTGCTGGTGAAGCGTGTCGATCGTCGACATCTCAATCATGGCTACTCCTTTCGCTCCGGTCGTCGCCGCTCGCCAACCGCGCCGTATCCGCGGTCGCGCCGACTCGGCGTCGTGGTTCTCCCGGACAGTGGCCGGCCGCGGCGGCTTCCCGCGACGCGGGAGACGGGCCGGCGATCAGTGAGGGGCGCCGCCCGCTCGGGTCAGTACTTCCTGGTCGCGGAGTCCGAGCGGCCGCGGATGCTCCCCGGGCGTTCTCGGCTTACGGTCGAGGTATGAGCGCAGCACTGACCCAGAGCGTTGCGGCCGACGCGTGCTTTTCCCACGTGCTCGTGGGTCTCGACGATTCTCCGTCCGGACTCGCGGCGGCTTGTCAGGGCTCGCTGCTCACGGCGCCGGAGGGGACTCTCGAACTGCTCGCAGCCTATGAGGTCGATGATCGCCGCGAAGGCCCGCCACCCATTTTCCTCGATGCTCGCCGTAACCGCGACCGTGCCCGAGGAACTGTCAGGGACGCCCTCCGGTCACTGCCCCCGAACGTCACGCCCTCCACGACGACCATCGCACCCGCGCCGCTGTCGGTCGCGCTGCTCGAAGAGCTCCAGCGGGCGGCGGACACGCTGGTCGTTGTTGCCGCAATGCCAGACTCGACCGCGGTCGAGATCTTGCAGGCGGCGCCTTGCTCCGTCCTCGTCACCCGTCCGGGCGCTGCGACTCCTCCGAGAGAGGTCGTCGTGGGTCTTGACGGCTCACCGGAGTCAGCGCTTGCCTACGTGACGGGGTGCCGCATTGCCCGCCGGTTCGGAGCGCGCCTGACCGCCCTCGTCGCATTCGGCGGCGATCCGCCCGACGCGCCTGCGGTGGAGCAGATCACGCACCGGAGCGCGGAAAGGTCGGGCGAGGACGCGGCGACGGCGCTGATCGCTGTGTCCAAGAGGGCAGACCTGCTCATCGTCGGCAATCGAGGTCTTCACGGCGTCGACCGGCTCGGATCGGTCGCCGAGCGTGTCGCGCTCCGCGCGGCGTGCTCGGTTCTCGTCACGCGCCGCTCGTAGGTACTAGGGGGCGACATCGCTGTCGCCGACGGCGTCACGGGTGGCGGCGACGAGCTGCTCGGCAACCTCCGCGAGTACGCCGGGCTGGCCGACCGCTGCAATACGCAGCAGCCCACCCTCGCGGCGCTCGATCAGGAGGGTCTGCCGCCCGTCGATTCGCTCGGAATCGCGGCGGGCCATGCCGATTGCTGCCACGTCGGCGTACGGCACGTGCCTTGCTCCGCCGGTCGTCGAGTTGCCTCCCTCGAGGCGCAGGTAGCCGGCCTTCAGCTCGAGGCGGCCCGAGTACTGCATCCCGGTCGCCTCCCGCCAGGTGATCGCATACGTCGACTGCATGGTCGGATGGTCCCCGGGATGCCCAGTCCTCACGTCCGGGAGGGCCGGGGTGCGCGTCGCGGAAAAGCCGCAACGTTCGGCGTGCTTGCGAGGCAGCGGGAAACCCCGAATTCGATTCAGTATCGAGACGGATAAGCCCGGCGCCGTCCCGACGGACAACCCGGCCGAACTCGAAGGGAGGCCGCATGTCCATGCAAGCTGTGCTCGAGCCGGCCGTCGTCGAGGCGCGCGCCGAGGATGCGATCGATGCGATCGATGCGATCGATGCGATCGTCGAGGCGCGTGGCGTCCGTAAGACCTACGACACGGGAATGGTCTCGGTGCGCGCGCTGCGCGGCGTTGACCTCTCAGTCGGCCGCGGCGAGATGGTGGCGATCATGGGCCCGTCGGGCTGCGGCAAGACGACGCTGCTCAACTGCCTGTCGGGGCTCGACGACGTCGACGAAGGCGAGGTCGTGATCGAGGGCGTCCCGCTCTCGGAGCTGAGCGATCGCGAGCGCACCGACTACCGCGCGCGCCGCATGGGCTTCGTCTTCCAGTTCTACAACCTGATGCCGGTGCTCACGTCCGTCGAGAACGTCGAGCTCCCGCTTCTCGTCTCCCGCCGATCGCAAAAGGAGGCTCGGCGGGGCGCGCTCGAGGCGCTCGACATGGTCGGGCTGGCCGACTGGGCCGACCACATCCCCGACGAGCTCTCCGGCGGCCAGCGCCAGCGCGTCACCATCGCTCGAGCGCTCGTGAACGATCCGGCGATCGTCTGGGCCGACGAGCCCACCGGTGACCTCGACTCCGAGAACGCGGCGGAGATCACCGAGCTGATGCGCCGTCTGAATCTCGCGCGCGGGGTGACGTTCCTGATCGTCACCCACGACATCGCCGTCGGGCGCGCCACCGACCGAATCATCCGCATGCTCGACGGCGAGGTCGCCGAGCAGCACGTCCTGGAGGTGAGGAAGCAATGTATGCCCGCGTAACGCTGCTCGAGATCGACCCGCTCCGCATCGACATCGCCGACGCGGTCGCGCTGTACGAACGTGACGTCGTTCCTGTTCTCGCGGAACAGGAGGGATATGCCGGCGCGTACGTGCTGACCACCCCGGAGGGCAAAGCGCTGCTGATGACATTCTGGGAGACGGAGGAGCAGGCAGACGCGCAATCGTCCGGCGGCTTCTACTCGGAGCAGCTCGCGCGCTTCGCAACGCTGTATAGCGCGCCGCCTGGAAGGGAGCGGTACGAGGTCGCCCTGGTCGAGACCCCGTCGGTCGCTCCGGTTTAGGAGACGGTCATGGACGAACTCTTCGGCATACCGACCGGTGCGCTCGCCTTCGGTACCGCCGTTGCGCTCGGCGTCACGCTGGGTGTCGTCGCGGTGCTCGCGGCGCGAAACCGGGTCTTCCTGAAGCTCGGCTTGCGCAACATCCGTCGCCGCCGCGGCCGAACGGCCTTGATCGTGGTGGGCCTGATGCTCGGCACCACGATCATCGCCGCCGCGCTCGCGACCGGCGACACCATGAGTCACACCATCCGCTCTTCGGTCGTGACGGCACTCGGCAACACCGACGAGATCGTCTACGTGGACAGCGTTTCGACGGATTTCCAGGCAGGTTCCACGCGGATGACGGCCTTCGATGCGTCCGCATACGCGAGCCTTCGCACTGCCGCGCGGGGCTTCGACGGGATCGACGGCGTCGCGCCCGCGATCATCGAGCGGGTCTCGCTCCAGGTGCCACGGACGCGCCGGAACGAACCGCGGGTCGCCCTGTTCGCGACCGACCCGCGCGCCATGGCCGGTTTCGGCACGATTAAAGGTCGGCACGGCCCTGTCTCACTGGCGAACCTCGGCCCCAACGACCTCTACCTGAACGGCAAGGCGGCCGACAAGCTCCAGGCCCACACGGGTGACCGGGTCCGTGTGCTGACCCGCGGCCAGTCGCACCCGTTCTTCGTCCGGGACATCGTCGCGTTCGACGGTGCGGGCACGTCGGGCGCGGCAATGCTGGTGCCACTCGCAACGGGGCAGCGCCTGCTGAACATCCACGGGCTGATCGAGCAGGTCCTGATCTCGAACGACGGTGACGCCCTCGCGGGGGCAAAGCTCAGCGACCAGGTCATCTCGTTCCTGGCGCCGACCGTCAGCCGCTATGGACTCTCGATCGACGACTCGAAGAAGGACGGTCTCAAGCTCGCCGACACGCAGGGCAACGCCTTCATGTCGCTTTTCACGACGTTCGGCGGCTTCTCGATCGCTGCCGGTTTCCTGCTGATCTTCCTGATCTTCGTGATGCTCGCCGCCGAGCGGCGGGGTGAGCTCGGGATCGCACGCGCCGTCGGCACGCGCCGCGGGCATCTCGTCGAGATGTACCTCTTCGAGGGCGTGGCGTACGACCTGATGGCGGCGGTCGTCGGCGTTGCGCTCGGGCTCGCGGTCGCGTACGGCATGGTCTATGTGCTCGCAGCGGCGTTCACGCGCTTCGGCATCGACATCCTGTACAGCGTCACGCTCGGGAGCATCGTGCTTGCCTACGCGCTCGGCGTCCTCCTGACGCTCGTCGTCGTGACGGTCTCGGCGTGGCGCGTGAGCGTCTTGAACATCACGGCGGCCGTCCGCAACCTGCCCGATCCGGCCCGGCCGAAGCGACGCCGGCGCCGCCTGATCCTCCCGGTCCTCGCGGTCGTGTTCGGCGTCCTGCTCCTCGTCTCAGGGATCGGAGCGAGCAACGGAACCTCGTTCATGCTCGGCTTCTCGCTCACCGTCATCGGGCTCGCGGCGGTTGCTCGCGCGCTCGGCGTCCCCGTCCGGTTCGCGTACACGGCTGCGGGGCTCGCGATCGTCGTGTTCGTACTGTTGCCGCTCGAGACGTGGGACGTCATCGCCGACTTCTCGATGGATTACTCGTACTTCCTGGCCGGCGGCCTCATGGTCGTCATCGGCGCCACCTGGGTGATCATGTACAACGCGCCGTTGCTGCTGGGCGGCCTGACCCGCGTCTTCGGACGGATGCGGTCCGTCGCGCCGGTACTGAAGCTTTCGATCGCCTACCCGCTGCGGAGCATGTTCCGAACGGGAGTGACGCTCGCGATGTTCACGCTCGTGGTCTTCACGCTCGTCACGGGAACCACGATCTCCGGCTCGTTCGCCGCGGCGTGGGACGACGTCGGCGTCTTCGGAGGCGGCTACGACGTGCGCGGTGCCGTCGCCCCGGCCAGTCCGATCGGGGACATCCGAGCTGCGATCGCGCGGACCGCGACCATTCCTCACGGAGAGGTCCAGGTGGCCGCGGCGCAGTCGACCGTGCTGCTCGACCTCCGCCAGTCGGGAACCGGCCGCGGCCTCGCGACATACCCGGTGTCGGGACTCGACGACACGTTTCTGCGGAACACGACCTATGGCTTCGCGGCAATCGCGGACGGCTATCGCTCGCAGGCCGACGTCTGGCGCGCTGTACGCACGCAGCCGAACCTGGCCGTCGTCGACCCGCTGGTCGCGCCGCGCCGCGACAACTGGAACTTCGGCGCGCTGCCGGACTTTCGCCTGTCCGGTTTCTACCTCGAGGACGGGCGCTTCAAGGCGATACCGATCGAGGCTCGCGATCAGGTCACCGGGGAGGAACTGCACCTGAAGGTGATCGGGATCCTCAAAGATGCGTCGAGCGGGGCGCTATCCGGCGTCTTCACGGCGCAGCGCACGCTCGCGGCGACGTTCGGTGACCGCGCGGCCCCGACGACGTACTGGTTCAGGCTCCGTCCCGGCGCCGACGCGGCGGCAACCGCCGACAAGCTCGAGTCCGCCTTCATGACGAACGGGATGGACGCGGAGTCGCTGCAGCAGACCCTCGACGACCAGGTGAGCACATCGAAGACGTTCAACCTACTGATCGAGGCGTTCATGGGGCTTGGCCTGGTCGTCGGCGTCGCGGCGCTCGGCGTCATCACGGCCCGCGCGGTCGTGGAACGCCGGCAGCAGATCGGAGTGCTGCGCTCGATCGGGTTCCAGCGGCGCATGATCCAGGCCGCCTTCATGCTCGAGTCCTCTTTCGTCGCGCTGACTGCGATCGTCGTCGGGACGTTCCTCGGGCTGGTCATCTCGTACAACGTCGTCGCGGACACCGCCAGGCAGCCCGGCTGGGACACGCTCGCGTTCACGGTGCCCTGGCTGAGCCTGGGGGTGATCTTCCTCGTCGTCTACGCCGTTGCGATGCTGACGACGCTCGCGCCCGCGGTGCGAGCGTCGCGCGTGTACCCGGCGGAGGCACTGCGCTACCAGTGAGGTGGCGCGCTACTCGCGCTCGGCCAGGAGTCCCTGGTCGAGCGCGTAGCGCACGAGCTCGGCGCGGGTCGAGAGGCGCAGCTTCTGCATGATGTGGGCGCGGTGCGTCTCGGCCGTGCGCACCGAGATGTAGAGCATCTGTGCGATCTCCTGGTTTGTGTGGCCGAGCGCGAGCAGCCGGAGGATCTCGCGCTCGCGGTCGGACAGCGGGTCCTCCTCGGCTCGCCGCTTCTCCTTGGCATCGGACGCGATCATCCGCGCCCCGAGGGCGGCGTGGACGTAGCGTCCGCCGCTCGCGACCTCACGGATCGCCTGTACCAGCTCCGTGTCGGCGGCCTCCTTGAGGACGTACCCCGTTGCGCCCGCTGCGAATGCTTCGCGCACGTACTGGGGATCGTCCTGCATCGACAACATGAGAACCTTGGCCTCTGGCGCCTCGTGCAGCACCGCCGGCGTAGCCTCGATGCCGCTCTCTCCCGGCATGACCACGTCCATGAGGACGATGTCGGGCACAAGCGCGCGCGCCTCGAAGACGGCGTTGCGCTTGTTCCCGGCCTCGCCCACCACCTCGAAGTCGTCCTCCGCCTCCAGCACCCGGCGGAGCCCGCTGCGGACGACGGCGTGGTCATCGACGATGAGGATGCGAATCGTCATCGCAACGGGACGTCGGCGGCGATGGTGGTGCCGCCGCCCTCGCTGGACTCGACGGTCAGCCGGACAGTCACGTGCCTATTTTCCCTTGTAGGCGCGCTCCGTGGTCGTCGGTGGCCCGATGTCGCAGCCTGTGTGATGGAGGGGCGTTGCAGTGCGACCCTCCGAGGATCGCGCCCGCAGTTCGTGCAGTGGCCGCGCGGGCTTCATCCACACCGGATGAAGCGTTCGTGCGACGCCGCGGCGCCAGTCTCAGGCGAGCGGAACGAGCGTCATCTACAGCGGCGAGGCGTACATGGACCTCGAGCGCGAGGCCGCCGCGATGCTGATGCGCGAGTAGCGCTCCGTCATGGCAAGCGCGTCGGAGCGGACGGCCAGTCTCAGCGGGGTTCCGCTGCTGATCGTGGCAATCGGGGTCGTGCTCTTCGTGCAGGCGCTGTTCGTGCTCTCGTACGTCGGCGCCCTTCACGATCCGAAGCCTCACGACGTGGCGTCCGGGGTCGTCGGTGCCTCTCCGCTGCCGGTGGTGGTCGGGAAGCAGTTCTCGTTTAGGACGACGCGATACCCGAGCGAATCGGCCGCTCGCGACGCGATCGACGGCGGAAGAATCGACGGTGCGCTCGTCGCAGGCCCGGCGGGAGCCACGTTGATCGTCGTTCCGGCGGCGGGCCTCGCGGGGGCGACGGCGCTCAGCACCGCGTTCGGGGCTGCTGCGGCCGCCCTCCACCAGAAGCTCGACATCGTCCGGGTTCACCCGTTGCCGTCGGGTGATGCGAGTGGCACCGTGTCCTTCCTCGTCGTCATGGCGCTGATCATCGGGGGTATCTGTCCTCGCGATCGGGATGGCGTACGGTGGGCGAGCGACGCGGCGCGGGCGCCTCGCCTCCCTGGCTCTCGCCGCCGTGGTCGGAGCGGCCCTCACGGACGCCCTGTACTCATCGTCCCTTCCTTGGGTGCGTGATCAACGACCCGTTCCGGGTTGCTCGGGAATCAACGTCAGGGCCGAGGCTGAAGCCCCGGCCCTGACCGGTCTCGGTCGCGCTCAGTTCCGGCGCGAAACGCGACGTGAGGTTCTCCGCGCGACTCTGCGGCCACCCATCATCGTGTACCTCCCTTGCTTGGTGATCACGTCGGACTAGACGGCTACTGGAGCCTTCTTGGTCTCGAGCGCATGAAGCTGGTCGGCCTCCTCCGCCGAGGCCAGACCGATCGCGACGAGGTCGAGCGGGCTGATGAAGCCATCGCTGATCCGGAAGCCGCCGGCGGAGGCGATCGCATCGCGAAGCGGAACCGCCCAGTGGTGCTCGATAAGCAGGAGAGCCGCGGCCGAGTCGTTCGGGATGTCCTCGACGACGTCCCACGCTTCTTCGTCGTCGAACGCGTGGATGCCCTCTGCTGCGGCCTTGTCAGCGCCTGCGATCGCGCCTGCCTCGAAGCCTTCCTCGCCTTCGACGCCGAGCCCGATCAGGGCGCCGATCTTGCTGCCCATCTCGATCGCCTCGTCGCGGGTGAGGTTGCTCAGATGCTCGATCTCGATCTCGCCTGCCGCGTCCTTGTGCACGGCGAGCGCGTCGATCACGCGCACCGTGTCGCTGTCACGGAGCTTCTGCAGCTCCGCCTTGATCTGGCCGTGGAACTCGGGGTGGCTGAAGCCAATGACCAGCAACTGCACGGGGCCGATTGCCATCGGGCCTCCTCTCTCGGGCGGCTGTTGTCGACCGCCGCATGGGGAACCTGGCAGCGCGGATACCGCGTGCCCTCTGCAGCCGACGGTACGGGCGGGCGCTGTAGGCCACGTCATCCCAAGCGGGTGAACCAGGCGGCCGACCGGCGCCGAGCTGCTCGTTCACCCCATCGAGACGGTGCGGCCGGGACCGGAGGCGTCGAACTTTGCGGCCTTCACGTGATTTTGCTTGACTCCTCAAGGATCGCACCTCGGGCAACCGTTCGCGCCAGTGGAAGACCCTGGCGCGTTCACTGGCGCGCGAGCAGCGTTCGGCGGGGGGCGGCGTCGAGGGCGACCGAGGCGAGCGTTCAGGGACCGCGCACGACGGTCACCATCTCGCCGAGCGGCCACTCCTGGATGAAATCGTCCCGTCCTTGCACTCGCATCATCGCCCGGACGGTCGTTGCGGTGCGATCGATATCCCGGATGACCGTCGCCTCGACCTCCTCGTCCTCCCCGGGAAGGCTCACGAGGACGACGTCGCCGAGTTCGAGCCGCTGGACTTCGTACTCCATCGCCACGAGGACTCAGCCGCCTCGGTCGACGAAGTACGCCTCGCGCGCGCGACGCAGTGGGCCGTCGAACACGGCCAGCCAGGGGGTCAGAGCCGTCGAACGGACCGGATCGTCGAAGAACGCGCGCATCGACTCGTCCGCGCGCTCGCCCTCGTTGAAGAAGACGACCTCGTCGTCGGTCAGGAAAACTCCGACGCGGTCGAACATCGCTGCGATCTCCGGGTCGGGTCCCGCGGCGATCAGCTCGCGTACGCGGTCCCGGCCGCCGGGCTTGAGACGGGCTACGAGCACCAGGCGATTTGTGTCCACCGATCCGCCTCAGTCCGCCGGGCCGTGCTCAGCTTCGTCTTCGAGTAGCGCCACGACGGCGTTCGCCCAGTCCCCGACGTCGTCCAGCGGCTCCTGATCACGGATCTCCGTGAAGCCGGTTAACAGGATGTCCAGCTCGTGACGGCTGAGCACGCGTCCGGGGCCGACGCCGGCAGATTCCGTGCTCCCCGCCATCGGCCTCGGCCTTGCGGGCCGCGGCGAAGCGGGCGACGGCCTCGTGATCGCCGACGACCCCGGCGAGCTGGTCCAGGAGCTGATCCACCCGAGCGTGCCCTTCGGGCGTGAGGGCTGCTAGCGCCCTGGCCAGATACTCGGAGTGATGGTCCGCCGTCGACACGTCCGCTCGCTGTGATGATCGCACGGTGTAGTGGCCCCGTACGCGGCCACCTCGGCTAACGGCCTTCGACGGCGAAGACGAGCTCGGCGAACTGCCCCGCGGTCTCCTTGCGCGCCCAGTCGCGCTGCAGCTCGCAGAGGACCTGGACCCAGCTCGTCGGCTGCGCGCCGGCCTGGACGACACGCTCGAGCGCGGCTCGGTGTGCCTCGACCGAGGTGCCCCCGACGGCGTCCACGACCGGATAGACCTCGTATCCCTCTCGGAGAGCGTCGAGCGTCGGGAAGGTGAGGCAGGCCTCCGTCCACAGTGCGGTCATGAGCAGCTTCTTGCGACCGGTTGCCTTGACGGCGGCGAGGAACTCCTGGTCTTCCCAGGCGTTGATCGACGTTCGGTCGATGGCCTCGACGCCGTGGAGTACGTCGGCCAGCTGATGGATGGTCGGCTGGTTCGCGCCGGTCTTGACGTTCACCGTCGAGAGCACGACGGGTACGCCGTACAGCTTCGCCGTCCGGGCAACGGCCACGATGTTCAGCACGAGGTCGCGACGGGCCATCGAGGCGACGGAGCCGACCTGGACCGGCTGATAGTCGATGACGAGCAGCGCGCAGTTCTTCGGGGTGAGCAGATGGTCGCTCGCCTGATCGCGAATGGGCAGGCTGGTCATCGTGCTCAGGCCGCCGCGCGCGCAGCGGCAACGGCGGCGCGCGCCTCGTCGACGTCGAGGACACGTCCGTTCAGCCCGAGCCTGCTGGAGATCCCCGCCCGGGGTCTCGAGCCGAGCCGCGTCGGCAAGACCGCCGGCCTTGACGGCATCGAACCCTGCGGCGGCGATGAGACGCTCAGCCGCCGCCGCGGCCACGTCGTCGTCGGTCGCATAGAAGAGGACGGCCCGGCGCGGCTCGCGAAACGCCTCCGCGGCCAGCGACGGAGCACCGAGCGTTCCGAACGCCTTCACGTAATGAGCACCCGCAGGGAGCAGGCCGGCGACGACAGAGCCGGAAGACACTCCCTCGGGCAGCGTGCGGACGGGCTCTCCGGCCTCGTCGAACCCGATCGGATTCGACGGATCGACGACCACCTTGCCGCCGAGGAGGTCCGCAATCGTCGGAATCAGCTCCCTCGACTGGTCCAACCAGATCGCGAGCACCACGGCATCGGCGGCATCGATCGCGTCGCGTACGGGCGCCGCTGAGGCTCGGCTTCCCAGTTCCCTCGCCTCTGCCTCCGCGTCCGCTTCGCTCCGAGCAGCCAGGACGACGTCGTCACCGCCTCGCGTCAGGTCACGCGCGAGAGCACCTCCGATATTCCCAACACCGATCACAGCCGTGGTCATGTCTTCTCCGTTCCTCGGACTCAATGCGCGGCGTAACTCGTGTCGCCTCGCGCATCGGAGAGATCGCGGAATGCCTGCGGACTCTGCGTGCGCGCTGCGCAGGCGTGCGGGCTCGCCGCAATCGATGGTGTGATCGACTGATGCCCTGGGCTGACCCCGGCGCGACCATCTCGCCATGACGGCTCTCAGGCGCTTCGCCCGCACAGCCCATCCGATCGCGGCGGCGGCGGTCGTACTGCTCGTCTTCGTCCAGGTCTACCTGATCGCCGCGTTCATCTTCGGCGAGTCCGGCGCCCTCGACAGGCACATGATGGTCGGGCGCGTGGTCGTGTTGTTCGAGCTGATCGTGCTCCTCACCGCGCTGATCGGCTGGCGGGACGACCGATCGGAGATCTGGTTGAGCGTCGCGCTCTTCGTGGTCGGCGCGCTGCAGGCATCCCTCGCAAAGGACATCGGCAACTCGCCGTGGGTACATGCGCTGCACGGCATGTTCGCGCTGGTGGTGCTGCTGCTCGCATCACTGATCGCGGTTCGAACGTGGCGCCAGGCATTTCCGCGCCCGGCGGTCAGCCGGAGCACCTGAGTATCAGTCATTCTTCAGAGGCGAACGGCTCCAACCGGTCGTACGTTCTCGCCAGTACCCCAGCGAGGAAGGACGGATGCTCGACCCGATCGGCGCGGACGCCGAACAGCCTGCCCTTGACGCCCCCCGCAGCGACGGCGGCGAGCCCGCGGATCCGACCGCCCGCGAGACCGCGGCACTCAGGCGGGTCGCGACGCTCGTGGCGGAGGGGGCGTCGGTCACCGACGTCTTCCGCGCCGCCTCGGAGGAGATCGCGTCCGCGTTTGGACTCCCGTCGATCTCGATCGATCGCTTCGACTCGGGTCGGATGTCCACCGTTGTGGCCTCTCTCAACGTGCCCGGCTTTCAGGTGGGCGGCAGCTGGCCGATCGACGGCCCGTGCCTGTCCGGGACCGTCCTCGACACGGGGCGGCCCGCCCGGATCGACGACTACTCGGCTCTCGAGGGCACGATCGCTGCCTCTGTGCGCGACTCGGGCGTCTGGTCCGCGGCCGGCGCGCCGATCCTCGTCGACGGTGCGGTCTGGGGAATGATCTGGGCCGGGACGGCCCAGGGCGAGCCGCTGCCGGACGGGATCGAGCTGCGCCTCGTGGACTTCACCGAGCTCGTGGGCATCGCGGTCTCTCAGGCCGAGGCACGCGACCGACGTCGCCGCCTTACCGACCAGGAAGCGTCGCTCCGACGGGTTGCGACTCTGGTGGCGGAAGGCGCCCTGCCCGCCGATGTCTTCGCCGCGGTGGCGGAAGAAGCCGTGCGGATCCTCGATGTTTCCTCCGCGTCGGTCGTACGCTACGAGGAGGACGGCACGTCGATCGTCGTCGCCTCCGTCGACGACCCCAGCTTCCCTGTCGGCAGCCGGTGGTCGCCCGACGAATCGAGCCTGAACACGAAGGTGCGGAACACGGTGCGACCGGCGCGCATCGACGACTTCGCCGACGTCTCCGGACCAGTTGCCGCCGCCGCCCGGGAGACAGGAGTGAAGAGCGGCATCGGCGTCCCGGTCGCGGTCGACGGGGCCGTCTGGGGGATGGTTGCGGTGGGACGGAAGGCGCGCCGACGCGAGGGCCTGCCCGGTTTCACCGGCAGCTACACGGGGCGACTGGTGCTGTCGACGGAATCGCCGGAGGACATCGAAGCCCGGCTGATCGCGTTCACCGAGCTCGTCGCCGCGGCCATCTCGAGGACCCAGGCGATCGACGACGTGCGCCGCCTCGCCGACGAGCAGGCGGCACTTCATCGGGTGGCGACGCTGGTCGCCGAAGGCGCTCCGAGCGCCCGCCTGTACACGGCCGTCCTCGACGAGGCCGGACAAGTGCTCGGAGCTCCGGCAGCCTGGCTGCTGCGCTACGACCCCGATGGGTCGATGGAGGTGCTCGCGGCGCGCAACGATCCGGCATTCCCCGTGGGCAGCCGGTGGCCCCTCGACGGGGCCAGCGTCTCGGCGGCCGTCTTCGAGACGGGCCGGCCCGCCCGGATCGACGACTTCTCGAACCTCGACGGCGCGATCGCGGCCCGCACCCGCGCCTCGGGGTACCGCTCCTCCGTCGGCGTTCCGATCACCGTCGACGGAGCCGTCTGGGGAGCCATCTGCATCGGGACGTCGGAGTCGGAGCCGCTGCCGCTCGACAGCGAGAATCGTCTCGGCCGCTTCACGGAGCTCGTGGCGACCGCGATCTCGAACGTGGACGCGCGTGAGAACCTCCGCGTGGTCGCCAAGGAGCAGGCGGCGCTTCGCCGCGTCGCGACGCTGGTCGCCCACGACGCGTCGCCGGAGGAGGTGTTCGAGGCGGTGGCCGTCGAGGTGGGCGAGGTGCTCGACGCAAGCCTGACGGTTCTCGGTCGCTACGACGCCGACGGGGCGATTGCGATCGGAACCTGGAGCGCTTCGCCGCCCGGCATCCCGGTGGGGACACGCACGGGCCTCGGCGGCCGGAACGTGACGACGATCGTGGCGGAGACAGGCGAACCGGCCCGTCTCGACGACTACGAGGACGCGACGGGCGAGGCGGCGGAGATCGCACACCGGCACAGCTGGCGGTCGTCGATTGCCGCACCGATCGTCGTCGAGGGCCGCTTGTGGGGCGTCATGCTCGTTGCGATCACGAGGCAGGAATCGTTTCCGCCGGGCGCCGAGGTGCGGCTCGCGGCCTTCACGGAGCTCGTTGCGACGGCGGTCGCGAACGCGATGGCGCACACGGCCGTACGCGTCTTCGCAGACGAGCAGGCGGCGCTGCGTCGGGTGGCGACGCTCGTCGCCGGGGCAGCATCCCCGGCCGACGTGTTCGCCGCCGTGACCGAGGAGGTCGGCCGTCAGCTGGGCGATGTCGCGCTGCTCGAGCGAGCCGATCCGGACGGTGCCGTTGTCCTGGTCGGCGCATGGAGCGCGGCGGGCACCACTCCGGCCCTGGGCGCGCGCCCGCAGCGCGGCGGCCAGAACCTGAGCACGATCGTGCTCGAGACCGGGCGCCCAGCACGCATGGGCAGCTACGACGACGCGACGGGCGAGCCGGCCGAGGTCGCCCGAGCGTACGGCCTGCGGTCGTCCGTCGGTGCGCCGATCCACGTCGAGGGGCGCCTGTGGGGCCTCGTCATCGTGGGTAACACGCGCGACGAGCCCATGCCTGCGGACGCCGAGGCGCGACTCGCGGCCTTCACGGAGCTCGTGGCGACGGCCATCGGGAATGCGACCGCCCGCTCGGAGCTGATCGTGTCCCGCGCGCGAATCGTGGCGGCCGGCGACGACGCGCGCCGTCGTGTCGAACGCGATCTCCACGACGGGACGCAGCAACGACTGGTCGCGCTCCGTCTCGACCTCCAGCGCCTCCGGGCGACGGTTCCCGAGGATGGAGAAGACGTCCGCTCCGGTCTCGAGCACGCCGTGCATGACCTGGAGTCGATCGTCGAGGAGGTCCGCGAGCTCTCCCGCGGCCTGCATCCGGCGCAGCTGTCACGAGGCGGCCTCGGCCCCTCGCTCAGGGCGCTGGTCCAGAGGGCCCCGGTGGACGTCGAGCTCGCGGTCGACGTCGTCGAGCGGCCCTCTCCGCCGATCGAGACCGCGGCCTACTACGTCGTTTCCGAGGCGCTGACGAACACGATCAAGCACTCGCAGGCCACCGCGGTCTCCGTCCGCGTCGTGTGCGATACAGACGGCGTGAGGGGGACGATCTCCGACGACGGCGTCGGAGGCGCGGACGCGGGGCGCGGGTCAGGGCTGACAGGCCTCTCCGACCGCATCGAGGCACTGGGCGGGCGCTTCACGCTCGAGAGCCCGCCTGGCGGCGGCACGATTATCCGGTTCGAGCTCCCGGTCGACCCGCCGCAGCCGGCGTGACGGCGACGGCCGTCGGCGCACGCGACGCTTCGGCGCGGCCAACCGGCGGCTCGGTCGGCGTGCTGCTGCCGCTCATCGCGGATTCGTACTTCTCGGGGATCCTCGCGGGCATCGTGGAGGAGGCGTACGAGCAGGGGCTGGATCTTCTCGTCTGGTCGACGCTCCACGAGCATGCACGCGAGGTGGCGCTCCGGCGGCGGGTCCAGCAGACGACGGACGGAGCGTTGCTCGTGCTGCCGGAGGAGTCGAGCCAGGAGCTGCTGGCCGCCGCCTCGGACGGCCCGCTCGTCGTCGTCGACACCTTGCTTGCGCTCGACGAGCGCGTTCCGACCGTGACGGTCGCCAACGCGTCGGGAGCCGACCAGGCGACGCGCCACCTGATCGCGCTCGGGCACCGGCGCATCGCGGCGATCACCGGGCCACCCGGCTGGGTGGCCAGCGATGCGCGGCTCAGTGCCTACGAAGCGGCGCTCACACGGGCCGGCCTCTCCGTCGACCCCGAGCTGGTCGTGAGGGCGGACTTCGAGCTCGCACCCGGCGCGGAGGCGGCTCGGGCGCTCTTCGATCTGCCGGATCCGCCGACTGCGGTCTTCGCGTTCAACGACCCGATCGCGCTCGGCGCGCTGCGGGCGGCGCACGAGCGCGGGCTACGGGTGCCCGACGACGTCTCGATCGTCGGCTTCGACGACTGGCCCATCGCAACCGCGGTGACGCCGGCCCTGACGACCGTCCGTCAGCCGCTCGCGGAGATGGGCCACGCCGCCCTCAACCTGCTGCTCCGCCTCGCTCGCACCGGCGAGCGGGAGCAGATTCACGTCGAGCTGCCGACCAGACTCGTCATCCGCGGCTCGACATCCGCCCCGAAGCCGGGCGCGCTGCGCAAGCCCTGACGGGGCCGCTCCGCCGTCGTGCGACGATCCGCCCGTGCAAGGCGCACCGGGACAGGGGGACGCGGGCGGCCGCCATCGGGTGGTCGTCGTCGGCGGCGGCTTCGGCGGCCTTCAGGCTGTCCTGAAGCTGCGGCGCGCGCCCGTCGACGTGACGCTCGTCGACCGGCGCAACTTCCACCTCTTCCAACCGCTGACCTACCAGGTCGCGACCGGCGCGCTGACGCCCGGCGAGATCGCCTATCCGCTTCGTACGATCTTCAGGCGCGACCGCAACGTCCGCGTGCTCATGGCCGAGGTGTCGGACTTCGACCTCGTGGGGAGTGAGCTCCGCCTGCGTCCGGTCCTCGGCGTGCCGGCTCCGGCCACGCTCCCCTACGACACGCTCATCGTCGTCCGGCGGCTCGCAGTACTCCTACTTCGGCCACGAGGAGTGGCGCGCCCAGGCAGCCGAGGTGAAGTCGCTCGAGAGCGCGCTCGTCGTCCGTAGCCGGCTCCTCGCGGCGTTCGAAGCGGCCGAGTGGGAGCCCGACGCGGCGCGGCGGGAGGCCTGGCTCACCTTCGTCGTCGTCGGCGGCGGCCCGACCGGGGTCGAGATGGCCGGTCAGATCGGTGAGCTCGCCCGCGACACCCTGCGCCGCGACTTCCGCGCCATCGATCCGCGGAACGCCCGCGTCCTGCTCGTCGAGGCGACCGACCGTGTGTTGACGAGTTTCCCGCCGTCGCTCTCGGCGAAGGCCACACGGTCGCTCGAGAAGCTCGGGGTGACCGTCATGACCGGCCGCGCCGTGACCGGCATCGATCCTGACGGCGTCACCGTCGGGGACGAGCGCATCTCGAGCCGCACCGTGATCTGGGCGGCCGGCGTGACGGCATCCGGGCTCGCCGGGAGGCTTGCCGACCTCTCCGGGGCCGAGAGCGACCGGGCCGGGCCGCGTCACCGTCGAGCCCGACCTGACGCTTCCGGGCCATCCCGAGGTGTTCGCCCTCGGCGACATGGTTCGTGTCCGGCAGCCGGGCGGCGAGCCGGTCGTGTACCCGGGCGTTGCCCCGGTCGCCATGCAGCAGGGCCGGTACGCCGCGCAGGTCATACGCGCGCGCCTGCGCTCGCGCGAGACGCCGCTCATTTCGCTACCGCGACAAGGGCAACCTCGCCACGATCGGTCGCGGCGCCGCAGTCGCGGACATCAAGGGGCTGCATCTCAGTGGCTTCATCGCCTGGCTGACGTGGCTGCTGGTCCACCTCTGGTACCTCATCGGCTTTCAGAACCGCCTCGTCGTCCTGATCCGCTGGTCGATCAGCTTCCTGACGCACGGCCGTGGCGCGCGGCTGATCACGCGGACGAGCGCCGAGACCCCTGGGGCGGACGATGAATGAAGCCGCTGATCCGACGACGGCTTCCGCGCCCACGCGCACCGGGTGGAGGCGCTATGGCCGGCCCGGCTTACTCGTCGTCGTCACAGGCGTATCGCTCTATCTGCTCTTACCCAGCCTCACCGCCGTCTTCTCCTCGTCGCGGTCGCTCGACAAGCTCACGTGGTACTGGGCTGGGCTCGCGCTCCTGTGCGAGGCCGGGAGCATCGTCTGCCTCTGGGAGCTGAACCGGATCGCGCTTCACGTCAGGAGCTGGTTCGTCGTCGCGTGCTCGCAGCTCAGCGGCAACGCTGTCGGGAAGGTCGTGCCCGGCGGCGGGGCGACGGCCACCGCGTTCTCGGTCGGGATGCTGCGCCGCGCGGGCGTCGACACCGGGAACGCGGCCACTGCGCTGACGGCGACGGCAGTCCTGCAGCTCGGGACGGTGCTCACGCTGCCGATCCTGGCGCTGCCCGCGATCATCGGCGGCGCGGCCGTCGATCGAAGCCTCGCCACGGCCGCCTACCTCGGCGCCGCGCTGCTCGTCCTGCTCGTTGCCGCCGGGGTCGCGGCGTTCGCCTCCGACCGGCCGCTCCGCTTCGTCGGACGGGGAATCGAGTGGCTCTTGAACCGGACCGTGCGGCGCGACCGTCCGCTCACGGGCCTGCCCGAGGCGCTCCTGGCCCAGCGTGACTTCGTGAAGCGGACGATCGGCCGGCGCTGGAAGGCCGCGATCGTCTCGGCGTCGGGCAGCACGATGCTCGACTACGCCGCGCTCCTCTGTGCGCTGCAGGCCGTCGGCGCCCAGCCGCGGCCTTCGCTGGTCATCCTCGCCTACACGTCCGGCAAGCTGCTCGCGTTGATCCCGCTCACCCCCGGCGGCCTCGGCTTCGTGGAGGCCGGGCTCGTCGGGACGCTGACGCTCGCCGGCGTCGCGCCAGGGGATGCGCTCCTCGCCACGCTCGCCTACCGGCTCGTCTCGTACTGGCTGCCGATTCCGGTAGGCGTCGTCGCGTACGGGGCGTTCCGCCGCCGGTACCCGAGCCCGAACAGTCAGCCTGATTCTCGAACCGCCGAGTGACTGCTCCCGGGGCGCATCGTCGGAGATTCGGATCTCGAGCGGCCCGAGAACTCCGTAATCCATCCTCCGGCGTTTCTACGCAACTGCCGGTCGCGCCGCAACCCGAGCGCGGAGGATCCGCTCGGGCTCGGTCGGGTGCGTGAACCAGGCGAGGTAGAGAACCCGCGGCGGATCGAGGTCGGCGAGATTCGTCAGCGCGAGACGCCGGTGGGTCGACTCGAAGGCCGCGAGATCGCCCGTGAGCGCGAGCGAGAAGTCGTCGGCCTGCCGCTCCCAGCGCCGTGACAGCGCCGAGCCGAACGGCGCGAGCACCGCTTCGACGCATGCACCGAGCAGTAGCACCAACGGGATCACCCGCGGGTCGCTGACGCTGCGCCCTCCGGCGGCGTCGACGGCCCACAGCGCGAGGACGAACCCCACGGCGCCGGCGATCCCGATGGCGGTGCCCTTCGCGACGTGACGCGCGCGGCGATGCCCGAGCTCGTGTGCGACGACGAGCTTCACCTCCGCGGGTGGAGCCTCCGCCGCAAGCGTGTCGAACAGGACGACGCGCCGCGTGCCGCCGAGCCCGGAGACATAGGCGTTCAGCTTGCGCGTGCGGCGGCTCGCGTCGATCACGAGCACCTCGCGGACCGGGACTTCCGCCTCGTCGGCCAGGGCGCGGAGCTGCGCCGCGAGCTCGTCGTCGTCGAGAGGGCGCGCACGGTTGAAGAGCGGTTCGAGCACGACCGGGGCGGCCCAGCTGAGGAGCAGCACGAGGGCGGCGGCGGCGACGGCCGCGACGAGCGGCCACCAGGACGGGAAGGCGTGCGCCGTGGCGACCAGGCCCACGAGCGCCGACCCGGCGAGGACGACGCCGATCGCGAGTGACTTGAGCCGGTCGACGACCCACCCGCCGAGCGTCTGCGTCGAGAAGCCCCAGGCGCGCTCGTGCACGTAGCCGGCCCAGAACGAGATCGGCAGGCGGATGAGCGTGCCGAGGACGATCGTCACGGCTGCGATCGCGGGCGCCGCTGCCCACCAGGGCCAGCCGTCGAACGGCGCGTAGACACGGTCCCCCAGCCACCCGAACGACAGCGCGACGAGCAGGACGAGGCCCAGAAGCCCGTTCGCGAGCGCGGCCACGTAACGCGGACGCCAGTAGCGGCGGGCCCGCTCGACCTGCTCGCGTCCGAACAGGCCGACGGCGTCGGTCGTCGAATCGATCACGGCGCCCTCAGTTGAGCAGTTCGCTGAGCGGGAACGACCGGTGCGCGCGCGGGGGCACGAGGAAGTTCTGCCGGTGTGTCGTCGCGAGGACGGCGTTGAACCCCTGGCCGCGACCGCGCGGCGGCAGCGGCAGCCGCGTCCCGTCCGGGAGGACGCCGTCCATCGCAAGGCGCGTGCGGTGGAAGTCGTCGCTCGTGGGGTTGAAGATCACGAAGTGGACGCCGGCGGCGGGCTCGGCCTCCATCCGGTCGCGCTCCGGCCGCGAGCTCCAGAAGAACGGGTTGTCGAGCGTGTTGAAGTCGGCGCGCTGCGGGATCGCCGTGCCGCGCCGGTAGACGGTGCCGTCGGCGGCGACGGTGTCGCGCGCGAGCCGTGAGACGGTCTGGATCGACGAGCTGTGGCCGATGCGGCTCCGTGCGCGGAAGCCGCGCGTGACCTCGGCGGCGTCCGCGGGGTGCTCGGCGACGGTCTGCACCCCGGGCGGCACGCTGAGCCCCGGGCGGAACGCCGCCCCGATGCGCTCACCGTGGTCGAAGTTCAGGTACCAGGCGGCCAGGTTCTCGCGGATGTGGGAGAGATGCATGTGCGTCCCACCTTCGAAGTAGCCGCCCGCAGCGTCGGTGTAGCCGAGCGTCTCGAGGTTCGCGATCCGGTGCGGGCCGAGGCTCGCCTTCTGTGTGGACGTCAGGCCGAGGAAGAGCTCCGCGGAGTCGGGGATCAGGTCGGCACCGTCGATCCCCGCTGCGACGGCCATGCGCTTCGGCAGCCCGACACCGCCCGCGAACCCGCCGCCGACGAAACCCTTGCGGATGCTCGTCACCGCCAGGGCATCGCGCATTTCCGCGAAGACGTGGCCGGCGGCGCCGTCGACGTCGCGGCGTACGTCGCCGCGGAAGAGCACGGCGACGTCGTTGTCCTCGAGGATCGCGCCCGGCGGGTCGCTCGGGAAGCGGCGGGTGTCGAGCAGCGCCTTCACGGGCCGGCCGGTAGCCGACGCGCGCAGGTCGGTCGGGAGGTGGCGCGCCGCGAGCGCCGGGACGTGGCGCCGGAAGTAGGGGAGGCCCCAGGCGACCGTCACTCCCACGTCGCCGTCGACCGACGAGAGGGCGTCCTCCAACCGTGTGCGCGCGTCCGCGAGCCGGGCGCCCCCGATGACATTCGCCGTCACAACCTGGTGGAAGAGCGGCGGCACGACCACCGCGACGCCGTCGCTCTCCACGACGCGGAGCCCGGGCAGCTCGTGCTGCTCCCGCGGCCCGACGGCGCCGCCGGCTTTCGGCGACGCCATCAGGCGGTCGGCGAGCTCGTAGATCCCGCCGGCGGCGAGCGCGGCGGCGGCCGTGCCCGCGATCAGCTCGCGGCGGGTGATTGGCACTCAGCGCACGGCCGTCTCGACGCGGCTCATCGGGATCAGGCGAAGCATCCCGCGCGTCGCCGTCGTGGTCGCGTAGACGACGCCGACCGGCTCGACCTGGGCGCCCACGAGGCCGGGCGCGACCGCGAGCCGTGCCGTCCGCCCGGACGCCAGGTCGACGGCGTACACCGAGCTCCCGGCGGTGAAGAGCGCGATCCCGTACTGGACGTCCACGTGCGACGCGCGCGCGGGGATCGCCCAGCTGTGCAGTCGGCGCCCGGTCGGGAGCGACAGGACTTCCAGCCGGCCCTGCCGCGTCGTCGCGACGATCAGGTTGCGGTGGACGGCGAACGACGTCGCGCCGGGGACGTCCAGACGGCGACGGAACCCGTGGACAGAGTTCAGCGTGATCGCTCCGCCGGCGGTCAGCGTGCCGATCTGCCAGCGGTCGGCCGATACGTCACGGACGGTGCCCGGGACGCTGGCCAGTTCGCGGCCGCGGTAGGGGCCGGTCACGCGCCCGACGGTCGTCGCCCGCCCGTTCACGACGGAGAAGACGAGCGTGTTGCCGTCACCCGCGAGGGCGCCGAGCGCCGTGCGGGGGCCGAGCTCGGACAGCCGGCGGATGACCCATTCCTGGCAGCCGATCCCGTCGGCGGCGACGAGCATCGGTCGGCCGCGGTGCGTCGTGACCCACTCGGCGCGGTTGCCCGCGAGCGCCAGCGCGGAGATGCGGCCGGAGTGCGTTCCCGGGCGAGCAGGTCGGGCCTGCCTTCTGCGAGACCTGGAAGACGGACCGCCAGGAGATGCTCCAGAACATGACGCGGTCGCAGCCGTTCGCGCCGCCGACGGCGAAGGCGGCCTGCGTGCCGTCGACGGACAGCGCGCGGACGGGGCCGCCGGTGCGGAAGCCGCGCTCGGTCTGCGCCAGCTCCCAGCGCACGGCGCGCGTCGGGTACGAACTTGAGCACGGTCTTGCTGCGCGGCGCGGCCTTCAGCGTGTTGTCCTGGTACGCGAGGCCATGCGTGTCCAGCAGGGGGATGTCGCCCTGGCGGACCGGCGCGACCATCGTCGTGCGGCCGTTCTGCAGCGCGGTGACCCAGATGCCGTTGCGCGCGCGGTAGGCGGCGAGGCCGCCGGAGACCTGCAGCGTCCCGGCGTGGACCGAGACTGGCAGCGGCCACGCATGGACGAGGCGCCCGGTCGAGCCGAAGACCTGCAAGCGGTCGGGGCGGTCGGCGCCGCCGGCGCTGACGAGGCGGGCGGACGAGGCCGGCGAGCGATTCGGGGTCACAGAGCTGCACGCCGCGCTCGACGGCTGCGGCCGTGCTGTGCTCGCGCGCCAGACGAGCACCTGGCAGCCCGCGTTCGAGCGGAGCGCGAGCGTGACGGTGCTGCCCTGCAGGCGGTAGGCGGCGACCTGGCCGGTGACCGAGAGCGACCGGGTTCCGGCGGGATCGGGGTGGCAGACGTAGGCGACGGCCGGCGCGGCGAGCAACAGCGCGGCTCCGGCGACGGCGAGGCGGACGGGTACACGACCCATGGCGGGGACCTCCCGGCTCGTTGACCGAACGGCCCGAATCTACCCCGTGTCGCTCCTGCCCAATCAACGCGAGTGCTCGTGCCAGCGGCGAGCGAGCTGGGTCCGCGAGCGGACGCCGACCTTCGTGTAGATCTGCGACAGGTGGTTCTCGACCGTGCGCTCGCTCAGGAACAGTCGCGCGGCGACCTCGCGGTTCGTCGACCCGTTGGCGACGAGCTCGGCCACGCGCACCTGCGCCGGCGTGAGATCGGCGGTCGGTGTGCGGCCGCCTATCCGCCGCTGCTCGCCTCGCGCGCGTTGCGCCCACGCGCGGCTGCCCACGCGCTCGAACTCGGCGGCGGCTTCGGCGAGCGCCTCTCGCGCGACGCGCCGCCGGCGCGCACGGCGTTGGGCGACGCCGAGCACGAGCAGGGCGCGCGCGCGGCCGAACGGGTCACCCGCCGCAGCATGGAGCTCGACCGCTTCCTCGAGCCGGTCGACGTCGAGATCGATGATGCCCCGGGTGCGCGCCGCCTCCGCGAGTGCCCACCGGTCGTCCGTCCGTCTGGCCGCCTGCTCCCAGGCGGCGAGGAGCTCATGCGCCTCATCCCGGTGGCCGGCGTCCGCGAGGGTCTCGATCCCGTCGGCCAGCCAGAAGGACGTCGCGAACCCGTAGCCCGCCGCCAGCCGGGACCGTTCGATGATGTCGAAGTGCGCCGCCGCGCTCGCGGTGTCGCCGCGCCAGTGCTCGAGCATGGCCACGAGCGCCAGGTGCGACCGCCCGAGTGAGGTGAGCTCGTCGCGCTCGTCCGGGTGTTTCAGTGCCCGCCCGGTCAGGTCGCGCGCCTCCGACTCGTCGCCCGAGAAGGCGGCGACGAATGCCGCGGGGAAGAGCGGAGCAGGGTGGTCGTCGACCTCGCCTCCGTACAGGAGCGAGATCTCGCGGCAGCGGGCGGCGTACCGCCCCGCGAGCTCGGCGTTGCCGTGGCGCTGCTCGACCAGGGCGAGGTACCAGAAGAAGAAGCGCTCGTTCTGCTCGTCGTGGCCGTCGAGTCTTCGCCGCTCCTCGGCGAGGAGACTGCGGGCCCGGTCGAGCCGGCCGGAGAAGACGAGGCAGTGGGCGAGTTGTGTTGCCGCAAACTGCAAGACCCCCGGGTCGTCGACCGAGCTCGCGGGCTCGAGCGCGCTCTCGGCGAGCGCGAGTGCGTCCGGCTCGTCGTGGTTGAAGCGGGTGACCGCGAGCGTCGCGAGGGCGCACGCGCGGAGTGCGTCACTCTCCAGCGTCTCCGCCAGCTCAACGGTCGCGCGGGCATGCGCCTCGGCGGGGTCTAGCCCTTCCGTGAAGCGCGTCGTGATCGCGAGCCGCTGCTGCAGCATGGCCTGGGTGAGCGGGACGTCTGGCACGAGCTCGAGCGCCTCGCGCCGGTAGGCGACCGAGCGGCGGAGCGATCCAAATCGCTGCTCGTGCTCGCCGAGGAGGCCGAGCGCGTTCGCGCGCGTGTGCCGGTCGGCGCCCGCGTCGAGCACGCCGAGGGCGAGCGCGCGGGCCTGATCCGGCGATCCGGCGTCGAGATGGTCGCGCGCCGCGAGGAGCACGCGCCGCTCGCGCGCGGCGTTGTCGACCGACATTCGCGCTGCCGACTCGGCGAGGCCGGCGGCGAGCGCGGGGGCGCCGCGGAGCCGCGCGACGGCGGCTGCCTCCTCGAGCTCGCCGGCGATCGCGTCGTCCGCCCCGTCGAGGGAGTGCTCGAGGTGGCAGGCACGGGCGACGGGGTCGTCGACGAGGTCGGCGAGGCGCCTGTGCACGTCGCGGCGCTGCTCGTCGGCGGCGCGCGCGTAGACGTGCGCCGCGAGCAGTGGGTGCGCGAAGCGGATCTCACCGCCGTCGATCACGACGACGTCGCCGGCCGCCGGTGCGAGCGACGCGGGGTCGGCGCCGGCGCGGCTCGCGACCGCGATCGAGGGGGCGCCAAGCGCGGCGATGACGAGCAGGGCCGACTGCGTGCGTTGGGGAAGGTCTCTGAGGCGGGCGTCGAGCGCCGCGTCCATCCCAAGCGGCACCGCCGGGTCGACAGTCGCGTCGGCGCGCGCGAGCTCGATGGCCACGAACGGATTGCCCTCCGAGAGCTCGTGCAGGCGGACGACGGCGGGGCGAGCAAGTGCACTGCCCGTCCGGGCCGCGACGACCGCCCGGATCGCGTCCACGGTCAGGGGGCCGACCTGGACGCGCGTGACGGCACGCGGTGCCTCCTCGACGGTCGTGGCGACGCCTCGGCGTGCGAGGATCAGGTGGACGTCGGCACCATCGAGACGCCGAAACGCGAACGCGAGCGCGTCCGAGGATGCGGAGTCGAGCCAGTGGGCGTCGTCGATCGCCAGCGCGAGTGGCTGCTGGGCGGCAAGGAGCCGGAGCGCAGTGGTGACGGCCACAGCGACGGCGCGTGGGTCCGGCGGCGCGTCGCCGGCATCGTCGAGGAGGAGCGCGACCCTGAGCGCGTTCTGCTGCGGCGCCGGGAGGCGCGGCAGCACATCGTCCCGCACCTGCTCGAAGAGGTCGCCGAGCGCCGCCTGGGCGAGCCCGAACTCGCGCTCGGCCGGCCGTGCCTCCAGGACGCGGTACCCGCACTCGCAGGCGCGCTCGACGGCAGTCCGCAGGAGCGTCGACTTACCGATACCGGCTTCGCCCTCAAGCACGAGCGCAGACGAACCGTGGACCTCGCGCTCGCGGCCCAGGTGTCTCTCGATCGCCGCGATCTCCTCGTCGCGGCCGAAGACTTCGGTTTTCACCGCGACGCGATGGTGACACAAACATGAGTGATTTCCACCTTGGGACCCGCGCACGGCGCGCCTACCGTCGGATGGGTGGTACGTCCGATCCTTGCCGTCCTCGCGCTCACCTCGGCGCTCGCGGTGCCGACGGGGGTTTCCGAGCGGCACGCTCCGGCGCCGCCGCCACCGGCGTCGGCGGTCTGGACGCCACCGCCGTGGAGCCCGCCCGGATTCGCGTTGCTCGACCAGCTGCTCCAGCAGGGCCACGTCTACCGGTCGATGGGGTGGACCTGACCGCAGACGCGTAGCGCTGACGTTCCGCGTCGATGCCGTTGTGCTGCAGGCGCGACAGTCGGATGATCCCTGGCGCAGGTGCCCGAGCAGCCGTCCGGAACCGTCACGCTCGTGTTCACCGACGTCGAAGGGTCGACGCGGCTCCTCGCCGACCTCGGCCCGGAGCGCTACCGCGAGACGCTCGGCCGGCACCACGCCGCGCTCCGTGAGGCCTTCGGCCGTCACGACGGCTACGAGGTCGACAACGAGGGCGACTCGTTCTTCTACGCGTTCGCGTCCGCCGGCGCCGCCGTCGCGGCCGTCCGCGAGGCGATGGGCGCGCTCGACGGCGACCAGGTCAAGATCCGCGTCGGCGTTCACTCGGGCGAGCCGCTGCTCGACCCGCCCAAGTACACCGGCCTCGACGTCCACCTGGCGGCGCGCATCATGAGCGCCGGGCACGGCGGGCAGGTGCTGCTCTCGAGGACGACGCGCGAGCTCGTGGACGTCGAGGTGCTCGACCTCGGCGAGCATCGCCTCAAGGACTTCGACCAGCCGGTGCGGCTCTACCAGCTCGGCGACCGGCCGTTCCCGCCGCTCAAGACGATCTCGAACACGAACCTGCCGGTCCCGGTCACGTCGTTCGTCGGGCGCGAAGCGGAGCTCGGCGAGGCCGAGGAGCTGCTCGCGTCGACGCGTCTGCTGACGGTCACCGGGCCGGGTGGGACCGGGAAGACGCGGTTCGCCGTCGAGCTCGCGTCGCGGCACACGGACGCCTTCGAGCACGGCGTCTTCTGGGTGCCGCTCGCACCGATCCGCGACCCGGCGCTCGTCATGGAGACGCTGGCGCAGACGCTCGGGGCGCGGGGCTCGCCGGCGGAGCACATCGCCGACCGGCAGATCCTCGTCGTCCTGGACAACTTCGAGCACGTCGTCGATGCGGCCACCGAGCTCGGCCCGCTGCTCGCGGCCTGCCCGAACCTGAGCGCGCTCGTCACGAGCCGCGAGCTGCTGCGCGTTCAGGGCGAGGCCGAGTACGCCCTGCAGCCGCTGGAGATCAGCGAGGGCGTGGCGCTCTTCTGCGAGCGCGCGCGGCTGGAGCCGTCCGCCGCGATCGAGGAGCTGTGCGAGCGGCTGGACAGCCTGCCGCTCGCGATCGAGCTCGCCGCCGCGTCGACCCGGATGCTCTCACCGGAGCAGCTGCTCGCTCGTCTGGGCCAGCGCCTCGACCTGCTCAAGGGCGGGCGCGACGCCGAGGCGCGACAGCAGACGCTGCGCGCGACGATCGCCTGGTCGTACGACCTGCTCGCCCCGGACGAGCAGGCGCTGCTCGCGCGGCTCAGCGTGTTCGTGGGCGGCTGGACGCTCGAGGCGGCCGAGGCGGTCTGCGGCGCCGAGCTCGACGGGCTCGTCGCGCTCCTCGACAAGAGCCTGATCCGAAGGAGCGGCGAGCGCTACTGGATGCTCGAGACGATCCGGGAGTTCGCGGCCGAGCAGGCCGCCGACACGACGGCGCTCGCGGAGCGGCATCTGCGCTGGTTCCTGGCCCTCGCCGAGGAAGCGGATGTCGAGACGATGACCGGCGACCGCAAGATCTGGTTCGACCGCCTCGAGGCGGATCACGCCAACCTCCGGGCTGCGATCGCGTTCGCGGCCGGGGCGGGGGAGACCGACGCGCAGGTCCGGCTTCGCCGCCGCGCTCTGGCAGTTCTGGGCCGATCGTGGCTACATCGCCGAGGGGCAGCGGCGAGCTCGACGACGCCCTCGCGACAGAGCCGAGCCCGCCGGTTGCGGCCCGCGTCGGGCATGTCTACTTCGCTCGTTGACGGCGGG
Organism: uncultured Thermoleophilia bacterium; assembly: GCA_963710465.1. Lineage (GTDB taxonomy): Bacteria > Actinomycetota > Thermoleophilia > Gaiellales > Gaiellaceae > JACVRM01. The sequence continues at coordinate 60,235 of CAVQAQ010000002.1, forward strand.
CAGGCGCTGCCGACCTCCTCGCCGAGGCGGAGGCGCTGGAGGCGGAATGCGCCCGTGCCGGCGACCGGTACAACGGCGTCCGGGCCCTCGTCCTCATGGGCATGTTCAACCTCTGCGCTCGGCCCGTGCACGCCGGCCGAGGATGCGCTGCAGCGCGCCCTCGCGCTCGCGGGCGGCGAGTTCCCCGCGGAGGAAGCCGAGGCCGTCAGCTGGCTCTTGATCATCGCGCTCTACGGCCCGTTGCCCGCCGACGAGGGGATTGCCCGCTGCAAGGAGGCGTACGAGCGGTACGCGGGTAACCGCAGGATCCAGGCGTTCGCGCTTGCCGAGCGCGCGGCGCTCGAAGCGATGCGCGGCGATTTCGATACCGCGAGGCAGCTGCTTGCCGAGGGCCGGGCGATCCTCCTGGAGCTCAACCTGAGGGTGTGGGCCGCCAACCTCGCGCAGGAGGGGTACTTCGTCGAGATGCTGGCCGGGAATCCCGCAGGCGCCGCAGAGGATCTGCGGGTCGCCTGCGAGGTGCTCGAGGAGGCGGGCGAGCGGGGCTTCCTCTCCACGGACGCCGGCTACCTCGCGCACGCGCTGTTCGCGCTCGGCGACCTCGCGGGCGCCGAGCGGTACGCCGCCCTGTGCGCCGAGCGCCGCTTCGCCGGACGACTTCCTTCTCGCAGTGCCTCTGGCGCAGCGCCCGGGCGAAGCTGCTCGCGGCAGCCGGAGAGACCGCCCGTGCGGTCGAGTACGCCGGAGGAGGGCCTCCGGATGATCAACGGGGAGACGGACGACCGCATCGGACCGCAGGCCGACCGGCTGACCGACCTCGCGTATGTGCTCACCGCCGCCGGCCGTCACGGCGAGGCGACGGCGGCGCTCGAGCAGGCGCTCGTCCTCTACGAGCGCAAGGGCAATCTCGTCGCCGCAGAGCGGACACGCGCGGCGCTGGCAGCGTCCTGACGCGCCGTCAGTAGATTCCCGGGATGGTGCGCGCCGTCCTCGCCGCGGTCACGGTCGCGCTGGCCGCCGCCCTGTTCGCGACGCCCCGCGAGGCCGCGGCTCGCTACGCGTGCTCGAAGACCGGCGAGGTGCACTTCAAGGCCGCCGACGGCACGAAGCTCGCCGGGCTGCGCTTCGGCAAGAGCCAGACCGCCGTCGTGTTCGCCCACGAGCTCGGCGGCGGCGCCTGCCAGTGGCTGCCGTATGCGCGCCAGCTGGCGGCGAAGGGCTACCTGACGCTGGCCTTCGACTTCCGCGGCTACGGCTCGTCGCAGACACGAACGGGGAGCGCGAAGTGGCGCCTGCCGATGGACGTCAGCGCGGCCGCGAAGGAGGCCCGCAAGCTCGGCGCGAAGCACGTGATCCTCGTCGGCGCCTCGATGGGCGGCACCGCCGTCCTCACTGCCGCTCCGAATGTCCAGCCGCCCGTGAACGCGGTCGTCTCGCTGTCCGGGCCGGCCGAGTTCGGCCGCATGAAGGCGGACGCCGCGGCCCCGAAGCTCGCGATGCCGGTCCTCTACATGGTCGGATCCCTCGACCAGGACTTCGTGCCCGACGCGCACACGCTCTACGACGCGACCACGGTGCAGGACAAGACGCTCGAGGTGCGCGACACGGCCGACCACGGAGTCCGGCTGCTCGGCAACGCCGCAACACGCGCGATCTTCGAGCGCTTCCTCGCCGCGCACCGCTGAGCGGTCAGAGGAAGCGCAGCAGCTGCCGGCGGTCGAGCCGCAGCCCGACCATCTGCGTGCGCGCGTCGATCGCCTCGATCGCCGCCGCCGGGACGACGAAGTGTCTACCCCAGAGCCGGCCCGAGCGAACCGCGAGCGCATCGGGCTCGTCAGGCCGCGTCCCGTACATCGGCGACTGGACTCGGCCGACGAGCCGCCCGCGCACATCCGCGACGAGGAAGCCGATGGTCTCGTCGATCGACATTTCGGCTAGATACGCCGCCGGTCCGCGGGACGGGCACACTCCCCGAGCACCCGTTGCCGCCCTCGTTACCCGGCGGGCGCGCCACAGCAGGAACGCGACCATCGTGACGGTGAAGTTGATCGCGTACCACGCGGGCACGCCCACCAGGAACGCGGCGGCCGGCACGGTGATGAGCGAGCCGGCGTCGTCATGGAGGAGGAAGCGGACCACGGCGTGATCCTCGCCTCGCACGGGCGCGCCCGCATCGCGGCCAGCGCGAAGATCGGATGGCGGCTAGCCGGAATCAGGGTGCCGGTTCGCTTTCGCCGGGATCGGGTAGGCAGAGCGCATGCCTCTCTACCGCCTTCGCGAGGACGACCCGATCGCGACGCTCGGCGAGCTCCACGCCCGCCCGGCGATACCCAAGCGTCCGCGCCTGCGCCACGCAGCCCAGCCGCGGCCGCTCCGCCGGGCGAAGCCGGCGACCAAGCGCGCCGCGTAACCCTGCGCCGAACCCGCAGCGGTTCATCCAGACTTCCGACGTCCCGCGGGCGCCGGCCAGGAATCCTCGCTCGCATGCGAGTAACCGACTCGGCGGCCGCTGCGAAGCAGGCAGAAGAGCGCATCGAGCTCCGCTGTCCGTTCCTGCGGCTACGGGATCGTCGTCAGCGGGCCGCCGCCGGCCTGTCCGGTCTGCCGCTCGTACGCGTGGGACCGGGCGCCGCGCGCACGACGCGAGGCCGCCTGAGGCCGGTCAGCGGCCGAGCAGCCCCGCGACCGCGTTGATCGCCACGGCGAGGATCACGGCGCCGTAGAGGTACGAGAGCAGGGCGTGCTGGATCACCGCCCGGCGTGTCGTCTTGGTCGAGAGCCCGGTGTCGGAGACCTGGTACGTCATCCCGATCGTGAAGGCGAGGTAGGCGAAGTCGCGGTAGTCGGGCGGGTCGTCGTCCGGGAACCCGATTCCGCCCACCGGCGGGGCGTAGTACAGGCGCGCGTAGCGCAGGGTGAAGACCGTGTGGACGCAGGCCCAGGCGAGCGTGACGCTCAGGAGCGCGAACAGGGTCGTCGCGACGCGTGCCGCGCCAGTGTCGTGACCGGCGTGGGCGAGCGTGAAGACGACCGCGACGAGGCTGGCCACGCTCGCTCCCAGCAGGACCGACTCCGAGGCGGTGCGCGAGTCGTCCTCGCTCTGGGACAGGGCTTTCGTCGCGGAGGCGTCCTTGCGTGCGATGTCGTGCCAGACGAGCCCGAGATACACGACCGCGGTGCCGACCCAGCCCCCCAGCACGACCTCCGCCCACCCGGCGCCGACGACGATCGCGACGACCGCCCCCACGACGCCGCCGACCGCGGCCATCGCCGCACGGCGTTGCCCGAGGCGCCACGTAGATGCCGGCACTCGAGCCTAGGCCGTCTCGTACGCCGACTCGACCGACGACGTGCCGCGCTCGGCGACGCGTTGTTCCGCGTACCCGCCGGTGCGGAACGCCTCGACCGGGTCCTCGGGCACGCCGAGCTCACCGCGGAGCTCCGCGAGCGCCGGCCGGACGTCCGTCTCATAGGCGTCCATCAGCACCCGGTGGGCGCCGAGGACGTCGCCCTCGCGCTGCGCGGCGCCCAGGCGAGCGGCGTCGACGAGCAGCGCCTTCGCGTACGCGGTCTGGATGTTGGAGACCGACTGGATCATCGCGCCGATCTTCCCCTCGATGTTGTGCGACTGGTCGATCATGAACGCGACGTCGCGCGCGTCGTCGCCGGCGGCGGCGATCTCGCGCATGATCCGGAAGAGCTCGAACGGGTCGATTGCGCCGACGATGAGGTCGTCGTCGGCGTACTTGCGGTTGTTGAAGTGGAAGCCGCCCAGCAGGCCCTCCGCGAGCAGGAGCGCGACGATCTGCTCGACGTTCGTGCCCATCGGGTGGTGGCCCGTGTCGACGAGCACCTGAGCCTGCTCCCCGAGCCGCCGGCAGGCCAGCGCGGCCGTGCCCCAGTCGGGCAGGTCGGTCGAGTAGAACCCCGGCTCGAAGAACTTGTACTCGACCAGCAGCCGCATGCCCGCCGGCAGTCGGTCGTACAGCGCCTGGAGCCCCTCGAGGAGCCGCTCGTGCCGCCCGCGCAGGTCGTCCTGGCCCGGGTAGTTCGTTCCGTCTGCGAGCCAGAGGCTGACAATCGTGGAGCCGACCTCGCCGGCGATCTCGACGCATTCGAGGCAGTGCTCGAGCGCCTTCGCGCGCACGGCGGCGTCGGGATGGCACAGGCTGCCGAGCCGGTAGTCGTCGTCGCCGAACAGATTGGGGTTGACGGCGCCGATGCGAACGCCGAGCCCCTCGGCGGAGCGCCGCAGCTCGGCCCAGTCGTCGACGCGGTCCCACGGCACGTGGATCGCGACGCTCGGGCAGACGCCGGTCAGCTCGTTGACGAGCGCCGCGTCGGCGAGCTTCTCCCAGACATTCCGCGCCGCGCCCGGCCACGGGTAGACGTGGAAGCGCGTGCCCGAGTTGCCGTAGCCCCACGACGGCGTCTCGATCTCGAGGCGGCGGAGCGCGTCCAGCACGCGCGCCAGTCTGACAGCACCACTTAGTGGCTGTCAGCCACTATCTCCTGCGTGCGGGTTGCCCTGTTCGTCACGTGCCTCACCGACACCCTGCTGCCGGAGACGGGGATCGCGACCGTGCGCCTGCTCGAGCGGCTCGGCCATCAGGTGACGTTCCCGCGCGAGCAGACGTGCTGCGGCCAGATGCACCTCAACACCGGCTACCAGGCCGAGGCGCGCGAGCTCGCCCGCCGATTCGTTCGCGTCTTCGGCGACGAGGAGGTGATCGTCGCGCCGTCCGCGTCCTGCGTCGGCACCGTGCGCGACTACTACCCGCAGCTCGCGGAGGGCGACCCGGCGCTCGCCCGGCGGGTCGACGAGGTTGCCCCGCGCGTTGTCGAGCTGAGCGAGCTCCTCCTGACGCGATTGGGGGTCGAGGACGTCGGCGCCTCGTTCCCGCATCGCGTCACCTACCACCCGACGTGCCATTCGCTGCGCTCACTGCACGTCGGCGACGCGCCGTACCGGCTCCTGCGCGCGGTGCGCGGCCTCGACCTCGTCGAGCTGCACGAGGAGCGCGAGTGCTGCGGCTTCGGCGGCACGTTCGCGGTCAAGAACCCCGACACGTCGGAGGCGATGCTCGTCGACAAGGTGCGCAACGTCCTTGACACGGGCGCCGAGGTCTGCAGCGCCGTCGACAACTCGTGCCTGCTGCACATCGGCGGCGCGCTGTCGCGGCTGCGCTCCGGCGTGCGGACCGCACACCTCGCGGACATCCTGGCCTCCGCATGAAGGGCTTCCCGGCCGCCGCGCACGATGCGCTCCAGAACACGCAGCTCCGGCACAACCTCGGCATCGCCACCAGCACGATCCGCGACCGGCGCGCCCGCGCCGTCGCCGAGCTGCCCGACTGGGAGGAGCTCCGCGAGGCCGGCGCGGCGCTCAAGCGCCGCGTCCTGCGGAACCTCGACGGCTACCTGCTCGAGTTCGAGGCGGCCGTCGAGCGCGCCGGCGGCCGCGTGCACTGGGCGCGCGACGGCGCCGAGGCCGGCCGCGTGGTCACCCAGATCGTCCGCGGCACCGGCGCGCGCGAGGTCGTCAAGGTCAAGTCGCTGACGACGGACGAGATCGAGCTGAACGAGGCGCTCGGACGTGCGGGCATCGACGTCGTCGAGACCGACCTCGCCGAGCTGATCGTCCAGCTCGCCGGCGAGGAGCCGTCGCACATCCTCGTTCCGGCGATCCACAAGAACCGTGTCGAGATCCGCGACCTCTTTCGCCGCTCGTTCGGGCTGCCCGAGCTCTCGGACGACCCGCATGAGCTCGCCGCCGCCGCCCGCGCGCACCTGCGCGCGAAGTTCCTGTCGGCACGGGTCGCGATCAGCGGCGCCAACTTCGCGATTGCCGAGACGGGCACGGTGTCCGTGGTCGAATCCGAGGGCAACGGGCGCTTCTGCTTAACGCTGCCCGAGACGCTCATCACGGTCGTCGGGATCGAGAAGCTGATCCCGGCGCCCGAGGACCTCGAGGTCTTCCTCCAGCTGCTGCCCAGGTCGTCGACCGGTGAGCGCATGAATCCGTACACGACGCTCTGGACCGGCGTCACCCCGGGCGACGGGCCGCAGGACTTCCACGTCGTGCTGCTGGACAACGGCCGCACCGACGTCCTCGCCGACGAACTCGGCCGCCAGACGCTCGCCTGCATCCGCTGCAGCGCCTGCCTCAACGTCTGCCCCGTCTACTCGCGCACGGGCGGGCACGCCTACGGCTCGGTCTACCCGGGCCCGATCGGCGCGATCCTGACGCCGCAGCTGCGCGGGGTGCGAGAGGCGCCCACGCTGCCCTACGCGTCCACGCTGTGCGGTGCCTGCTACGAGGTCTGCCCGGTCAAGATCGACATTCCACGCGTGCTCGTCCACCTGCGTGGACGCGTGGTGGAGGAGGGCGCGGCCCCCGCGAGCGAGCGCGTTGCAATGCGGGCGCTCGCCTGGACGTTCGCCGGTGAGCGGCGCTACCGCAGCGCCCAGAAGGCCGGCCGTGCCGGGAGCCGGCCATTCACGCGGGGCGGGCTGATCCACCGGATGCCCGGCCTCGGCGCGTGGACGGAGACGCGCGACCTGCCCCCGTTCCCGCGACAGACCTTTCGTGAGTGGTGGGATGAGCGCCGCGCGTGAGGAGATCCTCGGGCGCGTCCGCCGCGCCCTCGCCGACGTGCCGCCCGGCGACGAGGTCGACGTCCCGCGCGACTACCGCGACACGCAGGGCGGGTCGCTCGAGCGCTTCGTCGACCGCCTCCAGGACTACGGGGCCGGCGTGCGGCTCGTCGACGCCGGCGGCGTCGCCGCCGCGGTCGCCGAGGCCTGCGCCGCCCGGGGCGTCGAGCGGATCGCCGTCCCGCCCGGCTTCCCGGGCGACTGGCGCCCCCCGGGCATCGAGGTCGTGGTGGACGAGGGGCTCTCGCCCGCAGAGCTGGAGGCGATCGGCGCCGCCGCCACCGCCGCCGCGCTGGGCATCGCCGAGACCGGGACGGTCGTGCTCGACGCGGGGGAGGGGCAGGGGCGCCGTGTTCTCAGCCTCGTCCCGGACGTTCATATCTGCGTGCTGCGCGCCGGACAGGTCGTCGACGGCGTCCCCGCGGCCATCCGCCGGCTTGCGGACGGCTTTCGGTCGACGCGACGCCCGGTGACGTTCATCTCCGGGCCCTCCGCGACCAGTGACATCGAGTTCCAGCGGGTCGAGGGCGTGCACGGGCCGCGCCAGTTCGACGTCATTGTTGTGAACGATTGAGTTTCGTTCACCCGTGTTTCGAAAGCCCGGCGAAGGGCTTGACACACCCCGCACGAAAGGCGTAGGGTCGCCGCGGCTTGCCGAAGAGTCACCGAACGGCGCATAACCTCCCGGGTCTGCCGCAGAACGAGCGCATGCAGCAGGTGCTGCAGATGCTCGAGACGCGCGATTCCGTTCAGGTTACGGAACTTGCGGAAGCGTTTTCGGTTTCCGAGGTCACGGTCCGCAGCGACCTCACCGAGATGGCGCGCCAGGGTCTCGTCGCGCGCGTGCGCGGCGGGGTGCGCCCGCTCGACCGCGGCAACTCCGAGCTCGGGTTCGATTTCCGCCTCGGGCTCGAGGTCGACCACAAGCGGGCAGTCGCCCGCGAGGCCGCGAAGCTGATCGGCGACGGCGAGGCAATTGCCCTGGATGCCAGCACGACGGCCTACTACCTGGCGCTGGAGCTGCGCTCGAAGCGCGAGCTCGTCGTGGTCACGAACGGGATCCTGATCGCCGCCTCGCTGGCAGACGCGCCGGGCATCAACGTCCTCGTTACCGGCGGGATGCTGCGGCTCTCGGCGATGTCGCTCGTGGGCGACCTCGGCAGCGACCTGCTCAAAGCCACGCGGATCAACAAGGGCTTCCTGGGCGCGCGCGGCCTGAGCCTGGACCGCGGCCTCATGGACCTCAATCCGGACGAGGTGCGGATCAAGAAGGACATCGCGATGGCGTGCGACCGCGTGATCGCGATCATCGACGGGAGCAAGTGGCACCGGAGCGCGCTGCTCACGTTCGTGCCGGCCGAGTCCGTGCACGCGATCGTCACCGACGAGACCGCGCCCTCCGACCAGGTGCGAGCGTGGAGCAAGGCCGGCGTCGAGGTGATCATCGCCGAGGTCGAGGACGCCGAGCGCCCGGCCGCCAAGCCCATCGAGCTGCGCCGCTACCCGCGCGGAGGCAACGGCTCGTGACCACCATGGCCGCCGTCGACATCGGCGCGCAGAGCGGGCGCGTCGTCGTCGGGCAGCTGGACGGCGGGCGCCTCGCGATCGAGGAGGTGCACCGCTTCCCGAACGTGCCGGTCGCGGCCGGCGGGCGGCTGCACTGGGACGTCCTCCAGCTCCACGAGCAGGTGCTCGACGGCATCACGGCCGCAGGCCCGGTCGACTCGGTCGGCGTCGACACCTGGGGCGTCGACTTCGGCCTGCTCGACCGCGACGGCACGCTGCTCGGCAACCCGGTGCACCACCGCGACCGCCGGACGGAAGGCGTCATGGAGCGCGTCTTCGCCCGCGTGCCGGCGCGCGAGCTCTACGAGCGCACCGGCATCCAGCTGCTGCCGATCAACACGATCTTCCAGCTCGCCGCAGTCGTCGACGGCGGAGGCCGCGCACTCGCTGCCGCGGATCGCCTGCTGCTCGTCCCCGACCTGCTCCACTACTGGCTGAGCGGCGTTGCCGTCTGCGAGCGCACGAACGCCTCGACGACGCAGTGCCTCGATCCGCGCACCGGCGAGTGGGCGACCGACCTGCTCGAGCGCCTGGACATCCCTGCGGAGCCGTTCCGCGAGCTCGTCGAGCCGTGCACGGTGCTCGGACGCCTGCGCGACGACGTCGCCGAGCGCACGGGCCTCCGTGACACCCGCGTTGCGGTGCCCGGCACCCACGACACGGCGTCGGCAGTGGCGGCGGTCCCGTTCCGCGACCCGCGCGCCGCCTACATCAGCGCCGGCAGCTGGTCGCTGGTCGGCGTCGAGCTCTCCGAGCCGCTGATCAACGACGACGCCTTCGCCGCCAACCTGACCAACGAGGGCGGCGTCGGCGGCACGACGCGCCTGCTGCGCAACGTCGACGGCCTGTGGCTGCTGCAGGAGTGCCGTAACGCCTGGTCTGCCGGGGGCCGCACCTACACGTTCGAGGAGCTGGTCTCCGCCGCCGAGGCGGCGCCCGCGCTTCGCTCCTTCATCGAGCCCAACGACCAGCGCTTCCTCGCTCCCGGCGACCTGCCCGGCCGCATCCGCGCGTTCTGCGCGGAGACCGGACAGCGCGAGCCGGAGAGCGTGGGGGAGGTCACCCGCTGCATCCTCGAGAGCCTCGCGCTGAAGCACGCACAGACCGTGCGCCTGCTCGGCGCCGTCACCGGCTCGCGCCCGCCCGAGATCCACATCGTCGGCGGCGGCGCGCGGAACGGCCCGCTGTGCCGCTGGACGGCGGAGGCGGCCGGCCTGCCCGTGCTCGTCGGCCCCGTCGAGGCAACCGCGATCGGCAACCTCGCCGCACAGGCGATCGCGCTCGGCGAGCTCGGCTCGCTCGAGGAGGCGCGGGAGGTCGTGCGCGCGTCGTTCGCGCCGTCCGTCTACGAGCCGTCGCCGTCGAGCGCGTGGCTGGAGGCGACCGAGCGCTTCGACGGCCTCAGCGAGTCGAACGGCCAGCGGGAGGAGGTGTGGGCGTGACCGACACCGCGCCGGCCTCGGCGCTGCGCGGCGTGGCTTCGCCCGTCGACCGCTGGGACGCCGACGCCGCGCGGGATCTCTCGACGCTGGACGAGCTCGCGTACCGCTCCAACCTGCTCGGCGCCGACCGCTCGCTCGCGAACGTCGGCGGCGGCAACACCTCCGCGAAAGGCGTGACCGTCGACCATGCCGGGCGGGAGACGCGGACGCTCTGGGTGAAGGGCTCCGGCACCGACCTCGCCACGATCACGGCGCCCGGCTTCGCCGCGCTGCGCCTCGACGAGGTGCTCCCGCTCCGCGAGCGGGCGCACGATGGACGACGCCGAGATGGTCGACTACCTGCGCCGCTGCGGGCTCGTGCCCGACCAGCCGCGGCCGTCGATCGAGACGCTCCTGCACGCGTTCGTGGCGGCCCCGCAGGTCGACCACACGCACCCCGACGCGATCATCGCCCTGACCTCGTCGCCCGATGGCCGCGCGCTCGCGGACGCCGCGTTCGGCGACGAGGCCGTCTGGCTCGACTACCAGCGGCCCGGCTTCGACATGTCGCGCCGGATCGCCGAGCTGCTCGAGGAGAGCCCGGGCGCCCGCGCCGTCCTGCTCGCGAAGCACGGGCTCGTCACCTGGGGCGAGACCGGCGAGGAGTCGTACCGGGCGACGATCGAGTTCGTCGCGCGCGCCGCCGACGCGATCGACGGTGCCGCCCAGCACGGATACGGGCTCGGCGGCCCGCGCGTCCGACAGGTCGCGCAGGAAGAGGCGGAGGACCTGCTCGCGACGACGCTGCCCGCGCTCCGCGGCGCGCTCGGCACCGGCCTTGTCCTGGAGGTCGACCGCACGCCCGAGGCGGTCGCGTTCGCGTCCGCGGCCCGGACCCCGGAGGTGAGCCAGATCGGGGCGCCGTGCCCCGACCACCTGATCAACACGAAGCACAAGCCGCTCGTCGTCGACTTCGACCCGGCGCGTGACGGCGCCGCCGAGCTGGCAGCGGCGTTCCGGCGCGGGGTGGAGGAGTACGCCGCCTGGTACCGCGACTACTACGAGCGCAACGTCGACGACGAGACGCGGCCGTTCCCCATGGATCCGGCCGGCCCGCGTGTCGTGCTCGTGCCCGGGGTCGGCATGGTCACGAGCGGGGCCGACACGCGCCGCGCGCGCATCGCCCGCGACCTCTATCACCGGGCGATCGTGGTCGAGGACGCCGCCGACGCGCTCGGCGGCTTCTCGTCGCTGAGCGAGGCCGAGGCCTTCAAGATCGAGTACTGGCCGCTCGAGCGCTACAAGCTTGCGCAGCTGCCGCCGCCCACCGAGCTGTCCGGGCGCATCGCGCTGATCACCGGCGGCGCGAGCGGCATCGGCCGCGCGACCGCGCGCCGGCTCGCCGAGCTCGGCGCCCACGTCGCCGTTGCCGACCTGAACGCGGCGGGCGCAACCGAGGTCGCCGCCGAGCTCGTCGACGGCTACGGCGAGGGCCGGGCCATCGGGCTCGCGCTCGACGTCACGGACGAGGCGTCGATGGCCGAGGCCTTCCGCTCGACCGTGCTCGCCTGGGGCGGGCTCGACATCCTCGTCTGCTCGGCAGGCATCGCCTCGAGCGCGCCGATCACCGAGACGACCCTGGACCTCTGGGAGCGCAACTACGCCGTGCTCGCCCGCGGCTACTTCCTCGCCTCGCGAGCGGGCTTCGCGGTGTTGCGCGAGCAGGGCACGGGCGGCTCAATCGTCTTCGTCGGCTCCAAGAACGCCCTCGTCGGCGGCGCCAACGCCGCCGCCTACTCGTCCGCGAAGGCCGCGTCGCTGCACCTGGCGCGCTGCCTGGCCGAGGAGGGCGGAGCCGACTCGATCCGCGTCAACACGGTCAACCCAGACGCGGTCATCGAAGGCTCCGCGCTGTGGTCCTCCGACTGGAAGGCCGAGCGTGCGAGCACGTACGGCATCGCCGCCGAGGAGCTTCCTGCCTTCTACCGCGGCAGGACGCGCCTGGGCGTGAACGTCTACCCCGAGGACGTCGCAGAGGCGATCGCCTTCCTGGCCGGGCCGCGCTCGGCCAAGTCCACGGGAAATGTGGTCAACGTCGACGGGGGCGTCACCGCCGCGTACCCGCGGTGAGCCCGGGAGAGAGGAGGAGTGGAGCGCTGAGTTGAGTTGTGACCCCGCGGTGCGGCGCCCCAGCTGCCGCCCCAGCTGTTCCGTTGGTCCCCTGAAGAAAGGAAGGAACATGCAGCAGAAGAGAGGGCTCCGGATCGCCCTGATCATCGCGGCGGCAGCACTGGTCGCGACGGTCGCGGCAACGGTCGCGCACACGGCGACGAGTGCCGCGACGAGCGGTAAGACCTTCTACTTCATCCCGAAGGACACGCTCAACCCGTACGAGGTCATCGCCGACAAGGGCGGCAAGATCTCGCTGACGGCGCTCGGCAACAAGCAGATCGTGCAGTCCGGCACGCAGGACACGGCCGCGGCGCAGCAGCCGGCCATCCAGGCGGCCATCCAGTCGCACGCGGCCGGCATCGTCATCGCGGCGAACGATCCGCAGGCGGTCTGCCCGGCGCTGAAGCAGGCCATGGCCGCAGGGATCAAGGTGGTCGCGTTCGACTCCGACTCGAACTGCCGCCAGCTCTTCATCAACCAGGCGGACACCGAGACGATCGGTCGCAGCCAGATGCAGTTGCTCGCCCAACTGATGGGCTACAAGGGCGAGTGGGTGATCCTCTCGGCCGCCTCGACGGCCACGAACCAGAACGCGTGGATCAAGTACATGAAGCTGGAGGCGAAGAAGGCCAAGTACAAGAACATGAAGTACGACGGCATCTACTACGGCAACGACAACCCGGCGCAGTCGCTCCAGCAGACGGAGTCACTGCTCCAGGCGCACCCGAATCTGAAGGGCATCGAGTCGCCGACGACAGTGGGCATCTCGTCGGCCGCCCAGTACCTCTCGAACAAGCCGCAGTACAAGGGGAAGATCGTGCTCACCGGCCTCGGTCTCCCGAGCCAGATGAAGAAGTACGTCCACAACGGCACGGTCAAGAAGTTCGCCCTGTGGAACCCGCAGGATCTTGGCTACCTCGCCGGCTACGCAGTATCGGCGCTCGCCGACGGCAAGATCACCGGCAAGGTCGGCCAGACGTTCACGGCCGGCAAGCTCGGCAAGTACAAGATCATCAAGGCCGCAGGAGGCCCGCAGGTCATCCTCGGCCCGCCGTTCACCTTCGACATCCACAACGTCGACAAGTTCAACTTCTAGAGGCCACGGCCTCCGGGGCGCCGCTGTCGCGGCGCCCCGGCACCCGTGGTTAGGAGGACTGCGTTTGCAGCGCGTCTGCTTTCAGCTTCAGGTGAAGCCGGACCGTATGGCCGAGTACCGGGAACGGCACGAGGCGGTGTGGCCGGAGATGCTCGAGGCGCTCTCGGCGACGGGCTGGCATAACTACTCCCTCTTCCTTTCGCCCAGCGGCATGTTGATCGGTTACCTCGAGACCGATGACTTCGAGGCCGCGCTGCGCGGCATGGAGGAGACGGAAGTCAACGCCCGCTGGCAGGCCGAGATGGGCGAGTTCTTCCAGGACCTCGAGGGGCGGCGCCCTGACGAGGGCCTGCTCGTGCTCGACGAGGTCTTCCACCTCGAGTGAGCGCGCCGCAGACCCCCGAGCCCGTGCTCGTCCTCGAGCACGCGACCAAGAGCTTCGGCGCCGTCCACGCGCTCGAGGACGGCACCATCGAGCTGCTCCCGGGCGAGGTGCACGGCCTCGTCGGCGAGAACGGTGCCGGCAAGTCGACGCTCGTGAAGATCCTCGCGGGCGTCTACCGCCCCGACAGCGGCCGGCTGTTGATCGACGGGGTCGAGGCGATCTTCGACAACGCCCGGCAGGCCCAGCAGGCGGGGATCGCGATCATCTTCCAGGAGCCGACGCTCTTCCCGGACCTGAGCGTCGCCGAGAACATCTTCATCGGCTCGCAGCCGCTGAAGGCGGGCCACCGCATCGACGGCCGCAAGATGCGCCGCGAGACCGCAGCGCTCTTCGACCGGCTCGGCGTGCTGATGGACCCCGAGCGCCCGGCACGCGGGCTGTCCATCGCCGACCAGCAGCTCGTCGAGATCGCGAAGGCGCTCACCCGGGACGCGCGCGTGATCGTCATGGACGAGCCGACGGCCGCGCTGACCATCACCGAGGTGGAGCGGCTGTTCGGCATCGCGCGCACGCTGCGCGACGCGGGCGCGGCCGTGCTGTTCGTGTCGCACCGCCTCGAGGAGATCTTCGACCTTTGCCAGCGCGTCACCGTCATGCGCGACGGCAGCCACGTCCTGACGAAGCCGATCGAGGAGCTGACGACCGCGTCGATCATCCGCGCGATGGTCGGGCGCGACATGGCCGCGCTCTTCCCGAAGGAGCACGCCGAGCGCGGCAAGGCGGTGCTCCAGGTCGAGCGCCTGACCCGGGAGGGCGTGTTCACGGACGTCTCGTTCGACGTCCACGCGGGCGAGATCGTGGCCCTGGCCGGGCTCGTCGGCGCCGGGCGGAGCGAGGTCGCCCAGGCCATCTTCGGCATCGACCGCGCCGACGCCGGCTCGGTCACGGTGAACGGGAGGCGGCTCCGGAGCGGGTCGCCGACCGCGGCGATGGCCGCCGGAATCGGGCTCGTCCCCGAGGATCGCCGCCAGCAGGGGCTGATCATGGACCTGTCCATCCAGGGCAACGTCGCACTCGCCTCGCTCGGCCGCGTCCAGAAGCTCGGACTGATCCCGTTCGGGGCCGAGCGCCGCTTCGCCTCGGACTGGGTGACGCGGCTGCAGCTCAAGTACGGGCGCCTGAGCAACCCGGTGTGGACGCTCTCGGGCGGCAACCAGCAGAAGGTCGTGCTGGCGAAGTGGCTGGCGCGGCGCCCGGCCGTGCTGATCGTCGACGAGCCCACGCGCGGCATCGACGTCGGCACGAAGGCCGAGGTGCACCGGCTGCTCTCCGACCTCGCCGGCCAGGGCGTGGCCGTCCTGATGATCTCGTCGGAGCTGCCCGAGGTGCTCGGGATGGCCGATCGCGTGATCGTCCTGTTCGAGGGCCGCGTCTCGGGCGAGTTCACCCGTGCCGAGGCGAACGAGGACGCGATCATGCGCGCCGCCACCGGGGTGGTCGAGGACGAGGCGGCCGCGTGAGCGCGACCGCCGAGACCGCCAACGTCGGCCCGGTCGACGGCCGCAGCCGCTCGCACGCGGTCGCCGAGGCGATCTTCCGCTTCCGCGAGCTCGGCATCGTGCTCGCACTCGTGATCGTCGTCACCGTGACGGCGGTCCACAACAGCAACTTCGTGTCGAAGACAAGCCTGCAGCAGCTGCTGTCGGGCGCCGCGATCATCGCCATCCTCGCGATCGGCGAGACGATCGTGATCATCACGCGGAACGTCGACCTGTCGATCGGGTCGATCCTCGGCATCTCCGCCTACGCGGTCGGCGTCACCTTCCAGAACCACCCGCACGTCTGGATCCCGTGGGTGTTCCTGATCGGAATGGCGATCGGGCTCGCGTGCGGGATCGTGAACGGCGCGATCGTGACGATCGCGCGCGTGCCGAGCCTCGTGGTCACGCTGGGGACGCTCTACGTGATCCGCGGCCTCGACGCGCGCTGGGCCGGCGGCCACCAGGTGGGCGCGTCCGCGCTGCCGAACAGCTTCACCAACATCGGCTACGGGACCATCCTCGGCGTGCCGTACCTCGGGCTCGCCGCGATCGTCGGCGTGGTGGCCGCGACGTACGCGATGCGCACGTTCCGCACGCCGCGCGACTTCTACGCGATCGGCTCGAACCCGGACGCGGCGCGGCTCGCCGGGATCCCCGTCGAGCGGCGTGTGTTCCTGGCCTTTGCGCTCAGCGGCGCCATCGCCGGCGTGGCCGGCGCGTTCTGGCTCTCGCTGTACGGCTCCGTCGACGCGATCGCCGGCCAGGGCTACGAGTTCCAGGTGATCGCGGCCGTCGTCGTCGGCGGCGTGGCCATCTTCGGCGGCAGCGGCACCGTGCTCGGCGCCGCGCTCGGCGCGCTGCTGCTGAACACGATCGACAGCGCGCTCGTCGTCAACAACGTGTCGTCGGCCTGGAGCTCGGCGATCGCGGGCGGGCTGCTCCTCGCGGCGATCGCCTTCGACCGCCTGCTGTCGGTCCGCATCGCCCCGGCCCTGCGCACGAGGAGGAGCACCCGTGGCTGACCGGCTTCGCCCACTCCTGCGCTGGGAGGCCGGCCTCGTCCTGCTCCTCTTCGGGACGATCCTCTACGGGAACAACGCGTCCCAGTACTTCTTCACGTCCGGGAACGTCTTCTTCATCCTGCTGAACGTCGGCGAGGTGGCGATCATGGCGCTGCCGCTGACGCTGATCGTCATCACGGGCGAGATCGACCTGTCCGTCGCGTCGATCCTCGGGCTGTCCGGGATCGTCATGGGCGAGCTGTACATGCACGGCTACGGCCTCTGGTGGGCGATGGCCGGCGCGCTCGCGACCGGAGCCGTTGCCGGTGCGTTCAACGGGCTGCCTGATCACGCGCCTGGGGCTGCCGTCGCTCGCGGTCACGATCGGCACGCTGACGCTCTACCGCGGCATCGCGCAGGGCATCCTGCCCACCGACACGATCCAGGTCTCGAAGCCGCCGTACTCGGACATCGGTGTCGTGCCGATCCGCGGCACCGAGATCCCGTGGTCCTTCCTGTTCTTCGCCGTGCTCGCGGTGATCTTCGGGATCGTGCTGCACGCGACGCCGCTCGGACGCCGGATCTACGCCATCGGCGCGGGGCAGGAGGCGGCGCGCTTCGCCGGCATCCGCGTGCGGCGGATCAAGTTCTGGCTCTACGTGCTGTCCGGGCTGCTGAGCGGCTTCGCCGGGATCCTCTTCACGCTGCGGTTCTCGTCGGCGCGCTACGACTCGGGGATCGGGCTCGAGCTCTTCGTCGTCACGATCGTGCTGCTCGGCGGCGTCTCGATCTTCGGCGGGCGCGGCACGATCATCGGCGTCGTCCTCGCGGTGCTCGTGCTCGGCTCCCTGCAGACCGCTATGACGCAGGCGCTCGTCTCGCCGCAGGAGCAGAACATCGTCATCGGGGCGCTGCTGATCCTCAGCGTGGTCATCCCGAACCTGCCGGGCATCTACCGGCGCGCGCGGCTGCGGCTGCGCAGCATGGCGGCGCGACGGCACGCGAGCGAGGCGGCGGCCGAGGCGTCCGAGGCGTGAGCGCGCGCGTCGGCGTCTTCGGCATCGGGCTGGCGGCGTACTGGCCGCAGTTCGAGGGGCTGCACGAGCGGCTGCAGGGCTACCAGCGCGGGCTCGAGCAGGGACTCGCAGGGCTCGGCGCCGAGGTCGTGTCCGCGGGGCTGGTCGACACGCCCGAGCGCGCCCGCGAGGCGGGCGACGACGCTGCGTCGGCGTCGACCTGGTGATGCTCTACACCGCGACCTACGCGACGTCGTCGCAGGTGCTGCCGGTCGTCCAGGCGGCGAAGGCGCCGGTCGTGATCCTCAACCTGCAGCCGACCCGGTCGCTCGACTACGAGGCGATGACGACGGGGGAGTGGCTCGCGAACTGCTCCGCGTGCTGCGTCCCCGAGCTCGCCGGCGCGTTCACGCGGGCGCGGATCCCGTACCGCACGATCACGGGGACGCTGCTCGACGGCGACCCGGCGTGGGCGGCGATGGGGGAGTGGGTCGAGGCGGCGCGCGCCGTGCGCGAGCTGCGTCGTGCGCGCTTCGGGTTCCTCGGCCACACGTACCCGGGGATGCTCGACATGTACTCGGACTTCACCCAGGTGTCCGCGCAGGCAGGGCCGCACATCGAGGTGCTCGAGATGGACGATCTCGTCGCCCGCGTCGAGGCGGCGTCTGTCTCCGAGATCGAGCGCAAGGGCGACGAGATCCGCGCAGCTGTTCGACCTCGCGGAGCCGGCGGGCGACCCGATCGCCGACGAGATCTCGCCGGAGCAGTGGGACTGGTCGGCCCGCGTCGCGGTCGGGCTCGACCGGCTCGTCGCCGACTTCGCCCTGAACGGCTTGACCTACTACTACCGCGGGCTGGACGACAACATCTTCGAGCGCGTCGCCGCCGGGCTGATCGTCGGCAACTCGCTGCTGACGGCACGCGGCGTGCCGGCGTCGGGCGAGGGCGACCTCAAGACGAACCTGGCCATGTTCCTGCTCGACCGCCTGGGTGCGGGCGGCTCGTACACCGAGTTCTACGCGCTCGACTTCGACGAGGAGTTCGTGCTGATGGGCCACGACGGCCCGGCGCACATCGCGATCGCCGACGGGCGGCCGGTCGTGCGGGCGCTGAAGCTCTACCACGGCAAGGCCGGGGCGGGCCTCTCGGTGGAGATGAAGGTGCGCCTCGGCCCGGTCACGATCCTCGGCATGACCCAGACCGCGGACGGGCGGCTGAAGCTGATTGCCTCCGAGGGCGAGTCGATCCCCGGCCCGACGTTCCGGATCGGCAACACGAACTCGCGGCTCCGCTTCTCTCTGGGGCCGGCGCCGTTCATGGACGCCTGGTGCGCGGAGGGGCCGACGCACCATGTCGCGCTCGGCGTCGGGCACCAGCTCGGGCGGATCCGCAAGGTCGCGGACCTGCTCGGGCTCGAGCTCGCCGTCGTCGGCTAGCGGTCGACTGCCGCCCAGACGCGGCCATGCCCGACCGCGAGCGCCTCGACCGGCCCGCCGACGTCCACCGTCCGCGTCACCGTGGCCGTCCCCGGGTCGACCCGCGACACGGTGCCCTCGAGCGTTCCCACCCAGACGGCGCCTAGACCGAAGGCGACGCTCACGGGCCGGCCCGGCACGCTCGCCGTCGCCTGAAGTTCGACTGCTCTGTGACGAACACCATCTCCGCAGGAGAGCCACTGGACGCCGGGCAACTCATGGCCGCAGGGGAGCTCACACTCGTACCGGGCACAACGAGTACCTTCGCCGTCGTCGGGGGAACGGGCGTGTACAGAAACGCGAGAGGTGATGCAAGCGTCGACCTCGGCCCACCCGAGGGCCCTCACGAACTGACCGTCAACCTGATCCTGAACCCGTAACCCGAAACACGCGGGCGGTTCGGTGACGAGCCGCCCGCTTCCCCGGCGGGCGAACCTGAGAGGTCGCTGAGAATGCCCGGAATCACAGCCGATTCTCAGATTCGTGGGAGAGTCTGGAGCCATGGCTTTTAACCACGCTCCCAGCACGTCCCGAAGGGTTCTTGTGGTCGACGACGAGCCCTCGATCGTCGACGCCGTTGCAACCGCGTTTCGCTACGAGGGCTACGAGGTCGACCAGGCGTACACGGGGCGCGAGGCGCTCGAGATGGTCATCCGCGACGAGCCCGACCTGATCGTGCTCGACTGGATGCTCCCCGACATCGAGGGCATCGAGGTCGGCCGCCGGCTGCGCGCCCGCGGCTTCCGGACGGCCGTCCTCTTTCTGACGGCGAAGGACGCGACCGAGCACAAGGTGGAGGCGCTGCGCGTCGGCGGCGACGACTACGTGACCAAGCCGTTCAGCCTCGCGGAGGTCGTGGCGCGCGCCCAGGCGATCCTTCGGCGCACGGCCGGCGACCTGCCCGGCGACGTGCTGACCTTCTCAGACCTCACGCTGGACGAGGCGCGGCACGAGGTGACCCGCGGCGGCGTGGCGATCATGCTGACCGCCACGGAGTTCAGCCTCCTGCGCTACTTCATGCTCAACCCGCGGCGCGTGCTCTCGAAGGCCCAGATCCTCCAGAACGTGTGGCGCTACGACTTCGGCGGGAACGCCAACGTGGTGGAGACGTACGTCAGCTACCTCCGGCGCAAGCTCGACGCGACCGGGCCGCCGCTGATCAAGACGGTCCGGCAGGCGGGATACATGCTCGACGCGCGGCAGGAGTGATCGGCCGGCTCTCGTTGAAGGCGCGGCTCATCCTCGGCGTGATCGTGCTCGCCGGGGTCGGCCTCGCCGCGGCCGACATCGCCACGTACGCGTCGCTGCACTCGTTCCTCTACCAACGCGTCGACCAGTCGCTGCAGGACAACCACTTCGCCGTCGCCCAGTCGTTCGAACACTGCCAGGGCGGCGGGCCCGACGACCAGGATCACGGCGGGCCGCCGAGACCGTCCTTCTTCGGAACCCAGGACTGGGCGCGGCTCGAGTCGCCGGCGGGCAGCGTGCTCTGCCGGCACCTCGGGTCGGGCTCGCCGCCGCAGTGGCCGTCGCCCGGCGGCGGCAACGGCCCGAGCTACTCGACGGTCTCCGCGCTGAACGGCAACAGCCGCTACCGAGTCCGCGCCGAGGTGCAGGCGGACGGCAGCGTCGTCCTGAGCGCTGCCTCGTTGTCGGACGTCGACGCGACGCTACGTCGGCTCCTGCTGGTCATGCTGCTCGTCACGGCGTCCGTGCTGCTCGGCCTGACCGCCCTGGGCGCCTGGGTCGTCAGCATCGGGCTGCGGCCCCTCCAGGCGATCGAGACCACCGCCGCGGCGATCGCCGCGGGCGACCTCTCCCGGCGTGTCGAGCGCGCGGAGCCGAGAACCGAGGTCGGCCGGCTCGGGATGGCGCTGAACGCCATGCTCACGCAGATCCAGGCCGCCTTCGACGCGACCGCCGCCTCCGAGGCGCGCCTGCGCCGCTTCGTCGCCGACGCCTCGCATGAGCTGCGCACGCCGCTCGCGGCCGTGCGCGCCTATGCCGAGCTCTTCGGACGCGGGGCCAACAGCCGTCCGGACGACCTCGAGCGCTCGATGACCGGCATCGAACGCGAATCGCGGCGCATGAGCCTGCTCGTCGACGACCTGCTGCTGCTCGCGCGCCTCGACGAGGGGCGCCCACTGGAGCACCAGCCGGTCGACCTCGCCGAGCTCGTCGCCGAGGCGGTGGAGACGGCGACGGCGCTCGAGCCCGGCCGGCCGATCGAGCTCAGCACCGAGGAGGCCGTCGTGGACGGCGATCACGACCGCCTCCGCCAGGTCGTCGACAACCTGCTGGCCAACGTGCGGGCGCACACGCCACCCAGCGCGCCGGCCACGGTGCGCGTCCTGCGGAGCGGCGCCTCGGCGGTCATCGAGGTCGAGGACACCGGGCCAGGCATGGAGCCGGAGGAGGCCGCACGCATGTTCGAGCGCTTCTACCGGGCCGACCCCGCACGGGCGCGGGCGCGCGGCGGGACGGGCCTCGGGCTCTCGATCGTCGCCGCCGTGGCCGAGGCGCACGGCGGCTCTGCGACGGCCGTCTCCGAGCCGGGAGCCGGCACGACGGTTCGCGTCACGTTGCCTCTGGCGAAGACGGCACCGGACCCGCCGGACACCGCGCCGCTAATCCATACGACCAGCTAACCGGACTCTCAGAGCTCTCCCAGGGAGCCCTAAGTCCTTGGCGGTTCGATGGGTGGGTCATCGAAACGGAGGAGGCGTCTCATGACGCGATTCACGAAACGACTCGGGCTGCTCACCGTTGCGGCCGCCACGGCGATTCTCGTCGTCGGCGTCGCCACGGCGAGTGCGCAGGGGCGCGGAGGCGCCAAGAGCGTCAGCACCAGTGCGCTCGTCACCGAGGCAGCGAAGCAGCTCAACGTCGCGCGGCCCGACCTCAAGGCCGCGATCGTCCAGTCGGCCGAGGACCGCGTCGACGCGGCGGTCGAGGACGAGGACGTCACGTCTGACGAAGGCGACCAGCTGAAGGCCGACATCGAGGACAACCTCAATGTCGCATACCAGGTCAGCCAGACCCGCACCGTCGCCGCGACCCTGAAGATCACGACCAAGGACCTGAACGCCGGCTTCCGCGCCGCGCGCAAGGCCCTTGCTGCGAAGGCCATCGACACGGCGCTCGCCAACGGCGACATCACCGCCGACCAGGCGACCGCCGCGAAGACGGCGCTCGACTCGAAGACGTTCGCCGGCTACAAGTCCGGCGGCGTCGCGAGCCTGACCGGCTACGCACGGCGGCGGTGGCGGTGGCCCGTGCGGCGCTGGCGGCGGGGGCAACAACAGCTCATCGTCGTCGTCGAGCGACACCTCGAGCTCGGACACGACGACCGCCACCACGACGTCGTTCCGCGTACACCGCTAGCCACGAAGAAGGTCCGCTTCACCCGAGGGCCGCCCAGCCGGGCGGCCCTCGGCGTTCCTCACAGCGACCTCTCAGCCCGTGCTCATGGGCTCCCTAGGGCCGGTTGATTCGCTGGGTGCATACCCGAACGAAAGGAAACGACATGAGCAACAGGCTGAAGAACGGGCTACTGGTGGTCTCGCTGATGGCGTCGGCCGCGCTCGGCGCGGCGGCGCTCGCCGGCGCCGCCTCGAACGGCGGCTCGACGACCACAACCACGCCGAGCACCCAGGCGCCTGCCACCGCACCGCCGGCGAACTTCCCCGCGCACGGCACGGCCGCGCATGAGGACCAGGAGACGGCGGTGACCGGCGCGGCGGCCGACAAGGCCAAGGCGGCGGCGGTCAAGTACCTCGGGGGCGGCACCGCCGGCGAGGTCACGACCGACATGACCGGCACCGGCTTCGAGGTGACGGTGACCAAGGCGGACGGCACCACGACCGAGATCCACCTGGACAGCAGCCTCAACGTCTTCCAGGGCGGCCCGGGCGGCTTCGGGCACGGCTAGGCAGCTAGCGCACCATCAGGAGCAGCAGCACCAGGACGAGCAGCATCACAACGGCGAGCACCGCGATACCGTGGTGCTCGCCGAGGTACGTGCGCTGGTAGGGCAGGCTCTCGCGCCCGCGCAGGATCGGCCGGCGGCCCGGGTAACCCCTCCTCGACACCGCCCGACATGGTGGCTGACCGCGCGTTAAGAGCTCACTAAGCGCTCCAGTGCAAGGCCGCGACCGGGCGATCCTGCTCGACCACGACGCGGTTGCCGTAGCCCGACTCCTCGCCCGCGGCGACGACGACGCCCGGGTGGAACGAGCAGCAGCCGCGATCGCGGAAGGGACTCGTGACCTCGCCGTTGACAGGCCAGCTCAGCGCGGCGTGCAGCGGGTGTGCAACGGCCTCAACACGGCGGTCGAGGACCGAGATCTTCAGCCCGCTCGTGCGGTTCAGCTTGTCGAGGTCGAGGCGCATCGCAGTAAGCTCGCCCTGCGCGTGACTGGCCTGGCGCTCCGCATGGACGGCCGCGCCCGCGGCGCCCGCGCAGGCGACGAACGCGAGCGGAAGCCCGACGCGGCCGATACGGCGCACGGTGGTGGGACCTCCGTGCCGCGTTCCCGGCTCCTCCCGCGGTTGCGCGGCGGCTCCCGACGCGGGAGGATCGGTTGACCCGCGCCGGTCGGCCGGGAGGGCCTGCGGCCCCGTGGACGAGGAAGCAGGCCGGTGCGGGCCTAGGAGGTCCGGGGCAGCGCGGCGCTCTACCTGGGCCCGAGGACGACGAAGCTGAACGGGCGCTCCGCCGGCGCGCCGGTCTGCTTGTCCGAGACCAGGACCACGAGGTGGCCGTCCGCCGACCAGCCGCCGACCGCGGTCGTGCGCGGCCCGGCCGAGACCCGCGCGACGCTCTTCCGTCGAGACTCCGCGCTCAGGTCGGACAGCTCGATGCGGTAGACGCCCGGCGATACCCGGCTGACCGTGACGGCGCCGCCAAGCCGGTTCTGGACGACCGCCAGCTGCCCGGTGCCGGTCACGATGCCGCGGACCAGGGCGGCGGATCCCTTCGGCGGCTGGCCGGGCCTGGTGGTCACGCCGGTCCCGGTCGCCCGCGTCGTCGAGGTCGTGTCATGCGTGGTTGTGGTCGTGTGGCGCGTCGTCGTCGGCTGCGTCGTGGTGCTCGGGATCGTGGAGTGCGTGGAGCTCGTCGAGCTGCTGCTGCCGCCGAAGACGGCCGGCACGATGAGCGCGGCGAGCGCGATTGCCGCGGCCGCGATCGCGGCGAGCGCCAGCCAGCGACCCCAGGACGCGCCCGCAGCGGCGGTCGGCTGGCCGCCGGCGACCGGCGGGCCGGCCGGCGGTGCGAAGGCGACGTGCAGCAGGGCCAGCAGTCCGATCGCGGCCACCGTGATCGCGATCTGCCACGTCATGCCCGCGCGAGGTTATCCCCGGGGCACGGGGCGCGCCGGGCAAGTCTGGGAACGCCCCGGGGCTAAAGCAGGATCCGGACGGCGATGTCCGGGTTGCAGCCCCGCTGAACGAGATCGACCGCGGTGTGCAGGTCGACGTGCGTGTTCGCCGCGATCACCATCGCGGCCGGCCAGCTGTACCCGACCTTGGCCAGCTGCTCCACGCGCCACCGAATGACCCGCTCGCGCTCAGTCTCATCAACAAGAACAACTTGTGCTGTCGCCGCAGCCATCGATTCCTCCAATCGATGGGATGACCTATTCACTTGTTGTACGCGGGGTCGCGTTGACGCCCCATCCCCCGAAGGGGGGAAAGAAGTGGCCCTGTTCGGGGGACCCAGGCCCGCCGATAGGTCCCGTATGAAGCAATCGCTGAAAGTGACCGCCACCGTCACGCTGCTCGCCTACCTCGCCGGGGCCGTGGCCGTGCTGTGGCGGGAAAGAGCCTGGTAGGCGTTAGGGGCCGGGAGGCCGGGGACCGAATCAGGACCCCGGAGCGGGGGAGGGGCACACTCCCGGCCCCGCGGTTGGCTTCGACGCCACCTACGGGATTCCCGCTAACGAATTCCTAACTTCTGTCAAGAGCCACGTGCGCCCGCCACACGTTCCCGTCGTGCTCGAACGCGAGCTCGTGCGCCGTGACCGCGCTGACGACGCCCCGCGGTGTGCCCCGGTGGCCTGTCACGGTCGCGTCGAGGTCCGGAAGCTCCAGCGTGACGTCGCACCGCTCGGGCACGAATGACTCGGTATCGACGAGGAACACGAGCTCCTCGAGCCAGAGCACCAGCAGCGCGCCATACGTGACTGCGGCGAGCGCGATGGTCCGGGTCACCGGGTCCCCACCCATGTCGTCGCCGCCGACGAGCTCGCCGAGCGCGGCCGCCGCCTCGGTGAAGACCTCCGCGGCCGATGCGGCCTCGATGTCGAGCGCCGAGCTCGGCGGTGTGCTCCGACCAGCGGTAGCTCACGCGGCCACTACCTCGGCGCTGCAGCCGAACACGATGGCGGCCAGCATGTCGCATCCGTCGATGCCCCGGAGGGACGGGTGCGCGGTGTCGATCTCGATCGCCGGCCACTCGTCGAGGCCGAGCGCAGCGGCGCCCTCGTCCGCGCCGGCGCAGAGCAGCGCGTCGAGCGGGACCACGCCGCGCCGGCCGGAGGCGCGGCGCGCGATCGCCTCGATCTCGCGCAGCTCCTCGAGCGGATCGATGCGGACATTGGAATCGGATCCCACGCAGATACCGATACCCCGCTCGAGCAAGCGTTCAACCGGGGCGAACCCGTCGCCGAGATTCGCCTCGGTCGTCGGGCACAGGCACACCCGCGTGCCGGTTTCGGCGAGCAGGTCGAGCTCGCCGTCGGAGGCCTCGGTGGCATGGATCACCGTCGTGTGGAGGCCGAGGCAGCCGGTGTCGTACAGCAGCTCGATCGGGCGGCGCCCGTGCTCGGCGAGGCACTCCTCGACCTCGCGCGGCTGTTCGTCGGCGTGCACGTGCAGCGGCAGCGACTCGCGCGTGGCGTACGCGCCGATCGCCTCGAGCCAGTCGCGTGGGCAGGCGCGCACGGAGTGGGGGGCGACACCGACGCGCAGGCCGCGCTCGCAAAGCGTCTCGACCAGGCTCAGGTACTTCTCGACGGACGGCTGCCGGAACACCGGGCTGCCGCCGCGCGCGTACGCGACGTAGAGGAGCACGAGCTCGACGCCGGCCTGCTCGGCGGCATAGGCCGCCGCCAGCGCCGCCTCCCAGCCCAGGTAGTGGAACTCGCCCACGGCGGTGTACCCGGCCGCGCGCATCTCGCGGTACGCCGCCTCATACGTGGTACGGACGGTCTCGGGCGTCTCGGCCTCGGCCGCCGCGATCATCCGCTCGCGCCAGGCCCAGAAGTCGCCCTCCTCCGGCGTCTCCGCGCAGCCGCGCAAGCGCCGCTGGAACGTGTGCGTATGCGCGTTCACGAAGCCGGGGAGCTCGAGCATCTCGGACATTTCAACACCGTTGTAGCCGGGACGCCGGGGTGGTAGCGTCGGGGAGCCGCTCGATGCTTTCCAAGCTCGTACGCCTCGGTGCTGTTCTTGCGTCGCTCGCCGCCGCCGGGCCGGCGGCGGCCGCGACCTATGCCGCGCTCGGCGACAGCTACTCGTCCGGGGTTGGAACGGCTAGCTACACGCTCGACAGCGCGTGCAAGCGCGGGGTGTACGCGTACCCGTACCTGTGGGCGCAGGCACACCCGGGGGCATCGCTCTCCTTCGTCGCCTGCTCGGGCGCGAAGACGTCCGACTTGCTCGCGAATCAGCTCGGCGCCGTGACGGGCGCGACGCTCGTGTCGATGACGATCGGCGGCAACGACATCGGTTTCGCGAATCTCATCTACCAATGCACGCTCAGCAATTGCTCGACGGCGCTCGACACAACGCGGGCAAACCTCGAGACGACGGTCGGCCCCGCGCTCGATCGGGTCTACAGCTCGGTCCGGTCGCACGCCGCGTTCGGGGCGAAGATCGTCGTGCTCGGCTATCCACGCGTGTTCTCCGGCTCTAGCTGTTTCGGCACGCTCGGGATCAGCTCGACTGAGCAGTCGAAGGCGAATGACCTCGCGGATGCGCTCGACCATGTCATTGCGACGCACGCGGCTGCCGCCAACGTCACCTACGTGAGCTCGATCGCCCGCTTCACCGGGCACGCCGTCTGCTCGTCGACTCCCTGGATCAACGGCCTCAATCTCTTCAACACCACCGAGAGCTACCACCCAAACCGGAACGGGAACAGCGCCGGCTACCTGCCGCTCCTGACGGCCGTCACGGGTTAGCTCGCGACAGTCCCCGCGCTAGGGACTGTCCCAATATCCTTCACGTGTGGAGACGACTGCCCCTGCCGTGTCCGCGCCGCTGGCTCAGCTGCCGAACGCGCTGACGATTCTCCGGCTGGCGCTCGTCCCCGTCTTCGTGATCATCATGGCCGAGGCCACCGGCGGGCACAGCTGGGCGGCCGGCATCGTCTTCGTCGCCGCCGCGCTCACCGACCAGGTCGACGGCTGGCTCGCCCGGCGCTGGCATGTCGAGTCCGCGTTCGGCAAGGTCGCCGACCCACTCGCCGACCGCCTGATGATCGACGCGGCCGTGATCATGCTCTGGCTCGACGGTCGCCTGCCGTTCGTCGCGCTCGGGCTGATCGTGCTGCGCGACATCGTCCTCGTCGGCGGCTACCGCATCTTCGCCGGCAAGGGCATCGACCTCAACGTGAGCATGCTCGGCAAGGTTGCGACCTGGATCCTCTACGCGTCGCTCTGCCTCATCATCGTCACGACCGACGGCACCGACTGGCCGCTCTGGCTCTTCTGGATCGGCCTTGCGCTCGCGGTCGCCGCCGGAATCCAGTACGTCAACGACACCCTGCGGCAGGCGAGAGGGAAGACGGCGTGAAGGGCGTCGTCATGGCGGGCGGCGAGGGCACCCGCCTGCGCCCGCTGACCTCGAACCAGCCGAAGCCGATGGTGCCGATCGTCGGCAAGCCGTGCATGGAGCACATCCTCGAGCTGCTGCGGCGCCACGGCTTCGAGGACGTGATCGTCACACTCGCCTTCCTGCCGCAGGCGATCCGCGGCTACTTCGGCGACGGCGAGGCGCTCGGCATGCACGTCGAGTACTCCGTGGAGGACGCGCCGATGGGCACGGCCGGCTCGGTGCGCATGGCGCTCGGGAAGCTCGACGAAACCTTCCTCGTCATCTCGGGCGACGCGCTCTGCGACTTCGACCTGACGGAGCTCGTGGACTTCCACCGCGAGCGCGGCGCGTCGGTGACGATCGGCCTGAAGTCGGTGCCGAACCCGCTCGAGTTCGGGATCGTCGTGACCGACGGCGAGGGGCGCGTCGAGCGCTTCCTCGAGAAGCCGTCCTGGAGCCAGGTCTTCTCGGACACGATCAACACCGGGGTCTATGTGATCGAACCGGAGGCGCTCGGCCATGTCCCGCCCGACCGCCCCTACGACTTCTCGAAGGAGCTCTTCCCGCTGCTCCTCGAGATGGGCCGGCCGATCTACGGCCACGTACTCGAGGGCTACTGGCAGGACATCGGCAACCTCGACCAGTACCGGCAGGCGAACTTCGACGCCCTGGACGAACTCGTCCAGCTCGAGATCCCGGGCGTGCGACTGCGCGGGAACATCTGGATCGGCGAGGGCGTCGAGATGGAGGATCTCGAGACGATCGAGGGCCCGGCGTTCATCGGCAACTACTCGCGCATCGGTGCCGATGCCGAGGTGGGGGCGCACACCGTCCTCAGCGCAAGCGTGACGCTGCGCGAGCGTGCGCGCACGGCCCGGTCGGTCATCGACGCCTCCACGCACATCGGCGCCTCCGCCCTGATCGAGGGCGCGGTCATCGGCCGGTCGTGCGACATCCGTTCGCACGTGCGCATCCACGAGGGCGTCGCGATCGGCGACGAGGTGACGATCGGCGCCGAGAGCGTCGTGATGCCGGGCGTGCGCATCTACCCGTACAAGGAGGTCGAGTCCGGCGCGCAGATCCACGAGCACCTGATCTGGGAGTCGCGCGCGCGGTCGCGCCTGTTCGGCGCCGACGGCGTCGAGGGGCTCGTCAACATCGACCTGACCCCGGAGATCGCGGTTCGTGTCGGCGCCGCGCTCGGGACGGCGCTCAAGCGCGACGCGCGTGTTGTCGCCTCCCGCGAGGGGCCTCCTGCCTGCCGGCTCGTGAAGCGGGCGCTCATCTCCGGGCTGATCTCCACCGGCGTCGACTGTCGCCGACCTGCGCGTTATCACCGCGCCGGTGGCGCGGCACCTCGTGAAGACGGAGGGCTACGACGCGGGCGTCCACGTGGGCGTGTCCGCGTCGGACCCCGAGCTCGTCCAGGTGCGCTTCTTCGAGCGCCCGGGCATCCAGCTGACGCCGGCGCTGCAGAAGGAGGTCGAGAAGCACTTCACCCGCCAGGAGCTCCGCCGCGTGTCGGCCGACGACGTGGGCGACATCTCGTATCCCGTGCGCGCGACCGAGGCGTACTCGCAGGAGCTGCTCGCCACGCTCGACGCCGACGCGATCCGGCGCCGGAAGTTCCGCATCGTCGTCGACTACGGCTTCTCCGCGGCGTCGTTCGTGCTCCCGCTCGTGCTCGGCCCGCTCGGCGTCGAGGCCGTCTCCGCGCACGCGTTCGCGACCAACCGCGACGGACAGCCCGGCCTGCGCGGGCTCGTCGGCCAGACGAAGAAGCTCGTCGGCGCGATCGGCGCCGACCTCGGCGTCGTCCTGGATCGCGCAGCCGAGCGCGTGTACCTCGTCGACGAGCGCGGCCGGGAGATCCCGGTCGAGCAGGCGCTGCTCCTGTTCCTGCGCCTGATCGCCGGTGCCGGCCGCACGGGCAAGCTCGCGTTCCCGGTCACCGTCACGAGCCAGGTCGACCAGATGGTCGAGGGCAGCAGCCTCGAGGTCATCCGCACGCCCGCCTCGCTCGCCGACCTGACCAGGACGGCGGCGCAGGACGGCGTCGTCTTTGCCGGCGCGGTCGGCGGCGGCTACGTCTTTCCGCAGTTCATCCCGGCCTACGACGCGGTCGCGAGCCTCTGCAACCTGCTCGAGCTGCTCGCGCCGATCGACCGTCCGGTCTCGGAGCTCGTCGCCGACCTGCCGTCGCCGACGCTCGTGCATCGCCAGATCACCTGCCCGTGGGCGCTCAAGGGCTACGTCATGCGCGTGGTCACCGAGCGGCTGAAGGACCGCGACGTCGATCTCACGGACGGCATCAAGGTCTTCGACGAGCGCGGCTGGGCGCAGGTGCTTGCCGACCCGGACGAGCCGCTCGTCCACGTCTATGCGGAGGGGCGGAACGCCGGCGAGTCCGCCCAGCTCGAGGGCGAGCTGCGCTCGCTCATCGAAGAGGTGCTGCAGGAGGAGACCGAGCCCGCGCGGCCAATACCCTCAACCTGAAGTTGACCCTTCGGGGTCCTGCTGCTTCAATCCAGTACTCGAACAGAACGCAACCGAAAGGGCCAAGTGGATTCGTTCCCCGATCTCGCAACGCTCTCCGACCAGGAGTTGAAGGACCTGATCCGTGACCTCGTCAAGGAGGAGAACGAGGTCTCGTACCGCCGCCGCATCCTGCACGGGCACATCGACATCCTCCGCGCAGAGCTCGTCGCGCGCCTGCGCAAGAGCGTCGACGCGGGGGAGAGCCCGATCAGCGAGGCGGACGTGCACCGGCTGACCGAGGTGCTCGCCGCGAAGGGGTCGCCCCCCGTTGAAGCGGAACTCGATTGAGCCACGTCTACTGCCCGGAGTGCGGGTTCCAGAACCCGGCCTCGGCGAACTACTGCGCGCGGTGTGGCACCCTGCTCGTCAAGGCGGAGGAGCCGTCGGACGTCACGCAGACGTACACGGTCGAGGAGCTGTCCGGCGAGGGGCCGCCGCTCGCCGACGTCGGCGTCGACGGACCGGCGCTCGTCGTCCGCTCGGGCGGCGGCCGCGCGGGCGAGCACTTCCAGCCCTCGGGGCCGCGCACGGTCATCGGGCGCTCCCCGGACTGCGAGATCTTCCTCGACGACGTCACCGTCTCGCGCCGCCACGCCGTGCTGATCGAGGACGGCGGCCGCTTCTCGATCGAGGATCAGGGCAGCCTGAACGGCACCTTCGTGAACCGCGTGCGCATCGACAAGGCCGGGCTGGAGGACGGCGACGAGGTGCAGATCGGCAAGTACCGGATGACGTTCTTCCGCGGATGACCTCGCTCGCCCCCAGCGGCAGGCTCACGATCGGCGCGGTGTGCCGGGCGCTCCAGCAGGAGTTCCCCGACGTGTCGATCTCGAAGATCCGGTACCTGGAGGACCAAGGGCTCCTGACGCCGCGCCGTACCCAGGGCGGCTACCGGCAGTTCGCGGAGGAGGACGTCGAGCGGCTGCGGACGATCCTGCGGCTGCAGCGCGACGAGTTCCTGCCGCTGCGCGTCATTCGCCAGGAGCTGTCGTCGCCGACGGGCGAGCGCCAGCGCCGCCGGGCGGTCGCGCTCGGCGACCACGAGGACGAGATCGACCTGGAGGAGCTCTGCCGCCGGTCCGGCGTGATGCCCGAGATCGTGCGCGAGCTCGAGGGCTTCGGGCTGCTCGAGGGGCGGGGCGGGGTGTACCCGGAAAGCGACGCAGACGTTGCCGCGACGTGCGCCGAACTGGCCCGCTTCGGGCTGACGCCACGGCACCTGCGGCCGTTCCGCACCTCGGCCGAACGCGAGGCCGCGCTGCTCGAGCAGGTGGCGGCGCCGGGCCTGCGGGCGAGGAACGCCGAGCGCCGGAAGCGGGCACTCGACGAGCTGACCACGCTCGCGGAGCACTCACAGCACCTGTCCCAGCTGCTCTTCGCGCGCGCACTGCGTAGAGTTGCCGCGGCATGAGCGAGACGACAGCCATGGACCTGGCCGCCAAGATCCGCGACGTCCCCGACTTCCCCGAGCCGGGGATCATCTTCAAGGACATCATGCCGCTGCTCGCCGACCCGGCGGCGCTTCACCAATCGGTCGAGCGGCTCGCCGAGTGGGCGGAGCCGCGGCGGCCGGATCTCGTGCTCGGCGCTGAGGCGCGCGGGTTCATCCTCGGTGGTGCCCTGGCGCACAGGCTCGGCTGCGGCTTCGCGGCTGCGCGCCGCCCGGGGAAGCTGCCGGCCCGCACGATCAGCGCCACCTACGCGCTCGAGTACGGCGAGAACTCGCTCGAGGTGCACGCGGACGCCTTCGCGGGCGGGGCGCGCGTCCTCGTCCATGACGACGTCCTCGCCACGGGCGGCACGGTGAAGGCGATCCTCGACCTCGTCGAGCAGCTCGGCGGGCAGGTCGTCGGCGTCGAGTTCCTGATCGAGCTGAGCTTCCTCAGCGGGCGCGAGCGGCTCGCAGGCTACGACCTGCACTCGCTGATCACGTACTAGCGGTTCATTTACGCCCTCCGGGCCGAGGCGCACAATGAGGAGATGTACGACGCGCTCACGGCTCGGTACACATTCGCGTGTCCCGCGCGCGGGGAGGCGCGCGTGCCGCTGTCCGCGTTTCGGCGGGTGGAGCGGCTGCCCGGCGCCGCGCATCCGGCGCTGTTCCGCATCACGTTCGCCTGTGCCTGCGGCGGCGATCACGTGGGCCTCGTTGCCCACGATGAGCTCGACTGGGCGCCGCTCGGCCTCGAGACGGGCTCTTACGTCAACGTCATGACCGCGCGCGTCGACGACGTGGCCGGCGAGCTCGCCGACCTGGCCGCACGGCGGATCGGGGCGGGGGAGTGGCCGTGGACGTTCTACTGCTACCCCGAGGAGCGGCCGCGGCCGGGGTTCCCGTCGGCGTTCACGCTCGTCGTGCCGGGCGAGGGGGCGGCGGTCGGCGTCGCCGTGCGCTGCGCCGCGTGCGCGCGGCTGTCCGTGAACCTCGTCTCGGTCGCGCACCTCGACGTGCCGTTCCACAACGACCGCCACGTGGGGGTGGTGGAGCACTTCTTCTCGGACGACGCGCGGCAGACGGTCGAGGAGTTCACGGCCGAGCTGTACTCCGGACGTTTCGACGCGCGCCGCCTGCTGCTGGATTAGGGCGGCGCGTTCCGGGGAACGGCCCCGGTATGTATGGACTGACACGGGCCGGAACGACGCTCATTGGTGCTGCGGCCGCCGGCTTCCTCTTCTGGGTCGGGACCCGCATCGTCGACCACCCGTTCAGCTTCCAGGGGACGTCGAAGGGCGATTACTGGCTGTGGCTGCTGACGCTCGCCGCGGCCGGGTTCGTGATGGCGCTCTCGCAGCTGCTCGGCGGCTGGACGAAGTGGGGGTGGCCAACCATCTCGGTGCCGGTCCTCGTCATCGGCTTCGTGCCGCCGCTCGTCGTCGGCCTGTGGATCCTGGCGTTCCATCAGCCGGGCCGCGGGTGGGGCTCGGGGCACGTCCGCTCCTGGTCGGACGACATCGGCGTCTTTCACGCGGTCTCGGCGCTCTGGATCGCCGTCCCGGCGATCGCGTTCCTGCTCGGGCTGCTCTTCGGCTTTTCCTTCGACACCAGCGGGCCGCGCGTGCTGCGGGCGGGCGTGGTCGAGGAGGCGGCCGAGCCGGCGCCGGTCGTGCCCGCAGGGCCGGCGGTGGCCGGGGAGGGCGACGCCGATCAGGTCATCGTCGATCACCCGGCGGACGAGCTCGGCGGCGTCGTCACGCCGGCCGACAACGGCGACCGCGATACGGTCGTCACAGACCCGGATGGCGAGACGCACTCGACCACGCCCGACGATCGCGTCCGCAGCTGAACCTGCTGAAAACGCCTTCACTCCGGCCAGGGATCGTTCCCGGGGCGGCGGTGTTCGATACATGGACAACGATGCTCGCACCCGCCCCCACCGTGCCTCTCGGCGAGCGCGCCGCGCGCCGGCTGCTCGCTGACTGCCACACGCTCTCCTGGCTCCTCGACCAGCCGCAGGTCACGGCCAGGGAACGCCTCGAGCGCGCAGTCGGCGATCCGCTGGCGCGTCGGTTGGTGTCGGCCCTCGCGGGCGACCACCGCATGCGCGTTCGCGAAAAGCTGACCTGACGCCTAGCGCCGGTCGGCCGGCGGCGCGTCGCCGCCGAAGTGACGCACGAACAGGAAGACGGCTGCTCCGCCGAGGCAACCGGCGATGAAGGCCGTCGCCTTCTGGACGTCGACTGCCCACAACCCGGCCCAGAGGAAGACGCCGAAGAAGAGGCCCCACAGGCCTGCCTGGACGCCCTGATCGATGCTCGGTGCGCGGAGGTGCACGGCGGGAGCCTAGCGCCCCACGAACAGTGAGAGGGCCCTTGCGGGCCCTCTCAATTCGCCGAACCGATTTCGCGTTCGTCCACCTCACCGACTGACCTTCGGCTTCCGCCTAGTGCCCCCCGGCGGGGCTTCGACCTAGTTGCGCTCCGTGCTCGGCGCAAGAGGCAACCTAGAGAGTCTGCAGGCCGCCGGCAAGACCCGGCGAGATCAAAAATCGCGCTCTTTGCGGCCTCGGATTTCAGGCGTCCTCGAGCGACCGGACGAGGCGGGCGCGCGTGGTCGCCGAGGGACTCGGCCTGGTGCAGGGGAGAGTCTGAGAAAAGTGAAGAGGCCCTCGCGGGCCTCTTCAATTCGCCGAACCGGTTTCGCGTTCGTCTGCCTTCACCGACTGACCTTTGGCTTCCGCCTAGTGCCGCCCGGCGGGGCTTCGTCCTAGTTGCGCTCCGTGCTCGGCGCAAGCGGAAACCTAAGGGGTCCCGTGTCCGGCGGCAAGACCCGCGGAAACGAAAAAGGCCGCACTTTGCGACCATTTGGTGAACGCCGCCCGCCGACCTGTGCGCGAACAGTTCCAAGGACTGTCCATGGCAGGGGCGCTCGTCACCTGGTCAGTCGCAGTGACGGAGGTGTGCCGCGCTCTCCCGGAGAGGCGTTGTGCCGCTCCGGGAGGCCGCTTCGGTGTGGACGCGTTGTTCCAGCGGTGCGCAGCCGACCTGTGACGATCTGTCCCCGGCCACCGTCTGCGACGATTCCGGGATGAGCGAGCGATCCCCGCAGTGGCCGACCTACGTCGTCCTGCGCGAGCTCGGCGAGGGCCGGTTCGAGCTCGTCGGCGAGGTGCGCCGCCAGCCCGGCCTGCCGGCGCGGGCTGCCCGCGCCCGGGCGGTGCACGACGCGACGCTGGGCCAGGCGAAACTCGGCGAGGCCTACGCCGCAATCCTGCGCAGCGAGTGGCGCATCGCCTTCGACCTGTAGCCGGCCGGACCACGGAAAGCGAGAGGGTCCTTGCGGGTGTGAGGGAAAGCCCCCTGCGGGACAGTCCCTGCGGGCACAGCCCATCGAATAGCGAAGGGCCCCTTGCGGGGCCCTTCGATTCGCCGAACCGATTTCGCGTTCGTCCACCTCACCGACTGACCTTCGGCTTCCGCCTAGTGCCGCCCGGCGGGGCTTCGTCCTAGTTGCGCTCCGTGCTCGGCGCAAGAGGAAAGTTATGGGCTCTGGACACGTCCGACAAGGCCGTCAAGCGCCCCATTCCGCGGAAAAGCGCGCAATTTGCGACCGCGGACTTCTCCACATTTCCACACTGCCTGTGGGACCTGCTGTGGACGCTTGAGGGGGAGGATCCCGCGTTCTTCAACTTGACGTAACGCCCGTTTATGTGCGTGGGACTCGAAGCGGGCGATGAGCTAGGCCGCGGAGCTCTGCATGGATGACGGCGTGGCAGTTTTGGCACACGAGGATGCATTTGCCGCCTCCTCGAAGAGCGCGCGCCAGCTGCGTAGGTGGCTTCCAGCGAATACGAAGCGCTTCGTCGCGGCGTCCTCGTGGTGAAAGCACAACGCAGCGAGACAGCGGTGGTACCCGCACCGCTGGCACGCGCCGCCCTTGTGTCGGATGAGTCGTCGCTTGAGATCTTCGCGCGCCGCGCGGCCTCCGCGGTTCGACCTACACGAGTTGCAGAGGTAGCGGCCTTGGCCCTTGCGATTGCCGAAGACGTACCGACGGCCGCATTGTGAGCAGCGACGTGTGCGAGGTCCTGGTGGGGCTGCCTTGGCTGCCTGCCTCCCTTGACCGGCTGCTCGCTGTGCAGTTCTGCGTGGCAGTTCCGACAGAGGAGCACGCATTTGTCGAGCTCGGCGCGCAGCGTCCGCCAACTCCGCCCGTGCGCGCCGGCATCGTGAACGAACGCTGGGCCGGGTCGAGATGATGGAAACAGAGCGCCTCGACCGCTGCATCGAAAGAGCATCGGCTGCAGCAGCCTCCCTTGTACGTCACCATCTCCCGCTTGAGCGACAGGCGCTCGGGATACGACGGACGCGACGAGCCGCAGGAGTTGCATCGCTGACGCGTGTGACCCCGGGCGCGGTCGTACACGTACCGCCGCCCGCAAATTCGGCACTCGCATAGGTGGCCGCCAGAAGTGTCCATGTTGGCAAGGTAGACAACGCATCGGACGTCGAAGGCTGAGTTGGAGCCAGCCGCCGCAGGTGACGGTGTTTGACTCGCGGAAGAATGCGAAAGGATCGCGGCGAGGATGACGATCGCCCCAGAGACCGTCTTCGCACACGATGCGGTCGAGCACCTGCTGGCTGCGGCGGAGCAGACCGGCTCCGTGCGCCAGAGCGAGCTCGACGAGCTCGTGGAGCTGCACGCCTTCGGCCCGCTCGAGCTCGACACCGTGCAGCACGAGCTCGAGTCCCGCGGCGTCGAGATCATCGAGGGCCCGCCGGAGCCGGCGTCGCCGATCCAGGCGACGCCCGACACGACGACCGACGCGCTCCAGCTCTTCCTGCGCGAGGCCGGCCGCCACCCGCTGCTCACGGCCGCGCAGGAGGTCGAGCTGTCGAAGCGCATCGAGCGCGGCGACCTGGCCGCCAAGGCGCAGATGATCCAGTCCAACCTGCGCCTGGTCGTCTCGATCGCCAAGAACTACCGCAACCAGGGGCTGCCGTTCCTCGACCTGATCCAGGAGGGCACGCTCGGGCTGATCCGCGCCGTGGAGAAGTTCGACTGGCGGCGCGGCTACAAGTTCTCGACCTACGCCACCTGGTGGATCCGGCAGGCGGTCGCCCGTGCGCTCGCGGACAAGGCGCGCACGATCCGCATGCCGGTGCACATCGTCGAGCGGCTGCAGAAGATGAACAAGGCGGAGCGCCTGCTCTGGACGCAGCTCGGCCGCGAGCCGACGCTCGCCGAGATCGCCGAGGAGGCGAACCTGCCGATCGCGCAGGCACACGAGGTCAGGGACGCCGCCCGCGCGTCGACCAGCCTCGACCAGCCCGTCGGCGAGCAGGAGGACGCCGTCTTCGGCGACTTCGTGGCCGGCAACGGCCCCGCGACCGAGGAAGAGGTCGAGCAGTCGCTGCGCAACAAGACGCTCGTCCGGGCCCTCGCCGCGCTCAGCCCGCGCGAGCGCGACGTGATCGTGCTGCGCTACGGGCTCTGTGGCCGCGAGCCGAAGACGCTCGACAGCATCGGCCGCACGCTCGGCTTCACGCGCGAGCGCGTGCGCCAGATCGAGATCGCAGCACTCGAGCGGCTCGGCCGACTCAGGGAAATGGAGAGCCTCGCCGCCGGGTAGGCGCTAGGCCGACGCGACCCGCGCCGGCCACCGGCGCTCCGCAGCGTCCACACCGAGCGCCGACCCGTCGAACAGGCGTTCGGCACCCCGCCCCAGCCGCTCCGCGGCGAGCTCGTAGGCCCAATCCATGTGCGGCGGCCGCGTCCAGCTGTGCCCGTCGGAGGCGACGACCGAAACGACGTCGCGCTCGAGCAGCTGCCAGGCGAGCCGCTCGATCGCCGGCCCGTGATAGCCGATCATCGACGTCGCGTTCACCTGCAGCAGCCAGCCCCGATCCGCGAAGCCGACGGCGACCGTCGCATCGTGCGCGACGGCCTGCGTGCGCTCCGGATGGGCGATCACCGGGCTTAGCCCTTCGCGCTCGATGTGCTCCGCGACCTTCACCAGGACTTCGACGCCGCCGGTGAACGGCACCTCGACGAGCACGCAGTCCGTGCCCTCGAGCGCGTAGCGGCGCGGGTCCTCGCGCAGCAGCAGCGGCGACGGGGTCAGCTCATAGCCAAGCCGCAGGTCGAGTCGCGGGCGGCGCCGGAGCTCGGCGAGCCCGGCGAGAATCTGCTCCTCGCGCTCCTGCGTCAGCAGCAGGTGCGGCCAGACGTGCGGCGTCGCGAAGAGCACGGCGGTCCCCCGCCGCGCAGCCTCATCGACGAGCGCGCGGCCCTCGTCGATCGTCCCCGCGCCGTCGTCACCCGCAGGGGCGACGTGCGAATGGCAGTCGACCATCCACGAGGCGGAGCCGCCATTCAGGCGTGGCCTACCTACACCATCCCCCATAGCCTCAACCTAGCTCTTTTCGGCGGAGGGAAACCCTCCGCCGAACTCGGCGTTACTCGTTGCCGATGTAGAGCTGGAGACCCGGTGCGACGGACCGGAGCTCGCGGAGCGCGCGGGCCTCGAGCTGGCGCACCCGCTCGCGGGTGATGCCGAGGCCGACGCCGACCTCCTCGAGTGTGCGCGGCTTCTGCCCGTCGAGGCCGAAGCGGAGAGTGAGGACGTTGCGCATGCGCGGGTTCAGCCGGTCGAGTGCCTCCGCCAGCTCGACCGAGCGCAGCTGCTTCGCCGTCGCCTCGTCGGGCTGGTCGGACTTGGTGTCCTCGATCAGGTCGGCGTAGATGCTCTCTCCGTCGCCGACCGGCAGCTCGAGGCTGACCGGGTCCTCGACGAGCTCCAACAGCTCGTTGACGCGCTTCAGCGGGAAGCCGCTCTCGACCGCAAGCTCGGCCGGCGTCGGGTCGCGGTTCAGCTTCTGCGTGAGCACGCGGCGGGCACGGAGCAGCTTGCGCACCTGCTCGGCGACGTGGACGGGCAGGCGGATCGTCCGCCCCTGGTCGGCGAGCGCGCGGGTGACCGCCTGGCGGATCCACCACGTCGCGTACGTGGAGAGCTTGTAGCCGAGCTTGTAGTCGAACTTCTCGACGGCGCGGATCAGGCCGAGGTTGCCTTCCTGGATGAGGTCGAGGAGCGGGACGCCGGCTTTCGTGTAGTTGCGCGTGATCGACATGACCAGACGCAGGTTCGATTCGATCAGACGGCGCTTGGCGGCCTCGTCGCCCTCGTCCTTCAGGCGGGCGAGCTCGCGTTCCTGCGCCGGGGTGAGCAGCGGGCCGTCCCCGATCTGGCGGACGTAGAGCTTGAGCGGATCCGCCAGCTGCGGATCGGTGGGCTCGGTCTGGACGACGGTGTGTTCCTCTTCGTCCGCCAGCTCACGCGCGATCGCTCCGCCGGGGATCAGCTCGAGATGGGCCTCCGCGGGATCCGCGGGGTCAGAAGGAGCGCTGCGCCATCGCGGGGTCTATCGGCGTCACACGCCCTCCGAGGGACACTCGAACGGGGGACACAGGACAGGGACGCCTAACCCGAAGGAGCCGCCGTCGTCATAGAGAGGGTCGGTCATGGAGGTATGACGGCCGAGGCCGAAAAACCTCACATGTCGTTTACACCATCACGTCGGGTTAGTCCGCTACGGTGAAAACAAAGGGGTCTTGAATTACTTATGTGCGGTATTGCTGGTTTTAGCCTGACTGAGCGCTCCGCTGTTTCGAGAACGGCGGCCGCGAGGGTGCTGCTCGCGGGTATTGCAGAGCGCGGGGCCGACGCTGCCGGGTACGCGTACCGGCACGACGCGCCCACGGCACGGGTGTACAAGCAGCGCTCCGGCGCGAGCGCGCTCCTCGGCCAGATCGTCCTGCCCGACACCACGCGGCACGTGCTCATGCATGTACGCGACTTACACGAAGGGCCACCCGCGGATCGAGGCCAACAACCACCCAATCCGCCACGGCGCCGTCGTCGGCGTCCACAACGGGCTGATCGTCAACGACGACGAGATCTTCGGCAGCCGCGGCTGGGACCGCGCGCACCCGGACATGACGGTCGACTCGGAGGCGATCTTCGCGCTGATCGACGACGCGCCCGGCCCGGAGACGCTCGAGGAGCTCTACGGCGCCATGGCCACCGCCTGGATCGACGAGCGCCGCCCCGACGAGCTGTTCCTCGCCCGCGGCGTCGGCCGCCCGCTCTGGCTCGGCCAGGGCCGCCACGAGACCTTCTTCGCGTCGACCAAGCGCGCACTCGAGCTGATCGAGCGCTACCTCCACCTGCGGCTCTCCAAGCGCGAGGTGCCCGAGGGCTCGTACGTGACGCTCCGCGCCGACGGCGACGTCCAGTGGGCGTCGTTCCGCCCCGAGCACTACGTCGAGGAGAAGCCGCTGCCGGCCGTTCGCGCTCCCGAGGAGCGCGAGTCGTGCCTGCGCCTCCTCCCTGCCGCCGTCGCGGCCTTCCTCTAGGTCACGCTTCCGTCGGCAGCGACGTCGGCGCCTTCGGCGACGAGCCGCTCGCGCACGAGGAACTGGAACGCCGCCCACGCGCCGCGCCGCCCCTCGAACATGCGGTAGATCTGCCACTCGCTGAGCAGGGCGTCGTCTTCGCGGCGCGCCTCCGTCCAGTCCGCGAACTTCGGCAGCCGGCCGAGCTTCCGAGCGAGGGCAGCGCCCTGCTCCAGCGCCCGGTCGAGCCGCTCCTCGCCGACCGGCACGTCGAACCCGGCCTCGCGGAGCGCCGTCGTCAGCGAGCCGAACGTGTGCCAGTACAGCGACTTCGACGGCATCTCGGCCCGGTGGTCGTCCAGATCGCGCGCCGTGGGCGGGCGGCCGAGTCGGTCGCCGAGCTCCCGGAGCAGGCGGACGAGATCCTCGCGGGTTGCGAACCGGCGGGGCACGAGTCCCGCCGCGCGCGTCGCCGCGTTCCAGCTGCCGAAATGGGAGATGACGGTCTGCGGATGCACCGTCGTGCCGGCATCCGCGGCGAACTCCCGCATGGTGGGCGCCCGGCCCAGCCGCTCGGCGGCGCCCTGCAGCTGCTCGACGATCTCCTCGTCGCTGTAGCGGCGGCGAAGCCCCGCCTGGAACGCCCTCAGCGCCTCGGGATCGACGCGATCGAGCGCACGGACGCTGCGGCGGCGCGGCATAGCAAGAACCCTAGAGCACGTTGGTAGAGATGCAAGTGCGCTCGTTCAGGAGACGGGCAGGTCGGCCCGGCTCGCGCGCGGGCTCGAGCAGGCCGGCGCCTGCGATCGACTCGACCGCAGCCACGCAGCGCGGGCAGAACTGCGTTCCCACGCACCGACGAAGCTCATGGAGCACCGTCGCCTGCGTCGGGCGGTCGGGCTTGGCGCTGAGCATCGAGACGGTGGCCTCGGCGACGTGGATGATCCGCGCGCCGAGCGGGATCT
The DNA here is from genome assembly GCA_963710465.1 of uncultured Thermoleophilia bacterium. Lineage (GTDB taxonomy): Bacteria > Actinomycetota > Thermoleophilia > Gaiellales > Gaiellaceae > JACVRM01. The sequence continues at coordinate 100,723 of CAVQAQ010000002.1, forward strand.
CGTCGCCGGCGAGGCCGTCGGGGTAGCCGAGCCCGTCGTAGCGCTCGTGGTGGTGGCGGATCGCCGGCACCGCGTCGCGCAGGTAGGCGAGCCGGCCGACGAGCTGGGCGCCCTGCGGCGCGTGCTGGCGGAGCTGCTCCCATTCCCCGTCGGTCAGCTCCTCGGTCTTGAGCAGCACCGAGTCAGGGACGGCGAGCTTGCCGACGTCGTGGAGAAGCGCCGCCTGGGCGAGGATGTCGAGCTCCGGGGTGGACAGGCGCAGCTCGCTCCCGATCGCGACCGCGAGCCGCTGTACTTTGCCGGAGTGGCCGGCGGACTCGCGCTCGTCCATCAGCGCTGTCAGCGCCTCGATCATCGCGGTGGAGTGCTCGCGGAGGGCGTCGTTTGCATGCTCGAGGACGGCCGTGCGCGTCTCGAGGGTCTCGACCTCGCCCTGCAGGTCGGCAGCCGTGCGCTGCGCGCGGGCCGCTTCGCGGTCCTGGGTCGCGCGCGCCAGCAGCAGCGCCACGGCGATCAGCGCGAGCGTCCACAGCGCGGCCGCGCCGTACGAGATGGCGACGACGCCGGCGAGCAGGCCTGCAGCCGCGTCCTGAAGCAGCGTCGGGCCGAGAGTGGCGCGGATCGCCGCCCAGATTGCCGTGCCGGCCTCGTTCGCGGCGAGCGCCAACGGCCCGGCGGCCGCGATCGACGAAGTAGACGCCGCCGGCGACGAGCCCGGCCGCGATCAGGCCGGCGTTCGGCGAGAGCCCGCCGCGCGGGAGCGCGAAGACGCCGGCTGCGGCGAGCGCCGCGAGGGTGAGCGTGCCGATATCGACCCCGAGCCGGGCGAAGGGCACGCGTGTCCTCCCCCACTCGACCACACAGGCAACCACGGCGGTCGGCAACGCGACGCGCGGGCCGAACAGCGCGGCGCCCGCGAGCAGCCCGACGGCGCTGACCGAAGCGGTGCCCTGCGAGGAGTCGGCGAGCACCTGGACGAGCGCGACAACGCCGACGAGAGCCATCATCCCGAGCAGGTCCTGGTTGGTGCCGAGCGCCATCGCCGCGACGCCGGCGAGGATGCCCGCAGCCGTGACGAAGAGCGGCACGATGCCGGTGGTCGGAACCTGGAGGCCGAGCGCCCCGGCTGCAGCCTCGGAGCGTGGGCGCTCGGTCGCGCTGGATGACGCAACGGCGTCGTCGTGTCCCGCGATCACGACGCGGTTTCTCCCCTGGACCTTCGCCCGGTAGACGGCCATGTCCGCCTGGTGCACGAGCGCCGGTGCCGTGGTCGGCGTGCGTCGGATACGCGGCGACGCCGATCGAGGTCGTGATGTGGATCGGGCCGGGCGCCGTGTCGACGGCGATCTTCAGGCCGGAGACGGCGCAGCGGATGCGTTCCGCGATCTCCACCGCCTCGTCCACCCCGGTCTCGGGAAGGAGGATCGCGAACTCCTCGCCCCCGAACCGCGCGGGCACGTCGTACTCGCGCAGCTCGCGCTGCAGCACGTGGGCAACCGCATCGAGGACGGCGTCCCCGGCGAGGTGGCCGTACGTGTTGTTGACGTCGCGCAGGAGGTCGAGATCGGCCATGAGCACTGCGAGCGGCCGCGCGAAACGCTGCGCGCGCCCGAACTCGCCCTCGAGCGCCGTGCTGAAGTGGCGCGCGTTGAAGAGGCCGGTTTTCGGGTCGATGCGGGCTTCCTCCTCGAGCCTCGGCACCGCGAGCGACCGCTGGACGACGAGGAGCGGCGCGAGCGCGAACGGGACGAGCCAAGGATCGCCCGTCCAGAGCCCGGCGACCGCGACCCCCAGTGCCGCGAGCACCACCTCGGTGGTCAGCCCGTGCGTCGAGAAGATTCCCGTGTCGAGGAGCGAGCAGCGCCGCATGAACGCGACCATCGGCGCGGAGATGCCGGCCTGCACGGCCACGAGCAGCGTCATGGCGACGAGCCCGGCGGCCGCGGCCTCGATGTTCTCCGCCCGGACCAGGTCACGCGCGAGGTGCGCGCCGGCGTATGCGGCCAGCACGGCGAGCGTGTAGGCGGCGACGTTGAAGGCCTGGACGGCCGAGGAGACGCGCCGCCGCGCCCAGTCGGGCGCGCGGAGCGTGAGCGGCATCAACGCGACGAACGACAGCGGGCAGCAGCAGCGCCCCCGCCACGAGGAAGACGCCGGTGGTGTGGTACGCGTAGTTCCGCTTCGTGCGAACCGTGAAGAGCTGTGCGACGGCCCCGCACCCGGTCAGCAGCAGGAACGTCGCTCCAGCCCGGCGTCTCGAGCGACAGATCCTGGAGCGCGGGTAGCGCGATGACCGCCGCAGTGGCGACCACGACGGCCAGGTACATGGTGGCACTGAAAGGCAGGCCGCGCCGTTTGGCACCGCCTTCAGGTGCTACCGACGCGCTCTCGGCGCTACCGCCGAGCGTGCTCACGTGCATTCACCGGTTCTCTCCCAACCGCATTGACCGCAGGTGCTTGCGCCGGCCTCTTGCCGGTGCTTCTGACCGTAGGAACGGAGCGGCCGGCATCACCATCCCCCGAGCCGAGGTACCGCAGTCCGGGTGGATACGCTCGGAGCGTGCATTTCCGGCTCCCGCTCTCGGTCGAAGTCGCGCTCGCGCGCGGCGCGGGGCGGCTTTCGCGGCTCGCGGGCGCCGGCGGCGGGACGACGTTCCCGGGCAAGCTGCTGACGCGGCTCGATCCGGCGGCGCTGGAGCGGCTCTCCGCGCGGCTTCCGCGCGGGCAGCGCGCTCGTCTCGGCGACCAACGGCAAGACGACGACCGCGTCGATGGTCGCGGCGATTCTCGCCCCGCGCGTGAGGCTGGCGCACAACAACTCGGGCGCGAACCTCGTCTCGGGCGTCGCCTCCACCCTGCTCTCGGCGAACGGCGCCGAGCTCGGCCTGTTCGAGGTGGACGAGGCGGCGCTGCCGGAGGTCGCCCGGCGCGTGGGCCCGCGCGCCATCTGCCTCGGCAACCTGTTCCGCGACCAGCTCGACCGCTACGGCGAGCTGGAGCACGTCGCGGCGCGCTGGCGGGCGATGGCGGCGTCGCTGGATCCGGCCTCCACGCTGGTCGTGAACGGCGACGACCCGCAGGTCGGCGACCTCGCCCGCGAGCGGCAGGGCTCGCTGGTGTTCGGGCTGGACGACCCCCGGCACGCGCGGCCGGGCCTCCAGCACGCGGCCGACTCGAAGTGGTGCATCCGCTGCGGGACGCCGTACGAGTACGCGGCCGCGTACGTCGGCCACCTGGGCGACTACCGCTGCCCCGCGTGCGGGCACGCACGGCCGCCGCTGGACGTCGCGGCGCGCGAGCTCGAGCTGAACGGGCTCGACTCGGTCTCGTTCCTGCTGGCGACGCCGGAGGGCGAGCGGCGCGTCCGGCTGCGGCTGCCCGGGCTCTACAACGTCTACAACGCCGCCGCCGCCGCGTCGCTGGCGCTTGCGCTCGGCTCGTCGCTGGACGAGATCGTCGCGGGACTCGAGGGCTTCGGCGGCGCGTTCGGCCGCTTCGAGCGCATCACGGTCGGCTCGCGACGGCTGCTCGTGCTGCTGATCAAGAACCCGGCCGGCGCGAACGAGGCCATCCGCACCCTGGTCGCAGGCTGCCCGCCGCGGCTGGCGCTGATAGCGCTGAACGACGAGATCGCGGACGGCCGGGACGTCTCCTGGATCTGGGACGTGGACTTCGAGCCCCTCCTCGACGGGCTCGAACAGGTGATCGCGACCGGCGAGCGCGCGGCCGAGCTGGCGCTGCGCTGCAAGTACGCGGGCTTCGATGAACGTCGTCGTGCAGCCGGATCTGGGCCGGGCGCTCGACCTGGGCCTGGAGACGGTCGGCGAGGGCGAGGAGCTCGTCTGCCTGCCCACCTACACCGCGATGCTGGCGCTGCGCGAGATCGTGACCGAGCGCGGCCACGTGCGGCCGTACTGGGAGCGGGCCGCGTGATCCGGGTCGCCCACCTCTACCCCGACTACCTGAACATCTACGCCGACCGCGGGAACATCGCGGTGCTCGACCGGCGCGCCGCGTGGCGCGGGCTGAGCCTGGAGATAACCCCGATCGGCGTCGGCACGCGCGCTGACGACCGGAGTACGACCTGGTGTACGTCGGCGGCGGCCAGGACCGCGAGCAGGCGCTGATCGCGCCGGATCTCGCCTCCCACGCTGAGCCGCTGGCGGAGCTCGTGCAAGACGGCGCCGCCGTGCTGGCGGTCTGCGGCGGCTACCAGCTGCTCGGCCGCGGCTACCGCGACCTCGCCGGGGAGGAGCTGCCGGGCGCCGGCGTGTTCCCGCTCGTGACGGTGGCCGGGAAGCGGCGGATGATCGGTGACGTGCTGCTCGAGTGCGAGCTCGATCCCGGGGTGCGGCGCACCGTGGCCGGTTTCGAGAACCACGCCGGCCGGACGCTCCTGGACGGGGGCGCCGAGCCGCTCGGCCGCGTCGTCGGCCGGGTTCGGCAACGACGGCGAGTCGGGCTACGAGGGCTGCCGGGTCGGCAACGCGATCGGCACGTACCTGCACGGGCCGCTGCTGCCGCGCAACCCGTGGCTCGCCGACTGGCTGCTGGCGCGGGCCGTGGAGCACCGCACGGGCGAGCGACCGGTCTTCGAGCCGCTGCCCGACGAGCTCGAGCGCGAGGCGCACGCCGTCTCGGCCGACCGAGCGCGGACGCGCGGCGGCCGCTTCTGACCTACGGCGCCCAGAGCGGCCCGAGGTAGACGGTCGGGTCGCCGGTCCGCCAGCGGGTGAGGAAGCGCTGGATCGGCGGGTGCAGCACGACGTCCTCGACCTCGTCGAAGCCGAACAGCCGGTGGCCGCGAACGGCAGCGTCCTCCGACTTCACGCGCTCCAGCGACCGCCCGGTCAGGTCGGTCGCGAAGATGATGTGCACGACGTGCTTGCGCGAGAAGCTTCCCGCCGGCGCGATCGAGTCGACGATCGCCACCGGGCCCTCGACGGGCGGGCTGTCCTCGAGGCCGACCTCCTCGTGCAGCTCGCGGTGCAGCGCGCCGACGAGGCTCTCGCCCGCGTCGACGCCGCCGCCGGGCAGCAGCCAGTACTCGCGGCCCTGCTTCTCGTGGCGGCAGAGAAGCAGCATGTCCTGCCAGCGCAGGATCGCCGAGACGCGGATCCGCGGCTGCCCGTGCATCAGCTGTGCGGAAGAGCCGAAGCCCCGGACGCCGCGCTCGGACTCCTCGAGCGCGTCGACCTCGACGGGCACGAGCTCCGGAACGGCGACGACCACCAGCTGGGCGATCCGCATCCCGGGCTCGACGACGAACGTCTCCCGCCGGTCGGTGTTCAGCAGCACGACCTTGACCTCGCCGCGGTAGCCCGAGTCGACGAGGCCGGGCGCGTTCACGATCGTGATCCCGTGGCGCGCCGCGAGGCCCGACCGCGGCACGACCAGGCCGGCATGGCCCTCCGGGATCGCGACCGCGAGCCCCGTGCCGACGACGGCGCGCTCGCCCGGCTCCAGCACGTGGCGCTCGGTCGCGGCCAGGTCGAGCCCGGCGTCGCCGGCGTATGCGCGCTCCGGCGCAACGGCAGCATCGCCCAGTCGCCGGAGCGGCAGCTCGCTCACAGAGCAGACGCGGACGGCTGTGCCGGCTCCGCGACCAGGAAGGGCGCGTAGCGGCGCAGCTCCCGCTGCGGCAGCCGCGCTCGGATGAGCACCCCGTCCTCGCGGTCCTCGCGTGCCTCGATCGGCGCGCCGAGGGCGTAGAGCGCGGCCAGCGTCGCGCCCTCCTCGTACGGCACGAGCAGGCGCGACCTGTTCGAAGCGGCCTGCGAACCGCTCGGCGACGCGGGCGCGCAGCTCATCCAGCCCCTCCCCGGTCTGCGCCGAGACGAGCAGCGAGCCAGGGAAGCGGTTTGCGAGTCGCCTGCGGCGCAGCACGGTTGATCGCGTCGGTCTTGTTCAGCACCAGCTCGCGCGGCAGGTCGGCGGCGCCGATCTCGCGCAGGACGGCCTCGACCGCCTCCACCTGCTCGTCCAGCCGCTCGTCGGACGCGGACGCGTCTGCGACGTGCAGGACGAGGTCGGCGACGAGCGTCTCCTCGAGCGTGGCCGCGAACCCCTCGACCAGCTGGTGCGGCAGCCGCGTGATGAAGCCCACCGTGTCGGTGACCAGGTAACGGCGGCCGTCGAAGTCGAACGAGCGCGTCGTCGGGTCGAGCGTCTCGAACAGCCGGTCGCGCACGGCAACATCGGCGTCCGTCAGGGCGTTCAGCAGCGTCGACTTGCCGACGTTCGTATACCCCGCCAGCGCGACCGTCGGCGCCTCAGTCCGCTGCCGCTCGCGGCGGCGCGTCGCGCGCTGGAGCTTCAGCGAGTCGAGCCGGCGCTTGAGCACCGAGACCCGGCGCCGCGCGATCCGACGGTCGGTCTCCAGCTGCGACTCGCCCGGGCCGCGCGTCCCTACCCCGCCGCCGAGGCGCTCGAGGTGCTGCCACATGCCGCGCATGCGCGGGAGGTTGTACTCCAGCTGCGCGAGCTCGACCTGGAGCTTCCCCTCGGCGCTCACGGCATGCTGGGCGAAGATGTCGAGGATCAGCTGCGTGCGGTCGACGACGCGCGAGTTGAGCGTGTTCTCGAGCGTCCGCTGCTGCGTCGGCGACAGCTCGTCGTCGACGAGGAGCGACTCGGCGCCCGACTGGCCGTAGGCGTCCTTCAGCTCCTCCAGCTTCCCCTTGCCGACGTAGGAGCGGCGGTCCGGCTGCTGCCGGTGCTGGGTCAGCTCGCCGACCGGCTCGACGGCCGCCGCACGGGCGAGCTCGCGGAGCTCGGCGAGGCGCTCGTCGGCTTCGACGCCCTGGGGCAGGACTGCGAGAACGAATCCGCGCTCCGGTGCGGCGCCGGGCGCAGGATCGGGCTGGCGGTGGCTCACCGGCCTGATTATGCCGCGGGGCGGCAGAATCCCGGTATGGCGCTCGTCTCGCCCCTGCTGGCGCGCACCGGCACGTACCCCTTCGTCCGCCTCGAGGAGGCGAAGCGGCGCGTGCAGGCGCAAGGCATCGAGGTCGTCGACATGGGCATCGGCGACCCGCGCGAGCGCGCCGACCCGCGCATCGAGCGCGCGCTCGTCGACGCGCTGCCGGAGGTCTCCGGCTACCCGCTCGCGCAGGGGCTGCCGGAGCTGCGGCAGGCCGTCGCGGACTGGGCGTACCGGCGCTTCGATGCCCGGCTCGACCCCGACGACCGAGGTCATCCCGACCTACGGCTCGAAGGAGGCGATCTTCTCGCTCGCGCTCGCGCTGCTCGACCGCGACGGCCGCCGGCGGACGGTCGCGTACACCGAGCCGGCGTATCCCGGTCTACGAGCGCGGGGCGCTCTTCGCCGGCGGCGAGCCGCTCGGGCTGCCGCTCGAGGCCTCCCGGGGCTTCCTGCCCGATCTCGACGCGGTCGACTGGCAGAGCGTCGCGCTGCTCTGGGTCAACTACCCGAACAACCCGACCGGCGCGGTCGCGGGGCTCGACTTCTTCGAGCGCGCCGCGGGGCTCGCGCGCGCGCACGGCTTCGTGCTCGCGTCCGACGAGGCGTACACCGAGCTCTGGTTCGACCGGCAGCCGCCGTCGGCGCTCCAGGTCGCGGACCGGACGAACGTGCTGGTGTTCAACAGCCTCTCGCAAGCGCTCGTCGATGACCGGCTATCGCTGCGGCTTCGCGGCCGGCGACCCCGAGCTGGTCAACGACGCTGCGCGCGTTCCGCCCGTCCGTCGGGACGGCGCCGCAGGAGTTCGTCCAGCGCGCCGCCGTCGTCGCCTGGGGCGACGAGTCGCACGTCGTGCGCAACCGGGAGCGCTACCGCGAGAAGCGCGAGCTGCTGCTCGAGGCGCTCGCAAGCGCGGGGCTACGGGTCGCCGGCAGCCAGGCCGGCATCTACCTCTGGGTCGAGGTACCCGCGGGCGAGACGTCGGAAGGCTTCGCGACGCGCGTGCTCGAGCGCGGTGTCGTCGTCTCTCCCGGCTCCTACTTCGGGCCGACGGGCGAGGGCTACGTCCGCATCGCGCTGACGCCGCCCATGGACGAGTGCCGCCGCGCGGCCGTGATCCTGGAGTCGCTCTGAGCCTCCCGGAGACGCATCGACCGCCTCTGGGAGAGCGGCGAGCTCGAGGCCGAGCCGGTCGAGGAGGCGATCCGCCTGCTCGACACCGGGCGAGGCGCGGGTGGCCGAGCCGCGCGACGGCGGCTGGGTCACGAACGAGTGGCTGAAGAAGGCGATCCTCCTGTACTTCAAGCTGCGCAAGGTCGAGCCGATGGAGGCCGGCCAGCTGGGGTTCCTCGACAAGATCCCGGTCAAGAGCGACTACGCCGAGCGCGGCGTGCGCGTCGTGCCGCCGGGGGTCGCGCGCTACGGGTCGTTCCTGTCCGAGGGCGTGATCCTCATGCCCGGCTTCGTGAACATCGGCGCCTGGGTCGGGCCACGGACGATGGTCGACACGTGGGCGACGGTCGGCTCGTGCGCCCAGATCGGCGCCGACGTGCACCTGGCCGGCGGGGTCGGCATCGGCGGCGTGCTCGAGCCGCCGCAGGCGCAGCCGGTCATCGTCGAGGACGGCGCCTTCCTCGGCTCCCGCGCGATCGTCACCGAGGGCGTCCGCATCGGCCGCGAGGCGGTGCTGGCTGCGAACGTCTCGCTGACGCGCAGCGTGCCGGTGATCGACGTGACCGGCGCCGAGCCGGTCGAGTACCGCGGCGAGGTGCCGCCGCGCGCCATCGTGGTGCCGGGCACGCGCCCGAAAGTGTTCCCGGCCGGGACGTACCAGCTCGACTGCGCGCTGATCATCGGCTACCGGGCGGACTCGCACGATCAGCGGCTGTCGCTGAACGACGTCCTGCGCGAGTACGAGATCGCCACCTAGCCGTGGGCGAGTTGACCGCGCGCGGACTTCCTGCGCCTGCTCGGAGGCGGGGCGGTCGTGCTGGCAGGCGGGTACCCGGCCGCGAAGGGCTGGAGCAGCACGGAGGCGCGGATCTTGCCGCCGCCGGAGCACTCGGTTCACGAATACGTCTCGCGACCCGATCTCAGCCCGCCGGTGGTGAACGTCGCCCGGAACGGCCCCGTCGCGGGCGGGCTCCTCTTCCTCGGGCCGTTCCACGCGCGGGAGCAGAACGGCGCGCTCATCGTCGACGACAGCGGTGAGCCGGTCTGGTTCCATCGCACGGGCGCGAACGCCGTGACGAACCTGCGCGTCGCCGCCTACCGGGGCAAGCCGGTCCTGACCTGGTGGGAGGGCGCCACCAAGCAGGGCCTCGGCGAGGGCGCGTTCGTCGTCGCCGACCAGACCTACCGCGAGATCGCCCGCTTCGACGCCGCCGCCGGGCGCCCCTCTGACCTCCACGAGCTGATCCTCACGCCGCGCGGGACCGCCTTCGTCTCCTCGTACGAGACGGTGCCCATGGACCTGACGAGCGTCGGCGGGCCGAAGCAGGGCAAGGTCGTCGGCGGGGTCGTGCAGGAGCTGGAGCTGCCGCACGGCCGGAAGCTCTTCGAGTGGAAGAGCCTCGACCACGTTCAGGTCTCGGAAGCGCACCAGGCCGTCGCGAAGGGCCCGTTCGACTACTTCCACCTCAACTCGATCGAGCCCACGCCCGACGGGAATCTGCTCGTCTCGGGCCGCAACACCTGGGCGGTCTACAAGGTCGACCATGGCAGCGGCGCCGTGCGGTGGCGCCTCGGCGGCAAGCGGAGCAGCTTTGCGATGGCTCCCGGCACGCGCTTCGCCTGGCAGCACGACGCCCGCTGGCACACCCCGGGCGAGGTCAGCCTCTTCGACAACGGGGCCGCGCCGAAGGTGCACGGGCAGTCCCGTGGCCTGCGGATCGGCCTCGATACGAAGCGGATGCGGGCGCGCCTCGTGCGGGCGTACACGCATTCACCGAGCGTGCTCGGGATCGCGCTCGGCTCCGTGCAGCGGTTCGCGAACGGCAACTGGCTCGTCAGCTGGGGAACGGCGCCGTACTTCACCGAGTTCGGCCCGCACGGCGACGTCCGGCTTGACGGCGCGCTGCCCGAGGAGCGGTGGACGTACCGCACGCTGCGCTTCCCGTGGGTCGGGCGACCGGCCGAGGATCCCGTCGCGGCCGTCGTCCGTGCGACGACGGGCTCGAGCTAGCTCCGGTGAGCTGGAACGGGGCGACCGAGGTCGTAGCCTGGGCGCTGCACGCGGGCAAGAGCGCCGGCAGCCTCGCGCACGTCGTCCACCGTCCCGAAACGCCGATTCGAGACGGCGTTGGAGCTTCCGTCCTCCGCCCGCTACGCCGCTGCTGTCGCGCTCGACCGGCGCGGCAAGAAGATCGGCCAGTCGGCGACGGTCCAGGTTACGTAGGCGTCGCGCCTGGGTAGGCCGCGCGCCGATCTGCTGCGAGAGCCCGAGGTCGTCGCGCATGTTCCAGATCTCGGCGACCTTCCCGTCCTCGAAGCGGAAGATGTTGACGCCAGAGAACCTCGCGCTCCTGCCGGTCGGTTCAACGCCGGCCCAAGCGCCGAGGTGGGTGCCGGTCGCCGTCCAGTAGCCGACGACGAAGTCGCCCTCCGCCACGAGGAGGTCGACGACGAAGCGCATGACGGGGAACGCCCGGCGAAACGCCGCCGCGATGTGCTTCTGCCCTTCGGGGCCCGGCGCCGGCTTGCCTCCGCGGGCGTCGTGCCGGATGTACTCCTCGGCGAACACCTCGTCGCAGACGTCGTTGCTCGTGCCGTCCCATGCCTCGTCGTAGAAGCGGCGGATCAGCGCCTTGGTGTCCTGCGCGGCAATGGCCGCAGTCTTAACAGGGACTGTCCTGTTAAGGCGCCTTTACGGGGACTGTCCCTGTAAAGGAGCTGCCGGGCCGATGAGGATCGCCTCGCCGTTATGCAGGCGCACGGTCAGATCGCCCCCGGGGAAGGAGACGACGACCTCGCCTTCGTCGTGCGTCGCCGCGGCCACCGCGACCGCGCTCGTGCCCGACGCCTGCGTCTCCCCCACGCCTCGCTCCCACACCCGCGCGGTCACGCGGCCCGGCGCGTCGATGCGCGCGACCTGGACGTTCGTGCGCTGCGGGAAGCGCGGATGCGTCTCGAGCCGCGGGCCGATATCCGGGAGGTCGTCGGGGTTCCCCTGGACCACCGCGTGCGGGTTGCCGACGTCGACCGGTGTGAAGCGGATCCCGTCGGCCTCCTCCGGCTCTCCCACCCGCACCGTGCCAATGTCCTGCTCGACCTCGTCGCCGCCCAGCATCCGCGCGACGACGGGACGCTCGCCGACACGGATCGTAACCGTCCCGGCGCCGGTGCGGGCGGCCAGCCAGCGGGCGGCGATGCGGGTCGCGTTGCCCGACAGCTCCGCAAGCGAGCCGTCCGGGTTCCAGATGCGCGACGTCGGCCCAGTCGTCGCCCGAGGCGACCACCTCGACGACGCCGTCGGTGCCCTTCGCCAGGCGGCGGGCCTCGTCGGCGGTCAGCGGATCCGTGACGACGCCATAAACGTTGCCGTGTGCGTGCCAGCGCTCCACGGCGGGAATGGTCTCACGCAAGGCGGGCCGCGATCTCCTTCGCGATCAGTTCGGCCGGGCGGTCGGCATCGACCAGCTCGATGCCCGGGATGCGGCGCATCCACTTGCGCTGGTAGGCCGCGAACTGCCGGGTGCCGACGATCAGCGACTCGAGCGCCTCGTCCGGCTCGAGCGTCGCAAGCTCGGTCAGGCCGAGCATCTGGCGCGCCGTCGCGGAGATCTCGCCGGCCAGCGCGCGGCGCGCCTCCTCGACGGCGCCGGCGCCGAGCATCACGCGCGCGCGCTCGGCGATCCGCGCCTCGAGGACGTCGGCCGGGACGTCCAGGCCGAAGATCTGCGTCGGGTGGCGCGTGTGCTCGCTCCAGAGCCGGCTGGCGGCGCGGCGCAGCGAGGCGCCGGCGTCGGTCAGCTCCAGTGCGCGGACGACACGCCGCCGGTCGTTCGGGTGCACGACAGCCGCCGCTTCGGGGTCGCGCTCGGCCAGCTCGGCGTGGGCGGCGGCCGGGTCGGCGTCGTAGGCCGCCTCCCAGCGCTCCCTCGCGCCCGGCGGCGGCGACGGTGGGATCTCGAGGTCTGCGAGCGCCGCCCGGAAGTAGAGGCCCGTGCCCCCGGCGACGACCGGCACGCGCCCTTCGGCGAGGAGCCGGTCGATCTCCGCGTGCGCCAGCTCGGCGTACTCGCCCACCGAGCCCTCGTGCGAGAGCGGCCAGATTGCGACCAGCGCTGTAGGCCGCTGCGGTTGTGCCGTGATGATCGGCACGCCCCGGTAGGCCTGCATCGAGTCGGCCGAGACGACCTCCCCGCCCAGGCGATCAGCCAGAAGCTCGGCGACCGCGGTCTTGCCCGACGCGGTCGGCCCGAAGAGCGCGACGACGCTCAGGCCGCGACCGCGGCGTGCTGCGTGCCGCGCAGCGTCGTCGACGTCGCGCCGTCGACGCGCACGTCCACGAGCTCGCCCGGCGCCGCGGCGCCGGCGAAGTTGACGGTCGTGTTGCGCCGGGTGCGCCCGCGCAGCATCGACGGGTCGGTGCGGCTCGAGCCCTCGACGAGCACCTCCTCGACGCGGCCGACCCGCTCGTGGTTGCGCTCGGCGGCGATCCGCTGCACGACCTCGACGAGACGCTCCAGCCGGTCGTGCTTCACCTCCTCCGCGACCTGCTCCAGCGCGGCTGCCTCGGTGCCCGCGCGCGGCGAGTAGATGAACGTGAACGCGCTGTCGTAGCGCACCTGCTCCACGACGCCCAGCGTCTCGGCGAAGTCCTCCTCGGTCTCGCCCGGGAAGCCGACGATGATGTCCGTCCCGAGTGCGAGATCCGGCACGGCGCCGCGCAGGCGCTCGACGAGAGCGAGGTAGCGCTCCTGCGAATACGTGCGACGCATCGCCTTGAGCACCCGCGTGGAGCCGGACTGCAGCGGCAGGTGGATGTGCTCGCACACAGCCGCGCAGTCGGCCATCGCGGCGACGACCGGCTCGCGGAAGTCCTTCGGGTGCGGGCTCGTGAAGCGGATCCGCTCGACGCCGTCGACCGCATCGACGGCGCGCAGCAGCTCGCCGAACTCGGTCGCGATGTCCGGGCGCAGGTCGCGGCCCCACGAGTTGACGTTCTGCCCGAGCAGGGTGACCTCGCGGACGCCGCCCTCGGCCAGCGCCGTCACCTCGGCGAGGATCTCGCCCGGGCGGCGGCTGACCTCGCGCCCGCGGACTGCCGGGACGATGCAGTACGCGCAGTTCGAGTTGCAGCCCATCGACACCTGCACCCAGGCCTGGAAGCGGCGCTCGCGGTGCATCGGCAGGCCGGCGGAGAAGACGCGCTCGTCGGCGGTGCCGAAGCTCGACCGCGCAACTCCCTCGCCCGTTGGCGCCGATCCAGTCGGCGAGGTGCGGGATCGTGCCCGGGCCGAACGCGACGTCGACGAACGGGTAGAGCTCGAACAGCCGCTCGCGCTGCGCCTCGGCGTAGCAGCCGCCGACGGCGACGATCGGCGTCGGGGTCGCGCCGCTTGCGCGCGGCCGCGTCGCCCATGTACGCGGCGAACTTCGTGTCCGGCTTCTCGCGGATCGTGCAGGTGTTGAAGACGAGCACGTCCGCCTGGTCGCGCGAGGGCGCCTCGCCGAAGCCGAGCGACTCCAGCGTGCCCTTGATGCGCTCCGAGTCGTGCGCGTTCATCTGGCACCCGAACGTCGTGACGAAGTACCGCCTCATCGGCGTCTGATGGTAGACGCGTCACCGCCAGCGATGCACCGTGCGCCAGCGGCCCCGGCGTCGTGCGTGGAACAAGCAGCGCTGACCATCCGGCCGCCCTGCGAGAGCACCAAGTACCCGACCCCCTTTTCAGGACCGACCCGAGACGCCGAAGTCGACCTCCGGCCGCGCGACGTGCGGCTCCGCTGTCCAGTGGAGCCGCCGTCGCGGGTGACGTACAGCGTGCCGCGCGACATCCCAGATCAGCCCGAAGCCGTCGTCCGCCATCGCCATGCCCGACCGGGTAGCCGTACGACGCGACCCCTCCTCGTGCGGGCTGGCCGATCTCCGTGTAGGCGATGCGCTTCCACCCGCTTCCCGCGAGGCGATAGACGGACTTGGCGACGTTGCCGGCGCCGGGCTGACCGACGCAGAGCGCCCAGGCCCGCCCGCCGGTGTCGTCACCGCGATGTTCACGAGTCGCCGGGCGAGCACGGCGTCGTCAGCGGGTTCGGGCCGACGGCCGGATGCCAGGTGCGCCCGGCGTCCGTGCTGCGCAGGTTCTCGCCGTCGTCGTAGCGGGCCCAGGCAGTCGTGCCGTCGACCGAGACCCAGACGACGGGCCGCCGTGAGCGCAGGGCGACCTTCCACGTCTTCCCGCCGTCGCTCGTCCGCGAGATCGTGCCCTGGAGCTGGCAGCCGAACGTGCTCGACTCACAGCCGAGCCAGCCGGTGCCCATCACCGCGTGCTGCGCGTCCCGGAAGGCGATCGCGTTCGGTGCGAGCGCGACCCGTCCCGGCTTCGCTGCGAGCGCCGTCCCGGCCAGGATCGCTGCGAGGCCCAGGGCGGCGAGGACGCGCACTACTTCGCGAACTCGACGGATCGCGACTCGCGGATGACCGTGACCTTGATCTGGCCCGGGTACTCCAGGTGATCCTCGATGTCGCGCGCGATCTCGTGCGAGAGCAGCACCGCCTGGTCGTCGTCGATCTCGCCGGCTTGACGATCACGCGGATCTCGCGGCCCGCCTGGAGCGCGTACACCTTGTCGACGCCCTTGTGCTGCCCGGCGAGCTCCTCGAGCGCCTCGAGCCGCTTCACGTAGTTCTCGAGGCTGTCGCCACGTGCGCCCGGGCGCGAGCCGGAGATCGCGTCGGCGGCGATCAGCAGGACGGCCTCGACCGTCTGCGGCTGGATCTCGTAGTGGTGCGCCTCGATCGCGTGCAGCACCGCCGCCGACTCGCCGTAGCGCCGCGCGTACTGCGCCGAGATCGCGGCGTGCGAGCCCTCGACCTCGTGCGTCAGCGCCTTCCCGAGGTCGTGCAGCATCCCCGCACGCTTGGCGACCTTGACGTTCGCGCCCAGCTCGGCGGCCATCATCCCGGCCAGGTGGACGACCTCGAGCGTGTGCTTGAGCACGTTCTGCCCGTAGCTGGTGCGGTAGTGGAGCCGGCCGAGCAGCTTGACGATCTCCTCGTTGAAGTCGCCGCAGTTGGCCTCGAAGACCGCCTGCTCGCCGGCCTCGCGGATGTGGTCGTCGATCTCCGCCTTGGACTGGTAGTACATCTCCTCGATCCGCGCCGGGTGGATGCGGCCGTCCTCGATCAGCCGCTTGAGCGTCAGCTTCGCGATCTCGCGGCGGATGCCGTCGAACGACGAGAGCACGACCGACTCGGGCGTGTCGTCGATGATCACGTCCACGCCGGTCAGGTGCTCGAGCGCGCGGATGTTGCGGCCCTCCCGGCCGATGATCCGGCCCTTCATGTCGTCGGAGGGGAGCTCGATCGACCGAGGCGGTCGTCTCCGCGGCGTGGCTCGCGGCGACGCGCTGGAGCGCGTCGGCGACGAGGTTGCGCGCGCGCCGCCGCGCCTCGGCCTGCGCCTCCTCCTCGTGCTGGCGGACGCGGCGGGCGAGCTCGTGCCGGATCAGCTCCTCGGAGCGCTCCATCAGCACCGCTTTCGCCTCGCCGACGGTCATGCCGGCGATCGACTCGAGCAGCGTGCATCTCGCGCTCGTTCGCCTCCTTGAGCTCCCGCTGGAGCTGCTTGGCGTGCGCCTCGCGGTCGGCGATCCCCTGCTCGCGCCGCTCGAGCTCGGTCGCGGCGGTCGAGCTCTCCTCCTCGCGGTCGAGCAGCCGCTCCTCGCTCTTCTGCAGGCGGCCGCGCTGGTCGTTCAGCTCGCGCTCGAGGTCGGCGCGTACCTTGACCGCCTGCTCGCGCGCCTCGATGTGCGCCTCGCGCTGGATCGCCTCCGCCTGGCGCGTCGCGTCCGCGAGCAGCTCGTCACGGGTCGCGATGGGCGGCGGCGGCCCGCGAGCCGGCCGCCGAGCGGAGCGCCGAGCAGGACGCCGACCACTCCGATCAGGAGCCCGATGAGCATCCCCGTGACGATCAGCATCTCGCTCCTGCCTTTCTCCCGTTGTGCGCGCACACGGGCCTCAGTCCGCGCAAGGGACCGCACAACGCGATCGGCAATCGCAGCCCTCCCGGGCTCGCTGGAAAACCAGCTAGAAGCGGCTCAGGTGCTGTCTGGGCTCTTTCCCGGTGGAGCTTGCTGGCTTGGTCGAAGGATGCAAGACGGAATCAGTGTCAGTAAGAAAACCGCGTTATGCAGGCTCTTTGATGAATTCAGGCTGACATCAGTCTACAAGGTCGCCGCGGCCGCTTGCAATGGCCGCCAGCTCCTCGAGCACGTCCGGTGAGAAGCCGCGGGCGGCAAGCTTGCGCAGGTCCCGGCTCCGCCCCGCTCGACCGCCGCCCGCGCCCGCTCGGGCTCGCGCTGGAGGCCGGCCAGCGCCTCCTCGATCGCGTCCCGGTCGAGCCCACGGCGCTCCAGATCGTCGCGGATCAGCGCGTCGCCGCTGTCGCGCCCGGCGAGCACGGCCGCGCGGCTCGCGGCGAAGCGGGCGTCGTCGACGTAGCCGACCGCGCGCAGCGCGTCGCGCGCCTCCGTCCACGCGGCGCCGTCGATGCCTTTCCGCGCGAGCCGCTCCTCGAGCTCGTGCTCGGAGAGTGCCCGGCTCGCGAGCGCGCGCGCCGCCGCGGCGAGCGCGTCCTCGCTACTTGGCGGCGACGACCTCTTCCTCCTCCTGCGCTTCGGCCGCGGCCTCCGCGTCCGGCGCGTCGCCGTTCACCGCCGCGGCCGACACCGGGCCCGATTCCAGTCGCGCCGACACGACCTGGTCGGGGCCGATCTCCGCCTGCAATCGCGCCAGGATCCGCTCGGCGAGGTCCTGGTGCTCGCGCAGGAACGCGGTCGCGTTCTGGCGGCCCTGGCCGAGCCGCTCGTCCTCGAAGCTGAAGAACGAGCCCGACTTCTGCACGACCTTGCGGTCGATGCCCGTGTCGAGCAGCGTGCCCTCCCAGGGGATGCCGGTGCCGTAGATGATGTCGAACTCGGCCTGCTTGAACGGCGGCGCCACCTTGTTCTTCACGACCTTGACGCGGACGCGGTTGCCGATCGCCTCGACGCCGTCCTTCAGCGTCTCGATCCGGCGGATGTCGAGGCGGACCGACGCGTAGAACTTGAGCGCGCGGCCACCGGGCGTCGTCTCCGGGTTGCCGAACATGACGCCGATCTTCTCGCGCAGCTGGTTCGTGAAGATGCAGATCGTGTCGGTGCGGTTGAGCGTGCCGGCCAGCTTGCGCAGCGCCTGCGACATCAGGCGCGCCTGGAGGCCGACGTGGCTGTCGCCCATCTCGCCCTCGATCTCCGCCTTCGGCGTCAGCGCTGCGACCGAGTCGACGGCGACGACGTCGAGCGCGCCCGAGCGGACGAGCAGCTCGGCGATCTCGAGCGCCTGCTCGCCGTTGTCCGGCTGCGAGACCAGCAGGTCGTCGGTGTTCACGCCGATCTTGCGCGCGTACATCGGGTCCATCGCGTGCTCGGCGTCGATGAAGGCGCAGATGCCGCCCTGCCGTTGCGCCTCGGCGATGACGTGGTAGACGAGCGTCGTCTTGCCCGAGGACTCCGGGCCGAAGATCTCGACGATGCGGCCACGCGGCAGGCCGCCCACGCCGAGCGCGAGGTCGAGCGAGAGCGATCCCGTCGACACGGCGCCCGTCGACACGTGTGCCTGGTCGCTCATCTTCATCACAGAGCCCTTGCCGTACTGCCGCTCGATCTGGCTCAGGGCGACGTCGAGTGCTTGCGCGCGATCCACCTGGTCTCAACCTCCCAATGCTGCTGCTTCGATCACGGAATACTGCGCCCCGCTCGGCCGCAGGAGGGAATGGTAGAGGGCGGCATCGGACGGACTGAAGCGGCCGAGGGCCGGCGGCTCGGGACTGAGGCGCGGCGGCGCACGAAAGCGCAGCACGGTGACGTGAGGGAGCCAGCGGCGCTGCTCCGGCTTGTAGACGCCGAGGCGGGCGAGGCGGGCCGACACGTCCCGCGCGAACCTGTCTGCGTGCCCCTCGCGGTCGGCGAAGCGCACCATGCCCACGCTGCGCGTCTCGCGGTAGTCGCGCGCCTCGAATTCCATCGGGTTCGCCGCCGCCGCACCGGCCGCCTCGCGCAGCTCGCGCACGATCGGCTCCACCTCGGCGGCGGGCCGCGCGCCAGGAACGCGACCGTCACGTGCAGGTTCTCCGGCGGGACGAGGCGAGCATCCGCGCCCGGCAGCTGCGCCTG
Organism: uncultured Thermoleophilia bacterium; assembly: GCA_963710465.1. Classification (GTDB taxonomy): domain Bacteria; phylum Actinomycetota; class Thermoleophilia; order Gaiellales; family Gaiellaceae; genus JACVRM01. The sequence continues at coordinate 119,024 of CAVQAQ010000002.1, forward strand.
CCAGGCGACGAGCCGCTCGACGACGTCGCCGGGGAGCCGGAGCGCGACGAAGAGCCGTGGCCGCTCATGCCCCTCGACGCTACCGGCCGAGGTCATACAGCTGTGTGCCGGCTCCGTGTCAGAAGGCGCCGCGCGAGGTGCAGCGCGGCCGCCGTCGCCCGCGCACGGATCGCGTCGCGGTCGCCGGGGATCTGCAGGTCGAGGCCGTCCTCGCTCTCGGGCGTCGAGACGTGGATGTAGACCAGCCCGACCGGCTTCTCCGGCGTGCCGCCGCCCGGCCCGGCGATCCCCGTCACCGAGATGCCGACGTCGGCGCCCAGCCGCTCGCGGACGCCGGCGGCCATCGCCGCGGCCGCCTCGGCCGACACAGCGCCGTGCGTCGGCCAGCAGCGACGCGGGCACCCCGAGCTCCGCCTCCTTCACGGCGTTCGCGTAGGCGACCACACCGCCGAGCACGACGTCGCTCGAGCCGGGGATCGAGGTCAGGCGCGCGGCCACGAGCCCGCCCGTGCACGACTCGGCAGTCGCGAGCGTCCACGCCCCGCTCCCGGCACGCGTCGAGCACGAGCTCCTCGACCGGCCGCCCATCGCGCGCGAACACGTAGCGGCCGAGCGACTCGACGAGCGCCTCCTCGACCTCAGCGGCGCGCTCCTCCGCGCCCGGCTCGGCGACGAGGTCGACGCGGATCTCGAAGTCGTGCGCGCAGATGGTCGCAACGAGCCCCTCCCCTTCGCCGCCGGCCTCCTCGAAGGCGCGCGCGACCGCCGACTCGGTCGCGCCGTACACCCGCACGACCCGGTCATGCGCGGGCGGCACGCGGGCGAGCAGCCGCCGCATCGGCTCGGACTCGAGCGCGCTCAGCCATAGCCGCTGGAGCTCCGCCGGCGGCCCAGGGAGCGCGATCGCGATCTTGCCCTCGTCCTCGAGCAGCACCCCGGGCGCCGTCCCCGCGAGTCCCAGGGACAGCGCGCCCTCCGGCAGGGTCGCCTGCTTGACGATCCCCGGCTGGAAGTCGGCGTACGGCCGCTTGAAGCGCTCCGAGATCCGTCTCGAGATGCCCTCGATCTCCGCTCGCAGCGCCTCGTCGAGCACCAGCTTCCTCCCGGTGACGTGCGCGAGGAGCTCGACCGTGCGGTCGTCGTGCGTCGGCCCGAGCCCGCCGGAGGTGATGCAGAGCTCGTAGCGCAGGCCTTCGTGGAACGCGGCGTCGAGCTCGTCGGCGTCGTCGCCGACGATGATCAGGCGTGCCGGCTCGAACCCGAGCCGGACGAGCTCGCGCGCGAGGAACGGCCCGTTGCGGTCGGTGCGCTGGCCGCGGACGAGCTCCGAGCCCGTCAGGACGACGGCCGCGCGCGGCCTCAACTGACCTGCTGCAAGCCCGTCCTGGCGAGCTGGAGGTCGACCGGGCCCTGCGCGGGCAGCGCCTTCTTGACGCTGTTCAGCTTGACCACGACGTTGGCCGGGACGTCGATGGTGAGCCAGAGGCGCCGGTTCGTGAAGATCTGTTGCTGGCCCTTGAGCAGCGTGCCCTGGTACTCCAGTGGGCCGACCGGGGTGCCGCGATGGACCTCGAGCCCGGAGTCGCCCCGCGTCGCCCTGACGACCAGCCGGACGCCGGTCTCGGCGGTCGTCGGGGGTGTCTGCCGCTGGTGCGTTCGCGCCGGCGTGGTGCTTCTTCGCCGGCTTCGGGGGCGGCGGCACGACGCCCGTGTCGGACGCCGCCGGACTTCCACGCCACGATCACGAGCGCGGACGCGAGCACGATCGCGGTCAGCGAGATGAGGACCGCGCTGGACATGAAATGGGTGGATCGCGGCCCGCCGCCCGCTCGGAAGCGCACCGGCTGCTCCTCCTCGGCGCCGACGACGTAGCGCGAGTTGTACTCGTCCACGTACAGCTGCCCCTCGAGCCCGAGGTAGTCGGCGTACGTGCGCAGGAAGCCCTTGACGTACGTCTGCCCGGGCAGCGCGTCGAAGTGCTCGTCCTCGAGCGCGCGCAGGTACTTGCCGCGGATCTTCGTCGCCTGCTCGATCTCCGGGAAATCGAGCTGCTGGCGGACACGTGCCTCTCGGAGACTGTTCCCGATCTCGAACACGGAGGGACGATCGTACAGCGGATCACGATCCGGGGCGCCCCGGTCACCGGATCCTTACCCGGAGTAGTACGTCTCGATCTCGTAGACGGCCAGCGCGAGCCCGGCCGTCGCCGCGAAGTACAGCGCGAGCCAGCCGAGACGGCCGCCCCACGTGGCCAGCCCAGCCCCCTTGACGGGCAGCACCGAGCCGCCGCGCCTGCTTCTTCGCGCGCCGCGCGGCGACCACTGCGATCAGGCCGCACACCGCCGCCGGAATCGCCGCCCAGATCGACTCGAGGTACGGACCACCACGACGTCTCGTACGCGGCGACGACCGCGAACGGGAGCGACGCCGAGCCCGCCAGCCCGAACAGGAACGCGACGAGGGCGCTCCCACGGACGGAGGGCTGGACGCCGTTACTGCCTGCGGTACGGACGGCCAATCGAGGCGGGCGGGATCGAGCGGCCGATCACGCCGGCGACGGCGATCAGCGTCAGGACATACGGGAGCGTGTTGAAGAGCAGCGGCGTCGCGCTGCCCTCCGCGAAGTAGGCCGGCAGGCGGTCGCCGAGCGCGCTCGAGAAGCCGAACAGCAGGCACGCCGCGTAGGCGCCGAACGGCCGCCAGTTCCCGAAGATCAGCGCCGCGATGGCGATGAAGCCGCGGCCGCCGGTCAGGTTCTGGTCGAAGAGGCCCACGCCGGCGACCGAGAGGTACGCGCCGCCGAGCGCCGCCAGCGCCCCGGAGAGGATCACGGCGCCGTAGCGGATCGCGTAGACGTTGATGCCGACCGTGTCGGCCGCCCGCGGGTGCTCGCCGACGGCGCGGAGTGCGCAGCCCGATCGACGTCTTGAACAGGACGATGTAGCTGAGGATCGAGCAGGATGAAGCTCAGCCAGATCATGTAGTTCAGATCGCCGAAGACGGCGTTCAGGAACGTGCCGCCGAATTGCACGGGGCCGATCGAGATATCCGGGATGTGCGTGAGGAAGTGGAGCGAGGGGCTGCCCACCGTGGGCACGTCGGTCGGCGAGCCCTGCGCGCCGTAGATGTCGACGAACGCGTAGCCGGTGATGCCGAGCGCGAGGAAGTTGATGCCCGTGCCGACAACGATCTGGTCGGCCTGCAGAGAGATGCAGAAGAACGCGTGGACGACGGCGAGCGCCGCGCCCGCGAGCATGGCGCAGACGAGCCCGAGCACCCAGCAGTTGAAGTGGTCGGTGCCGTAGAAGCCGAAGAACGCGCCCATCAGCATCATCCCCTCGAGGCCGATGTTCACCACGCCGCTGCGCTCCGAGAACAGGCCGCCGATGGCGGCGAACGCCAGCGGCGTCGCGTAGCGGAGCGTCGCGCCGAGGAGCACCGCCCAGGCAAAGACGAGGTCGAGATTGCCGAGCCCGGACTGCGTCGCGGCGATGCCGAGGCTCATGCCGATGAACGCGGCCGCGATCGCGCCCCAGCCCGCCCGGCCGCCGCCACGGGTGATCGAGACGATCCCGGCGGCGATCGCGAGGATCCCGAAGATGAACGGCCAGCCGATGCCGCGGGCGTGGATCGGCGGCAGCGCCACCCAGCAGGAGATGAGGCCGAGGATGATCCCGAGGAGCCCGATCGCCTTCGCGGTGCCGAGGCGCTGGACGGGACGGGCGGCGAGCGCGAGCGTGCTCATCCGGCCGGCTCCGGCTGGGCAGTCGGCGGCGCCGGTCGTCGCAGCTTCTTGCGGTAGTTCCAGACGGCGAGGATCAGCAGGTCGGCGCCGACGAAGAGCACGACGAGGCCCTGGATCAGCAGCGTCAGGTTGCCGGCGAGCTCGGGCTTGAAGATCGACGGGTCGAGGTTGCGCTGCGACGTTCCCGTGAGCAGGGCCCCGAACAGCAGCGCCGACAGCCCGACGCCGATCGCCGTGTTCCGGCCGAGCAGCGCCACGGCGATGCCGAGAAAGCCGATCTGCGACAGGGAGATCGTGCTCGCGGCCAGGCGGTACTCCCAGCCGAGCACGTCCATCGCACCGCCGATGCCGGCGAACGTGCCGGCGATCGCCATCGCCAGGAAGTAGCTCCGCCCCACGTTGATGCCGCTGTAGCGCGCCGCGTCGGGGCTGAAGCCGACCGCGCGCACCTCGTAGCCGAGCGTCGTGCGGTTCAGGATGATCATGTAGACGACGAGCGCGGCGATCCCGAGGAACAGCCCGACGTGAGCGCCCTGGAGGATGCCGAGCCCCCAGAACGTCCAGAGCTTCGCGGACTCGACCACGTCCCCGGACGTCGACGTGGCCTGCTCGTGGTTCAGCGGGCCGTCGGAGCCGAGCAGCCATTGCCCGGTCCAGAACATGATCCAGTTGAGCATGATCGTCACCACCACCTCGTGGGCGCCGACCGTCGCCTTGAGGAACCCGGCGATCCCGGCGAGGAACGCCCCGGCCACGGCGGCGGCGGCGATGGCGAGGAAGACATGCAGGCCGTGCGTCATGCCGGCCCACGTCGAGCCGACCCACACCGCGGCGAGCGAGCCGGCGATGTACTGGCCCTGGCCGCCGATGTTGAACAGGCCGCAGCGGAATGCGAACGCGACAGCGAGCCCGGTGAAGATCAGCGTCGTCGTCAGCAGCAGGGTCTGCTGGAGCGCGTAGGCGTCATGCGACTTGAAGCTGTCGGTGTTCCAGGGGAACCACACCTGGATATCCGTGAAGGGCAGGTCGATGTGGTAGCTGCCTGGGTGGAAGAACCAGCCCAGGCCCGTGCCGTTGAAGATCGCCTGGTACGTGGAGAGCGGGTTGTGGCCGGTCGTCGCCACGATGACGAGGCCGCCGATCAGGAAGGCGATCAGCGTCGTGACAAGCGGGAGGACGGCGCCACCGGCCCTGGAGAACATGTCGAAGCGCTCGGCGACGCTGGGCGCGTAGCCGCCGGGCTCCTGGTGCGGCGACTCCTCGGGCGACTCGTCGGAGCCCGGCGGGATCGCCTCGCTCACGCGGCCACCTCCTCCTCGTCACGGCCGCCGCCGATCATCGCGATGCCGAGCGTCTCGGGGTCGGCGTCGGGGCCGAACTGGCCGACGATCTGCCCTTCGAACATGACCAGGATCCGGTCGGAGAGCGAGAGGATCTCCTCGAGCTCGAGCGACACGAGCAGGATCGCGCGGCCCTCGTCGCGCTCGGTGATCAGCCGGCGGTGCAGGAACTCGATCGCACCGACGTCGAGGCCGCGTGTCGGCTGCGCCGCGATGAGGAGCCGCGGGTCGCGCGAGATCTCGCGCGCGACGACGAGCTTCTGCTGATTGCCGCCGGAGAGCTCCGACCCCTTCGCCCGCGGCCCGCCGCCGCGGACGTCGAACTCCGAGATCAGGCGCCGGGCCGCCGCGATCATGCGGCTCGGGCGCAGCCAGCCGCGGTGCGATTCGGGCTGGTAGCGGTAGTCGTGCATGGCGAGGTTCTCGGCCAGCGTGAACTCCAGGATGATCCCGCGCCGCAGCCGGTCCTCCGGGATGTGGCCGAGGCCACGCTCGAGCCGGCTGCGGACGGAGTCGGTGGTGATGTCGTGGCCCGCGACGTCGATCGTCCCCGCGCTGGGCTTCCGCAGGCCCGTGAGCGCCTCGATCAGCTCGGTCTGGCCGTTGCCGTCGACGCCGGCGATGCCGACGATCTCGCCCCCGCGCACGTCGAAGCCGACGCCGCGGACGGCCGGCAGGTGCCGGTCGTCCTCCACGGTCAGGTCCTCGACGTGGAGGAGAATGTCGCCCGGCTGGGCCGGCGTCTTCTCCACGCGGAGCACGACCTCCCGCCCGACCATCAGCTCCGCGAGGCCCTGCTCGGTCGCGCCCTCGCGCGGGACGGTGCCGACCAGCTTGCCGCGGCGCAGCACGCTGATGCGGTCGGCGATCTCGAGCACCTCGTGCAGCTTGTGGCTGATGAAGATGACCGACATGCCTTCGCGGGTCAGGGTGCGCAGGATCTCGAAGAGGTCGGTGGCCTCCTGCGGGGTCAGCACGGCCGTCGGCTCGTCCAGGATGAGGATGTCCGCGTGCCGGTACAGCGCCTTCAGGATCTCGACGCGCTGCTGCTGGCCGACGCTGATGTTCTGGACGCGCGCGTCGGGGTCGATCGCGAAGTTGAAGGTCTTCGCCAGCTCCCGGACACGCCGATCGGCGGCCGAATGGTCGAGAAAGATGCCCGCCTCGTTCGGCTCGTTGCCGAGCACGATGTTCTCGGCCACCGTCATCACGGGGATGAGCATGAAGTGCTGGTGCACCATCCCGATCCCGTGCTGGATGGCGTCGCTGGACGAGTGCAGGACGATCGGCTCCGCCCTTGACGAGGATCTCGCCCTCGTCCGGCCGGTAGAGCCCGTAGACGACGTTCATCAGCGTCGACTTGCCGGCGCCGTTCTCGCCGAGCAGGGCGTGCACCTCGCCGCGGCGGAGCTCGAAGTCGATGTGGTCGTTCGCGACGATGCCGGGGAAGCGCTTGGTGATCCCGCGCAGCTCGAGAACGGGCGGCCTCTCAGACACCCGCGCGATTCTATGGAGCCGTGCGGGGGCAGGTGTTAAGAGCCGCTACAACGCGACGAGGGGGCGCCTCTCGGCGCCCCCTCGAGCGAACCGGTACCCGCGACGCCTAGAGCGTGCTCGGGACCTTGATCTTGCCGCTGATGATCAGTGCCTTCTCGCGCGTTCATCTTGGTGACGAAGGCGGCCGGCACCTTGCTGCTGATCTTGCCGACGTCCTGGCCCTTGTTCTTCAGGTCGAAGACGAGGTCCTTGCCCGCACCCAGCTTGTTCTGGGCGGCGAGCTTGTAGAACGTGAAGACTGCATTGTCGACGCGCTTCACGCCCGACGTCAGGATGTGCGGGCCGAGGTACGACTGGTCGGCGTCGACGCCGATGCCCCAGACCTTCGACGACTTCGCGGCCTGCAGGGCGCCGAGGCCGCAGCCGCCGGCGACCTGGAAGACGGCCTGGGCACCCTGGGAGATGTGCTTGAGCGCGATCTCCTGGCACTTCGGCGCCGTCGCCGGCGTGAAGTCGCCCGAGTAGTCGATCAGGACCTTGGCCCTCTTGTCGAACGCCTTGGCGCCGGCGCGGTAGCCGGCGATCCAGTTGTCGACCGACGGGATCTTCTTCCCGCCGACAGCGCTCAGGACGATCTTGCTGCTCTTCAGCTTTCCGTTCGGGCCCTTCTGCGCCTTGATCATCTCGGCGGCCAGGTAGCCGACGAGGAAGCCCGACTGCTCGGACTTGAAGGTCAGGCCGTACGCGTTCGCCGGCTTGTCGGCGAGCGCCACGCGCGGGAAGTCGGTGATGGCGAACTTGATGTCCGGGAACTGCTTCGCCGCCGTGTTGGTGGCGTCGGAGAGCAGGAACCCGTTCATGACGATGGCCTTGGCGCCCCACTGGGCGGCAGCCACGGCGTTCGGCAGGTAGTCGGCCTCGCTGGCCGACACGTACACCTTGGTGTCGAGACCGAGGTCATGCGCGGCCTTCATGCGGCCGAGGTTGCCGAGGTGATTGAAGCTCTTGTCGTTCAGGCCGGCGGTGTCGGTGTTGAACGACACCTTGTAGCCGGCGGTTGCCGTCTTCGCCGCGCCGGCCGAGCCGGCCACGAGCGATGCGAGTACTACGGCTGCGAGCGCAAGCAGCACCGCAGCGATGCGTTTGTTCCTCAAGGGACTCCCTCCTGGTTACACAGATCTTCGTTAAACCGGCGCAATCCTATACCGGTTCTGACCCCTACACCGATTGAGACGACGCGGGCAGGCCCGCGGTTAGCGGATCAGGAAACGTGCTCGAGCACGCGCTCGAGGTCCGCTTCGTCGACGAGCACGCGGCGCGGCTTGGAGCCCTCGTACCCGGAGATGATGCCGCGGCGCTCGAGCATGTCGATCAGGCGGCCCGCGCGCGTGTAACCGACGCGCAGGCGGCGCTGGATGAGCGAGACGGACGCGGTCTGCGTCTGCACGACGATCTCGATCGCACGGTCGAGCAGCGGGTCCTCGTCCGGGTCGAACTCCTCATCCGACGCCTCGACGTCAGGCCCGTCGTCGGGCGGCTGCAGCAGCGACTCGTCCAGCTCCTGCTCGCGCTGCGCGCGCGCCTGCTCGACGATCAGCGCGATCTCCTCCTCGGTCACGTAGGCGCCCTGGAGACGCTGCAGCCGGGAGGTGCCGAGCGGCTTGAAGAGCATGTCGCCCTGGCCCAGCAGGCTCTCGGCGCCCGACTGGTCGAGGATGACGCGCGAGTCGGTCTGGCTGGAGACGGCGAACGCGATCCGCGACGGGACGTTGGCCTTGATCATCCCGGTGATGACGTCCACCGACGGGCGCTGTGTCGCCAGCACGAGGTGGATGCCGACCGCGCGCGACTTCTGCGCAAGCCGGATGATCGCGTCCTCGACCGCCTGCGGCGAGATCATCATCAGGTCGGCGAGCTCGTCGATGACCACGAGCAGGTAGGGCAGCGGGTCCTCCCCGTTCTTGCGGAACGCGCGGTTCGCCTCGGGCAGGTTGCGCGCCCGGACGGTGGCGAGGCGCTCGTAGCGGCGCTCCATCTCGGCGACCACGTTGGCGAGGACGGCGCTCGCCTCCTTCGGGCTCGAGACCACTGGCGTGAGCAGGTGCGGGATCGACTCGTAGTAAGAGAGCTCGATCCGCTTCGGGTCGATCAGGATCAGCCGCACCTCGTCGGGGGTCGAGCGCAGCAGGACCGAGGTCAGGATCGTGTTGATGCAGCCGGACTTCCCCGAGCCGGTCGTGCCGGCGATGAGGAGGTGCGGCATGCGCGCGAGATCCGTCCAGACGGCGTTGCCTGAGATGTCCTTGCCGAGCCAGACCGAGACCGGGCTCGCGGTCTGCGGGACATCGCCGAAGATGTCGCCGAGGGTCACGAGGTTCGGGCTGAGGTTCGGGACCTCGACCCCCACCGCCTGCTTGCCTGGGATCGGCGCCAGGATGCGGATCTCGGTGGTCGCGAGCGCGTAGGAGAGGTCGTCCTTCAGCGCGGAAACCTTGGACATCTTCGTGCCGGGTGCGAGCTGGAGCTCGTAGCGTGTGACCCGCGGGCCGGAGATCTGGCCGACGACGGCGGCCTCGATACCGAAGTGGCCCAGCGCCGAGACGAGGGCCTCCGCGACCTGGGCGTTCGCATCGGCCGTGCCGCCTGTGGCAGGCGGCGAGCGGTGCAGCAGTGCGCGGTCGGGAAGCCGGTACTCGCCGTGCGACCTCGACGGCTGGAGGCCGTCCTCGAACGAAAGCTCGTCCGGCTCGTCGGGCCTGAGCTCGAGCTGCTGCGCGCGCTCGAGCGGCTCGGGCTCGCCCACGACGTCCGGGAAGGCGGCGGCCGCGTCGACGGGCGGCTCCTGCGAGGCGAGCGCGGGCAGCCTGGCCAGGGCGGGCGCCGTCTCGCGCGTGCGCGCGGGTGGCTTTGCGCGCGTGGCCGCGCGGCGGACGACGTGGTGCGACCGGCGCAGAATGGCGCCGATCGAGGCGCCGGTCAGCAGCAGAATGCCGGCGACGGTCGCGGTAACGCCGAGCAGGACGCGGCCGGTCGAGCCGACGAAGCGGCCGACCAACGCATCGAGGTTGGCGCCGATCAGCCCTGCGCTCGGGCCGAGGACGAGGAAGAGGCCGAGCATGACGATCGTGCTGCCGGTGCGGAACGGGCGCATGTCGAGCAACTCGGAGCGGGTGACCAGCAGCAGGCCGAAGGCGACGAGGACGATCGGCAGCAGGTACGAGAGCTGGCCGATCACCTGGTCGAGCCCCTCGACCACCTTCTGGCCGCCGACGCCGCCGTCCCAGCCGAGGTAGAGCAGCGAGGCGAGGAAGAGCCCGGCCGCCAGCAGGCCGAGCCCGATCAGCTCGGGGCGATGGTGGCTGCGCGCCGACTTGCGCTGGGTGCGCTTCTTCACGCGCGCGGGCTTGCGCGGGCGCAGGGGTCGCTTGGTGGTCCGGCGGCGGGCCATGGGACGCCTGTTTCGACGCGGCTCCGCAGACCCCTCGCGACCCGTCGTAACCGCGAGACCAAGGGACAGGATTCCTGTCCCTTACAGGACCGCTAAGCGAAGAGCCCTGTCAGGCGGCGAGTGCGCGCAGGTCCTGCGCGGCCCCGCCCATGAGGTTCTCGCGCAGGTCGAAGAGCCCGGCCCAGAGCGCCGAGCGATGCGGGACGGCGTCCCACTGGGCCGCAGCGGCAAGGCCCTCGAGCGCCCGGACGAAGACCGCGAGCTCCAGGTAGGCGCGTGCGACGCGAGCCGCTGAGACGGCCACGCCGGCGCGCTTCAGCACAGGCTCCCACTCGACGAACTCGGCGGCCGACGGCTCGCCGTACCACGAGGCGCCCTCGGCCTCGTCGGGCTCGAGCTCGAGCAGGTAGCGGCCAAGCGGCTCCTCGAGCCCCATCAGCGCGGTCTCGACCCGCTCGGCGGCGCGGCGGAAGGCGGCCTGGCGCTTCCCCGGCGTGGACGGGTCGGCGTCGCCGCGCGCCCAGCGTTCGAGCAGCCGGCAGAACGAGAGCGCCGACGCCTCGCAGGCCCGGAGCTGTGCGATGACGCGCGGCCCGGTATTCGTGTCGGCGGCGTGGAAGGCGAGCACTTCGGCCCAGCCCGGGCGGCTCGATTGAACTACCGTCATGCTTCGGATACTAGGTGCACCCCGGACAAACGGCGCGGCGCTCCAAGCAGAGACACCACTCGGGAAGTAGGACAGGATTCATCCTGTCGCTTACACACTGTCTTGGTCACGGCGTCTTAACAGGGACAGTCCCTGTTAAGACGGCGCGACAGCCCTAGACCTCGACGATGACCGGCAGGATCATGGGCCGCCGGCCCGTCCGGTCGTAGAGCACCTGGCCGACGTTGTCGTGCAGGTGCTCCTGGAGCAGCTTGATCTCCGTGATGTTCTGCGCGAGCAGGTCACGCAGCGTCCGGTCGGCCTCCATGCGCAGCTCGTCGATGATCGGCTGCGCGTCGCCGACGCCGCGCACGATCAGCTCGGGCGGCGACGTGGCGCCGCCGTTCGACGCGGCGAGCGTGGCCACCACGATGACGACGCCGTCCTCCGAGAGCCGCTGGCGGTCGCGGATGGCGACGTCGCGCACGTCCCCCACTCCGAGCCCGTCGACGAAGGTGACCCCCGACTGCACCTCGTCGACGATCGCGATGCCGTCGTCGGTCAGCTCGACCACCGAGCCGTTCTCGGCGATGACGATGTTCCGGGGGTCGACGCCCGCGTCCTCGGCCAGGCGCGCGTGCGCCGCCTGCATCCGGTACTCGCCGTGCACCGGCATGACGCAGCGCGGCCGCAGCAGCGACAGCACGGTCCGCAGCTCCTCGGCGTTCGCGTGGCCCGACACGTGGACGACCGCGTTCTCCTCGTGCAGCACTTCGGCTCCGAGCCGCGCCAGCCCGTTGATCGTGTCGTGCACGCGCAGTTCGTTCCCCGGGATCGGCTTGGCCGAGATGATCACCGTGTCGCCGCGCTCGACGCTCGTCGCCGGGTGGTCGTTGTAGGCGATCCGCGTGAGCGCCGAGAGCGGCTCGCCCTGGCTGCCCGAGCAGAGCACGAGCGTCTTCCCGCGCGGGTACTCCTCCAGCTCCTGCGGTTTCAGGAGCATGGCGTCCGGGATGTCGATGTAGCCGAGGTTGCGCGAGATGTTCAGGGTCTTGCGCATCGACCGGCCGATGACGGCGACCTTCCGGTCCACCTCCGCCGCGACGTCGATCGCCTGTTGCATGCGGTGCACGTTCGACGCGAACGAGGAGACGAAGATACGGCCGCTCCGCACCGGGATCAGCTGGCGGAAGGCCTCCCCGACGACCCGCTCCGACCGGGTCACGCCGGGCCGCTCGGCGTTCGTCGAGTCGCCGACGAGCAGGTCGACGCCCCGGTTCCCGATGTCTGCGAGCCGGCCGACGTCGGTGCGCATGCCGTCCACCGGCGTATGGTCGATCTTGTAGTCGCCCGTGTGCACGACCCGCCCGCCCGGCGTCTCGAGCACGATCGCCGCCGTGTCGGGGATGGAGTGCGCCATGCGCACCCACTCGAGCCGGAACGGGCCGATCTCGACGGGGTCGCCCTCGGGGTCGGCCTCGTGCAGCTCCGCGGCGCGCAGCAGCCCGTGCTCGTCGAGCTTCGACTGGACGAGCGCCAGGGTCAGCTTGGTGCCCCAGATGTGCCCGATCGGCACGCGCCGGAGCAGGTACGGCAGCCCGCCCACATGGTCCTCGTGGCCGTGCGTGAGCAGGACGGCCAGGACGCGGTCGGAGTTCTCCGACAGGTAGCCGAAATCGGGCAGGACGAGGTCGACGCCGAGCTGCTCGTCGCGCGGGAAGGCGAGCCCGGCGTCGACGACCACGATGTCGTCGCGGTACTCGTAGACGGTCATGTTCTTCCCCACCTCGCCGAGCCCGCCGAGGGGGATGATCCGCAGGGTCCCGTCCGCCATCGACGGCCAGCATAACCGCCGCCCGGAAACGCCTCCGGCGCACGAAATACCCGTTTCAGGGATCGACCCGCGGCCCGTGGGGTGGGAGAACGTGTGTATGCGGCTCAAGCTGACCGGACGTGTGTGCCTGCCCGTTGCCGCCGGCGTGGTGGCTCTCGTGCTGCCCGTGGCGTCGGGCGCGGCGCTCTCGTCGCCCGGTCACCCCACCGTCGTGCGCGCGGGGGCGCGTCCGGCGGGCGACGTTGTCGACCGCGCGAAGGTGCAGCGGCCGGCGAAGGTCAAGCGAGCCGTCATGAAGTCGCAGCGGCGGTGAACGCGGGCGCGATCGCCCTCGGCGGGCAGTCTCCCGCCCGTCGCAATCCGAACCTGTTCGTTTCGGTCGTCGCATGCGCGGCGGCCGTCTCGCTGTTGGCGGCCCTACCGTCGCTGCTCGGTCCCCTCGGCGCCCGGCCGGCTGAGCTCGCCGCGTTCGCGGGGCTCGCCGTCGTGCTCCAACTCGTGCCGCTCGAGGTCTACGGCCGCGGCACGGTCAGCTTCGCCGGCGTCGCCCTGCTGGCCACCGGGTTCCTGTTCGGCACCGGGGCGGCCGTCGGCGTCGCCGCCGCGGCCGGCATCGCGACCGTGGCCGCGCGGCGCACGCGGCTGAACAGGACGGTCTTCGACGCCGCCCAGTCCCTGCTTGCGGCCGCTGCCGGGGTGCTCGCATACGGGCTTGTGCCCGAGCCGGCGGCGCCCGTTGCCGCCAGCGCCGTCTACGCGGTCGTCTGGCTGAGCTTGCTCGGCGCGGCGCACGCGGTCGCGCACCGGAGCGCGCCGGCGGAGCTGTGGCGCGAGCGGCTTCGCTGGATGACGCCCTTCGTGGCGGCCGCCGGCCCGCTCGCATGGGTGCTCGCCGAGGTGTACACCTCAATGGGCATCGAGGGCGTCGCAGCCGTCGCGCTCGGCCCGGTCGGGCTGATGCTCGTCATGCGTCGCTACGTGACGCAGACGCTCGAGGCCGACGCCGACGTGCGCCGCGCCGCCGAGGAGTTCCACGTCGCGAACGAGGAGCTCGCCGAGCGGAACCGGGATCTTCAGGCGCTCCTGCGCCTGACCGGCGGCCTCGCTGCGCGGACGCGAGACCGGAGCGAGCTGGTCGCGTACGCCGAGGAGGCGCTGACGGCGGTCGCCGGTGCGCCCGTCTCGGTGTACGACCGCGGCGCCCTCGAGGCCGGCCCGACGGTCGACCAGGCGCGGTGGCGGCGCCTCCGCGAAGCCGTCGCGCCGCACCTCACGGCTGCGGTGCAGACGGCCGAGCTCGAGGAGCACGTCCGCCGCACGCACCTCGCCACCATCGCCGCGCTGTCGAAGAGCATGGAGGCGAAGGACTTCTACACGGGCGGCCACACCGAGCGGGTCGCGACCGTGGCGCTCTCGCTGGCGCGCCGTCTCGGCGTCGTCGGCGAGGAGCTCGAGGCGATCGAGATCGCGGCCCTTCTCCACGACATCGGCAAGATCGGGATCCCGGAGCGCATCCTCCAGAAGCCGGGCCCGCTCGACGAGGACGAGTGGGCGATCATGAAGGAGCACCCGGTGATCTCCGAGTACATCCTCTCGGAAGTCGGCCTCAACCCGATCGTCCTCCGGGTCGCCCGTTCGAGCCACGAGCGCATGGACGGCGGCGGCTACCCCGACGGGCTCGCCGGCGAAGACATCCCGCTGCCGGCCAGGATCGTCCTGGTCGCGGACGCGTTCGACGCCCTGACGAGCGACCGCCCCTACCGGCTCGGCCGGAGCGTCCCCGAGGCCGTCGACGAGTTGAGCGCGCACGCCGGCACCCAGTTCTGCCCGGTCGTCGTCGCGGCGATGGAACGGCTCTACGCCGAGGATCCCGCGGCGCTCGGCGTGGCGGGAGCTGCGGCTGTTACGCCGGGGTAGGAGCCCGCAGGCCGACCCGCGCGAGCGCCTCACGAATGGCGTCGCGCTCGGCGTCGGTCGCATCGACGAGCGGCAGGCGGAAGCCGCCGACGTCGTGCCCCAGCATGGCCAGCGCGGTCTTGACCGGGATCGGGTTGATCGCCACGCGGTCGAGATCGAAGACTGGAATCAGCTCCTCGTGGATGCGCTGCGCGCCCTCGGCGTCGCCTGCGCGATACAGCCGGATCATCTCCTTCATGCGCTCGCCCGCGATGTGGCTGCGGACGCAGATCCCGCCGGTGCCGCCGAGCTTCAGGAACGGGAAGACCAGGTTGTCGTCGCCCGCGTACAGGTCGAGATCCGTCTCGGCGACGATGCGGCGCGCCTGCTCGAGGTCGTCGTTGGCCTGCTTGACGGCGCGCACTGACGGGATCTCGGCGAGCTCTGCGATCGTCTCGGGCTCGATGTTCACGACGACGCGGCCGGGGATGTTGTAGACGACGATCGGCTTGTCGCTCGCCTCGGCGATCGCCCGGAAGTGCGCCACGATGCCCCGCTGGGGCGGCTTGTTGTAGTACGGCGTGACGACGAGGAAGGCGTCGACGCCGAGCTCGTGCGCGCTTTCCGTCAGGTGCACCGAGTGCGCGGTGTCGTACGTCCCGGTGCCGGCGACGACGGTCGCCCGCCCGCGCAGCTCGTCGACGGCCGCCTCGAAGAGCGCCAGCTTCTCCTCATCGCTCAGCGTCGGCGACTCGCCCGTCGTGCCGGCGACGACGATGCCGTCCGAGCCGTGCTCGACAAGATGGTTCGCGAGTGCCCGGAACGCGTCCAGGTCGACGGAGCCGTCCGCGCGGAACGGCGTGACGATCGCGGTGAGGAGCTCGCCGAGCATCAGGGCGATTGTACGCCCTGATGCTTAGTCGCCCTGCTTGACTTCCCAGATCTCGTCGGCGACGAGGCCGTGGGCCTCGGCGTGCACGCGGACGGCCGACTCGGCGTCCGGCGCTTCGACGAGGCAGAAGACCTTGCCCGACGACTCGTCGACCCAGTACGCCTTGTAGTCGACGTCGTGCTTGCCCTGCACCTCGAGGTCCTTGCGGTGCGCCTCCATGACGTCCGTCAGGGAGACGCCGCCGTCGAAGGTGTGCATGTCCATGTAAAGCGGCATTGTCCTCAATCCTACGCGTCCCCCGGCAGCCCGGATTTGCAGGCGGCGAGCGACGCGGCGTACCAGCGCAGCGTCTGCGGCAGGTGGCGCTGGACGTAGCCGGTGCTGTGCGTTCCGGGCCAGATCGTGAAACGCGCCCGCGCGCCGAGCTCGTGGGCGAGTTGCGTCGTCGCCGCCCGAAACGGATCGTGCGTGTCGACGTCGAGCCAGATGCGCGTGCTGCCGAACGGCCAGCCCCGCTTCGCAGCGGCAAGGATGTCGTGCCGCTTGAAGTCGGCGGGGCTGTCGAAGGCGCCGGGTGCCGTTGCGCCGGCCTTCTTCCAGAGCGCGGGCGCCTGCCCCCCGGCGGCGCAGAAGAGCCCGGGGTGCTGCAGCGCCAGGGCCAGGGCGCCGAAGCCGCCCATCGAGAACCCGCCGATCGCGACGCGCCTGGGGTCCGCCCCCGTCTTCGCGACCGCGTCCGGGATCGCCTCGTGGAGCAGGTACCGACCCCACTGCGCGTCGCGGCGGTTGTGCCAGTAGCTCGACGCCCCGCCGGCGGGCAGCAGGACGTTCGGCGCCTCGGCGCCGAGCGCGCGGAGCGTCGTGTCGAGCCGCTTGCCGAAGAAGTCGCTGGGCGACCCGTCGCGGCCGTGGAGCAGCACGAGCAGCGGCCGCCCGCGCCCCTCGCGGATGACGACCTGCTCGAGGCCGACGTCGAGCACCTTGCTGTTGAGCGTGTAGGTCTCGGAATGCGCCGGCGCGTCGACGTCCTCGCCCCCGCAGCCCGCCACCGCGAGCAGGCAGGCCGCCACTACGATGACCGGCATGCTCCGGGTGGCGCTCCGCGGAATGCTGGGTCGCAAGCTCCGGACGGTTCTCACCGCCCTGGCCATCGTTCTCGGGGTCGCGATGGTCACGGGGACGTTCATCCTCACGGATTCCATCAACCAGGCGTTCTCGGGCATCTTCACGACGGTCTACAGCGGCACCGACGCGACCATCACCGGCAAGAGCGCGTTCGACCTCTCGGGGAACAACGGCACCACCGCGCCGCCCTTCCGCCAGTCGCTGCTGCGGCGAGGTGCGGCGGCTGCCGGACGTGCAGGACGCGGTCGGCGGCGTCGGCGGCGATGCGCAGCTGATCGGCAAGAACGGCAAGGCGATCGTCTTCGGCGGCGCGCCGAACCTCGGCTTCAGCGTCGATTCGACGCGACCGGCGCTGAATTCGCTCACGCTCGTGCAGGGCTCGTGGCCGCATGCCGGCCAGGTGGTGATCGACCAGTCGACCGCCTCCAAGAAGGACCTGATGGTCGGCCAGCCGGTCGGCATCCAGGCCGAGGGGCCGGTCAAGCAGTTCAGGATCTCGGGCCTCGTCCACTTCGGCGGCGCCTCCAGCCTCGGCGGCGCGACGCTCGCGGGCTTCGACCTGCCGACGGCGCAGCGGCTGTTCGACAAGGAGGGCAAGCTCGACCAGATCCGGGCGAAGGCGATCAACGGCGTCAGCCCGCAGCGAGCTTGCGCAGCAGATCCAGGCCGATCCTCCCGGACGGCACGCAGGTCAGGACGGCGCCGCGCAGGCGAAGAAGGACTGCGCAGAACGCGACCGAGTTCATCTCGTTCCTGCAGGACTTCCTGCTCGCGTTCGGCGGTATTGCCCTCTTCGTCGGCGCGTTCGTGATCGCCAACTCGCTCTCGATCACGATCGCCCAGCGCATGCGCGAGTTCGCGACGCTGCGGACGATCGGCGCCTCGCGGCGGCAGGTGCTGTGGTCCGTGATCGTCGAGGCGTTCGTCACCGGCCTGCTGGCCTCGATCGTGGGCGTGCTCGCCGGCATCGCGCTGGCGAACGGCCTCTTCAAGCTCTTCGACGCGGTCGGCTTCACGCTGCCGAACAACGGGCTCGTGCTCGAGACGCGGACGGTCGTGATCGGGCTGCTCGCGGGGATCATCGTCACGGTCGTGGCGAGCGTCCGGCCGGCGATCCGGGCGACGCGCGTCCCTCCGATCGCGGCGGTGCGCGAGGGCGCCACGCTGCCGGTCGGCCGCTTCCACCGCTACCGGCCGATCGCAGCGTCCGTCACGACGATCGTCGGATTCGCTGCCCTCACCTACGGTCTCTTCGGGCCGGGCCTCGGCACGACCGGGATCCTCCTCTGGATGGGCGTCGGCGCCCTACTGATCTTCAGCGGAGTCTCGCTGCTCTCGTACAAGCTCGTGCCGCCTCTCGCCGCCCTACTCGGCTGGCCCGCACGGCGCTTTGGCGGTGTCGCCGGCGCGCTCGCGCGCGACAACTCGAGCCGCAACCCCGAGCGCACCGCCTCGACGGCGTCGGCGCTGATGATCGGCCTGGCACTGGTGACGCTCGTTGCCGTGCTCGCGGCCGGGATCACGAAGAGCTTCCGCGGCGCCGTCAACGATTTGTGGAACGCCGACTACGCGATCACGGCGCAGAACAACTTCTCGCCGATCGCCATCTCGGCGGCGAACGCGGCGGCGAAGGTGCGGGGCGTGACGGCAGTCGCGAACGTCCGAGTGGGCGACGCCAAGGTGTTCGGCGACGTGGGCACGGCTACCGGGGTCAACCCCGCGGCGGCGCGGGTCTTCAGCGTCAAGTGGGTGAAGGGCTCGCAGAACGTCTTCCACGAGCTCGGCGCGAACGGCGTCTTCGTCGACAACTCGGCGGCCAAGGACCACCACCTCTCGATCGGCTCGCCCGTTGTCGTCGAGACGCCGCGCGGCAGGGAGCTGCGCCTGCTCGTCAGGGGCGTCTTCGACCAGCCCGCCGGGGGCTCGCCGTTCGGCTCGGTGACGATGTCGCAGGCGACGTTCGACCGGAACTACGACTCCCCGCGCAACCTCTACTCGTTCGTCCGCATACGCGGTGGCGAGACGGCGGCGAACCAGGCCCGGCTTGACGAGGCCCTCAAGGGCTTCCCGAACGCCAAGGTGCAGACGAAGACCGAGTTCATCGACAATCAGATCTCGGGGCTGAACTCGGTGCTGAACATCCTGTACGTGCTGTTGGCGCTCTCCGTCGTGGTGAGCCTGTTCGGGATTGTGAACACGCTCGTCCTGACCGTGTTCGAACGCACGCGTGAGATCGGGATGCTGCGAGCGGTCGGGATGACGCGGCGCCAGGTGCGTCGCATGATCCGCTGGGAGAGCGTCATCACCGCGCTGCTCGGAGCGGTGATCGGGATCGTCCTGGGCATCGTCCTCGGCGGGCTGCTTGCCGCGCGGGTCGACTTCATCGTCTTCGCGGTGCCGTGGGGCTCGCTGATCGTGTTCGCGCTGGCGGCGGTCTTCGTCGGGATCATCGCCGCGATCTTCCCGGCGCGCCGCGCGGCGCGGCTCAACCCCCTGCAGGCGCTGCAGTACGAGTAGCGGCGCGCATGCACGTCAAGAGCCGCTCGCTTCTCCGCCTGCATCTCCTCGGCCATGGCGTCCGGGCGCAGCTGGTCGGAGCATTGCTCGAACGCGATCGAGGTGGCGCTCTTCTCCGACCGTGCGACGGTGACTCCACGCTCCGAGACGACGAGCCGCCTGTACGACGTGGGCCCGAGCCCGGCCATGAACACGCGGCGCGACGGGAACCCCGGTACGAGCGGGCCGGTCAGCGGGTAGGTGCGCACCTCACCGCCGGCCACGGTGATCGTGACGAGGTCGGCGTCCGCAGGCACGACACCGATGAGCGCATAGTCCGGCAGCGAGTCGCGCGCGAGCTCCTGGAAGCAGAGGGCGCCTTCGCATTCCGACTCGGGAATGCACGGACCGAACGGACCCGATTCTCCACCCGTGCCGGTCTGGTCGAGTGACGACGCTCCCAGGCACAGCTCGCCCTGCGCGTTCGCCCACGCGGCGAGCTCGAGGCGGCCGCTGCCGGGCCGGGTGAGCTCGGCGATGGTGCGCGGCGACGCACCATCGGCCGGCCGGACGGCGTTGCGGTAGCGCTGCTGCGCCGCCTGCCCGGCGGCCTCCTCCTCGGGCGTCGGTTTCGGGCAGTTCTGTTCGCCGTGCATCTGCCCGGCAGCGCCACCGTCGCCGGACCCGGAGGTCGCGATGGCCACCTGGCAGACCTCGATGGTCGAGCTCGCACCTTCGGTGTCCCGGGCATCCGGCGGTGACCAGAGACCGCCGGCGGGCCGGTCGACCGCCTGGATGGGCGGCGCGCCGAGCGCGGCGTCGGGCGGAGCCACGGTGGTCGCTCCGTCGCCGGCGGCGAGCGTGCTGCCACACCCTGCGGCGAGGGGGAGGATGGCGGCGCAGCCCGCGACCGAGCGGTGCATGCCGCTATCTTCGCGCGTTGACGGGAGTCAGTCCAGCAGCGCGTCGAGCCCGACCGTGAGGCCGGGCGGCAGCGTCTCGAGCCGCGCGAGCGCGAGCAGGACGCCGGGCACGAACGCCTCCCTGGACATCGTGTCGTGGCGGATCGAGAGGGTCTGCCCCGGCCCGCCGAACAGGACCTCCTGGTGGGCGACGAGGCCTGGAAGGCGCACGGAGTGGATCGCGGTCCCGTCCCCGATCAACGCCGCGGTCGCCTTGGCCGTGCCCGACGGCGCGTCCACTTTCGTGTCGTTGTGCAGCTCGATGATCTCCGCCCGGGGCATGAAGCGCGCCGCCTGGGCGGCGAAGCGCATCATCAGCACCGCGCCGATCGCGAAGTTCGGGGCGATGAAGACGGGGACGCCCCGTTCCTTCGCTGCGGCGTCGATTCGCTCGAGCTGCTCGGCCTTGAGGCCGGTCGTCCCGACGACCGCCGGCACGCCCTGCTCGACGGCGGCCAGCACGTTCCCGGCGACCGCGTCCGGCTGGGTGAAGTCGACGATCGCGTCGTGACCGGCGAGCGCCACGTCGTCGCCGACCTCGACCGGCGTGACCTCGTGGCCCTCGGCGGCAAGTGCCCCGGCCAGCACCGTGCCCACCTTGCCCTCGGCGCCGAAGAGCACCACCTTCACGCCAACAGTCCCGACTTAGTGGCTGACAGCCACAAACTCATGCTGCGGCGCGGGCCACCAGGGAGGGCGTGACGCGCTCGACGGCGCGCAAAAAGCGGTCCTGGCGCGGCCCGATGCCCGCCGCGGAGAGCCGCTCCGGCGCGAGCAGCAGCCCGGCCAGGTCGCCGACCGCCTCGGTCGTCACCGCGTCGACCTCGGCGATGATCCGCGGCAACGACAGGATCTCCGTGTTCGTGATCAGCGACTTGCCGAGCCGCGACATCCGGTTGGACGTCGACTCCATCGAGAGCATGATCCGGCTCTTGAGGTTGTCCTTGGCGCGCTCGAGCTCGTCCGAGGACAGGTTCCCCGAGGCGATGTCGAGGATCTGCTCGACGGCGACGTCGAGGCACTCGCGCAGGTTGTCCTCGCGCGTCGCGACGTAGAGCCCGACCTGGCCCGTGTCCGTGTACTGCGACGCGAACGTATAGACCGAGTACGCCATCCCCCGCTTCTCGCGGATCTCCTGGAACAGGCGCGACGAGGCCGACCCGCCGAGGATGGCGTCGAGCAGCGAGACGACGAAGCGACGCCGGTCGGAGCGGGCGATCCCGGGCGCCGCGAGGCACACGTGGTACTGCTCCGTCCGCTTCTGCTGGAAGCGCAGGCCGGGCGCGGGCGCGCGCACGAGCGGCGAGCGGATCGGCCGCCGCGGCCCCTCCGTGGCCTTGCCCGCCGCGGCCTCGAGCATGCTCAGCAGCCGGTCGTGCTCCAGGTTGCCGACCGCGGCGACGACGACGTTGCCGGGGGCGTACATCGCCCGGTGGTAGGACGCCAGCGAGCGGCGCGAGATCGACTGGATGACCGCCGCCTCGCCGACGACCGGGCGGCCGAGTGGATGGCGCCCGAACACCGCCTCGGAGATCAGGTCGTGCACGTACTCCTGCGGCGTGTCCTCGTACATCGCGATCTCCTCGAGCACGACGGCACGCTCGGCGTCCAGCTCGGCGAAGAGCGGGGTGTAGACCATGTCGGTGATCACGTTGATCGCGAGCTCGAGCTTGTCGTCGGGGACGCGCGCGTAGACGACGGTGTTCTCGCGGGACGTGGCCGCGTTCAGCTCGCCGCCGAGGCGGTCGAAGATCGAGGCGATCTCCTGCGCCGAATAGTTGCGCGAGCCCTTGAACAGCAGGTGCTCGATGAAGTGCGACGCCCCGGCCTTCGCGCTGCGCTCGTCGCGGGAGCCGGCGCCGATCCAGAAGCCGATCGCGACCGAGCGAACGCCCCTGACCCGCTCCGTCACGACACGCATGCCGGAGTCGAGCTCCGAGAGGTCGTACCGCTGCACCCGTCGATCGTATCCGTGTCCGGCGCAGCACCAGTCTCCGGGGCTACCTTCTGTCTATGAGGACTAGACAGAACCCGGAAGGCCGCGGGCGGACGTTCGACGGCCGGGAGCCGGTCGAGCGGCCGGCCGATCCGGCCGTGCGCAGGGCCAACCTGCGCCGCGTCTTCGCGCTCTTCCGCCCGTACCGCCTGCGGCTGAGCGCGGTCCTCGCCCTGATCCTCGTCTCCGCCGGGCATCTCGGATGATCACGCCGTTCCTGATCCGGGACGTCTTCATCGCGCTGCCGGCGGGCGACCAGGCGTGGCTGAACAAGCTCGTGCTCGGGCTGATCGCGATCGCGATCGCGACCGGCGCGATCGGCGTCCTCTCGACGTACCTCTCGAACGTCGTCGGCCAGCGCGTGATGCACGACCTGCGCTCGGCCGTCTACCGCCACCTCCAGCGCCTCTCGCTCGCCTTCTTCACGCGCACGCGCACGGGCGAGATCCAGTCGCGGATCGCGAACGACATCGGCGGCATCCAGAACGTCGTCACCTCGACCGCGACGTCGATCGTCTCGAACGTCGCGACCGTCGGCGCCGCGGTGATCGCGATGTTCCTGCTGAGCTGGCAGCTCGCGATCTTCTCGCTCGATCCTGCTGCCGTTCTTCGTGCTGCTCAGCCGGCGGGTCGGCAACGAGCGCCGGCGGATCACCACGCGGATGCAGGGGATGCTGGCCGACATGTCGACGCTCGTCGAGGAATCGCTTTCCGTCTCCGGGATCCTGCTCGGCAAGACGATGGGCCGCGGCAACGAGCTGGCGGAGCGGTTCGAGCGCGAGTCCGAGAACCTGGCCAACCTCGAGGTCAGGTCGCGGATGGCCGGCCGCTGGGTCATGGCCTCGATCCAGATGAGCTTCTCGATCATGCCGGCGCTCGTCTACTGGTACGCCGGGCTTCGGGGACATCAACTACGCGACGGTGATCGCCTTCACCACGCTGCAGACGCGGCTCTTCTTCCCGCTCGGCTCGCTGCTCTCGGTCGGCGTCGACGTGCAGACCTCGCTCGCGCTCTTCGACCGGATCTTCGAGTACCTCGATCTGCCCGTCGAGATCGACGAGCGTCCCGACGCCGTGCCGCTGCCGCCCTGCAAGGGCGACGTCGCCTTCGACGAGGTCTGGTTCCGCTACGACGACGGCGGACCGTGGACGCTCCAGAACGTCTCGTTCGAGGTGCCGGCCGGCACGCGTACAGCGATCGTCGGCGAGACCGGCTCGGGCAAGACGACGATCGGCTACCTCGCGGCGCGCCTCTACGAGCCCGACCGCGGGCGCGTGCTGCTGGACGGGATCGACATCCGCGACGTGACCTTCAAGTCGCTCGCCGCCACGATCGGGGTCGTCTCGCAGGAGACCTATCTCTTCCACGCGACCATCCGCGAGAACCTGCGCTTCGCCAAGCCGGAGGCGACCGACGCGGAGATCGAGGAGGCGGCGCGGGCCGCGCATATCCACGATCTGATCGAGAGCCTCGAGGACGGCTACGACACGATGGTCGGCGAGCGCGGCTACCGCTTCTCGGGCGGTGAGAAGCAGCGCATGGCGATCGCGCGGACGATCCTGCGCAACCCGGCCGTGCTCATCCTCGACGAGGCGACGAGTGCGCTCGACACGCGCACGGAGCGCGCCGTGCAGGCCGAGCTCGACCGGCTCGCGGAGGGCAGGACGACGATCACGATCGCGCACCGCCTGTCGACCGTCCGCGACGCCGACCAGATCCTCGTGCTCGACCGCGGCATCATCGTCGAGCGCGGCACGCACGAGGAGCTGCTCGACCGCGGCGGTGCATACGCGCGGCTCGTCGCCCGCGACGCCTTCCGGGACGAAGAGGCCCTGGTGTAGGGGGGCTTGACGAAACGTCGTCTAGTCGAAGGGCCGCGCTGGACGTCCCGATGCGTTGTCCTCGTCGCGCGTAGGACTTCAAGAACACTTTGATGGGAACGAACTCCGCGTCCTAGCCTCGGAACGACCAGCGCACCCCTTCGACGAGTCGACGTTCCGTCAACCCCCTAGATCGAGTCGGGGTTGATCTCCGGGTCGGGCTCGGGTAGCTGCGGATCCATGCGCTCGAGCTCGTCGACGAGGAGCGTCGCGACCGCCAGCGCCTTCACCCAGTTGTGGTCGGCCGGGACGACGTACCAGGGCGCCCACTCGGTCGACGTCTCGGCCAGCGCCTCCTCGTACAGGGCCATGTAGTCGTCGAAGCGCTTGCGCACCTCGAGGTCGGCGGGCCGGAACTTCCAGCGCTTCTCCTGATCCTCGATGCGGGCTTGGAGCCGCGTGCCCTCCTCCTCGCGCGAGACGTGGAGGAACACCTTCACGATTGCCGTGCCCTCCTCGACCAGCATCCGCTCCCACTCGCGGATGTGCCGCGGGCGCTTGCGCAGGGCGTCCTTCGGGACGAGCCCGAGGATGTCGACCGTGACCACGTCTTCGTAGTGCGAGCGGTTGAAGACGCCGATCTGCCCGCGCTCGGGCGTCACCGCGTGCACCCGCCAGAGGTAGTCGTGGGCGAGCTCGGACGCGGACGGCTCCCGGAACGGGTGCACCTCGACCCCCTGCGGGTTCACGCCGGTGAACACGCTGCGGATCACGCCGTCCTTGCCGGAGCCGTCCAGCCCCTGCAGCACGAGCAGCAGGCTGCGCTTACCCTCCGCGTAGAGCCGCTGCTGGAGCAGCTCGAGGCGCTTCTGGAGCTTCTCGATGCGCTTCTCGCCCTCGTGCTTGTCCAGACCGAGCCGGCTTCCGGGCTCGCGGTTCGAGAAGTGGGGGTGGTCGCCCGGCTTGACGAGGAGCTCGTCTCTCACGACCGGGACGCTAGACGTCGCAGTGGGCCGGGGCGAGGCGTAGTGCCCCGTCCCCGGCTCCCTGCGACCTGCTAGTCGCGCGAACCGGCGCGGTCGCGGCCGCCACGGCCGCGGCCCCGGTCGCCCTCACGGCGCGGCGGGCGCTCCTCGCGCGGCCGGTCCGGGGCGTCCTTCGCCCGCTCGATCAGCTCCTCGGGCTGGACGATGGAGCCGTTCTCGTGCTTCGCGATCAGCTTGAGGCCGATCCGGCCCCGCTGCTTGTCGACTTCCTGGACGAGCACGTCCAGCACGTCGCCGCGGGTGATCACGTCCTCGATGTGCTTGACGCGCCCCGGGCCGACGTTCGAGACGTGCAGCAGGCCGTCGGTGCCCTTCTTCAGCTCGACGAACGCGCCGAAGTCGGTCGTCTTCACGACCTTGCCCGTGTAGGTGTCCCCCACCTCGGGCTCCTTCGTCAGCGACTTGATCGCCGCGATCGCCGCGTCCGACTTGGTGCCCTCGGTCGCGTAGATGAGGATCGTGCCGTCCTCCTCGATGTCGATCTGGACGTCGTAGTCACCCTCGAGCGAGCGAATGGTCTCGCCGCCCTTGCCGATGACGAGGCCGATCTGCTCCGGGTCGATCTTGACGGTCGAGATGCGCGGCGCGTGGTCGGCCAGCTCGACGCGCGGCTCCGGGATCGCCTCGAGCATCTTCTCGAGGATCGAGGCACGTGCCCGGGCGGCCTGCTCGAGCGCGCCGCGCATGATCTCCTGCGTGACGCCGGTGATCTTGATGTCCATCTGCAGTGCGGTGATCCCGTCTGGCGTGCCGGCGACCTTGAAGTCCATGTCACCGAGGTGATCCTCGGCGCCCTGGATGTCGGTGAGGATGACGTAGTCGTCGCCCTCCTTGACGAGGCCCATCGCGATGCCGCTGACCGGAGCCTTGATCGGTACGCCGGCGTCCATCAAGGCGAGCGTCGAGCCGCAGACCGAGCCCATCGACGACGAGCCGTTCGACTCGAGCGTCTCCGAGACGATGCGGATCGTGTAGGGGAAGTCCTCGGCCGGCGGGATGACCGCCTCGAGCGCCCGCTGCGCGAGCGCGCCGTGGCCGATGTCGCGGCGCTTCGGGCCGCGCATGAAGCCGGTCTCGCCAACCGAGTATGGCGGGAAGTTGTAGTGGTGCATGAACCGGCGATCCGTCTCCAGCGAGAGGTCGTCGATCCGCTGCCCCTCCTTCGCCGTGCCCAGCGTGAGCAGCGACAGGATCTGCGTCTGGCCGCGGGTGAAGAGGCCCGAGCCGTGCGTGCGCGGGGAGACGCCGACCTCGCAGGTCACGGGCCGGATCTCCTCCGGGCCGCGGCCGTCCGGGCGCTGCTTCTCGACCGCGATCTTGCGCCTGACGAGCTCCTTGTAAATCGCCTCGGCTGCCTTCTTGACGTAGTTCTTGGTCATCGAGTCCTTGACCATGGCCGGCTCCTCGCCGACCAGCGGGCCGACCGGGAACGGCAGCTGCACGGTCTCGACGATCCGGTCGAAGAGCAGCTGGCGCTTGGCCGCCTTGAGCTCCTTCGAGTCCTGCTCGGCGTCCGTGAGCGCCCGCAGGTCGCTCTCGAACTGCTCGCGCACCGGGCCGAGCACGGCGTCGAGCCGGGCCTGCTCCAGGATCAGCGCGAGGCTCAGCTTGCGCTGCACCTGCAGCTGCACGTCGTCCTCGGTGGACTCCATGTTCAGTTCGGGCAGCAGCTCCTCGACCACCGCATCGGCGGCCCGGAGCCCCTCCGTGGCGATCCGCTCGCCGATCGCGCCCATGTGCTCGCGCTCGAGCTCTTCGGTGACGCCGGCGTCGAGCCACTTGGGCTTGCCGGCCTGCTCACGCAGATCTTCCTGGACCTGGCAGAGCTTCTTGATCTCGTTGTGCGCCAGCTCGAGCGCCTCGAGCAGCGTCGTCTCGGGCACTTCGTTGGCGCCCGCCTCGACCATGGTCAGGCCGTCGAAGGTGCCGACGACGATCAGGTCGAGCTCCGTCTGCTCCTCGATCTCCGGGAGCGTCGGGTTGATCTTCAGCTCGCCGTCGATGAGGCCGATGCGCACGGCGCCGACCGGGCCCATGAACGGTAGCGGCGAGATCATCAGCGCGGCGGACGCGCCGTTGATGCACAGGATGTCGTGCGGGGTGATGAGATCGGCCGAGAGCACGGTGCAGATCACCTGCGTCTCGTTCCGGTAGCCCTTCGGCCACAGCGGCCGGATCGGGCGGTCGATCATGCGTGCGGTCAGGATGGCGCGCTCGGTCGGGCGCCCTTCCCGCTTGAAGAAACCGCCGGGGATCTTCCCGGCGGCGTACATGCGCTCCTCGACGTCCACGGTGAGCGGGAAGAAGTCCGCGCCCTCGCGCGGCTCCATCCGGCCCATCGCGGTCGCGAGGACCATCGTGTCGCCGGAGCGCACGAGCACCGCGCCGCCCGCCTGCTTGGCGAGCTTGCCGGTCTCGAAGCTGATCTCCTGGTCGCCGACCGTCGTCGAGACTCGTGTCTCGCGCTCAGTCGCAATTGCCATCTGTGTCCTCCGTCCTTGGGCAGAAGGTGGAGGTTTGGGTCAGCCCCACCGCTGCGCGGGGCTCGCACAAACTTCCACCCTCCGCGGGTCTGTGGTGCTAACGCCTGAGGCCGAGCTCCTGGATCAGCGCGCGGTAGGCCTCGAGGTCCTCGCGCTGAAGGTAGTTGAGCAGCCGGCGGCGCCGGCCGACGAGCTTGAGCAGGCCGCGCCGCGAGTAGTGGTCCTTCGCGTGCGTGCGGAGATGCTCGGTGAGCTCGTTGATCCGCGTCGTCAGCAGCGCGATCTGCACCTGCGGCGACCCCGTGTCGGAGTCGTGCTGCCGGTGCTTGCCGATGATGTCGAGCTTGGCTTCCTTGGTGAGGGTCATACGCCTCCTTGCAGACGATTCCGCAGTCCCAGCGCGCCGCGAAGGAAGAACGCGTGCGGCCGAGGCTGCGGTCGGCCGGAAGGGTAGCAGCCAAGCCGTTTTTCCCGCGTTTTCGCACGAGACGGAATGCGTGCCTAGCGGGCGTCCTCCGCGTCGCGCGATGCGTCACGACGACGTCGCGCCGGACTGCGAAGTGCGGTACCGCAGCTGACGGCCATACTTCCGGCGTGATCGCGGCCGTCGCTGCTGGCCACCCGGCGACGGCTGACGCCGGGCTCGAGATCCTCGCCGCCGGCGGGTCGGCGGCGGATGCGGCTGTTGCCGCCTCCCTGGCCTCGTGCGCGGCCGAGACGATCATGACCGGGCTGCTCGGCGGTGGGCACGCGATCTACTGGGACGCGGCCGAAGCCAGGGCGCGAAACCTGGACTTCTTCGTCGCGATTCCGGGGCTCGGCGCGCCGGCGCGCGAGCCGGACGTGCTCCCGCTCGCAGTGCCGTTCGGCGAGGAGCTCGTCCACTACGCGGTCGGGCCGGCGACGTGCGCTGTTCCCGGCGTGCCGGCCGGGCTCGAAGCACTCTGGCAGGCGTACGGGCGGCTCCCGTGGCCGCGGCTCGTCGAGCCGGCGCTGCGGATCGCGCGCGACGGCGCCCTGCTGACCCCGGCGCACGCCGCCGTCCTGGCGATGCTCGCGCCCGTCTTCAGGATGCACGAGGGGGCGCAGCTCTATGCGCCCACCGGGTCGCTGCTGCAGGGAGGCGACACGGTCGTCCAGCCGGAGCTCCACCGCGCCTTCGAGGCAATCGCCGCCGACAGGGCCGCCGCCGTCTACACCGGCCCGATCGCCGACGGTCTGCTTGCGCTCTCCGACGAGCGCGGCGGCCTGATCACGGGCAAGGATCTCGCGGGCTACGAGGCTCACTGGGTCGAGCCCGTCGAGGTGCGATACCTCGGTGGCCGAGTGCTGACGCGCGGCGGCGTCTCGGAGGTGCCGGCGGTGCTCGCACGTCTCGCCCGTCTTGCAGGGCTCAGCCCCTCGGAACGCGTCGTCGAGCTGGCAGCGGCGCTCGCCGGCCGCCTGGACCGCGCCGGGCACACCACGAACCTCGTGACCGCCGACGGCGACGGCAACGTCTGCGTGCTCACGACGACGCTGGGGCTCGGCTCGGGCGACTGGCTGCCCGGCTACGACCTCCACCTGAACAGCATGCTCGGCGAGGTCGACCTGCTCCGCGGCCCCCTCGTCCCCGGTGAGCGCATGGAGAGCATGACGTCGCCGCTGCTCGCGTTCGACGGCGACGGCAGCCTCGTGCTCGCAGGCGGCGCGGCCGGTGGTACACGGATCGCGACCGCGCTCGTCGGCGTTGTGGCCGGGATCCTCGACGAGGGCCTGGTGCCGCAGGCAGCCGTCGACCGGCCGCGCTTCCATGTCGCCGGCCAGGTCGTGAACGCGGAGCCGGGCGTCGACGAGGGCGGCCTGGAGGAGCTCGAGCTGCTCGGCCGGCAGGTGCGTCGCTGGGCCGCGCCGCACCACTACTTCGGCGGCGTGAGCGTCGTCACGCCGGGCGGCGCCGCCGGCGACCCGCGCCGGGACGGCGCCGCTCGGCTGTTGCGCTAGACGGCTGCCCCCACGGGCACGCGCTGCCCGAGCCCGAGGATGTTTCCGTCGGGATCCTTGAAGAAGGCGCCCTTGATGCCGCTGCCCATGTCGATGATCCCGTTCTCGGTCTTCATGCCCGGCATGTCGTACTCCTCGAGCGTCACGCCGCGGCCACGGAGGTCTTCGACTTCGCTCTCGATGTCCTCCACCTCGAAGGCGCAAAGCGTGTGACGGGCCTGGCCGGCGCCGACGCTCTCGTAGACGTAGAGCTCCCCGCCGCCGACCTGGAAGCGCGCGCCGGGGTTCTGCGGCATCTCGTCGCGTTCCGGCTCGCCGAGACCGAGTGTCTGGCCGTAGAACTTGATGCTGCGGTCGAGATCGGTCACCGGGACGACGGCGCCGATCGTGGACTTGCTGAGCATCCGTCCCTCCTTTCGCGGCCCCGCTGGGGTTGGGGCCGACGTGGACGAGTCCTGCGAGGATCGCCGTCTGTCACGGCGGAGTCAAGGGATGTTTCGCCGCGCGCGTCTCCTCCACGTCCCGGGCGATCTGCGCGACCAGGTCGGCCTCGCTGTCGAAGGCGCGCTCGTCGCGCAGATGTCGCCACAGCTCGACGATGAGGCGCTGCCCGTAGAGGTCGCCCTCGTAGTCGAGCAGGAAGGCCTCGACGCGGAGCTCGGCCCCGCCGTAGTGCGGGTTCACGCCGATCGACGTCGCCGCGCGGTGGCCGGCGGCGGCGCCCGCGTAGATGCCGTGGGCTGGCACGAGCAGGTCGGGCGGCACGCGGACGTTGGCCGTCGGGAAGCCGAGGGTGCCGCCGCGCGCGTCCCCGCTCACCACGATGCCGTCGACCTCGGCAGCGCGGCCCAGCAGCGGCGCTGCGCGGTCGACCTCGCCGGCGCGCAGCAGCCCGCGGATCAACGTCGACGAGACGCCCTGAACCAGCGGCACCCGTCTGACGTCCAAGCCCAGGCGTTCGACTAGCTCCAGGTCGCCCGCGCGGCCGTGCCCGAAGCGGAAATCGGCGCCGGCGACGACGATCTCCGCGCCGATCGGGCGCAGGAAGGCCTCGACGAACCCGTCCGGCTCCAGCGCCGCCAGCTCCGCTGTGAACGGCACGACGAGCACGTCGGCAATCCCCGCCTCGGCGATCAGCTCCAGCCGGCGCTCCAGCGTCGTCAGCAACTCGACCCGGTTGCCGAGCACGACGCGGGGGTGCGGGTCGAAGGTCACGACCGTCGGCGTGAGCCCGGCGTCGACCGCGGCGCGCAGGATCCGCCGGTGGCCGACGTGGACGCCGTCGAAGGTGCCGAGCGCCACCGCGCGCGGGCGGTTCTCGAGCTCCTCCGGGACGCGCGCGACCATCACTCCGCGGGCACCTGCTCCGGCAGCCGGGCGAGCGCCTCTTCCACTGGGATGACCCGCTCGGGGTCGGCCTCGCCGACCGTGAACGGGCCGACCTCGGTGCGGCGGAGCGTCCGGCAGTGGCCGCCGAGTGCGTCGGCGATCGCGCGGACGTACGTGCCGGAGCTGACGCGCAGGTCGAGACGGGCGACGCCGTCGTCATAGGCGATGAGGTCGAGCGCGTCCACGCGGGAGCGCCGGAGCGGCATCTCGACGGCGACGCCGCGGCGGTGCAGGCGGTAGGCGCGCTCGCCTCCGATCTTGACCGCGGAGGCGGCCGGGATCGGCAGCTCGATCTCCCCGCGGAGGCCCGCGAGCCGGCGTTCCAGCTCCTCTGTGACCGGTGCCTCGTGGCGGTCGAGCTCGTCCCCCTCCGGATCGCCGGTCGTCGTCCGCGCCGTCAGATCGACGTCCGTCAGGTACCGCTTGTCGAGGCCCACGAAGCACGATGCCACCTTAGTTGCCCGTCCGGACAACAGCATCAGCAACCCGGTCGCGAACGGGTCGAGCGTGCCGGCGTGGCCTGTCCGGGCGCCGGTCCGCCGGCGCACCTCGGCAACGACCGCGAATGAGGACACTCCGGCAGGCTTGTCGACGAGGAAGATGCCGGTCGGCTCGAGCCCGCGCGGCGGCACTCAGGGGCCCTTCCGGGGAGTAGTCGAAGGCGCCTGACAGGCGTGAGAGGCCGCGATGCCGCGTCCTCGGTCGCGAAAATATGTCCGAATATTCGCGCTCCCTGCGTCCTTGCCTCGCGACCTCTCCCGCGTGCCATCCACGATCGCGACTCCCCGGAAGGGCCCCTGGCCCGTCAGGCGACCTGAGACGTCGCGGCCGCGTACTCGCGACGGATGAAATCGGTGATCTCCTCCATCGAGTCCTCGCTCGAGAAGCCTGCCGCCCGCACGTGGCCGCCGCCCTTCCCGGACGCGCGCGCGATCGCCGAGACGTCGAGCCCGTCGACGTTGGACCGCAGGCTGACGCGGTGCCTCGGCGCGTCGGGCCGGGAGCCCGGCGGCTCGCGGATGAGCGCCGCGAGGTCGGAGCCCTCGACGGCGCGCAGGAAATCGATGATCCCCTCGGAGAACGGCTCCTCCGCGCCTACCTCGGCGAAGTCGGCCGCACGCAGCCAGGAGACGACGATGCGCCCGTCGTCGTAGACCTGCGCCCGCTCGAGCGCGCGCGCGAGCAGCTTGAGCTTCGCGAACTGGATCGACTCGTAGACGGCGCGGAACACACGCTGCGCGTCCACCCCGGCCTCGAGCAGCTCGGCCGCCACCCGGTGCGCCTTCGGGGTCGTGTTCGAGTACATGAAGCGCCCGGTGTCGGTGACGATGGCGACGTACAGCGGCTCCGCGATCTCGGTCGTCAGCGGAACCCCGAGCTCGGCGAGCAGGTCGCGCATGATCTCCCCCGTCGACGACGCGTCGGCCACGACGCAGTTGATCTGCCCGAAGCGCGTGTTGTCGTGGTGGTGGTCGATGTCGATCACGAGCGGCGCCTCGAGCAGCTTCTCGGCGGCCGCCCCGAGACGGCTGTCGCTCGCGCAGTCGACGGCCAGCACGACGCGGTCGGTGGCGTCGGCAGGCGGCATCCCGCGCAGGACGTCGTCGAGCGGCATGAACCGGTACTCGGCCGGCAGCGGCACGTCGCCGGACAGGAACATGACCGCGTCCTTGCCGAGTTCCCGCAGGCCGAGCGTGAGGCCGAGGAGCGAACCGAGCGCGTCGCCGTCGGGGTTCTCGTGGGTGGTCACAAGGAACCGGTCGTGCTCGCGGATCGCCCTTGCGACGAGGGTCAGGTCAGGGTTCGTCATTCTGCTCGGCGGGTGCCAGCTCGTCGATCAGCTGCGACATTCGCACGCCGCCCTCGACCGTCGGATCGTATTCGAAGGTCAGCTGAGGCGTCCGCTTGAGCCGCAGCTCGCTCGCGATGCGCGCCTGGAGGACGCCGTGCGCCGACGTGAGCGCCGCCAGCGTGCGCTCGCGCTTGCGCGCGGAACCAAGCACGCTGATGTAGACGCGGGCCTGGCGGAGGTCGGCGGTGGTGCGGACGCCCGTGATGGTCACGAACCCGATGCGCGGGTCCTTCAGCTCCGCCATCGCCTCTGAGAGCACCTCGCGGACGGACTCGTTGACGCGCCGCATGCGGTCAGTCATCGGGCGACACCACCATCCGCTCCGCGCCGGCCACCTCGTACTCCTGCCCGTGCAAGTAGCGGAGCGCGTCGTCGAGCAGACCGTCCAGCTCGCGGTGCTCTCGCGCGACGCAGGCAACCGTCAGCCGCGCCCGCTGCCAGAGCTCGTGGTGGTCGACTTCGGCCACCGCCGCTCCGAAGCGGTTCTGCAGCTGGGCCTTCGCCGACTTGACGTGCTTGCGCTTGCCTTTGAGCGAGCCCGCCTCGGGGAAGTGGAGGTCGACCGTCAGGATTCCCACGTACCCGGCGCTCACCACGCCACAGTAGTTCCGGCTTGACGCGCCGGGTGCGTGGAGGAAGCAGCGAACCGGTCCGCGCCGGCGGCGGGCTAGGACGCGGAGCTGGTCGAGGCGGCGGCGGCGTCGACCGTGAGGTCGGTGCGCTCGATCGTCCGCGTCTCGTAGATCTCGAGGATGTCGCCGACCTTGACGTCGTCGAAGCTGGCCAGGTGGATGCCGCACTCGAAGCCCTCGGCGACCTCGCGGGCATCGTCCTTGAAGCGCTTGAGCGAGTCGATCGTCGTCTCGTAGATGAGCGTGCCGTCGCGGACGACCCGCGCCTTGGCATTGCGCCGCACCACGCCCGAGCGGACGTAGCACCCGGCGATGACGCCGATCCGCGACGCGCGGAAGGTCTCACGCACCTCCACCTCGCCCAGCGTCTCCTCGACCTCCTCGGGCCGGAGCATCCCGACCAGCGCCTGCTCGATGTCCTGGGTGAGCTGGTAGATGACCCGGTAGGTGCGAATGTCGACGCCCTCGCGCTCGGCAAGCGAGCGCGCCTCGGCGTTCGGGCGCACGTTGAAGCCGACCACGATCGCCTGCGAGGCGGCGGCCAGCATGACGTCGCTCTCGGTGATGCCGCCGACGCCGGTGTGGATCACGTGCACGCCGACCTCGGGGTGCTGGATCTTCTGCAGCTCGGACACGGCCGCCTCCACGGAGCCGTCCACGTCGCCCTTGACGACGAGGTTGAGCTCCTGGACCTGGCCCTCCTGCAGGCGGTCGAAGACGTCCTCGAGCGACATCGCGGGCCGCGCGGACGAGGCAAGCTGCTCGCGGCGCAGGCGCGCCTCGCGCAGGCCGGCGACGTTGCGCGCCTCGCGCTCGTTCTCGACCACGCGCGCGAGCTCCCCCGCGCCCGGCGGATGGTCGAAGCCGAGGATCTCGACCGGATCGCCCGGCGTCGCCTCCTTGATCTTGTCGCCGCGGAAGTTGTAGAGGGCGCGCACGCGGCCCCAGGCGTCGCCGGCGACGATGGCGTCACCGACCCGCAGCGTGCCGCGCTGGACGAGCATCGTCGCGACCGGGCCGCGTCCGACGTCGAGGCGCGACTCGATGATCGGGCCGGAGGCCTCGGCGTTCGCATTAGCCGTCAGCACGAGCTCGGCGTCGGCGACGAGCAGGACGCGCTCGAGCAGATCGTCGAGGTTCTGCTTGGCCTTGGCCGAGACCTCGGAGAACTGGGTAGTGCCGCCCCACTCCTCCGGCTGGAGGTCCTCGGCGGCGAGCTCCGAGCGGACCCGGTCGGGGTTCGCGTCGGGAAGGTCGATCTTGTTGACGGCGACGACGATCGGCACCGCGGCCGCGCGCGCGTGGGAGATCGACTCGCGTGTCTGTGGCATGACGCCGTCGTCGGCGGCCACGACCAGCACGGCGATGTCCGTCACCTTCGCACCGCGGGCGCGCATGGCGGTGAATGCCTCGTGGCCCGGGGTGTCCAGGAAGGTGATGCGGCGGCCGCTGTGGTCGACCTGGTAGGCGCCGATGTGCTGGGTGATCCCGCCGGCCTCGGTCTCGACGACGGCGGTCTCGCGGATCGCATCCAGCAGCGTCGTCTTGCCGTGGTCGACGTGGCCCATGATCGTCACGACCGGCGGCCGGTCGGTCAGTTGGTCGGCGCTGTCCTCGAAGACCTCCGGCTCGGGCTCCTCGTCGGCCGCGTGGCGGATGGTCACCTCGCGCTCGAGCTCGGTCCCGATCAGCTGCACGTCGTCATCGGTCAGCGACTGTGTGATCTGAATCATCTTCCCGAGGCCCATCATGATCTTGATCAGCTGCACCGCCGGCACGCCGAGCGCCTGCGAGAAGTCGCGTACCGTGACGCCCGACGGGACGGTCACGGGGCCGGTCGGCGCCACGACCGGCTGCTGCTGCTTCGGGCGCTGCTCCGTGCGGTCGCGCGCCTGGCGCGAGTCGGGACGCGGCCGCGACGCTTGCGTGTCGATGACGACGCGGCGCTTGCGGCGCCCTCCCGCGGGGCCGCGCGGGCGGATCGGGCGATTTGGGCGGTCTCCTGCCATCAGCGGCCTCCAGTGTAGAGGCGGGCGAGCTCCGGATCGACCCGCACCGGGCGCCGGAGCGTCTGCGCAAACCCGTGACGGTCGCGCGCACGCTCGAAACAGGCCGCGTCGTCGCACGTGTAGACGCCGCGGCCGGGCATTCGCCGCCCGGGCGTCAGGACGTCGTCATGTGCGACGAAACGGACGAGCTCGGCCTGCTCGGCCTTGCGCCCGCAGCCCGCGCAGGTCCGCGTCGGGCTCACTCGGGCGCCGCGTCCTCGTCCGGGCGCAGCGGCGGCGGCTCGGCTACCTCGGGCTGCGCGACGGCGAGCCCGGTGGCGCCGACCGGCTCCGGCTGCGGGATGCCGGCCTCGGTGATCTCCTCCTCGGCGGAGTCGTCCGCCTCAACGGGGGGACCGCCGATCTGGACGACCTGGCCGACGAGCTCCTCGGGCGACTTGTTCGCGAGCTCCTGGTGCGCCGGGATGCCGCAGAAGCGGGTGCCGGGCAGGGAGGCGTTCGGGCAGCGCTTGCCGTTCGTGAGGATCGCCGCGCAGCGGCCGGAGAACTCCTCCTCCCCTCGTTCGCCGCCGCCGAAGGCCGCCTGGGCCTCCTGCTGCGCGAACTCGACGTCGGAGGTGATGTCGATCTTCCAGCCGGTCAGCCGGGTGGCCAGGCGGGCGTTGAGGCCCTCCTTGCCGATCGCCAGCGCAAGCTGGTCCTCGGGGACGATCACCGTTGCCTCGCGGGTGTCGTCGTCGACGAGCACCTCGCGCACGCGGGCGGGCGACAGCGCCTTGGCGATGAAGCGTGCCGGCTCCGTGTTCCACGGAATGATGTCGATCTTCTCGCCGCGGAGCTCGGACACGACCATGCGGACGCGGGAGCCACGCGGGCCCACGCATGCGCCGACCGGGTCGACGCCCTGCGTGTGCGATTCGACCGCGATCTTCGAGCGGTAGCCGGGCTCGCGGGCGACGCCGCGGATCTCGACGAGGCCGTCGGCGATCTCCGGGACCTCGAGCTCGAACAGCGTGCGGATCAGCTCCGGGTCGCGCCGCGACAGGATCACCTGCGGGCCCTTCGTGCCCGAGCGGACCTCGGTGATGACCGCCTTGATGCGGCTGCCCTGCTCGTAGCGCTCGCCGTCCACCTGCTCGGAACGCGGCAGCAGCGCCTCGACCTTGCCGAGGTCGACGAGCACGTTGTTGCGGTCGCCCGCCTGCTGGACGATGCCGGTGACGACCTCGCTCACGCGGTCGATGTACTCCTCGTACATGATCTGGCGCTCCGCCTCGCGGATGCGCTGCTGGATGACCTGCTTCGCCGTCTGTGCGGCGATGCGGCCGAAGCCCTCGGGCGTGACGTCCTCGCGCTCGATCTGGTCCTCGGGAACCTCGTCCCACTCGATCTGCAGGTCGTCGTCCGACAGCAGCGTGTGCTGGCGCTCGCCGGTCTCCTCCTCGATGCGCTCGAGGTCGGACAGCGCGCGCTCGCGCGCGTCGTCGAGCAGCCGCTCCTCGAGGTCGGGCGGCATGTGGATGGCGATGACGCGGAACTCGCCCTCGTCGTCGAGCTCGACGGTCGCGTGGCGGTAGGCGCCCGGCGTCTTCTTGTAGGCGGCGAGCAGGCCGTCACGCAGCGCGCCGACGAGCACGCCGCTCTCCAGGCTCTTCTCGCGCTCCAGCTCGCGGACCGCTTCGACTATCTCTCGGCTCATCTCGTCACCTCTCAATCACTCTCCATTTGGAACGAAATCGATCAGATTCCCGCGGACGATCGCGTCGTAGGGGACTTCCACGGGCTGGTCTTCAGTCTTGACCGTCACCGCCGCATCGCCGGCGGACAGCACCTCGCCGCGGATGCGGCGGCGCCCGGCGATCTCCTCGGAGACGCGCAGCGCGACGCGGTGGCCGACCGCGTTCGCGAAGTGCTCCGGCGTGCGAACCGGCGGCTCGCTGCCGGGGGACGACACCTCCACGCTGTACTCGGTCAGGTACGGGCGCAGCACACCCGTCACGCGCTCGCAGAGCGCGAGATCGACGCCGGCCGGGTGGTCGACGTAGACCCGGAAGGACTCCGGGCCGGAGAGCTCGAGGGCCAGCACCTGTACGCCGGGAACCTCGCGCTCCACCTGGGGCGCGATCTCGGTGAACAGTGCTCGTTCCTTCGTATGGGTCGGTGCCATCGTTCCTTTCTCAAAAAAAACGGGCGCAGCGCGCCCATTTCCCAACAAACCGGTGAAATGTGGTGGCGCCGATTGTAGCAGCGGGTAGCGCGCCCGCCGGCGGGCGCCGCGCTACTCGGAGTCGTCCTCGTCGACCTCGATTGCCGGCTCGTCGAGCAGATCGAGCGCGGCGTTGAGGATTCCGCCCTGGATCCAATTGCGGCTGTCCGAGCACCCCATCGCGACATAGGTGTTCCACTCCGCCTCCGGCGTATAGAACGCCTCGGGGCGGCCGCGGCTCTCCACGAGCTCCTCCACCTCCTCGACGCTTGCCGGGTAGCGCACCTCGGTGACGATGGCGATGACGCCGATGTCGAAGCCCTCGGGGTTCTGGGTGGCGACGGCGTCGAGATGGTCTGCGAGCAGCGCCTGCAGGCGGCTCTCGATCTCCTGGCGGGTCGGTGGCACGGCGATCTCCTCGCTAGTTGTCGAGCACGATTGTGACCGGACCGTCGTTGACGAGCTCGACCGCCATGTTTGCGCCGAAGACGCCGCGCTCGACCTGCAGCCCCGCGGCCGCCAAAACTGTGCAGAACCGCTCGTACAGCGGCTCGGCCGCCTCGGGCGCCGCCGCCGCCGAGAAGCTCGGCCGGTTGCCCTTGCGCGTGTCGGCGATGAGCGTGAACTGGCTCACTGCGAGCACAGCGCCGCCTGAGTCCAGCACGTCGCGGTCGAAGCGGCCGGCGTCGTCCTCGAAGATCCGCAGCCGCGCAACCTTGCCGGCCAGACGCTCCGCCTCGGCCTCGCCGTCGCCGTTCGCGACACCGAGCAGCACGAGCAGCCCAGCACCGATCTGACCGACCGTCTCGTCGCCGACGACGACGCGGGCCCCGGACACGCGCTGGACGACGGCCCGCATGCGGGGAACACTAGGAGGCGTGGCTGACGAGACCGAACGTCGCACCGCGCGGCTTTGGGCGGTGGCCCGCGAAGGGTCGCTCGTCGCGATCCTGATCGGGGTCGGCCTCGCGTTCCTTGATCCCGGCGCCGGTGCGGCCGTCATCGCCGCGGCAGGCTGCGTGCTCGTCGTCTCGCAGATCTGGATCTCGCTCGCCCACTACCGGCGCGTGATGGCGCGCCCGTGGCCCGCCGTCGCGCCGCTGCCAGACGATGACGACGACTAGTCGAGATCTTTGATGCGCACGGAGTAGTCCGTGCTCTCGGGCCGCATCTGGCTGGCGAGCTTGTAGTGCCCGTTCGCCTCTGCGCGCTTGCCCTGCTTCTCGAGGCAGCGGCCGAGCGCGTAGTGCGCGTAGTCGTCCACGGGCGAGATGTCGAGCACCGCGCGGAACTCACGCTCCGCATCGCGGTAGCGCTGGATGCGGAAGTAGGCGATCCCGAGCGCCTCGCGGATGGACGCTTTGCGCGGCTCGCGCCGCTTGGCCTTCTCGAGGGGCACGGTGGCCTGGGCGGCCATCCCTTTCCTGAGGTGCCGCCGTCCGAGCTGGAACAGGTCGTACGTCGTGTCGCTCACTTTTGAACCAACCCACGGAGATACGGAAAGTTCTCCTCCACCAAGTCAAGCGGATTGGTCAAGTCACGGGTAGCCCCCGTTGGGATCGCGGCGACGGTGGCGCCGGCATCGATCGCCCGCTGGAAGGCGTCCGCGACCTCGTAGGGAGCCTTGAACGGCGGCCGGCACACGGCCGGGAGCTCCCGAAGGACCGCCTCGCCCAATCCCATCAGCGGCGCGGCGGTCATGCCGCCCTCGGGGTCGCGGATACGGAGGATCCGGCTGCCCTCGACCAGCAGGTGCGTCGTGTGCGCCGGCCCACCGCCGGCCCGGGCGGCGATGGCTCCCTCCGCCCCGCTCTGTTGCCACGCGCACGTGAAGTCGGCCACGGCGCCGTACGCGAAGACCGTGTCCGCGGCCGACAGGAGGAGCGGCGGAGCAGCGCCGGCGGCGAGCGCCCGCGCGAGCGCGTCCGCCGAGCCCTTCGCGATCGGCTGGTCGACCGTCACGATCTCGAGCCCGAAGGCGGCGCCGTTGCCGGCGAGCGCCTCGACCTGCGCGGCAAGGTGGCCGGTCACGAGCCAGACGCGCCGGACGCCGGCGGCGGCGAGCTCGCGCAAGAGGGTGGCCAGCACTGGCCGACCGTCGATGGGCAGCACCGGCTTCGCCCAGCGCTCCGTCAAGGGCCGCAGCCGGCTGCCCTCGCCGGCGGCCATGACGACGGCGTCCGGCGTCACAGCGAGCGGAGCGGAGAGCGCGCCGCGGAGACGGCGGCCGAGCGTCAGGTGCATGCGCAGCGACCTCCGGAACGCGGCAAGCTCGCGGCGCGCCTGCGCTGCCGCTACGCCGGCCCGGGCCGGCGGGCCGAACCTAGCCTCCGCGACCGCCCGGGCGAGGGGCCCGGCGTCGACGCCGAGCCGCTCCTCGAGCAGCGCGGCCGCCTCGGCCGGGCTCGCGCCGCGCGGGACGGCGACGCCCTGGTCGGCGGCGAGCTCCTCCAGCTCGCGCCGGCAGGCGGCCGCGACCCGGCGCGGGTCGTCGGTGCCATACCGCAGCCGGCGGCGGATCGCCTTCCCGAGGGCCAGGAGCCCAAGCGCAGCCGCCACGGCGAGCACCGCACCCACGGCCGCTGCCCATGGGAAGCCGGATCCGCCGCCTGTGGAAGCCGCCGCCGGAGTGAGCGGCGGCGGCAGCACCGCCCCGTGCCCGTGCTGACTGGCGAGCTTGAGCAGCGCCTGCAGGCCGAGCCCGACGGCGCCGCCCGCAAACGCCGTTGCGGCGGCGCCCGCGTCGAACGACGCGGATGCGGCCGAGTACGGGGCGTCGAGCGACCCCCGGGACGGCGTCGGGTCGAAGGGCAGCCATCCGTAGCCGGGAAACCAGACCTCCACCCAGGCGTGCGCGTTGCGGTCGGAGACGACCCACCGCTTCGCCGAGGCGTCCCAACGGCCGCTCGTGAAGCCGGCCGCGACGCGCGCCGGGACGCCGAGGTAGCGCAGCATCAGTGCCATAGCGCCGGCGAAGTGCTGGCAGTAGCCCCTGTGCGTGTGCGCGACGAAGTCGACGAGCGGCGGGACGCCCTGCGCCTGCGGCGGCTGCTCGTCGTAGATGAAGCCGCCGCTCGAACGGAACCACGTCTCGAGCGCAACGGCGGCGCCGTACGGGGTCCGTGCATTCCCGACCACGCGCCGCGCGACACGGTAGAGCGGCCGGTAGCTGCGGGCCGCCGAGTCGGCCGCGAACAGGTTCGCCAGCGCGGCGTCGCGCCCGTGGGTGCCGAACACAGGCGCGCGCTCGTCGCCCCAGACCGTCAGGTAGCGCCCGAACTCGGCGCTGTCCGGGTAGTGGGCGCCGAGCGGGGCCAGCGCCTGTGGCTTCGGTCGCGGCGCGTAGCTCCAGACCGTGTAGGCGTCGCCGCCGTGCAGGCCGCCGGGGCGCAGAGCCACACCGCCGTCGGAGTACAACTGCAGCGCGTCGCCACTCGCATAGGCGACCGGCGTCGCCGCGGCGGGCAGGTGGTCGTCGGCGAGTGCGCTCAGGACGAAGCGCTGGCGGACCCACCGCCGCGGGTCGTCGGCGCGCCGCGGCAGCGTCTCGTCCCTGGTGAGCAGCTCGCGGTCGCCCTCAGGGTGCGCGATGTTGACCGTGAGCGCCTCGTCCCAGACGTCGTTTTCGAAGCGGTCGAGCGTCGTCGCGCGCCAGTAGCGTGCCTTCGCCGGCGCCTGAACCTCGAAGACGGTCGTCGGCCGGCTCGGGAAGTGGATGCCGCGGTACTGGCTCCGCCAGATGTAGGCGACGCTCACCTGGCGCCCGGTCGTGTACGGGTTCCAGCGCTGCCAGTCGACCACGCCACCCGGAGTGACCGCCGCCGCCGCCGACGCCGCGACCGCTGCCAGCACGAGCAGCACGCCGGCGGCGAGCGCCGGGCGCAGCGCCGTCCGCGGGCCGAGCGCGGCGAGCAAGAGCAGGCACCCCGCGAGCAGGAGCACCCCCCGGGCGAGCGCGCCGGACCCTCCGAGCAGCGTCGTCGGCCACGCCGAGCCGGCCGCGAGCACGACGCAGGCCGCCACCGGCCTCCGGGCAGCAACCGTGAGAGCGAGCCCGAGCGCAAACGCGAAGATGGCGAAGAGGACGAGCGCGTGCATCTCGGGGTGCAGGTGCGGGTCGAATGGGACGGTGAGGGCGTAGAAGCTGCGCAGCCCGTCGTCGGCGCGGTTCCACACCTCGCGCGGCGTGACCGCATCGGCGGCGACGGCCGCCGCGGCGAGCGTCGCGGCGACCGCGAGCACGCCGCGGGTCAGCGCCCGGCCCGGGAG
Source organism: uncultured Thermoleophilia bacterium (assembly GCA_963710465.1). Classification (GTDB taxonomy): domain Bacteria; phylum Actinomycetota; class Thermoleophilia; order Gaiellales; family Gaiellaceae; genus JACVRM01. Next base: position 160,591 of record CAVQAQ010000002.1, read on the forward strand.
CACGGGAACGAGGGCGAGCACGAGTACGGCGACGACGCGCGCCGTGCCGATGACGGGCTGCTCGAGCCGCAGCCAGCACCCGGCCACGAGCGCTGCCGTGGGCACCCAGACGAGGACCGTCCTACGCACGCGCAGCCGTCCGGAGCGAGCGGCCGCCCGAGGACGCTTGCCAGGTCATCGCCGCTCCCGGCGATGGCGATCGCCACCCCTGCGGCCGAGAGGCGCAGTAGATCGGCCGTCGGCACGCCGCTGCGCCCGGCGAACGAGCCGGCGTCCACGTAGACGAGGGCTGCGCGCCGGCCGGCGGACGCGCGCTCGACGAGCCGGTCGCCGAGGGCGCGCGGAATCGCGGCCGTCACGACGACGAGCTCGCCGACCCGCGCGAGCGGGCTCGTCTCCCCGCCCAGCAGCGCGGCGACCGGCGTCGCGCCGTCCGGCTCGGCCGCGGCGAGCGCGTCGTAGGCCGCATGCCAGTCGCGCTCGGAGGCAACATGGTGGTACTCGGGCTGCGCGCGGTTGATGGCGAGCAGCACGGTGCGTCCGCCCGAGGCGAATGCCCGCAGCAGCGAGCCGGCGGCGCGGACCTGCGCGTCGAAGCTCGGCCCGGCAGGGGCACCGGCGGCGTCGAGCACGATCGCAAGCTCGTCGCGTGGCGCATCCTCGAAGTCCTTGACCATCAGCTCGCCGCGCTTGGCCGTCGAGGGCCAGTGCACGCGGCGCAGGGACTCGCCCTGCTGGTGTTCGCGCACGCCGTGGAAGTCGAAGCCGCTCGGCCTGCGCAGGAGCAGGCGCCGGCCGCCCGCGGCGAGCGTCCCGTTGTCGGTGAACACGCCGGCGAGGTCGACGAGGCGCGGGTGCACGAGCAGCGCGCCGCCTTCCGCGACGGGCGACTCGCCGCGCGCGAGCCCGAACGGGTCCTCGACCGTCGCGGTCGCGCCCGTGAAGCGCGTAGCGGCCGCGGGGGACGCGCCGCAGCGCGACGCGGCCGGTCGCGAAGCCGCCGTGGGGCGTGAGCGCGATCCGGTGCTCGCCGAGCCGGCCGAGTTGCTCGGTGACCGAGAGGACCGCCGGCCGGAGCCCGCGCGTCAGCTCGGCACGGAGCTCGAGCGCGACGTCGTCGCCCTCGAGCTGGACGTCGCGGCCTGCACGCCGCGTCACCGCGGTCGGCCGGCCGGGCCGCCCGGACCCAGAGCGCCGCGCCGAGCGCCCCGGCCACCAGCCCGATCGCGACTGGGTACAGCACTCGCGCCCCCAGCAGCCACGCGGCCGCGTACAGGACGCACCCGAGCGCGAGCGTCAGGCGGCCGCGGCGTGTCACACCGGGACGGGCGTGCGGGCCAGTGCGTCCTGGACCGCGTCCTCGGCGGTCACACCGGCCGAGCGTTGCTCGGGCGCGACGATCAGGCGGTGCGTGAGCGCCGGGACGGCGAGCGCCTTGACGTCGTCCGGCTGGACGTAGTCGCGTCCGTCCGCGAGGGCCCGCGCCTTCGCGATCCGCAACAGGGAGACACCGGCACGCGGGCTGGCCCCGAGCGCGAGGCGGGCGTCGCCGCGGGTGTGGCGTAGCACGGCGACGACGTAGCGGTTGACGCTCTCCTCCACGTAGACGTCGCGTGCCTCGGCGATCAGCGCACGGACTTCGTCCGCCGTCGTCACCGGCTCGAGCGACTCGAGCGGCTCCTCGCTCGTCTGCTCGCGCAGCATCGCGCGCCTCCTCCGCGAGTGCCGGGTACCCGATCGAGATGCGCATCGTGAAGCGGTCGAGCTGGGCCTCGGGGAGCGGGTAGGTGCCCTCGTACTCGAGCGGGTTCTGGGTGGCCATGACCATGAACGGCCGCGGCAGCGCGTAGGTGACGCCGTCGACCGTGACCTGGTTCTCCTGCATGCACTCGAGCAGGGCCGACTGCGTCTTCGGCGACGCGCGGTTGATCTCGTCGACAAGCAGCAGGTTCGTGAAGACCGGCCCGCGGCGGAAGTCGAACTCGTTCACGCGCTGGTCGAAGACGCTGACGCCGGTGACGTCCGAGGGCAGCAGGTCGGGCGTGAACTGCAGGCGGGAGAACGAGCAGTCGACCGAGCGCGCCACCGCCTTCGCGAGCATCGTCTTCCCGACGCCGGGGAAGTCCTCGATGATCAGGTGCCCTTCGCCGACGAGGCACAGCACGGCGAGGCGCAGCGTCTCCTCGGGCGCGTGCACGACGCGGCCGACGTTGGCGGCGACTGCGGCCAGCAGCTCGGCGGCGCCGGTCGCCGGGCGCGGCTCGCTACGCGCGTCCATTCAGCACCCGCTCGATCTCGTCGAGCACCGCCGCCGCGATCTCGGCCTTCGGCGCGCGCGGCACCTCGCGGCGACCGTCGCCCGAGAGGATGACCACCTCGTTCTCCTCGCTGTCGAACCCGATTCCGTCCCGCGCCACGTCGTTGTAGACGAGCAGGTCCAGCCGCTTGCGCTCGAGCTTGTCGGCCGCGCGCGCGAGCCCGTCGCCGCCCGCCTCGGCTGCGAAGCCGACGAGCACCTGCCCGTTCTGGCGGCGCTCGCCGAGCTCGCGGAGGACGTCGGTTGTGGGCTCGAGCTCGAGCGCCCAGAGCCTCGGCGTCCTTGGGCCGCTTGCTCTCGAGCGCGGCGGCCGGCCGGTAGTCGGCGACGGCGGCGGCCATGATCACCACGTCCGCGTCGGCTCGGGCGAGCGTCTCGCGCTCCATGTCCGCCGCGGTCGGCGTGTCGACGAGCGTGACGCCCGCCGGCGCCGGCACCGAGAGATTTGCAGCGAGCAGCGTAACGTCCGCCCCGCGTCTTCCTGCCTCCTCGGCGAGGGCGACGCCCATCCGCCCGGACGAGCGGTTGCCGACGAAGCGGACGGCGTCGATGGGCTCACGCGTCCCGCCGGCGCTGATTAGGACGCGCTTTCCTGCGAGCGAGCCGCGCGCCGAGCAGCGCCGTGCAGGCGGCAAAGATCACCTCCGGCTCCGACATCCGCCCCGCGCCCCACTCACCCTCGGCGAGCTCGCCCGCCTCAGGGCCGACGAGCTCGACGCCCCGCTCGCGCAGGAGCGCAACATTTGCCTGCGTGGCCGGGTGCTCCCACATGCGCACGTTCATCGCGGGCGCGACGACGAGCGGCCCGCGGTGGGCGAGCGCCGCCTCGGTCAGGACGTTGTCGGCCAGCCCCTGCGCCAGCTTCGCCATCGTGTTCGCCGTGGCGGGCGCGACGACCAGGAGGTCGGCGCGCGTCAGGTGCAGGTAGGGGTCGTCGCCGGCCGGCCGCCGCGCGAGCGCGCGGAAGGTCTCGGCGGTGACGAAGCGCTCGGCACCGGGCGTGACCAGCGGGACGACCTCATGCCCGGCCTTGACGAAGAGCCGGGTCAGCTCACACGCCTTGTAGGCGGCAATGCCGCCGGTAACCCCCTGCAAAACGCGGGCCATGTGCTTCATTCTGCCCGACCGACGGAGGCCGGTTACCCGGCCGCAGTCACAGCGCGTACGCGCGTCGAGCTCTCAAACCCGCGAAGATCGCCATGGCTTCGCGCAGCGAAGGCCGGATTTGTTCAGGGCTTGGGGTAGGTGTACTTGATCTTGCCCTCGGCGATTTCCTCGAGGGCCATGGTCAAGTAGTTCTTCGAGCGCGACTCGATGAGCGGCGGGGCGAAGTCCTCGAACGTGCCCTCACCAAGCTGCTGGTGGTAGTTGTTGATCTGCCGCGCACGCTTGGCGGCCGCGATCACGAGCGAGTAGCGGCCGTCGACGTTCTCGAGCAGGTGGTCTATGCGGGGACTGATCATGGCCGCGCATGGTACACGCGGCCGGCTAGCCCCCGTTCGACGACGTTCGCGATCGCCTGCACAGCGGTCGCGAGATCGTCGTTCAGCACCACCTCGTCGAAGTCGTCCTCGTGCTGGAGCTGCTGCCGCGCGATCTCGAGCCGCTCCTCGATCTGGCCGCTCGACTCGGTCGCCCGCGCGCGCAGCCGAGCCTCGAGCGCGGAGAGCGGCGCGGAGACGAAGATCGCGATCGCCCCGTCGAGCTCGTCGCGAACGAGGAGCGCCCCTTCGATCTCCAGCTCGAGCACGGGGACATGCCCCCGGGCGGCGATGCGGTCGATCTCCGAGCGCAGCGTCCCGTAGCCGTGGCCCGCGAACTCGACGTGCTCGAGGAAGTCGCCGGCGGCGACCCGGCGCGCGAATTCCTCGTCGCTCAGGAAGTGGTACTCGACGCCGTCCGTCTCGCCCGGCCGCCGCTCGCGCGTCGTCGCCGAAACGGCTAGCTCGAGCTCCGGGAAGCGAGCGAGCAGCGCGCGGACGAGCGTCCCCTTCCCGGCTCCGGATGGCCCGGTGACAACGAAGACGGGCCTCGGCAAGTGCGGCCTAGCGGCTGAAGAGGCCGATGAGCTCGGTGCGCTGGCGCTCCGAGAGACCGCCCACCGTCTTCGACTGGCTGATGCGCGCCTGGTTCAGGTAGCGCGTCGCCTTGACCCGCCCGAACTTGGGCACCGCCATGAGGATGTCGAAGACCTTCGCGGTCGAGACGTAGTCGGGTGGATCGCGGAGGACGTCGTCGATCGAAACCCGCCCGAGCTTGAGGTCTTTCTTGAGCTGAGCGCGCCTGACACGGATGTCGTTGGCACGCTTGAGGGCCTCCATCCGCTGGTCGGGTGACCGGAGCGGTGCCTGCGTCGGAGACTTCGTCGCGATCACTGAGCGCGGGAGGCTACCAGATTCACAGCGCGGTGCAACCGGCATAAAACACGGCTTTTGCAGGTATTTTTTAAACCGCTACTTTTGGCTAGTGCGGCGTCCCCACCCGGTCGGGCACGTCCGAGTGAGCGATGCCCCAAGCATCGGCCGGGTCGCCGAGACCCATCGCTGCCGCCTCGGCGGCCAGCTCGGCGCGGATGCGGCCGGGCGCCGCCGGGTCGCTGAAGAGCACGGTCCCGAGCGCGACCGCGTTTGCTCCCGCGGCAACGAACTCGAGTGCGTCGCGGCCGCTCGTCACGCCGCCCACACCGACGATCGGCAGGGCGGTTGCCCGCCGGCAGGCGTAGACGGCCGCAAGCGCGATCGGCTTGAGCACCGGGCCGGAATAGCCGCCGACGGCGCGCGCGAGCCGCGGCCGGAGCGCGTCATCGAGCGCGAGCCCGCGGATCGTGTTGACGAGCGTGAGGCCGTCGGCGCCGGCCGCCTCGGCCGCGCGCGCGAGCTCCGCGACGTCCGGCACGGCGGGGGACAGCTTCGCGTAAAGCGTGAGCGTCGTTGCCGCGCGCGCGGCTGCGACCAGCTCGGCGACGATGTCGGCCGCCTCCTCCACATTGGGGCAGGAGACGTTCAGCTCGAGCGCCTCGATGCCCGCCTCGGCGCCGAGCGCCTCGCTCAGGTCGGCGTAGTCGGAGGAGCGAAAGCCACCGATGGACACCCAGAGCGGGACGCCGAGCTCGCGCAGTCGCGGCAGGTGTTCGTCCACGAAGCGATCGAGGCCCGGGTTCTGGAGGCCGATCGAGTTCAGCATCCCCTGCTCGGTCTCGGCGATGCGGACCGGCGGGTTGCCGTCGCGCGGCAGCGGCGTGACGGTCTTGGTCACGAAGGCATCGAGCGCCCGGGCGACGTCCGGCGCGGCGAGCGCGTCCAGGCAGCCGGACGCGTTCAGCAGCCGGATCACGCGGCCGCCTGCAGGACGGGGCCGTCGACGCAGAGCCGGCGCAGCGCACCGTCGATCTCCACCACGCAGCCGTAGCAGGCGCCGTAGCCGCAGGCCATCGGGGCTTCCCAGGCGAGCTGGGCATCGGGCGCGAGCGCCCGCACCGCCTCGAGCATCGGCTCGGGGCCGCAGGCGAGGACGTCGTGCTCGTCAGGCATGGCCGCAGTGACGTACGCCGGCTCCAGCACCACCTCGGCGTTCGGGACGAGCGCGGCCGCCTCCGCGTGGTGCCGTGTCCGGAAGCCCAGCACCGCCGGCGGCCCCCCCATCCGTGCCGCGGTGAACGGGAACGGCGCGACGCCGACGCCGCCGCCGACGAGGAGCGGCCGCGGCACCTCGAGGCGGAAGCCGTTGCCGAGCGGCCCGAAGACGGTCAGCTCGGCGCCCGGCTCCAGTGCGGCGAGCGCCCGCGTCCCCGGGCCGACGACGTCGATCAGGAACGCGAGCTCGCCGGCCTCGTGCAGGCAGAGGCTCATCGGCCGTGGCAGCAGCCGCCCCGGCGGCGAGAGCATGAAGAACTGCCCCGGCGCACCCGGGTCGAGCCCGCCCTGCGCCACGCGCAGGAGCGTGTAGGGGCCGACCGCCTCGCGGCCGGTGACGCTACGCGCTTCGCGCCTGGGCATGGCGTTCCTGGAGCGAGAGCGCGGACTCGCCGCGCGCGCCCGAGATGGCCTCGGCGGCCGCGGCGGCGCCGGCCAGCGTGGTGATGCACGGCACGCGGGCGACCAGCGCCGCCTCGCGGATGCGGTAGCCGTCCGAGCGGGCGCCCGAGCCTTGCGGCGTGTTGACGACGAGGTCGCACCGGCGCCGCCGGATGAGGTCGACGACCGTCGGCCCCTCCCCCGCCTCTGTCACCTTGCGCACCGGGCGCGCGCTCAGCCCGGCGGACGTGAGCGCGGCCGCGGTGCCTGTAGTGGCGACCAGGTCGAACCCGAGGCCGGCGAGCGCGCGGGCGACGGGCACCACCGCCTCCTTCTCGTCGTCGCGGACGGAGAGGAAGACGGTGCCCTGGTCGGGCAGGCGGCGGCCGGCGGCGCGTTCGGCCTTGGCGAAGGCGGTGGGGAAGTCGGCGGCGGAGGCCATGACCTCGCCGGTGGAGCGCATCTCCGGGCCGAGCACGGGGTCGCTGCCCGGGAACCGACTGAAGGGCAGCACGGCCGCCTTCACCGAGACCTCGGCAGGGGTGCGGCCCCAGGGCAGGTCGAGGTCGGCGAGCGGCTTGCCGGCGGCGAGCGCGCAGGCCGCGGCGACGAGGTTGACGCCGATCGCCTTGCTGGCGAAGGGCACCGTGCGCGACGCGCGTGGGTTGGCCTCGAGCACGAACACCTGGCCATCGGTGATGGCGAGCTGGACGTTGACGAGCCCGACGACGCCGAGTGCGGGGGCGAGCGTGCGCACGATCTGCTCGATCTCGGTGGTGTCGAGCGAGGGCGGCGGGAGCACGCAGGAGGAGTCGCCGGAGTGGACGCCGGCCTCCTCGACGTGCTCCATGACGGCGGCGACCCAGGTGTCCTCGCCGTCGCAGAGCGCGTCGACGTCGATCTCGACCGCGCCCTCGAGGAAGCGGTCGACGAGCGTCGGCCCCTGGATTCCGGCCATTGCCTCCCGGACGTCGTCGGCCGAATAGCAGACGCGCATGGAGCGGCCGCCGAGCACGTGCGACGGACGCACGAGCACCGGGTAGCCGACCCGCTCGGCCACTTCGACGGCGGCGTCGGGGCCGCGGGCGATGCCCCAGTCGGGACACCGGATCTGGAGGCGGTCGCAGAGAGCCGCGAAGCGTTCGCGGTCCTCGGCCAGGTCGATGGCGTCGTGCGAGGTGCCGAGGATCGTGTAGCCGGCCGCGGCGAGCACGGGCGCGAGCTTCAGCGGGGTCTGTCCGCCGAACTGGATGGCGATTCCGGCCGGGCGCTCGCGCTCGCAGACGGCGAGCACCTCCTCGGCGCCCAGAGGTTCGAAGTAGAGCCGGTCGGAGGTGTCGTAGTCGGTCGATACCGTCTCCGGGTTGCAGTTGACCATCACCGCCTCGTAGCCGAGCGAGCGGAAGGACTGCGCGGCGTGCACGCAGCAGTAGTCGAACTCGATGCCCTGCCCGATCCGGTTCGGCCCGGAGCCGAGGATGACCACGCGTCGTTCCGACGCGTGGTTCAGAGGCTCGTCGGCTTCGCCCCACGTCGAGTAGAAGTAGTTCGACTGAGCATCCACCTCGCCGGCGCAGGAGTCGACACGCCGGTACACCGGGCGCACTCCTGCAGCGAGGCGGGCGTCTCGGGCCTCCTCTTCCGAGATGCCGCGGGCCTCTCCGATGTCCGCGTCCGAGAGGCCGATCCGCTTGAGGGCGAGCCAGTCGAGCGACGAGGCCCCGTCGAGCGCCGAGCGGATGCGCGCGAACTCCGCCAGGAACCACGGATGCACTCCCGGCGGGACGTCGTCTAAACACTTCCACGGCGCAGCCGCGGAAGTGTCCAGCTCGCGCGAGCGCATCGCCTTGAGAAAGGCCTCGCTGAAGGTGCGGCCGATGCCCATGGTCTCGCCGACGGCCTTCATCTGGGTGCCCAGGGTGGCGTCGGCGCCGGGGAACTTCTCGAAGGCGAAGCGCGGGAACTTGACGACGACGTAGTCGAGGGTGGGCTCGAAGCTCGCCGGCGTTGTCGTAGTGAGATCATTAGGAACCTCGTCGAGCGTGTAGCCGATAGCGAGCTTGGCCGCGACCTTGGCGATCGGGTAGCCGGTCGCCTTGGAGGCGAGCGCGGACGAGCGCGAGACGCGCGGGTTGAGCTCGATCACCCGCAGCTCGCCGTTCTCGCGCGAGCGGGCGAACTGGATGTTGGCGCCGCCCGTCTCGACGCCCACGGCGCGGATGACGGCGACGGCGGCGTCGCGCATGGCCTGGTAGTCCTCGTCGCAAAGCGTCATCTGCGGCGCGACGGTGACGGAGTCGCCGGTGTGGATGCCCATCGGGTCGAGGTTCTCGATCGAGCAGACGATGACGACGTTGTCGTTGCGGTCGCGCATCAGCTCGAGCTCGAACTCGTCCCAGCCGATCAGCGACTCCTCGACCAGCACCTGGCCGACAGGGCTCTCGGCCAGCGCCCGCTCCAGCAGCATGGAGAGCTCCTCGGGCGAGTGGGCGGTGCCGCCGCCGTGGCCGCCGAGCGTGAACGCCGGGCGCAGGATGACCGGGAAGGAGAGGTTCTCGGGCAGCTGCCTGGGCTCGGTGACGACGACCGACTCCGGGGAGCGCAGCCCGACCGACGCGACCGTCTCGCGGAACTCCTCGCGGTCCTCGGCGCGGCGGATGACTGCCGGCGGGGCGCCGATCAGCTCGACGCCGAGGTCGTCGAGCACGCCGGCCTCGGCAAGCTCGAGCGCGAGGTTGAGCGCGGTCTGGCCGCCCATCGTCGGCAGCAGCGCGTCGGGCCGCTCTCGCTCCAAGACGCTCGCGACGCCGGCGGCATCCAGCGGCTCCAGGTAGGTGCGATCGGCGAAGCCGGGGTCGGTCATGATCGTCGCCGGATTCGAGTTGACGACGATCGTCTGCAGGCCCTCCTCGCGCAGCACCTTCAACGCCTGCGAGCCCGAGTAGTCGAACTCGCACGCCTGCCCGATCACGATCGGGCCGGAGCCGATCAGGCAGATCGAACGCAGCTCAGGCCGCCTTGGCAAGGCTCACCCCCTCGACCCACTGTTCGATCAAGAAGTGCGCGTCATGCGGCCCGGGGCCGGCCTCGGGATGGAACTGCACCGAGCGCGCCTGCACATCGGGCGCGTGCAAGCCCTCGACAGTGCCGTCGTACAGCGACACGTGCGTCGCCACTCGTTCCTCGGACGGCTCGACCGCGAAGCCGTGGTTCTGGCAGGTGACCAGCACCGTGCCCGTGCGCCGCTCGAGTACCGGATGGTTCGCGCCGCGGTGGCCGAACGGCAGCTTGAACGTCTCCAGGTCGAGTGCCCGGGCGAACAGCTGGTGGCCCAGGCAGATGCCGAGTACCGGCACGCGGCCGAGCAGCTCACGGATCGTCTCCACCTCGTCGTCCAGCGCCCCCGGATCACCGGGCCCGTTCGAGAGCAGCACGGCGTCGTGGTGGACGAGCTCCTCCGGCCCGGCGTCGTGCGGGTACACGGTCACCCCGGCGCCCGCCTCCGTCAGCCGGCGCAGGATCGACCGCTTCACGCCGTAATCGACCACCCCGACCGAGACGCGGCCGCCACGCGAGACCACGTACGGCTGCTCGGTCGACACGCCAGCGGCGAGCGCCCGGCCGGCCATCGGCGCCTGCGCCCGCGCCCCGGCGATCGCCTCCTCGACCGACGCCTCGCCGGCGACGATCGCGCAGCGCATGGCGCCCGCGCCGCGCAGATGCAGCACCAGCGCCCGCGTGTCCACGCCGGTCAGCGCCACCGTCCCCTGCGCGTGCAGCCAGTCCGTCCACGCCGGGCCGCGCGCCTCACGCATCACCACACCGCGCACATGCACCCGCGACGACTCGCTCCGCCCCGGCGCTACCCCGTAGTTGCCGACCATCGGCGCCGTGAAGCAGACCACCTGCTCCGCGAAGCTCGGATCCGTGACCACCTCCTGATAGCCAGTCATCGCCGTCGTGAACACGGCCTCGCCGAACGCGAAGCCGGGCGCGCCGACGGAGTCGCCGTGGAAGGCAGTGCCGTCCTCGAGTGCGAGGAATCCGCCGAGCAAGGTCATCCGAATGCCACCCGGCCGGCGGCGATCGTCAGCAGGATGCGCGAGCGGAGCCGCTGCCCGAGGAGCCAGGAGTTCGCGGAGCGCGAGCGGAAGCCGCGCTCGTCGACCGTCCACTCCGTCTCCGGGTCGATCAGCACGAGGTTCGCGGTCGCGCCGACCGCGATTGTCGGCTCGTCCAGGCCGTAGATGCGGGCCGGCCCGGCCGACATGCGCTCGAGCAGGGTCTCCAGCGGGACGCGGCCCGGCTCGACGAGGTGCGTGTAGAGCACGGGGAAGGCCGTCTCCAGTCCGGTGACCCCGAACGGCGCGGCCTCCCACGGCACCTCCTTCTCGTGCCGGGCGTGCGGCGCGTGGTCGGTCGCGACGGCGGCGATCGTGCCGTCGAGGAGCGCGTCGACCAGCGCCGCACGATCCTCGGCGGCCCGGAGCGGCGGGTTCATCTTCAGGTTCGCGTCGAGCGAGCGGACGGCCTCGTCGGTGAGCACGAGGTGGTGCGGCGTGACCTCGCCGCTGGCGGCGATGCCCGCCTCGCGGGCGCCGCGCAGCGCGTCGACGGACTCGCGCGCCGAGAGGTGCAGCAGGTGGAGCGGCCGCCGCTCGTAGGCGGCGAGCGCCAGGTCGCGCTCGACCATCAGGCTCTCGCCCACCGACGGGTAGCCGGTGAAGCCGAGCTGCGCCGAGACCTCGCCCTCGTGCATCTGCGCGTCGCGCGAGAGCGCGGGCTCCTCGCAGTGGACGGCGACCGTCCGGCGGGCGACGGCGCTGTACTGGAGCGCTCGCCGCATCAGCCCCGCGGAGACGACGGGCCGCCCGTCGTCCGTGAAGCCCGCGGCGCCGGCGTCGGCGAGCTCGCCCATCTCGGTCAGCTCGGCGCCTGTCTGGCCCTTCGAGATCGCTGCGAGAAAGCCAACCGGCACCTCGGCAGTCGCGCGGGCGCCGTCGATCAGCGAGCCGAGCACGGCCGCCGAATCGATGACCGGGTCGGTGTTGGGCATGGCGAGGATCGCGCAGTAGCCGCCGGCCGCCGCCGCCTGCGTGCCGGTCGCGATCGTCTCCTCGTCCTCGCGGCCGGGCGTGCGCAGGTGCACGTGCGGGTCGACGAACGCCGGAGCGAGCAGCTTGCCCTCGGCGTCGACGACGCGGTGCGCGTTCGTCGGCAGGTCGTCGCCGAGCCCGGCGATGACGCCGCCGTCGACACGGACGTCCATGACCGCGTCGATGCCGCGCACCGGATCGAGCACCCGGGCGCGCCGGACGACGAGGTCGGCAGTTGGGAGCTCGCGGGCGAAGAGCATCACGCCACCTCCCCCACCGCGGCGACCTCGACGACGACCGGGCCGTGCGTCAGCAGGTCGTACAGCACGGCCATGCGCACGACGAGCCCGGCGCGGACCTGCTCGACGATCAGCGCGTCGGCCGCGTCCGCGACGCGCCCGTCGATCTCGACGCCGCGGTTCATCGGCCCTGGATGCATCACCTTCTGCCCCTGGCGCACACGCTCGGGCGTCACACCCCAGCGGGCCGCGTACTCGCGCAGGCTCGGGACGTAGTTGGCACCCTCCTGCATCCGCTCGCGCTGCATGCGCAGGACGTAGACGACGTCGGCGTCTCTGATCGCGTCGATGTCGATGCTCGTCTCGCAGCCGAGCGTCTCGATCCCGCGGGGCAGCAGCGACGGCGGCCCGACGAGCGTCACGCGGGCGTCCATCAGCACGAGCGCCTGGACGAGCGAGCGCGCGACGCGTGAGTGCAGGACGTCGCCGACGATCGCCACATGCAGCCCGTCGAGCTCGCCCACCTCCTGCTCGAGCGTGTAGAGGTCGAGCAGCGCCTGGGTCGGGTGCTGGTGCTTGCCGTCGCCGGCGTTCACGACGTGGGCACCGGTGTGCGCCGCGACGAGCTGGGGCGCGCCGATGTGCGGGTGGCGGATGACGATCACGTCCGGGTCGTAGGCCGCGATCGTCAAGGCCGTGTCCTTCAGCGATTCGCCCTTGTCGACCGAGGAGCCGGCAGCCTTGATCGACATCGTGTCGGCCGAGAGCCGCTTCGCGGCCAGCTCGAAGCTCGACGACGTTCGCGTCGAGGACTCGTAGAAGAGGTTCACGACCGTTCGCCCGCGGAGCGTGGGCAGCTTCTTCATCTCGCGCTCCAGGGAGCGCGCGAACGAGCCAGCGATCGAGAGCAGCCGCTGGATGTCGTCGCGCTCGAGGTCCTCGATCGAGATCAGGTGGCGCCGCTCACGCGGCAGCGGTGGGAGCAGCTCCTCCCGCACGAGTCTGATGTCAGTCATTGGTGGTCTCCTCCTCCGGGGTCGAGACGAGCAGCACGCGGTCGACCTCGTCGACCTCGACCAGCTGGACCTGGACGCGCTCGCCGCGCGAGGTGGGCAGGTTCTTGCCGACGTAGTCGGGGCGGATGGGCAGCTCGCGGTGGCCGCGGTCGGCGAGCACGGCGAGCTGCACGCGCGCCGGGCGGCCGTAGTCGAAGAGGGCGTCGATCGCGGCCCGGATCGTGCGGCCGGTGTAGAGGACGTCGTCGACGAGCACGATCGTCATGCCCTCGAGCGGGAACTCGAGCTTCGTGTCGCGGACGAGCGGCTGCGGGTGCAGCGGCGCCTCCCCGCCGCGGACGTGCAGGTCGTCGCGGTGGAAGGTGATGTCGACGGTCCCGAGCGCTACCTCTGGCCGCTGAACTCCTCGATCAGGCGGCGGAGGCGCTGCGCGAGCGGGACGCCGCGCGTGTGAATGCCGACGAGTGCGAGGGTGGCGACGTCGTTGCGCTCGATGATCTCGTGTGCGATCCGCGAGAGCGTCCTCGAGATCGCCTCGTCGTCGAGGAGAACCTTCTCCGACTCGACGTGCGTGTCGTTCAACGCCCGCGTTGGGTCGCGGGCAGCGGGTGACGCATTTTCCGTCTCCTTCTCGGCCTCACGGGACCGTGTTAAAGGGCTCGGTGCGAGGCCGAGTGTAACGGCGGCGGTCGGACGGAGTAGATTCGGCGCGTGCCCACCCCCCGCTTCGAGGCACGCGACCTGCTGCGCCAGGTGCTGGTGACGGCGCCGGAGGTGTCGCCGGACGGGTCGCAGGTTGCCTACGTTCGGCGGACGATCGAGGACCGCGAGTACCGCTACCGCCTCTGGATCGTGCCGTGGCGCGGAGGGCGGCCGCGCCGGCTGACCGGCGGCCCAACCGACGCGCGGCCGCGCTTCTCGCCCGACGGCGAGCGCCTGCTATTCCTCTCCGACCGGTCGGGCCGGATGCAGCCGTGGGTGCTGCCGCTCGCCGGCGGAGAGCCCGAGCAGCTCGTCGAGGTCGACGGTGACGTCGGCGCTGCCGAGTGGTCACCGGACGGCCGCCGCGTGGTGCTGCTCGCGCCGAGCGGCGAGGAGCGGTTCGTCGTCGGCGACCCGGACGACCCGACCGCGCGGGTGATCCGCGACCTGACCTGGCGCTACGACATGGTCGGCCTCCGCGACCAGTTCACGAGCGCGTGGGTGGTCGAGGGCGGTCGCGCGCGGCGGGTGACCGCACCCGACTACGAGGTCGCGGGCGCCGCGTGGCATCCGGACGGCGAGCGGATCGCGGTGGTCGCCGACCGGCGGCCCGAGGCGGGGATCGTCGAGGAGCCGCAGGTATGGACGCTGTCGATCGAGCGGCGGCAGGCCGCGCGAGGCGGCACGTCTCGCCCAGGGCATCGCGCAGGCGGCGTGGTCACCCGGCGGGACGCTCGCCGTGCTCGGCAGCGAAGCGGACAGCGACCTCGGCGGGGAGAACATGACGCTCCACGTCGCCGGCCGCCGCGGGCTCCGGCAGCTCGCGCCCGAGCTCGACCGCACGCACTTCAACGCGACCGTCGGGGACATCGTCGACCTGACGGCCCGGTTCCCGCCGCCGCTCTTCTGGCTCGACGACGAGTCACTCATCACCCTTGTCTCGGATCACGGCCGCTCGGTCCCGCACCGCACGAGCCTGGACGAGTCCGCGGAACCGCTGGCCCAGGGCGAGGTGGTCGCATACGCGCTGGGCGTGGCCGCCGGCCGGGTCGCCGTGGCGGCGTGCGTCGACGGTGGCGCGGGCGAGGTCTACGCGGTCGAGGACGGCCGCCTGCGGTCGCTGACCCGCGACGGGTCGCGCTGGTTCCGGCCGTACGTGCGCCAGCCGGAGCGGGTGCAGGCGAAGGTGCGCGGCGGGCCGATTGTCGAAGGGTTCCTCTGGCGTGCGCGCGGCCGGGCCCGCGGCCTCGTGCTGCAGGTTCACGGCGGGCCGCACCTCGCCCACGGCCCGGTGCCGTGGATCGAGATGGTGGCGCTCGCGGACGCCGGCTTCCACGTGCTGGCGCCGAACCCGCGCGGGTCGGTCGGCTACGGGGAGGCGTTCGCCACGGCCCTCCGCGGGCGCTGGGGCGAGCTCGACCAGGCCGACTTCCTCCGCCTTGTCGACTGGGCGGTCGCCGGGGGGCTCGCCGAGCGCGAAAAGGTCGGGATCCTCGGCCTCTCGTACGGCGGGTTCACCGCGACGTACCTGCTCGGCCGCCATCCGGGCCGCTTCGCCGCCGCCGTGGCCGAGAACCCGGTCACCGACCACCTGGCCGAGTACGGCGCCGCGGACGCAGGAGTCGTCGTCGGCCGCGTCGCCGTGGGCGTCGAGCCGTGGGAGGACGGCGAGCGCATGCGCGCTTCATCGCCGGCCGCGCAGATCCACCGCAACGAGGCGCCGCTGCTCCTGCTCCAGTGCGAGGGCGACCTTCGCTGCCCGCCTGTGAACAGCGAGATCGTCTTCACGATCCTGCGCGCGCTGGGCCGCCCGGTCGAGATGGTCCGCTACCGCGACGAGTATCACGTGCTCTTCGCCGTCGGCCGGCCCGACCGGCGCGTCGACCGGGTGGAGCGGATCGTCGACTGGTTCAAGCGTTACTTGTAGTAGCCGGGTGCGGACTCGGCGGTTGGGGCGGGGGTTGGAACCTCGTCGCGCGCCAGCGGGCCGAGTGTCCAGACGCCGACCAGCGGCAGCGCGGCGAGCGCCGCGAACCCGGCCGTCCAGGAGGTGGCCGAGACGAGCCAGGCGAACGGCGGCGTGGCGACGGCGCTGCCGACGGCGAGCGCCGTCTGCTGGAAGCCGAGCGCGGCCCCGGCCCTGCCGCGGCCGGCGAGCTCTGCGGCGGCGGTGAACGAGAGGCCGTTCCATGCGCACGAGATCGCACCGGCCGCGATCAGCACCGGGACGAGCACCGCGCTCGGCGCGTCCGACAGCGCCGCGGTCAGTGCGACCGCGGCGGCAAGCACGACGCCGACCGCCCGTAGCGGGATGACGCGGGTCGCGAGGCGGTCGGATAGGCGCCCGAGCAGGATGCGCAGCGCTCCGCCGAGGATGCTGATGACGGCGAGCACGGCCGCCGCCTCCGCGACCGAGAAGCCGCGCTCGTCGTGGAGGTAGACGACGACGAAGCTCGTCAGGGCGATCTGCACGCCCACGTAGAACGTGCTGCCCGCCGAGAGGCGCCACAGGCGCCGGTCGCTCAGCGGCCGCCCCGGGTCGAGATCGGCATCCGCGAAGCGCGGCGGGTCGCGCAGAAGCAGCACGCCGACGGCTGCGCCTGCCAGGCAGCCGATCCCGAGCGCCGCCAGGCCGGCGCTGAGCCCGCCGGCGTCCACGATCGGCGGGAGCGCCAGTGCGGCGATCGCCCAGCCGAGCGGCACGGCCGTCTGGCGGATGCCGAGCGCAAAGCCGCGCTCATCGGCCGCGAACCAGCCCATGACGGCGCGCCCGCTCGCCGCGCTCACCGAGGCGCCTGCCATACCCGCGAGCGTGAGCAGGGCGAAGACGGCCGCGTACGGCGGGAGCATCGAGGCGGCGAGGAAGGCCAGGCCCGAGACGCTCAGCCCCAGCGCGACGACCACGCGCTCGCCCACCCTGTCGGTCAGCAGCCCCCACGCGATGAGCGTCAGCACCATACCGCCGCTGGCGGCCGCGAGCAGAACGCCGATCTGCCCCAGCGAGAGCCCGTACTCCTCCCGCAGACCGGGAACGAGGACGGCGACGCCGGTGCCGAGCGTGGAGAACGCCGCCTGCGCCGTGACCCCGGCGCCGAGCACGACCCAGCGATACCGCCCCATCCCTGCCACGCTAGCCGCCGACGGCGCGGGGCTCGTCGGCGGCCATGGGCTAGAGGTAGCCGCCGCGCCTCAGGAATGTGCGGAGCTGCGCGATGTAGCGGGCACCCGCCTTCGCCGTGCCGAGGTCGCCCGCCGTGCGGGCCGCCTCCAGGCGGGCGAACGCCTGCGTGCTCCGACCGAGCACGCACCGGTCGGCGGTCCAGGCGGCAAGCACGGCCCGGGCGGCGATGTCGTCGTGCCGCCGCTTGCTCCGCGTGAAGAGCGTGAACGCCGTCCGGGCGTTCGCCTTGACGACCACCGGGAAGCTCTTCGTCACGTCGACGAGCTTGTCGGCCTGCCAGTGCCAGATCGCGGGCGGCGAGAACGAGTCCGCGAAGGAGCCGAACGCGTAGGCGAACCGCTCGTCGTACGCCGAGAGCTCCGGCATGCCGTCGTGATCCAGATCGACGATCTTGTAGCCGTAGTTGCCGAAATACCGGACCGAGCGGTGAAAGGCGCTCCCGTCCCAGCGGAAGAAGGCCGGGACGACGCAGCAGTGCGCGCCGCCCGTGTAGAAGTCGACGATCACCTCCGGCTCGCCGTCGCCGTCGAGGTCGGGAACGACTACCGGGCCTGGCACGGCGAAGAGGCCCGGCGCCCACGATGCGCAGTTCCTGCCACACGACACCTCGCC
The DNA here is from genome assembly GCA_963710465.1 of uncultured Thermoleophilia bacterium. Taxonomy (GTDB): domain Bacteria; phylum Actinomycetota; class Thermoleophilia; order Gaiellales; family Gaiellaceae; genus JACVRM01. Next base: position 177,767 of record CAVQAQ010000002.1, read on the forward strand.
CAGGCGACCGTTTACGAACACGGTGCCGGCGCGTGTGATCTGCAATCTGACGTTGGAGTAGACGTCCCTGGCAATGCGGTACGTAAGCGTCGCGCTCACGTCGCCGGACTGCGCGGTCTGCGTGACGTCGCGCGCCTGCGCCGCGGCAGGCAGAACGGCGGTGGCCACGAGGGCCACGACGAGCGAGAGCCCGCGCACGGCTACTCCGCGAGCAGGTCGTCCGGCTCGGTCAGCGCCTCGATCGCCTGCTGGGCGGCTTCGAGCGACGACTCCGGGACGAGGACCTTCTGAGGTGCGTCCTCCGTCTCGCGGGGATGGTGCTCTACCGCCGGCTCGAGCGACGATTCGATGCCGGCCGTCTCCAGGATCGACTGCAGCTCCTCGGCCTCGGTGATGTCCTCCGCCACGGCCAGTTGCACCATGCGGCTCATCCGGACGCACCCTCCTCCGCTCCGGCCACCGCCGCCGGCTCGGCGACGGGTCCGGGCTCGTCCTCCAGCGCGCCTCCCTTGTGAAGACGCGGCGTTCCCCGTTCCGCGAACGGGACGGCGATGATATCGAAGTCCTTGGGAACGACGGTCTCGGCGAAGACGGTGCGCGCCTGCCTCGCGACCTGCCCGCCGGGGTAGCGGCTGGAGATGTGGGTGAGCGCGAGCAGCCCGACCTCCGCATCACGCGCGATCGCCGCCGCGTCGAGCGCGGTCGAGTGCATCGTCTCGCGGGCGCGCGCCTCCTCGTCGTCGAGGAACGTCGCCTCGTGGACGAGCACGTCGGCGCCGCGGGCAACCTCGAGCACCGTCGCCGAGGGCGCCGTGTCCCCGGTGACCACGACCTTGCGGCCCGGCCGCGCCGGCCCGAGCACCTCGTCCGGAGAGATGACGCGGCCGCCGACGGTGATGCTGTCGCCGCGCTGCAGGGCGCCGCGCTCCGGGCCGAACGGGACGCCGAGCGCGTCCGCCGTCTCGACGTCGAAGCGGCCGGGGCGCACCGCCTCGACGAGCGCGTAGCCGACCGTGCTGACGCCGTGCTCGGTCGGGAAGACGCGCAGCTCGTAGTCCTCGCGCGCCAGCGTGTCGCCCGGCTGCACGGTCATGAGCTCGTAGTCGTAGGTGAGCCGCCCGAAGATCCGCTTCAGCGCGCCGAACAGGTCCTCGAGCCCGGGCGGGCCGTAGATCGTGAGCGGCACGTCGCGGCCGCGCAGCGCAAACGTCTTCATCATTCCCGGCAGGCCGAGGTAGTGGTCGGCGTGGAAGTGCGTGAGGAACACCTCCCGCAGATCGACGAGGCCGACGTTCGAGCGCAGCAGCTGGCGCTGCGTGCCCTCGCCGCAGTCGATCAGCAGGCGTTCGCCCCCGCGGCGGACGAGCAGCGCCGACGGCCCGCGCTGCGCGGTCGGCGCCGAACCTGCCGTGCCGAGGAAGACGAGGTCGAGATCCACGCGCGCGAGTGTAGGGGGATCAAGCAGCAGCCTGTAACAGCCCACACACGCCTTACCCATGCTTGCGGCAAGCAGGGACCAGGTCACGCGCTCGATTACCCTCCTGCGCGTCTTCGTCGTCGCCAGTGCGCTTCTGCTGGCGCCCGGCGCGCTGCTGCTCGGGTCGCACATGACCGCCACGATCCGCACGCAGGCTGCCTCGTCGACGCGTGGGACGCGATGACCAGCGACCGCCCCTACCGGCTCGCCCTGGACCCGGCCGACGCGCTGCGTGAGGTCGTCGAGGGCCGCGGCACGCAGTTCGCGCCCGCGATCGTGGACGCGTTCGTGCGCGCGATGGCGGCCCCGGCCCGACCTGTTCGGGGTCGAAGGCCCGCTCCCGGTCGCGCTGGTCGCTACGGCAGGGTGAGCACGTCACCGGCCTGGAGGCCGGCCGCCACGCGCGGATTGCGCTGCTGGAGTCGCCACACCGCCTCGCGCGTGTCTCCGCCGTAGCGGGACGCGGCGATCGACCAGAGGCTGTCCCCGGGCCGGACGACGTAGTGGCGCGGATGCTGCGCGCTCTGCGAGGGGCGGGCGATCCCGCCGATGACGGCGCCGATGAGCGCCGTGACGATCATGAGTTTGACGAACATGTGTTCGACTGTAACAGCGAACACGTGTTCGTGTCAAGGAGCTAGCGGGCCGGCTTCTTCGCCTTCGTCTTCGACTTCTTGTGCGGCGGCGGCTTCTTCTTCGCCTTCGGCGCCGCCCCGACCCGGAACGGCTTGCCGGTCGTGAACGTGACCCGATTCCGGGTTCATCTCGGCCGCGAGCCGGATCCCGTAGACGTAGACGCCCGCCTTCACGCGCTTGCGCGCGAACGTCACCGTCCGGCCAAACGGTGCCAGCGCGCGGCCGGAGAGCTTCACCACCGGCTTCATCGTCTCCTTGGCCGGCGCCTTCACCGCGAGCGCGCGGCCGATCAGCGTCCGCGACCGAGCCGAGAGCGTCGTCCCCGGCAGGCGGAAGAGACCGGCCGTGAAGAGCGCGTTCTCCTTGACGCCGAGTGGGAAGCTCCACGCGACGAACCTGGCGGGCAGCGACTTGCGAGCGTCGAAACGCGCGGCGACGCCGACGACGCCGGTCGTGTGCGTCCACGTTGCGGGCGTGCCGGCGCAGTTCCCGTGCGACGTCGCCAGCTCCGACTTGACGGCGTCGTACGACGGCCTGGTCGTGCCGTCCGCGCGGATGAGCCCAGCCTGCCAGGCCGAGAGATCGGTCTCGTCCTCGAGCCCGAAGAAGTCCAGCGACTTGACGGCCGGGTCGCATGCGAGCAACCGGATCGCCTGGGTGTAGTCGGCGGCCTGGTTGGCCTCGTCCGTCGTTGCCACGTTCTCGGTCCCGCTGTAGGCGGCCTGAGCGGACGGGACGACGCCGACCTGCCAGCCCACCTCTGCGATGCGGAGCTGGAGCGCCGGCAGCATCAGCGACTGCCCGGTCTCGGCGAACGTCGGCTGTGCCGTGCCGTTGAACGCATCCCAGACCGCCTGCTTCAGCCGGGCGAGGTCGACGAGGCCGACCTTCGGCCACGAGGACGCCACGCCGAAGGGCTGCGAGTCCAGCTCCGGGTAGGCGTGAAACGCGAGCTCGTCCATGATCGGCTTCGTGCGGCCGCTTGCTCGATACGCCGCGCCGATGTCGCGAAGGCAGCGGACGGGCGATGTCGACGGGTTGTTCGCGGCGCCTGCGATGTCGTTCCCACGCGGCGAGAGGCCGACGCCGATCACGGTGATGGCCGGGTCGACGCTCTTGAGCGCGTCGTAGCCGGCCGCCAGCGCCGGCTCGTAGGAGGCGCACGCGAGGGGCGTGCCTGCGCTCGAGAACTGCGGCTGCCAGAACCGCGGCTGGTTCGGCTCGTTGCCGACGACGAAATCCTTCACCTGCGGGTAGTCGCCGGCCAGCTGCGCGAGAAAGCCGGCGAACTGCCCGGGCGCGTCGGGCGACGCCGTTAGCGCGCCGGCTTTCGAGGGGTAGACGGAGAAGACGAGGCGCACGCCGGCCGCGGTGGCGTTCGCGACGTAGGCGTCGAGGCGCGCCTGCGACGCGATGGTGGTGGGAGCGTCGGGGCTCCACACGATCGAGACGCGGTTCTCGGTCAGGCCGACGTCGGCGAGGCGCGCGAGGAAGGCCGCTCCACCGTCCGCCGAGTCGCGACCGGAGTCGTCCGTCACGCCGACGGCCAGTGCCGCATGGGCGGCGCCTGGAACTACGAGCGAGAGCAGGAGCAGGGCGATGAGCAGCGCGGGGCGGCGCACGTGGTCGCCATCGGCAGGCGCGTGTCTCGTCTTGAGCATCAGCGCTGAGACGCCGAGGGGGCGCCGGCCTTACGTCCCGGAAGCGCCGCGAGCACGGCGTCGAGCAGTCGCTCCGGCCCGAACCGCACCGGGTCGTCGGCCGGCAGCCCGGTGACCCCCGCGACCTGTCGGACCGCGCGCTCGGCCTCCGCATCGTCGAGGCTGCGCGTGTTCACGGCGACCGCGGCGACGCGCGCAGGCCGCGCGGGCAGGGAGATCTCCTCGTGCAGGCGGACGAGCGCGTCGAGCGGCGGGATCGGATGGCCGGGCGCGCCCTCGATCTCGGTCGAGCCCGCCCGGTGGCAGAGCACATAGGCGTGCGGCGCCGAGCCGTGGATCAGCCCGAGCGTGACGCCCGAGTACATCGGGTGCACGAGCGAGCCCTGCCCTTCGACCCAGAGCAGGCGGCCCCCGCGCCGTGCGCCCTCGACGACGAGCTCCTCCGCCGCGCCGGCGAGGAAATCGGAGACGACGGCGTCGACCGCGATCCCCCACCCCGCGATCGCGATGCCGGTCTGGCCGGTGGGCACGAAGACCGACTCGAGCCCCCGGTCGCGCGCGGCGCGGTCGAGCTCGAGCGAGACGGTCATCTTCCCGATGGCGCAGTCGGAGCCGACGGTTAGCACGATGTCCGCGTCGACCTCGAGGTTCGCGCCGGTGGGGACGCTCAGCCCGGCGGGCGGCCGGCGCAGGTCGCGCAGCTCGACGCCTAGCGTCTCCGCCAGGCCCGCGAGCTCGGGGTCGAAGGCCAGGAACTCGTGCAGCCCGTTCTCGACGTCGAGGCGCGCCGAGATCGACTCGCGTAGCAGCACGCGCCACTCGGGCGGGAAGCGGCCGCCCTGGGTCGCGACCCCGACGAGCGCGGTCGTCGGCGCGTACGGCAGCGCGTCCTGCACGGAGCCGACGATGGGGATGCCCTTGTGCGTCTCCCCCGCGCGCCGCGTGTCGAGGATCGCGACCACCGGGTCGAGCCCGTAGTCGACGACGCCGCGCAGCGTCTTGCCGTAATGCGGGTCGCCGCTCTTGCCCTCGGCGAGGACGAGGTAGCGCTTCACGCGCGCACGGTGGCCGGCTCGACACCGAGCCCGGGAGCGGCCGGCGGCACCTGGATGCCGTCGATTAGCTCGACGCCCGGGCACGGGTCCTCGGCGAGCAGGAGGTTGCCGTCCAGGTCGACGTGGTCGCACAGGCTCGCCACCTGGCACCCGGCCGAGATGCCGAGGCCGGACTCGACCATGCAGCCGAGCATCACGCCGAGGCCGAGCGCACGGGCGGCGTGGGCCATCCGCACGGCCTCGCGAATGCCGCCGGACTTCGCGAGTTTGATCGTGATGCCGTGGGCGCGCTCGGCGCTGGGCGCGACGTCGGCAAGGGTATGGCAGTCCTCGTCGACGAAGATCGTGAGCGGCGAGCGCCGCTTCAGCTCCGGGCCGTCCGGGTCGCCGGCGGGCAGCGGCTGCTCGCAGTACTCGACGCCGAGCCCGGCCAGCTGCGGCAGCGCGTCGAGCGCCTGGTCGAGCGTCCACCACTCGTTGACGTCGACCTGCATGGGCACCCGCGCCACGCTGCGGACGGCGCGGACGCGCTCGACGTCGAGGCCGTCGCCGCCGCCCAGCTTCAGCTTCAGGCGCTGGAAGGGCGCGCCGGTGCGCTCGGCCTTGCGGGCCATCGCGTCCGGGTCGTCCAGCGGGATCGTCCACGAGGTCGGCGGCCCGAGCCGTCGGTGGCCGAGCAGGCGCCAGACGGGGACGCAGGCGAGCTTGCCGCAGAGGTCGTACAGGGCCGCGTCGATCGCCGCCTTGGCGGCGTGCTCGCCCGGCTGCTCGGCGAGCCGCGCCTCGATCTCGTCGAGCGCGAACGGGTCGCCGCCGAGCTCCGTGGCCTCCACGAAGGCGAGCGCGGACGCGGGCGACTCGTCGTAGCGGTCGATCGGCGCCGCCTCGCCCCACCCGACCTCGCCCTCGTGCTCGACGGCCACATGGACGACCTCGGCGACATCCTGGGCGCCGCGCGCGATCGTGAACCGCTCGGCGAGCGGCATCGCGACGATCCGGCCGGTCACGCGCACGCGCCAAACCCTAGTCGCGGCCCGGCGCCGATACACTTGGGCCTCCCCGCGCCAGTAGCTCAGGGGATAGAGCGCGCGCCTCCGGAGCGCGAGGTCGCAGGTTCGATTCCTGCCTGGCGCATTTCCGGATACGCGGCTATGCGGGCTGCAGCGCAAGCCCGCATAGCCGCGTCGGTCAGGTCTGACACGTATGCCAGCGATGCGCATGTGGTGCCTACCTCGGTGCCTACCTCAGAACTCGCCGGCTGGGCGTCTTGGCGGCGCGTCGGGTCGCCGCTCATCGTGCCCTGGCGATTATCCCGGTGCTCATCGTTCAGCACGACGCGACGTCGGATATGTGGCAGTGCTTTGGGTAGCCCCGCGGAAGAAAGCGGCGCTGCGAGCGCATTGGCTCGACGCAGCGATCGTGGTGGTCACGTTCCCCCTATACGCCTCCTGGCTTCAGTCACTCCGGTCATTGCGGCTGATGCGTCTGCTCCGGCTCGTGCGGGCCGGCGTGGTCGTCAGCCGTGCGCTCCAGGCCGAGAAACGACTGACCTCACGAGACGGATTCCGCTTCATCGCGCTGGCGACGATCTTCCTTGTCGTTATCGCGGGCGCAGTGCAGACCGAACTCAACGCAGGCGAGTTCCCCAGCTTCTGGGATGGGATTTGGTGGGCCGTCGTCACCGTCACCACCGTCGGATACGGCGACCTCTCTCCAACGACGGTCGCCGGGCGAATCGTGGGCATCGCCCTCATGCCTCGTAGGGATCGGCTTCCTCGCCATTCTCACGGCGACGATCTCGTCAGCAGTTCGTGAAGGCAGATCGGGCGGACGAAACCGACCAAGTCCTCGAAGCACTGCGAAGGCTCGAAGCAGACGTTGCCGAGCTCGAAGGCCCGACTGCAGCTGACGCTAGCGCGCCGGCGCCTTCTGCGACTGACTGAATATCACCACCTCGCGCTTGCGGATGGCGGCAGCGCGTGCTGGAGGACGACGACGGATTGGACCGGTGCGGGCAACCTGGAACTGAACGTCTACCCGGCGGGCGCCTTCGGCTAAAGAGCGAGTTGGACCGCGCGAGGCTCGGGCCCATGACCGAGGTCTCGCGCGGCTCACGATTCCCAGCGTCGGCTTGTCTTCGCAGCTGTCGGGAGTTGTGGGTAAGAAGCCGCCGCGAAGATAACTGCTCGTACGCCCGCCCAGTACAACCGCCCCGACGAGGTCACCGTGTTCGTCAGCCAGTACAGCGTGACACCGGCGGGGCGGCCTCCAGGCCGCCCCGCCGATCGGCTCTTGCAGTAGGTGCTGCTTACTGCTCGATCGTGTACGGGAGCATCATGTCGTTCTCTTCGTGCTCCAGGATGTGGCAGTGCCAGACGTAGGTGCCGATGAAGCGCTGAACGGCTGCGTTGGGCGCGTCGCCCTCGAAGGCCGCCGTGATCCCGGCGGCGGTTCCGCCGAAGGGGACGACGATCCGTATCAGCTGGCCGGGGTAGACCTTGACGGTGTCGTTCCATCCCGTCTCGTTGGCATCGGGGGCGATCGGCTGGCCCCTGAGATACGGGGTGGGATCCGGCGGCGTGGTCGTGCCGTAGCTGTTCTGCACGCCGGTACCGCCCGCGCCGAACGGCAGCAGCGGGTTGACGGCGGCGAGGTATCCCGCCGTGTCCAGCTTCTGCCGGTTGAGGAGCCGGAACTGCGTGAGATGCAGATGGATCGGGTGCGCGTCACCGGTGGTGTTCACGATCGTCCACACCTCGGTCGTGTTGAGCTTCGGTCGCTCGATCCCGACGAAGCGGGTCTGGCCCTCTTCCATGAAGTCCAGGTTGTTGAGGAGGACGTCGACCGGGTTTCCGGTCGCCGGTCGAGCACCTCGTTCAGGAACACGGTCCGGCTGTTGTCGGTGCCCTGGGTGGACGGGGCCGGAACGGCAGGCGGGCCACCCGGCTGACCGCGCAGGACCGTCGGCACCGGCCCCGTGAACCCGGGGTTGCTGCCCACCGTGAACTGCATGATCGGCTTGAGGTCGTTGGCTCCCATCGGATAGGGGGCCTTGGCGTTGTTCATCCACCGGTAGGCGGTGCCGGCCTTGGCGTTGCGGAAGTCGACCAGCAGGTCGTAGCGCTCTCCCGGCGCGATGAGGATCGAGGCGCCGGGGAGCGACTTGATCGACACCGGTGCGTTGAGCAGGCCTCCGTCCGACCCGATCACGTAGATGGGGACCCCGGCGGCCTTGTCCTTGGCGTCGACCAGCGTCAGGTTGTAGAAGCGGGCGTTCGACCCGTTCAGCAGGCGGAACCGGTACAGCCCGCGGTCCACGTTCAGGTTCGGCCAGGCCTTGCCGTTCACGGTGGCGACGTCGTTGAAGGACTCCGGCGCCCAGATCGGGTGGTCGTCGGTGGTCTGTGTCGGGTACCACAGGGTTCCGTCGGCGTTGAACTGGCGGTCCTGCAGCACGATCGGGATCTCGTACGGATTCTTGGGCTGCAGGACGGCCGTGTCTCCGTCAGAGCCGAGCGTGTCGAAGTTGCCGTTCGCCGGCAGGCCGAGCGGGTTGCCGGGTCGGCCGGTGTCCCACTGGTCCCGGACGAGGTAGAAGGCGGCCAGGCCGGCCATCGGGTTGAACCGCGTGTCGGCCAGGGCGTGGTCGTGGTACCAGAGGGTCGTGGCCTCCTGGTCGTTCGGGTACTCGTAGGTGAACGATCCGGTTCCTCCCCCGTAGTCGGTGCTGTCGCCGACGATCGCCGGGCGGTAGATGTCCGTCGGCTCGCCGTCGAACGCGACCGGAGTGTGGCCGCCGTGGAGATGCGTGGCCGTTGCCGGCGCGCACTCGTTCAGCAGCTCCGTGCCCTCGATCGTCGGGTCGAAGTAGGCGGCCAGCGGGTGGATCACCTTCAGCCCGAGCGCCTGACACTCGGCCGGGGCCGACGGATCCTGCCCCTCGCTGGTATAGCTTGTTGGTCACGGTCATGGAGACGGGGTTCCCCCGCTGGGCTTCGATTGTCGGGCCCAGATACGGGAACGAGACGTTGTCCGGGGCCGGGAAGCCCGAGGGCCAGAACCCGAAACTCGGCGTGGCCGGCAGCGGCTGGCCGCTCGTCAGCGTCCCGAACACGTGCGTGCCCACGAGCTCGTCGAGACCGAACGCCCCGCCGGCCCGAGCGTCGACACCGGTGGGATCGGCAGCTGCTCGGTGAACATCTTGAGCGCCGGCGACCCAGCCGGCGCGGCGGCTTGAGCCGCTCCCGACAGACCGACGATGCGTCACGGCCAGGGCGAGCGCGGCGAGCACGACCACCCTTCCCTTGTTGACTCCTCTCGCAGTCATCGTTTCTCCCCTTTCGTCGAAGCGAAAGGGACCCACGGGAGTCCTTCCCCCTGAGCCTCTTGCCGCTCGTGGTCCGCGCGCCGACTTCGACATCGCCGTGACCTGCAGCAACCTGGTGTCGCCGGGGAGCTCCGCAATTGCCGCATCGCCTGCCTCCCACCCGCCACGGCGCGAAAGCCGCATCCGCACCACCACATCGAAACAAGTACGAAGCTACGCCACGCCCAACCCGGCCCCAACAGGGAATCTCACACGCAAGATGCGGCTTGTCCGCACCCGCCGCACCAGCTCGATACGGCCGCCCCCGGCAGCGGACACGCCTCAACCGATCACGATCGAACTTCAGGCCGGGAGCACTAAGCGTGGCGCATGGTGTGAGTGAGGCGTCTCAGACCGGCCGCTCGAAGCCTTCGAGATAGACGTGCGCTCGCGTCCCAGTGCGGGCCTCCTATGGGCCACCAACCGGCGAGCTGCGGGGCGAACAAGGTCCGGCGTCAGTGGCCATAACTGTTGTTCTCCTCGACGACAACCGGCAGCGGGCGCAGCCTGCCGTCTGCCCGCACCTGCACCCAGGCGGCCATCCTGAGCGGCGAGAACGGCCACGAGAGGTCGCCGTTCGGGCCGACGATCAGGCCGACAACATCCTGCTTCAGCCCGAGCGATAGATCGGCGTAGACGGACCGGTCGCTAGACGAGGGCTCGAGCCGCTCACTGCGCGGGTGACTGTGCACGTGGCCGACCAACTTCCAGCCGGCGCGGCCGAAGTGATCCTCGAGCGCGCGGCGTCGCCGGAGAGGCGCACGGAGTTGGACTCGCCGACGACCCAGCCGCCGGTCTGGTAAACGACCAGCTCGTCCCCTTCGACACGGCCGAGCAGCCAGGCGCCCAGCTCGACGTCGTTGCCCCAGTCGGCATCCCTGATGGTCTCCCAGCCGAAGCCGGTCAGCACCAGCCGGCGCGGAATCGTCGCCGCCGCGCTGCTCCGGGAAACCCTCGCCGGGGCAGCGACGGCTGCGCCAACAACAGATGCCGCCCCGGCAAGTCCATCAATGACGTGGACCGGCTCGCGCGTTATGCGCGTCACCGTGGCCGACGACCTGTACACGTCTTGCAGCTCCCGCATACGCGTCACGTTGCCGGTGTCGCGCGCCGACAAAATCGCGCGCTCGAGCTCGTGCAGGTCGCTCACCGCTCGGCGTCCTCGCGCTTACGACGCACCAGCTCGGCCAACAGGTCAGGGTCCGGGGGCGGCTCGGCCGCAGCCACGGCCGCAGCCATCAGCGCCGGCTCGACGCGGCGCCCGCTCGCGCAACGCCGGGCCGATGGCCCTCATCGAACGCAACGCCGCTGCCGACATACAAGCCCATGCGGGCGATGAGTCCGGAGCTTGTTCTCGTTGACGAGGCCCTTCGGCCGGCCGCGCTCGCCGCACTGCCGGAGTGCCCGGATGTCTTCACCGCGCTCAAGCAGCGCCGCTCAGGCGACCCGATCCGCCAGCTGCGTGCGGGGCTCACCATCTCTGAGCCGATCTCGTCGAGCGCTACGGACGGTCGAGCATCATGGTTGAGCCGCGGCCTCGTCGTTGCCGCCGTCTGCGCGTCCTCGGTCACTTCGATCGGGCTGGCGTTCACAACGGGCGCCTCCGCCCCTCGATCCGCCCGCCTCTCACGCATCGAGGCGGCGCGGCATCGCGCGTCGAGGGCCAAGAGGGCCCTCGGCGCCGGCGCCGCCGTCGCGTTTGCCGCGGCGGCCGGGCTCGCCTGGTCGAGCCACTCCGGCAACACCGCGAGCACGTACGTCGCGCGCTCGGGCGGGATGGTGGCCTTCGGGCTGCTGACCGCCTCGGTGCTGCTCGGCATCCTGCTCGCCGGCCGCAAGACGCTGCCGCGCTGGCCGCGCTTCGCGGTCGAGGACGTCCATCGCTTCGCCGGCACGCTGACCTGGACGTTCATCGGCGTGCACGTCGCCGGGCTGCTCGTCGACACCTACATCGGCTTCTCGCTCCAGGTGCTGATCCCGTTCACGTCGTCGTACCGGCCGGCGGCGACGGCGGCGGGCATCGTCGGCGCCGAGCTGCTCGCGGCGATCGCGATCACGAACCGGCTGAAGGACCGCATCTCGCACTCCCTCTGGCGCCGCGCGCACTACCTCAACTTCGCGGTCTGGGCGCTGTCACTCGTCCACGGCGTCACGGCCGGCACCGACACGCATGCCGGGCTGGGCGCAGCTCCTCTACCTGGTGTCCGCGGCCTCGGTGACGGGCGCGATCGCGTGGCGCGTCGCGCGCCGCCGCACCGCGGGCCCGTGCGTACGCGGCGAGAAGGAGCTCCGCCCCGATGACCGCGGCTTCTACTTCTTCGGCGAGCTCATCCCCGCGCACGAACGGCCGGAAATCGATGTCACGGTCGGCGGCGTCATAGCCAAGGCGACAGCCGCCGGCCGCGCAGGAACGGTCGACGATGGCGAGTAGCTGGATTCTCGCCCGGAAGACAGCGGCCGGCGGCAAGCGCTGGCTGGTCGAGTACAGGCTTGGCGGCCGAGAGTCGGCCACCCGCTACGCGGCTCGTTCAAGACGCGACGTGACGGGCTCACCGTCAGCGCTACGTCGACGGTGAACTCGCCGCGCTGCGGGTCCCGGACCTTCACCGCTCGGGAGCCTGCGCCGGCGCCGACGGTGGCCGAGGCCGCCGCACGCTGGCAGGCATCGCGCGTCGACGTCGTCCGAGAACACGGAGCTGCAGCACCGCTCCGCAGTGCGCGCGATGCTCCCGCTGCTCGGCGCCCGCCGCGTCGACACGATCACCCCCGCCGACGTCGCCGAGCTCGTCGGCGAGCTCGCCGCGAAGACGCGCAAGCGCGAGACGGTCCGCAAGACGCTGCTCGCGCTCGCGATGATGCTCGACCACGCCGGCGTCTCGCCGAACCCGGCCCGCGACAAGGTCGCGCGTGCGGCTGCCGCGCGAGGACAAGCACGGAGATCGTCCCGCCGACCGCCGAGCACGTGCTCGCCGTCCACCGGCTGCTGCCACCCGCTACCGGCTGCCGCTGCTCGTGCTCGACGCGACCGGGATGCGGCTCGGCGAGCTCGAGGGGCTCGCGCTGGGGCGACGTCGACGAGCCGCGCGGCCGCTGGCGCGTCTCGGCGGCCGTCGCGAAGACGGGCACGGCCCGCTGGGTGAACGTGCCGCCGGTGCGTGTTCGACGCCGTCTGCGCGCTCGTGCCGCGCGACGACCGCACCGCCGACCGGCGCGTGTTCCAGGGGTTCGGCGGCGACCGGTTCCGCACCGCGATCGCCCGCGCCTGCATCGCCGCCGGCGTGCCGACGTTCTCACCGCACGACCTGCGCCACCGGCGGATCAGCCTGCTGCACCTGGCCGGGGTGCCGTGGGCGCGCATCGGCGAGCACGTCGGCCAGCGCAACCTCGCCGTCACCGCGAACACCTACTCGCATGTGCTCGCCGACGAGGCCGAACTCGACTACGAAGGGATGCTGCGATGACGCGGGTGTGGGACGGCCCCGCTCTCAAGAGAGCCATCGAATGGCGCTGCTTCCAGGGCGTCCGAGCCGGCGTCGCGCACTACGAGTACCTGTACGACGGCGCCCCGGCTCCCGCGGTCGGGTCGACGCAAATCCGCATCGAGGCGCACTACGTCGCTACCGGCGAACCCCTCGACGCGCTCGAGCAGGCGCTGCAAGAGCTGCCCGGCTGCGTCGAGACGACCCGGATAACCCGACACCCCGAACTGCGCCCCCAGGTCGTCGCGCTCTTCGACCGCCACGTTGCGCCATGAGTGAACCGTTCAGCCGTCCCGCTACGAAACGTGGCAACAGGCTCGCGGCGCGCGTTCGCCGCGTACGAGCGCAACCTGACGCCCGCGCAACGCAAGGAGCGCGAGGCCGCCGTCGCCGCGATCACCGGCTGGGTGGAGCGTGCGCTTGCCCCGTTCACGGTGGAGAGGATCGCCAACCACCTCGAGCAGGCCACCGAGCAGTGCGAGCACACCCGCCCGATGCCGCCGAGCTCGGCGGATAGGCGCAGCCGTGCGAGCGCTCCGAAACCGAGCTCCGGGTGGCAACATTCCAGGCGAATGGATGAGAACGTGACCGGACGCGCTCACCGCGTGCCTACCCCGGTGCCTACCCCGGACGAGAAAAACCCCCGGTTTGCAGGCAGGTTCGATTCCTGCCTGGCGCATTTGGGTCGCGAGCAACGCATGGGCGAGAAGGAGCGCCGCGCGTTCATCGCGCTGCTCGGCATCTCGGCCGGGCTGATCGGGTTCCTCGCCTGGCTCTCGCGCCGCGACACCCCGTAACTCAGCACAGCGCTTCCACAAGCGTTTGCAGATCTTCGCGCGTGTTATAGATCTGCACGGAGATGCGCAATAGCGGCCGGTCGTTCCACTCTTCCGCCACGACCTCGATCCGGTGCTCCTCCCACAAACGCCGGCGTACCCGTGCTGCGTCTCCGGTCGGAAGCTCGACGCTTGCCATCTGATGGAAACGACCGGGTGCGGCGACGGGCTCACCCAGGAGCGGCGCGAACTCCGCCGCGAGCGCGTGGCACGCAGCCCGCGCCGGGGCCACGTGCTCGCGGTGGAAGGCGATCGCCGCCGGGAGCGCGAGGTATGCAGAGGGGTCGGTCGTCCCGTGCCGGCCGTGCCGCTCGGCGAACCGCTCCGAGCGCGCGCCCCAGCTGAGCGCGTGCGGGCGGAGGAGGTCGCGGAGCTCGGGGCGGGCCCACAGGAAGCCGCTGCCCTTGGGCGCGCACAGCCATTTGTGGCAGTTCCCCGCGTAGAAGTCTGCTCCCAGCGCCTCCAGGTCGAGGTCGAGCTGTCCGGGCGCGTGCGCGCCATCGACGACGCTGAGGATCCCGGCCGCGCGGGCGCGGCGGCAGAGCTCCGTGACCGGGAAGCGGATAGCGGTCGGCGAGGTGATGTGGCTGACGAAAAGCACGCGCGTCCGTGCGGTGACGCCGGCCCACACGGCGTCCACGATCTCGTGGTCCGTCGTGCACGGCACCGGCACGGGTGCTTCGACCCACGAAGCTCCGGCCCGCTCGCAGGCGTCCTGCCAGACGTACCGCATCGCGCCGTACTCGTGATCGGTCGAGAGCACCTCGTCGCCCGGGCGCAGCTCCAGCGATCGGGCGACGACGTTCACGCCCGTGGTGGCGTTCGGCAGCAGCGCGAGCTCTTCCGGGTCGGCGCCGACGAACGCGCCGAGCTGGGCGCGGACATCCTCGAGCAGCCCGGTCAGCCGCCGCGCGATGAAGTCGACCGGCTCACGCTCGAGCTCGCGCTGCCAGCGCTGGTACTCGGCAAACACGGGCTCGCGGGCAGGCGCCGAACGAGCCGTGGTTGAGGAAGACGACGCCGTCGTCCAGCAGGAACGGTGTGCGCGCCACGTCAGCGCAGGATGCCGGTATGCCCGAGCGAGTGCCGCCCGGGCTGCGGCCACACGCACATGCCGTGCGGGCCGTTGCCGACCGGGATCCGCGCCAGCAGCTTCCCGGTTCGCGTCGAGATCGCGTAGACGACGGCGTTGTAGCGGCCCGACAGCCACAGCACCTTGCCGTCGGCGGACACGCCGCCCATGTCCGGGAGCCGCCGCCTGGGATCCACCACTTCCGCAGCACCTGCCGCGTCCGGAAGCTGATGACCGAGATCGAGCCCTCGCCGCGGTTCGACGCGTAGAGCAGGCGGGCGTCGCGGCTCGGGTAAAGCCCGTGCGCGCCGCGCCCGGTCTTGAGGAAGCCCACAACGCGAAACCGCTGCGCGTCGATCTTCCAGACGCCGCCGGCGTTCATGTCGGCCACCCAGAACGTCCGGCCGTCCGGTGAGAGCTTCACGTCCTGCGGCATCGTGACGGCCCGCCGGGGAGCGTCAGCGTCCGGAGCACGCGCGGGTGCTCGACGTCCAGGTAGAGCAGCTGCCCGGAGAACTCGCAGCTCGCGACCGCGCGCGTCCCGTCGGCCGAGAAGTCCATGTGGTCGACACCGGCGCACGGCACGTTCACCGATCGCTTCAGCTCGAACGTGTGCGGGTCGCGGAAGTCGAGCCGGTGCAGGCGCTCGGCGACGACGATCGAGTAATGCCCGTCGGGCGTGAAGTAGAGGTTGTACGGATCCTCGACCGGGATCGTGCGGCCCGGCTCTCCGGTCGTCGGGTCGATGCGGGTCAGTGAGTTCCCGACGTCGTTCAGGACGTAGAGCCGGCGCAGGTCCCACGACGGGCGTGACGTGCTGCGGCAACGCGCCGACGGCAAAGTGGCGCACGACCTTGAAGGTGCGCGGGTCGATAACGTCGACCGTGTTGCTCTGGCTATTGGGGACGTAGACGCGGTCGAGCGCGTGCCGCGCGGGGCCGTCGAGCATCCCGGCGCCGTCGGCCGCGTAGACGTTGGACGCGACCTGCCGCTTCGGTCCCGCGCCCTCGGCGACGCGCAGGCGGAAGACGCTGTCCGTGGTGCCGCTGGGGCCGCGTCCGCCGATGACGAGCACCCTGTGCCCGAGCGTAACCGCTGCCGCGTCCGAGAGCGCGACGGGCACTGTCCCGGCCGTGCGCACACGCCGCCGGCGGAGGTCGACGGCTTCGATCGCGTCCGTCGGCGTGTCGGCGGCCGCTCCGCGCCCGCCGATGACGTACGCGGTGCCCCCCACCGTGGCCGCCGCCGCGTGCGTGGTCGCCTCGGGCAGCCGGCCCGCGCGCGTGACGCGGCGCGTGGCCGGGTCGAAGGCGTACACGGCCCGCGAGGCCGTCCCGTTCGGGAGCGACCCGCCGGCGATGACTACGCGGCCGTTCGCCCCGGTCACGGCCGCGTAGCGCACCGGCGTCGGCAGGTGGCCCACGACGCGCGCGGTCGAGCCGGGCCGCCAGGCGACGACGGTGTCGAGCCAGGCCGAGCCCGTGTAGCCGCCGATCACGTAGACCGTTCCGCCGACGACCGCGGCGGCCTGGTCCGAGCTCGGCGCCGGCAGCCGTCCCACCGTCTGCGGCGCCGTGCCAGGGTCGATGCGGAGGATCGCGTCGTGCTGCGCCGTCCCGTCGCCGCCGCCCAGCAGGTACGCGTGGCCGCCGACCGACGCCGCGGCCGCATCGTGGAGCGCGAGCGGCAGGTGGCTCGCGGTGCGCCCTCCCCGCACCGAGACGACGCGCACGTCGGTGGTGGAGACGTCTGCGGCGGACAGCCCGCCGGCCGCGACCGCCCGCGATCGGGAGAGCGGCGCCGCCGCCGCGTCCTGGACGGCTGCGGGCAGCGTCCCTGTCCCGGCCGGCACCAGCCGAGTGACGACGAGCCGGTTGCGCTTCACCGGATCCGCGACCGCGCGGGTCGTCGTGGGCGGCGCCGGCGACCGTCCCCGCCCTGCGTGACGAGCAGCGCGGCGACCCCGGCCGCAACCGCAGCGACGGCGATCGCCGCGACGACGACCCGCAGCGCCCGGCGAGGGCGGCGGCGGAAGCGCAGACGGCTGGCGGGGGCTCTGCTCATGGCGAGGCGCCCAGAGGCGGCCCGACGCTCGCCTACCCTGCCTGACGCCTGCCTGAACGACCGAGCGGCCTAGCCGCGCTTGACCCTCAAAGGCCTGGAGCGGTATGCGCTGCGGTTCATCGTCGTGTCGTTGTCGAACCCGCCGGGCATCGAACCGGTCGTGCAGTTGTTCAGCGGGCCGGGCTGGGCGGTCGCATAGGCGTTGGCGAGGTCGACGGTCGGCTTCGTCAGCGGCGCCGTGGTCTGGGAGATCGTGGTCGCGTAGACGTTGTCGGTCGAGCTGCACGGATGCGGGTCGGGGTTCCCGCCGGTGCAGCCGCCGACGATCGTTGCCGTTGTCAGCGGCGATCCGCTCGTTCCGATCCCGCCGTTCATCGACGTTGACGTGGTGCCCGTGATCGTCGACGGGTCGCTCGGATTCGCGGCGTCGATGAGGACGGAGAGCGCCGTGTTCAGACCACTCTCGGCGAGGTGTAGGCGTTGCCGGAGTCGTTTGTGCGCGCGGTGGCGCGCTCATTCGAGAGCGTCAGCGTCATCACGGTCGCGACCGCCATCCGGACGACCATCATCATGCCGATCACCATGGGCAGTGCTTGTCCGCAGTCGCGCGGCGCGCAGCATGAGAGGCAGTTGGCACGCGACGTGTTTGGAGGAGGGCGACCCGGGCGGCGGCTAGAATGCGAGTGTGATGCCGGCGACCGAGGATCCGTTCAGTACCCATGCCGAGCCTGCCTCGGATCCGTCGCCCGCGCGGCCGGACGCTCCCGCTCCAGGAGCCGTTCCGCCCCGAGCCCGCTGAGGTCGAGGCCGCCGGCCTCACCTGGGTCCATCTGGACCGTCCCGACGAGCAGGCGATCAGTGCGCTCGCAGAGCGCTTCGGCTGGCACGAGCTGGACGTCGAGGACGTGCTCTCGAAGCGCCAGCGGCCGAAGATCGACGAGTACCCGGACTACCTCTTCGTCGTCCTCCACTTCCCGTTCTACGACAAGAACGTCCAGCGCCTGAACGGGGCCGAGCTCGACGTGTTCCTCGGGCCCGACTACGTCGTCACGCTCCCGGCCGTCCCGCTGCTGCCGGTCACGCGGCTGTTTACACGCTGCCGCGAGGACGAGGCGTTCCGGACAGAGCTCTTCGCCAACGGCTCCGGGCGCCTGCTCTACGAGATCCTCGACGACCTCATGGACTACTGCTTCCCGATCCTCGACAAGATCGGGCACAAGCTCGACTCAATCGAGGACGACATGTTCGAGGGCGCCTCCGAGTCGGTCGTCCGGGACCTCTCGAACGTCAAGCAGGAGATCATCTCCTACCGCAAGATCATCAAGCCCGAGCGCTCGACGCTGCGCAGCCTCGAGCGCTACGTCGAGCGGTTCCTGCCGGAGTCGCTCGAGCTCTACTTCGACGACATCGTCGACGCCTCCGAGCGCATCTGGGACCTGCTGGACAACTACAAGGAGGTCGTCGAAGCGCTCGAGGACACCAACGAGTCGGTGATCTCGCACCGCCAGAACGACGTCCTGCGCGTGCTCACGATCATCAGCGTCACCCTGCTGCCGCTCACGCTCATCACCGGCATCTTCGGCATGAACGTCGACTTCCCCGGCTTCGACACCGCCGCCGCCTTCTGGGTCATCGTGGGCGCCATGATCACGGCTGCGATCGGGGCGCTCGCCTTCTTCCGTCTCAAGCACTGGCTGTAGCGGCTGTACCCGCGACGGCGAGGGCTGTCCCGAGTGTCGTGCAGCGCCCGTCGCTGAAAGCACGAGGACAGCCCCTTCGGGGACAGCCCTGTAGAACACGCCCATGGAACACCTCTGGGCCCCGTGGCGGCTCGAGTACGTCGGGTCGGCCGACTCGGCGACCGGCTGCGTGTTCTGCGATGCCCTCGCCGGTGACGACGAGGAGGGGCTCGTCGTGCACCGGGGCGAGCGTGCCTTCGTGCTCCTGAACCGCTTCCCGTATACGTCCGGGCACTTCATGGTCGCGCCGAACCGGCACACCGGCGACCTCGCAGCCCTGGCGCCGGACGAGGTGGTCGAGATCCACCGGCTCGCCACCGAGGGGATCGCGGCACTGGGGGAGCTCTACTCGCCCGATGGCTTCAATCTCGGCTGGAATATCGGCCGCGCGGCCGGTGCCGGCATCGTCGACCACATGCACCTGCACGTCGTCCCGCGCTGGTCGGGCGACACGAACTTCATGCCGGTCCTGGGTGACGTGCGCGTGCTTCCGGAACACCTGGCGGCGACGCGCGAGCGGCTCGCGGGGGCCTGGCCGCCGGGCTGACGTCGGAGCGCGGGGCGGCTGCAGGGGGAGAATCGCAAGCCGCCCCGCACGCCATGCCGAGTCAGGCCTTCTCGGGCACCTGTGAGGCTATCGCGGACCGGATCTGCTTTCCAGGGCTCGAGAGGCATCCGCCCGCGCCGACATCATTCGCAGAGCGCGCGATGAAACGGATCACAGACGAGGGGTGTCCGCGGCCGACACCCCTCAGGCAGACCTGCTCGCCGACCTCAAGGATGAGCGCGAGCACCATCTGGCCGCCGTCGAGGAGGCGCTCGAGGCCAGGCAGGCGCAGGTCGGCCGAGGCGCGGCGCAAGCTCGAATTCGCCGAGCAGGCTCGACACCGGACAACTGCCGAGCTCGAGCGGCGGATCGCCGAGATCGCGTCGCGCGAGGAGGAGCTGGCGGCCGTCGCCGATGACCTCGATGCCCGCCGAGTCGAGATCGAGGAGCGCCTCCGCGTTGCCGCGCAGCGCGAGCATGCTGCGCTGCTCGGGGCCTAGCGCGTCGTCGAAAACCTCTGCGGACAGAACGGCGCCAGTTCGAGCTCGACAAGCGTCTCGCCGACGTCGCCGAGCGCGAGCGCGTCCTTAGACGCACACGCCCGGGAACTGGCGAAGCAGGAACGCGCGACGGCAGCAGCAGAAGCGCACGTGGCCGGGCAGCAGACCACGCTCGGCGAAGAGACCGCCATGGTCGAGGCGCGCCGGCAGGAGGTTCACGAGCAGGAGAGAGCGAGCGTGCGACCGAGCGGCATGCGCGCCGGGTCGTCGAGCAGGAGGCGGAGGTCGCCCGGCGCGGGCGTGAGGCCGCCGCGCTGGCGGAAGCGCTCGCCGACCGGCAAACCGCCCTCGAGGCGCGTCAGCGTGAGTTGGAGGAGCGCGCTATGGCGCTGTCGATCCTCGACGAGCGCGACGCGGCCGTCCGGGAGCGGAGCTTCGCATGTCCGACGTCGAGCGCCGCGAGCAGGAGCTCGAGCTGAGCAAGCAGGACGCCGAGGCCGCGACCGCGATCTCGCCGAGCGCACCGAGCAACTTGTCGGCGTCATCCGTGGCCAGGGGAAGGCGGCCGTCGAGCTCGACCGCAAGGCCGCCGACGTCGCCCGTCGCGAAGAGCTCGTCGCGGCCCGTGAGGCGGAGCTCGCCGCCCTGTGGGAGACGGCGGAGACGAGCGCCCTTGACCGCGCTGAGGCCGCGAGCGCGCCGCGGCTCGCGCTCGTCGCTGAACGCGAGCACGACCTCGCCAGGCGCGAGGCGCTCGCCGGGCGCGTCGTCCCGAAGCCGGAGGCCGAGGCCGCGCCGCTGCCCTCGCGGGCGACGCCCGTGTCACGGGCGGAGGTGCACGCCACTGCCCAGCGCGGCTTCGCGCCGCCGGAGCGCAACCTGTCCATCCTCGAGGCGCTCGTCGCCGAGCACCGCGTGCGATTCGCCGATCGCGCCGACGAGTGGGACGCCTACCTCCACCACCTGCGCGGCTACACGGACGCTCCGGCGTTCTGCCGGAGACGTTCGAGGGACTCGTGCGCGACGCCTTCGGCCCGCTGCTCGACCTCGTCGACGAGAAGGGTCAGCCGGTGGGAAGCTCGACGAGGAACGTGGAGCCGCCGCCGGCGCGGGCCTCGGCCCAGATGCGGCCATCCATCAACTCGACGAGCTCGCGGCAGATGTAGAGCCCGAGCCCGGTCCCGCCCACGCCGCGCGCGAGGTGGGGATCGAGCCGGAAGAACTTGTCGAACACGCGGTCGCGGTCGGCGGCGGGAATCCCGAGCCCCCGGTCCGAGACGGCGAAACGTACGTGGTCTCGGAGCGGAACGACCTCGACGTCGACCGGTGCGCTCGGCGGCGAGTACTTGACCGCGTTGTCGATGAGGTTGCCGAGCACCTGCAGAAGGCGCGCGCGGTCGGCACGGACCACGGCGTTGCCGTCGAGCGTGAGCTCGAAGGCGACCTCGGCGAAGCGCAGGCGCGCGGCCTGGATCGCCTCGGCGGCGAGCGTGTCCGCCTCGACCCGGTCGAGGCTGAGGGTCAGCGTGTTGGCCTCGAGCTGGCCGGCCGAGAGGATGTCCTCGATGATGCGCGCCAGCCGCCCAGCCTCGGCTGCGATCACGTCCAGCAGGACGTCCCGCTGCTCGTCGTCGAACACGACGTCGGCGCGGCGCAGCGTCATCGCCGCGCCGTACACGCCGGCGAGCGGCGTGCGCAGCTCGTGCGAGACGGTCGAGACGAAGTCGCTCTTCAGCTTCTCGACCTCGCGCTCGGCCGTCAGGTCGCGGAAGGCGAAGACGGTGCCGGCATGGAAGCGCACCCCGACGACGGACAACCACAGGTCGCGGCCGCCGACCCGGAGGGGCAGGACCTCCCCGGGCGGCGTCTCGCCCGGGGCGTCGGCAGGCGTGACGCGCGCGGCGAGCGTCTCCCAGCCGGGAATCGCCTCCGTTGCCAGCGCGCCGACAACTTGTTCCGCGGCGAGGCCGGTGATCGTCTCGGCGGCCGCGTTCCAGAGGCGGACGACGCCGGCCGGGTCGACCAGAACGATGCCGTCGCCGACGAACGCGAGCACCTGTGCCGCCTGCGCGCGCTCGGCGACCTCGCGGTACAGCCGCGCGTTGTCGACGGCGATCGCGGCCCGCCGGGCGAGCTCCTCCGCCAGCGCCACGTCGGCGGAGCCGTAGACCCGCTTCGACTCCGCAGTGGCCAGCGTCAGCACGCCGATCGTGCGCCCGCGCGCGATCAGCGGCACGAGCAGGTTCGAGCAGAGGTCCAGGCTGCGCAGCAGCTCCCGCTGGCGCCCGGACGGGGCCATCTCGTCGACCCACTCGGGCGTGACGTGCTGGACCAGATCGGCGACGCCCCCGCGTAGCACCTTCGAGGTCCCCTCCGTGCGGTCGAGCTGCGGCGGGTAGCTCGCCCTGATCTCATCCGCGACCGATTGCCGGCTCGGATCGCCGCAGACGACGGCGACGCGTCTGATCGCCCCGTCGTCGGTGAGCAGGTCGATCACGCACCAGTCCGCGAGCTCGGGCACCGCGAGCCCGGCGACGCTCGCAAGCGTCGTCTCGTAGTCGAGCGACGACGAGAGCAGCGTCGTTGCCTCGACCAGGAACTGCTGCTCGCGTTCCTGGCGGACGCGGTCGGTGACGTCGCGGAAGAACCACACGCGGCCGGCGTAGCTGCCGTCGTCGAGCGTGACCGGGGCGCTGTAGCGGATGATCGTGGTCCCGTCGAGCAGCAGGATCTCGTCGCGGCTCGTCTCGTCGGGGTGGCGGTAGAGGTACTCGACGCGCTCGACGAACTCGTCCGGGTCGCGGAGCTTGTCACGCACGAACGCGAGCGCGGCGTCGTCCGAGCCGCTCGCGAGGACCTCGTCCGGCACGCCCCAGATCTCGGCGAAGCGGCGGTTGGCAAGCAGGATGCGGCCCTCGCCGGAGACGAAGAGGATGCCGTCGAGGAGCGCCTCGGTCTGCGCCCGTAGCAGCGCGCCCTGGAGCGCCGGGTCGAGCCGGGCCAGGCCCTGCCGCGGGCGCTCGTCTGCCAGCACCCCGCAACGGTAACCCCGCATCCGGTCGGCTGCGTGCTAATCGACGAAGTAGTCCGCGACCTTGACCACGTCGGTGCGCGCCACATCGTCGTGGTAGGCGCGACGACGTGGATGCCGCGCGGGCCGGATTACGGCCACGATGTTGAGCACCGGGACGAGCAGCACGACGACTAGCGCGACCGCCCGCTTGAGCGCTCGCCCGTAGCCGAGCCGCCCGCCCTCCTCCGCGCGGACAGTGATGCCGAGCAGGCGCTTCCCCGGCGTCTGGCCGCTCGGGCTGCCGTGGAAGTACGTCAGGTACGTCGGCACGACGCCGATGACCGCGTAAAGACCGACGAGCGCGCCCGGCACTTCCGGGAGCATCACGGCGACCAGGCACGTGAAGACCACGAGCACCCACATGAGCGTCACGTCGACCGCGCAGGCGACCGCCCGGCGGCCGAAGCCCGAGGGCTCGGGATCGTCTTCGGGCACGAAGCCCAGCGTGAAACCGGGGACTGTGATTCCCATGGGCGAACCTGGACCCGGTTATCGGCGGCGACGCAGCCGGGCTGCGTCACTCGTCCGGTTACGCCGTCATGCGGGCGGCAACGTTGTACTTCTGGACGCCGGTGCGGCTGCCGGGCGTGTCTCCGGCCGGCATGGCGTTCAGCGCCGCGTCGCCCTGGGCGTAATCGGCCTCGCTGTCGAAGAAGAGGATGACCACCGACTTCTCCGAGCCCGGGTCGTGCAGCACGACGATCTCCGTGGCCGGCACGTCCGGCGGGCGCTCGCCGCCCGACATCTCCTGCTGCATCTGCTGCATCCGCTCCGAGTTGACACCGTCGAACGTGACGACGCGCGCGACTGCCATTGAGGCCTCCTTGTCGGGTTGGCCGAGCCTACGTCACTGGACGTGCGGGAGCGCGACGTTGACCCGCGGCTGCAGCGAGGTGCTTGCGCGCGACCGCGGTGAGAATGAACTCGCCGGCCACGCGGCGCGCTTCGGGTGGCAGCTTCTTCAGCTTCTTCTCCTGGGCCGCGATGTGGTGCCGCGGCGAGTCCACCCTAGGCCCGACCGTCGTGTTGCCGCCGTGATTTGGAAGGACGGCGACGAGCACGCAATCACCCCGGCCACCGCCCCGAGCGCGGCGAGCCAGGTCATCCTGCGGCGGACGCGCCGCGAACCTGTGATGCCTCCCAACGACACCTGTATGCGTTGAGACGCGCGCAGGGCGCCTGATGTTGCGCGTGGTTACCCTCGCGCGGTGCACGAGGACCACTTCGGCGAGTCCGTCGCCGCACGCTATGACGAATCCGCAGCCGATCTGTTCGAGCCGGCGGTCGTCGACCCGGTGGTCGACTTCCTCGCCGGCCTGGCGGGAGAAGGCGCCGCGCTCGAGCTCGGCATCGGCACCGGGCGGATCGCGCTGCCGCTCGCCGCCCGCGGCGTTCGAGTGCACGGCATCGACCTCTCGGAGGCGATGGTCGCGCGGCTGCGGGCCAAGCCGGGCGCAGAGGCCATCGGCGTCACGATCGGTGATTTCGCGACGACGCGGGTCGGCAGGACGTTCACGCTGGCGTACGTCGTCTTCAACACGATCGGGAACCTGACGACGCAGGACGAGCAGGTCGCCTGCTTCGAGAACGTGGCCGCGCACCTCGAGCCGGGCGGGTGCTTCGTCGTCGAGATCACGGTGCCCGAGCTGCAGCGGTTGCCGCCCGGCGAGACCGTGCGGCCGTTCGACGTGAGCGACGACCACCTCGGCTTCGACGAGTTCGACCTCGTCCACCAGGGGCTCATCTCGCACCACTTCTGGTCAGAGGGCGGTGCCTGGCACCGCGTCTCGGTGCCGTTCCGCTACGTCTGGCCCGCCGAGCTCGACCTGATGGCGCGCATCGCCGGCATGCGGCTCCGCGAGCGGTGGGCCGGCTGGAAGCGCGAGCCGTTCACGGCGGGCAGCACGAAGCACGTATCCGTCTGGGAGAAGGCGTAGCCGCTACCGGCCGGCCAGCGCCGACCGCAGCTCGCGGCGCGAGGTCACGCCGAGCTTGGGATACACCTTGCGCAGGTGCCACTCCACGGTGCGCGGGCTGATGTAGAGCTGCGCGCCGATCTCGGGGTTCGTGTAGCCCTCGGCCGCCAGGCGCGCGATCTGCCCCTCCTGCGCCGTGAGCTCGCCGCGCGCGTCGTCCGTGCGCTTGCGCGCCGTCTCCCCGGTCGCCAGCAGCTCCCGACGCGCGCGCTCGCCGAACGCGTACGCGCCCATCGAGTCGAAAAGCTGGTGCGCCGTGCGCAGCTGGTCGCGGGCCTCTACGCGCCGGTTCTCGCGTCGGAGCCACTCGCCGTACACGAGGTGCGCGCGCGCCAGCTCCGGGCGAACGCGGGTCCTGCCCACGCGCTCGATCGCCTCCTCGTACAGACGCTCCGCCTCCTCGCCCTCGCTGAGCAGCGCCCGCAGGCGCGCCTCGAGCCCGAGCGACCAGTCGTTGTCGCCGAGGCGCGTCCGCTCCGCGAGCAGCTCGAACGCGCTCTCCGCGCGCTCCCTGTCTCCGGTTCGAACGGCGGCCTCGACCAGCTCGGCCAGCGCCCGGCCGAACGCCTTGAGCGGATGGTTTTCGCAGGAACGTTCGGCCGCGAGAACCGCCTCCTCGTAGCGGCCGAGGCCGTTGAACAGGATCGCGCGGGCGAGCTCCGTGTAGACGAGCGCGCCCCCACGGCCGGCGCCACGCCGTTCGTGGAGCTCGATCTGCTCGAGGGCCCGCACATCGTCGTCGCGCCACGCGTGCAGCCGCGGCCAGCCCTCGATCGATTCCGCGCTCCCGGTCGCCTCGCTGACCATGTCCGCCTCTTCCAGCGTCACCGCCGCCGCCGCGAACTCGCCCGCGGCGATCTGCGCCTCGGCGAAATTCTCGAGCGCCACCGGGAGCGTGCCCAGCGCCCCGGCGGCCCGCGTCAGCGCGACGTTGCGCTCGGCAATCACGTACCAGCTCTCGAAGTCCCAGAGCGACGAGGCGATCCCGACGGCGAAATGCAGCGCCTGGATCTCGTGCACGGTCGTGAACTGCTCGTCGCGGAAGGCGATCATGGCCGCGCGCAGGAGGTCGGTTCCCGCCGGGTAGCCGTCGTTCAGCAGCCGGCCCCAGCCGCGCAGCAGCAGCTCGGCCGGATGGGACGAGCCGGTCAGCGGCGCCTCGTCCAGGGCCTGCGCCACGACCGGGATGGCATCGGAATCCCCCACGCCGTACGCCGCCGTCAGCACTTCGAGCGCCGTCTCCTGCGCGAGCTCGGTGTCGAGCGGGCCGAGACGCCGCGCTGCGTCGAGGAGCGCGAGCAAAGACGGCGTATCCCGCTGTCGCGCAACGGTGATGCGCGCGCGCACACGGGCACAGCGGGCGGCCTGCAGCTCGTCGAGTGACCCGGCCTCGGCGAAGCCGAGCAGCGTCATCGCGTCGTCGAAGGCGCCCGCCTCCTGCTTCAGCTCGGCGGCGCGCAGCCGGCGCTCGGCCTGGCGCGCTGCATCTGGGGTCAGCGCTGAGGCCTGCTCCAGGAAGGCGGCAGCGGCCGCGAGCCCGCCGCGTGCCTGGGCACGCTCGGCCGTGCCCTCGAGCTCGGCCGCGACGTCCTCATCCGGCGCTGCCGTCGCCTGGGCCCGGTGCCACGCGCGGCGATCGGGCTCGAGGACAGGATCGGTCGCGTCGGCGATTGCGCCGTGGGCGAGGCGCCGCTCCTGCGGGGAGGCCGATCGGTAGACCGCCGAGCGGACGAGCGGATGACGGAACGTCAGCCGCTCACGGACCTCGAGCAGGCCGGCCTCCTCGGCGGCGTCCGCCGCGTCGCGGGGGATGCCGAGCTGGTCGGCGGCGCGGTAGAGCAGCATCGAGTCGCCGACCGGCTCGGCCGCGGCGACGAGCATCAGCTGCCTCGTCTGCTCGGGCAGCGGGGCGATGCGGCGGCGGAAGCTCTCCTCGATACGACCCGAGAGCGGCACCCCGCTGTGCAGCGCAAGGCCGCTGGCCTCCTCTGCGGGCGTGAGCGTCCAGGGCAGCTCGAGAAGAGCGAGCGGGTTTCCGCGCGTCTCCGCCAGGAACCGCTCCCGCACGAGCTCCTCGAAGCGGCCGACGAGCACGGCGTCGAGGAGCTTCCGTGCGTCCGGATCGGAGAGGCCTGACAGCCGGAGCTCCGGGACGCCGTCGAGCTCCTCTGTCGACTCGCGCGCAGCGAGCAGCAGCGCGACCGAGTCGGCGCCGAGGCGGCGCGCGACGAACGCGAGCGCCTGGCGGGACGCCGCGCCGAGCCAATGCGCGTCGTCAACGAGGACGAGCAGCGGCTGGTCCTCCGCCGCCGCCGACAGCAGGCTCAGCGCGGCCAGGCCGACGAGGAAGCGGTCCGGGGTCTCGCCCACGCTGAGACCGAAGGCGACTGCCATCGCGTCGCGCTGCGGCTCGGGGAGCGAGCCAATACCGTCCATGAGCGGGGCGCACACGTGCTGCAGCCCGGCATACGGAAGCTCGATCTCGCCCTCGACCCCGCCCGCCCGTACGAGGCGGAAGCCCTCCGCGACCTGTGCGGCGTAGCCCAGTAGCGTCGACTTCCCGAGTCCAGGCTCGCCGCGGATCAGCAGGGCGCCGCTCGCGCCCCTCCGCACACCGTCCAGCAGGCGGTCGATCGCCGCGCACTCGTCGTGACGGCCGAGCAACGGCGGCTGCCATGGAGCCGCCGTTGCCGACTCACCTGAATACACCTGCCCGGGTAGCCGGCCGTCCCGCGTTCCCTCTCCCTTCGTCGGGTCGAGGTTGGCACAAACGTTCGTCCGGCGCGCAAACGGCCTACCCGAACGTGAAGCAGTACGCGGCGATCCCTCCTTCATCGAACTCGATCTCGAACGTCCGCTCGTTGGGGCGGCCGGCGACGCGCACCAGCTGGTACATGCGCGGCTCGCCCACCGTCCCGGTGCCGTGCTCGTCGCACTCGACCCCGTGCGACGCGCCCGGCTCGCGGCCGTCGACGGTGACGCGAAAGCCGACCCGCTTTCCCGGCTCGAGCGCGCCGACGATCAGGTTCACGTCGCGGGCGTGGAAGCGGAACGCGATGCGGCCGCCGGCCTCGTCGAGGTCGACGCGGCCCGGACGCATCGTCCACTGCCCGGCCAGGGCCCACTGGTTGAGCCGGAGCTCCGCGGGCAGCTCGTACGCGCGCTCTCGGTCGAGCGCGCCGCCGCCCGGCGACGCGAGGCTCTCCGCCTGCTCGTAGCCGAGGTAGGACTCGGGCGACCGCACGTCTTCCCAGACGGCGGACACCTCGTCGCCCCGCGGCTCGACCGACACCAGATCCTCGTCGACGCCGACGGAGCTCCTGGATGGCCCGTTCGATGTCGTCGTAGCGGCCCTCGCCGAAGTGGCTGAAGCGGATCTCACCCTCGGCGTCGGCGAGGTAGAGCGCCGGCCAGTAGTGGTTGTCGAACGCCTGCCAGACGCCGTAGTCGCTGTCCACGGCGACCGGGTACTCGATGCCGCGGCGGGCGAGCTCCGGGCGGATGTACTCGAGCTCCCGCTCGAACGGGAACTCGGGCGTGTGGACGCCGACGACCGTGAAGCCCCGGTGGCCGTACTTCTCCTGCCACGCCCGGATGTACGGGACGGTCCGGAGCCAGTTGATGCACGTGTACGTGCAGAAGTCGAAGGCGACGACCTGCCCCCGGAGCCCCTCGGGTGTGAGGGGCTCCGAGTTCAGCCAGGACGTCGCACCCGTGAGCGAGGGGACGGAGCCCTGGGTGACGCGGCCGGACAGGGTCATCGCGCGCCTGCCATCGCTTCCGTCCCGACCCTGGCGAGGGCTTCCACGATCACGTCCGTCACGGCCTGGGGCTTCGAGACCATGATCACGTGCGAGCCCTCGACCTCCGTGATGGTCGCGCCGGCGCGCTCCGCCATCGAACGAGCGATGTCCGTGCCGACCGCATGGTCGCCCGTTGCGACGACGGCCCATGACGGCAGCCGCTTCCAGGCCGGCGGGCCATTCACATCGGAGAACGCGCGTTCGGAGATCGGCCGTTGCGTGACGCCGATCAGCGCGATGTCCTTGTCGGAGAGGTCGCCGGCGAAGGCCTCGCGGACCTTTGCGGGAGCGATGGAGAACTCCGTCGCCGTGCCGCCGTTTGCCGGGTACTGCATTGGAACGAGCGCCGTGTTCAGGACGCTGTCCTTCGACGTCGGCGTGACTGCGCCGAGCGCCTCACCCTCGTCGGGCGCGAAGGCGGCGACGTACACGAGGCCGATGACGTTCGCCGCGTTGGTCGCAGCGTTCGTGATGACCGCGCCGCCATACGAGTGGCCGACAAGGAGCACCGGCCCGGGGATCTGCTCGAGCACGCTCGCGATGTAGGCGGAGTCGATCGCGATGCCGCGCAGCGGATTCGGCGGGGCGGTGACCGTCAGGCCTTTCGCCTGCAGCCGCTCGATCACGCCGTTCCAGCTGGACGCATCGGCGAAGGCTCCGTGGACGAGGACGATGGTTGGTTGTGTCTCGGACATGGTGTGCTCCTTTCAGCGCAGCGCCCTGAACGCTGCGCGCAGCTCGTCGGTGAAGAGGCCGGGCTCTTCCCAGGCGGCGAAGTGGCCGCCACGGTCGACCTCGTTGAAGTAGGTGAGCGTCGGGATACGCCCGCCTCGACCCAGCTGCGCGGGGCGCTAGATCTCGTCCGGGAACGTCGTGAAGCCGACCGGGAGCTGACGTCGGCGGAGGCGCATGGCCGGCCGCGCGTGCCGGGCTCGTCCGCTCTCCCAGTACGACCGGGCCGCCGAGGCCCCGGTGCCCGTCAGCCAGTACAGCGTGATGTTGTCGAGGATGTGGTCCCGCGTGAGATTGCCCGCGGGCTCCCCGTCGACGAAGGCGCGGGAGATCTTGTAGTAGCTGTCCGTGTCGTGGTCGAGCATCCAGGCCGCCAGGGCGACGGGGGAATCCAGGAGCGCGTAGCCGATCGTCTGCGGCCGGGTGGCCATGCTCGATGAAGTAGCCGAAGCCGGTCGTCCTGAACGTGCGCGATCGCGTCGAGCCGCCGCGCGTTCCTCCTCGGTGTCCGCCGGCATGAGCGCCGCGCCAGCGCCGTCGACGAGCAGGTTCGTGTGGATGCCGAGCAGCCCCTCGGGCGCCTGGCGGCCCATCGCGTCGGTGATGGAGGCGCCGACGTCGCCGCCCTGGGCGACGTAGCGGGTCGTAGCCGAGGCGGCTGCATCAACTCGGCCCACGCCTGCCCGGTGCGGCCGGTGTCCCAGCCGAGCTCGGTCGGCTCGCCGGAGAAGCCGTAGCCCGGGAGCGACGGGAGCACGAGGTGGAACGCGTCCTCGGCGCTTGCCGCCGTGCGCGGTCGGGTCGGTCAGCGGGCCGACGATCTCGAGCAGCTCGATCACCGAGCCCGGCCAGCCGTGGCGTCATGATCAGCGGCAGCGCGTCCTCGTGCGGCGAGCGCACGTGGATGAAGTGGATGTCGAGGCCGTCGATCTCGGTCGATGAACTGCGGCAGCGCGTTGAGCCTGCGCCTCGACCCGCCGCCAGTCGTAGTCGGTCGCCCAGTAGCGGGCGAGCTCCTCGAGCGTCGCCAGCTGCACGCCCTGGGACGCGTCGTCGACGAGCTCCTTGTCGGGCCAGCGCGTCGCGGCGATGCGCCGGCGCAGGTCGTCGACCTCCATCTGCGGAACGTCGGCGGCGAAGGGGCGGATCTCGGTTGCAGTTGCGACTGTTGCCATGTCGACCTCCTCTCGGTCAGCGGAGCGAACCGGAACGCGGCGCGCAGCTCCGCCGAGAAGAGCTCGGGCTCCTCCCAGGCGGCGAAGTGCCCGCCGCTGTCGGCCTCGTTGAAGTAGGTCAGGTTGGGATAGACGGCCTCGGCCCAGCTGCGCGGCGCGCGGAAGATCTCGCCGGGGAAGGTCGTGAAGCCGACCGGGATCGAGACCGCAGGCGGGGGCTTGCCGGCGGCGCGCGCCGCGGCGCGTCCGCTCTCCCAGTACGACCGGGCCGCCGAGGCCCCGGTGGCGGTCAGCCAGTAGAGCGTGATGTTGTCGAGGATGTGGTCGCGGGTGAGGTTGCCCGTCGGCTGCCCGTCCACGAAGGCGCGCGCGATCTTGTAGTAGCTGTCCGTGTCGTGGTCGAGCATCCACGCCGCCAGCGCGAGCGGCGAGTCGAGCAGCGCGTAGCCGATCGTCTGCGGCCGGGTGGACTGCTCGAGGAAGTAGCCGAAGCCGCTCGTCCGGAACGTGTTGATCGCGTCGAGCGCCGCACGCTCCTCGTCGGCGTCTCCGCCGGCAGGCCGCGCGTGCTGCCGAGCGCGGCACTGAGCAGGTTCGTGTGGATGCCGATCAGCCCGTCGGGCGCCTGGCGGCCCATCGTCGTCGGTGACGGCGGCGCCCTGGTCGCCGCCCTGGGCGACGTAGCGGGTGTAGCCGAGGCGGCGCATCAGCTCCGCCCATGCCTGCGCGTACGCGGCCGGCGTCACCAGCCGAGCTCGGTCGGCTCGGCCGAGAAGCCGTAGCCGGGCAGCGACGGGAGGACGAGGTGGAACGCGTCCTCGGCGCGTCCCGCCGTGCGCGGTCGGGTCGGTCAGCGGGCCGATCGGCGTCGAGCAGCTCGATCACCGAGCCCGGCCAGCCGTGGGTCATGATCAGCGGCAGCGCGTCCTCGTGCTGCGAGCGGACGTGGATGAAGTGGATGTCGACGCCGTCGATCTCGGTCGTGAACTGCGGCAGCGCGTTCAGCCTCTCCTCGACGCGGCGCCAAGTCGTACTCGGTCGCCCAGTAGCGCGCGAGCGCCTCGATGGCGTCGCGAGCTGCACGCCCTGCGAGCGGTCGTCGACGAGCTCCTTGCGCGGCCAGCGCGTCGCCGCGATGCGGCGGCGCAGGTCGTCGATCTGCCCGTCGGGAATCTCGACCTGGAAGGGCGGATCTCGGTGGCGGTGTCGACGGTCGTGCTCATGGCTCGCTCCGTTCGGAGCGACCGGAAGGCGGCGCGCATCTCGCCCGCGAAGATCTCGGGCTCCTCCCACGCCGCGAAGTGCCCGCCCTTCGCGGCCTCGTTGTAGTAGATGAGGTTGCGGTAGGCGTGCTTCGACCCAGTGCCGCGGTGCCTGGAAGAGCTCGTCCGGGAACACCGTGTACGCCACCGGAAGGTGCACGTGAGGGGGCGGATGCTTCAAGCGAGGCCTTTGCGGCCCGTCCCGTCTCCCAGTAGATCCGCGACGTCGAGGCTCCGGTGCTCGTCAGCCAGTACAGCGTGATGTTGTCGAGGACGGCGTCCCGGGTGAGGCCGCCCGAAGGCTCGCCCGTCCAGGAACGCGCGCGAGATCTTCGTCGTAGCTGTCGGCGTCGTGATCGAGCATCCAGGCGGCGAGGCCGACGGGTGAGTCCAGCGAGCGAGTAGCCGATCGTCTGCGGGTGCTCGCCCATCTCGGCGATGTAGCCGCGCATGAAGATCCCGACGACCTTGCTGAGCTGCTCCCGATCCTCCTCGGAGAACGCGAGCCGGAGGTTGAGCGCGGCCATCAGGAGCTCTCGCGGGACCGCGTCGAGGAAGTTGAAGTGGACGCCGACCAGGCCGTCCGGCGCCTGGCGGCCCATCGCGTCGGTGACGCCGGCGCCCTGGTCGCCGCCCTGGGCGACGTAGCTCGGTGTAGCCGAGCCGGTCCATCAGCTCCGCCCACGCGGCCGCGATCCGGCCGGAGTCCCAGCCGAGCTCGGTCGGGCTCCGACGAGAAGCCGTAGCCGGGCATGCGACGGGATGACGACGTGGAACGCGTCCGCCGCGTCGCCGCCATGCGCCGTCGGGTCCGTGAGCGGCCCGATGACCTCGAGCATCTCGAGCACCGAGCCGGGCCAGCCGTGCGTGATGATCAGCGGCAACGCGTTCTCGTGCTGCGAGCGCACGTGGATGAAGTGGATGTCGACGCCGTCGATCTCGGTCATGAACTGCGGTAGGGCATTCAGCCTCGCCTCGAGCCGGCCGAAGTCGTAATCCTCGACCCAGTAGCGCGCGAGCTCCGCAGCGTCGCCAGCTGGACGCCCTGCGACTGGTCGTCGACGAGCTCCTTGCCGGGCCAGCGTGTCGCGGCGATGCGCCGGCGCAGGTCGTCGATCGGCTGGTCCGGAGAGCTCGACGGTGAAGCGCTCGGTGCCGATCGCTGTCTCGGTGGTGGTCATGACTGCCTCCTCAGTGACGTGAAGGCGGCCCGGAGCTCGCGGGTGAAGATCTCCGGCTCCTGCCAGGCCGCGAAGTGGTTGCCCTCGTCGACCTCGTTGAAGTAGATGAGGTTCGGGTAGGCCTGCTCAGCCCAGCTCCGCGGGGCCTGGTACAGCTCGTTCGGGAACACGGTCACGGCGGCGGGGACCGTCGTGCCCTTGATGTCGAAGAAGCCGAGCGTGTTCTCCGCGTAGAGCCGGCCCGACGACACACCGGTGTTCGTCACCCAGGTCATCGTGATGTTGTCGAGGACCTCGTCGCGGGTGAGGTTGCCGACGGGCTCGCCGCGGAAGGCGGCGGCGATGTCGTCGTAGCTCCGCGCGTCGTGGTCGAGCATCCAGGCGGCGAGCGCGACGGGCGAATCGGCGAGCCCGTACAGCGTCTGCGGCCGGTGCCCCATCTCGATCGAGTAGCCGAGGCCCGTCGTGTACAGGAAGTTCAGCCGGTCGTACGCTCGCTGCTCGTCGGCCGACAGGCCCGACGGCGCCGGGTCGCCGGCCCCGAGCACGTGCGACGCGAGCGTCGCGGAGATCTCGGGCGGAACGGTGCCCGGCATGT
>CAVQAQ010000003.1:0-186984 GCA_963710465.1 uncultured Thermoleophilia bacterium
GTGGCCGGCGTGCCGGTCATGTCCGGCGGCGTGACCCTCGTGATGGGCCTCGGTCGTGGGCGCTGGTTCGTGGTGCTGTTGGTGGGCTGCGTGGTCCATCCAGGTCTTTCGCTCCGATACTCCCCCCCAGTATCCACCAACCGTCAAGGCCCACCCGCGGTGCAGCCATCGCCCCGGTTGTCGTGCAGTCGGCCAGGGTCCAGCTCAACCGTTGATCGATCCGGCATGGCCTGGCATTGAGCTTTGGGAAGCTGCCGCCCCGCGACCTAGAACAAAGCCGGCTTCACCACCATTACGAAGATGATCGCGAGGGTCAGTCCAATCATGATCGTGAGCGACACGATCGGGCTTCGCGCGTGTACGAGCCGCTGGAGGTCCGCGGCCTGGGACACCTCCGCGGCCCGTTCGACCTGGCCGATCCAGCGCTCGGCGAGCAAACCGTTGACGCCCAGCAAGATCGACTAGGACGTAGGCGGTCAGCAGCCAGGGTGCGGTGAGATCGATGGAGCCGTTCAGAGCCGCCAGAACGCCGAAGACGATGCCGAGGCCATACATCGCCCCGCCTATCCGCCCGATCGAGGTCGAGAACGAGAACGTTCGGGCGATCGCCGGCGCGTCTTGGGTCCGTGCCACCAGGTACATGACGACCAGCGGCCCGACCGCGAAGGCGGTCGCCATGAACATCGATCCGATGTGGAGCACCTTGAGGATGTCGAAGGTCATCGGCGCCACGTCTCAGGACGGTCGCAGGCCGTTCACGAGAACGTCGACGAGGCTGGCCTCGAAACCCTCGTCGGGGGCCTGGGCGATGTGCATCGTGACGATCGCCCAGAACAGGCCGCGCGCCGGGACCGACGTGTCATGGGGCCGGAGTTCTCCAGCGGCGACCCGGGCGTCCAGGTAGGTGGCGATCAACCTGGTCCCCTCGGCCATCACGTCCCCGAGCGCTGCGGCTACAACCGGGTTGGTCTGGGACTCGCGCGAGACCAACCGAAGCAGGTCGGCTCGCTCTTGGAGCAGCGCCGAGAAGTGGACCGCGATCTCGGTGAGGACTTCGACGGCCGGCCGGTCAGGCGAGACGATGAGCAACCTCCGCAGTTCCTCCAGGAAGCTGAACCGCTCGAGGACGGCCAGCAGCAGGTCGTTCTTGCTGGCGAAGTAGTGGTAGACAAGGCCATGGGCGGTGCCCGTGGCGGTCGCGATGTCGGCGATCGTCGTGCCATCGACGCCGCGCTCGGCGAACAGTCGAAGGGACGTTCGCAGGAGTTCCTCGCGGCGGGCATCGGCTTGTCTTGTCCGCGATGTCGCCTTGGTTTCGACCGCCACCATCGATGCCTCATTTCACTGACTGGTCAGTCAGTGTACCCGATACGTGCAAGTCTTGCGGCACCTCACGACCACGCCTACGATCGTCCGATGAAGCCGCTGCTTCCCGCCATCGATGCCGCCGGCCAGATCCTGCACGCGGACCGTCCTGCTGTGCGGCGATGACCACGGACAGGCGTGGGCGGAGAACCAGGGCGGGCGTGGGCGCCTGATCGACCTCGTCGAGGGTGCTCGCCACGGGGCCGCCGACTGAGCGGGCTGTGCCGACGCAGCCCAGGGGCTGGTGTGACGCCGACACCGAAGGTCGAATTGCTCTGGTTCTCTGAATGTCCGAACCCACCAGGTCGCTCGAGCGATGCTCGAGGAGGTGAATCGCCGAAGTGGCGCCGGGCACCGAGATCAACGACGTTGACGCACTGACCCAGCGACGGCCAAGCGACTGCGCTTCCCTGGCTCTCCGACGATCCGCGTCGATGGCCGCGATGTCGACCCGACCTACGTCGACCCGGGCGATGACACACCGCGCTGTCGGCTTCATCGCACCAGCGCGGGCCTTCGCGCGTTGCCGAACGCCGGTCGATCGAGGATGCACTTTCGATTGCGTGATCCGCCGCGTCGTCAAATGGTCGCCTGAGATCCAGCGTCATCCAGCTCGACCCTTGACCCACCCGGCATGACCTGGCATTGAGCTTGGAAGGCTGCCGGTCTGCCAACTGAGCTACTCCCGCCCAAGGCAAGTCCACGGGTACCGCAAGAGGTCGCCGTTACTTGTCGCTGACGCCGCGCATCCGGGCCGCGAATGTCGGCAGCCCTGGGACGAGTGTCTGTTTCTCGGGATCGATCACGTCGTCGGTGGCTCCGACGCGCACGACGCGCAGGCGATACCGCCGGTCGACCGTCTGGACGATCCCGCGGTTGATCGACCGTGCAGTCGTGTACCCGGCGCCGGCAACGAGAGGCAGCAGGGTCTTGTCATATCCGCCGCCGACGTATGCCATCGAGTCCGGGGCTACCCCGACGTTGGCCAGGATGACGCGCACGGATGTCGTTGATCTCCTTCCACATCGTCGCGGCCGGCGGATCGTGGCCGCCCGGCAGACCGGCGATCTGGACGTGGTGGACGTCGTGGGCGCCGATGCCATTGCCCGCCGCGACGAGCTTCCTGATGTCGCTCCAGTCGATCGCATCAGCCTTGATCGCGTCGAGGGTGAGATAGAACTCAGCGACCATGCCGCGCTTCCTTAGCGCCGGCATCACCCACTTGATCCACGACCTCGAACCGTCGTCGAAGGTGATGATCACCGGTTTCGGCGGTAACGGCGTGCCGTGATCCCAATGGTTTGCGAGGTCACGCGGCAGGATCGTCGTGTAGCCGTTGGCCGCGAGCCAGTCGAGCTGGGCGACGAAGGCTTTCGGCAGCGCGTCGTATTGAGGAAGGCTCTCTGTCGGGCCTTGGACCACTTCGAGAACTCCCGCGGCACGGGCTGGACACGGTGGTAGTAGAGGATCGGCACGGTCGCCCTTCGCGCGACGGGCTTCGCTGACGGCGCCGGGACGGGCGGCGGGTCGGCAACGCACTCGGCGAGACGGACGGCTCGGCGGTCGGCGAGCTCGAGGGAACGCGCGGCCGGCACGACGGCGGCGGCCGACGGGGCGACGGCGGGCGCGGCGACACTTGGGCCAGGCGTCGACCAGCCACCGAGCGGGAAGGACGTACCGCCGCTACACGCAGCCACGGACAGGATCAGCGCGGGCAGCAGGCGAAGCGGTCGGATGGCGGGCCGGGACAGGATGCGCGACTCCTTGGATCGCAACGTTGATGAGACCCGAAGGGACCTTAAGACGGCGAGCGATTGAGAGGCTGTCACCGATGCGTTGGATACGCAATGGGCCGTTTGTCGCCGACGTCGATCCCGGTGGACCACGCGGCTTGGTCGGCCCTCACGTCCGTGCGGTGAGGTTCCGCCCGGCACGAAACGGGTAGTTCAGGTTCTGGTACCGCTCGCGCCGGACCGCGCGGCGACATCGGCCTCGATCATCGGCGCCAACATCGCCAGGCCGTCGCCGTAGGCATGGAAGAGGAACGGTGCCACCTCCTCCAATTTGGCGCGGTCCTTGGCCGACGACGGTCGTTGCACGCGGACGGTGAACAACGTCTTGGCCCCATCGGGCGTCGCCTCGAAGAGTTCGCTCCGCGTCAACTTCGGGACGCCTGGCATCGGCATCTGGAACCGGGTCGTCAGGACTTCGGGCGGATGCCAGGCGAGGACCTCCTCGACGATCGCGTCGCGGCCGTGAACGCAGTGGTTCGTCGTCCCGACGCCGCGCCGCCCACCGGCGACGTCCTCGTTGACGGCGTCGACGCCGATCTGCCACTGGAGTCGGCGAGCCGGGGACGTGATCCACTCCCAGACGATCGCCGGCGGTCCCTCGAAGGTGAAGGACATCGTCCAGGCCGCCTGCGCAGCCCCGACGACCAATGCCGAACTCGCCTCGGCCTCCTGCCAGACGGCCTCGAGGTCGCGGACCCAGCCGGTCACCTCGCCGACGATGTCGTACGTCTCCCGGTGCTCGATCAAGCCCGCCCCTGCCGGATCGGCGAGACCCATGATCCGGACGCACTCGTCGGTGTAGAGCGCATAGGCGCCGATGCCCAACTCGGCTTGGACGTTGTTCTTGAGCAGTCGATGGACCACGATGACGTCGCGGCCGACCAGTTCCTCGCGACCGGCCATCCGTTGCCTGGCGATCAGGCCGTGATGGACGACGAACTTCAGGTCGAGCCGGGGGATGTAGGTGCAGGCGTTGCAGTCGCACTGCGACGCCTGGCCGATGTCGCGCAGGCGCCGCCGGAAGGCGATGTAGCAGTGCTCGATGGTGTCCTGGAGGATCGATCCGTCGATCACGTCAGTGACGACGTAGGCAAAGGCCGCGTCGCCCTCGAGTTTGGCCAATCGGAACATCGGCCGGAGCGCTCGAACGACGGCATCCGTGAGGTCGGCCAGGATGTCCTGCGCATGATCGAGTTCGACGCCCGCGAGGTAACTCGTGTAGCCGCTGATGTCGGCGAGGACGAGACACGCGGGCTCTGGCTGGTCGGGCATTGCGATCCCCTGCAACGTCGGACGGATCCGACGCGAGGATAACCGCGGGGTGATCGTCCGACATGGATTCGTTCGTCGATGCCCTCGGATGACTGCGATCGTCGTAGTTGCCGCTACTTGTCGCTGACGCCGCGCATCCGGGCCGCGAATGTCGGCAGTCCTGGGACCAGTGTCTGCTTCTGGGGATCGATCACGTCGTCGTTGGCTCCGATGCGCACGACGCGCAGGCGATAGCGCCGGTCGACCGTCTGGA
Organism: uncultured Thermoleophilia bacterium; assembly: GCA_963710465.1. Taxonomy (GTDB): domain Bacteria; phylum Actinomycetota; class Thermoleophilia; order Gaiellales; family Gaiellaceae; genus JACVRM01. The sequence goes on from CAVQAQ010000003.1 coordinate 4,684, forward strand.
CGATCCCGCGATTGATCGACCGTGCGGTCGTGTAGCCGGCGGCGGCAACGAGACGCATCAGGGTCTTGTCATATCCGCCGCCGACGTATGCCATCGAATCCGGGGCCACCCCGGCGTTGGCCAGGATGACGGCACGGATGTCGTTGATCTCCTTCCACATCGTCGCGGCCGGCGGATCGTGCGCCGCCCGGCAGACCGGCGATCTGGACGTGGTGGACGTCATGGGCACCGATGCCATTGCCGGCCGCGACGAGCTGCCGGATGTCGCCCCAGTCGATCGCGTCGGCCTTGATCGCGTCGAGGGTGAGGTAGAACTCAGCGACCATCCCGCGCTCTTGCAGCGCCTGCATCACCCGTTTGGTCCACGACCTCGAACCGTCGTCGAAGGTGATGATCACCGGCTTGGCGGTAGCGGCTGCCGTGGTCCCAATGGCTGCGAGGTCACCCGGCAGGATCGTCGTGTAGCCGTTGGCCGCGAGCCAGTCGAGCTGGGCGACGAAGGCGTTCGGCAGCGCGTCGTATTGGAGGAAGTGCTTCTGTCGGCCTGGTCCACTTCGAGAAATCTGCGGCACGGGCTGGACACGGTGGTAGTACAGGATCGGCACGGTCGCCCTCGCGCGACGGGCGCCGCCGACGGCGTTGGGCCAGGAGAAGGGTCGGCAACGGACTCGGCGAAACGGACGGCGGCGGTCGGCGAGCTCCAAGGGAACGCGGCCGGCACGACGGCGACGGCCGACGGGGCGACGGCGGGCGCGGCGACACTTGGGCGAGGCGTCGACCAGCCACCGAGCGGGAAGGACGAACCGCCGTCACAAGCGGCCACAAACAGGATCAGCGCGGGCAGCAGGCGAAGCGGCCGGATGGCGGGCCGGGACAGGATGCGCGACTCCTTTGGGATCAACGGTTGGCGTCTCACGCCGCCAGGTGGCAACGCTACTCGCCGCTATGAACCTTGAAGGGCTTCATGAAACGGAGCGATGGCGTCGGTAAGCATGAATTCGACCCGCCTCATGCTGAACATCGACGAGGCTGTCACCGATGCGGTGCATTCGCAATGGGCCGTTTGTCGCCAACGGCGGATTTGTCGAAGAGCGCGGCAGGCTGGCTCGATTAGGCTGCCGGATAGCGCGAACCCTGAACGCGCCTGAGTCTGCTTAGGTGCAGCAATCCGGCGATCGCCAGCAGGATCATCGACCAGATCGGGGTGGTGCGAGCGAAGGCATCCGGCAGGAAGATGTCAGACACCGAGCCGTCAGCAGCGCCTAGGCGCTCGGTCAGCGGCGTGATCGGGCAGACTCCATCGTTGGCGAGAAACACGGTCGCCTCTGCCGTGACCGCCACCGCGGCGATCCCGACGGTCCGGTCCCGTCTGCCCAGGAGACTTGAGACGACGAGCCACAGGATCGCCGATAGCTCGCCCGCGAAGATGACGGTATGGACCGACTTCAGCGCGGCGACCGCCACCGGGTGGCGAACGTCGGTCACCACAGCCGCATCTGGCCGGTTCGCCGGAGCCAGAACAGCGCGATGAAGCCGAGCGCGAAGCCGATCGCCAGGAAGATCCACGTCAGGATCATCGTCTCCGGGAGGGTGACGATCTCGACGGCGATCCAGATGATCAGGCCGACCCCGAGGGCGCCGGTCAGCCATGGTGCGATCCAGTGGCGTCGAACCGTGAGCGCCGCAAGGGCGAACATCGCGAAGCCATTCATCGCGAGCAGGTACAGGCCCGGGACCAGGTAGCTCCCGAACACCGTTGACTCGATCCAGCCTTGCGGGATCCCGAGCGCCTGTCCTGTCGGGTCCTGGATGAAGGACCAACCGACAGGGATCGCGAGGATGCCCGTCAGCACCTCGAGGACGACCGCGGGCCAGACGTACGAGGGTCGCTCGATCTCATGTGAGCGTGGTGCGATCTCGATCTGCATGGCGTCTCCTCTGGCTATGTCTTGCTTGCGCGGCTGCCGGGGCGCGGGCTGCCCGGCGCCGACGTCCTCGTTCGACGTCCCGGAACGCCTCGACGTCCGAGACGCAAGGCGTCGTCGATCGGCGCGTTCACCGAAACCGACGTCGTTCGGATCTCGATCCATGGGTATGGCTCGTCCGCCCACTGCACCTCGAACCGGCCGGGTGCGAGGACGCCGCCCTCGAAGCGCCGCCAGTCGCTGAACCTCCCTGTCCAGCCGACCTTCGGGCCGTTCGCCTTGTACCGATCGGCCGTGCAGGAGGCCGGACAGCCCGTCACGGGATCGAAGCCGACAGTGATCGGGATCTCGCCTTCAGGGCCCTCGACGACCAGGCGGGCCGTGCGCTCATCGACGGCCTCCCAGCGGATGTCCGTGCGCCGCTCCCAGGCCGCCGGAAAGCAGAGCGCCTCACCCCACAGGGCGATCAGGGCGCCCTGGTCGAATTCGATGCCGGTCTGCAGCGACGGTCCGACCTTCATCAGTCCATGACCGCCGACATAGGCGTCCAGGCCGAAGCGGAACGACAGGGCACCGCGGCCGATGCGGATCTCATGGACGAATTCGTATCCGAGTCGATGGGCCATCCGGATCTCGAGAGGGATCCGCGGCATCCACGGGCGTCGCATCCACGCCGTCGTCTCGATCGCCAGCGTCTCCACGACCCGAGGCAGCACCATCGGCGGCCAGGGCACGAAAGCGCGCGACCGGGGCGGGCAGGTCGACGACCGCCGTGTCGGAACTGGTGGCCATCGGAGGCCGATATCCATATCATGCCACGTCGCTGCGTGTTCGAGAGCGCCAGCGCGAGCGATCGGACAACGTGGCGAGGAGCGGTTCCACGGACGATGTGGCCGTGGCCGGCGCGATCCCGTCGCCCATGTGCGCATCAGCGTCCTGATCGGGTCGCTGCGAACACCAGCGCCGCACCGAGCCCGATGAGGATCAGCGGCCAGACCGCCTCCCACTGGACGTGGATCCAGAGCGTGGCGAGTCCCGCGATCCCGACCAGGACCAGGAGCACCCCGAAGACCAGGGCCGCCTGACCCGACCCGACGTGGACTCCGCGGCGTCGCCGGGTGTGCCGTCGCCTTCGGGGATGACGATCGCCGCGACCAGGTAGAGGACGATCATCGGGAAGATGCCGGTGAACAGCCCCAGCACGAGTGTGAGCAATCGGACCGCGGTCGGATCCGAACCGTAGTACTCGGCGATCCCACCGCAGACGCCGGCCAGGACTCGGTTGCTTCGCGACCGGTAGAACCGACGCGCCCCGACTGTGACGATGACTGTGGCGACACGGGTGCGCCCGATGGTTCGGTTCGTTCTGTCATGTCCGAATACCTCCCTGGCCGCTCGCGGGCGTGGAGCGATCGTTTCCCTCTTTGTCGCCGCCGCTGGCGAGGCCGACCGTCAAGACCGCGAGACCAGCCACGATGATGGCCACGGGCCACCACGCGCCGAGGTCGACCGGGGCGCGACCCGTGGCGAAGACCGTCTCGAAGAACCAGTAGCCGGCCACGAAGATGGCCGCCGCGATGGTCGCGAGCCGGAGGCCCGCCGACACGAGGTCTCGCTGGCCGAAGATCAGCCCGTAGACCAGCATCCCAGTCCGGCGGCGCCCGGTCCGACCAATGCCCATGCATACGCCCAACTCTCCCAATGGGCGGTCTGTTCCTGATAGAGGAGAACCAGTCCGACCGTCGTCACGATCGAGCCTGCGATCGCAAACCCGACACCGCGGGGCGGCTGTCGGGATCAGCGACGACAGCATGAGGATCACGCCGGGGATGATCACGAAGAACGGCCAGCCGGCATCTGCGATCGCTGCGAAGGGATCGAGACGGAGGTAACGCGCGACGAGCCAGCCGACGCCCGCGACGACGAGAAGCGCGCCGACGACAGCCAGCCTGCTCATCACGCCCAACTGAGGTTCTCGATCGCATGCATCCTCCCTCCAACAGACCGCGGCTCGTCGTGCCAGTCGCCGTCGCTGTCGGCAGCCCTCGGGCGGGTCGCTCTCCACGATGCTCTTAGCGGGCGACCACGACGGTCGCGTTCGCATGCGTCGCTACGTGCTCGGAGACGCTGCCCTGCAGGAATCGCGACACGGCGCCAAGGCCGCGCGAGCCGATGACGATGGTGTCGAACCGACCCATTTCAGCCACTCGCTCGATCTCGGTTGCGATGTCCCCTGCCGGTTCGATCATCTCTGCGACGAGGCCTTCGCGGGCCAGGATCTCGCGGGCTTCCGCGAGCTGCTGGTCGTGCGTCTGCTTGTCATCCCATGGAGCGATCGGGGTGCGTCCCGGATGGAGCGGCACAACGCTCACGACGGCGATAGATGCATCGAACTTCTTTGACAACTCGATCGCCGTTTCGAGTGCCCGATAGGCTGGCTCTCCTCCGTCATAGGCGACCAGGATGTTCTTCATGGCGATCCGCTCCTTTCGCTGAAACACCCTGCCGAACATCGTCGATCTGCACGGTGCTCCTGAGAGAAGGGTCCATCCGTCAGACACGAAGAGCCAGTGCCTTCCGGCCTCTCCTCGTCGGGCACCACGACCCATCTTTCCGATGGACGTACCCGGACCGATCTCGCTTCAGGCGGTCACGCGACGACAGGCAGGCGCGCTGCGACGTACGCGACCAGGTCTGCGATCCGGCAGCTGTAGCCCCACTCGTTGTCGTACCAGGCGATGACCTTGACCATGTTCCCGCCGAGGACCATGGTCGACTCCGCGTCGATGATCGCGGAGCGCGAATCGCCCTTGAAGTCCATCGACACGAGCGGCTCGTCGGAGACGCCGAGGATGCCCTTCATCGGGCCCGCCGCGGCCTCGCGGAAGGCGTCGTTGAGCTCCTCGACCGTCGTGTCGCGCGCGACCGTCGCGGTGAAGTCGACGACGCTGACGGTCGGCGTCGGCACGCGCAGGCTGAAGCCGTCGAACCGGCCCTTGAGCTCCGGGATGACCAGGGCCAGCGCCTTGGCCGCGCCGGTCGTCGTCGGGATGATGTTCTGGCCGGCGCTGCGGGCGCGGCGCGGATCCTTGTGCGCGACGTCGAGGATCCGCTGGTCGTTCGTGTAGCTGTGGATGGTGTTCATCAGCCCCTTCTCGATGCCGACCAGGTCGTGGACGACCTTGGCGGCCGGCGCGAGGCAGTTCGTCGTGCACGAGGCGTTGCTGATGATGTGGTGGGTCGCCGGGTCGTAGCGCTCCTCGTTGACGCCGAGGACGATCGTGATGTCCTCGCCCTTGGCCGGCGCGCTGATGATCACCTTCTGGGCGCCGGCCGCGAGATGCACCCTGGCCTTCTCGGCGTCGGTGAAGCGGCCGGTCGACTCGATGACGATGTCGACGCCGAGCTCGCGCCACGGCAGATCGGCCGGGTCCTTCTCCTGGAAGACCCTGATGGAGTGGCCGTCGACGATCAGGGAGTCGGCCGTGTGCTCCACGACGCCCGGGTACGTCCCGTATGTCGAGTCGCGCTTGAACAGGATGGCATCGAGCTCGACCGGGACCAGGTCGTTGATCGCCACGACCTCCACGTCGGGCGCGCGCTCGATGAGGGCCTTGAGCGACTGGCGGCCGACGCGACCGAAGCCATTGATGGCGACGCGGGTGGACATGACAGGACCTCCTGTGGGCGTCTCGGCGGTCGGGTGGGCCGGCTATGCCGTGAGCTGGCTACCGGCTGGTTGGCTGGAGGGTTGCTGGGTCGTCGCGGTGCCGTCCGGCCCGACCAGGATGTAGACGACCATCGCGATGAAGCCGAAGCTCAGCAGTCCGAGCACCAGCAGGACGACGAACCAGGTCTTGTCCTCGAGGCGGGACGTGTTGACGACAGCCCCGATCCAGGCAACGAACTGCCCGATCCCGCCGCCGATGATGCCCAGCAGTCCGACGAACGCCAGGCCGAACGCGGCCGGCGCCGACGAGGAGAGCTGGAAACCGGTGACATCCGGGCCTTCCATCACGAATGTGCCCGACGCCAGGGCGGCGATGAAGCCCAAGGCGACCACGAAGACACCTGCCACGATCGCGATCAGGCTGCCCATGAAGAGCTTGGTGACATTCGACTTGGTCATGACGTTCTCCTTCGCCGCGTTTTGACGACGACTTAATGGAACCGTGCGCGCCCGCGCGCGCGGTAGCGCCGGATGTCATCGCCTCGTGGGCCGGTCGGCCCGTCGCGCCTCATACCCCCGGGGCGCACCTGCGGGATCAACTCCGATGGGATCTCGGCGGGTTCCCTTGCGACCCGAGCATCCATGGCGGAGGTGGTCGACTTCGGATCAGGCGATGCCGGGGAAATCGTCGAGGTCGAAGGGAGTGCGGGACCGAGCGACCAATCGGGTGACGACGACGGCGAGGAGCGTCGCCAGCAGGGACAACGCGATCGGGACGACGAACTTCATGACCTGATCCCTCCCCACGACACGGCGTGGCCTATGCATGAACGGCATCCATCGGCTCGGAAGACGCGTCCTCGGTATGGGGCACCGCCTTCACGGCCCGCCGCGCGATGAGCACAGACGCCGCGGCATGATGCAGGACGGACCGAGCCGTGCTTCCCAGGAGCAATCGCTTCATGAGCCCGTTCCCACGCGTCCCCACGACGACGAGGTCGGCGTTCCACGTTCTGGCTTCCTGAACGATCGCGGCGGCAGCCGGTCCCTCGTGGACGACCGTGCTCGCATCGAGACCGTCCGAACGGAGCAGCGTCGCTGCGGCCGATGTCACCTCGTCGCCGCGGACGCGACCCTCGTCGACGACCGACACGTAGGGATCGACCGCGAACGCGGCGTCTCCGGGCGTAAAGCCCATCCACCACGACGGATCCACATCGACCGCGTAGATGACCCGCGCCGTCTGATGCCTCGAACAGCCGCGACCCGCCGACGAAGGCGATCGCCGACATGGCGACGTCAGAGCCATCCGTGCCGATCAGGATCCGACGAGCGGATGGGCGCCTCGCGACGAGGACCGAGCAATGCGTCTGGTCGACGACCTCGGCGGATACCGACCCGAGAAACGCCTGTTCGATCGCGCCGTGGCCACGCGCGCCAAGGATGACGAGGTCAGCGCCGATCTCTTCGGCCACATCGACGATGACCGATGCCGCGCGTCCCGTGACCAGCCGGGCCGAGACCCCGATGCCGGGACGTCGCAGGCGTGCGACGGCCCGCTCGAGCAGGGCTTCGCGGTCGATCCGCAGGCGGTCGCGGAGGTCATCGCTGGGAACGTAGGCGACGCCGACATCCCACGGGCCGCCGTACCACTCGGCCTCGGTCGGGAGGACCGTCAGGACCTCCAGCTGCGCGCCAGGTCGGCCACGTCAAGCTGGCCGCTGTCTCGAGGGCAAGGGCCGATTCGGAAGAGCCGTCGATCGCGAGCAGTGCCTTCATCAGAGACTCCTTTGCTCTGATGGTGGATCGCGTGTCCGCCTCTGGCATGTGCCGTTGGCAGGGTAGGCACGGGACACTCGGACCTTTCGAGACGGTCGCCGCGAGCACTGACGGAGCCCGCCGACCGGATCGGTCGGCGGGCTCCGTGTCCGCCTCAACGTCCCACCCGGGACACCTCAGGCGGACATCGCCCCATGCGTGTAGTGGCCACCGGTGAAGTACCGGGTCGCGATCTCCACCGCGAGTCCGACCACCAGGCCACCCACGAGGGCCGGCACCAGCGCGAGCCCGTCAACGACCGGGCCCATCGCTTGCCAGGCGACGATGAACTCGCTGGCGACGAGGGCGCCGATCCCGGCGGCGATCGCGTCGACGAGCCATTCGTAGCCGGTGCGAGTCTCACCGACGAACTGTGCGACTCCACCGAAGATCAGAGACCCGACGATCAGGATCGCCCAACCGCCAAGTCCCAGGGTGATGACGAGATCCATCTCGATCTCCTTTCACTGCGTGATCGAATTGTCGCCCCGCGTGGTCCTGCGCGCCAGTGCCCTGGAGCATCAGGTCGGCGTGACGATCAGCCCGTTCGGCCAGACCCGCGTCCGTGCCGAACGTCAGTCGACGACCGCGGCGTCCAGGAATGCGCACGCGGCGTCCCACTCGGTCGGGGCCGAGGCTCGCAGCCGGTCGGCCTCGTGTCGCACGAGGCGGCCGAGATCGTCGTCGAACGACGCCGAGTGTCCCGGGGTACGGCGTCGTCGGTCGGCGTCGCACACGAATGCCGCGTAACGGGTGAGCGGCGTGGCGGTCGCGAATGCCTGCTCGAAGCCGGGTTTGAAGTCGACGGCGACCATCAGCCTTGCGAAGAACGCGCCGATCGCGTCGGCCCCGGCATCCCACCCCTGGGAATGGCCGCCGCGTCGCAGCTGGGGTGCCTGTGACGCGAATGCGGCCACCACGACGTCGTCGATCAGCGCGGCGTCCAGGTGCCCGCCGAAGGTGAGGTACTCGTTCGAGACGCCGAGCCGGTCGACGAGTCGGATCAGACCCCAGGAATAGTCCTCTGACTGAGGCATGGACTGTCGTGGGTGAGAGTCCGTCGCTCACCGCGCCCGTCCTTGGTCACCCAGTAGTCGACAGCCTCGGGATCGTAGTGCTGGAGCGTCGGAGCCGGCCGCAAGGCCACCAGCAGGAATGCCGGGCCGGGGCGATCGGGCAGATCCGGATGGGCAACGAAGCCCCAATGGTCGACCTGGCCGGCCAGTTCGGTGGCGGTGAGCCCGAGCGCGGGATCCGCGTCCATCGGGCGCGTGACCCCGGGACTCAGTCGCGCCACTCGGCCGTCCACCGGTCCCCTTCCGGCTCGAGCAACGGCATGACGAAACGCTCCTCACGCTCGATGTGGGCTCTGATCAGAGCCTCGAAGCCAGCCAAGTCGGCCACGAGCGCTCGAGACGTCACTCGACGGGATCGGATTCCCGTAGGCGCAATGCGCACGGAGTCGTTCGGCTTGCGCCGCGATCTGCCGATGATCGAATTGAACCAGCCCCGTCGCCCAATGCGGCATCGCGCGATCGTCGATGTTCGGGAAGAGCCACGACTCCTCCCAGGCCATGTGGGGTTTGAGGTCCACGTCGACCCAATGCAGCACCCTCCGGAGGCTCTCGGACCTCTGATCGACCGGCAGGCGTGACATGCCCTCGGTCATCTCATGGACCCACTCGACGGCAGTCTTCAACTCTTGGTGCTCGTGGTCGACGAATGTCCGAACCGCTTGTCGGCCTTCCGTGATCGCACTCATGTCGTTGCCCTCCAGCTGGTCCGTTCCAAACAAACCATCTGCCAGGCCGGCGACCAGGACCAGTGCCGAGCGGCCCGTCCTGGAGTGCATCTCGACCCGTTGCGCCGGATGTGCCGGCCGACCGCTGGATTCGTGACCAGTGGCCCGTGCCTCTTCATCCTCGGCCCGCGACGCTTGAGCGGAGGAGGCACGAGATCATGGAACTGCGTCGCGTCATGAAAGAGCACAGCCGGGTATCGGACCCTTGCCGTCGAGGACGGCGAGGTCGTGTGCCCGCGACAGGGCGTCGTCGATCTGGAGCTTTGTTGGGTCTGTCCCGCCTACGGCGGATTGAGCGGGGGCCGGCTGCAGGGCGTCGTCTGCACGATGAACCTGGCGGATCTCAGGATCGGCCCCCAGCCGACCATCCGCTGATCAACGCCTCAGGCGGTCATCGCCGCGGCGAGTTCCTTCCCCCACTGCTGGGCACGCTCCAGCTCGCCGTCGCGAAGGGGGCCGTACGAGCCCTTGACCACGAAGCGGCGGCTCTTGGCGAGTCGCTTGAAGCCGGCCTCCTCCAGCTTGTCGGTGATGGCTCCGGTCGCGCCGCCCGGTGACCAGCGCAACCCGGTTTCGAACTGGGCGGAGTGGCCGTGTCCGGCCGGCAGCCGCTCGAGCCACGCACGCATCGAGGGGTGCGACAGGTCGGGCGGGGACGGCGCCTTCTTGTCGCCGGGCATCGTCGCGAGCATCTTGTCGCTCGGCAGGCCAAAGGCCATGACCGGAGCGCCGGCGACGACGAGATCGGCTTCGGCGACGACCGTCGGTGCGGCCTCGTCCGTCGTGAGCGCCTGAGCGTCAGGCCCGAAGCCTTCGAGCGATCGCCTTCGCGACCGCGGCAGTGTTCCCATAGTGCGACTCGTAGACCACGATGACCTTCATCACATCTCTCCTCATGCGCAGGCGTGGCCGGACGCCCGGTCTGCCCAAAGGAAACCTCGTCGGGCCGGCTGACGCGAGTGCCGACTGACACCAAGGAGTCGGGCCCAACGGCCGATCGTGAGCGCAGGCCGACATGCCCCGTGGCCCGGCGGAGGGTCGCACCTCGGTTTCGGGACCTCGGCGGTCTTTCGGCATGACCTATGGCCCTGTGTTCGGTCCGGGTCGCCGTTCCAGAGTCGATCCATCGAACAGGGCTGAACCGACGGCCCGATGGGACGCTCCCCGACCCGAAGGGCCCGCACGTGGACCAGAGCATCGAGTGCCTGGACGGCAACGAGGCGGCAGCTCGCATCGCCTATGCCGTCAGCGAAGTCATCTCGATCTACCCGATCACCCCCGCTTCCCCCATGGCCGAGCACTGCGACGATTGGTCCGCCGCAGGTCGGCCCAATCTGTGGGGCAAGGTGCCCGACGTCGTCGAGATGCAATCCGAGGCGGGTGCGGCCGGAGCCCTCCACGGGGCACTCCAGAAGGGCGCGCTGGCCACCACCTTCACGGCCTCGCAGGGCCTGCTTCTGATGATCCCCAACATGTTCAAGATCGCCGGCGAGCTGACGCCGGCGGTGATCCATGTCGCGGCCAGGACGATCGCGACGCATGCCCTCTCGATCTTCGGCGACCACAGCGACGTCATGCACGCCCGCACGACCGGTTGGGCGATGCTCGCGGCGGGCTCGGTCCAGGAAGCGCATGACTTCGCGCTGATCGCGCATGCCGCGACGCTCCGTGCCCGGATCCCGTTCCTCCACTTCTTCGACGGGTTCCGGACCTCGCACGAGATCAACAAGATCGCCGTGCTCGATGAGTCCGATGTCCGGGCGCTCGTTCGCGATGAAGATGTCGTCGCGTTCCGGACTCGCGGCCTGACACCCGGATGCGCCGGTCGTCCGAGGCACGGCCCAGAACCCCGACGTCTTCTTCCAGGCGCGCGAGGCATCCAATCCCTACCACCTCGCCGTCCCCGGGATCGTCCAGGAGGTCATGGACGAGCTCGCGACGCGGACCGGCCGGCGATACGGGCTGGTCGATTACCACGGAGCGTCCGACGCGGACCGCGTGATCATCGTGATGGGCTCGGCCAGCGGCGCGGTCGAGGAGACGGTCGACACGCTCGTGGCGGCCGGGGAGAAGGTCGGGATGCTCCGCATCCGCCTCTTCCAGCCGTTCCCGGCCGAGCAGATCATCGCCGCGCTGCCGCCCACGGTTCGATCCATCGCGGTCCTCGATCGGACCAAGGAGCCCGGCGCGGTCGGCGAGCCCCTCTATCTCGAGGTCGTCGCCACCCTGGCCGAGGCGATGGATCGCGACGACCCACCGTTCGCCGGTCGCCCCGAAGGTCATCGGCGGACGCTACGGGCTGTCGTCGAAGGAGATGACCCCGTCGATGGTCAAGCCGATCTTCGACGAGCTGGCCTCGACGAGGCCGAAGCGCCACTTCACGGTCGGCATCTACGACGACGTCACGCACCTCAGCCTGCCGATCGAGACCGCGTTCCAGGTCCCGCGCCCGGCCGGCGAAGTCCAGGCCGTCTTCTTCGGCCTCGGCTCGGATGGGACGGTCGGAGCCAACAAGGCCTCGGTCAAGATCATCGGCGAGAGCACCGACCTGTTCGCCCAGGGCTACTTCGTGTACGACTCCAAGAAGTCGGGGTCGATCACGGTGTCGCATCTGCGTTTCGGGCCGCAGCCCATCCGCTCGACCTATCTCGTCGAGGGAGCTGACTTCGTCGCGTGTCACCAGTTCGGCATGCTCGGCCGCACCAAGGTCCTCGAATCCGCCAAGCACGGCGCGACGTTCCTGCTCAACGCTCCGTACGGACCCGACGAGGTCTGGGATCACCTGCCCGGCGACGTGCAGCGCATGCTCGTCGACAAGGAGATCGACTTCTGGGTGATCGACGCGCTCGCCGTCGCCGCTGAGGCCGGGATGGGCAGCCGCATCAACACCGTCATGCAACCGTGCTTCTTCAAGCTCGCCGGGATCCTGCCGCCCGAGGAAGCGATCGCGCAGATCAAGGCCTTCGTCCAGAAGACGTACGCCAAGCGCGGCGAGGCCGTCGTCGCGCGCAACTTCGCGGCCATCGACCGATCGCTCGAGCGTCTCGGGCACGTCACGCTGGGTGACGTCACGAGCGAGCCAGCCGACGACCACGCCGGTCGCCGGCGACGTCCCCGACTTCGTTGCCCGGATCACCTCGCGATTGATGGCCGGCGAGGGCGACCAGCTGCCCGTCAGTGCCCTGCCCGTGGATGGCACGTTCCCGACGGGCACGGCGAAGTACGAGAAGCGGGCGATCGCCCAGACGATCCCGATCTGGGATCCGTCCATCTGCATCGACTGCGGCAAGTGCGCGATGGTCTGCCCGCACGCGACGATCCGGATGAAGGTCTTCCCGACCGCCTCGGTCGAGGCGGCGCCGGTCGACTTCCTCCACAAGGAGTTCCGATCGCGCGAGCTCCCCGAGCACCGACTCACGATCCAGGTCGCGCCCGACGATTGCACCGGCTGCGGCGTGTGCGTCGACGTCTGTCCCGCCAAGAGCAAGACCGACTCGAGCCACAAGGCCATCAACATGGAGCCCGTCGCCGACCACCGCGATGTCGAGCGGGAACGCTGGGACTTCTTCCAGTCGATCCCGCGCCTCGATCGCGATGCGTTGCCGCACGACACGGTCAAGGGCTCGCAGGTCCTCGAACCGCTGTTCGAGTTCTCGGGCGCGTGCGGCGGCTGCGGCGAGACGCCGTACATCCGCCTCGTCACCCAGCTCTTCGGCGATCGGATGATCGTGGCCAACGCGACCGGCTGTTCGTCGATCTACGGCGCCAACCTGCCGACGACGCCATGGACCGTGAACGCTGCCGGACGCGGACCGGCCTGGAGCAACTCGCTCTTCGAGGACAACGCCGAGTTCGGACTCGGGATGCGGCTCGGGCTCGACGCCCAGACCGATCAGGCGCGCCTGTTGCTCGAGCGCCTCGCCCCCGAGATCGGCGAGGACCTCGTGCGCGAGCTGCTGGACGCCGCCCAGGACACCGAGGCCGAGATCGTCGCTCCAGCGCGGCCGGGTCGACCGGCTGCGGGAGGCGCTCCGGCGGATCGAGGGTCCGGCGGCGGCCGATGCCCGGCACCTGCTGACGCTCGCGTCCGATCTCGTTCGCCAGGGCGTCTGGATCATCGGCGGGGACGGCTGGGCGTACGACATCGGCTTCGGCGGCGTCGACCAGGTGCTGTCGTCGGGTCGCAACGTCAACATCCTGGTCCTCGACACCGAGGTCTACTCGAATACCGGCGGTCAGTCCTCGAAGGCGACGCCGCGCGGCGCCGTCGCCAAGTTCGCGGCCGCCGGCAAGGGCACGGCGAAGAAGGACCTCGGCGCGATCGCGCGGTCGTACGGCAACGTCTACGTCGCCCAGGTCTCGATGGGCGCCAACGACCAGCAGACCACCAAGGCGTTGCTGGAGGCCGATGCCTGGCCGGGCCCGTCTCTCGTCATCGCCTACAGCACGTGCATCGCCCACGGGATCGACATGACGAAGTCGATGACCCATCAGAAGGACGCGGTCAAGAGCGGCTACTGGCCCCTCTACCGTTTCCATCCGTCCGAGATCGAGACCGGCAAGCCGTTCAAGCTCAATTCGACGAAGCCATCGATCCCGGTCGCCGACTTCGTTGCGACCGAGACGCGCTTCGCAGTCCTCCAGCGGACACATCCAGAACGAGCCGCCGAACTCGCCGCGCTGGCCCAGGCCGACGCCGACGAGCGCTGGCGCTACTACGAGCAGCTGGCTGGCGTCGAGCGGACCGTCCCGCATGTCCATCGCCCTGACCTCGCGATCCTGGCCGAGGTCGCCAGTCCAGCCGGCGACGACCAGTCAAGCGACGGAGATGGGGAATGACGATCGACCTGGGCACCCGCTACCTCGGTCTCGAGCTCCGCTCCCCGATCGTCGCCTCTGCGGCACCGCACAACAACGACCCCTTGATGGCCCGGCGGCTGGAACGTGCAGGGGTCGGCGCGATCGTCCTGCCGTCGCTGTTCGAGGAGGAGATCCTCGCCGAGGAGATCGGCCTCACGGGCTCGCTCGAGCAGGGCGCCGGGGTCTTCGCCGAGGCCCTCGACTACTTCCCCGCCATCCAGTCGTTCGCCGGTGCCGCAGATCGCTACGTGACCTCGCTCCAGCGGGTCAAGGCCTCGGTCACGATCCCCGTCATCGCCAGTCTGAACGGGAGCACCCTGGGCGGCTGGGTCGGCCTTGCTCGACGTCTCGAGGATGCCGGGGCGGACGCACTCGAGCTCAACCTGTACCACGTCTCGGCGGATCCGCGGCGGTCCGCGACCGACATGGAGAAGTCGGACCTCGACCTCATCGCGGCCGTGCGCGCCTCGATCACGATCCCGTTGGCCGTGAAGCTGAGCCCGTTCTACTCGGCGTTCGCGAACTTCGCGGCAGCCGCCCGCGACGCCGGGGCCGACGGCCTCGTGCTGTTCAACCGGTTCTACCAGCCCGACCTCGACCTCGAGTCGATCGAGGTCGTCCCGCGACTGGAGCTCAGCCAGCCGTGGGAGATGCGGCTCCCCGTCCGGTGGATCGCGATCCTCCGACCGCAGCTCGATCCCGACGTCTCGCTGGCGGCAACGTCAGGGGCTCACTCCGGCGCCGACATCGCCAAGGGCCTCCTGGTCGGTGCCGATGTCGTGATGATGACCTCGGCTCTGCTGCGGCACGGACCCGAGCACATCGCTGCCGTCGAAGCGGAACTCCGTGGCTGGATGGAAGAGCACGAGTACAGGTCCGTCTCAGAGCTGCGCGGGAGTGCGAGCGCGGCAACGGTCGAGGACCCATCCGCATTCGAGCGCGCGAACTACATGACGACGCTCCACTCGTGGGCCGACAGCCAGGACTGACGACAGAACCCCTGCGCGGGACCACTGGCACACCCACACGGGCCATTCGGGGGCCGATCTTGTGACCAGCGGCACGTCTCATCCTTGGGCTGAGATCCGAAGATTCCACCGAGTTCAACGACCGACTCGGGACAGCCGAGCGGCGCTCCGGACTCAAGCGGAAGGAACGGATCATGGAAAAGGCGAAGGGACTTGCAGCACTGCGTGTCTTCCTCGGCGCCGGCTTCCTGTATGCAGGCCTCGAGAAGGTCTTCGACTTCGCAGGTTCGGGCAAGCCATTCACGTCGGCTGGCTTCCTCCAGTTCGGGACCAACGGCACGCTACCGGGCTCTGACCCGCAGGCGATCGTCAATCCGACCCACGACCTGTGGGTCTCGCTCGCGACCAACGCGCAGCTGATCGGCTTCATCGACGGGCTGGTCGTCGTCGGCGAGCTTGCGATCGGCGCGGCCCTGATCCTCGGCCTTGCGACCCGGTTCGCCGGCGTGATGGGCGCCATCCTCATGGGCTTCATCACCGTGGCTGCCTGGAGCTTCGCATTCGGCCCGGTCAACGAGACCATGCTCTACGCGGCGGTCGCGCTCTACCTGGCATATGCCGAGGCCGGCCTCGTCTACGGGCTCGACGCGATCATCGAAAAGAGCGACGTCGTCGTCCACCGACCGGCGCTGCACTACCTGCTCGGATAGCGATCCGGCGGCCTTCCGGCCGGGACGCGACCCGGCAGCACCGAACCAGCGGATCCCAACGGGTCCGCTGGTTCTTTGTTCTGGTCCGTTCCTCGGTGTCCCGGCGGCGATGATGGATCCGGTCGCTGCTCGGGCACACGTGCCGACGACCTAGCCATGATCGCGGGGCGAACGCACGCGGTAGAGTGGCAAGCGTGTCAGATCCGATACGTATGTCGCCGTCGGAGGGACGTGTCCGGCACGGCGAGGCGAGAGGCGCGGCCACCCAGCCCGCAGACGAAGAGACCATCCGCTTCGACGCCAGGTTGTCCACGATCGACGCATCGACCGTATTGAGGTTGCCGGAGCAGACCAGCGAGAGCCTGCCCTCGCGCGGGCAAGTGGCCGTCCACGGAACGATCAACGGCATCGCATTCCAGACCGTGCTCGAACCAGACGGGAACTCAGGTCACTGGATGAGGGTGCCTGACAGGCTGCAACAGGCGGCTGGCATCAGGGCCGGCGACACGGCAACGCTCGACATCGTCGTGACCAAAGAATGGCCGGAGCCGAGCGTGCCTCAGGACCTCGCGACGGCCCTGGACTCTGCCCCGGACAAGATCCAGGACCTGTGGCACGACATCACGCCGATGGCGCGCTGGGAGTGGGTCCGTTGGGTCAACGCCACCAAGAACCCTGACACGCGCGCACGACGGGTCGACGTGAGCATCTCGAAGATGCGGAACGGGAAGCGGCGGCCCTGCTGCTTCGACCTCTCCGCGTGCACTGACCCGGACCTGTCAAAGAGCGGCAGGCTCCTCGAGCCAGAGGACGCCGCCGCTGAGATGCGGTCGGGGCTGCCCGATCAGACTTCGACAGGGATCGGGTAGACCTCGGTCGCCGGATGGCCAGTTCGTTCGTGGATACGCCGCACGGCGTCGGCATTCGGGGCTTCCGACACGCACCAGACCATCCCTGACTCGGGATCGCCCCACGCTCGCTGGAAGTCGACGTCCTCTTCGCCCTGGATATCAAGGTCGGCCTGATGGGCGGCCTTCAGTGCCTCCGGCGTGATGCCATGCATCCGTGATGTACGTCATGAACTTCGCCATTTCGGTCTCCTCACCTGATGGGCCATCAGTCTCGGGCGTACTCGTCGTGGCGTCGGATCCACAGTTGGAACCCATCGTCCTCGTCGCGGCCTTTCGGCGTCCGGTCAAGGATCGGGTAGTAGCCCATCAGGAACTCGAGCCCGCGCCATCCGGTCGAATAGCTGTGGTAGACGACCCCGTCTTCCATGACGAAGACGCTGAAGCCGGGGCTCTCCGTCAGGTACCCGACGATGTCGGTGCCGCTCGCGCTGGCGTTGCGTTCGACGATCGGCGGGAGCGACACGCCGCTCCCCTCGACCCATGCCCGCGTCTCCACCTCGTCGCTCGAGTAGCCGAGGTCGACGTTGAAGTCGCTGTGGGCCGACGACACCCAGGGAACGTTCCAGCCCATGCGGCGCTTGTACGCCTGCAATTCTCGATCGGGGCCTGCGACACGAGGAGCATCGTCACGTCGTGCGCATTCAGGTGCGGGATGAGGCCATCGACGCTGTCCGCGATCGACGAGTTGATCGGGCAGCCGGCCTGGTAGCTCGGGCCGAACATGAAGTGGTAGATGACCAGCTGACTTCGGCCATCGAAAAGCTCGGCAAGCGTGCGCGGGCCGTCGTCGGTGTCGAGCCGGTACTCCTTCTCGACGCGAACCCACGGCAGCTCGCGTCGCTGACGCGCCAGCTCGTCGCCCAGCCTCGTGTGCTCCTTCTCGCGGACGAGCAGCTCCTCGCGGGCGGCCGCCCACTCCTCTCGCGTTCCGATCCTGTGGTCTGCCACTGACTGTCCCTGCTCCGGTAGCCATTCCGGAGGGCGGGTCCATTCGCTCTGCACATCGGTCGTCATGACGGTTCCTTTCCCTTGTTCTTTCGCGTCGGCTTGGCCGCCGTGGCGGCGTTGAGATGGTCCTGAAGCAATTCGAGCTGGCTGTCCCAGTCCCGGGCCAAGGCGGCCAGGAACTGTTGCGCCACCTGCATGGGCGCGGAGCGAAGCCGGTATCGCACCCGACGCCGCTCCCCCGGTTCGGCAGCCACCAGTCCGGCTTCGGCCAGCAGCGCCAGGTGCTTGGCGATGGCCTGACGAGTGATCGGCAGCCGGGTCGCCAGATCCGTGGCCGTGGCGGGCCCGCCGGCCGCGAGTGCGGCCAGGATCGCCCGCCGGCTCGGGTCGGCCAGGGCGGTGAAGACCTCCTCGGCGACGGCCTCGATGTCAGGCCGCGGTGGCATCGAGGTACTCGACCAGCTCGCCGAGCTCGTGGGCCCAGCCCTCGGTGTTGCCGTCGAATGCCTTGCGGTAGCTGTCTTCGGGCAGCTGCGCGAAACCCAATTCGACGACCGTCAGCCGGGTGCCGCTGCCGGTCGGCTCGAGCGTGAACTCGACGTAGGTGCGGCGAGGATCGTCGTCGGGCAGGCCGTTGATGCCCCAGGTGAAGCCGAAGACCGTCGGCTCCTCGACCCGTTCGATGCGCATCGACGCCTTCTCGCCGCTCGTCCATGTCATCTCGGCCAGTCCACCGGGCCGGAGATCGATCGTCGCCGCATTGCCGAACCAGGTGCCGAGGCCCTCGGCCGTGGTCAGCGCCGCCCACACCTTGGCGGGCGGATGCGCGATCTCGACGGTCCGCTCGATTCGATCTGGAAAACCCATGACAGCCTCCTGAGGAGCATAGCAACCATTCCGTTGCTACTCAATGTATAGCAACCAAGTGAGTTGCGTCAAGCCCTCGAGGGCCCGTTGGCCGGTCCGGGGCTCGATCGTCCTAGGATTCGTGGTATGAGCACTATTCCTGAAAGCGTTCGCGAGTTCGTCGCGGGCGGGCTGTGGGCACACGTCGTGACGATGAATCGGCACGGCGAGCCCCACGTCAACCTGTGCTGGGCCGGCTTCGACGGCGACGAGATCGTCTTCGCGTCGTTCTTCGACGCCAAGCGTGCTGCCCGCCTCAGGCGTGACCCACGCGTCACGCTCTCCTTCCAGGCGAAGGAGTACGACGGGGGCGCGCTGTTTCCCTACCTCGTGGTGAACGGCCGCGCGAGCGTCGAGGACGGCGGAGCGCTCGCGGTGATGGACCACCTCGCCCAGTGGTACATCGGTCCGGGCGCCCCATACCCGGCTCGCGACATGCCGTCGGGCTGGACCTTCCGAGTCGCGATCGACAAGTTCTATGGCCAAGGACCGTGGAACGATCGCTGGGTCGAGATGGATCGGGCGAGCCGCGAGGGTTAGGAGGCGCCGGGTCGGGATCAGCGACTCCCCGCCGGCGCCAATGCCCGGAACGATGGCTCCCACAGCCGTTCCCAGAGCGCCCGCTCGGATGCTCGAGGATCGTCCACGACCCGCGAGGCGACATCGAAGCGCATGGTCGCCCTGCGATCGAGCTCGTACTTCGGCCAACCGGGGTCTCCGGTCGTGGCGAAGGCGACCCAGGCGCCGTGCATGGCGGTCGCGAGCGCTTGCGGCGGGTCGATCCCGAGCAGCGGTCCAAGCATCTGGTTCGGCCCCTTGTCGAGAGTGTCGAAGACGAAGCCGATCTCGAGCGCATGGCAGGCGCCGAACATGCCGTTCGCCACGGCGAGGGCCAGGCGAACTCGTACATGTAGGTGGCCGCGCGGCCGTGCGCGTGGGCATCGGCCAGGCGCATGGCCGGGATCCGGCACCACCAGTCGGTCTGGATGGCCGCGAGCAGTTGCCCGCCGTCCGCGCCGGATGGGCCGCGCGGTAGGCGGCGAGCGTCTCGTCGGGCGGCAGCCCGTAGGCCGCCACGGCCCGGTAACCGTGGTCCGCGACGGCGCCGGTCAGGATCTCGTCGGTGACCTGGTCCATCGATGCCATTCGTGACCGCGAACAACTGCCAGTCGTCGGTGTTGGTGCCGACGATGATGTCGACGTCGGCGGCGGCCCGGCCGCGATCCGATCGATCGGATGGGCGGGGATGACGTCCCCGTCGATCACCGGCTGCCAGGGCAGCACGCTGGCCACGACCTCGATACCCCAGCGCGCCGGGTCTGGATGGGCGAGCAGGTCGGCCTTGAGTTCCGCCTGTGCGGCGAGGAGCCGATCCGAGGGCACCGCCGCGATGGCCTCGCGCGTGGCGGGCACGCCGAGCCGCTCGGCGAGCTCCCGGCCGATCCGCAGCGCCGTCTCGGCCGACACCACCCGATCCGCGGCCCCGCTCTGGGCGATGGCCCGCCGGAACAGGCCCTCGGCGCGGGGCATGGACAGGAGCGTGCCGACGCACATCGCGCCCGCCGACTCGCCGAAGATCGTGACGTTGTCGGGATCGCCGCCGAATGCGGCGATGTTGTCCCGGACCCATTCGAGGGCGGCGACCTGGTCGAGCAGGCCGAGGTTGGCGGTGCCGTCCTCCAGGTAGAGGAAGCCCTCGGCACCGACCCGGTAGTTGATCGTCACGCAGACGACGCCGTCGCGGGCGAAGCGGCTGCCGTCATACGACGCCCCGGTCCCGACCTCGAACATCCCGCCCGGGATCCAGACCATGACCGGCAGGCCGGCCGATCCCGCACCGGGCGACCAGATGTTGAGGTTCAGGCAGTCCTCACCGGGGACGGCAGGGTCCGGGACCATGGCCGAGATCGATCGGGTCGTCGGGTCGCGGCTGCGGCGGCTCGGGGCCGAAGGCGAGCGCGTCGCGGACGCCGCTCCATGCCGCGGGCGGCTGCGGCGGCCGGAGCCGATTCGCGCCGAACGGTGGCGCCGCGAACGGGATGCCCTTGAACGACGTCCACGCCATCTGCGCGGCTGCCACGCACCGCACCAAACCGGGTCCTGACGATCGTGTCCACGACGTCGCTCCTTTCGTGACGCGCGCTCTATGCCGTCGTCCGGCGGTAGAGCGGGAAGACGGCGAAATAGAGCTTCGGAAGTTCTCGGACGAGTCGCAGCGGTGACAACCTGGTCGGATCCAGATGCTGGAGCCCCATCTCCGTGTAGCTGGCACCGGGCCGGCCGGATAGCGCGGACCACAGCCGCCGCGATTCGCTGACGGGGATGATGTGGTCGCGCCGATCGTGCAGGAGGACGATCAGCGGCGCGCGGATGTCGCTCAGGTAGGTCATGGGCGACATCGCCGTGAGCAGCGTCTTCATGTCGGATGGCAGCTGTTCCAGTGCACGGTCGACCGTCGTCGGGATCGGTGGCCTCCAGCAGCCGAAGGACGGCACGACCGTCCGCCGACAACCCGATCGGGTCGAGAGGTGGGCCTGCCGCGGCCTCGAGGACCACTGTCTTCGACGCGTTCCACGTGAACCGATCCTCGAAGGCATCGCGCAGGCGTTCAGTGTCGCGGGCCTCCAGTCGATCGGTCAGGCAGCGCACATAGGTCTTCCAGACCAGCGGGTCGGCCTGCCATGGCTCGCGCTCGACGTCGATCACGCGCGACGCGGTGGCCACATCCCTGGCGAGGGTCCACATCGACGAGTACGGGGCATAGGCGCTGACGAATGCCATCCGGTCGCGGATCGAGGGCTCCGCGGCGGCCATCAGCGCGAAGGATCCACCGACGCACGTTCCCATCATCCCGCTGCGTGTCGGGTCGACGTACGGCTGCTCGATCAGCGATCGATAGGCACGAGGCGAGTTCGCCGATGTCGGCAGGATCGAGGCGGAGGTCGCGCATGCCGGGCGACCAGTGAAGCAGTGCCGCGAAGCCGGAACGCGCGACAGCTTCGCCGAACCTGGCGCGGTGGGGGTGGTCGATGCCCGCGGGAACCACGCCGAGGCTCACGACGAGGCCGGGATGGGGGCCGGGCGAGGCCGGGCGATAGAGATCAGCCTCGCCCTGCCCGGTCGGGGTCGGGTACGTGAACTTCTCGATGATGGGCGCTGCCGTCACCCGGTCGATCGCCTGGCGGTCCACGGCAGGGCCCTCAGGAGGAAGATCAGCGATCTCGCTGCGGCGCGGACGGTGATCCCGATATCTCGATCGTGCGAAATCATGCTCTGGACCCGCGGTGTGTCAGGGTTCGATCAGGACGGCGACCGGACCAGGCGGAAGATCGCCCCCATGCCGGGTCGCTGCCCGTACAGCAGGACTCCAGCGGGGTAGATGCGGGCGGCGAGCCAGAGCGCGCCGACGATCGCAGGCGACAAGCAGCGCGATCGACAGCAGCACCTCGGCGCGCTGACCTCGCCACTGGTGAACCGGCTGAGCATCAGGAATGGGCTGACGACGGAACCTGGGACAGCACCGTCAGCCACCCGCCCGGACGTCGAGCACGCCGGTCGCGGCGTAGACCGCCACGAGGTAGCCGGCGGTCGAGACGAGGGTCATCGGCATGACCGCAGCATTGACGTCTTCCTGGCGGCTGACGAGCGACCCGGCCGCGGCGAAGAGGGTCGCGTAGACGAGGAACCCCAGGATCCCGTAGACCCAAGAGCAGCAGGAGCGCGATCGTCAGGCCCTCGGGCAGGGCGGTCGCCGCGTTCGTGCCGAGGACGATGCTCGCGACGGTCTCCTGGGCGAGGACTGCGACGCGCCGGCCGCCAGCAGTGCCGCGTACTGCGTGAGAGCGACCCCCCGACACCGAGGACCTTGCCGGTCAGCAGCTGGAACGGCGTGGCCGCGTTGAGGATGACCTCCATCACCCGCGATGACTTCTCCTCCACGACACTCTGAGCGATCCACGTGCCGTAGATGATGATCATCATGAAGATCAGGACGGTCATCCCGAAGCCGAGCATGCTGCGACTGATGAGATCCGTCGTCGCCGGGTCGGATCGGTCCGGGCGGGGTCAGGCCATGCGACGGCGAAGGTCGCAGGCACGAAGAGGCCCGCCTGGTCAGTCGGGACGACGCCGAGTCGGGCCAGCCTGTCGCCCACCGCGATCGAGGTCGATGCCTGGTGGATGAGGGCGGCGGTCCGACCGGTTGCGTTGTCGTTCGTGTAGAGCGTGAAGGCGAGGTCGCCGTTGCTTGTCCGGTCGATCTCCAGGACGGCGGTGTATTCCCCGGCGATGACGGCGCGACGGGCCGCGGCGAGGTCGGGAACGGCAGTCACGACGTAGTCGGGCTTGGCGTCGGACGTTGTCGCATTCGGGTCGGCCGAGCCATTGATGAGGACCGAGACCGTCGTCACGGGATCGCTCTGGAGGTCCGTAGCGGTGACGTGCACCGCGACCTTCTGCTGGCTCGTCTGGTCGATCGCCTCGACGATGATCGGGGCGAACGCGATCGCGACGACGCTGAGGAGCAGGATGAGCGTCCCGAACAGGAAGCTCCGGGTATGGATCCGGGTCGTGTACTCGCGCCGCGCCACGGCGAAGATGTTGGCAAGACCGGTCATGATCGAACCTCCGGAGCGGCCAGCACACGCTCCTCCAAGTCGAGCGCCCCGACGCGCTCCACGAAGACGTCCTCGAGCGACGGGTCGGCCACCTCGAATCGCAGGACGTCGCCGCCCCGGGCCATGGCAGCTCGGAGGACCGCCTGCGGATCGGCCCCGGCGTCGACGCGAACCTCCGTGTAGTCCTGGCCGGGCCGGGTCACGGTCACGTGAGGGAGCGACTTGAGCCAGGCGAGATCGCCGTCCGCGGCCGTTTCGACCCGGACGACTTGGTGACCCGTCGAGCGTTTGACCTCACGCGTGGGCCCGGCGGTCACGATCCGTCCGTGATCGATGATCGCACGGAGTCGCACAGCTCTTCGGCCTGATCGAGCTGGTGGGTGCTGAAGACGAGCGTCTTGCCGCGATCGCGCAACTCGAGGAAGGCGCTCTTGAGGAGAGCGACGTTGATCGGGTCGAGGCCGCTGAACGGCTCATCCATGAACAGGACGTCGGGGTCGTGGAGCACGGTCGCGATGAACTGGACCTTCTGCTGGTTGCCCTTCGAGAGGCTCTCGGCCTTGCGGTCGGCGTGCTCGGCGATCCGGAAGCGCGCGAGCCAGTCGAGTGCGACGCGCCTCGCTTCCCGACGTGACATCCCATAGAGGGATCCGTAGAACACGAGCTGGTCGAGGACGGGCATCCGGAGATAGAGGCCGCGCTCCTCGGGCATGTAGCCCCAGGTGCGTCGCGGCCAGAGCCGCGTATCCCGGCCGTTCCAGGTCGCCTGTCCCGTGTCGGCGCGAAGGAAGCCGAGCACGACGCGCATCGTCGTCGTCTTGCCCGCGCCATTGGCCCC
The DNA here is from genome assembly GCA_963710465.1 of uncultured Thermoleophilia bacterium. Taxonomy (GTDB): domain Bacteria; phylum Actinomycetota; class Thermoleophilia; order Gaiellales; family Gaiellaceae; genus JACVRM01. The sequence continues at coordinate 28,655 of CAVQAQ010000003.1, forward strand.
GAGGAACCCGCAGATCTCGCCCGCAGGCACGGTGAACGTCACGCCGTCCAGGGCCTGAACAGGCCCGAACCGTTTGGTCAGGCCATCGATCACGAGCGACATCCCAGACTCCTCTGACTATCGACGCGGACATGCGGACGCCTTCGGCCATGCTGCTCGCCGCCGTTAGGCGCCGAGCATTCGAGGCTTCATACGGGCACGGCGACAACGCTCGGGACGATGGGCATCTCGATCTCGGTGCGGTACTCGCTTGTGGGGACGTTGTCACCCGGTCCGTTCAGATACCGCTCCTGGATCGGGCCGGCGATCTCGAATTCGTGGCTCTTGATCCAGTTCCATAGCGCCGTGTAGGCGTCCCCGAGCTTCTCGTATGGCCCCACATGGATCGTTCGTGCGACCGTCATGGCTGGTAGCACACGACTCTCGGTCTTCCCCGCCGCGGCGACCGGTTCGCCGATCGGCACCGAACCTCGGCGTCTATCCCGTCGGTGCCGAATTCGTGGTAGATGACGAAAGGCGCACCGGAGGGGGGCGACCCCGAGAAGGCGGAGTCTGCCCAAGAGCTCGGGAAATGCAGCCTTGAGGAATCCGGGCAGGTCATCCTGCTTGCACCGGTCGCGGATCGAGAAGATGGCCTGAGGCTTGAGGTGGTGGGTGACGATCAGGTATTCCATCTGAGTGCTCCTTTGTAGATGGCGGTGCGGGCAAATCCACGATCCCGTCGGCCCCAGCGAGCGTGAGATGGCGGAGGTCCCGACCCCAAGACGGGACCTCCGCCTGTAGTAGTCGTCCGGGATCCGCATCGTGTCGGGTCTCAGGAAACCTGCACCTTGACGTGGGTCGGCTTGACTTCGTCGCTCTTCGGGAGGGTGAGGGTGAGCAAGCCGTCCTTGAACTCGGCTTTCGCCGCGTCTGCCTTGATGGCGGTCGGCAACGAGAAGCGCCGGCTGAACTTGCCCTGGCTCAACTCCTTGTGGACATAGCCCGCGTCACTTGTTTCCTTCTCCTCCTTGAATGCGCCACTGATCGTGACCAGGTCATCGGCGATGGTGACGTCGACGTCTTCTGGCTTGGCGCAGGTGTGCGTCATGGCGACGATCCCGCTGCCGGGAGCGAACAGGTCGACCGGCGTCAGCCCGTACGAGCCGCCCCAACACTTGACTCCGCCGGCGGATGTGACCGCACAGCCCACGGTGATGGCGGTCACACCGCTGCTCAGGCCGACGACGTCGACCGGCGCCGAGCGGGTCGTCGTCGTTCCGTCCCCGAGCCCGCCGAAGGCGTTCCATCCCCAGCACTTGACTCCGCCGGCGGTCGTCAGCGCGCAACTGCTGTCGACGCTGCCCGCGACCGCCTTTACGCCGCTGCCCAGACCGACGACGTCGACCGGTGCAAGCCGCCGCATGGCCGTCCCGTCGCCCAGCTGGCCACGGTCCGCCATGCCCCAGCACTTGACTCCGCCGGCGGTCGTGAGTGCGCAGCTGTGCCGATCGCCGGCGGCGATAGCAGCCACTCCCGTCCGCAGGCCCGACACGTCAACCGGGACGGAGCTGGCGACGAGACCTTCCCGCCCGGTGCCGAGCTGGTCCTCGCCGTTGTAGCCCCAGCACTTGACTCCGCCGGTGTTCGTGAGCGCGCAGCCGCCTTCGGCTCCGGCGACGACCGCCGTCGCGAGCGTGGGTCCTTTCGCCCCGACGAGCGCGGACGCGGTTCGGCCCAGCTCAGAACCGGCGGCCGCGACGACCGCTACCACCAGAACGACACCCATCAACACCCATCTGCCGCTGAGCCGCTGCACCGGCGACCTTTCTTCGATCGGGCGGGACGCTGCACGGCTCCTCACGTAACGTCATCGTCTCATGAAGGGCGCCGCTCAGCTAGCCGGCGTTTGCGGGCTACGCGAGCGCCAGGCTCTCGCGGATCCGCTCGTCGAGCGCCGCCATCTCGATACGTGAACCAGTCAGGTCCTCGAGCATCGCGTCCGCCGTCCGCGCCTGCCCCTCCGACCAGAGCTCGCGCAGCAGCGCCCCAGCTTCCCGGCGCGTGAACCACGCATTGCCGAACTCGGTGCGCAGGAAGTCGCGCAGCTGCGCCTCGAAGCCCCACGAGCGCAGGTACTCCGTCACGTAGAAGCCCGGCGTCGATGTCCCCGAGGTAGTTGGCGCGGCTCGGCTCGATCTTCAGCGCCTCGCCGAGCAGCTCGACGTAGCGGCCGCGCATCGTCTCCGGGTCGTCCGCGCGGTGGAACTCGAGCTCGTACAGCAGCTTCGCCGAGTAGCGGCGCGCGAAGAAGAGCTCGATCACGCCGCCTTCGGCGCCGAGCTGCCGCGGCCGCCCGACGTCGAGGCGGCGCTCGAGCCAGGCCGGCTCCCGCACAAGGCCCTCGAAGAGCGAGGCCCAGCCCTCGGTCACGGCCATGTCGCCCATCCGCCGTGCCTCGACCGTCAGCCCGGGATCGGTGTTCGCGTAGTGCTCCGTATGGCCCGCCTCGTGGAAGAGCGCGCGCCAGTCGTCGATGCCGCCGTTCGGCTGGATCACGAGCATGACCCGCCCGGGAACCTCGATCGGCGCACAGAACGGGCGCGGTGACTTCAGGGGGCGCTGCTCGACGTCGAGATGAACGTTCGTCTGCGCCGCCAGGTCGACGCCGAGATCGGCGAACGTCGCCCGGAGGGCGGGGAGCATCCCGTCGGCCGGGAAGGCGGCGTCCCAGTCGTCTGCCCGCAGCAAGCGCGGCAGATCCCAGGGGCCGGCCTCGTCGAGGCCGACGCCGGCGCGCCGCCGGAGCAGACGGTCGGCGCCGTCGATCCACGCGCGCTCGGTCGTCTCGAGGAGCTCCCGGCAGTCATCGGCGAGGGCCTCCAGGTCGAAGCCGATGCGCTCGTAGAGCGACACGTAGTCGCCGCCACCCAGCTCGGGCACCGCCTCGTGGTGCGCCCGTGCGGCGGTCGAGCAGCACCGGGTTCAGGTGCTCCTCGCGCAACGCGGCGCCGGCCTCGTAGAGCCGCTGCCGGCGGCCGCGGTCGCGCTCTCGTGCCACCGTCGGCGAGATCATCCTGAAGGGGACGCGCTCGCCGTCGACGTCCGTGACGAGGTCGGCCTCCAGGGCCGCCACGCGCTCGAGCTCCGTCTTCGTGACGTCGGTGAGGTAGTTCTCGGCCGCCCAGCGGAAGAGCCACCTGGCGCGCTCGTCGTTCGCGACCTGTCCGATGGCGCGGACGCGATCGCGCTCGACCAGCCCTCGGTGGCGCTCGTAGATCGGCTCCAGCTCGAGCACGGGCTTGTGCCCGGCGTAGTGGAGGTACCACTCCTCCATCAGCTCGGCTTCGAGGCGATCGGCCTCGCTCCGGTAGGCGTCCAGATCAACGGGAGCGACGGCCAAAGGCGACCGTAGGATAGCCCGGTGCGCGAGGTCACCCTGAAAACGTCCCGGCGCACGCAGGTGCTGGACATCACCGAGCAGGTGAAGTCCGCGCTCGAGGACGTGCGGGGCGCCGCGGTGCTCGTCTACGTGCCGCACACGACGGCCGGCGTAGCCATCAACGAGCACGCCGACCCAGCGGTCGCGCGCGACTTCGAGCGGGCGCTCGAGCGGATCGTCGGCGACGAGTGGGGCTGGGAGCACGTCGAGGCCGGGGAGGAGAACGCGCCGTCGCACGTGCGCGCGCTGCTCGCCGGCCCGCAGGTCGTGGTCCCGCTGCGCGACGGCCAGCTCGCGCTCGGCACCTGGCAGGGCATCTTCTTCTGCGAGTTCGACGGCCCGCGCACGCGCCAGGTCTACGTGACCCCCCTGCAGTGATCCAGGTCGAATCGCTGACCAAGCGGTTCGGCGAGACGCTCGCAGTCGACGACCTCTCGTTCCGCGTCGAGCCGGCGCGGGTCACCGGGCTTCCTCGGCCCGAACGGTGCCGGGAAGACGACGACGATGCGCGCGGTGCTCGGGCTGGTGCGCCCGAGCTCGGGCTCGGCGACCGTCCTCGGGCGGCCGTTCCGCGAGCTCGACGAGCCGGCGCGCCGTGTCGGCGCCGTGCTCGAGGCGACCGCGTTCCACCCCGGCCGCTCCGGCCGGAACCACCTGCGCGTCCTCGCGACCGAGGCCGGCATCCCGCGGCGCGCGCGTCGACGAGGTGCTTCAGCTCGTCGAGCTCCAGGACGCGGCGCGGCGGCGCGCGGGCGGGTACTCGCTCGGCATGCGCCAGCGGCTTGCGCTGGCGGCCGCCCTCCTGGGCGACCCCGATGTGCTCGTCCTCGACGAGCCGGCGAACGGGCTCGACCCGGGCGGCGTCCGCTGGCTCCGCGACCTGCTCCGGCAGCGCGCCGAGGGCGGCCGCACGATCTTCGTTTCGAGCCACATCCTCTCGGAGGTGGAGGTGATCGCGGACGAGATCGTGATCATCCACCACGGCAAGTTCGTCGCCAGCGGGACGACGCAGGAGCTCGTCGCGCGCGCCTCGGGTGGCGTCCGCGTGCGCAGCCCCGAAGCGGCAGCGACTGCGCGAGCTGCTCGCCGCGCGCGGGGCGGAGCGTCGTCGACGCGGACGGCTCGCTGCTCGTGACCGGGCACGGCGCAGGAGGCAATCGGCGAGCTTGCCGCCGCCAACGGGGTCGTGCTCCACGAGCTGGCCGCCGAGCGGGCCTCGCTGGAGCAGGCGTTCTTCGAGCTGACCGAGGGGAAGGCGTGAGACTCCTCCGCGCCGAGCTGCTGAAGCTGTGGACGACGCCGCGCACGGTGATCGGCCTGATCCTGCCGCTGCTCGCGATCGTCGTCCTGGGCGCAGTCGGCAACATCACCGGTCAGCACGACGCGAGCACCGTCGTCAGCGACATCCTGGACGTGGCGGGGTTCGCCAACGTCATCGCGCTCATTCTCGGCGTGCTGATCGTGACCTGGGAGTTCCGCCACAACACGATCGCCGGGACGTTCATGGTCGAGCCGCGCCGGGAGTGGGTGATCGCGGCGAAGACGGCGGCGGCCATCCTCACAGGCGCCCTGCTCGCGGTGATCGCTGTCGTGCTGGCGCTTTCGATCGCCTACGTGTGGATCGGCGGCGACCCGGGCGTCTCCTTCGACGTCGGGGGCCGCGCCGCGCGGCTCGTCGCCGCCGCTGCGCTCTGGGGCGCGATCGGCGTCGGCGTCGGCGCGATCGTCCGCGGGCAGGCGCTCGCGATCGTGCTCTCGTTCATCTGGGTCCTGATCGTGGAGCCGCTCGTCGTCGGGGTCTACGACACCGTCGGCCGCTATCTGCCCGGACAGGTGCTCGGCGAGCTCGCCGGGGAGACCGGGGGCCACAACGCCCACATCGCGATCGGCGCCGCCGTTGCGCTGTCGCTCGCGTACGTGGCGGGCATCGTGCTCGTCGGCGCCGGTCTCACCGTGCGGCGCGACGTCACCTAGGCTGCCCGGATGGCAGCGCCCGTCTCGGTCGACGAAGAGATCGACCTCCGCATCGACTCGCTTGCGTACGGCGGCAACGGCGTCGCGCGCGCGAACGGCTTCGTCGTCTTCGTGCGCCGCGGCCTGCCGGGAGACCTCGTGCGCGCGCGGGTGACGAAGGTGAAGCGGAACCACGCCGAGGCGACCGCCGTCGACGTGCTCGAGCCGGGGCCGGCCCGCGTCGACGCGCCGTGTGCGCACTATCCGGCGTGCGGCGGCTGCCGCTTCCAGGACCTCGCCTACTCGGCGCAGCTGGACTCGAAGGAGGCGCAGGTGCGCGACGCGCTCGTCCGCATCGCCGGCATCGCCGAGCCGCCGCTCGAGCCGATCGTTCCCGCCGAGTCGCCGTTCTTCTACCGCAACAAGATGGAGTACTCGTTCACACGCACGGAGGAAGGGCCCCGTGTCCGGCTTGCACCGCGCAGGCCGCTGGGACGAGGTGATCGACATCGAGAAGTGCTGGCTGGCCACCGACCTCGGCAACGAGATCCGGGAGACGGTGGACGCCTGGGCGCGCGAGGAGCGGCTCGAGGCCTATGACCAGGCCGACGGCACCGGCTACCTGCGCCACCTCGTCATCCGCGAGGGGCGGAACACCGGCCAGGCGCTGGTGCAGCTCGTGACTGCGAAGGGCGAGCGCTTCGAGCGCGACTACTTCGTCGAGACGCTGCAGCGCTTCCCGCAGGTGCGCTCGATCCACTGGTCGGTGAACGAGACCCCGGCGGAGATCACGAACCTGCCGACCGAGCTCCTCTGGGGCGAGGACGCGATCGAGGAGGAGCTGTGCGGGCTGCGCTTCCGCGTGCGGCCGAACGCGTTCCTGCAGACGAACACGGTGATGGCCGAGCAGCTCTACAGCTGGCGGGCGAGGCAGCCGGCCTGACCGGGAACGAGACGCTCTGGGACCTCTACTGCGGCATCGGGACGATCGGGCTCTCGCTCGCCGGCAAGGCGCTGACGGTGTGGGGTGTCGACGTGTCGGAGGAGTCGATCGCCTGCGCGCTCGAGAACGCCGACCTGAACGAGATCGCGAACGCGGCCTTCTTCGCCGGCAACGTCGGCCAGGTGCTCGCCGAGCTGCGCGAGCGGACCGGCGACCCGGACGTGGCCATCGTCGACCCGCCGCGCGCGGGGCTCGCAGGCAAGGCGCTGAAGCGGGTGGGCGAGGCGGCCGCGCCGCGGCTCGTCTACGTCTCGTGCAACCCGACCACGCTCGCCGGCGACCTCAAGGTGCTCGCGTCGCAGTGGGGGTACCGGCTCGTCTCCGCGCGGCCGGTGGACATGTTCCCGCACACGCCGCACGTCGAGACGGTGGCGCTGCTCATACGCGACCAGTGACCGATATCCAGACGGAGCCGCCGCCGACGGCGATGCCCGCGGCCGGGTTGCCGAGCCGGATGCGCTTGATCACTCGCCGCTGCCCGGGGTCGATCCGCACGACGGTGCCGTTCGTGCCGGCGACCCAGACACCGCCCTCGCCGGCCGCGATCCCGGCCGGCGTCACACCCGCGCGGATCGTCGCGGTCGCGTGCGACGCCGGGTCGATGCGCGTCACCGTGTGGTCGGCGTTCGCAGTCCAGAGCGCGCCCTCCCCGTAGGCGATGGCGACGGGCTGCCGTCCGATCAAAATCCGCGCCACGGGCCCCTTCGTGAACGTCGCGGAGTCGAAGCGGGTCACCGTCTCGTCGCTCGTGTTCGCCAGCCAGAGCGAGCCGCCGACGTAGACCACCCCCGACGGGATGGAGCGGGTGAGCTCCGTGCCGACGGCCTTCTGGGTATCCGGGTCGACCTGGGCGAGCGTCGAGTCGCCGAACGCCGCCCAGACCGAGCCGCCGCCGAGCGCGACGGTGCCGCCGCCGGACGGCCCGGCGATCTGCAGCATCTTCGTCACCTTCGCGTAGCCGGGGTCGATGTGCGAGAGCGACCCGACTCGCCCGTTCGCAACCCAGACGGCGCCGCCGCCGACCGCCAGGCCCGTCGGTGTGCGGTTCGCGAGCGAGATCGTCCCGAGCGGGGCTCCCGAGCGGAGGTCGAGGTGCGTGAGCGTGCGGTCGACGGTGTTGCCGACCCAGACCGACCCGTCGCCGGTCGCGACCGGGCCGGGGCCGGCGCCGACCGCGGCCTCGGCGGTGATGACGTCGCCGTTCGGATCGATGACCGCCAGGTGGTTGGGGTCGACCTTCGTCAGCCCTGTGCGCCCGCCGCCCAGCGACGACGTGACCGCCGCGCCGATGGCCAGGAGGGCGACTGCGGCGCCGGCGAGGATCGCGAGGCGGCGGCGGAGCACTCAGGTCGCCGGCTCGGCCCGCGGCCTGCGCAGGTCGCGCCAGATGAGATCCGCGTTCACGGCGAGGAAGGCGATCGAGATCCCGGGCAGCGCCGGCAGGCCGTTGACGTCCCATTGCACGGCGATCGCCATCGTGGCGCCGAACGACAGCACCATTGCCAGCCACGTCCAGCCGACGCGCAGGTTCCAGCGCGCGGCGGCGGCCAGGAACAGTCCGAAGAAGAGCAGGTCGGGGAGCCCCAGATTCGCCGACGCATGCTCGCCGGGAACGGGGAAGGCGAACGAGAGGGCGTCGAAGATGTTCCGCTGCTTCGTGACGATGTGGTGCGTCGGGCCCCGCCAGACCGAGTAGGCGTCGATCCACGGGATCAGTGCCGCGACGAGCACCACCCAGGAGAGCCGCTCGAAGAAGGTCAGGAACCAGAACGCGAGCAGCGTCATCGTCGCGAGCTTCGCGAAGTTCGCGAGCGTGTCGAGCCCTGCGACCTCGAGGATCACGGCCAGGACGCCGAACGCGACCGCCGCCAGGGCGACCCAGTGCTTGCGCCTGAGCGGCAGCGCGAAGTAGACGAGGGCGAACACGGCCGGCATGAGCACGAGCGCGATGAACGCCGTGTCGCCCCAGAGCGACAGGTTGCGGAACGACTCCGAGAAGGCGTAGTAGCCGGCGAGCGCCGCGACGATCAGCGCGATGCCGACCCACAGAGCCGGCGCCCGGCCGAAGCGGTTCGCGGCGACGACGTTCACTGTCGCATTAGAGCGGACGCTAGTACGGGGGCAGCGCGGCCCACCAGGGGCCGAGCGCGCGAAAGGCGTTCCAGAACGCGGTCTTCGCGGGCGCCTCGTCGAGCGACTTGTCGACGTCGGGCGTCACCAGCGCCCCGATCGTCGCCGTGAGCCCCTGGATCTCCCCGGGCGTGTCCTCGACCTTGCGCGAGAGCGGGAAGTCGAGCGCGTTGAGGAAGGCGAGGGCGCGCTCGACCCATGACGATGACCAGTTTCGGCTGGACGATGTGGAGCTCCTGCGTGAGCCACGCCTCTGCCGTCTCGTCTGCGTCGGCACCCTCGAACTTCACGCAGTTCGTGCCGTACACGGCCATCGGGTCGACCCGCAGCCGCTGCAGGGACTTGAGGATCGCCTGGCCGGCGCGGCCGAAGAACGCAACGCCCTCCTGCGTCTCGCTGCGCTGCGGCGACCACTTCAGCATCAGCACGTCGGCGAGGGGGTGGCCGGAGCCGAGCACCGGCGTCCTGTCGCCCGCGGCACGCGCGATCTCGTCTCCCAGCTCGTTGATCTCGCGGATCGCCTTGTGGAGATACCGGTCGTAGATCTCGTTGTCGGAGGATCCCACGGCGCCTTCTAGTTGCGTGCGGGCAGGGCGCCTCCTGCCCTCGAGGTCGGTGGTATCGGGATCCACGTTGCCTGATTCGCGATCGGCCGTGATTCCCCTGGAACTACACAGGTTCCCCGGCCCCAAGCCGGTCGCGGACCTGCGCGACCCACTTGAGGCTCTGCAGGTAGGCGAGCGACTTCGGGCGGCGTAGCACCTCGGCGGTCCGGAGGCTCTCGAGGAACTGCTCCGGCCCGTCGAACGGCCGCATCCGCAGCGCGCCGGTGCCGACGCCCTGCAGGACGTGTGCGTCGGAGCCGGCGCCCATCGTCAGGTGGTACTTGCGCGCGAAGCGGAGGGCTTCGTCGTTGTACGCCTCGAAGAGAAGCCGCGCGTTGTAGACCTCGAAGACGTCGATGTCCGCCAGGTGCCGGTGCAGCGTCGCCGGGTCGGGGATGGCGTGCAGGCGGTCGAACGGGTGCGGGATGTACACGATGCCGCCCTGAGCCCGGATCGCGGCGATCGTCGCGGAGAACGACATGCCACGCGGGATCTCCTCGCTGAGGAAGAGGCCGATGACCTCGCCCTGTCCGTCGGTCTTGACCTCCTCGCCGGGGATGACGGTGATGCGCCGGTTGCGCGCGAGCGCCGCCGCTTCGAGCGCGCCGCCGAAGACGTTGTGGTCGGTCACGGCGATTGCGCCCAGGCCGATCTCGTCCGCGTGGTCGAGCAGCTGGGCGGGCGGGATCGAGCAGTCGTGCGACCACGAGGTGTGCATGTGCAGGTCGACGACGATCCACTCGTCGTCGGCGCGCGTCTCGGCGCTCGGCAGAGTGGGCCGGCGGCGACCGGCCAGGCCGCCGTACAGCTCGTCGAGGTCGCGGGCGACGACGGCGAACGACTCGCGCTCGGCATCGCGGCGGGCCTCCTTGCCAAGGCGCTCTCGCAGGCCGGCATCCTCGGTCAGGCGCGCGACGGCGGCACCGGCCAGCTCGGGCTGAGTGGCGACGCCGGGCGGCGCGGCGATCGCGGCGCCGGCGGACTTCGCCTCGAGGAGGGCGCGCGGGAGGCCGGACGGCGACGGCACGAAGATCGCGGCCTCGGCAAACAGGGGCGAGCGGGCGGCACCGTCGCGCAGGGTCCGCACGCGGACACGCCCGGCGAGGCGGCGCGGCATCGGGGGGCGGCCGCCGAGTGGCTTCGTGCGCAGGAAGACGAGCTCCCAGTCGTCGAGCTCCCGGAGCGCGCGGGCGACGGAGCGGGCCTGGAGTCGTTCGCCGGGAAGCCACTCGGCGACGACGAGCTTCCGCTTCCGGGCCGGCTTGAAGCGCTCGGTGTCCACGCCGAGCGGAACGACGTGGTAGTCGCCGGGGAAGCGCTCCTGCGCCGCCGCAGCCGTGAGTGGGGAGGTGGCGACGAGCGCGTCGAGCCGCGTCAGCAGGCGCATGCGTTGGGTCTTTGCGGGCGGATAGCCGAGCCGGTCGGGCGAGATGAACGTCGCCACGGTCAACGTGCGGGCGTCACGGAGCGCCAGGTAGCTGAGGCTCGGCAGCCCGGGCTCGAAGCCGTGGACGACGTCGTAGCCGCCCTGGTCGAGCGCGAGCTTCAGGTTGTTGCGAACGCCCACGGGGACGCCGAGCTTGCTGCGCCGCGAGACCGGCACCGCCGGGCCGAGCGCGATCACGTCCGCGGCCTTGCCCTCATGGAGCGCGCGCCGCCCGGCGACGAGATCGCGCGCCCGGTTCGAGGGCGCCAGCACCGTCACGGAGTGCCCGAGCTCGCGAAGCGCCGCGGCAACCCCGGTCACGTGCTCGTTGACGTCGTGCGGTTGCGACCACGCGAACGGGGTCACGAGGCAGATGCGGAGCGCCACGCAGCGATCCTAGTGCGTCACGCGCTCCCCGGTGGCGACAGCTGACCTGCCGGTCCCGGTGGGCATTGAGCGCTGACCTGCACCGCGCCAAGGCTGACGCTCCTCAGCGGCTCCAGAGTGCAGCTCACAGGCTCGGCGCGGCCGCTCGAGCCACCCGCGCCGCCGAGCTCGCGGAGACGCGCTCGCGCCGCCGGCCACGGCGTGCGCCGGCAGGCTGAGCGCCGTCCAGCCGGCTCGTCTCGTCAGCCGTCGACCGATCCCTCCCGCGAGCGTCTCGAGGACGACGCGCGCCGCCGCCTCGTCGCCGCCGATCTGCACGACCGACAAGGCCACCGGGGACGGCCGCACGATCGCCGCGCCTCCGTAGTCGCCGAGCGCCCGGAGCGGCGGGTCGAGCCCGCGCAGCCGGGCGAGCGTCTCGTCGTCGCGCTGCCAGGGCTCGGGCGCGCGGTCGCACGCGGACGGATCCGCTCGTGGGCCACGTCGACGTCGGTGCTCCGCGGCGCCGCCCGCCGCCTCGGGCGTCCGCGTCGAGGATCCAGACGTCGACGTCGCGCGACGTGCTCGAAACCGAGCTTCCCGTAGAGGGCGAGCGCCGGCGGCGTTGCCGTCCAGCGACCTCGAGCTGCAGCGTCCGCGCGCCCCGCGCAGCCGTGCCTGGTCGATCACGGCCCGCATGCAGCCGCTCGCCGATCCCACGCCGCCGGCCGAACGGCGTGACTCCGATACCGCCGATCCAGCGCGCGGTCGCCGCGTACGGCGACGTTGGCGAGCCCGACCGGCACGCCGTCCAGCAGGGCGACCCGCGACGCGTCGAGATCGAGGTCGTACGCATCGACCATGAAGCGGAGCGTCCGCTCGTCGATCGAGAACGGGACGAGGTAGCCCTCGTACGCCGCGGTGAAGAGGCCGGCCAGGCGGCCGAGCTCGAGCTCGGCCGCCGGCCGGAAGGTGAGGCTCACGCCTTTGCGGACACCTTGACGGGCTTGCGCGCGTTCTCCTCGATGAACTTCTCGACCGCCTCGTACGCGTCGTCGTCCGCGACCTGCTTCGGCGGCGACTTCATCAGGTACGAGCTCGGGCCCTCCAGGGCGCCGCCCAGCCCGTTGTTCAGGGCGAGCTTCGCCATGCGAACCGCGTCGATCACGATGCCGGCCGAGTTCGGCGAGTCCCACACCTCGAGCTTCAGCTCCAGGTTCAGCGGCACGTTGCCGAAGGTCGTGCCCTCCATGCGGATGTACGCCCACTTGCGGTCGGTCAGCCACGGCACGTAGTCCGACGGGCCGACATGTACGTTGCCCTCGCCGAGGTCGTAGTCGAGCATCGACGTGACCGCGTTCGTCTTCGAGATCTTCTTCGACTCGAGGCGGGTGCGCTCCAGCATGTTGAGGAAGTCGGAGTTGCCGCCGACATTCAGCTGCATCGTCTTGTCGAGGTGCACGCCGCGCTCGCGGAAGAGGCTCGTGAGCACCCGGTGCGTGATCGTCGCGCCCACCTGCGACTTGATGTCGTCGCCGATGATCGGTAGGCCGGCGTCCTCGAAGCGGCGGGCGAAATGGCCGCCCTTCGCGATGAAGACGGGCATGCAGTTCACCATCGCGCAGCCGGCCTGGAGGATCTGCTCCGTGTACCACTTGGTCGCCTCCTCGGAGCCGACCGGGAGGTAGTTGACGACGACATCCGTCTTCGGTCTCCTTGAGGATCCCGACCACGTCGTCGGTATCGCCCGGCGCCTTCTCGACGATCTCGGAGAGATACTGCCCGAGCCCGTCGTGGGTCATCCCGCGCGAGACCGTGATGCCCGTCTTGGGGACATCGGCGAACTTGATCGTGTCGTTCGGGTGCGCCCAGATGGCGTCGGAGAGATCCGCGCCGACCTTGCCCTTGACGACGTCGAACGCCGCCGTGAACTCGATGTCGCGCACGTGGTAGCCGCCGAGGTTGACATGCATGAGGCCGGGGACGAACTGATCGTCCGGTGCGTCCTTGTAGAACTCGACGCCCTGGAGCAGCGAGTTCGCGCAGTTGCCCACGCCGATGACCGCGACGCGCACCTTCTCGTCGCCGCGCCGGCGGCCGTTGCTGCTGCCGTTGGTCTGTGCCATGCGGGATGTCCTTTCGGTTGTGACGCCGAGCCGCTCCGCGAGCGTCTCGACGATCAGGTCGTTGGTCGACCGCCGGCGCTCGGAGGCGCGGCGCGCGATCTTGTCCTTGAGCTCCGGCGGCATCCGTAGGAGGACGTCGCCGGTGGCGCGCGGCGCGGCCGCTCGGCGGCCGGTCGGCGTATACGGGACGGCGAAGCGGGCCGCCAGCGTGCTGACGGCGACGTCGTTCAGGCTCTGGCCGGTCGCCCCGGCCTCCGCCGCGAGCCGCTCCTTGACGGCCGCGGGAAGCCGGACGAGCACGGTGCTGCGCTCCGTCGCCACGAAACGCACCCTAACACAAACCTGCTATGCGCTAGCAGTTATGTGCTATCACGATCCGCCAGCTGGCTGCGGACGCTCAGCACGCGCTGCGTGACCGTCGTCCAGGCGGTGACGTTGAGCAGGTAGATCGCCCAGGGCAGCACGCCCCACGGCGCGAGGATCAGCCCGGCCGAGATGACGACGACGCGCTCCGCGCGCGACCCGAGGCCGACGTCGCCACGCAGCCCGAGCGCCTCCGCGCGCGCACGCGTGTAGCTGACCAGGAACGAGCCGGTCAGCGCGGCGAAGGCCGCGGCGAGCGCGAACTCCTCGCCGTCGCGCATGAAGATGAGTGCGATCGAGCCGAGCATGAACGCCTCGCCGAGCCGGTCGGTCGTCGAGTCGACGAACGCGCCGAACGGCGTCGCGCGGTTCGACCGGCGGGCAAGCGCGCCGTCGAGGATGTCGAGAATCGACCCGACGATGAAGAGCGCGGCGCCGACCCAGAAGAACAGGATCTCGTTCCGGTACTCGAAGTAGACGACGACCGACGCGAGGATGCAGAGCGACACGCCCATGGCCGTGAGCGCATTGGGCGAGACTGCGCGTGCGCGCGAGCCCGTCGACGCTGTTCGCCGCGGCGCGGCGGACGCCGTCGATGTAGAGGCGCTGGAGCCGCGCTGCGCCGCCGGCCACTAAGCCGTGTGCGCGAGCGTGACGAGGCGGGCGCGGAGCGGGCGCCGGTAGATGATCGCGAGCGCGACGATCGCGACCCCGACGCCGGCGACGATGTCGATCCAGAAGTGGTTGCCGGTCGCCATGACGACGATCCAGACCCAGACGGGCCAGAGCAGCCACAGGATCTTCGCCGGCAGCGACTTCACCTGCGTGGCGAGCACGATGCCGACGATCAGCGCGTCGGCCGCATGGAGGCTCGGCACGGCGGCGTACGGGTTCGACGCGAGCTGCACGACCATGCTCCCGTGCGAGAGGCCGCCGAAGTCGGAGAGCGAGTCGACGAAGCCGAAGCTCGGGAACATCCGCGGCGGCGCCGTCGGCAGGAGCACGTAGCCGACCAGCCCGATGACGTTCGCGAGCATGATCGCGTTGCGGAACTTGTAGAAGGCGTCGTTCCGGCGCAGGTACATCCAGAGCAGCGCGAGCCCGAGCACGCGTGAACTGCGAGCCCCAGTAGCTCCACGAAGCCGCGACCTCGAGGAAGCCGTGCTCGCTGATGACGCGCTGCAGCGTGAGCTCGTAGAGCCGGTTCGGCGCCCTCGAGGTTGATGATCCGCCGGCCGTTCTCGAGCGCCCTCGACGGGTCGCGGTCGGCGACGCCGCGCGCCACCTCGTAGGCGGCCAGGAAGCCGAACCAGATGCAGAGCTGCAGCAGGAAATCCCCCCATCCACGCGGGAGGAACGACCGGCGGCTGACGGTTGCGGTGAAGTGGACATATCAGGACAGAACGTCTAAGGGAAACAAGAAATTCTACGCCGCGGGGCCGACGACCTTCAGCCGGAACTGCGCGATGTTAACCGCCGATCTGCGACATCGACCGCGACGCGCGCACGAAGCCGGGCTCGTTGATCTTGTGCTTGAGCTCCTTGTGCTGCACGGCCCAGCGCAGAAGCGCGGCGAGCTCCTCGTCGGAGGCGCCCTCGCGGAGCGGCGTCTTCAGATCCCACTCGCGGCGCGAGAACAGGCAGGTGCGCAGCTGGCCGTCTGCCGTCAGCCGGATGCGATCGCAGGTGGAGCAGAACGGCTCGGAGACCGGGTTGACGAAGCCGATCTCGCCGGCGCCGTCGGCGAAGCGGAAGCGCCGCGCCGTGGACGACGCCTTGGCCGGGATCTCCTCGAGCGGCCAGCGCTCCTCGATCAGCGCGCGGATCTCGCCGCCCGTGAGCACGTCGTCGCCGCGCCACGCCTGGTCGGCGTCGAGCGGCATGAACTCGATGAAGCGGACGACGTACGGCTTCCGGCGCGCCAGCTCGGCGAACGCGGGCACCTCCTCCTCGGTGAACCCGCGGATGGCGACGCAGTTGACCTTGATCGGGCTGAGCTCCGGGTAGGCCTCGGCGGCCGCGAGCCCGGCGAGCACGCGGTCGAGGGCGTCGCGCCGGGTGATCTCGGCGAAGCGGACGTGCGCCAGCGAGTCGAGCGAGACGTTGACGCGGCGCAGCCCGGCCTCGACGAGCGGGCCGGCGTAGCGGTCGAGCAGCACGCCGTTCGTCGTCAGGGACAGGTCGGTCACGCCCGGGATCGGCGCGAGCAGCGACACGAGCACCGGCAGGTCGCGGCGCACGAGCGGCTCGCCGCCGGTCAGCCGCACCTCCTCGACGCCCATGGACGCCATCACGCCCACCAGCCGAGCCATCTCCTCGAAGGTCAGGAGCTCGTCGCGCCCGAGCCACTCCAGGCCCTCGGCAGGCATGCAGTACCGGCAGCGGAAGTTGCACTTGTCGGTGACCGAGACCCGGAGGCTCTTGATCTCGCGTCCCCACGCGTCGCTGAGCGGCTCCATCTGGTGAGGGTACCCCGAGACCGGCCGCCTAACCCGCGGCCACCGGCGAGGGGGCCGGCTGGCGGGGCCGGCTGCCGATGAAGTCGCGGTACCAGTAGAAGCTGTCCTTGGGCACGCGCTCGAGCGTCGGGTAGTCGATGTAGACGATGCCGAACCGCTTGCCGTAGCCGTGCGCCCACTCGAAGTTGTCGAGCATGCTCCACACGAAATAGCCCTTGATCGGCACGCCGGCCGCAACCGCGCGGCCGACCGCGCTGATGTGCGACTCCAGGTAGGCGGTGCGCTCGGGGTCGTGCACGCGGCCGTCGTGGACGCGGACGTCGCCGAAGGCCGCGCCGTTCTCCGTCACGTAGATCGCCGGCGGCGAATAGTCCTCGGCGAGGCGCGTCAGCAGCGCGTGCAGGCCGTCGGGATAGACCTCCCAGCCCATGTCGGTGTGCTGCGCCTCGGGGTCGCGGATGAAGCGCGGCCCGTCGACCCCCGCGCCGACGACGTGGCGGAAGTAGTTGTTGACGCCGAGGAAGTCGAGCGGCGCGGCCATCGCCTCGAGGTCACCGTCGCGCACGAGTGGCGCGACGAGCGCGTTGCGCTCGAGCAGGTCGGCGGGATACGCGCCGCGGAAGATCGGGTCGAGGAACCAGCGGTTGCTGCCGCCGTCGACCTCCCACGCGGCTGCCTCGTCCTCCGGCGTCTCCGACGCCGCGTACGCGTGCGAGAGACTGAGCGTGATCCCGACCTGCGCGCCGGGAGCCGCCCGCCGGATCGCCTCGACCGCCCACCCGTGCGAGAGCAGGAGGTGGTGCGCCGCGGCGACGGCGTCGCGCTCGCTCGTCCGGCCGGGCGCGTGCTCGCCCCAGGAGTGCCCGATCCACGCGTAGACCCACGGCTCGTTGTGCGTCATCCAGTGGCGCACGCGATCACCGAGCCGCGCCGCCACGATCTCGGCGTACTCGACGAACGCCTCGGCGGTCTGACGGGCGGGCCAGCCGCCCGCGTCCTCGAGCGCCTGCGGCGTGTCCCAGTGGAACAGCGTCGCGAACGGCTCGATGTCGCGCGCGAGCAGCTCGTCGACGAGCCGGTCGTAGAAGTCGAGGCCGGCCTGGTTGACGCGGCCGCGGCCCTCCGGCAGCACGCGCGGCCATGCGATCGAGAACCGGAATGCGTCGAGCCCGAGGTCGGACATCAGCGCGACGTCTCCCGCATACCGGTGGTAGAAGTCGCACGCGACCTCGCCGGTGTCGCCGTTGCGCACCTTGCCCGGGGTCGCGGAGAAGCGGTCCCACACGCTCTCGCCGCGGCCGTCCTCGTGGGCGGCGCCCTCGATCTGGTACGAGGCGGTTGCTGCGCCCCAGAGGAAGTCCTGCGGGAAAACGGTCGGGTCGACGGGCATGTCGGGTCCTCTCGTTAGACGGTGGTGGGTGAAGGGGCGGTGACGTGGCAGCGGGCGGCGTGCCCGGGCCGCGGTTCGGCCAGCTGGGGCGTGACCTCCGAGCAGACGGCCACGGCGAGCGGGCAGCGTGACAGGAAGCGGCACCCGGCGACCGGCTCGACGGCCGCAGATGCGCGGCCGGGATTGCGTTCGACGCGCTGGGGGCGCTCGGGGTTGCCGGGGTCGGGCGCGGCGGAGACAAGCAGTCTCGTGTACGGGTGCAGCGGCTCGGCGAGCACCTGCTCGACCGGGCCCCGCTCGACGATCTGGCCGGCGTACATCACGAGGATGTCGTCGGCGACGTAGCGCGCGGCGGCGATGTCGTGCGTGACGTAGAGGAAGGCGATCCCGCGCTCCTCGGCCAGCCGCCGCATCAGGTTCAGGATCCCGATGCGGATCGAGACGTCCAGCATGCTCGTCGGCTCGTCCGCCAGGATGACCTTCGGCTCGACGCCGAGCACGCGCGCGATGTTGACGCGCTGGCGCTGGCCGCCGGACAGCTCGTGCGGGTACTTCGCCGCGATCTCGACGGGCGGGTGGAGACCGACGCTTGCGAGCAGCTCGTGCACGCGCCCTTCGACCTGGTTGGAGGGAACGATGTTGTGGATGCGCAGAGGCCGCTCGATGTGGTGGCGGACGGTCTTGACCGGGTTCAGGGAGTCGAAGGGGTCCTGGAAGATGATCTGCACCTCGGCGCGGTAGCGCAGCTCGTCGCCGCGGCCTCGCGCCCGGGAGGCGTCGTCACCGCGGAAAAGCACCGTGCCCGAGGTCGGCTCGACGAGGCGGGCAAGGATGCGGGCGACCGTGCTCTTGCCGCTCCCGCTCTCACCGACCAGCGCGGTGATCGTGCCGGCCCGGAGCGCGAAGGAGACGTCGTCGACGGCGTGCAGCTTGGAGCGGCGCACCGCGCCGCCGACCTTGAAGTGCTTGCTCAGGCCGTGAACCTCGAGCTCGGCCGTGCTCACCCGTCACCCTCCTCGACGAGATGGCACGCGACCTGATGGCCCGGCGCGACCTCGCGCAGGACGGGCCGCTCGGTGGTCTGGCGCGTGTACAGCCCGAGGCTCTCGGGCACGCAGTGCGGGCAGCGCGGGTGGAACCGGCAGCCTGTCGGCGGGTCGCGCAGGTCGGGCGGCGAGCCGGGGATCCCGGTGAGCGGGCAGCCGCGGGCCGGTGAGCGGCGGGAAGGAGGCGAGCAGACCCTGCGTGTACGGGTGCAGCGGCTTCGCCGCGAGGCGCTCGGCCGAGGTCGTCTCGACGATCTCGCCCGCGTACATGATCGAGATCCGGTCGGCGAACTCGAGCAGGAGCGAGACGTCGTGCGTGATGAAGAGGACGGCGAAGCCGAAATCGCGCTTGAGCGCTTCGACCTGCTGGAGGATCTCGCGCTGCACGACGACGTCGAGCGCGGTCGTCGGCTCGTCCATCACGATCAGCTCGGGCGTGAGCGAGAGGGCGATCGCGATGATCACGCGCTGGCGCATCCCGCCCGACAGCTCGTGCGGGTAGGCGCGCAGGCGGCGCGGGTCGATGCCGACCAGGTCCAGCAGCTCGCCGGCGCGGACGAGCGCGCGGCGCTTGTCGATGCGTTCGTGCGCGCGCAGCGTGTCGACGAACTGGTCGCCGACGCGCATCAGCGGGTTGAGGGCGTTCATCGCGCCCTGGAAGACGATGGAGACGTTGCGCCAGCGGAAGCGGCGCAGCTCCTCGTCGCTCAGCGTCGAGGATGTCCTCGCCGCGGAAGAGGATGCTGCCGCCGGTGACGTGCCCCGGCGGGCGCAGGATGCGGAGCACCGAGCTCGCGATCGTCGTCTTCCCGCAGCCGGACTCGCCGGCGAGCCCCAGGATCTCGCCCTGGCGGATCTGCAGGTCGACGCCGTCGACGGCGCGTGCGCGCCCGTAGTCGACCTGCAGCCCGCGCAGCTCGAGCAGCGTCTCGGCCTTCGCGCGCGTCGGCTCCGGCAGGATTGCTTCCTCGGCGATCACTTGGCGTCCCTCGTGCGCAGGCGCGGGTTGCTGACCTCGTCGATGCCCGCGAGGATCAGCACGAGCCC
Source organism: uncultured Thermoleophilia bacterium (assembly GCA_963710465.1). Lineage (GTDB taxonomy): Bacteria > Actinomycetota > Thermoleophilia > Gaiellales > Gaiellaceae > JACVRM01. Next base: position 47,990 of record CAVQAQ010000003.1, read on the forward strand.
GAGGACGGTGAAGGCGAGCGCGGCGCCCGGGAAGAAGAACGGCCACCACTCGCCCTGCAGGACGGTGGAGTTCGTCTGCGCCCAGTAGAGCGTCGTGCCCCAGCTCGTCGCCGACGCGTCGCCGAGGCCGAGGAACTCGAGCCCGGCGTCGATCAGCAGCGCGACGTAGAAGACGAGCACGAAGCCGGCCGCGATGCGGCTGATCATGTTCGGCATCAGCTCTCCGAAGACGATGCGCGACGTCGACTCGCCGGCGGCCCGCGAGGCGGCGACGAAGTCGCGGTTCTTCAGCGACAGCGCCTGGCTGCGGAGGATGCGGGCCTCGAACGCCCAGAGGACGAGCGGCGAGGACGAAGATCATCGTGCTCGTCCCGCGCGTGTGCAGGTAGCCGGAGAGGACGATCAGGAGCGGAATCGCCGGGATGACGAGGAAGACGTTGGTCAGGAGGTTGACGATCTCGTCCCACCAGCCGCCGACGTAGGCGGCGCTGATGCCGAGGATCGCCGCGATCGCGGTCGCGAGCGCGCCGGCGGCGACGCCGAGCAGGAGCGAGCGGCGGGCGCCGATGGCGACCTGCGAGAAGATGTCGCTGCCCTGGTCGGTCGTCCCGAAGAGGTGGTGCCAGGACGGTGCCTGGCGGGCGGCGAGCAGGTTGAAGTCGTTCGGGTGGGCGGACGAGATCAGCGGCGCGATCAGCGCGATGACGACGACGAACGAGACCATGCCCAGCCCGAGGCACGACTTGCGGTTGTGGAGCAGCAGCACGAACCAGCCGGGCACGCGCAGCCGGCCGAGCACGCGGCGCGGCGGCGCGGTGATGGTGACGTTCAGTGCGGGGTCGAGCTGCGACATCAGCCGGTCCGGAGCCTCGGGTCGAGGACGAGACTGAGCAGGTCCATGATCAGGTTGGCGACGATCACGCAGACCGAGAGCACGACCAGGAGCGCCTGGGCGAGCGCGTAGTCGCGGCCGAGCACGGCCTGCTGAAGCGTGAGGCCCGCGCCCGGGTAGCTGAAGACGTACTCGATGAAGACGAGCCCGCCGACGGCGCTCCCGAACAGCGCGGCGAACCCGTTCAGCGGCGGCAGGATCGCGTTGCGCCCGGCGTACAGCGTCATCACGCGGCGGTCGCGCAGGCCCTTCGCGTGCGCCATCGTCACGTAGTCCTCGCCGAGCGTATTGATCATGACGGTGCGCATGTTCAGGACCCAGCCGCCGGCGTAGGCGACGATGATCACGAGGATCGGCAGCTGCGCGTGTCGGAACGCGCTCGAGAGGAACGTGTAGTTGAAGCCGGGGGTCAGGCTGCTGTCGTAGGCGTGCTGGATCGGGAACCAGCCGGCCTTGAGCCCGAGGAAGTAGAGCGCGAGCAGCGCGGTGAAGAACGCGGGGAAGGCCCCGAGCGCCATGAACGTCGGGACGAGAACGTTGTCCGCGGCGCCGCCGCGGCGCCACGCCGCGAACATGCCGATGGCCGTGCCGACGATGAAGGCGATGATGAACGCGACGCCGACGAGGAAGATGGAGTAGGGGAGCGTCCGGCCGATCACCTCGGAGACGGGAGTGGGGTAGTTCGAGGTCGAGATGCCGAAGTCGAAGTGCACGATGCGGCCGAGATAGGTCACGTAGTCCTGCCAGATCGAGTGGTGGCCGCCACCGAGCAGCGCCTCGTACGTCTTCAGCACGCCCGGGTTGTTGGACAGCTGCGCCGGGCTCATGTGCTGGAGCAAGCCGGCGAGCGGGCTGCCGGGCATCAGCCGCGGCAGCAAGAAGTTGATCGTCAGCGCGACCCAGAGCGCGAAGGCGTAGAAGGCAAGTCGGCGAGCGAACCAGCGCATGTCGGCTCCTCAAGTTTGCCGGCGGGCGGGGCGGGGTCAGCCCCGCCCGCCTGGCATGGAGGTACCTGGGTTGGGTGTTACTTCCCGGTCTTTCCGCCCGGACAGATGGTGGTGAAGAGCAGGATGTTGTCCGGGTTGGTGGTGAAGATCGGGTCAGCGTAGAAGTTGTTCTGCGTCGGGAAGCAGTGGAAGTACTTCGTGCTGTACGTCGACCAGCGGGCGCCGATCACCACGGGGATGATCGGGAGCTGCTGGAGGAAGATCTTCTCGAGCTTCGTCGCGTACACCTTCTGCTTGTTGACGTCGAGCGTCCCCTTCCACTGGTTCAGGATGGTCGTCGCCTTGTCGTTCGAGAAGTGCTCCCAGTTGCCGGTCGGCGTCGCGTCGGTGCCGGACGGGATGAACGCGTTCTTGGAGAGGTTCGAGTAGAAGTAGGCGTACGGCGAGCCGCGTGAGCCGACCTGCCAGAGCAGCGTCGGGTTCTTCGTCGAGAACGCGTTCGGGAACCAGTCGCCCCACGACGCCTCGAGGCGGACGTTGGAGTCGATGCCGATCGCCTGCAGGTTCTTGGTGATGATCTGGTTCGAGGCAACCCAGTCCGACCAGCCCGAGATCACGTGGATGTCGAGCTTGACGCCGTTGCCCTTGGGGTCGAGCAGCTGGCTGCCCTTGTAGGTGAAGCCGGCGTCCGTGAGCGTCTTCTTCGCGGCGGCCGGGTTGTACGTGGTCACCGACTTCGCGAGGGCCTTCACCGACTTGTCGGTGACCCAGGTCGGGAAGAGCCCGCTGAGGCCGACACCGTCGGCCGGCGTCTCGTAGCCGTACTCGCCCAGCTTCCAGACCGAGGTCCGGTCGATCGCCTGGCTGACGGCCTTGCGGAAGGCGGCCAGGCTGTACGGGTACTGGGTGTCGTCGAAGACGAGCGAGATCGGGTAGTCGCGGTTCGAGAAGAAGCCGTGGTAGTGCGCCGGGTCCTTCGCCTCGTACGCCTTCTCGACGTTCGGGACGAAGTTGTGCGTCCAGTCGACCTGGCCGCTCTGGATCAGCGCGAGCGCGGCGTCATTCGAGGCCGCCTGCTGGTACTCGAGGCACCCGATCTTCGGGAGGCCTGCCTGCCAGTAGTGCGGGTTCTTGCTCAGGACGTAGTCCTGGGTCGTGAAGCGCTTGATGACGTTGAACGGCCCGGAACCGACCGGGTTCGAGTTCGTGAACGTCGCGGGATCCTTCACCTTCGACCAGATGTGCTTCGGGACGACGAAGGCGCGGTTCAGGACCGCCGGGATGAACTGCGAGTCGGGCGTCTTCAGCTTGATCACGACCGCGTGCGCGCCCTGCGCCTTGATCGAGGCGATGTTGTTGCCGGCGGCGGCGATGCCGATGCGGTCCATCACGGGGCTCTGGCGGCCGGCCGTGAGGCTGTACACGACGTCGGTGACGGTGAGCGGCTTGCCGTCCGACCACTTCGCATTGGGGGCGATCTGGAGCGTCAGTGTCTTGTTGCCGTTCGACCACTTCCAGCTCCGCGCGAGCCAGGGAACCGTATGGACGGCTCCGGCGGATGTGGCGATCAGCGGCTCGTAGAACGCGCCCTGCGCGATGGAGTTGCTCGGCAGGCCGCCGCCGGCGTACGGGTTGAAGTTCTTGACGAAGGCCGGGTCGCCGGAGCCGGTCATCACGAGGCACGGATGCCCCGCGGCGGACGAGCTGGTCTTCGCGGTGACTGCGGGCGCCGCCGCGGCGGCCGCGAGGATCAGAAGCAGTGCGGCTGTGGCGGCGACGAGCGAGCGAGTCGAGGTACGTCGCATCTGGTGTCCTTTCTCGCCCATTTTTGCCGGGCGACCTACTTTGGTCGGAAACGCTTCCGGAACTGTTACCACTTTGTTACAGTGGCGTCAAGAGAGATCGTCAGCCGGTCGGAAGGGCTCGGGTTTTCGGGAACTTCCGGAAAAAATGCTTCAATGGAGGGTCGAATGGCCGTCCCCAGCGGCAAGCGAATGACAATCCGGGAGATCGCCGACCTCGCGGGGGTCTCGATCGCCACGGTCTCGCGCGTCCTCAACGGGCGGGACGACGTCGCCGACGAGACACGCGACGCCGTTCGGCGCGTCATCCGCGAGCAGGGCTACACCGCGAACCGCAACGCGCGCGGGCTCTCGGCCGGCCGCACCGGGCTGGTCGGAGTGCTCGTGCCGCTCGTCTTCCCCGCGTACTTCGCGGAGATTCTCGCCGGGGCGGCAGAGGCGCTGTACGAGCAGGAGATGCGCGTCGTGCTCTCCCCGACGCAGCACGAGCACGCCCGCGAGGTCTCCCTGCTCGACCGGCTGATGCACGGCGGCGCGACCGACGGGGCGCTCATCGTCCTGCCTGGCGAGTCGAGCGAGGAGCTCGAGCGCGCGCTCGACGCCGGCTATCCGTTCGTCGTCGTCGACCCGCTGATGCCGCTGGACGACCGCATTCCCTCCGTCTCCGCGGCGCACATGTCGGGCGCCGACCAGGCGATGCGCCACCTGCTCTCGCTCGGGCATCGCCGGATCGGCGCGATCACCGGCCCGCCCGGCTGGGTCGCGACCGAGGGCCGCCGGCGCGGCTACCGGGCGGCGCTCGCCTCCGCGGGCATCCAGTTCGATCCGGCGCTCGAGGTCGAGGCCGACTTCGAGATCACCGAAGGCCAGGAGGCCGCAACGACCCTGCTCGATCTCCCCAACCCGCCGACGGCCGTGTTCGCCTTCAACGACAACATCGCGATCGGGACGATGCGCGCGGCACGCACGCGCGGCCTGCGCATTCCCGAGGACCTCTCGATCGTCGGCTTCGACGACGTCGAGCATGCGACCATCGTCACGCCCGCTCTCACGACCGTCCGTCAGCCGCTCGCCGAGCTGGGCCGCACGGCGGTCAGCCTGCTCGTCCGCCTGCTCGAGCACCAGAGCGTCGAGACGCTCTCGGTTCAGCTCGCGACGCGGCTCGTCGTCCGCGAGTCGACGTCGCCGCCACGCGCGCGCGTGCTCGCTGCGACCGCCTGACCGGGTTTCGGCCGCAGACGGCGGCTAGAGAGCCTCGACGATCGCGTGGGCGAACCGGTCGGCCGCGGCGGGGTCGTAGCCGAGGTACAGCGACGGCTCGGTCAGCTCGACCTCGAGCACGACCGGGCCGTCCGCGGCGGGGAGGAGGTCCACGCGTGCGTACGCGAGGGCGTGCGGCCCGAACGGCAGCGCGGCGAGCGCGCGCTCGGCGGCGTCGCGCTCGGCGGCCGAGGCTTCGCGCGTGGCGATCGTCTCAGCCAGGAAGAGTCCGGTGCCGGGCGTCTGGCCCGGTCGCAGCAGCGCGCTCTTCGTGATCGCGTGCGAGTACTCGCCGCCGATCCAGATGAGCGCCGCCTCGCCGACCACGTCGATGCCGTCGAGGTACGGCTGCACCATCGCCGGCCGTCCGGCCGCGTGCAGCGCCTCGAGGTGCAAGCGCGCCAGCTCGAGCTCGTGCGCCTCGTAGCGCGCGGTGTTGCGCCCGCCGGCGGAGATCCTCGGCTTGAGCACGACCTTGTTCGCGAAGGGCTCGAGCGCGTCGCCGGGCTCGATGAAGGTGGTCGGCACGACGGGCACGCCGGCCGCCGCCAGCTCGCCCAGGTAGGCCTTGTCGCTGTTCCAGCGTACGACCACGGGCGGGTTCACGACCCGCGGTAGCAGGTCGATCCAGGCGAGGAACTCGTCACGCCGCTCGGCGTAGTCCCACGTCGAGCGCAGGACGACGAGCTCGAAGCGCCACCAGTCGACGGCCGGGTCGTCCCACACTGCCGCGACCGGCTCGACGCCGCGCTCGCGCAGCGCCTCGACCAGCGCCGGGCCGTCCTCGTCCAGCTTCGGGACCTCGGCGCAGGTGGCCAGCGCAACCGTCCGCATGACTCGACGCTAGCCCGCCCAACTTGCTACCATCACGCTTAGATTATCTCAGCAGAGAAGTCGAGAAAGGAGTTTTTCCCTATGGCAAAGACCATCGGCATCGACCTCGGCACGACCAACTCCGCAATGGCCGTGCTCGAGGGCGGCGAGCCGACCGTCATCCCGAACGCCGAGGGCGGCCGCACCACACCGTCCGTCGTCGCGTTCACCAAGGACGGCCAGCGGCTCGTCGGCGCGCCCGCGAAGCGCCAGCAGGTCACGAACCCGACCAACACGGTCTTCTCGATCAAGCGCTTCATGGGCCGCAAGTTCAACGAGGTGGACGAGGAGATGAAGATCGTCCCGTACGAGGTCGTGGAGGGCCCGAACGGCGACGTCCGCGTGAAGGCGGAGGGCAAGGACTACGCCCCGCCGGAGATCTCCGCGATGATCCTCCAGAAGCTGAAGACGGACGCGGAGGCCTACCTCGGCGAGCCCGTCACGGACGCCGTGATCACCGTCCCGGCGTACTTCAACAACGCCCAGCGCGAGGCGACCAAGGACGCCGGCAAGATCGCCGGCCTGAACGTGCTACGCATCATCAACGAGCCGACCGCGGCCTCGCTCGCCTACGGGCTCGAGAAGGAGAACGACCAGGTCATCCTGGTGTTCGACCTCGGCGGCGGCACGTTTGACGTCTCGGTCCTCGAGCTCGCAGAGGGCGTGTACGAGGTGAAGGCGACGAACGGCGACAACCACCTCGGCGGCGACAACTTCGACAAGCAGATCGTCGACTGGATGGTCGCCGAGTTCAAGCGCGACCAGGGCATCGACCTGGCGCAGGACCGGATGGCCCTGCAGCGTCTCTACGAGGCCGCGGAGAAGGCGAAGATCGAGCTGTCGTCCACGATGACGACGCAGATCAACCTGCCGTTCGTCACCGCCACGCAGGACGGCCCCAAGCATCTCGACCTGCAGCTCACGCGCGCGAAGCTCGAGGAGCTCGTTGCGGATCTGATCGACCGCACCGTCGGCCCGACCAAGCAGGCGCTGGCCGACGCGGGCCTGGAGCCGAAGGACATCGAGCACGTCGTGCTCGTCGGCGGCATGACCCGCATGCCGGCCGTGCAGGAGAAGGTCAAGGAGCTCATCGGCAAGGACCCGCACCGGGGCGTGAACCCGGACGAGGTCGTCGCCGTCGGCGCCGCCATCCAGGCGGGCGTGCTGCGCGGCGAGGTCAAGGACGTGCTCCTGCTGGACGTCACCCCGCTGTCGCTCGGCATCGAGACCAAGGGCGGCGTGATGACGAAGCTGATCGAGCGCAACACGACCATCCCGACCAAGAAGTCGGAGACGTTCACCACCGCGGAGGACAACCAGCCGTCGGTCGAGGTGCACGTGCTTCAGGGCGAGTCGGAGATGGCCGGGTTCAACAAGACGCTCGGCAAGTTCCAGCTCGTCGGCATCCCGCCGGCCCCGCGCGGCATGCCGCAGATCGAGGTCTCCTTCGACATCGACGCAGACGGGATCATCCACGTGTCGGCGAAGGACCTGGGCACCGGCAACGAGCAGCGCATCAAGATCGAGGGCGGCTCGGGCCTCCAGTCCGACGAGGTCGAGCGCATGATCACCGAGGCCGAGTCGCACCGCGACGAGGCGCACCGGCTGCGCGAGCTCGCCGACGCCCGCAACCAGGGCGAGACGCTCGCCTACCAGACCGAGCGCTCGCTCCGGGAGCACCGCGACAAGCTCGACCCGGCGGATGCCTCGACCATCGAGGGCCGGATCATGGAGCTCCGCGGCGTGCTGGAGGGCGGCGACATCGGCGAGATCCGCGCGAAGACCGAGGCCCTGCAGCAGGCATCGCAGAAGCTCGCCGAGGCGGTCTACGCCCAGGCGACGGCGCAGGCGCAGTCCACCGGCGCCACCACGACGAACGGCGGCACCGACGACGAGGTCGTCGAGGACGCCGACTACGAGGTGATCGACGAGGAGGCGAAGACCTCCTCGTGAGTCACGAGACGGAGAACCTGACCAGTCAGACCGAGGAGGCGGAGGTCGTCGACGACGACCTCCGCGCCCAGGTCGCGGCCGCGGAGGCGCGCGCCGACGAGCACCTCAAGGACCTGCAGCGGCTCGCCGCGGAGTTCGACAACTACCGCAAGCGGGTCGTGCGCGACCAGGAGCTGTCGGCGGCGCGGGCCAAGGAGCAGGTCGTGAAGGACCTGCTCCCGGTCGTCGACGACCTCGAGCGTGCGCTCGAGGCGGCGGAGCAGCACGAGGAGGCGAAGCTCGAGGAGGGCGTACGCCTCGTCCAGCGTGCGCTCCAGGACGTGCTCCGGCGCCAGGGGCTCGAGGAGATCGAGACCGGCGGCCGGTTCGACCCGCACATCCACGAGGCGCTGCTCGCCCAGCCGTCCGACCAGGAGGAGGGCAGCGTGATCCAGGTCGCGCAGAAGGGCTACCGGCTGGGCGACCTCGTCCTGCGGCCGGCGCGCGTCGTCGTGTCCGCAGGCCCGGACCAGGAGACGAATGGCTAAGACCCTGTACGACGTCCTCGGCGTCAAGAAGGACGCGACCGAGGCCGAGATCAAGAAGGCGTACCGCAAGCTTGCGCGCGAGCACCATCCGGACCGCAACCCCGGCGACAAGGTCGCGGAGGAGCGGTTCAAGGAGGTGCAGGGCGCCTACGACGTGCTGTCGGACGCCGACAAGCGCAAGGAGTACGACACGTTCGGCTCGGCAAACGGCCGCGGTCGCGCGGGCGCCGGCCCGAACGTCAACTTCGGCGGCAACTTCGACTTCGGCGACCTGGGCGACTTCCTCGGCGGCGTGTTCAATCGAGGCACCGGACCCGGGAGCGGTCAGCGGCAGCGTCCGCGCGGCATGCGCGGCGCGGACATCGAGGCCGAGGTGCGCCTGTCATTCGAGGACTCGCTGCGTGGCGTCGAGACGCGCATCCCCGTCGAGGTGGAGACCGCCTGCTCGGAGTGCGGCGGCACCGGCGCCAGGCCGGGCACGTCGCCGAAGATCTGCCCGGACTGCGGTGGCCGCGGCGTCCTGTCCGAGAGCCAGGGCCTGTTCGCGCTCTCGCAGCCGTGCCCGCGTTGCCGCGGCAACGGCACCGTGATCGAGGATCCGTGCCCGCGCTGCCACGGCTCGGGCCGCGAGCGGCGGACGAAGCGCTACACGGTGAAGATCCCTGCCGGCGTCAAGGACGGCACTCGCATCCGCCTGAAGGGCAAGGGCGAGGCCGGCACGAACGGCGGTCCTCCCGGCGACCTGTACGTCGTCACGCGCGTCGCCCCGTCGACGCTGTACGAGCGGCGCGGCGCCGACCTGGTCGTGAACGTGCCGATCACCTACGCGGAGGCCGCGCTGGGCGCGTCGGTCGAGGTGCCGACGCCGGAAGGCCCGGTCTCGCTGAAGGTTCCGGCCGGCTCCGAGGACGGGAAGCTGCTGCGCATTCGCGGCCGCGGCGCGCCGAAGCTCACCGGCTCCGGCCACGGCGACGTGCTCGCACGCGTGCGTGTGAGCGTCCCGAAGAAGCTGACGAAGCGCGAGCGCGAGCTGCTCGAGGAGCTGCAGAAGGTCTCCGGCGAGAACCCACGCGAGGGGCTGGTCGCGTGAAGACGAGCCTGACCACCGGCGAGATGCTCGGCTTCGGCGCCTTCGTCGTCGGCTTCGTGGTCGCCTTCTGGGCGCTCGGCCTCGACGGCCAGAGCTGGGAAGCGATCGTCCTGCTCGGCGTCTTCCTCGCGGGGCTCGTCGCCTACCGGACGTGGCTGAAGCGGAGGCGGGCATGACGTCTCCGGACCGGGAGCATCCCCGCTACATGATCTCGATCGCCGCCGAGCTCGTGGGCATGCACCCGCAGACGCTGCGTGTCTACGAGCAGAAGGGCCTCGTGCGCCCGAAGCGCACCGCCGGCAACACGCGGCTCTACTCGGAGCAGGACGTCGAGCGGCTGAAGCTGATCCAGCGGCTCACGACGGAAATGCGGCTCAACCTCGCAGGCGTCGAGCTGGTGCTCCGCCTGGAGGACGAGCTCAGGCGCGCTCACGCGCACATCGACCGGCTGGAGCGCCGCCGGCGCGACGAGGTCGCCGACGTGCACCGGCACTACCGGCGCGACCTCGTTCTCTATCGCAAGCCGGAATCCCCGGCACGAAAGGAGCACATGGACTTCAACAAGCTGACCATCAAGAGCCAGGAGGCCGTCGCCGCCGCGCAGGAGCTTGCGCGCCGCGCCGGCAACCCGGAGATCTATCCCGAGCACCTGCTGCTCGCGCTGCTCGACCAGGAGCTGCCGCGCACGATCGTCGAGCGCGCGGGCTCCTCGCCCGACGCGCTGCGCGCTCAGGCGCACGAGCGGCTCGCGTCGCGGCCCTCCATGCAGGGCGCCGAGAACCTGCAGCCGCAGATCTCGAACGCGTTCCGCAAGGTGCTCGACGGCGCCGAGCAGGAGGCGCGCAAGCTCGAGGACGACGTACGTCTCGACCGAGCACCTGCTGCTGGCCCTCGACGTCCTCCCGCGCGAGCAGGTGCTGCGCGCGCTCCAGGAGGTGCGCGGCGGCCAGCGCGTGACGTCGCAGGACCCCGAGGGCACCTACCAGGCGCTCGAGAAGTTCGGCCGCGACCTCACGGCGCTCGCCGAGCAGGGCAAGCTCGACCCGGTCATCGGCCGGGACGACGAGATCCGGCGCGTCATCCAGGTGCTCTCGCGCCGCACGAAGAACAACCCGGTGCTGATCGGCGACCCGGGCGTCGGCAAGACGGCGATCGTCGAGGGCCTCGCCCAGCGCATCGTCGACGGCGACGTACCCGAGACCCTGAAGGGCAAGCGCGTCTGGGCGCTCGACCTCGGCGCGCTGCTCGCCGGCGCCAAGTATCGCGGCGAGTTCGAGGAGCGGCTCAAGGCGGTGCTCCAGGAGATCACCAACGCCGCCGGCGAGATCGTGCTCTTCATCGACGAGCTGCACACGATCGTCGGCGCCGGCGCGGCCGAGGGCGCCGTCGACGCGGCCAACATGCTCAAGCCGATGCTGGCGCGCGGCGAGCTGCGCGCGATCGGCGCGACCACGCTCGACGAGTACCGCAAGCACATCGAGAAGGACGCCGCGCTCGAGCGCCGCTTCCAGCCGGTCTTCGTCGGCGAGCCGTCGGTCGGGGACACGATCGCGATCCTGCGCGGCCTCAAGGAGCGCTACGAGGCGCACCACGGCGTTCGTATCCGCGACGCGGCGCTGGTGGCGGCGGCCGTGCTCTCCGACCGGTACATCTCCGACCGGCAGCTGCCCGACAAGGCAATCGACCTCGTCGACGAGGCCGCGTCCCGGCTCCGCATGGAGATCGAGTCACAGCCGCTCGAGCTCGACGAGGCCGAGCGGCGCGTCCGCCAGCTCGAGATCGAGCTGGCGGCGATGGCGAAGGAGTCGCCGGAGGTGCGCGAGCCCGTCGAGCGGGCGCTCGCCGAGGCCAAATCGGCCCGGGACGAGCTCGCCGCCCGCTGGTCGCGCGAGAAGGACGTGCTGCAGCGTATCGCCGAGATCCAGCGTCAGATCGATGAGCTGCGCACGGAGGCCGAGCGCGCGGAGCGCGCAGGCGACCTCCAGCGCGTCGCGGAGATCCGCTACGGGGAGCTGCCCGCGCTCGAGCAGGAGCTCGCTGCGCGCGACGGGGCCGAGGCGGAGCCGAGCATGGTCAAGGAGGAGGTCGACGAGGACGACGTGGCCGAGGTCGTCGCCCGGTGGACGGGCGTGCCGGTGTCACGGCTGCTCGAGGGTGAGACCGAGAAGCTCATCCACATGGAGGAGCGGCTGCACGAGCGCGTCGTCGGCCAGGACGAGGCGGTCGAGGCCGTCGCGAACGCGCTGCGCCGCGCCCGTTCCGGCCTGCAGGACCCGAACCGGCCGATCGGCTCGTTCGTCTTCCTCGGCCCGACCGGCGTCGGCAAGACCGAGCTCGCCCGCGCGCTTGCCGAGTTCATGTTCGACGACGATCGCGCCATGGTGCGGCTCGACATGTCCGAGTACCAGGAGCGGCACACGGTTGCCCGGCTCGTCGGCGCGCCGCCCGGCTACGTCGGCTACGAAGAGGGCGGCCAGCTCACCGAGGCCGTCCGCCGGCGGCCGTACTCGGTCGTCCTGCTCGACGAGATCGAGAAGGCGCACCCCGAGGTCTTCGACGTGCTGCTCCAGATCCTCGACGACGGGCGCCTGACCGACGGCCAGGGGCGCACGGTCGACTTCCGCAACACCGTGATCATCATGACGTCGAACATCCGCTCGGCCGACGCGCTGCGCGACGTGTTCCGGCCCGAGTTCCTGAACCGCATCGACGAGATCATCGAGTTCCACCCGCTCTCGCGGGAGCAGCTGGGCGAGATCGTCGGGCTCCAGCTGCGCAGGCTGCACGAGCGGCTCGCCGCCCGCGGCCTCCAGCTCGAGGTCACGGACGAGGCCAGGGAGGTGCTCGCCGAGGCGGGCTGGGACCCGGCCTACGGCGCCAGGCCGCTGAAGCGCGCGCTCCAGCGCCTGATCGAGAACCCGCTCGCGCTGCGCCTGCTCGCGCACGAGTTCGAGGAGGGCGAAACCGTCCTCGTCGATGCGCGCGACGGGGAGCTCGTCTTCGAGAAGGCGGCGGCCCTGACGGCCGCCGCCTAGACGCGTCAGTGCCGTTGTAGCCAGTCGAGCAGAAGCTTCTGCACGCGCGACTTGTATGGCGCCACGTCCAGCAGGTCCCAGCCGTGGTAGGAGCCCGGAAAGACGGCGGCCCCCTTGTCCGGGGAACCGGCCGCCTGGTGCAGCTTCCTCGAGTCGGCGGCGTCGAAGTAGCCGTCCTGGCGGCTGCCGATCGTGAGCAGCGGTGCGCGCAGCCTGGGCACGGCGTCGATGCCGTCAAGCTGCGCGTTCGGAAGCCGGAGCTCGCCCGAGAGGCTGACGACGCCCGCGAGCCCGCTCAGGGCCGGTGCGTACATGAGCTCGGCCGCGCCCCCCATCGAGGCGCCCATCAGGAAGAGATCCTTCGAGCCCTCGGCCCGCGCCTCGTCGAGCGCCGCCTGCATGTCCTGCCCGTAGTGGAAGTAGGCGGACGGCCGCCCCGGGCCCGAACGGCCGGCACCGCGCATGTCGATCGCGATGGCGCGGATGCCGTTGTTCTGGAGCCAATGCATCGTCGGTAGCCAGCCGCAGAGGTTGGCCTGCGATTCGTGCAGGAGCACGACCGCCTTCGCCCCCTTTCCGGCGGTCGCGGCGTAGAGGCGGACGCCGTCGGAGGTGTGCAGCCAGATCGGCCTCGCGTCGAGCCCCTTGGGCAGGTCGCCGCACTCGGTTTCGAGCGGCGGCCCGTGCGGAGCCGCTGACTTCGACGACCCGCCGCAGCCGGCGAGGAGCGCTGCGGCCGCGACGGCGACGACCAGAAAACGCACCGCGGCACCGTAGCGGGGGCGGCAGCGCAGCCGCCCCCGCTCGGGATAGCTGGTCTTGCCGGCGCCGGTCTGGACGATCGACAGCATCCGGGACTGCACGCCCGGGAGGAGCGTGAACGTCACGAGCTGGTGCTTCTGGACGCTCACGGCGCTGGGCGGGCACCGCGCGGCGGCCGGGGCTGGAACGATCGGTCCACGCGCAGCTCCGTATCGCAGCGCTCGGCTGATCCATCGCTCGCTAGGGTTCCGCCGTGGCCGCAACGCTGACCGGCGCCGAAGCCGTCGAGTGGAACCTCGACGACCTTTACCTCGGTCCGGACGACCCGCGGCTTCCCGGCGACCTCGAGGGTGCGCTCGCCGACGCAAGGGCGTTCCGCGAGCGCTACCGCGGGAGGGTCGCCGAGCTCGACGCAGCCCAGCTCGATGAGGCGACCGCGGAGTCCGAGCGCATCCATTCCGTCGTCACGCGCGCGCAGACGTACGCCGAGCTCCGGTACGCCGCGGACACCTCGGACGAGTCCCGCGGCGCGCTCGCCCAGCGCGCCCGCGAGCAGGGCACGGCGATCGAGACCGAGCTGCTCTTCTTCGAGCTCGAGTGGGTCGAGGTCGACGACGACCGCGCCGAGCAGGTGCTCGCCGATCCGGCGCTTGCCCACTACGCCAACGTCCTGCGTGCCGAGCGCCGGTACCGCCCGCACGTGCTCTCCGAGCCGGAGGAGCGGCTGGACGCCGAGAAGAGCGTCACCGGCAACAGCGCCTGGGTGCGGCTGTTCGAGGAGCTCGTCGCCGACCTCGGCGTCGAGGTCGACGGCACGAAGACCTCGCTCGACGAGGCGCTCTCGCGCCTCCAGCAGCTGGGCGACCAGGGCGCGCGCCGCGCGGTGGCCGAGGCCGTGACCGAGTCGCTTGCGCCGGGGCTCCGCACCCGGGCCTACATCCTCAACACCGTCCTCAACGAGCGAGCGGTCGAGGATCGCCTGCGCAAGTACCCACGCTGGATCTCGTCGCGCAACCTCTCGAACGAGATCTCCGACGAGGCCGTCGACAGCCTGGTCGAGGCGCTGACGTCGCGCTACGACATCCCGCAGCGCTACTACCGCCTCAAGGCGAAGCTGCTCGGGCTGGACACTCTTTACGACTACGACCGCTACGCGCCGCTCGAGGCCGAGCCGCCCACCGTCTCGTGGGACGAGGCGCACGACACCGTGCTCGAGGCGTTCGGCAACTTCGACCCGCGCGCGGGCGAGATCATCTCCGGCTTCTTCGAGCGTGACTGGATCGACGCCGCGCTGCGGCCGGGGAAGGTGCAGGGCGCCTTCTGCGCGACGACCGTGCCCGATGTCCACCCGTACGTGCTCATGAACTACTCGGGCGAGCGCCGGAGCGTCCTGACGCTCGCGCACGAGCTCGGGCACGGGTTGCATGGCGTCCTCGCGCAGCCGCTCGGCCTCCTCAACGCCCGCTCGCCGCTGACGCTCGCCGAGACCGCGTCGGTGTTCGGCGAGGCGCTGACGTTCCAACTCCTGCTCGAGCGCGAGGACGATCCGAAGGCGCGGCTGTCGCTGCTGACCGGCCGGATCGAGGACTCGCTCGCGACGACGTTCCGCCAGATCGCGATCAACCGTTTCGAGGACGCGGCGCACGTCGCGCGGCGGAGCGAGGGCGAGCTCCCCGTCGAGCGCGTCAACGAGCTTTGGGCGGACACGCAGCGGGCGATGCTCGGCGACGCCGTCCAGGTCAGCGACGGCTACCGCTCGTGGTGGAGCTACATCCCGCACTTCATCGGCGTGCCGGGCTACGTCTACGCGTACGCCTTCGGCTACCTCTTCTCGCTCGCGATCTACGAGCGCTACGTCGAGGAGGGTGACGCGCTCGTGGAGCCGATCTTCGACCTGCTCCGCGCGGGCGGGTCGGCGCCGCCCGGCGAGCTGGCCCGGCGCGTCGGCTTCGACATCGAGGACCCCGGCTTCTGGTCGGCCGGCCTCGAGGCGGTCTCCGTCCTCGTCGACGAGGCCGAGGCGCTCGCCGGCGAGATCGCTGGCTAGCCGGGCCGAGAGACGCGCGGCGCGCAACGCGCCGCTGCCGCCGCCGCTCCCGCCGGCCGAGCGCACGATCGGCCAGGTCGTCGCGGAGTCGCTCCGCTTCTACGGCTCGCATTTCTGGGCCCTGCTTCCGATCGGGCTCGCTCCGGCCGTCCTCGACCTCGTCGCCGGCAACACCGGGCGAGCGGTCTCACTGGCCGTCCTGCTCACCCTCGGATCGCTGCTCATGACGGCGGCGTACCTCCGGGCGTGTGTGGTCCTGCTCGATCCGCCCGTGGTGCGCGAACGGCTGGCTCGGGCGTTCGCCGTGGGTGTGACGGCGTTCGCCGTCATCCCGCTGGTGTTGTTCGTCTTCGTCGTCCCCGGCCTCGTCTGGCTCGCGATCATCGGGCTTGCCTTCCCGATCCCGTGGCTGGCGTTCGTCGGTCTCGCCGTCCCGGTTGTCCTTGTCGAGGGCGCGGGGTTCGCAGCGAGCTTCCGGCGTGCGGTCGCGCTTGCGCGCGCCGGTTACGTGCACGCGGTCGGCTCGCTCTTCACGCTCGTCGTCGTGTTCTTCCTGAGCCGGACCGTGCTGATCCTTCTGCTCCAGGGGGCAGGCGACCAGACGCAGCGCGTCGCGCTCTTTCTGGCCGACCTCGTTCTCGCGCCGCTGCTCTTCGTGGGCGGCGCCCTGCTCTACATCGACCAGACCGCTCGCTTTGAAAAGCGCCTAGAGTCGCGCCGTCCACCAGTCGAGGAGGCCCCCGATGCCGACTTACATCCTGCTCTCGAAGCTCACGCCCCAGGGAGTGCAGACGCTGCGGTCCAACCCTGACCGGCTGCGCGAGGTCAACCGCGACGTCGAGGAGCTCGGCGCCCGCGTCCTGCACCAGTGGGCGACCCTCGGCCCGTACGACTTCATCAACGTCGTCGAGGCTCCTGACGCGGCGACGATCGCGCGCGTGTCGGTCGCGCTCGGCGCGCGCGGCAGCTCCAGCTTCGAGACGCTGACGGCGCTCTCGATCGACGAGTTCCTCGGCGCGCTCGCTTAACCGGCCAGCGCGACCGCGACCTCGCCGGCGGTCAGCGCGTTTGCCGCGATGAGGTCGCGGTTGACGACGAGCGTCGCGCCGCGGCTCTGCTCGTGGAGCCGCGTCAGGATGAACGGCGTCACCGCCGCGCCGCGCACGCCCTCGGCGCTCGCGGCGGCGAGCGCCTCCTCGATCAGCGGCTCGGCGTCGAACTCGGTCGGCGGCGGCTTGACGAGCAGGATTGCGGCGCCGCCGAGCGCCCAGTGCGCGCGGGCGATCGCCGCCGCCTGGGCCGGCGAGTCCACCCGGTCGGTGAGCGGCGGGCCGCCCGCGGCCCAGTAGAAGAGCGGGAGCGAGTCGGTCTTCCAGCCGACGACCGGGATGCCGAGCGTCTCCAGCAGCTCGACCGTCGCCGGGACGTCGAGCAGCGATTTCACGCCCGAGCAGACGACCACGGCCGGCGTTCGCGCGAGCTCGCCGAGGTCGCCGGAGACGTCGGGGTTGGTCTCCCAGCCGCGGTGGACGCCGCCGATGCCGCCGGTCGCCAGCACGCGGATTCCGGCCGCTCGGCAGGCCACGAGCGTCCCGCCGACTGTGGTTGCGCCGACCTCGCCGGAGGCGACGGAGGCCGCGATCGTGCTGGGGCCGACCTTGCGCGCACGCGGCGTCGAAGCGCTCGAGCTCGGCGTTCGTCAGCCCGACGCGTACGGCCCCGTCGAGGACGCCCACCGTGGCCGGTACCGCGCCGGTGCCGCGCACTACCGCCTCGCTTGCGCGGCCGACCGCGATGCCCTCGCCGACCGGGAAGCCGTGCGCGACGAGCGTCGTTTCGAGCGCGACGACCGGCCCGTCGCGCTCGAGCGCCTGCTCGACCTCGTCCGAGAGCTGCAGCACGCGCGCCTTCTACCAGCCGGCCGGCGGCATCGCGCCCAGCTGCCCGACGCACCGGGCGGCCGTCTCGAGCGCCAGCTCGGCGCCGCCGACGAGGAAGCCGGCCGCGAGCGCGTCGCCCGCCCCGGTCGAGTCCACGACGTCCACCGGCCGCGCCGGGTGCGACTCATCGCCGACGACGATCCCGTCAGGCCCTCGTTTCAGCACCGTGACGGCGCCCGGCACCACCGCGCCGAGCGCGTGCTGCTCGTCCTCGTTCGCGAACACGACGTCCGGCCCCAGCAGCGAAAGCCGGTCGACGCAGCCGCTCGGGCCCGAACGCCTCGATCGCCGTCGCCGACGACAGGTCGACGCTGAGACGTCCGCCGAGCGCGCGAATCGCCCCGGCTGCCTTCGCCGCCGCCTCGTCGATCGGCCCCCGAAAGAGGCTGTAGCCGGCGATGTGCAGCCAGTCGCACCCGCGGAACCAGCCCATGTCGAGCTCCCCGGCGCGGAGCTCGGGCGCGACCCCGCGGTCGGAGATCATCGTGCGCGCGCCGTCCATGCCGACGAGCGAAACGACGACGCCATTCCGGCCCTCTGGCGCCGGGCCGACGACCTCGACCCCGCGCGTTTCCACCTCGCGGGTCGCGATCTCCCCGGCGGGGTCGCTGCCGCGCTTGCCGACGAACCGCGCCTCAGCCCCGAGCGTCACCGCCCACGCGGCGACGTTCGCGGCCTGGCCGCCCGCGCAGACGAGCGTCTGTGCACGCCGCTCGTAGGCCGGCGTCGCCGGCTCGTCCTCCTGCCGGACGATCACGTCGAGGAGGAGGTCGCCGAGCGTGCAGATGCGCATCGCGCACTTCTACACTGGCCGCATGGACGAGGACCGCGGCTTCCGTCGCCTGCCGTCGTTCCTGCTCGGCGGTGTGCTCGGCGCGTCGGCGGTCATCGCCGCCGCGCGGCGGCGCCGTCGCATCGAGGCGCGGCGGCAGAGGCCGGCCGGGCTCGCCGCCTTCGAGGAGGCCCCGTGCTACCGCGAGCTCGCGGAGCGGGAGATGCCGCCCTCGTCGCGCGAGAGCTGATCCGAGGCCCTGCGGACGGTCACGAAGTTGATGTCGGCGTCGCCGAGGAAGAGCGACTTGCCCGTGAGCATCACGCTCGACGAATCCTGCAGGAACCGTGCGGGCGTCACGACGGGCCGGCGCGTGCGGATGACGAGAAACGGCCCGAACACGCGCGCCTCGAAGGCGGACTGGGGGGCGGGCACACGCAGCGGGATGGTCGGCTTCGGGTCGAAGTTGTTCGTGTCGCTCGCGTCCAGCACCCACACGCCGCGCCCGAGCGGCTGCGGGGCGTCGCGGAGCGCGTGCAGCGCGAGCACCGGGTCGGCTCGTGGGACGACCGTGTGGGAGACGGTCCGGTTGCGCTCCCAGGCGCCGAGGAACAGCGGGTCGTAACCGAACATGACGTCGTCCGGCCTGCTCGTCCGCGCGAGCCAGGCGGATGCCTGGGCCCGCGCCACGCTCCGTGACGCCGGCTCGCCCTTGTAGAGCAGCGGCGTGCGGCCATAGCCCCAGGCGATCTCGCCGGCGACCAGCGCGGCGAGCGCGAGGGCGACGAGCAGCACCGAGATCCGCCGCAGCCGCAGCGCGCCGAGCCCGACGAGCATCGCGAAGAACGGGAACGTGAAGATGAGGTGCCGCGACTCCGGCGCTGCGGACGAGCCGATCTTCGCCGTGAGGAACGCGAGCGCAGGCGTCGCGAACGCCGACAGCGCGAGCAGCGCGGCGCGGCGGTCGCGCCGCCAGAGCGTCAGGAGCCCGGCGAGCGCGAGGAGGAGCACCGCCGCGATCGCCACCGGCCAGCCGGCCACGAAGTCGCCGCTCGCACGCGCCAGGTAGGCGAGCACGTCGATCGGCCCGTGCATCTTCTGGGCGCCGCCGCCGCCGATACCCACGTCGAACCGGCGGGCGAGGACGAGGTCGGTGTACCAGAACGGGATGCAGACGACGCCCACGACCGCGAACGCCGGCACGGCCTCGCGGAGGCGGGTCCGGGTCGCGAGCACCCAGAGCCCCTGGGAGGCCACGACGAGCGCCCCGTAGGGATGCGCGGCGACCATGACGACGGTTGCGAGCCCCCAGAGCACCCAGCGCCGGGTGCCGCCCCGGTCGGCCGCCACGAGCAGGGCGAGGTACGACAGCGCGCTCGTGAAGAGGAAGAGGCTGTACATGCGGGCATAGACGCCGTGGAAGAGCAGCATCCAGCTCGCCGCCACGACGACGCAGGCCGCGAGCGCGGCCGCGCTGCCCGCGAGGCGGCGGACGAGCAGGGCGACGACCGGGATGCTCGCCACGGCGAAGAGCGCCGAGAACAGGCGCAGCTCCGTCAGCCCGCCGCCCAGCTCGTTGACGAGCCACGCGAGCAGGAAGTGAAGCGGAGCGCCGCCGCGCTCGCCGTGCACGGTGGCCAGCACGTGCGGCAGCGAACCGCGCCCGACGAACAGGGCGAGCGTCTCGTCCTCGTGCGGCGGCCACGCCCGCACGCGCGCGAGCAGAAAGGCTGCGACGGCGGCGGTGCACCCGGCGACGCCCCAGCGAAAGGCGCGGTCGGCACTCGCAGTGCCCGAGTGCTCGCCCACGGGGTCGCTAGCCTGTGCCTGGTGCCGATCTACGAGTACAAGTGCCCGAACGGCCATGTGTTCGAGCTGTTCCAGCGCATGAGCGACCCGCAGCCGGAGACCTGTCCGACCTGCGGAGCCGGTCCGCTCGAGCGCGTCCTCTACCCGGTCGCCGTCCATTTCAAAGGCTCAGGGTTCTACACGACCGACTACGGCCGCGGGTCGAAGCGTGGCGGCGGCGGCGGTGGCGAGAAGTCCGATTCGAGCAGCGGCGAGGGCGGCGGCGAGTCGTCGTCGAAGTCGGACACCAAGGAAAAAGCCACCGAGAGCTAGACGGATCGCTACCCGAGCAGGGGGTGGCCGGTCCGGCAACCAGAGCCGAACAGCGTGCCCGGCGGCGGAGGCTGCGGCGCGTCGATCCCCTCGAATTCCCGCAGCACGCGGCGGACGTCGTCGCCTTCGGGGATCAGGTAGCCGAAGCTAGAGGGGGAGCCGCCGATCCGGCAGTAGAGCGTGTGCGACGAGCCGGCGCGGAACTTGCGCCAGCCGAGCTCGAGGAACTCGTTCGTGGACAGATCGGTCGCGAGCGGCTTCGTCACGTCGCCGCCGATCCACGGCATGCGGATCAGCGTGCCGACTGACGTCATCTTCTGGGTGAGCGCTGTGATGACCTGCTGCTGGCGGGCGCTGCGCGAGATGTCCGTGTCGGCCGGGTTGAGCAGGTTCTTGCGTACGCGCGAATAGATGCGCGCCCGGCGGCCGTCCATGTGCTGCACGCCCTTCTTGAAGTGCCAGCCCGGCCACGACGCGCACTGGGCGTTCGTCTTCAGCGGGCAGTCGAACTTCGACAGGATCGGGCGCGGCACGTCGATGTCCACGCCGCCGACGGAGTCGATCAGCTTGGGGAAGCGGGCAAGGTCGACGATCGCGACGTGGTTCACGGGTACGCCGAGCCCGCGGATCGTGCGGATCGCGAGCGCCGCGCCGCCGATCTGGTACGCGGTGTTGACCTTGTCGAACCCGTGTCCCGGGATGCCCACGCGCAGGTCGCGCGGGATGGAGAGGTACGAGACGCGGTTGCGGCCCGGGTCGGTGCGGATGAGCTGGATCGAGTCGGTGTGCTCGAGCCCGCGGCGGGCCGCCGTCGTCGAGTGGTCGGTGCCGAGCAGCAGCACGTGCGTCGGGTTCGACAGCACGGAGCCGTTCTGTGGGCTGAGCGCCCGCGTCGCTGCGCGGGGCAGCCGCTTGTTCGCTGTCTCGACGCCGCTCTGTACCGCCAGGTAGCTCGCCACCGCCCAGATCGTGAGCAGCGCGATCAGCACGACCGGGATCAGCCCGAGCCAGCGCTTGCGCGGCCAGCGGCGCCGGCGCGGCGTCGGCCCGGTGCCCGAATAGCGCTGCTGCGGCGGGCGTCCGTTGCGGCCCGGCTGCCGGCGCTCCCGCTCGGGCCTCGGCAGCGTCGGAACCTTGCCTTTGACGCGGCCGCCGCGGTAAACGCGGTACGGCTTTTCTTCGAGGCCCATCCGGCGGGTTAGATTAGCCGCCGCCCTTGGAGTCCCTCCCCGTGATCGGGATCGACGTCGGCGGCACGAAGATCGCCTCGGGGCTCGTCTCGGAGGATGGATCGCTTGCCGCTGCCCACGAGCGCCCCACGCCGCAGGGGTCGCAGCAGGCGTTCCTGGACTCCCTCGAGGAGGCCGTACGGGGCTACTCGGAGCCCGTCGCAGCGGTCGGCGTGGGCGTGCCGTCGAGGATCGATCAGGTCGCGCACCGCGTGATCGGCTCCGTGCACGCGCCGCTCGCGGGCATCGATCTGGCCGGGTACCTCGAGGAGCGGCTCGAGCTCCCGGTGTTCGTCGACAACGACGGCAACGTCGCCGCCATCGCGGAGTGGCAGCTCGGCGCCGGGCGGGGGACGCGGGACTTCGTGATGCTCACGCTCGGCACGGGCATCGGCGGCGGCCTGATCCTGGACGGCCATCCGTATCGCGGCGCCCGCGGCGCCGGGGCCGAGCTCGGTCACATGGTCGTGGACGTGAACGGGCCGCCGTGCGGCGCCGGCTGCCCGGGGCGCGGGCACCTCGAGACGCTCGCCTCGGGAAGTGCGGCCGATCGGGTCGCGCTCGAGCTGGGGCTCGCCGACGGCCGCGTCCTCGTGGACGCGGGCCACGACGGCGACCCGCGCGCCGTCGCGGCGCTCGCCGGCATCGGCCGCATCCTCGGCGAGGGCATGGTCACGATCGTGAACGTGTTCGTCCCCGAGGTGATCGCCGTCGGCGGCGGGTTCGGACGGGCGGGCGAGCTCATTCTTGGCCCCGCGCGTGCGGTCGTCGCTACGGAGGCGCTCGACCCCGGGCGCGACACCGTCCGCATCGTTCAGGCCGAGCTCGGCGCCGAGGCCGGGGTCATCGGAGCGGGCCTGAGCGCCTTCGATCTCCTGCACGCGCGCGCGTGACGCTCGCGGTCTGCGCGACGCCGATCGGGAACCTCGACGACGTCACGCTGCGCGTGCTCGAGGAGCTGCGTGAGGCCGACGTCGTCCTGTGCGAGGACACGCGGCACACGGCGCGCTTGCTCGACCGGCACGGCATCCGCGCGCGGGCGCTGCTCAGCTACCACCGGCACAACGAGGCGGCGCGGCAGGCGCAGGTGCTCGAGCGACTACGTGCCGGCGAGCGGGTGGCGCTCGTCAGCGACGCCGGCCTGCCGGGGATCAACGACCCCGGCGTGCGCCTCGTGTCGGCCGTGCTCGACGCCGGGCTCGAGGTGACGGTCTTGCCGGGCGCGTCAGCCGTCACGACGGCAGTGGTGGCGAGCGGCTTTTCCGCCGAGCGCTACCAGTTCCTCGGCTACCTGCCCCGCGGCCGCGGGGCGCTCGACGCGCTGTGGGCCGAGCTGGAGTCGTGGCCGCACGTGGCCGTCGCGTTCGAGTCGCCGCGCCGTCTCGCGGCAAGCCTCGCCTCGCTCGCGACGGCGGCGCCGGACCGCCCGGTCGCCGTCTGTCGCGAGCTGACGAAGCGCTTCGAGGAGGTCGTCCGTGGGCCTGCCCGCGCCGTCGCCGCGCGGTTCGCCGGCGAGACGAAAGGCGAGATCGTCGTGGTGCTCGGGCCAGTCCCGGCGCGGCGCGAGGCGGACGACGATGCGGTCGCGGCCGTTGCCGACCTCGTCGAGGCGGGCGTCCCGCGGCGTCAGGCCGCCGAGATCGTGGAACGGCTCACGGGTGTGTCCGCGCGGTCGCTTTACAAGCGCTCTCTGTAGCCTCTGTTGACAACGTCCGATCGTATCGCTAGCGTGGTCTTCGTTAGCATATCTGACAACGGAAGGAGGTGAAGATGCGTTTCGTCTCTCTTGCGGCGGCGGCAGTCGTTGCGCTCGCCGCCGCTCCCGCAGCGACGGCCTGGACGTGGCCCGCGGACGGGCCCGTCGTGCAGGGGTTCGCGCTCGGCGCCGACCCCTACGCCGCCGGCCAGCACCGCGGCATCGACGTCGGCGGCACGCCGGGCGACCCCGTCCGGGCACCCGCCGGCGGCCGCGTGAGCTATGCCGGAACCCTCCCGCATTACGGCCGCTCGCTGACGATCCGTGCGGACGACGGCTGGGTGGTGACCCTGCTCCACCTCGGCACGCTCGGCGTCGCTCGAGGCGCGGTCGTGTCCGAGGGGCAGACCGTGGCCACGCTCGGCTCGAGCGGCGAGGCGGAGCACGAGGCTCCGTCGGTGCACCTGGGCATCCGCCATGCGGACGACGAGCACGGCTATGTCGACCCGATGAGCCTGCTCCCGCCGCCTCCCGTGGCCGCGACTCCGGTTCCCGTGGTCGCTCCGCCGCGTGCCCCGTCGCCGGTCGCGGTGGCCCCAGGTCCGGTGTCGGTCCCGGTAGCCGCCCCGACCCCTGCGCCCGCTCCAGCTCCGGAGCCTGCGCCGGCGGTCCCTGAGCCGCTGGTGACGCCGCCCGAAGCGCCGGCACCTGTCACGGAGCCCGTATCCGTGCCCGTCGCTGTGCGGGTCGTCGCGCCCCGGACACCGGTCGTGCCGGTCGCAGTGCCTCCACGTGCGGCACGGCCACCGGCAAGCTCGGGACCGGCGCCGCCGACGGCGCCGGTGACCATCCACGCGACCCGCGCAGTGCGTGCCCCGGCGTCGTTCACGGAAGCGCACCGGCGGCCTACCGCGCCCGTCCCGCCGCGGAAGGTGACGCCTGCCGGGCGACCGGTCGTACGAGCCCCGGCGCACCACGTGCCGGCGGCGACCCCGCCCGACGTGCCCGCCGGAGCCGCCGGGCATGGCCCGGCCGGCGGTTCCGCGGAACCGCGGCCCCGCGCATCCGGACGACCGTTCGTGACGTGGTGGCTGCCGGCACTCCTGGTGGCGCTCGTCGCCTCGGGAGCCTGCGCGGCCGTACGCCGCCGGCGACCGGCCGGGGGCCCGGTGCGGGTCGTCGGCCCGTGCCCGCTCGGCCGGCGGGCGGTTGCGCGCCCGGCATGCCGCCGCGCGCCGCTCCACGCCCCGGCGGTGTCCTGCCGGCCGGTGCCACGCGCCCGGGCACGGGCACGGCCACGGCCACGGCACGGCGACTGCCACGGCGCGCACGCGTCGCCGTCATGGCGTGACATAGCCCGCCTCTCGCCTCGCCACCCGGCGGGGCGAGAGGCGGCTCCTGTTGGGAGGGCCTGGCGAACATCAGGCAATGCTCGTCAGAACGCGCTGCTCGTCCCGATGCGTCGTCCTCAGTCGCCCCGATAGCGCTGCTATCGGGGCTCCCTGCGTCCTAGCCTGGGAACGAGCATCACGCCCTGCCGAGCGAGCGGATGTCCGCCAGGCCCTCCTTAAGATGGCCCGATGCCGGAGAAGATCCTCGTCGCGGTCGCCTGGCCGTACGCCAGCGGGCCGCGTCACCTCGGCCATGTGGCCGGGTTCGGCATCCCCTCGGACATCTTCGCCCGCTACCACCGGCTGCGCGGCGACGACGTGCTCATGGTCAGCGGCACCGACGAGCACGGGACGCCGATCATGATCGCGGCCGACCAGGCAGGCCAGACCTACGAGGAGCTGGTCGATTTCTACAGCGAGCAGATTGGCGAGGACCTGCGGCGGCTCGGGATCAGCTACGACCTCTTCACCCGGACGACGACCCAGAACCATGCGCGCGTCACGCGCGACGTGTTCCGGACGCTGTGGGAGCACGGGTACCTGATCGAGCAGACGACGATGGGCGCGTTCTCGGCGACGACCGGAAACACCCTGCCCGACCGCTACATCGAGGGCACGTGCCCGATCTGCGGGTACGAGGAGGCGCGCGGCGACCAGTGCGACAACTGCGGCAACCTGCTCGACGCGGTCGACCTGATCGACCCGCGCTCCAAGGTCGACGGGCAGGCGCCCGTCTTCAGGGAGACGAAGCACCTCTTCCTCGACCTGCCGCAGTTCAAGGAGCGGCTTCACGACTGGATCTCCGCGCAGACGCACTGGCGCCCGAACGTGCGCAACTTCTCGCTCCGCTACGTCGACGAGCTGCGCCCGCGCGCCGTCACCCGCGACCTCGACTGGGGTATCCGCGTGCCGGTGCCCGGCTACGAGGAGCAGGAGACCAAGCGCATCTACGTCTGGATCGACGCCGTCGTCGGCTACCTGTCGGCGGCGATCGAGTGGGCGGCGGTCAGCGGCGAGCCCGAGGCGTGGCGCGACTGGTGGCAGAACCCCGACTCGCGCCACTTCTACTTCATGGGCAAGGACAACATCCCGTTCCACACGGTCATCTGGCCGAGCGAGCTGCTCGGCTACGACACCGGCGGCGAGCTGGGCGCCGGGCGGAGGCTCGAGCTGCCGTACGACGTCGTCTCGTCGGAGTTCCTCACGATGGAGGGGAGCAAGGCGAGCGCGAGCCGCGGCGTGGGCATCCTCGTCCGCGACTTCCTCGAGACCTACGACGCCGACGCGCTGCGGTTCTTCCTCGCCGTCGCCGGGCCGGAGAACCAGGACACCGACTTCACGTGGGCGGAGTTCGTCCGCCGCAACAACGACGAGCTCGTCGCGAAGTGGGGCAACCTCGTCAACCGCGCGCTCGCCCTCTCCTACCGCCACTTCGGCGCCGTCCCGGAGCCGGGGCGGCTCACGCCGGAGGACGAGGAGATCATCGCCGCCGTCGAGGCCGGTTTCGACACCGTCGGCGAGCTGATCGGGGCAGCCCACTTCCGCGCCTCGATCGCCGAGGCGATGCGGCTGGCCGATCGGGTCAACCAGTACGCGAGCGACCAGGCGCCGTGGGCGACGATCAAGACCGACCGCGAGCGTGCGGCGACGGTGCTCTACGTCCTGCTGCGTGCCGTCGACAACCTGAAGATCATCTTCACGCCTTTCCTGCCGTTCAGCTCGCAGACGCTGCACGAGCTGCTCGGCTACGAGGGCTGGATCGCCGGCCCGCTCGAGTTCCGCACCGTCGAGGAGGACGGCGCCTCTCACCGGGTCCTGACCGGCGACTACGCGTCGTGGGTCGGCCGGTGGGCGCCGAGCGAGCTGCAGCCCGGCCAGACGTTGGCCGAGCCGAAGCCGCTCTTCCGCAAGCTCGATCCCGAGCAGGTGCTGCGCGACGAGCTCGAGGAGTAGGAGCGCGGGGCCGTGAGACCGTGATCGACGCCCACGCGCACCTCGACTCGATCGACGGTGACCCCGCCGCGCGTCGTCGCACGGGCGGCGGAGCAGGGGGTGGAGGGCATCGTGTCGATCGGCGCCGGCCTCGAGTCGTGCCGGGCGACGATCGCGATCGCGGCGGCCAACGACGCCGTCTGGGCGACGGTCGGCATCGACCCACACAAGGCCGGCGACGGCGAGGATCCGGCCGAGCTCGGCGAGCTGGCGCGCGCCGCGAAGGTCGTCGCGATCGGCGAGACGGGCCTCGACTACCACTACGGCGCCGAGCGCGAGGCCGAGCAGCGGACGCTCTTCGAGGCGCAGCTGGCGCTCGCCGCGGACGCGGGGTTACCCGTGGTGATCCACTGCCGCGAGGCCGTGGAGGACACCGCGGACGTGCTCGCGCCGTTTCGCGGGACCGTCGTGCTGCACTGCTTCTCCGAACCGGAGCTGCTGCCCGTCGCGCTCGAGCGCGGGTACTACGTCTCGTTCGCCGGCAACGTCACCTACAACCGCGCCGAGGACCTGCGGGCCGCGGCGCGCGAGGTGCCGTCCGAGCGGCTGCTCGTCGAGACGGACAGCCCCTACCTCGCGCCGCAGCCCCTGCGCGGCCGGCCGAACGAGCCGGCGAACATCGTGCACACTGTCGCGGCGCTCGCCGCTGCGCGGGGCGAGGACGCCGAGGTGCTCGGGCGGCAGACGGCGGAGAACGCCCGTGCGGCCTTCCACCTCTCGTGAGCCGGCTCCCGGACGCAAAGCGCCACCTCGGCCAGAACTTCCTCGTCGACGAGAACGTGCTCGGCGTGATCGGCCGCCTCGCGGAGCTGGACGCCGACGACGTCGTGCTCGAGATCGGGCCCGGGCGCGGGCATCCTCACGGCGTTCCTCGCCGAGCGCGTCCGCCTGGTGCACGCCGTCGAGATCGACCGCTCGCTCGAGGAGCGGCTGACCGCCACGCTCGCCGCCTTCGCGAACGTCCGGCTCCTCTTCGGCGACGCGCTCCGGCTCGACCTGGCCGAGCTCGACCCGGCGCCGGGGAAGCTCGTCGCCAACCTGCCCTACAACGTCGCCACGCCGGTGGTGGTCGAGAGCCTGGACGGCCTGCCGTCCGTCCACCGCTGGACGGTCATGGTGCAGCTCGAGGTCGCGCAGCGCTTCTTCGCGCGGCCGGCGACGAAGGAGTACGGCGCCGTGTCCGTGCTGATCCAGCTGGCCACGCGACGGACCGGTTTCCATCCGGTCTCGCGGACGGCGTTCCGCCCGCGCCCGAACGTCGACTCGGCCCTCGTCGCCTTCGAGCGCACCCCCCGCCTGCCGGACGGCTGGCGGGCAGTCAAGCGCGTCGTGGAGGGCGCGTTCGCGCACCGTCGCAAGACGCTGCCGAACTCGCTCGCGCTGGCCGGCATCGCGCCGCGCGAGCTAGCCGCGGCGGCCGTCGAGGCGATCGGCCGTGCCGCCAATGTCCGGGCCGAGCAGCTCGCCCCGCCCGAGTTCCTCGAGCTGACGAAAGCGCTCGCGTGAACCGCGTGCCCGCCTCGGCGAAGATCAATCTTGCCCTGGTCGTCGGCCCGCGCCGCGAGGACGGCTACCACGAGGTCGTGACCGTCCTGCAGCGCGTGGCGCTCGCCGACCGCGTCGCGATCGAGCCGGCGCCCACGCTGCGCGTGACCGGGTTTCCGGGCGACACGATGGTGCGCGGCGCGCTCGAGGCTCTCGCCGAGCGCGCCGGCGTCGAGCCTGCCTGGCACGCCGCGATCACGAAGCGGATCCCGGTCGCGGCCGGCCTCGGCGGTGGCAGCTCCGACGGCGCCACCGCGCTCCGCCTCGCGAACGCGCTCCTGCCGGAGCCGCGCGGCGACCTGCACGAGATCGCGACCGGGCTCGGCGCCGACGTCCCGTTCTTCCTGACGTCCGGGCCTCAGCTGGGCGAGGGCACCGGGACGACGCTCCGCCCCGTCTCGCTGCCGGCGGACTACTGGGTCGTGCTCGTCGTGCCGCACCGCCAGGCGAAGACGTCGACCGCGGACGTCTACCGCGCCTTCGACGGCGCGGAGGGGTTCGACGACCGCGCGCGCCGCCCTCCTGGAGGCGGTCGAGGCGGGCGACCTGGCCGGCCTGCCGCCGAACGACCTCGCGTCGTCACCAGTCGCAGGGGAGCTGCGTGAGCTGGGCGCCTTCCGAGCCGACGTCACCGGCGCCGGGCCGACCGTGTACGGGCTCTTTCTCGACCGCGCCGACGCGGCCGCCGCGCAGCGCACGCTCCGGCACGCGGGGCGTACCTGCATGACGGTTCCTGCTTGGTACGGTTGATCCGTGGTCTATCCAACGCCCCAGATCGAAGGGGGCCCCGTTCTCGAGCACGGGACGACGAAAAGCGGACGTTGGCTCCGGGCGAACCGCGTCAAGATCGCGATCTGGATCGCGGTCGCGGAGGGGCTCCTCATCATCGTCGGCGCGCTGCCGCGCCTCCCGTCGATCTTCCTCGCGATCGTCATCGTGGGCCTCTACTTCTGGCTCGGCCGCCGCGTCACGTGGGACGCGGGCCGGTACGCGTTCTGGATCGCGGCGGCGTCACAGGCGCTCGTCGCCCTCATACCGATCCTCGTGATCGTCGTCGGGACGTTCGCGCTGATCGCGGTCGGGTTCATCGCGGTGATCGCCCTGATCCTGCTGTTCACCGATCGCGGCTGACACACTGGAGCGGACACTGGGGCGTAGCCAAGTGGTAAGGCAGCGGGTTTTGGTCCCGCGATCCCAGGTTCGAATCCTGGCGCCCCAGCACAACCTATGACGTCCCCGGACCCGTCTCCACTCGCCGCCGTCGTGATGGCCGCCGGGCTCGGCACGCGGATGCGCTCCGCGACGCCCAAGCACCTGCACCCGCTGCTCGGCCGCCGCATGGTCGACTGGGTCACGGGCACCGTGCGGATGGCGGGCGCCGACCCGGTCGTGATCGTCGTCTCGGAGGAGACGCAGGACGCGTTCCCGGGCGAGACCACCGCAGTCCAGCGGGACCCCCGAGGCACCGGCGATGCAGCAGCGAGCGCGCGGGCGGCCCTCGAGGGCTTCGAGGGCGACGTGCTGGTCGCGTCCGGCGACTCGCCGCTCCTGACCGCCGAGCTGCTGCGCGAGCTCGTCGAGACGCACCGTGGCGAGCGGCCGGCCGTAACCGTCCTCTCCTACGAGCCGCCGTCGCGGCCGCCGTACGGGCGCATCCTTCGCGAACCTGGGGGCGACCTCGAGGCGATCGTCGAGGCGCGCGACGCGACGCCGGAGCAGCTCGCCATCGACGAGATGGCTGCCTCCCTCTACGTCTTCTCGGCGGCCGACCTCTGGTGGGCGCTCGAGCACATCACCGCCGACAACGACCAGGGCGAGCTCTATCTCACCGACACGGTCGGCGTCCTCGTCGCGGACGGGCGCAAAGCCGTCGTGCACCGCACGGACGATCCGCGCTCCCCGGACGGGGTCAACACGCGCGCCGAGCTGGCCGCCGCGGCGGCGACCCTGCGCGACCGGGTGAACGCCGCACACATGGCTGCGGGGGCAGGGATCGTCGACCCGGCGAGCACCTGGATCGACGCCTCCGTCGAGCTCGAGGCCGACTGCGTGATCCATCCGTTCACGGTCCTGCGTGGCGCCTCGGCGGTCGCCGAAGGGGCCGAAGTCGGGCCCCACGTGGTCGCGATCGACGCCGACATCGGTCCGCGCTCGCTGGTGGGGCCGTTCTGTTACCTTCGCCCCGGAACGGTGCTCGAGGCAGGGGCCAAGGCGGGCACGTTTGTCGAGATCAAGAACACGCGGGTCGGTGAGGGAGCGAAAGTCCCTCACCTCTCCTACATCGGGGATGCGGACATCGGCGAGGGGACGAACATCGGCGCAGGCGGTGTCACGGCGAACTATCCGCATCGGCCTGGGCTGCCCAAGTCGAGGACGACGATCGGCCGGAACGTCAGGACCGCGATCCACAATGTCTTCGTGGCCCCCGTCCAGATCGGCGATGACGCTTGGTTAGCGGCCGGAACGGTGATAACCGAAGATGTGCCGCCCGGCTCGCTCGCGGGCTTCCCGCCGAGGCAGGTGATCAAAGAGGGCTATGTCTATGAGCAGCGAGACGATTGAGCTGACGGAGCTTCCGGGTCTCGAGTCGCCGGAGCCGCGCAGCGAGCTCCAGCCGGGGCACTTCATCGAACGCGGCACCCAGCGGCGGCTGATGCTGTTCGCCGGGCGCTCGCACCCGGAGCTCGCCGCACAAGATCGGCGAGCACCTCGGCGTCGACTGCGGCGAGGTGACGCTGAAGACATTCGCGAACGGCGAGGGCTACTGCCGCTTCGAGGAGTCGATTCGCGGCGCAGACGTCTTCCTGCTCCAGACCGGCTCGGTGCCGGTGGACACGCACCTGATGGAGCTGTGCTTCATGGCGCAGGCCGCCAAGCTCGGCTCGGCGAAGCGGATCACCGCCGTCATGCCGCTCTACCCCTACGCGCGCCAGGACCGCAAGGCCCGGCCGCGCGAGCCGATCAGCGCGCGTCTCGTCGCCGACTTCCTGCAGACCGCGGGCGTCGACCGCCTGCTCACGATGGACCTCCACGCGGGCCAGATCCAGGGCTTCTTCAACATCCCGGTCGACCACATGATCGCCCTGCCGCTCTTCGCCAACCACTTCCGCACACAGGGGCTCGTCGGCGACAACGTGGTGTCGGTCTCGCCCGACCCGGGCCGCGCCAAGATGGCCGTCCACTTCGGGAAGATGCTCGATGCCCCGTTCGCGATCATGCACAAGACGCGCCCCGAGCACGACACGGCCGAGGTCACCGAGGTGACGGGCCGCGTGCGCGGGAAGATCGCGATCATGGGCGACGACCGCATCGACACCGGCGGCACGCTCATCGCCGGCGCGCGGGCGCTGCGCGAGCACGGCGCCGAGGCTGTCTACGTCTTCGCGACGCACGGGATCTTCGCCGGCGACGCGCTCGAGAAGCTCGGCGCGGCCCCGGAGGTCGATGCCATTGCCGTCACCGACACGGTGCCGATCGACCCGCTGCGCAAGCCGCACAAGATCACCGTCGTGAGCGTGTCCAGCCTGCTGGCCGACACGATCTGGAACGTCTTCTCCGACGAGTCGGTGTCGGCGATCTTCGCCGGCGAGAACCAGCTCTTTTAACGCGGGGGAACCCCTGGTTCCCCCACGGGCCCCCTCCTTGCTGGCGGGGGCGTGGTTCTGTCGTTTCAGGAGCCGCCGCTTGCTCTCGGGTTCCGATGGTTGCCTCTCGTGGGTGTGCCTCTCGCCGGAGCACGTCCGGCTTCGGCGGCAATTCGTGGTTGTCTGCCGAGGGCGCTTCTTGTGGGAACCTGCGGTTCCCTTGCCCCTCCCTGTGGTGGGACGCCCGCTACTATCTTCCGCCGGAATGGCTGAGGGACGCGTACAGCTGGATGTGGAGGAGCGCGCCGAACTGGGCTCGGCGGCCGTGCGGCGCCTGCGCAAGCGGGGCTTGATCCCGGGTGTGATCTACGGCGGGGGCCACGACCCCTTCGTGTTCAGCGTGCACGAGCGCGAGCTGCGCCGCGCGCTCACGACCGACCACGGGCTCAATGCGATCCTCGACGTCACCGTCGGCGGCGATGCGCGGCCCGTGATCGTCAAGGAGTATCAGCGCGACCCGATCAGCGGGCGCGTGACGCACGTCGACCTCGTCCAGGTGCGGCTCGACCGCGTCATCCAGACGACCGTCGGCATCGAGCTGATCGGCGACTCGCCGGGCGTCCGCGAGGGCGGCGTGCTCCAGCAGGTTGCGCGCGAGATCACCGTCGAGGCGCTGCCGCTGGAGGTGCCAGAGCGCATCGAGGTCGACGTCAGCGGCCTCGCGGTCGGCGACTCGATCCGCCTCGAGGAAGTCACTGTCCCGGACGGCGTGCGCTTCGTCGACGACCCGCACGAGACCATCATCGTCACCGTCACCGTCCCGACCCGCGTCGAGGAGCCCGAAGAGGAGCTCGAGGAGGGCGAGGAGGGCGCCGAGGCGCCGAGGCGGCCGAGGGCGAGGAAGGCGCCGAGGCGGCAGCAGAGGGTGCCGAGGCGGCCGAGCGCCGGCGAATCCGGCACCGACGAAGGCTAGGACGATCCTGTGCGCCTGCCCGGGCGCCGCAACCGCCGACGAGCCGCGGAGTCCTCGCTCGACCTGCTCGTGGTCGGGCTCGGCAACCCCGGCCGCGAGTACGAGCACACCCGGCACAACGCTGGGCGCATGGTCGTCGAGGAGCTCGCGCGGCGGCACGGGGCGACGTTCAAGTCGAAGTACTCGGGCCGGCTGACCGATATCCGGCTCGACGGAAAGCGCGTGGCGCTGCTTGCGCCCGAGACGTACATGAACGACTCGGGCAAGTCGGTCGGCGCCGGCGGTCGGCTTCTACAAGGTGCCGCTCGACCAGCTGCTCGTGGTGCACGACGAGGGCGACTTCGACCTCGGCCGCATCCAGGCGCGGCTCGGCGGCGGCCTCGCCGGCCACAACGGGCTGCGCTCGATCGTTCAGCAGCTCGGCTCGCAGGAGTTCCTGCGGCTGCGGATAGGCGTCGGCCGCCCCGGCCGCGGCGACCCGCGCGACCTGGCCGACTACGTGCTCGCGGACTTCGAGCCGGAGGACGACGCGGCGACGATCGTCTCGCGCGGCGCCGACGCCGTCGAGAGCCTCGCCGTCGATGGGCTCGACGCGACGCAGCGCCGCTTCCACTAAGTACAGTCGAGGGGTGGCCTACTTCGTCGTCAGCGAGATCGACCTCGAGTACCAGACCCGCCCGCACGAGGTGGGCGAGGCCCCGCGCCACGCCGCAGGCGTAACCGAGCAGGCCGGCCTGCAGAACACGCGCGCCAACTTCTTCCGGTACGAGCCCGGGGCGAGGGGTAGGCGCCACGACGACAAGCTCCAGGAGGAGACGTACGTGCCGGTGAGCGGGACGATGACCATGTACCTCGGCGATCCGCCGGAGCGCCACGAGGTCGGGCCGGGCGGCCTCATCCACGTCGAGACCGGTACCGCCCGCCAGGTCGTGAACGAGGGCGACGAGGACCTGGTCGTCTTCATCTACGGCGCGCCGCCCGAGCGCGGCGACGTCGAGTTCCTCGACAGCGTCGTCTAACTACGCTTCTAACATCCCTGCCCGGCCGTGCCGGGCCATCGTCGTGGACCAGAAGACGCTGACAGACGCGCCGATCCTCGCGCCGCTCGCGCGCGAGCTCGCCGAGCACGAACGGCTCGGCCGGTTCGCCGCGGACCTGGTCGGAAGCCGCGCGCGGGTCTCGGAGGCCGCGCTGCCGCTCGTCGCATCGGCGCTCCACCTTCAGCTCGACCGCCGGCTCGTCTTCGTCCTGCCCGACGACGCAGACGCCCGCGACGCCGCCGAGGCGGCGGCCTGGTACCTCGGGCCGGAGCGCGTCGGATTGCTCCCGAGCCGGGGCGTCCGCTGGGAGTCAGGGCTCGAGCCGCCGCCGCACCTCGTCGGGGAGCGGGCCCGGGCGCTCGACGTCCTCGCCGCCGGCGGCCTCGTCTTCGCCTCGGCGCTCGCCCTCGCCGAGGGGGCGCCCCCGCCGGCTTCCCGCCCGCAGCCGGTTGAGATCCGTCTCGGCGCAGAGCCGGGCATCGACGTGCTCGCCGAGGAGCTCGCGCTCGCCGGCTACGAGCGCGTCGACCAGGTCGAGGAGCGCGGGCATTTCGCCGTCCGCGGCGGCATCGTCGACGTGTTCCCGTCGACCGGCCGGGAGCCCCTCCGCGTCGAGCTCTTCGGCGACGAGATCGAGTCCGTGCGCGCGTTCTCGCCGTTCACGCAGCGCGCGCTGCACGCCGTGGACGAGGCGCTCGTCTACCCCGCGGCCGAGCGGCGGCCCGACCTGACCGAGTCAACTCTCCCGGACGACGAGGAGCCCGGGCAGCCGGCTGACCTCGTGCCGTTGCTCGACGGCGCGCCGGACCTCGTCTGGCAGGCCGACGAGGTGCTCGAGGCCGCGCGCGAGGAGCTCGGCGTGGAGCTGCGGCTCGGCGACGCCGCGCGGCTCGACCCGCTCCCGCAGGGGCAGCCGTTCGCGTTCGAGGCGCAGCGCCCGGCGATCGCGGCGCGCGGCCTCTCCGAGGCGGAGAACGAGCTGGGCGCGCCTCGTCCGCGCCGGGCTGCGCGTGATCGTCGCCTTTCCCCACCGCGGCGAGGCGCTCCGCGCCCAGGCGATGCTCCGGCGCGTCAGGGCCGAGGTCGTCGACGACCCGCGCAGGCTGCCGCGCGAGGCGGGGCTCGCCTTCGTCATCTCGCCCGCCCGCCGCGGCTTCGTCTGGCGCGAGCTCGGCCTCGCCGTGCTGCCCGATACCCAGGTCTTCCGCAAGCGCCCGCCGCGCGCCGACGCGCGACTGGGCCGCGCGCTCCAGTCGTTCGCTGAGCTCCGCACCGGCGACTACGTCGTCCACGAGGACCACGGCGTCGGACAGCTGCTCTCCTTCGAGACGCGGGAGGTCGCGAGCGTCACTCGCGACTACCTGCTGCTCGCCTTCCGCGGCGAGGACCGGCTCTACGTCCCCCACGAGCAGATCGGCAAGGTCTCGCGCTACATCGGCGCCGACGCGCGCTCGCCGGCCCTCTCGAAGCTCGGCGGCAAGGCCTGGGAGCTGGTCAAGAACCGCGCCCGCGCGGGCGTGCGCGAGCTGGCCGGCGACCTGCTGAAGCTCTACGCCGAGCGGCAGAGCGCCCCCGGCGTCGCCTACGAGCTCGAGAACGAGTGGCTGCGGCAGCTCGAGTCCGAGTTCCCCTACCGCGAGACGGAGGACCAGGCACGCGCGATCGAGGCCGTCAAGGAGGACCTCGAGGCACCGCGGCCGATGGACCGCCTCGTCTGCGGCGACGTCGGCTTCGGCAAGACGGAGGTCGCCGTCCGCGCCGGCTTCGCGGTGGCCGTGAACGGCCGCCAGACGCTGATGCTCGTCCCCACGACGATCCTTGCCCAGCAGCACTGGAACACCTTCAGGGAGCGCTACCGCGACTTCCCGCTGCGCGTCGAGATGGTCTCGCGCTTCCGCAGGCCGGCCGACGTGAAGGCGGTCCTACGCGACTTCGCCGAGGGCAAGGTCGACGTCCTGATCGGCACACACCGCGTGCTCTCGCGCGACGTCATCCCCAAGAACCTCGGCCTCGTCATCGTCGACGAGGAGCAGCGCTTCGGCGTCCAGCAAAAAGAGCTGCTGCGCTCGCTGCGGCTCGAGCTCGACGTGCTCGCGCTGACCGCCACGCCGATCCCGCGCACGCTGCACATGTCGCTGTCAGGCCTGCGCGACATCTCGATCATCGAGACGCCGCCCGAGGGGCGCCGGCCGATCCGTACCTATGTGGGCGAGTACGACGAGGAGCTGATCCGCACCGCTCTCGAGCGCGAGCACGCGCGCGGCGGCCAGTCCTTCTACCTGCACAACCGCGTGGAGACGATCGACGAGGCGGCAGCGAAGCTGGTCGACCTCGTGCCGGGGCTGCGCATCCTCGTCGCGCACGGCCAGATGCCGGAGCGCGAGCTGGAGCAGCGGATGCTGAGCTTCCTGCGCGGCGACGCCGACGTGCTCGTCTCGACGACGATCATCGAGTCGGGCCTCGACATCCCCCAGGCGAACACGCTCGTCGTGGAGCGCGCGGACACCCTCGGGCTCGCCCAGCTCTACCAGATCCGCGGGCGCGTCGGCCGGTCCGACGTCCCGGCCCACGCATACCTCTTCTACCCGGACGCGCAGGAGCTGACATCCGAGGCACGCGCCCGGCTGGCGACGCTGGCCGACCACACCGAGCTGGGCGCCGGGTTTGCGATCGCGATGCGCGACCTCGAGATCCGCGGCGCGGGCGAGCTGCTCGGCGCGGAGCAGTCCGGTCACGTCGCCGCGGTCGGGTTCGAGCTCTACGTCGAGCTCCTCCACGAGGCGGTCGCCGAGCTCTCCGGCCAGCGCCGCCAGGCGACGCGGCCGGTCCGTGTCGACGCCCGCATCGACGCCTACGTCCCGGCCGCCTACGTCGCGTCGGAGGCGCAGAAGATCGACCTGCACCGCCGCCTCGCCCTATCGGAGACCGAGGACGAGCTGCGCGAGCTGCACGCCGCGCTCGAGGATCGGTACGGCCCGGTGCCCGAGCCGGTGGAGCACCTGTTCGCGATCCAGGAGGCGAAGCTGAAGCTGGCGCGGATCGGCGCCGACTACCTCGTCTACCGCGACGGCAAGGTCACCGTCGGCCCGCTCGTGCTGGGCTCGGGTGAGCTCCGCGAACTGCGTGACGAGATCGACACCGCCGTCTACACGGTCGCCAAGCGCGAGGTTTCGTTAAGGCAGGATGAATTCGGCCAGGCGGTGCGAATACTCGATGCTATAGTCGCGCTTCGCCACGCGGCGTGAAACCGGATCACGCGCCCGGGCGAAATAGCGACAAGCCAATGAAACGTCGGATTCTGCTCACACTCACGCCCCTGGCGGCACTCGCTCTGGCAGCGGGCTGCGGCGGGTCTGGCACCGTGCCGTCGAACGCGGTCGCCGTCGTCGAGAAGTGCAATACGCCGGTGACGAAGAACGACTACAACCAGGTGCTGAACCAGGCGCGGGTCAGCTACACGCACAACAAGCAGGCGTTCCCGGCCGCCGGCACGCAGGAGTACCGCCAGATCCAGAATCAGGTCGTCAGCTACCTGGTGCTGCGAGACGCGTACATCTGCGAGGCCGACAAGATGGGCGTCGGCCCGTCAAGCGACGCGATCGACAAGCGCGTCAGCCAGCTGATCACGCAGTACTACAAGGGCGACAAGACGAAGTACCAGGCGGCCCTCAAGCAGCAGGGTGTCTCCGAGGAGCAGCTGCGCCAGGAAGTGGCGATGCAGCTCTCCCAGCAGGACATCTTCAACAAGGTGACCGCGAGCGCCAGCAACAAGGTCACCGACAAGGAGATCCAGCGACTACTACACCAAGAACAAGTCGTCATACGAGACCCCGGCGACGCGCACCGTGCGTCACATCCTGGTCGCGCTGAAGAAGAGCGGGAAGCCCGCCGACACGCAGGCCGGCGACAAGGTCGACTACGCGCGCTCGAAGGTGCTCGCCGACCAGCTCGAGCAGAAGCTGCGCAGCGGCGCGAGCTTCGCCGCGCTGGCCGCGAAGTACTCGCAGGACCCGGGCTCGAAGAAGACGGGCGGCAAGCTGAGCGACCTCGCGCAGGGCCAGACGGTGCCGCCGTTCGACAAGATCGCCTTCTCGATCAAGACGGGCGACGTCTCCCAGCCGGTCAAGACGCAGTTCGGCTGGCACATCATCCAGGCGCTCACCGCCGTGAAGCCGCAGAAGAAGACGCCGCTCACGACGGTCAAGGCGCAGATCAAGCAGATCGTGGCGCAGTCGAAGAAGACCGAGGTCGGCCAGAAGTGGGCCCAGGAGTTCCGTCATGAACCTCGCAAAGGCGAGCGCGGTCAAGTACCAGGCGGGCTTCCAGCCGCCGCGACGACGACCTCGACCACCGCGACCGGCTAGACGCCGAGTGGCTGAGGATGCCGGCCTCGCCGAGGCGCTCCTCGACCTGCAGCACCTGACCGAGCGCCTGCGCCGCGATTGCCCCTGGGACCGCGAGCAGACTGCGCTGACGATCGTCCCGCACACCGTCGAGGAGGCCTACGAGGTCGCCGATGCGGCGATGGACGGGCGACGAGGACAAGCTAGCTCGACGAGCTCGGCGACTTGCTCTTCCAGGTCTACTTCCTGGCCTTGCTCCTGTCGGAGCAAGGCTTAGGGGGTCTGGAGGACGTGGCACGCGGCGTCCACGCCAAGCTGGTGCGTCGCCATCCCCACGTTTTCGGCGAGGCCGAGGCCCCAGACGGCGGGCGCGCGTGCGCGAGCGCTGGGAGCAGATCAAGACCGAGCAGGAGGGCCGCGAGGGCGTCTTCCACGACGTCCCGGAGTCGCTGCCGGCGCTGCTCTACGCGCGCAAGGTGCAGCGCCGCGTCGAGTCGGTCGGCTACGACTGGCCGGACATCGCCGGGCCGCTCGCGAAGGTCTCGCGAGGAGCTCGACGAGCTGGACGCGGAGGTCGAGCGGGCCGGCGAGCCGGAGCCCAGACGGAGCCCGACGCGCAGGCTCGTGGACGAGGTCGGCGACGTGCTGTTCACGGTCGTGAATGTGGCGCCGGAAGCTCAACGTCGATCCCGAGCTGGCGCTGCGCGGCACGACGCGCAAGTTCCGCGACGCGCGTCGAGCGGGCCGTCAAGCTCGCCGCCGAGCGCGGCGAGCGGTGGGCCGAGCTCGTCGCTCGACGAGCAGGAGCGCTACTACGAGCTCGCCAAGGAGGCACTGCGATGACCCCGATCAGCACCGTCCGCGCCCGCCAGATCCTCGACTCGCGCGGCAACCCGACGGTCGAGGTCGACGTCGAGCTCGAGTCGGGCGCGCTGGGCCGCGCGGCGGTGCCGTCGGGCGCGTCGACGGGCGCCCACGAGGCGGTCGAGCTGCGCGACGGCGGCCAGGACTGGGGCGGCAAGGGCGTCACGCGTGCGGTCGAGAACGTGCGCGGCGAGCTTGCAGCGGCCGTCGCGCGGCCTCGACGCGGCCGACCAGCGCGCGGTCGACGAGCGCGCTGGTCGAGGTCGACGGGACGCCGAACAAGGGGCGGCTCGGCGCGAACGCGATCCTCGGCGTCTCGCTCGCGACCGCGAAGGCAGCCGCCGCCGAGGCGGGCCTGTCGCTGTTCCGCTACCTCGGCGGCGCGGAGGCGCGGACGCTGCCCGTGCCGATGATGAACGTGATCAACGGCGGCGCGCACGCGGACAACTCGATCGACCTCCAGGAGTTCATGGTCGTCCCGGCCGGCGCGCCAACCTTCGCGGAGGGGCTGCGGGTCGGCGCCGAGGTCTTCCACGCGCTGCGCGGCGTCCTGCACGAGCGCGGGCTCTCGACCGCCGTCGGCGACGAGGGCGGCTTCGCGCCGGACCTCGGCTCGAGCGAGGAGGCGATCGACGCCATCCTCGAGGCGGCCGAGCGCGCCGGGCACCGCGACGCAGTCGCGATCGCGCTCGACCCGGCATCGAGCGAGTTCTACCGAGGACGGCGGGTACCGCTTCGAGGGCCGCGAGGCCGACGGCGCCGGCGATGGCCGACTTCTACGCCGGGCTCGCCGAGCGCTACCCACTCGTGTCGATCGAGGACGGCGTCGCGGAGGACGACTGGGACGGTTGGCGTGCAGCTGACGGAGCGCCTCGGAGACCGCGTCCAGCTCGTCGGCGACGACCTCTTCGTGACGAACGTCGAGCGCCTCCGGCGCGGGCATCGACGAGCGCGTGGCGAACGCGATACTGATCAAGGTCAACCAGATCGGGACGCTCAGCGAGACGCTCGACACGATCGACCTGGCGCGCCAGAACGGCTACGGGGCCGTCATGTCGCACCGCTCGGGCGAGACCGAGGACACGACGATCGCCGACCTGGCCGTCGCGACCGGCGTGGGGCAGATCAAGACGGGCGCTCCGTCGCGAACCGACCGCGTCGCGAAGTACAACCAGCTGCTCCGGATCGAGGAGGAGCTCGGTCACGAGGCCGTCTATCCGGGCTGGGCCGCGTTCAAGCGGGCCGCGCGGGTCGGCTAGCCATACCCGTAGCCGCTACCTTGGCGGTACGTGCAGCGCCACACGCCGCGGCGCACCAAGATCGTTGCCACGCTCGGGCCCGCGACGTCTTCGCCCGAGGCTGTGGCCGCGCTCGCGCAGGCCGGCATGGACGCGGCGCGCTTCAACTTCTCGCACGGGTCGCGCGACGACCACGCGCGGCGCGCGGAGTACGTTCGTGCCGCCCAGGAGACGGTCGGGCGCGCGATCGCGGTCATCGCCGACCTGCAGGGCCCGAAGATCCGGGTCGGCGACCTCGAGGAGCCGATGCACCTCGAGACCGGTGGCCGCGTCACCGTGGTCGGCGCGGAGGAGCTCGACGGGCACAAGGACGTGCTGCCGGTCAGCCCGACGATCCTCGGCGACGTGCTGAAGCCCGGACACGACGTGCTGATCGACGACGGCCGGCTGCGGCTTCAGGTCGAGTCGGTCGAGGGCGGCCGCGCGATGTGCGCGGTCATCACCGGCGGCACCGTCACGGCGCACAAGGGCGTCAACGTGCCGGGCGTCCCGATCCCGATCCCGTCGCTGACCCGCAAGGACCTCGAAGACCTCGACTTCGCCCTCCACGAGCTCGACGTCGACTACGTCGCGCTGTCGTTCGTCCGCTCCGCCGCGGACGTCCGGGATCTCCGCGACCTGATCGAGCACGCCGGCTCGCGTGCGCGAGTGATCGCGAAGATCGAGAAGGCCGAGGCGGTCGACTCGCTGCTCGAGATCCTGGCCGAGACGGACGCGGTGATGGTCGCGCGCGGCGATCTCGGCGTGGAGATCGGCGTGGCCGAGGTGCCGCTGATCCAGAAGCGGATCATCGCCGCGTGCGCTCGAGCGCGGGAAGCCGGTGATCACGGCGACGCAGATGCTGGAGTCGATGATCCACTCGCCTGACCCGACGCGGGCCGAGGCGAGCGACGTCGCGAATGCCGTCCTCGACGGCAGCTCCGCGCTGATGCTCTCTGCCGAGACGGCTGCCGGCGAGTACCCGCTCGAGTCCGTCTCGTACATGGACCGCATCGCCCGTGTGATCGAGCCGGCGCTCGGGTACCGGCACGAGCTGCCGCAGCCGGACGAGAACCCGTCCATCACCGAGGCGGTGTCCAACGCGGCCTGCGACCTCGCCGAGGCGCTCGGCGCCAAGGCGATCCTCGTTCCCACCTTCAGCGGCCGGACGGCGTCGACGGTGGCGCGCCTGCGCCCGCGGCGGCCGATCATCGCCCTGACGCACCACCCAGGCGTCGCGCGCAACCTCTCCATCGAGTGGGGAGTGACGCCGGTGGTGATCCCGGAGGGGCGCGACGTGGAAGACCTGTGGTCGCGGTCCGTCGAGGCGGCGCGCAGCACGTCGATCGTGGACGTCGGCGACCTGGTCGTGATCACCGCCGGGACGGCCGTGAACATGCCGGGCACGACGAACCTGATCCGCGTCGAGACCGCATAGCAGGACGCAGGGCGGCCGCCGCGAACGGTGGGCCGTGCCCTCCGGGAGCCGACCGCCCGACCGCAGGCGCCGCAGCCGCAAGCGCCGGCGGCGGTCCCTGCCGCGCCCCAACGCCCGGGTGCTCGCCGCCGGGCTGCTCCTCCTCGTCGGGCTGCTCTACGTCCGGCCGCTGACGACGTACTTCCATACACGCGCGGAAGTCGGCAAGCGCGCGGCCGAGGTCCGCCGGCTGCGGGTCGAGCACGACACGCTGCGCGCCGGGTTCCAGCACTCGTCACAGACGCTGCTGCTCGCGCGCGAGGCGCGGCAGCTCAGCCTCGTCCGTCCGGGTGAGCAGCTGTACGTCGTGTCGGGCATCGAGCGCTGGCGACGCTCGCACCGACACATTCGCTAGGGCGCCTACGATCGCGGCGTGGACGACCACGCCGTCCTTGTCCGGCAGCTCGGCCGGCAACCCCGCGCGCTCCTCGGCGTCGCCGTGCGCTGCCCCTGGGGCGCGCCGGCGGTTACGGAGCAGGCGCCGTACGACGCCGACGGCAACCCGTTTCCGACCACGTACTGGCTGACATGCCCGCACCTCGTCGCCGCCGTGTCGCGCGTGGAGGCGGGCGGCGGTGTCGAGCGGTGGGGCGAGGCCGCCACGGAGGACCCCGAGCTGCGCGCGAGCCTCGAGGCCGCGACCCGTGCGCAGCGCGAACTGCGTACCTCACTCGCCGGCGGTGCCCGCGGCAGCGACGGCGGCTTGTCGCTCGATGCGGGCATCGGCGGCACCGCGCGGCCGGAGCGCCTGAAGTGTCTGCACGCACACGTCGCGTGGGCGCTCGCGCAGCCGCCGTACGTCCTCGGCGACGCGATCCTCCGCGAGGCGGGCGGCCCCTGGCCGCCTGACCGGTGCTGTCTCGACGGGCTGTAGCCTCCGCGCGGTGCCGGAGCTGGAAGCCGCAGTCGAGACGACGCGCCGCGAGTGGGAGGAGGGCTACCGCCGCCTCGAGGCGCTCGCCGACGATCACGTGCTCTACGACCGACTGAGAGATCAGGTCACCGCTCGTGATCGACGAGCTGCGCCGCCGTATCGGCGAGACATTCACCCTCAGGGAGCTCGTGCGCGCGTACGAGCACAGCGACCGCTGGAGCCGGGAGGCGCTCGAAGAGCGCGGTGATCCGCGTGCGTACCGCGACGCCGCGCTGGTCGGCGACGCGGCGTTCCACCTCTATTCGCGCGGCGCGAGCGACTACCGGCCTTGACCGTGAGCCCGACCTGGACGCCGAGCCCTCGGCTGCGGCGCAAGCGCCGCCGCCGGACGCTCGTGCGCTGGGGAATCCGCATCGGCGCAGCGGCGGTCATCTTCGGGATCGGCGTCGCCCTAGGGCAGACGCTGGACGACAATCCGGACCCCTCGAAGAGCCCGACCACGACGTCGATCCGTACACTCGGGCCGCTGCCGCTCAGCTCGCCCTCGACGGTCACCGTCACGGTCACCCGGCCGTGAGCCAAATGTATGGATCCCCTCGCGGCGGCGCAAGAAACGGCACGTTTGGATAGATTCGCCAGGTGAGCGTTAACGACACCTCCCGCAACCGCCGCCCGCCTGTGGGCGCCGAGCCGGACTGGCTGACACTCGGTCAGGCCGCCAAGTACCTCGGCGTCGCCCAGAGCACGATCCGCAAGTGGTCAGACGTCGGCCGGCTGCCGGCCTTCTACACGCCGGGCGGCCACCGGCGCTACCGGCGCGGTGACCTCGACGCCTTCCTGCAGCGCTCGGCGTCTCCGGCGCGGAGCCAGACGGGCGGCCCGTCGATCCTGATCGTCGACGACGACGACCGCATCCGCGAGTTCGTGCGCGTCAACCTCGAGATGGAGGGCTACACCGTCCGCGAGGCGGCCAGCGCCGAGGAGGGGCTGAGCGCGCTCGAGGAGGAGCCGCCCGACCTGATCCTGCTCGACGTGATGATGCCGCAGGTCGACGGCTGGGAGATGCTCCGCCGCGTCCAGGAGCGGCACGGCGTCGGCTCGATCCCGGTGATCATGTTCAGCGGCAAGGTCGACGACGAGACCCTCGCCGACGCGGAGTCGCGCGGCGCCCAGGCCTTCATCGGCAAGCCGTTCAACCCGCAGCAGCTCATCGAGTCGACGAAGCAGCTCCTCCCCGTTTAAAGCGCGGGGGAACCCCTGGTTCCCCCACGGGCCCCCTCCTTGCGGGCGGCGGCGTGGTGCGGTGGTTTCAGGAGCCGCCGCTTGGTGGTTGGGTTCCCATGTTGCCTCTCGTGGGTGTGCCTCTCGCCGGAGCAAG
Source organism: uncultured Thermoleophilia bacterium (assembly GCA_963710465.1). Classification (GTDB taxonomy): domain Bacteria; phylum Actinomycetota; class Thermoleophilia; order Gaiellales; family Gaiellaceae; genus JACVRM01. The sequence continues at coordinate 91,674 of CAVQAQ010000003.1, forward strand.
TCCGGCTTCGGCGGCGAGTGTTGATGCTCTGCCGAGGGCGCTTTTTTTTGGGAACCTGCGGTTCCCTCGCCCCTCCCTTTGTCCCCTTACGGCTTGAGCGCGGTCATGTAGGCGGTCGCGGCGCGGGTCGTGCCTCGGCCCTGCTCGACCTGCGGACGCAGGACGGCCGTCAGGCGCTCGACCTCTTTCGGTGTGAGTGCGGCCTCCATCGCCTCCCCGAACGTCGGGGCGAGCGGGTTCGGCGCGGACTCCAGGAAGACGCTCCAGTCGTGCGTCTGCCAGGGCGGCTGCGCCGAAACCTTGACCTCGAGCGTGAGGTGGATGTCGTCGAATCCGGCAGCCTCGGCGAACGTGACAAGGTCGCGCTCGTCGAAGTCGACGAGCGTCTGCTCGACCGCCACCGGCTCGTCGAAGACGCGGGCCAGCAGGTCTCCGACGTCGGCCACTTCGGCGAACCCGAAGGTCCGGCGGCGGTCGTCGGCGCCGTAGCGGTTGATCGGCTCGAAGATGGAGAGGCGCCCGCCGGGGCACAGCACACGGAAGAACTCGGCGAACGCCCGCGCCTTGTCCTCGACGTAAATCAGCACCGACCGCGTCGTGACGACGTCCGCCTCGACGTCCCCCAGGTCGGTCGCGTCGAGCAGCCGGTACTCCGCAGCGTCGCCGGCGATCGCGCGGCAGTCGTCAATCAGCGCCTGCGAGATGTCGCTGAAGATCACGCGCGCGCCGCGGTCGAGCGCGCCGAGCCCGATCAGCCCGTCACCGCAGCCAACATCGAGCACCAGGTCGCCCGGGCGGATCCCGGCGCCGTCCAGGACGCGGTCGCGCACCGGCCCGAGCCGCTCGAGCATGGCGCGGCGCGCGTCCTCCGAGCCGCCCGTGCGGCGGGACCGGAGCCAGGCCGCCCAGTGGTCGGTCACGTCGGCAGGGGGAGGGGCGAGGGAACCGCAGGTTCCCAAGGAAGGCGCCGTCGGAGACCGCCAACATTCGCCGCCGAAGCCGGACTTGCTCCGGCGAGAGGCTCCCCACGGAGAGGCAACCCTCGGAACCACCTGACGAAGGGGCGGCTCCTGAAACGTCCGCAGCGAGCGGACGCTCGCAAGGAGGGGGCCCGTGGGGGAACCAGGGGTTCCCCCGCGCTAAAGCTCTTCGTTGGCGCGCAGCAACCCGCCGACGATGACACCGATCGACGAGAGCAGCGCGATCCAGATCCCGATCCCGCGCCCGTTGTTGGGCACGAACTCCTCGGGGATCGAGATCAGCCGGATGAGGATGAAGATGGTCGCGAGCGCTCCGAGGGCGACGATCACCAGGCTCTCGGGCACGGTCGGCGGCAGCTCGATGCCGACCTCGCGCAGGATGCAGAGCACCACGACAGCCGCCCCGATGACGAAGACGAGCTTGCCGAGCACGCCCGTGTGCCAGCCGATGACGGCGATGGTGGGGCCGCCGTCCGAGCCGACGTACCAGCCCATGAACGGCGAGAGCATCAGGACGATCCCCGAGACCCAGGTCAGCCAGCCGCCCCACGCCCACACGCCGCCGCGCGGACGCGCCGGGACGAGCTGGTCCTGCTCAGTGACGGGCGGCGGCGTTTCCACGGCGCGCAGTATGGGCAGGTCCGACGTGAGATTTCACGCGCGACGGAAGGGGTCGATGGTGGTCGCTGTAATCCAGCAGACGGTGGTCGAGACGCGCGTCGCGAGCGGGGCGACGGCGACAGGCTCGTACCGGTGCCTGACCTGCGGGCACACGGTCACGGTCATGCGCACGCTCCCCGATTGCGAGCACTGCTCGCGCAGCGAGTGGGTGGCGGCGCCGTGGTCGCCGTTCGCGAAGGCACGCAACTGAGCATCAGAGGCCGAAGAGCGCCTGCAGCTCCTGCCAGACGGTCAGCGCCAGATAGACGCTGAGCGAGACGAGGATGATGATCACGAGCCAGAAGCGCAGGCGGGCATGGCCGCGCTCGCGGAGGCGCTCCACGCGAGCCCGCCGCTTGGCGCGCTGGCGCCGGTAGGCCCGCTCGACGACGCGCGGATCGAGAATCGGGGGCTCGTCGTCGGAAACAGGCGCTTGCCTTGCGGGCTGGGCCACGACGGAAGTCTAGGACGGCTGGCGGCGGGCCGCGCTGGGGAGCGGCCATACTCAGGGCAGTGGCGGACGTGACGGCACACGGCGTCGAGGCGTTCGCGGTCGCTGCGGAGCGCCTGAGCGATGCCGCGAGCCTCGACGAACGGCTGGCCGCGCTCGTCGGCGCGCTGGCCTCCGGGACCGGGGCGCACGCGACTGTCCTCCGGCTCGCCGACCCGGCGACGGGCCGGCTCGTCGCCCGCGCCGCCGTGTCCCTGTCGCCGGCGCTCGCGGCCGAGCTCGAGGGCTCGTCCGTGCCTGCCGCCGTCCAGGAGGGAGAGATCACCGACGTCACGACGCTCCCGCCGGCGCTACGGCGGGCCGCGGAGCGCGCGGGCGTCGACGCGGCGCTCGTCGTCGCGATCACCGCCGGCGACGACCGCATCGGCACCGTTGAGCTGCTCCGCAAGGGCGCCGCGTTCTCCGAGGCCGACCGCGTCCTCGCGCGGGTCGCCGCGACGCAGGCGGCGCTGGTCGCGGGCGGCGACGCGCGCGAGCCGAGCCGTGTCGAAGCCGGCCTCCTGGATACCGCCGGTGAGGCGCTCGCGGCCGGGGCTGAGGGCTCGCGTGTGGAATCGGCCGTCGTCCGGCTCGCGGCGCGCGGCTCGGGCGCACGGGCCGCAGTGCTGTGGGAGCTCGGCGACAATGGCATGCCGCCGCAGCCGCTCGCGTCGTTCGGGCTGCCGCGGGACGCCGCCGCGGCGCTCTCTCCGCCCGAGCGCCCGTCCCCGGGCGACCGCCGCGTCGTCTTCGCGGGCGAGCTGGCGTCCGCCGTCACGTTGCGCATCGACGAGTCGCCCGCTGTGCTGATGCAGCTCCTGTTCGACGAGCCGCCGCCCGCCGGGACGCTGGGCGCGCTCGAGACCTTCGCGGGTCGAGCGCGGCGCGCGCTCGACGCCGCCCGGCGCAGCGAGCGGACGCGGGCGGAGCTGGGGCGGACGCGCGCGCTGCTCGGTGTCGTCGGCCAGGCGATCGCCGAGCTCTCGGTCTCGCACACACTCGAGACGGCGGTCGCCCGAGTGGCCGAGCTGCTCGGCACCGAGCGCATCGCGATCTACCTGCGGGAGGACGGCGGGCTGCGCGCGGCGGCCGCCCGCGGCGTGCACGGGCCGCATACCGACATCGGCGCGGCGCTGCTCGAGCGGGCGCTCGGGCCGCTGCGCGCCCGCGGCGCCCTCGTCGTCGAGGACGCGTCCCGCGACCCGGGGCTCGAGCGCGTCCGCGAGGCTGTTTCGTCCGCCGGCGTAGAGGCCGCGGTCGCCGTGCCGCTCGTCGTCCTCGACGATGCGATCGGGCTGCTCGTCGCCTACCTGCCGCGTGGCCGCGTGCCGAGCGGCGACGAGACCGCCCTGCTCGTCGCCCTCGCCGCGCAGCTCGGCGTCGCCGTCCAGAACGCCCGGCTGCACGAGGAGGCCCAGCGCCTCGGCGCCGAGCGCGCTCGCGCGCTGGAGGCCGAGCGCCAGGCGGCGCGGCAGCTGCGTGCGTTCTACGAGGTCTCGCAGTCCTTCACGGAGAGCATGTCGTTGCCCGAGACGCTGAGCGCCGTCGCGCGCACGGCGGTCGAGCTGCTCAACGCCGACGCCGCCGTCGTCCGGACGCTGGACGTGCGGCGCGACGTGCTGGAGCCGCAGGCTATGCATGTCGCCGACGAGCGTCTCGACTCCGTCGCCCGCGCGCTGCTCGACCGCCCGCAGTCGCTGGCGACGGACGCAGCAAAGCAGCTGGTCGCGCGCCGTCGGCCCGTGCTGCTCACGCCCACGCTCGCGCGCGAGCTCGGTTCGGTGTACGAGCTACTCGCCCCCTTTCTCGAGCGCGGCGGGACGGCCGTGGTGGTGCCGGTCGCGAGCGGCGGCGAGCTGATCGCAGCGCTCAGCGTGATCTCTCTGGACTCGGAGCGCCCGCTGGACGCGGGCTCGCTCGCCGCTGCCGCGTCGCTCGCTACGCACGCTGCCCTCGCGGTCGACAATGCGCGGCTGTACCAGCAGCAGAAGCACTTCCTCGAGTCGATGCAGCAGGCGCTGCTGCCGCAGTCGCTGCCCGACGTCCAGGGGCTCGACGTGGCGCGCGCGTACGAGTCGTCGGCCCGCCTCGAGGTCGGCGGGGACGTGTTCGACTTCCTCGTGCTCGACGACGGCCGCCTCGCGGTCGTGCTCGGGGACGTCAGCGGGCACGGGGTGGACGCGGCGGCCGACATGGCGATGGCGAAGTTCGTGTTTCGCTCGCTGGCGCGCGAGCACCCGGAGCCGGGTGACTTCCTCGCCGCCGCGAACGGCGTCGTCGGCGACGAGATCGCGCTGGGCAAGTTCATCACGATGGTCGTCGTCACCCTCGACGGCGCGACCGGCGGGCTGCGCTGCGCCGCCGCCGGGCACCCGCCGCCGCGGCTCGTGCGCCGCGCCGCCGTCGAGCCGCTCGAGGCCGGTGGCGTCGCGCTTGGCATCGCCGCGGGTGAACGCTACGACGAGGTCATGGCGACACTGGCGCCGGGCGACTCCGTCGTCCTCTACACGGACGGCGTCATCGAGGCCCGTCGGGGCCAGGAGCTGTACGGGGTCGAGCGACTGGACACAGTGCTCGCGGCACACGCCGGCGCGGCCGCTGACGAGGTCGCCTCTGCCGTGCTCGAAGACTGCCGCGCCTTCGCCGGCGGGGAGCTGCAGGACGACTGCGCCATCGTCGTCGCCCGACGGATCTAGCACCGATTCGCCAAGGTCCATAAAATCAGAGGGTGCGCAAGGGGTCGCTCCTGTTCTGCCTGCTCATTCTGTGCGGGCTGTGTGCCGCGGCCGCCCGGGCCGACACCCCGGGGGCGCCGACGCTTCTGGTCCCGGACGGAGTGACGATCGACGGCGTCGACGTGGGCGGCTACGCGCCCGCCGACGCGCAACAGGCCGTCGCCGCGCACTTCGACGAGTCACGGCGGATCATGGTCGGCAAACGACCGACGCTCGTCCCGCCGCGCGCGCTCGGCGCGACCGCCGCCGTGGGTGCGGCCGTCCAGCAGGCGCTGCTGGTCGGGACGGGCACCGATGTGCCACTGAAGATCTCGGTCAACCGCGCACGCACGGCGGCGTGGGTCCGACAGACCGCGAAGCTCTACGACCGCACGGGCAAGGACTCGACGGTCACGCTCCGGAACGGGAAGCCGTTCGTCACCGACGGCACGCCGGGGCACTCGATCGACCAGAGACGCGCCGTGACCGTGCTCGCGAACGCGCTCTCCGCCGGCACGCCGGGGGCGGTCAAGCTCCCGGTGGTGAACGAGGCGCCCGCGGTCTCGCGGAGCAACTTCGGCCCGGTGATCGTCATCCACCGCAGCGCCCATCGCCTGAACCTGTACCAGGGGATGCGCTCGTGGCAGACCTTCGGCGTCGCCGTCGGCCAGCCGGCGTACCCGACGCCGCTCGGCCGCTTCGAGATCATCGTCATGTGGCGGAACCCCTGGTGGTTCCCGCCGGCCTCGCCGTGGGCGCAGGGCGAGAGCCCGGTGCCGCCCGGTCCGGGCAACCCGCTCGGCACCCGTTGGATGGGCCTGAGCTCGCCGGGCGTCGGCATCCACGGCACGCCCGACCCGGCGTCGATCGGCTACTCCGCCTCACACGGCTGCATCCGCATGCTGATCCCGCAGGCTGAGTGGCTGTTCCAGCACGTCCAGGTCGGCACCCCGGTTTTCATCATCCCCAACTAGGGGCCGTTGGCGAAACGCAGCCTGTGCCCTGTCGGCGGGCGCTGTCGGACGAGCGGCATTCCGCCAACGTCCCCTAGACTCCCGGCGTGATGGGTCGGCCGCTGAAGCTGGCCGCGCAGGTGCTCGCAGTCGGGCTCGTTGCAGCGCTTTTCGGGCTGCTCGGGTGGAAGGTGACGCACCAGGGCAGCGGCGCGGAGCTCGTGAACAAGGCCTCTTCGGGGAAGAAGCCCGCGGCGCCCGACTTCCGGCTCGCCCGGCTTGACGGCGATGGTCACGTCGACCTGAAGTCCCTGCGGGGCAAGGTCGTGCTCGTCAACTTCTGGGCCTCCTGGTGCGACCCGTGCAAGCGCGAGCTGCCGCGGCTCGAGCAGGCGTACCGCGAGTACCGCACGCGCGGCGTCGAGTTCGTCGGCGTCGACGCGCAGGACTTCGAGTCGTCCGCAAAACAGGAGATGCGCAGGGTCGGCACGTCCTACCCGGTCGGCTACGACGGCGCCGGCAAGGTGCTCGGGAGCTTCGGCGGCCTGCCGCTGCCCAAGACGTTCGTGATCGACCGGCGCGGCCGGATCGCGAAGGTCTATTTCGGCCAGCTCGAGAGCGCCGACATCGATCGTCTCCTGAACGGGGCGCTGAAGCCGGCATGAGAGTGGCCCTGCTTCTCGTGCTCGCTGCGGCGCTGCTCGCGCCGGCGGCGGCGCTTGGCAGCGACCAACACCCGAGCCAGAACGAGCTGGAGAGCGAGATCATGTGCCCGGTCTGCGGAACCACACTCGACCAGTCGGATTCCGCGGTCGCGCAGGACATGAAGATGTTCATCGCGCACCGCAGGGCCGCGGGCGCAACGAAGTCGCAGATCGAGGACGCGCTCGTCGCGCAGTTCGGCGAGGCAGTGCTGGCGGCGCCTCCCAAGCGCGGCTTCAATCTGATCGCGTGGCTGCTCCCGCTGATCGGCCTGCTCGTGGCCGTGCCGATCGTCGGCTGGGCGGCGTGGCGCTGGTCGCGGGCGCGTGACACCGGCCCGCCCTCGCCGCCGTCGCGGCTCGACCCGGACGTCGAGCGCCGGATCGACAGCGAGCTGCCCGCTACGAGAGCTCGTAGGCATGGCCGGCAAGGTGCCCGTGGCCTTTCTCGCGGGGTTCATCTCCGTACTGACGCCCTGCGTGCTGCCGCTGCTCCCCGGCTATCTGTCCGCGGTCTCGGCGGTCGAGGCGGGGCGGCTCGGCGAGCGGGGGACGGCCCGGCGGGTCGCGCTTTCGAGCGTGCCGTTCATCATCGGCTTCACCGCTGTCTTCGTGCTGGTCGGCGCCGGCGCGGCCGCCGTCGGCGGCGTGCTCGACTCGGAGACGCGGACGTCGATCGCAGGGTTCGTGCTGGTCGTGATCGGGCCTCGCCTTCATGGGCCTGCTGCCGGTGCCGACCCGGATGGCGGCGCCCGGGCTGCTCGATGGCGCGCGGCGCACCGGCTCGGGGCTGCTGCTCGGCGCGGCGTTCGCGGTCTGCGCGGCGCCCTGCATCGGCACGGTGCTCGCGTCGGTCGTCGTGCTCGCCGGCGACGCCAGCTCGGTCGTGCGCGGCGGCGCCGTGCTCCTCTCCTACTCGCTCGGCCTCGCGCTCGCCTTCCTCGCCGCCGGGATCGCGTTTACGCGGGCGATGGGCGCCTTCCGCTGGCTGCGTGACCACTACGGGGTCATCCAGGTGGTGAGCGGGAGCCTGCTTGTCGCGCTCGGCCTGCTGCTCTTCTTCAACCGCGACTGGTGGCTACGCGTCGGCGCCGAATGGGCCCTGCAGCCCCTGGGGCTCGGGTAGGTCGAGCGAGCCGGCGGCGACCCGCTCGCGCGCCGCGGCCACGTCTCTGAGCAGGGCGGCGACATCGACGCCGCGGTGCGCCGGGGCGTACGGGGCCAGGCGGCGCTCGGCTTTTTCGAGCTGACGCTCGCACCCGATCCGCCGCCCGCGGCCGGCCTGGTACCAGGCGACGACCACGTGGACGAGCCCCTGGAAGAAGTCGCGCTCCTCGGGCTCCGCCGCGCGCCAGGCGAGCTCCAGCTCCTCGTGCGCCTCGAAGTACTGCCCGGCGCGCGCCAGCGCGAGTCCGGCCTCGAAGTGGCTACTCGAGAGGGGGGTTCTGGACGTTGTGCTCGGTTGCGTACGCGTCGGTGAGCTGGTTGACGACGTCCATGCTCTGGTTGTACGCGTAGTTGATCTGCACGAACGGCTGCCACTTATCGGGGAGCGCATCCTCGGGGAAGATGGCCTCGACCGGGCACTCCGGTTCGCATGCGCCGCAATCTATACATTCCTCAGCATCTATTACTAAAATTCTGTCGGCCTCGTGAATGCAGTCCACGGGGCAGACGTCGACGCAGGACTTGTCTTTGATGTCGATACAGGGCTCGGCGATGATGTACGTCATCGCGGCCTATCCTACTGAGGCGGTCAGCTCCTCAATCAGCTCGCTGCACGCTCGGAAGCGCGGACTTGGCCACCACCTGATCGAACCCCGCTGCGTGCGCCGCGCGGAGGCCCTGCGTGTCCGTGTGGTTCGTGAAGCCGAGAATCGGCACGTCCACGTACGTGTCGGCGACCTCCTCGGGGTCGACACGGGCGATGTCCGCGACCACGAGATCCGGGTCGACGACGGTGTCCGAGGTGACGAAGTCATGGCCGGGGCACGCGGCCTCGAGCTTGCCCGAACGAAAAGGTCGACCCCGACCAGCAGGATCGTCGCCACGACGACGAGCGTAACACGGTCCAGGCGACATGAAAGCCTGCAAGTGGGGTAAGTCCGGCGCGACAGCCGACACAGAGGAGGTCGTATGCCGAAGTCATGGGGCGCGAAGCGCGAACGCCAGTACGAGCACATCAAGGAGTCCGAGAAGAAGGAAGGCGCTCGACGAAGCGCGCCAAGGAGATCGCCGCGCGCACGGTGAACAAGCAGCGCGCAGCGTCCGGCGAGACGAGGTCCTCGTCCTCGCGCGGGCAGCGGGGCTCCTCGAGCCGCGGCGGCGGGTCGCACCAAGGAGCAGCTCTACAACGAGGCGAAGCGTCTCGGCATCGATGGCCGCTCGCGCATGAACAAGGAGCAGCTGCAGCGGGCGGTCTCCCGTAGGAAATAGCCCTGCGCGGGGGCGCTCGGGAGACCGGGCGCCCCTGGGTATCCTCACCCGATGAAGCCGAAGATCCTCGATCACGTCGCCCTCTGGGTCGCCGAGCGCGACCGGATCGCCGACTTCGTGACGAACGCATCTCGGCATGCACGTCATCGAGCGGACGGACACGTTCACGCTCGTCGGCGCCGACGCCCGGCGCAGCAAGCTCACCCTCTTCGACGCCGAGGGGCCGCGCGAGCGCGGCGCGCTCCGGCACATCGCGTTTCGCGTCAACGACCTCGCCGCCGCGCTGGCGGAGCTGCCGGAGGACTGGCCGCTCGAGCGCGAGCACGGCGGCGTCTACTTCGACCTCTACGAAGGCCTGCGGCTCGGCCTCGTCGAGGCGCGAGACCGAGAGTCGACTACGACTTCGACCACGTGGCGCTGTTCTCGCCGCGGCCCGAGGAGGCGGCGCGCGAGTACGCAGCGCGTACGGGTTCGCCGCGGCCGCGCCGGCGCCGAGGGCGCGCCGCGCGTCGAGGTCGGCGGGCGCCTTCGTCGAGCTCTGGCACGGGCGACACCGGAGACGCCGAGCGGCCGCTGCTCAACCACCTCGCGGTGCTGGTCGACTCGGCGGACGAGCATGTCGCAGGAGGCGCAGCGAGCACGGGCATCGAGGTCGAGCGCGTCGTGGACGCGCCGAACACGTACGCGGCGTTCCTGACCGGTCCGGACGGCGTCCGCATCGAGTACGTCGAGCACAAGCCGACGTTCGCGCTCCAGTAGCCGACCTGACCGTCGCCGGGGCCGGCATGGCCGGGCTCGTGTGCGCGGCGCGCGCGCGGCGAGCTCGGGCGCGGCGCCGGTCGTGCTCGAGAAGGGCACGCGCGCCGGGCGGCTCGATGCTGCTCTCGAGCTGCGTCGATCTGGCGTCACCGCGACCCTCGAGGCCTTCCGCGCGCGAGTGCCCGGGCGGCGACGAGACGCTGCAGCGGCTGATCGTCGAGCGGCTCGACGACGCGCTCGCGTGGCTCGAGTCGCTCGGCGCGCCGGTCGTCCGCGCGCGAGACGGGCAATCCGCGTACGGCGGGCATGCGGTTCGACCCGCGCGGGCTCGACGGACGCGCTCGTCCGTGCGCGCCGGCGACGTGCCCGGCTTGCGACGACTGACCGCTCGACGGGCCGCTGGTGCTCGCCACCGGCGGGTTCGGCGGCGGCCGCGAGCTGCGTGGCGCGCTACGTCACGACCGGAGGCCGCTCGCGCTGCGCGCGAACCCGTGGAGCGCGGGCGACGGGCTGCGACGCCGGCGCTCGCCGCGGGCGGCGCCCTGACCGGCGGGATGGACGAGTTCTACGGCCGCAACATGCCGGACGCCCCGTCGGACGAGGCCGACTTCGTGCCGCTCGCCCAGCTCTACGCCGCGCGCGCGACGGTCGTCGACGGCGCGGGCGAGCCGTTCCTCGAGCAGGCGCGCCAGCTGGTCGGAGACCGACGTCGTCCAGGCGACGGCGCGGCAGCCGGGCGCACGTGCCTGGTACCTGCTCGACGACGAGGCGCTCGCCGACCCGGACGTGGCGGCGCGAGTCGAGCGCGCGCGCGCCGCCGGCGCGCCGGTGCTCGAGCCGCGCGAGCTGCCGTTCGCGGCGCCCGACGGCGTCCGCTGGGCGTCCGCGTCGCACGCCGCCATCACGCACACGATGGGCGGCCTGCGGGTCGACGAGCACGCGCCGCGTGCTGCGCGAGGACGGATCGCCGCTCGACGGGCTCTACGCCGCGGGCGTGGACGCCGGCGGCGTCTCGACGGGCGGCTACGCGAGCGGGCTCGCGCAGGCGCTCGTGCTCGGCCTCGCCGCTGCCGAGCACGTCTGCTGACGTTCAAGCACGCGCCGGTCGGAGCCGAAATATGGGGCTCACCCGGTGACGCGCTAGCCGACCGGCTGTAGGTAGGCGCAGCGCCGGGAGTCGCCCGGGCGCGGTGACGGGCCGACCTTCGAGACGAAGTACGCCGTCCGCCGTCGAGCTCGATCGCGCGCGCCCGCCGCGGGCACCTCGCCCTCAGCGTCCTGTAGCTCGTAGCCGGTCGTCTTGCGGACGAACAGCAGGTGGCCGTCTCGGTGCCATGGCTGCAGCTGATGGTATTACGCGGGCCGTGTAGCCCGGAGCACGGTCACCGGATGACCGTGCCGTGCTCGTTCGCCGGATCGACCTCGACCGTGCCGTTCAGCGGCGCGGGCCCGCTCCTCGAGCGCCTCGAACGACGCGCCGGCGGCGCTCGGCGGCGCCGTCATCGGTGATGACGGTCTCGACGCCGCCGTCGCCGAGGCCGTGCCATCGTCACGGAGATCCGGGTCGGCGGCCCGCGGCGCAGAGCCTGGTGGAGCGCCTCGCGGATGATCTGGTAGAGCGCGACCTGCGCGCGCTCGGCCAGCTCCTCGCCGACGTCGACGTCGAGGTCGATGCGCAGCTTCGCGGCGACGCCGAGCTGCTCGGCGAGCGCACGGACGGCGGGGACGAAGCCCTGGTCGCGCAGGATGATCGGCTCGAGCGCGAACGAGAGGTCGCGCAGCGAGCGGATCGCGTCGCGCTGGCGGTCGACGACGCTCGCCAGCAGGTCCTGTGGCCTGGTCGACGTTGCCGGAGTCGAGTGAGCCGCGGCACGGCGTCAAGCATGAGCGCGATGCCCGAGAGCGACTGGACGGGGCCGTCGTGGAGCGCGAGGGCGAGCCGGCGGCGCTCCTCCTGCTCGGCGGCGATCAGCTGGTCGGCGAGACGGCGCCGCTCGGTCGCTCACGACGTCTAGTCGATCATCGCCTCGCGCAGCGCGATCGCGACCGCGTGCGTGCGCGTGTCGGCCTCGAGCTTCGTGAGGATGTGGCGGACGTGGCTCTTCACGGTCTCCTGGCTGATGAAGAGCCGCTCGGCGACGTCGGCGTTCGACATGCCGTCGGCGAGGAGCTGCAGGATCTCGCGCTCGCGCGCCGTGAGCATCTCGGCACCCTCGCGCCCGGGGAGGAACGCGGTCATGAGCGCCGGGTCGACGAACGTCTCGCCCTTCGCGACCTTCTCGATCGCGCGCACGAGCGTGTCGCGCGGCGCCTCCTTGAGGATGTAGCCCTTCGCGCCGGACTCGAGGCCGCGCCCGAGCAGGCTGCGCTCGCTGTAGGCGGTGAAGATCAGGACGTGCGAGTCGGGGGCCTTCTCGGTGACGAGCTTCGTCGCCTCGAGCCCGTCCATCCCGGGCATGCGCACGTCCATGATCACCACGTTCGGGTGGCGGCGCTCGACGAGCGCAACCGCCGCCTCGCCGTCGCCGGCCTCGCCGACCACGCGGATGTGCGGCGTGTTCGAGAGCGAGATGCGGATGCCCTCACGGACGACCTCGTGGTCATCGACGATCAGGCAGGTGATCTCGCGCTGACCGCCGTCAGCAGCATCCTCCACGCGGCGATTGTAGGCGGGCGGTGAGACGACGACCGGGGAACTTGACCGCTTTGCAACAAGGGCGTAGCGTCGCCTCGGGAGGAAACACCATGCGGCGTTCACGGCGGTTCGGGGTTCTGGTTGTGCTGGTCGGCTGCTGCGCGGCTCTTGCGGGTGCCCACGTCCAGCGCGCCGTGAGCGCATTTCCCGGGACGAACGGCATGATCGCCTACTACAACCGTGTGCCGGGCTACGCCAACGGCAACAGGCTGCGGACGATCAACCCGGACGGAAGCGGCGAAGCGACGCTCCTCGACGACGGCGCGACCGGGCAGTGGTCGCCCGACGGCAACAAGATCCTGTTCAACCGCTTCCCGGCGTTCGGCTTCGCGGACATCTACGTCATGAACGCCGACGGCACGGGCGAGAAGCAGCTGACCTCGGGCTTCCCTGCCTGGAACGCCTCATGGTCGCCGGACGGCACGAAGATCGTCTACGCGCGCTCGACCGCGGGGAACATCGCCGACGCCGAGATCTGGACAATGAACGCGGACGGCACCGGCAAGACACAGATCACTGCTGACGGGAAGGCGAAGTGGAGCCCGTCGTGGGCGATGACGGCGGCCGGCTCGAAGATCTCCTACATCGCCCCCAACGGGAGGGCGATTTCGCGCTGCTCACGGTCGACCCGGACGGCGGCGGGCAGGCGGAGCTGCCGGGGCTCGCAGGCGACTTCGCCTGGCACATCAACGCGTACGACTGGTCGCCGGACGGGACCAAGATCGCGATCTCGTCGTGGCTGAACTTCGAGACGGGCTGCAACGGAGTCAACGTCACGCCGGCCGACATCTACATCTACGACGTCGCGGCGAAGACGCTGACCGACATCTCGAACACGCCCGGGTTCGCTGGCCCGTTCGAGCAGTACCCCGCCTGGTCGCCGGACGGCACGAAGATCGCCTTCTCGGCCGGCGGGACGGCCTGCCCGAACGGCTCGTTCCAGTTCACGCCGTGGGCGATCTACCGGATGAACGCCGACGGCACCGGCGTCGTGAAGCTGACGACGCCCGAGGTCGCCGGCACGGAATTCGGCAACCTCCAGACGTACGACTACGCGCCGACGTGGCAGCCCTGCAGGATGGACACCGCGAAGTGCACGTCGGTCGCGATGCCGAAGGCGCAGTCCATCGCGTTCGGCGCGCTCCGCAGGCGAGGTTCGGCGACGCGGACATCGCGGTCAGCGCGACGGCGAGCTCCGGCTTGCCGGTGGCCTTCTCCGCAACGGGCGGTTGCACGCGTGAGCGGTGCAACCGTGCACCTGACGGCGGCGGGATCCTGCACGCTGACGGCGTCGCAGGCGGGCAACGCGAGCTATGCCGCTGCGGCGCCGGTCGCTCAGACGTTCGCGATCGCGAAGGCGAGCAGACGATCGCGTTCACTCACTGCCCGGGCGGCGTGCGGCGACCCGGACTTCACGGTCGCGGCGATCGCCTCTTCGGGCCTGCCCGTCTCGTTCTCGACGAGCGGGCAATGCACCGTGAGCGGAGCGAAGGTCGTCCACCTCAGCGGGGCCGGCTCGTGCACGGTCCGCGCCTCGCAGGGCGGCAATGCGAACTACGAGCCCGCCGCCGATGTCGTTCAGACGTTCCCGATCGCTCCCGCAAGGTCAAGCCGGCCGTGCGCTGCACGGTCCCGCGGGTGACGGGCACGGCGCTCCGCGCTGCCGAAGTCGACCATCCGCGCGCACCACTGCCGTACGGGCAAGGTTCGGTACGCGCACTCGCGAACGCGAAAGAAGGGCGTCGTCAGCGGTCAGAGCCGTGCCCCGGGCGCCGTTCTTGCCGCGAACACGAAGATCGACCTCGTGGTCAGCCTCGGGTCGAGGCGCTGAGCTAAACCGCCAGCGCCAGCTGCTCCTCGCGCGCGAGCTCCGGCCTGATCGTGCGGCGGTCGCGGATGCCGTGGCGGCGCCGCAGATCGGCGACCAGCTCCTGGACCGGTTTCTTCACGTCGTTCCGGACGTACGCGCTGCCGGCATAGAGCGCCTCGTAGCGCGGGAGCTGCTCGGGCCAGTCGCGGGCGAGCTGCTCGAGGAAGTGCTCGCGCGTCCCCGGGCGCAGGTAGAGCAGGTTCGCCCAGACGCCGGTGGCGCCGGCGTCGCGCGCGGCCTTGACGACCTCGGCGAGCTGCTCGGGCCGGTCGGACAGGCCGGGGAGGATCGGCGCCATGCCGACGTTCGCGCGTATGCCGGCGTCGACGAGCGTCTTCAGCGCGCGCAGTCGCTGCCGCGGCGGCGCTGTGCCGGGCTCGGTCGTGCGCCAGACCTGCTCGTCAAGCGTCGGAACCGAGAAGGTGACGCCCACGTCTGCGCGGCGCGCGGCCTCCTGGAGGACGTCGACGTCACGGACGATCATCGGCCCCCGCGTGATGATCCCGAACGGGTTGGCCGCCTCGCCCAGCGCCTCGATGCACCCACGCGTCAGCCGATAGCGCCCCTCGACGGGCTGGTACGGGTCGGTGGCCGCGCCGATCGCCACCGACTCGCCCGCGCCACGACGGCCGTGCGAGCTCACGGCGGAGCACCTCGGCGACGTTCGTCTTGACACGGATGGAGCGCCCGTAGCGGTCGTCGAAGGGCCGGTCGGCACGCAGCTCGAAGGCGCGGACGTAACAGAACGTGCAGCGGTGCACGCACCCCATGTACGGGTTCAGCGACCAGTCGAACGGCATGCCGCGGACGCGGTTGAGCGCAGACCGGCAGGGCTCTTCTCGGTATTCGGTACCCAGGCCGCCAGTATAGAACACGTGTTCGTGTCACGGTCGCGCCAGTCGGACGAGCATGTGTCCCTCCTTGCAGCTGACCGCCGGATGCTCACAGCGCCGTGTTGCGTGCTTGTCGTCTTCGCGTTGTGCCGGCGGGGATCTGACCGCCGAAAGCCAGGGCTATACTCGGAAGAAGTTGGACGACGACCAGCCGCCTAGTAGCGGCGCCCCGGAGGCAGGGGCGTGAGCGTTCTCTGGAGCTCGATCGCGGTTCTCCTGCTCGTGCTGGGGAACGCGTACTTCGTCGCGGCCGAGTACTCGCTCGTCACCGCGCGCCGCTCGCGCCTGAGCGAGCTCGCGGAGCTCGGGAGCCGCCGCGCGCGCCTCGCGGTTCGGCTGCTCGACGACCCGGTCAGGTTCATCGCCACGTCGCAGCTCGGCGTGACCGCGTTCTCGATCCTCATCGGCGCCGTCGGCGAGCCGCTCATCGCGGAGATCTTCGACCCGTATCTCGCCACGGGCGTGTCGTTCGCGATCGCGATCCTGATCGTCACCTACCTGCACGTCGTCATCGGCGAGCTCGTCCCGAAGTCGCTGGCGCTCGCGACGCGCGAGAAGCTTGTACTCCAGCTCGTCGTCCCGCTCGAGGCCTTCTACATCGCGACGAAGCCGA
Source organism: uncultured Thermoleophilia bacterium (assembly GCA_963710465.1). GTDB lineage: Bacteria > Actinomycetota > Thermoleophilia > Gaiellales > Gaiellaceae > JACVRM01. The sequence continues at coordinate 107,438 of CAVQAQ010000003.1, forward strand.
TCATCTGGGTGATGCAGTCGTCGGCCGACCACGATCGTCCGCCTGTTCGGCGTCGACCCGAAGGACCCGGCCGGCTCGAGCCACACCGAGCACGAGATCCGCATGCTCGTTGCCCAGGCGCCCGAGATCGAGGAGGCCGAGCAGGAGCTGATCTACAAGGCGTTCGACTTCGCCGACAAGGAGGTCAACGAGGTCATGGTGCCGAAGCCCGAGGTGGTCGCCATCTCGGTCGACATGCCGCCGGACGAGGCGCTCGCCGCCGTGATCGACTCGCCGTTCACCCGCTATCCGGTCTACCGGGGGTCGGTCGACGAGATCCTCGGGATCCTGCACGTGCGCGACCTGTTCAAGGCGCTGTACGGGGACGGCATCGAGAACGTGCAGATCGAGGAGATCCTGCGTCCCGCGTACTTCGTGCCCGAGACGAAGGACCTCGCCGCGCTGCTTGCCGAGTTCCGCAAGACGAACCAGCACATGGCGATCGTGGTGGACGAGTACGGGGCGACGGAGGGGATCGTCACGCTCGAGAACGTGCTCGAGGAGATCGTCGGCGAGATCGAGGACGAGTACGACCTGCCCGACGAAGATTTCGAGCGCCTCGACGAGCACCGCATCCTGGTGGACGGGACGTTCCCGATCGACGACTTCAACGAGGAATTCCACCAGGAGCTGCCGCAGGAGGACTACCACACGATCGCCGGCTTCGTCTTCGGCGAGCTCGGGCGCGCGCCGGAGACCGGCGACGAGGTGGTCTGGGACGGGCTGCGCTTCGCCGTGGTCGAGACCGAGGGGCCGCGAATCGAGAAGCTCGAGGTCGAGTTCCTCGACGGCAACGGCCACGGCGTCGGGGAGCCCGTCGAGCAAACGGGCTGAGTCCGAGGGCCGCTCTACTCTGGGGCGATCCTCGCACCAGCCGTGACCCGTCTTCCCGTCGCCTTCGCCGGCGGCGACGCCGCCTTCGGCATCACGCCCGGCGCGCCGCGCCCCGCCCTGCTCGACCGGCCGGTGACCGCGCTCGCGGGCGTCGGGCCTGCGGTCGCGAAGCGCCTCGCCGGGCTTGGGCTGCGCACCGTCCGCGACCTGGTCGAGTACCGGCCTCGCCGCTACGAGGAGCCGGCGGCCGAGCGGAGGATCGCCGATCTGTTCGGCGAGGAGGAGGTCGTCGTCGCAGGGACGGTTCGAGGCGTGACGGTGCGGCGCCCGCGGCGGCGGCTGTCGATCGTGCAGGCCCGGATCGCCGACGAGACCGGCGAGATCACGGCCGTGTGGTTCAACCAGATCTGGCTGGCCGACCGCCTCAAGCCCGGCACGCGCCTCCGCGTGCGCGGCGCGCTGAGCGGGCGAGGCCGGGGTGAGTTCACGGTGCGGTCGTACGACCTCGACGGAGAGTCGGAGACCGCCGACTACGCGCCCGTGTACTCCGTGAGCGAGGAGCTGACCGTCAAGAAGCTGCGCGAGCTCGTCGGGCTCGCGCTCCCCTCCGCGGGCGACGACTGGGACCCGCTTCCGGCCGCGCTGCGGCGCGACCGCCGACTGCCCTTGCGGGGAGACGCCGTCTGGGCGCTGCACCGGCCGGCGTCGCCGGACGAGGCGGAGGCGGGCCGCCAGCGGCTCGCGTACGACGAGCTGCTGCTGCTCCAGCTCGGGCTCCAGCGGCGCGGCCGGGACCGAGCCGTCGCGGAGGCGCCCGCGCTCGGCGCGCCCGGCGCGCTGGTCGCGCGCTACCGCGAGGCACTGCCGTTCACGCTCACGGCCGGCCAGGAGTCGACCATCGCCGACATCGACGCCGACCTCGCGCGGACGCGGCCGATGGACCGGCTGCTCCAGGGCGACGTCGGCTCCGGCAAGACGGTCGTTGCGCTCTACGCGCTCCTCCGTGCGGTCGAGAACGGCAGCCAGGGCGCGCTCATGGCACCGACCGAGACGCTCGCCGAGCAGCACTTCCTGACCATCGAGGGGCTGTGCGCGGCGCTCGGCGTGCGCCCGGTGCTGCTGACCAGCTCGCTCACCGGTTCCGAGCACGCCGCGGCGCGGGCGGCGCTCGCCGCGGGCGAGGCGCAGATCGCGGTCGGCACGCACGCGCTGATCCAGGAGCAGGTCGATTTCGCCGACCTCGCGGTCGCCGTGGTCGACGAGCAGCACCGCTTCGGGGTCGAGCAGCGCCGCGCGCTCGCCGAGGGCCGCGCGCCACACCTGCTGCACATGACGGCGACGCCGATCCCGCGCACGCTCGCGCTCACCGTCTACGGCGACCTTTCCGTCAGCGAGATCGCGAAGCCGCCGGCCGACCGAAAGCCGATCGTCACTGCGTGGGTGACCCAGGACCGCTCGCCCGAGGCGTACACGCGGCTGCGCCGCCACCTCGACGACGGCCGCCAGGCGTACGTCGTCTGCCCGCTGATCGAGGAGTCGGAGACGAGCGTCGCGCGCGCGGCCGAGCAGGAGGCCGAGCGGCTCCAGCGCGGCGAGCTGCGCGGCTACCGCGTCGGGCTGTTGCACGGCCGCCTGCGGCCGGCCGACCGCCGCGAGCTGATGGCGCGCTTCAAGGCGGGCGAGCTCGACGTGCTCGTCGCGACCACCGTGATCGAGGTAGGCGTCGACGTCCCGAACGCGACGATCATGATCGTCCAGGAGGCCGACCGCTTCGGCCTCGCGCAGCTGCACCAGCTCCGCGGCCGCGTCGGCCGCGGGGGCGAGCAGTCGTATTGCCTGCTCGTCTCCCGCGCGAAGGAGGAGCTGACCGATTCTGCGCGGGCGCGGCTCGAGGCGCTCGTCGCCACGACGGACGGCTTCGAGCTCGCGGAGGTCGACCTCGAGCTGCGCGGCGAGGGCCAGCTGCTCGGCACGCGCCAGTCCGGCCTGTCCGACCTGCGCTTCACGCGGCTCCGCACCGACCGCGCCCTGCTCGAGCAGGCCCGCGGCGACGCGGAGGCGCTGCTCGACTACGACGGGCCGCTGAACGAGGCTGTCGAGCGCGTCTTCGCGGCGACCGAGGACGCGCGCCTGGCCTAACCGGGCGGCGCGCTCGCTCGTCGCAAGCAGTACGTGCGCCGGCTCCCCGCCCTCCTGGTCCTGCTCGCTGCCCTCGCGGGCTGCGGCGGCTCGAGCTACCCTGGACCGGGCGACCGCGACCGGCCCGATCGGCAAGGGCTCGAGCGGCGTGTGGATCTTCCAGCCGGCGGGCAAGCCGAAGGACGTCGTCGTCTTCTTCCACGGCCAGGGCGGCCCAACGGAGGCGACGCCCGTCAACCACCGGCCCTGGATCGACCATCTCGTCAAGCGCGGCAGCCTGGTCATCTACCCGCGCTACGAGCTCAGCTACGAGCCCGACCCGACCCCGTTCGTCGTCAAGGGCGTGAAGGCCGCCGATGCAGCGCGTCGACACGAACGGGCTGCCGGTGCTCGCGATCGGCTACTCACGCGGTGGCGGGCTCGTCGTCGAGTACGGCGCGTTCGCGAAGCAGAACGGGCTGCCGGTACCGAACGCGATCATGGCCGTGTTCCCGGCGGGGCAAGGCGACGAGCGGCGGATCGTCCCGCTCACGGGCATCGACCACAAGACGGCGATCTTGCTGCAGACCGGCGAGGACGACAGCGTCGTGGCCGGCGGAGGCGCGCGCTTCCTGCTCGGCCGCCTGCAGGCCGCCGGCTTTCCGGCGAATCGCGTCCAGACCGACTTCGTCCGCTCGCAGAAGGGCCTGGTCGCGAACCACTTCGCGCCGCTGCAGACGACGCCGGCCGCGAAGGCCGAGTTCTGGGGGGTTGCCGACCGCATGCTGAACGACCTCGATTAGCGCATGCTCCCGCGGTGCGGATCATCGCGGGCAGCCGCAAGGGCCACACCATCCAGGCGCCGAAGGGCCTCGACACCCGGCCGACATCCGACCGGACGCGCGAGGCGGCGTTCAACCTGATCGGCCCGCTCGAAGGCGCCCGCGTGCTCGACCTGTACGCGGGCTCCGGCGCGATGGGGCTGGAGGCGCTCTCGCGGGGCGCGTCGCAGGCGGTCTTCGTGGAGTCGGACCGCGCCGCCTGCAGGACGATCGAGCAGAACCTCGACCGGCTGCGGCTGACCGGCGCCGTCGTGGTCTGCCGCGCTGCGGCGCACGCACTGGCCGCCGACGCGGCCGCCGGACAGCGCTACGACCTGATCCTCGTCGACCCGCCGTACCGCCTGTTCTCGGAGGTCGAGCCGCTCCTGTCGCGGTACGTTCCCGCCGTGCTGACGGAGGACGGCATCGTCGTGGTCGAGACGTCGGAGCGCGAGGAGCCCGAGCTTGCGCTGCCGAAACGGACGAGCCGGCGCTACGGCTCGGCGCGGCTGACCGTCTTCGAGGCGGCATGAGCGATTCGCATCCGGTCACCGCGATCTGCCCGGGCACCTACGACCCGGTCACCTTCGGGCACCTCGACGTGATCACGCGCGCGGCCGGCGTGTTCGAGCGCGTCGTGGTCGGCGTTGTCAACGAGCCGCGCCACAAGAAGGCGCTGTTCACGATCGAGGAGCGGGTCGGCTTCCTGAAGGACGCGCTCGCCGACCAGCCCAACGTCGAGGTCGACGTCTTCGCGGAGCTCGTCGTCGACTTCGCGCGGCGCTGGGGCGCCCGCACGATGGTCAAGGGGCTGCGCGTCATCTCCGACTTCGAGTGGGAGTTCCAGATGAACCACCTGAACCGGACGCTTGCCCCGGACATCGAGACGATGTACGTGATGGCGAGCCCGCAGTACAGCTTCGTCTCGTCGAGCGGCGTCAAGGAGGTCGCGGCGTTCGGCGGGCAGGTCGACGAGCTCGTCCCGGAGCCGGTCGCGCGGCGCTTCCGCGAGCTCTTCCCGAAGGGCCGCCCCGGGACGCCGGAAAACCCCTCGGAGTAGGTTCACTCCGGCCCGGCGACTACACTCATCGCCCATGGACGTCCTCGTTCTCATCGACAGGCTCGACGACCTCGTGCACAACGCGAAGGCCGTGCCGCTGACCGACCAGGTGCGCATCGACCGGGAGGAGATCTACGAGATCCTCGACCAGATGCGCGCGACCATCCCGGAGGAGATCAAGCAGGCGCGGTGGATCGTCAAGGAGCGCCAGGAGATGCTCGCCGAGGCCAAGCGCGAGACCGACCGGATGCTCGGCGAGGCGCGCGAGCAGGCGCTGCGCGAAGCGTCGCAGACCGAGATCGTGAAGCTGGCAGAGCGCCAGGCCCAGGAGATCATCGAGGAGGCCCGCCGCACCGCCCGCGAGACGCGGCTCGAGATGGAGGACTGGGCCGACAGCATCCTGTCGACGCTCGAGGTCAACCTCGACAAGTTCCTCGGCGCGGTGCGCCGCGGCCGCGAGCGGCTCCAGGAGCGCTCGCAGGAGACGGTCCCGGCGGCCGTCACCGCCTCCGTCGGCGACGACGACGACCTGGTCTAGTCGAGCCCGGTAGAGCGCTCGAGCGGCGCTACATTTGCTCTGTGACGGCGACGCTGAATCTCAGAACGCTTCGCCTCCGGTCAGGCGAGCAGTACCGCACGCGCGAGGAGATCACGCTCGAGCCGTTCGAGCTCGGCGGGCAGGTCTACGCGCCCGACCCCGCGACCGTGGATGCGGACGTGGTGGTGACGCAGGCGATGACCGGGACGGTGTTCGAGCTCGCCTTCTCGACGGGGTTCCACGGCCCGTGCTTCCGCTGCCTCGAGGACGCCTCGCTCGCCGTCGAGGTGCGGGCGCGCGAGTACCAGGCGACGAAGCCGGAGGGCGCCGAGGAGCTCATGACGCCGTACCTGCACGAGGATCGGCTCGACCTGCAGGAGTGGGCGCGCGACGCGGTCGCCGACCTGCTGCCCGAGCAGATTCTCTGCCGCGAGGACTGCGCGGGGCTCTGCCCGGAGTGCGGGCTCGACCTGAACCTGACGCCCCACGAGCACGAGGTGGAGAGCGGCGACCCGCGGTGGGGCGCGCTCGCGAACCTCAAGCGGCAGCTGTAGCATGCGTGTGCGCCTCCGGGCGCTTCCCATGACGGACTGAGCTCGAGCCCACGACCTGCGCCGCGCGATTCGCGCCGCGCCCACCGCTCGCTCAGGAGGTACCCGTCTTGCGACTCTCGCTCGAAGGCGTCACGAAGTCCTACGGCGCCCAGCCCGTCCTCAACGACGTCACGCTCGCCGTCGGCCCGCGCAGCCGCATCGGCCTCGTCGGCCCGAACGGGGTCGGCAAGTCGACGCTGCTCCGCGTGCTTGCCGCGCTGGAAGAGCCCGACGCGGGCGCTGTCGTCCGGGCGCCGCGCGAGCTGCTCGTCGGCTATTTGGCGCAGGAGCGCGACCTGCGCGCGGACGAGCCGCTCATCGAGTACCTCGCGCGCCGGACCGGCGTCGCCGAGGCGGAGCGGGAGCTCGACCTGCTCACGCGCGAGCTGGGCGAGAACCCGGACGCCGTCGACGCCTACACCGAAGCGCTCGACCGCTTCCTGGCGCTCGGCGGCGCGGATCTCGACGCGCGGGCGCGCGCCGTCTGCGCCGAGCTCGGCCTTGCCGCCCGGCTCGACCGCCCGGTCGCCGGCCTGTCCGGCGGTGAGGCGGGGCGCGCCGCGCTTGCCTCTATCCTGCTCGCGCGCTTCGACGTCTTCCTGCTCGACGAGCCGACGAACGATCTCGACCGAGACGGGCTCGAGCGGCTCGAGCGCCACCTCGCGGCCCTCCCCGGCGGCGTCGTCGTGATCTCGCACGACCGCGCCTTCCTCGACGCCATGGTGAACCGGATCGCAGCGATCGAGCCCCGCGGCCACACGCTCCGCGAGTGGGCCGGCGGCTGGTCGGCGTACGCCGGGCGGCGCGACACCGAGCGCCGCGGCGCCTATACCGCCTTCGAGCAGTCGCAGGAGCGCCGCCGCGAGGTTTCCGCGCTGCTCGCGCAGCGGCGGACGGAGGCGCGCGCCGGCGGCGCCAAGGCCGACCGGCGCGGCACACATGCGCTGATGACGAAGGTGCGCCAGGCCGAGCGGGCGCTCGAGCGCGTCGACGGGCCTGCAAAGCCGTTCGAGCCGTGGGAGCTGCACCTCGCGCTGCGCGCTGGGCGGCGGCCGGGAGACACGGTTGCCGCCCTGCGCGGCGCCGTCGTCTCGCGCGGCGAGTTCCGGCTCGGGCCGCTGGACCTGGATGTCGCCTGGCAGGAGCGCGTCGTCGTCACCGGGCCCAACGGCTCCGGCAAGTCGACCCTGCTCGCCGCGCTGCTCGGCCAGCTGCCGCTGGACGCCGGCAGCCGGGTGATCGGCCGCCAGACCGTGATCGGGACGATCGACCAGCGCCGCGACCGCTACCGCGGCGAGGAGCCGCTGCTCGACGCGTTTCGCACGCAGACCGGTATGCCCGCGGAGGAGGCACGGACGTTGCTCGCCAAGTTCGGCCTGGGGGCCGCGCACGTCGGGCGGCCCGCCGCTTCGCTGTCGCCGGGCGAGCGCACGCGCGCGCAGCTCGCCGAGCTTCAGACGCGCGAGGTCAACCTGCTCGTCCTGGACGAGCCGACCAACCATCTCGACCTGGAGGCGGTCGAGCAGCTCGAGCACGCGCTTGCCGCCTACGACGGCAGCCTCCTTGTGGTCTCGCACGACCGCCGTTTCCTGGAGCGGATCGCGCCAGGCCGGGAGCTCCGACTTTCCGCGTAACGACGCTATACTGGCGCGTTCCGATGGCCGTTCCGAAGCAACGACAGACCAGCACGCGCCGCGACAAGCGCCGTGCCCAGCACCGGCTGGAAGCGCCGCGCGTGAACCTGTGCCCGAATTGCCACCACCCGACAAGGCCTCATCACGTCTGCCCGAACTGCAAGACGTACCGCGGGCGCGACGTCGAGCCGCTGCCGACCGCTGCACCGTAGCCTCGCAACGCCGCCGCAACCCCTGTTAGCATCGCGCGTCCCCGAAACGACAACGGCAAGCGAGGTCAGATGGCAGCGTCGCGCGAGGAAGTCTACGAGCGGGTCCGGGAAGTGCTGAGCGAGCAGCTCGGTGTCGACGAGAGCGAGATCACCGAGGAGGCGTCGTTCCAGGACGACCTCGACGCCGACTCGCTTGACCTTGTCGAGCTGATCATGGAGCTCGAGGATCAATTCGGGATCAAGATCTCGGACGAGGACGCGCAGAAGATCCAGACGGTCGGTCAGGCTGTCGACTACGTCTCGTCGCGCCAGTAGCGGACAGGCGGCTCCAACCGCCGAGCTCGGCCGTCTGATCGCCGAGCTCCCTCCCGAGCGACTCGGCATCGTCTTCACGCACTCGTCCTGGGCGCCTGACCGGGCGTCGTCCTACGAGCGCCTCGAGTTCCTCGGCGACAGCGTGCTCGAGCTCGCGATCGCGCGCGCGCTCTTCGACCGCTACCCCGACTTCCAGGAAGGCCGGCTCGCCAAGGTGCGCTCGCACGTCGTCTCGCGGGCGAGCTGCGCGGTCGTCGCGCGCGAGCTCGACCTCGGTACGCGGCTCGCCGAGCAGGCGCAGGACATCCCGGCCGAGGAGCTCGAGCGCCTGCAGCGGAACCGCAATGTCCTCGCGGCGCTGCTCGAAGCCGCGCTCGCCGCGGTCTACCTGGAGCACGGCTTCGAGAAGGTCGAGCCGGCGATCGTCGACGCGTTCACGCCGCGGATCGAGTACGCGCTGACGACCCACGTCGACCACAAGACGGAGCTCCAGGAGGCGCTCGCACGACTCGGCCGCTCCGTCACCTACCAGGTGCTCGAGGTCGAAGGGCCGCCGCACGACCGCCGCTTCACCTGCGCCGCGTTGATCGACGGCCGGCAGGAGGGCGTCGGCACCGGCAGCTCGAAGAAGGCGGCCGAGCAGGAGGCCGCTCGCGAGGCGCTCGACAGCCTTCAGGCCGAAGCCGCGTAGTCCGGCGAACGCGCTAGCGTCCCCGCCGCGTTGCACCTGCAGGCGATCAGACTCCGCGGCTTCAAGAGCTTCCCCGACGAGGTGGAGGTGCGCCTCGACCGCGGCGTCGCCGTGATCGTCGGGCCGAACGGCTCCGGCAAGTCGAATGTGGCCGACGGCCTGCTCTGGTCGACGGGCTCGCTAAGCCCGACCGAGCTGCGCGCCGAGAAGCCGGACGACGTCCTCTTCAACGGCAACGACGCACGCCAGGCGGCGAAGTGGTGCGAGGTCGAGCTGCGCTTCGACAACGGCGACGGCTCGTGGAGCGACCTGCCGTATGCCGAGGTGTCGATCATGCGCCGCCTCCACCGCGGCGGCGAGGGCCAGTACCTCGTCAACGGGAGCGCCGTCCGCCGCACAGACCTCGTCGAGCTGCTCGCCGACGTCGGCCTCGCGAGCGGCGTCACCGTGATCGGCCAGGGCAAGGTCGAGGAGATCCTTGGATCCAGCCCTGCGCAACGCCGGGCCATGATCGAGGAGGCCGCCGGCGTCGGCCGCTTCAAGCGCCGCCGCCACCGGGCCGAGCTGAAGCTCGCGCGCGTGGCGATCGAGGTCGAGCGCGCGAAGGACGTCGAGGCCGAGGTGCACAAGCGCCTGCGGCCGCTGGCGCTGCAGGCGAGTGCGGCCGAGCGTGCGGAGAAGCTGCGCGGCGAGGTCGACCAGCTGCGGCGCCGCATCGACGCCCTGGCGCTGGCCGAGGTCGAATCCCGCATGGCCGCGCTCGACGAGCGGCGCACCGCCGCCTTGCTCGAGCGCCGACGCCACGATGAGCGGCTCGAGTCACTGCTCCGCGACCGCAACGCGGCCGAGGAGGAGCTGGCCGACGCGGCCGGGCGCCGCGAGTCGTCAACCGGCTCGCTCTACCGCCTGCGCGGCGCCGTCGATCGTATGGCCATGCGCCGCGAGGCCGCCGAGGCGCAGGCAGCCGAGGTCTCCGCGCGGCTCACGCTCCAGGAGAGCGCCGATCCGCAGGCCCGCACTCGTGCCGAGCTCGCGCGCGAGGGCGCGGTTGCCGAGCGGACGGCCCGCGAAGCGACGCACGCGCGCGAGTCGCTGGAGGACCGGCTCGGCGTCGCCCGCGACCGCCTCGCCGTGCTCGAGCGGTCGCTTGCCGAGCGCGAGGGGCTCGCGCCGGCCGCCCGCGCGCTCGCCGAGGAGGGCGAGCGTCTCGCACTGTCGCTCCTGGACGTCGACCCGGGGTACGAGCGCGCCGTTGCGGCGGCGCTCGCGTGGCGGGCCGGCGCCCTGGTCGCGGAGAGCCACAAGGACGCGCTTGCGCTCGTTGACCGGGCGCGCGCGGGCGGGCTGGGGCCGCTCGGCGTGGTCGTCCCGCCCACCCCGGCGCCGGCCGGGGAGCCCCCGCTTTCCGACGCAGAGCCGCTCGGCACGCACGTGCGGCCGCGCGCCGGAGGGGAGGCCGTCGCTGCGCTGCTCGACGGAGTCTGGGTCGTCGACGAGAGCCGCATCGCCGACGTGACCTCTGGCCATGCGGTCACCCGCGAGGGCCACCGCTACGAGCCGGCGCGCGGCGTTGTCTTCTACGCGGGCGAGACCGCCGAGGCCGTGCTGCTCGAGCTCGAGGCGCGCCGCCGCTCGCTCACCGAGGAGATCGCCGCCGACGAGCGGGAGCTGGACGCCGCCCGGACGCGCGAGAGCGAGGCGCGCGCCGAGGCCGCCGTCTCGGCCGATGCGCTCGCGGAGGCAGGCCCGACCCTGCCCGCGATCGACCCGGTGCTCTTCCGCCGCGTGCACGCGGCCGTGACGCGGCTCGGCGATGCGCTCCGCGCCGCCGAGGCGGTCGCCGCCCGGCTCGAAGCGCCGCTCCGCGCCCGTGCCGACGCGGGCGGCGAGCGCACGCGCGAGCTCGCCGAGTCGCTGCGCCGGCTCGGCGCCGACGAGGCCGACGTGCGTCGCGCCGCCGGCGAGGCGGCTGCGCAGCTGTCCGCGGTCGACGTCGACCTCGCGCGGCTGCGCACCGAGGCCGACGAGCTGAAGCGGCGAGTCGGCGAGGAGCCGGTCGAGACCGGGGAGGAGCCGCGCGATGCCCTCGTGGAGAAGCTCGAGCGCTCTGAGCGCCGGCTCGAGGCGCTTGGCCAGGTGAACCCACTCGCCAAGGAGGAGTACGAGCACGAGAAGGAGCGGCTCGCCGAGCTCGCCGAGCAGCGCGAGGACCTGGAGCAGAGCCTCACGGAGCTCGAGGAGCTGCGCGCGCAGCTCGCGGACGCCGTCGACTCGCGCTTCAAGGCGACCTTCGAGGCGGTCGAGCGCGCGTTCACCGAGGTGGCCTCCACGCTCTTCCCGGGCGGAGAAGGCCGCCTGAGGCTGACCGAGCCCGAGCTGGAGGGCGAGGACGAGGGCACCGAGGCCGGCGTGGAGATCCAGCTGCGCCCGGCAGGCAAGCGTGTGACCCGGCTGTCTCTCCTTTCCGGCGGCGAGAAGGCGCTCGGCGCCCTCTCGTTCCTGTTCGCGCTGTTCCTGGCGCGGCCGTCGCCGTTCTACCTCCTCGACGAAGTCGAGGCCGCGCTGGACGACACCAACATCGGCCGCTTCGTCGAGCTGCTTCGGCGCTACGCCGACCGGGCACAGTTCATCGTCGTCACGCACCAGAAGCGCACGATGGAGGCGGCCGACACGCTCTACGGCGTGACGATGGGCCCCGACGGCGTGTCGCAGATCGTCTCGCGGCGCACGCCGCACGCGCCGACGCTCGCGGTCGCGTAACTACGCCTCCGCCGGATGGCTCGGACGTGGGCAGACCTGCTCGGCGAGGCGAACGGCGCCCCCGAGCCGGAGGAGGAACGCACCGGCTTCTTCTCACGGCTGCGCGACTCGCTCTCGAAGAGCCGGCAGGCGTTGACGGCCGAGATATCGCTCGCAGCCTTCGACGCCTCCGACGAGGAGGCCTGGGAGCGGCTGGAGGAGTCGCTGATCATGGCCGACGTCGGCGTGCCCGCCACGGCTGAGCTCGTGCAGCGGCTGGAGACGCGCGGCGCCGACGGCGATCTCGGTCCGGCGCTGGCCGAGGAGCTCGAGCGGCTGCTCGGCGACCCCGGCACGCTCGCCGTGCAGGAGCGGCCGAGCGTCGTGCTCGTCGTCGGCGTCAACGGCACGGGCAAGACGACGACGATCGGCAAGCTCGCCTCGGTGCTCAGGGAGCACGGGCACAGCGTCGTCCTGGCCGCCGCCGACACCTTCCGCGCCGCGGCCGAGGAGCAGCTGGAGATCTGGGCCGAGCGCGCCGGCGCCGACTTCGTCGGCTCGTCGCACGGCGGCGACCCCGCCGCCGTCGCCTACGACGCCATCGAGGCGGCGCGCGCCCGCGGGCGCGACGTCGTCATCGTCGACACCGCGGGGCGCCTGCACACGCAGACGAACCTGATGGAGGAGCTCGCGAAGGTGCGCCGCGTGATCGAGCAGCGCCTGCCGGGAGCGCCGCACGAGACCCTGCTGGTCGTCGACGCGACCACCGGCCAGAACGGGTTGCAGCAGGCGCGGCTCTTCCGCGACACGGTCGGCGTGACCGGCGTCGCGTTGACGAAGCTGGACGGGTCGGCGAAGGGCGGCGTCGCGGTCGCGATCGCGCACGACCTCGGCCTGCCGGTGAAGCTCGTCGGCGTGGGGGAGACGCTCGACGACCTGCGGCCGTTCGACCCGCACGACTTCGCGCGGGCGCTCGTCACCGGCTAGATCTCCGTCTCGCGCGGAACGAACGGCTTGAACTCGGGCTGGAGCGGCGACGGCCCCTCGGCGGCAGGGCCGCACGCGAGCAGGGCGAGCGCGCCTTCCGAGTAGCCGTCGACGTCCAGCTCCTCGTCGACCTCGGCGGCGTTCACGGCCGCGGTGACCATGGCGCCGATCCCGCGCTCGGTCGCGAGCAGCTGGAACGTCTGGCTGAGGTGCGCCGCGTCCATGAGCAGGGCGGTGAACGCGCGGTCGTTGCCGCGGTACTTCCAGAACGTCCGCTCGAAGCGGGCGGTGAGCAGGACGATCGCGGCGGCGTCGCGCAGCCACGGCTGGCCTGCGCCGCAGCGCACCGCGAAGTTCTCGGCGTCCTCCACGTCGAGCCGGCGCAGCTCGGTGAGCGCGTGCCGGCCCGCGTCGTAGTGGTAGAGCCCAGGCCGGGCGCCGGCGACGCGCAGCAGGAGCGGGTACGCCTCGACGGGGTGCAGCCCTCCCGCCGAGGGGCTCGTCTTGGCGACGCCCACGAAGTCGTCGTGCGCGCGGGCGTAGCCGTGCGCGCCGAACGTCCAGCGCAACAGCGCGGAGAGGTCGCCGAGCTCCATGGTCCGGTCGCGGTCGAAAACGCGGGTCGTTCGCCGACGCGCGAGCACCTCTGCGAGTGGGCTCCCCTCGTCGAACGGCAGCTTGATCTGCTCGCCGGCGCGATGGTGCAGTACGGGCGGCGGCGGTCCGTGGCGCTCGATGAACGCCGCGAGCGTGGCGTCGAAGACGGCGGCACCGAGCGGTACCGCCTCCGTGCCGACGTCACGCCAGCGCGTGAGTGCATGGAGCAGCAGTGGGTAGGGGTGCCAGTTCGACGCTGCGATGCGCTCCTCGCGGTGTCGCAACTCGGCCTCGTCGCCCTCCTCGGCGTCGCTCACGAGCAGGCCGCGCTCGACCAGTCGGGCGACGCATGCCGGATCCAGCCCGTCCACGTCGGTCCAGCCTGTCGCCTCGACGGTCGTCAGCAGCTCGAGGTCCTCGTCGCTAAGCGGGAACGCGTCGCCGCGGAGGACGGACAGGCAGACCGCCTGCGCCGCCACACCCATGCGCACATCGCCGCGCAGGAGGGCCGCCACGTCGAGCGTCGGGGTGTCGGTGAAGGTGACGAAGAGGTAGCGGGCGCGGCGGATCCGCGTCGTCACTCGGACGAGTCAGGCCTCCGGATCCAGGGCCAGAACCACGGGCCCGGGAACCACGGGATCGCCGAGCGGAAGATCCACGGGAACCAGGGGAAGTCGACGCCGTCGTCGTCCTCGAGCACGGCGAGCGCCGCCTTGATCTCGGCGATCCGCTCCGGCGTCGGGAGGTTGACGGGCGTCGTCGGGATGACCCCCTCCGGCGCCTTGATGCCGAACTCCTCTTCGAGGACGGCGGCGGGGTTCTCGCGCAGGCGCCGGTTGAAGTCGGGATCCTCGAGCTTGCTCGCGAGGTCCGGAATCTCGCTCAACTTGATGAAGAACCCGAGTTCCACGGAGCGTTCCTACGCCTTCGTGACGCGAGTGTCAAGTAGCGTCGCGCGCGCCATCGAGGCGAGATCTCCCTTCGCGCCGAACCGCTCCCGCGCCGCGCCGAGCGCCTCCTTCGCCGCGGCCCTGTCACCCGTGGCGTCCAACACGAGCGCAAGGTCGAGCAACGCGCTGCCCTGGAGCGACGGCCCGTCGGTCTCGTGCGCGAGCGTGACGGTGTCGCGCGCGAGGGCCACTGCCGCCTCCTGATCACCGCGACTGGCGAGGATCCGCGCCCGCGCCCCGCGTGACAGCGTGCGCGAGTAGACGTCCTCGGCCGCCGCCGCCTCCTCGCTCGCGTCGACGAGCGCCTCGGCTTCGTCGCAGTCTCGGAGCTCCAGGCGCACGCGCGCCAGTAGTACTGCAACGGTCGAGAAGGCGCCCTTCTCGCCCATCGCGCCGAGGCGGTCGACGGCGGCCCGCAGCTCGCGCTCCGCCCCGGCGAGATCGCCGGCGTACTGCTCGACCGGCCCCGCATAGAGCGCCAGCGCGGCGGCGTACACGGAGTCGCCCTGCCGCTCGACCGCGGCGCGCGCCCGCGCGTATTCCTCGCGGGCCTCGGCCTCGTGGCCGAGCATGCCGTGCAGGCGGGCGACGAGGGCCCGGGTCACGCCCTCGCCCACCAGGTTGTGGCCGACCCGCGGGAGGATCTGCTCCGTCCGGGCAAGGGCCTCTTCAGCCGGGACCGGGCCCAGCGCGAGTGCGATGCCGAGGCGCCAGAGCAGGACCACCAGCTCACGTTCGGCGCCGGCGCGATCGGCATGGGCGATTGCGCGGTCGAGGGTCTCGGCCGGCGTCCGCGAAGTGGCCGCGCCCGAACTGGCTTGCCGCGACGACGCGCCACGCCCGGGCGAGGCCGGCGTCGTCGTCGAACCGTGCGAACACCTCGACCGCGCCCTCGGCAACTCCCTCGAGCCGCGGCAGCGCCCGCTCCGGCTCCGAGTACATCCGTACGAACGCGTGCTCGAGCTCGGCATGCGCGAGCAGGCGCTCGTCACCGAGACGGCCGGCCGCCGCCGTCGCCTCCGTGAGCACGAGGTCCGCGCGGTCGAACTGCCCGCCGGCGTGGAGCGCGGCGCCGAGCTCGACCGAGACGGGCACACGCCCAGGGTCGTCCGAGTCGAGCAACGCCGCGGTGCGCTCGAGCAGGCGCACGGCGGCCGGGACGTCGCCGCGCGCGTGCGCTCGGCCCGCCGGCCGCGCCGAGGAGCGCGGCCGCACGCGCGGCGAGGCGCTGCGTTCGCGCGTCGCGGGGGCCGAGGTCGGCGCGGAGCCGGACCGCCCGCTCGAGGTGGTAGCCGGCGATCTCGTCCAGCTCGGCCACGCGGTCGCCGCCGTTGCGCTCGATCCAGTCGGCGCACCATTCGTGGAAGAGCGCGCGTGCCTCCTTCGGCATGCCCTCGTAGGCGACGTCCCGGATGAGAGCGTGCCGGAAGCGGAAGCTGTCCTCGCGCGTCGACGACGAGGCGTGCGGCCGGATCAGCTCCTTGCGGACGAGCGCGAGGAGGTGGCGGCCGACATCGCCGCGGAGCTCGGGCGGGCAGAGGTCGGTGACGATGCGGAGAGAGAACTCCTGGCCGACGACCGCGGCGCGCTCGAGGATCGCCCGCTCGTCGTCCTGTAGCCGGTCCAGCCGCTCGGCGAGCAGCGCCTGGATCGTCGGCGGGACGACCACCTCGCCGCTGCCGGCGAGCGCCGCGAGCTGCTCCACGTAAAGCGGATTGCCCTCTGCCGACCTGAGGACGCGCTCGCGCGTCGCGTCATCCAGCTCGGCGCCGAGCCCGGCGAGCAGCGTCTCCGCATCGCTCTCCGACAGCGGCTCGAGGATGATCAGGTCGGAGCGTTCGTTCGGCGCCGTCCACTCGGGACGCCGCTCGAGCAGCTCCGGCCGCGCCGGGCACACCAGCAGCACCGGCGCTCCCTCGATCCGGCTCAGCAGGTACTCGACGAGGTCGAGGAAGGTCGGCTCGGCGCGGTCGATGTCCTCGAGGACGAGCACGACCGGTTTCTCGGCGGCGAGCGACTCGAGCAGGCGCCGGGCGGCCCAGAACAGCTCGTCGACCGGCCCGGGCGCGTCGCTCGTGAGCGCGCGGAGCCGTTCGGCGACGGCCTCACCGTCCTCGGCGCCGGCGAGCGCGCCGTCCAGGCCGTCGTCGCCGAGCGAGCGCAGGACCTCGATGAGCGGCCAGAAGGTAATGCCGTCGCCGTAGGGGAGGCAGCGGCCCGTCAGCACGCGGGCGCGGTCAGCGACCCGGTGCACCAGCTCCTCCGTCAGGCGGGTCTTGCCGAGCCCGGCCGCGCCGACCACGGTGACGAGCCGGCTCGTCAGCCGCCCCGCGGCGGCTGCGAACGCGTGCTCGAGACGGGCCAGCTCCAGCGTGCGGTCGACGAGCGGCGTGTCGTGGCGGCGGGCGACGCCCGGCGCGCCGGCGTCGACGTGCTCGACGCGGAACGGCGCAACAGCCTCGCGCTTGCCCTTCACGGGGAAGGACTCGAGCGGGCCGGCCTGCACGGCGTTCGCGACCAGCGGGTACGTGGTCTTGCCGATCAGGATCTGCCCCGGGTCGGCCGCCTGCTCGAGGCGCTTCGCCATGTTCACCGGCTCGCCCGTCACGAAGGTGCCGCCCGTCGACGGGTCCCCGACGACGACCTCGCCTGTGTTGACGCCGATCCGCACGGCGAGCCGGACGCCGTAGGCCTCCTCGAGCTCGTCGTTCAGGCTGACGAGCCGATCGCGCATCGCCGAGGCCGAGCGCACCGCGCGGAGCGCGTCGTCCTCGTGCACGACCGGCACGCCGAACACGGCCATGACCTCGTCGCCGATGAACTTCTCCACCGTGCCGCCGTGGCGCTCGACGATGGCCCGCGCCTCGGCGAACCACCGGCTCATGACGCGCTGCAGCGACTCCGGATCGAGCTGTTCACCCAGGGGCGTGGAATCGACGACGTCGCAGAACAGGATCGAAACCGTCTTTCGTGCCTGCACCCGCCGAGTTTAGGCTCGTGCGGACACGTACCTACAGGGCGCTTCTAGTGCTCGACGGCGAACGCGATGTTGACCGTGGTGCGGTACTGGCTGATGCGGCCGTCCTCGACCATCGCGCTCATCTCGACGACGTGCGCGCCGCGGATGCCGCGAATCGTCTTTGCGGCCTCCTGCACGGCGGCGTCGGCGGCCTTGGCGAAGCTCTCGGGCGACGACCCGATGATGGTGACGACCTTGGCGACGTGTGTCATGTGTTACCTCCTCGAGATAGGGCCGCGCCCATCCTTCCACCAAAAGGGCGCCCGTACACTTGGACGACCGTGTTTGACACGCTTTCCGACAAGCTCAGCGCCGCTCTCGGCGACCTCAGCGGCAAGAAACGCCTCGACGAGGAGTCGATCTCGCGCGCCATGCGCGAGATCCGCCTGGCGCTGCTCGAGGCGGACGTCAACTTCCGCGTCGTCAAGGACTTCGTCGCGCGCGTGCGCGAGCGGGCGCTCGGCGAGGAGGTGCTGAAGGACCTGAACCCGGGCCAGCAGGTGGTGAAGATCGTCCATGACGAGCTCACCGAGCTGATGGGCACCGGTGACTCGCGGCTCGCGTTCGCCGGCCGCCCGCCCACCGTGATCCTGATGGCCGGGCTCCAGGGCTCGGGGAAGACGACCGCCTCGGCGAAGCTCGCGCTGCTCCTGCGCAAGGAGGGCAAGAAGCCTGCGCTCGTGCCCGCCGATCTGCAGCGCCCGGCGGCGATCGAGCAGCTCGAGCAGCTCGGCAAGCAGATCCAGATCCCCGTCTACCGCGGCGAGGGCGACCCGGTTGCCGTCTCGGCGGCCGGCGTCCAGCGGGCGCGCGACGAGGGCCGCGACGTCGTCATCGTCGACACCGCGGGGCGCCTGCACGTCGACGAGGCGCTGATGGACGAGCTGGTCGCTGTCCGCAACGCCGTCAAGCCGACGAACGTCCTGCTCGTGCTCGATGCGATGACGGGCCAGGAGGCCGTTGCCGTCGCTGAGGCCTTCCAGGAGCGGGTCGCGTTCGACGGCGTCGTGCTGACCAAGCTCGACGGCGACGCGCGCGGCGGCGCGGCGCTCTCGGTGAAGGCCGTTACCGGCCGCCCGATCAAGCTGATCTCCCTCGGCGAGAAGCTCGACCAGCTCGAGTACTTCCACCCCGACCGGATGGCGTCCCGCATCCTCGGCATGGGCGACGTCCTAACGCTGATCGAGAAGGCCGAGGAGGCCGCGTCGGAGGACGAGCAGCGCCGGCTCGAGGAGCAGATGCTCCAGGGTGAGTTCACCTTCGACGACCTGCTGACGAGCTACCGGATGCTGAAGCGCATGGGCTCGTTCAAGTCGGTGCTGGGGCTCATGCCGGGCATCGGCAAGCAGCTCCAGGACGTCGAGGTCAACGAGAAGGACATGGGCCGGATCGAGGCGATCGTGCTCTCGATGACGCCGCGCGAGCGGCGCTTCCCGCACATGATCGACCTGTCCCGGCGCCGGCGCATCGCCGCCGGCAGCGGCACGTCGATCGAGCAGGTCAACCAGCTGATGAGCGCCCGCAAGCAGATGCAGAAGCTGATGAAGGGGATGAGCAAGGGCAAGATGCCGGCGCTCCCGGCCGGGATGGTGCCCGGCGGTGGCGCGCTCCCCGGCGCCCCGACGTTGGCGGCGCCGCAGTCCGCGCGGCCGGGCGCGAAGGGGAGACGGAAAAAGCAGCGGCGCGCGAAGCGGTAGCTTGTGGCGCTCACGCACAAGGCGTTAGAAACTCGGAGGTCAGATGGCAGTCAAGATGAGGCTCACGCGGGTCGGATCGAAGAAGAACCCGATTTACCGCGTCGTCGTTGCCGACTCGCGCGCGCCCCGCGACGGCAGGTTCATCGACATCGTGGGGCGGTACAACCCGCAGCTCGAACCCTCGCTGATCGAGCTGGACGAGGGCAAGGTCCGCGACTGGCTCGGCAAGGGCGCGCTGCCGACGGAGTCGGTGCGGCGGCTGCTGAAGACGCAGAACCTGGCTTGAGCGAAGAGCTGCTCGAGTACCTGGCGCGCCAGCTCGTCGACGCGCCGGACGCCGTGCGGGTGGAGCGCGTGGAGCGCGACGATGCCGTCGTGCTCGAGCTGCACGTCGCGCCAGACGACATCGGCAAGGTGATCGGCCGCCAGGGCCGCATGGCGCGTGCACTGCGCACGGTCGTGCGCGCCGGCTCGGCAGGTGACGATCGCCGGCGCGTCGTGCTCGAGATCGTTGAGTGAGTGAGGCGGAATGGGTGTCCGTCGGGCGGGTGGGCCGCCCGCACGGGCTTGCCGGCGCCTTCTTCGTCGAACAGGCGTCCGAGTCGCCGGAGCGGCTCGCGAAGGGCGTGGTCGTCCACGTCGGCGGCGAGCCGGCGACGATCGTCGAGTCGAAGCGCTCCGGCGGGCGGCCGGTGATCCGGCTTGACCTTGCTGCGGAGCGCGGCGTGGAGCTGCTCATTCCGCGCGCGGAGCTGCCGCCCCCGACGAGGACTCGTACTACGTGTTCCAGCTGCATCGGCCTGCGCGCCGTCGAGGCGGACGGCCGTGAGCTCGGCCGCGTGCAGGACGTCGAGCCGGGGATCGCGAACGATGTCCTCGTGCTCGACTCCGGCCTCCGCCTGCCGCTCGTCGACGCCTGTGTGGGCAACGTCGACCTCGAGGCGGGCACGATCGAGATCACCCCCGGCTTCGCAGGCGACGGGTAACCTCGGCGGCCGCCGTGCAGGTCGATGTCTTCACGCTGGTTCCGCATGCATTCGCGAGCGCGTTCGAGCAGCGGCCCCTTTCGAACGTCCTGGGCTCGGAGCTCGAGGTGCGGCTCTTGAACTACCGCGACACGACACCGCTTCGCGCGGGGCAGGTCGACGACGAGCCGTACGGCGGCGGCGCCGGCATGGTGCTCCGCGTCGACGTGGTCGCCGCGGCGCTCGACGCCGTCTACGGCGGCCCTCCGCAGCACCGCGTGGTTGCGCTGTCGCCGCGCGGGCGCCCGCTCACGCAGCGCGTCGTCGAGGAGCTCGCCGGCGAGGAGCACGTGACCCTGCTGTCGGCCCGCTTCGAGGGCTTCGACGAGCGCGTCGTCGACCACCTCGCGAACGACGCGATCTCGATCGGCCCGTACGTCCTCTCCGGCGGCGAGCTGCCCGCGATGGTGATCATCGACGCGGTCGCGCGCCGGCTCCCCGGCGCGCTCGGCAACGAGGAGTCCGGGCTGGAGGAGAGCTTCTCGCCGGAGCTCGAGGGCGGGCTCGAGTACCCGCACTACACGCGCCCGGCGGACTTCCGCGGCTGGAGCGTTCCCGACGTGTTGCTTTCGGGCGACCACGGGCGCGTCGCCGAGTGGCGACGCGAGCAGAGCCGGCTGCGGAGCGCTGCATGAGAGGCCCGGTCGACCGCCTCACCGAGAACTGGCCGCGGCCGTGGCGGATCGCCGTGGACTGGATCGTCACCATCGTCGGCGCGGTCGTCATCGTCCTGCTGATCAAGGCGTACGTCGTGAACCCGTACCGGATCCCGTCGTCGTCAATGGAGCCGACGCTGCACTGTGCGAAACCCGGGCTGGACTGCGAGGCCTCGTATTCCGACCGCGTGCTCGCCAACCGGTTCATCTACCACTTCACCGACCCGGCCCGGAAGGACATCGTCGTCTTCCACACGCCCAAGTCGGCGCAGGAGCAGTGCGGAGCGGGCGGGACGTTCGTGAAGCGGATCATCGGCCTGCCCGGCGACACCGTCACGGTGCGCGACAGCGGCAAGGTGCTGATCAACGGCAAGCCGCTGGACGAGACCGGCTACATCAAGAACGACCGGCTGGGCGGCGAAAGCGGCACCTGGCATGTGCCCAAGGGGCACATCTTCGTGATGGGCGACAACCGCCGGCAGTCGTGCGATTCACGCATCTGGGGCGCGCTCGACGAGAACGAGCTGATCGGCAAGGTCTTCGCGATCTACTGGCCGCCGAAGCGCATCGGCTTCCCGTAACCCGCCGCGTCGTTCACCGCTACGCTACGATTCGCAGCCGGGCCCGCCGGGCCTTTTCTCTATGCCGAACGTGATCGACAGCCTCGAGCAGCGCCAGCTGCGCACGGACCTCCCGCAGTTCAAGGCAGGGGACACGGTGCGCGTGCACTTCCAGGTGATCGAGGGCCAGCGCCGCCGCGTGCAGGTCTTCGAGGGCATCGTCATCAAGCGCCAGGGCGCGGGCGTGCGCGAGACGTTCACCGTCCGCAAGCAGTCCTTCGGCGTCGGCGTCGAGCGCACGTTCCCGGTGCACTCGCCCAAGATCGAGAAGATCGAGGTGCAGGCGATCGGCGACGTGAACCGCGCGAAGCTCTACTACCTGCGCGGCAAGGTCGGCAAGAAGGCCCGCGTCCGCGAGATCCGCGGCCCGCGCGCCGCCGCCGCCCGCCAGGCCGCCACCGTCGTCGAGCCGGTCGTCGAGGAGGCAGCCGCCGAGACCGAGAGCGTCGAGGCGCAGGAGCCGGAGACCGAGGCCGTCGTGGCCGAGGCGCAGGACACGCCGGGCGACGAGGCCGCCGCGGCGGAGACCGAGGCCGAAGAGGCAGAGGTCCAGCAGCCCGCGTAGGCGTCGGATTCGACGTCGGCCACCGCGGCCGTCGTGGCCGCCGGGAACGCACGGCACGAATCTCGGCTAGCGCCGACTCTGTGACATTCCGCCGGCGATGGCTGAGGCCGCCGGTATTCTCGGCCCCCGTGGCGCGCCCCGGCCAACGGCTCCTCCGTTTCGACCGCAGGCTCGGCGCGCGCTTCGTCGCGGGAGCCGACGAGGCGGGTCGCGGGTCGCTCGCCGGGCCGCTCGTCGTCGCGGGCGTGCTGCTCGACTACGAGTGCTTGCACGACCACAAGGTCCGGCCGCTCGCCGACCTGAACGACTCGAAGCAGCTGTCGCGACGACGACCGCGAGCGGCTCTTCCGCGCCGTGATCGCGCTGTGCCGAGAAGGTGTCCGTGCACGTCTTCGCGCCCTGGCGGATCGACCGCGAGGGGCTGCACCGCTCGAACCTGAACGGGCTGCGCGCCGCGTTGCACGCGCTGTCGCCGCCGGCCGAGGTCTGTCTGGTCGACGGCTTCCGGCTCGGCCCGAGCGCGCCGCCGCACCAGGCGATCGTCGACGGCGAATGAAGAGCTCGGCCGCGATCGCGGCGGCGTCGATCGTCGCCAAGGTCGTCCGCGATCGCGCGATGCGCCGCATGGACGCCCTCTACCCGCACTACGGCTTCCGCTCGCACGTCGGCTACATCACCCCGGAGCACTCCGCCGTCGTACGCCGGCGCGGGCCGTCCGAGGTGCACCGGTTGTCGTTCCAGGCGCTCTGCTACGAGGATGCCCGTGAACACGCGGCAGCGCGGGGCTGAGGCCGAGCGCCGCGCCCGCCGGCACTACCGCCTCCGCGGCTACCGCATCCTCGACATGAACGCCTGGGCGGGCGGCAACGAGCTCGACCTCGTCGTCCGGCGCGGGCGCACCGTCGTCTTCTGCGAGGTGAAGCAGAAGAGCGGCCCCCGCTTCGGCGATCCCGCCGAAATGGTCACCGCGGAGAAGCAGCGGCGCCTGCGCCGGGCAGCGGCGGCCTGGCTGGGGGCGCACCCGCAGGCTGCGCGGGCTCGCGGTGCGGTTCGACGTCGTCGCCGTCTCGTCGGCCGGGCTGCGCCGGATCAGCGACGCGTTCTAGCGGCGTTCCTATGCATCGCGGCTGGCCAGCTCTTCGCGGAGCGTGTCGAGCGCGGTTTCGTGGTTCCGGCCGACCTCGCGGTAGAGCGCCAGGAGGTCCTCGTACGTCGCGCCGTCGTCTCCGACGAAATTCCAGAATGCCGCGCCCATGAGAACCTCGCGCGGAAAGTCGAAGAAGCGCTTGGGATACGGGTGGGCGTACGCGGCGGGAGCGCCGTACGGGTCGTACGGAACGGCCCACGCAACGTGGACGCTGGGCTGCCGGCGGATCCCCAGGGCGGTGAGGAGCCTCGTCTTCATCTCGACACACTGACCGTTGTTGGGCTTGGCGCTCTTCATCTCGAAGTAGTGATCGACGCCGTCATGCGCGGTTATCCAGAGATCGATGCGGGTGGTCTCGACGACGGTCGCACCGAACGTCTCGAGCAGCTGACTCCGCTCGAACTCGTGGTCGGGAGCGACGGATGCGCTCCGTAAAGCCGCGACACGCTGGGTGATGAACTCGCGGGCGAGTACCGGAAGCTCGCCGGTCAAGTCGAACGCACGCCGCGCGTCAGCGTGGCTGGCTTTCCCGATCGCCTGGGCGATCTGTTCGTGGACGTTGCCTAGGGATGTCGAGAAGGAGCGTTCTCCCAGTCCGCGGATTCCGGGGACCAGGGCATCGTGAAACGGAGCGAGCACTCCTTGTGGTGAGACGCCTTCTTCCTTGATCCGGCGGATCTCCTCGTGCTGCTTCGCGATCCATCCGTCCATGAAGCGGTCGAGGATCTCCTTGACCTCGACGTCGACAGCGGCGTCCATGGTGCGCGATCAGACGGCGCGGCAGATCAGCACGTCTTCGAAGAACTCGCCTGCGCGTCGGCCTGTGCGGCGGTTGACGTGGCGCGTCACCCGATCGACCTCGGCGAGGCCGGCGTTTTCAAGAATCGCGGGGTAGAGGCCGTGGGAATCGTTCACCACGATGAGCACCCACGCGTCCCGCTCGAGCTGTGCGGTGACATTGTCGAATGCCGCGCTCATCGCGTCGACGTATTGCGTGAGCGCGGTCTTGCGCCGGCCGGTTGCCGCTGCGCCGATTTCCTCGTCGCGCCGATCGTCAAAGCCGAGCAGCTCGTAGGCGTACCGGTGCTGCTCGTGATAATCGATGAGTCCGGGATAGGGCGGCGATGTGATGACTCCGGCCGCGGGCCGATCGAGGCGCACCGCCCGCGTGTCTCCGTGCAGGACCGTCACCGATGCGGTCGTCCGCACTCCGCCGAACGCACGGATGCGGCGACAGGTGTCCGTTGTGTACCGGCTGAGGAACTTGGCTGCCGTCTCGACCGGCCGGCACGTGCGCTTGTGCTTGTAGCAGTGGTAGGGCGCGGTAATCGGGCTCCGAGGAAAGTCGAGGTCGAAGTGCGTGGTGAGCCGAGCCGATCGTGCTGCCCTCGAGAGAATGACCCGTGCAACGTCCGCGTGAATCGGCGGCAGACTGGCCAGGCGCTCGCGATAGGCGAGCAGCTCGTCGAGCGCCTGCGGCGCGATCCACTGTTGGAGCCACGGGGACGCGTTGGCTCCCGTCGACCCGTTCTGGCGCGCGTCTTCCAGCACCGTGCGTAGGGCGAGCTCGAGCTCAGCTACCGCGTATCCGCGAGTCTTGACGCTGGCCAGAAGGCAGTTGAACGCCGAAATGTCCGTCCCGACGGCATCGGCGCCGAATGCGTTCGCTTCGACGAGCGTGGTCCCTGAGCCTGCGAACGGATCGAAGATCAGATCGCCGGGCTTGAAGTAGCGTCGAAGGAAGACCTCGACGAGCTGCGGTATGAACTTCCCGAGGTAGGGGTGGAGGGCATGCACGTGCTTCGTCCGTACGACCTGCGGGAGTTGGTCTTCCGACCATGAAAGCTCCAGGTCGATCGACTCATAGAGAGCAGCCTGCGTCCGGGCGAGCACAGGTGGAATCTATTGCTCGGCACGGACAAGATTGCAAAAAGCTGCGAACTCAAGTGCATTAGAGCAAAAAGAATTACATGCAAGAGATGAGCGCGAACTACCGCGCGAGCGGAGCGGCTCTCTCCCCGCGCTGTCTGTATATCTAAATACAAAGTATGCAAAATTTCTATAGCAAACTACAGTGAGGAAAGAGCGCGGAGCACTCATTACAGCCGGTTGAGCGCGTCGAGCCCGCGGTAGGCGGTCGCGACGTCCGTGAGCTCCCCGCGTCGCACATGTCCGCGGAAGTCGGCGAACGGCATCAGCGCGACCTCGATCGCCTCGTCGTCCTTCGGCCAGAGCTCGGCAACCCGGTAGCAGTCGGTCGCGACGAATGCGTGCCGGCGGTGCGTTGAGTACGCGCCGGCCCAGAACGACCCGACCGGGCGTAGGTCGCCCTCGTAGCCGGTCTCCTCGAGCAGCTCCCGCCGCGCCGCCTCCTCGGGCGTCTCGCCGTCGTCGACGGCCCCGCCGGGGAGCTCGTAGAGGAGCTGCTCGGGACCCGGCCGGTACTCGCATACGAGGATCACCTCGCCCGCCGCCTCCGTCAGGGCGACGACGGCGACCGTGTCCGGGTTCTGCACGACGTCGAAATCGGCTTCGCGGCCGTCCGGCAGCCGGAAGCGGCGCGTCACGACGGTGCGAAAACCCCCGTACGAGATCCTTTCGCTGAGCTTCTCCCAGGGGCGCACCGTTTGCGAGGCTACCGCGATGCGGGTCGGCGACACGGCGCGGCGTTCGCGCGGGATCCGCGAGCGCGACATCGAGCTCTTCACGGAGCTGACGGGCGACCGCAACCCGCTGCACTACGACCGTGAGCTCGCCGAGCGCTCGCGTTTCGGCGGGCTGATCGTCCAGGGCGGCGTGACCTCGGGCCTGCTGAACGCGGTCGTCGCCGAGGACCTGCCCGGCCCGGGGAGCGTCTTCCTGCAGGTGGACTGGAGCTTTCGCGCGCCGGTGCGCCCAGGGGACGTGATCACCGCCGAGGTCGAGGTGCTCGAGCTCCGCGAGGAAAAGCCGATCGCGCGGCTGCGGACGACGATCACGAACCAGGACGCCGTGGTCGTGCTCGACGGCACCGCGCTCGTCTGGCGCGAGCCTCTCGGCACGGAATAGTCACAAACGCGTACGAGTTCGCTCCTTACCGTCTGAGCGTGCTCGCACGCGTCCTCACGCACGCCGTCGTCGGCCTCGAGGCGCGGCGCATTGAAGTGGAGGCGCAGCTTCGCGGCCAGACGCCGGCGTTCGTGCTCGTGGGGCTGGGCGACCGCGCCTGCCAAGAGGCCAAGGAGCGGGTCAGGGGCGGCTTCATCTCCGGCGGTCTCGAGTGGCCGAACAAGCGACTGACGGTGAACCTCGCGCCGGCGGCGCTCAAGAAGGAGGGGGCCGGCTTCGACCTCCCGATCGCGATCGCAATCCTCGTCGCATCGGGGCAGATCCCCCGAGACCGCGTTGAGGGGCACACAGCCCTGGGAGAGATCGCGCTCGGTGGTCATATCCGTCCGATCGCCGGAACCGTCGTCGTTGCGGAGGCCGCGCGGCGCGCGGGAACCGAGCGGATCCTTTGTGCGGTCGAGTCGGCGCCCGAGGCAGCGCTGGGCGGCATCGAGGCGATCCCCGTCGGTCATCTCCGCGAGGCGGCCGAGTACCTGCGGGGCGAGCTACAGATCGAGCCGTGCGCGCCGCCGGAACGCGACGGCCGCCCACCGGCGTACCGCGACCTCGCCGACGTCCGCGGCCAGGAGCGCGCGCGGCGGGCGCTCGAGCTTGCCGCCGCCGGAGGTCACAACCTCCTGCTCGCGGGTCCGCCGGGCACCGGGAAGTCGATGCTCGCGCAGCGGCTGCCCGGCATCCTCCCGCCGCTGACGTTCGACGAAGCGCTCGAGGTAACGCGCGTCTGGTCGGTCGCCGGCCTCCTGCGGCCGGGACACGGGCTGGTGCAGCGGCGGCCGTTCCGGGCCCCGCACCACAGCGCATCCATGCCGGCGATCGTCGGCGGCGGGGGCGGGCGGCTCCGACCCGGCGAGGCGACGCTCGCGCACAACGGCGTCCTCCTCCTGGACGAGTTGCCGGAGTTCGCACGGCCGGCCCTGGAGGCGTTACGCCAGCCGCTCGAGGACGGCTCGATCGCCGTCGCCCGTGTGGAAGGCCGCGCGCTCTTTCCGGCGCACTTCCAGCTCGTCGGCACGATGAACCTCTGCCCGTGCGGCGCCCGCGGCGATCCGAAGGTCGCCTGCTCGTGTTCGCCACAGCGGCTGGCCGCGTTCCGCGACAAGCTCTCGCGCGCGCTGCTCGACCGCTTCGACCTCGTCGTGACGGTGCCGCGCCCGCGCGCTCACGAGCTGGCGGCCGAGCCCGGGGAGCCGTCTACATCCGTTCGCGACCGGGTGGTCGAGGCTCGCGAGCGGCTGGTCGACGGTGGGCTGCCGCGCACGACGGCCGCCGACGAGCTGCTCGACCGCGCCGTCGAGCGGCTACCGCTCTCTGGCCGCGGCCGCGCGCGGGTTGCGCGCGTCGCGCTTACGGTCGCCGCCCTCGCCGGTGCGGACGCGATCGCCGAAGAGCACGTCGGGGAGGCACTCGCGTACCGGCCGCCGCCGGAGCTGGCGGCGTGACTCAGTTGGCGCTCGCCGCCTACGCGGCCGCGACGGGCCGCCACGTCGTGCGCGAGCCGACCGATGCCCACTATCGCGCGTTCGTGCGGCGCTTCGACGAACGCGCCTACCTCGAGCGGTTGGGCAAGCTCGGCGTGACGTGGATCGCGCGCTCCTCGCCGCGGTTCCCGCGCGGGCTGGCCGCGATCTTCGACCCACCGGCCGGGCTCTTCGTCAACGGCGACGGAGAGCCCGGCCTCCTCGACGCGCCCGCCGTTGCGGTGGTTGGTGCACGCGCCTGCTCGTCGTACGGCGCCCAGGTGGCGCGCATGCTCGGGCGTGAGCTTGGACGCGCCGGTCTCGTCGTCGTGAGCGGCATGGCGCGCGGGATCGACGCCGAGGCGCACCGCGGAGCGCTCGACGCCGGCGGCCGGACGGTCGCCGTGTTCGGCTGCGGAATCGACCGCGACTACCCGGCCTCGCACGCCGAGCTGGCGGGCCGGATCCGCGAGACCGGCGTCGTCATCTCCGAGTACGGGCCCGGCGTCGAGCCGGCGCCGTGGCGCTTCCCGGCGCGGAACCGGATCGTGGCCGGCCTGGCGGAGGTGACGGTCGTCGTCGAGGCGCGGGAGCGGAGCGGCGCGCTGATCACGGCCGACCTCGCGCTCGAGGAGGGACGGGAGGTGTTCGCGGTGCCGGGCGAGATCACGTCCGCACTCAGCGCCGGAACCAACCGGCTGCTCGCGCTGGGCGCGACGCCGCTGCTCGAGCCGGCGGATGTCCTGCGCTCGTTCGGCATCGAGGAAGCGGCCTCGGTGCCCCCGCGGGTGGAAGGAGCGGCGGCCCGCGTTCTCGATGCGCTGGACGGCGCGATGGCCGTCGACGAGCTGGTCCGGGCGACGGGGCTCGACGCGTCAGCGGTCGCCGCCGCCCTGACCGAGCTCGAGCTCGCGGGGCTGGCGGCGGAAGGAGACGGGCTCTACCGGCGGGCGGCCGGGCGGTGAGCCCGGTTCGGGCCGCGCCGGAGGAGCGCCGAGTGGCGGCCCTCCGGCGGATGTCAGGTGGTCGCCGTGAAGACTGCGTCAAAGCTGACCCACTGGCTGTCCGAGGGCGGCGGGCAGTGATTACGATCGCCCGACGTGGGCTCGTTCTGGCTGGAGGAGGAGGCGCCGGCGCTGCCTGCGATGCGGCTCGGGGCCGAGCCCGAGGTGGTCGTCGTCGGCGGCGGCGTGACGGGCTGCTCGTGCGCGCTCACGCTGGCGCAGGCGGGCGTCCGCGTCCGCCTCCTCGAGGCGCGCGCGATCGCGTCGGGCGCGAGCGGCCGGAACGGCGGCTTCGCGCTCCGCGGAGGCGCCATGCCGTACGACGCGGCGCGCCGCGAGCTCGGGGCCGGGCTCGCGCGTCACTACTGGGAGCTGACCGAGCGGGCGCTTGCACGGCTGGCCTCGCTCGCCGGCGACGCGTTCGTGGGCACAGGCAGCCTGCGGCTCGCGGCCGACGAGTACGAGCGAGACGAGCTGAGGGCCGAGTACGAGGCGCTGGTCCAGGACGGCTTCGCGGCCGAGTGGCTCGACGATCCTCCGGCGCCGCTCGACGGGCTGTTTCAGGGTGGGGTCGTCCACCCGACGGATGGGTCGCTGCAGCCGGCGCGCTGGGTGCGGCGCCTGGCGGCGCTCGCCGCGGAGGCCGGCGCCGAAGTCCGCGAGCACGAGCGTGCCGACTCGCTCGAGGCGCTCGGCGACGCGCAGGTCGTCGTCGCGACGGACGGCTACACCGGCGGCCTCGTGCCGTTCCTCGACGAGCGGGTAAGGGCGACGCGCGGCCAGATGCTGGCCACGGGGCCGCTCGCCCGCATGCTCTATCCGCGCCCGCATTACTCGCGCCACGGGTTCGATTACTGGCAGCAGCTGCCGGACGGGCGCCTCGTGATCGGCGGTCGGCGCGACGGGAGCCTCGACACCGAGTGGACCGCCGTCGAGGCGACGACACCGGTGATCCAGGATCGCATCGAACAGCTCGCCGCGCAGCTGGTCGGCAGGCCCCCGGACGTGACGCACCGGTGGGCGGGAATCTGGGGCACCTCCCCGGACGGTCGCCCGCTCGTCGGCCGTGTGCCGGGCGAGGACCGCGTGTGGGCCGCCGCCGGCTATTCCGGGCACGGCAACGTGATCGGCTTTCTGGCCGGCGACCTGGTCGCGCGGGCGATCCTTGGCGGGGCGCCCCAGGAGCCGGCGCTGTTCGATCCGGCGCGGCTCGCCTAGCCGGCCGGGACGGACTGGTCAATCTGGAAGAGCGAGAAGTGGTGCGCTACATCGCGAGCATCTGAGCGTCCGACAGGTCGCCAGCCTCGAACGCTCGGTACGCCGCGATGGCGACGGCCAGGTCCTGAATGGCGAGCCCGGTCGAGTCGAACACGGTGATGTCGGCGTCCGAGCGACGGCCCTGCTCCTCGCCGGCGATGATGCCGCCGAGCGTCGCGACCGCTTCCCGTCCGAGCAGCCCGCGCTCGACCGCGTGTGAGGTGTCGCCACCATGCGACGCCTGCTCCCACTCGTCCACGACCAGCACGCCGGCTCCGCCGGCCACGCGGGCCAGCTCCTCGGCGCCGATCTCGGCCTTGCCCGGACCGTCGGCGCCCATCAGGCTGACGTGCTGGCCGGCCTGCAGGCTGCCCTCGGGGAACAGCAGGTCGTGCCCGGGCGTCACCGTCACGACCACGTCCGCGCCGAGCGCCTCCTCGCGGCTGGCCGCGACGGTCGCCCCGATCTCGCCGGCCACGACAGCGGCCCGGTCTGCGTCGACGTCCCACAGCGCCACGTCGTGGCCTCGGGCGGCAAAGGTCTCGGCCGCGGCTCGGCCGTTCACGCCGGCGCCGACGACGGCCGCCGGACCGGCGTCGGCCCGCCGCAGCACCTCGGCGGCCAGCACGGCCGCAGCACCGGTCCTGCGGGCGGTGACTGCGGCCGTGTCGAGCACGGCGAGGAGCGACCCGTCCTCGGCACTCGAGAGCAGCACGAGACCGGTGACCGTCGGCAGGCCGCGAGCAGGGTTGCCGGGGAACGACGTGACCCACTTGAGCAGGGCGTAGCCGCCGCCGAGCGCCGGCATGGCGCGAAAGTCGCCCGCTGGGTACGCCTCGACGTAGGTCTTCGGCGGCATCGTCCAGTCGCCGCGCGCGTAGGCCAGGAACGCGTCGCGCACCACGTCGACCGCCTCGGACGGGGACACCGCCGCCCGGACGTGCTCGCCCGTCAGCAGTGGAACGTTCGGCACACCTTCTCCTCGCTCGCGTCACCCACGCGTGCGGATTCTGTCGATACGGTCAAACCGGAGGGAGGCCCGCGGCCGGCCCCGGAGCTGCCTGTCGCGAGAAGCCAGGCCCGGAACAGGCGGGACTGCTGGTTTCAGAGGCCCTTGACGGCGTCGACGAGCTTGCCGACCGAGTCCTTGGCGTCACCGAAGAGCATGGCCGTCTTCGGATCGAGGTAGAGCGGGTTGTCGATGCCCGCGAAGCCGGGGTTCATGGAGCGCTTCAGCACCACGACGTTCTTCGCGTGGTCGACGTTCAGGATCGGCATGCCGTAGATCGGGCTGCCCGTGTCGTTGCGCGCCGCCGGGTTCGTCACGTCGTTGGCGCCGATGACGAGGGCGACGTCGGCCTCGTCGAAGTCGCCGTTGATCTCGTCCATCTCGAACAGCTCGTCGTATGGGACGTTCGCCTCGGCGAGCAGCACGTTCATGTGCCCGGGCATGCGGCCGGCGACCGGGTGGATCGCGTACTTGACGTCGACGCCTCGGCTCTCGAGCTCCTGGGCGAGCTTGCGGACGTCGTGCTGCGCCTGCGCGACGGCCAGCCCGTAGCCCGGGACGACGATTACGTGCTTCGCGTACGCGAGCATCACGGCGACGTCGTCGGCGGTCGTCGAGCGGACGGTGCCGTCGCCGTCCTGCCGACCGCGGCTGCGCCGGAGGCCTGGATCTGCCCGAAGGCCCCGAACAGGACGTTCGTGACCGAGCGGCCCATCGCGCGCGCCATCATCAGCGTGAGGAGCGTGCCCGACGCGCCGACCAGTGCGCCGCTGACGATCAGGACGTTCTCGTGCAGGACGAAGCCGGTGGCCGCCGCCGCCAGGCCGGTGAACGCGTTCAGGAGCGCGATCACGACCGGCATGTCGGCTCCGCCGATCGGGAGGACGAACAGCACGCCGAAGACGAGCGCGCCGACGACGAGCAGGCCGAGCACCCACTCCTGCTCGGCGCCCGCGATGATCGCGATGCCGAGCGCGAGCAGCCCGGCCATCACGAGCGCGTTGACGATCTTCTGGCCCGGGTAGGTGATCGGCCGTCCGCCGATCAGCTCCTGGAGCTTCGCGAACGCGATCAGAGAGCCGGCGAACGAGATCGAGCCGATCAGCGCGCTCAGCACGATCGAGACCGACACGCTGGCGCTCAGGCTTCCCGGCACGGGCACCGCGTAGTGGAACTCGACCAGGGCGATCAGCGCCGCCGCCCCGCCGCCGACGCCGTTGAACAGCGCCACCATCTGCGGCATCGCGGTCATCTTCACCGCGCGCGCCGCGTACCAGCCGACCGGCGCGAAGACGGCCATCACGAGCAGGATCCAGCCGATGTTCTGCAGCCCCGGCCGGAAGAACGTCGCCACGATCGCGACCGCCATTCCGAACGCGCCCACCCAGTTGCCCTGGCGCGCCCGCGCCGGGTCCGACAGGAAGCGGAGCGCGAGGATGAAGCAGATGATCGTGACCAGGTACGCGAGGTTGATCGCGTCCGTGCGGCTCATCGCTTGCCCTTGTCCTCGCCTGGGCGCTTCTTGAACATCTCGAGCATCCGGTCGGTGACGACGAAGCCGCCGACGACGTTCATCGTCCCGAGCGCGACCGCGGCCAGCGAGATGACCCGTATCCACCAGACCTGGCCGGGCAGGCCGGCGACGATGATCGCGCCGACGATGACGATGCCGTGGATGGCGTTGGTGCCGGACATCAGTGGCGTGTGCAGCAGCGTCGGCACCTTCGAGATCACCTCGAGGCCGAGGAAGATCGCGAGGATCAGGACGGTGAGCTCGATCAGGAACTGGCTCTCCATCAGGCCGCCACCCGGTCCTTCGTCACGCACGCGCCCGCGGTGATCTCGTCGTCCCAGTCGAGCTGCAGCTCGCCCTCCGGCGCCAGGTGCTGCAGCAGCGCGAGCACGTTGCGCGAATAGAGCTGGCTGGCGTCGGTCGCCATCGTGCTCGGCAGGTTGAGCAGGCCGACGACCGTGACGCCGTCGACCTCCGCGACCTCGCCGGGTACCGTCAGCTCGCAGTTGCCGCCCGCCTCCGCGGCGAGGTCGACGATCACCGAGCCCGGGCGCATGCCGCGCACGGCCGCCGCCGGGATCAGCCGCGGCGCGGGGCGGCCGGGGATGAGCGCGGTCGTGATCACCGCGTCGAAGTCCGGGATGCGCTCCTCGAGGGCCTGCTGCTGCTGCGCCTGCTGCTCCGGCGTCAGCTCGCGCGCGTAACCGCCCTCGGTCTCCTCGCCGGTCACGCCGAGGTCGAGGAACGTCGCGCCGAGACTCTCGACCTGCTCCCGCACGACCGGCCGCACGTCGAAACCGGAGACGACGGCGCCGAGCCGGTTCGCCGTCGCGATCGCCTGCAGCCCGGCGACGCCCGCGCCGAGCACGAGCACCTTCGCGGGCCGCACGGTCCCGGCCGCCGTCATCAGCATCGGGAAGAAGCGGGGCAGATGGTCGGCGGCGATCAGCGCCGCCTTGTAGCCGGCGACCGTGCTCTGCGACGAGAGCGCGTCCATCGGCTGTGCGCGGGTGATGCGCGGGATCGACTCCATCGCGAACGCGACGACGCCGCGCTCGGCGAGCAGGCGGGTCGTGTCCGGGTCGGTCAGCGGCTGCAGGAACGCGATCAGGACGACGCCCTCCCGCAGCGCGCGCGATCTCGGCCGCGGAGGGCTTCGCGACGCGCACGATCGCATCGGCCTGCGCGTCGATCTCGGCCGCCTCGACGACCCGCGCGCCGGCCTCCGTGTAGGCGGCGTCGAGGTAGCCCGCGGCCTCGCCCGCACGGCGCTCGACGAGCACCTCCGAGCCGGCCTTGACGAGCCGTCCGGCGACGTCCGGCACCAGAGCCACGCGGCGCTCGCCGGGCTCCGTCTCCCTCGGGACTCCGACCTTCACGCGCCAGACTCTATGGATCGCGGATGCTGACGCAGCCGGTACTTTCCCGCGGCGCCGGTGAGGCTCTTCCGCGTCAGAGCGTGGCCCAGACCTCGAGCTTGGCGCGCGTCCGGCGGATGACCTCGTCGGTGAACTCGGTCGTGCCGGCATGGCCGCCGAGGTCGGCCGTGCGCACTCCCGCGGCGACCGCTTCGAGGGCGCTCTCGCGCAGCGCCCGCGACGCCGCCTGCGCCTGCGGGTCGCCGTAGGCGAGCAGCGCTGCGCCGGCCAGGATCATCGCCAGCGGGTTCGCGACGTCCTTGCCCTGGAGCGACGGCGCGGTGCCGTGCGCGGCCTCCGCGACGACCGCCTGGAGGACGAAGTCGTCGTCGAACGCGACCAGCCGTGACTCCGCGCCGGCGATCGAGCCGAAGAGCGGCAGGACGAGGTCGGAGAGGATGTCGCCGTCACGGTTCAGCGACGGGATCACCAGCGGCGAGCCCTCGGTCTGCAGGAGCAGCGCGAACGTCGCGTCGATCAGCTGGGGCTCGTACGGCACCGCTGGATGGCGTTCCGCCGCCGCGTCCATCTCTTCCTTGAGCAGGCCCTCGTAGACGGGGCTGACGGTGTACTTCGGCCCGCCGAACACCTTCGCGCCGCTGCGCTCGGCCTCGCGGAACGCGAACTCGGCCACCGACCGGCAGATGCGCCGCTCGATGCGCTCGGTGCGGAACGCGACCTCGTCCTCGCCCGAGCCCTCCCGCCACTCCCTGGCGCCGTACGCGTCCCCGACGGCCATGCGCACGACCGAGATCGGCGCGTGCACGCCGCCCAGGGGGATCACGCCGGGGATGCGCCGGCCGGTGCGGATGATCACGCGGCCGCCGATCTCCTCCCGCAGGATCCGGTTCGGCGACCCGACGTCGCCGGCGCCCTCCGGCGTGACCGTCGCCGCCTTCAGGCCGAGGCCCGTCTCGCGGATGCGCGCGGCGGCCTCGTAGACGACCTGGTTGTCCGTCGCGCGGCGCGACTCGAGCGACAGGTCGAAGCGGTCGAACGAGACTGGCACCCCGGTGACGTGAGGGGTCGAGCGCGCGCAGCGCCTCCTCGAGCAGCTCCTGCCCGGTCTCGTCGCCCTCGAGCACGACGATCGTCGTCTCGTCCATCGGCGCGGAGATTACGCAGAACACGGTCGGGCTAGAACGGCTCGATGGCCGGCCAAGGAGGATGGCGGCGGCTGGGGTCGCCCGGTCGCTTCCGCTACGTCGACGCCCGCGGGAGCCGGATCACCGATCCGGGCAAGCTCGCGCGCATCGAGGCGCTCGTCATCCCGCCGGCCTGGCGTGAGGTGCGCATCTCGCCGCTGCCCTCGGCCAACCGTCAGGCGACCGGCCTCGACGCGGCCGGTCGGCGCCAGTACCTGTACCACGAGGACTACCGCGCGGCCCGCGAGCAGGAGAAGTACGACCGGCTCATCCGCTTCGCCGAGCGGCTGCCCGACCTGCGCGCCGCCATGTCGGAGCACATGGAGCTCGGCCCGTACGAGCGGGAGTGGGTCGCCGCGGTCGCCGTGCGGCTGATCAACATGGGCTGGTTCCGGGTCGGCTCCGACCGCTACGCGCGCGAGTCCCGGACGTACGGGATCACGACCCTGACGAAGCGCCACGTCGCCGTCCGCGGCAGCCGGATGAAGTTCTCGTACCGGGGCAAGCACCGCGTGCTCGTGCGCACGCAGGTCGTCGATGCCGAGCTCGCCGACGCGGTCCGCGAGCTGCTGGCGCTCCGCGGCGGCGGACGCGTCTTCCGCTACGTCGACGAGGACGAGACCTACAACCTCACGGGCGCGCGGCTCAACGAATACGTCCGCGAGCACCTCGGCGACGAGTTCACCGCGAAGGACTTCCGCACGTGGGGCGGGACGCTCACCGCCGCGATCGCACTCGCCGAGCACCGCCCGGCCGAGACCGAGGCCGAGGCGAAGCGCGTGGTCGCGGGCGTGATGCGGAGGGTCGCGGAGCGGCTCGGGAACACACCGGCCGTCGCCCGCAGCTCGTACGTCAGCCCCGGCGTCGTCGAGCAGTACCTGGACGGGCGCACGATCGAGGACTTCCGCCCGCGCCACCTGCGCGTCGTCGGTGCGCGTGACATCGCGCTCGACCCGGAGGAGCAGGCGCTTCTCAGCCTGCTGCGCTCGTGGCGGATCCGGCGCGCCCGCGCCGAGCCCAGGGTCGCGTAGGAAGCTTTTCCCGCTCTTTGGGAAGACGCCGCTCCGGGCGGCGTCGGTGCCGTCCGAAGGCGTCCGTACGATGGGCAGATGGCCCTCTCGCTGGTCGTCGGGCCGGCGAATGCCGGCAAGGTTGCGCTGCTCCTCGAGCGCTATGCGGCCGCGATCGATAGCGATCCGTACCTGATCGTGCCGAACGGGTCGGACGTCGAGCGCGCGGAGCGCGATCTCGTCGCCCGCTTCGGCGGACTGGTGGGCGGCTCGATCGGGACATTCGACGACCTCTTCCGCCGCCTCGCCCGCCGCGCAGGCGCCCGCCCGGTCGCCACGGACGTCCAGCAGACGCTGCTGCTCCGGCGCGCCACCTCGCAGGCGGCGCTGAACGGCCTGAGCACCTCCGCCCGCTCGCAGGGCTTCGTGGACGCGCTCCGGGACGCCGTGCGCGAGCTCGGCGCGGCGCTCGTCACACCCGACCAGCTCGACGGCGACCTCGGCAGCCTCTATGCCGCGTACCGGGCCGAGCTCGACCGGCTCGCGCTCTGGGACCGCGACCTGCTCCGCGCGCACGCCGTCGAGCGCCTCGAGGGCGACCTCGAGGCCTGGCAGGGCCAGCCAGTCTTCGCCTACGGCTTCGAGGACCTGACCGCGGCCGAGTGGCGGCTGATGGAGGCGCTGGCCGGCCGCGCCGAGGTGACCGTCTCGCTTCCGTACGAGCCCGGCCGCCCCGCCTTCGCGGCGCTCGGCCGCACGGCCGACGCTCTGTCCCGGCTCGCCGGCGGCCGGGTCGAGGAGCTGCCGCCTGCCTGGGCGAAGGTCGCGCACCCGGCGATCGCGCACGTCGAGCGCGCGCTCTTCGCCGACGCCACGCCCACCCCGCCGGCGATCGAGGGCGCCGTCCGGCTTCTTCGAGGGGGCCGGCCCGCGCGGCTCGCTCGAGCTCGTCGGCCAGGAGATCCTCGAGCTCATCCGCGGCGGCACCGCGGCCGAGCTGATCGGCGTCGTCTGCCCGTCGGTCGAGCGCCTGCGCGCCCCGCTCGAGACCGCCTTCGGCACGCTCGGCATTCCCTACGGCGTCGAGGCGCCGCTCCGCCTCGCGCAGACGGCCTACGGGCAGTCGCTGCTCTCGCTGCTCCGCTATGCATGGCTGGGAGGCGGTCGGCGCGAGCTCTTCGGCTACATCCGCTCGCCGTACTCCGGCCTCAGCCGCTCGCACGCCGACTACGTCGAGGGCCGCCTGCGCGGCCGCGGGATCGCAGCGCCCGAGCGGGTGGAGGCCGAGGTCGAGGTGCTGCGCAGCTCCAGGCTCCCCGTCGTCGACGCGCTGCGGGCTGCCACCGAGCCGGCCGGCGCCGTCCGCGAGGCCGCGGTCGCGCTGCTCAAGGGCGCGCACCGGCTCGACCGGCCTCCGGTCGGCGAGATGTCGCGCGAGGACCTGCGCGCCTACGAGGCCGTCGCCCGCCTGCTCGACGAGCTCGACGGCTGGCGCAGGCTGGACGGTGAGCTGGGGCGTGAAGACGTCGTCGCTGCGCTCGAGCGGCTCACGATCTGGCCGCGCACGGCCGGCGGCCCGGGCCGCGTCCAGGTGGTCGACCTCATGCGCGCCCGCACGCGCCGCTGGGACGTCGTCTTCGTGCTCGGGCTCGAGGAGGGCAGCCTGCCGCGCCGGCCGCCCGCGTCGCCGTTCCTGGACGACGACCTGCGGCGCCGCGTCGGGCCGAGCCTGCAGCGGCCGGACCCGGTCGCCCGCGACCGCTACCTCTTCTACACCGCGTGCGCGCGCGCGACGCGCCGCCTCTACCTCGTGCGTGAGGCGGCGACCGACGAGGGGGCACCCCGCGAGGCAAGTCCCTTCTGGCAGGAGGTCGCCGCGCTCTTCGACCGCGACGACGTCGAGCGCTGGACCCGCCGGCGCCCACTCTCCGCGCTCACCTGGCCGCTCGAGGGCGCGCCGACCGACCGCGAGCGGCTCCGCGCGGTCGCGTCGCTCGCGGCCGCCGACGGCACCCGCTCCGAGGCGCAGGCGCTCGCGCGCGCCAACGGCTGGGACCGTCGGCTGGACCGCGCGCTCGGCGCCGAGCGCCGCCGCACGCTGCTCCGCAACCCGCTGGTGCTCGAGCAGGTCTCCAGGCGGACCACCTTCAACGTCACCGAGCTCGAGCGCTTTGCCGACTGCTCATCGGCCTGGCTCGTCGAGCGTGTGGTCGACCCGCGCCAGATCGACGCCGAGGTGGACCCCAAGCTGCGCGGCTCCGTCGCGCACTCGGCGCTCTACCGCTTCTTCAACGGCATCCAGAAGGAGCTCGCCACCGACCGGCTCGACGCGTCGAACGTGGAGACGGCGGTCACGTTCATGCGGGCGTGCCTCGACGAGGCGGTCGGCGGCGTGCGCATGGAGATGAGCGAGCTGGAACGGCGGCAGCTGCGGGCCGGGCTCGCGCACGACCTGGAAGCGCTCGTCCGGGACGAGGCGGAGGGGGAGGGCCGCCTCGTGCCGGACCGCTTCGAGGTCGCCTTCGGCAACGAGCGCTCGACGATCCGCGGACTGGAGCTGGGTGACGGGCTCACCCTGTCGGGAAAGATCGACCGCATCGACGTCGAGCCGCTCTCGGCGCGTGCGATTGTCCAGGACTACAAGGCCGGCAAGACCGCGCACTCGGCGCGCGAGATCGAGAAAGAGCTGCGCCTGCAGATCCCGCTCTACATGCTCGTGCTGCGGGACCTGATCGGCCTCGAGCCGCTCGGCGGCGTCTACCGGCCCCTCGCCGGCGACCGTCGTGCGCGCGGGCTGCTGCGGAGCGACGCGGCCGAGGACCTCCCCGGCTTCGTCAAGACCGACTACGTCGAGGACGACGCCTTCTGGGCGCAGGTCGAGGGCGCGCGCGAGACGGCCCGCGACGCTCGCCGGCCGCATCCGGGACGGCGACGTGCAGCACGATCCGCGCGGCGGCGAGTGCCCGTCGTGGTGCCAGCTCTGGTCGATGTGCCGGGTGAGGCGGGCATGACCGTCTCCCCGAACCCCGAACAGGCCGCGGCCGTCGAGGCGCGCGGCCGCGTCTTCGTCTCCGCCGGAGCCGGCACCGGGAAGACGGCTGTCCTCGTCGAGCGCTTCGTCCGCGCGGTCTGTGACGAGGGCGTCGACGTCGACTCGATGCTCGTCATCACGTACACCAAGCGCGCCGCCGGCGAGCTGCGCTCTCGCATCCGCTCGGAGCTCCGTGCCCGCGGGCGGCACGACCTTGCGCGCGAGCTCGACGGGGCCTGGATCTCGACCATCCACGGCTTCTGCAACCGGCTGCTGAAGGCGTACCCGTTCCACGCCGGGCTCGACCCGCGCTTCCGCGAGCTCGACGAGGCGCAGGCCGCGGTGCTGCGCTCCGAGGCCTTCGAGGCCGCGCTGGACGCGTTCTGCGCCGAGGACGATCCCGACCGGATCCGGCTACTCGCGACCTACACGGCTCCGGGGCTGCGGCGCATGCTGACGGGCATCTACGAGACGCTGCGCTCGGCCGGACGGCCGCTCGTGCTCGAGCTCGGCGAGCCCTCGCAGCTCGCCGGCCGCGTCGAGGCGCTCGCCGAGGCCGCGCGCTGCCTGGCCGACGACGCGGATGCCTCCGAGCTGCAGCGGGCGAACTCGGCGCGGCTGCTGGACATCCTCGGGCGCTCGCCGTCCGCGGAGCAGCTGCTCGACCTGAGCCCGCACAAGAACCGGCAGGGCGCCCGCACTGCGAGCTACGAGGAGGCGCGCAAGCAGGTGGAGCAGGCGGCGCTCGACGAGGTCGCGACGCGCGACCGCGACCTGCTGCAGGCCCTGCTGGAGGGTTTTGCGGCCGAGTACGCCGCCG
Organism: uncultured Thermoleophilia bacterium; assembly: GCA_963710465.1. Classification (GTDB taxonomy): domain Bacteria; phylum Actinomycetota; class Thermoleophilia; order Gaiellales; family Gaiellaceae; genus JACVRM01. The sequence goes on from CAVQAQ010000003.1 coordinate 147,067, forward strand.
CCAAGCGGCGCGAGGCGGCGCTCGACTTCGAGGACCTCCAGCTGGCCGCGCGCGACCTGCTGCGCGAACACGAGGCGATCCGCGAGCGCGAGCAGCTGCGCTTCCGCCACGTGAGCGTCGACGAGTTCCAGGACACCAACCGCCTCCAGTGCGAGCTGATCGACCTGATCAGCGCCGGGCCCGGCGAGAAGGAGGTCTTCTTCGTCGGCGACGAGTTCCAGTCGATCTACGGGTTCCGGCACGCCGACGTGCAGGTGTTCCGCGAGCGGCGCGCGGACGAGGGCGGCGGGCTCGCGCTGACGCGCAACTACCGCTCGCGGCCCGACGTGCTCGCCGCGGTCAACCACCTGTTCGCCGAGGAGTTCGGCGACGAGTTCCAGCCGCTTGCCGCGTCGGGCGAGTTCCCGGACCCGGTGTTCGGCCACCCGGTCGAGCTGCTCGTGACCGACAAGGCGTCGTACCGCGACACCGGACCCGGGATGCACTGGCGGCGTGCCGAGGCGAGTGCGGTTGCCCGCCGGGTCCGCGACCTCGTCGACCGCGGCGACGCCAGCCCCGGGGAGATCGTCCTGCTCTTTGCCGCCGGTACGGACGCCGAGTGGTACGAGCAGGAGCTGCGCGCGCTCGGCCTGCCCACCTACCGGGCGACGGGCCGCGGCTACTTCGGCCAGCAGCAGGTCGTCGACCTGCTCGCCTACCTGCGTCTGGTGCACAACCGCTACGACGACCAGGCGCTCGTCACCGTGCTCGCATCGCCGTTCGTCGGCCTGTCCAACGACGCGCTCGTGCTGCTCCGCCGCGCGGCGCCGAAGCGCCCGCTCTTCGTCGGCGTGGAGCGCGGCGTCCCCGAGCTGGACGCGGACGACGCTCGGTTGCTGGCTGCGTTCAAGCAGCGCTACGAGCGGATCTCGTCCGCGGCGCCGCGCCTGCCGCTGGAACGGCTCTGCGAGGAGATCGTCGCCGCGCACGACTACGACCTCGCCGTGCTGTCCCGCTGGGACGGGCGCCGCCGGTATGCCAACCTGCGCAAGCTCGCGCGGCTCGCGCGCTCGTACGAGGAGCTGCGCGGTCGCGACATCGAGGGCTTCGTCCGCTTCGTCCGCGACCAGGAGGCCGTCGGCGCGCGCGAGCTGGAGGCCGTCGCGGAGGAGGAGGGGGCGGACGCGATCCGGCTGCTGACGATCCACGCCGCCAAGGGACTCGAGTTCAAGGTGGTCGTCGTCGCGGACGCCGGGCGCGAGAAGACGGCGCCGTCCGCCGAGGAGATCCTCGCGCTCTCGGACGGCCGCTTCGGCTTCCGCATCGTCGACCCCGCGACGAGCAAGCGGCGCCCGGCATTCGCCTACGACGAGGTGCTGCAGCGGCGGGAGGTCGAGCAGCACGCGGAGCGGTTGCGCCTCTACTACGTCGCCATGACCCGCGCGATCGACCGGCTGATCGTGGCCGGCTCGGTCGATTTCGCGAAGCCGGACGACACGACTCCGATGGGCTGGGTGCTGAAGCGGCTGGACGCCGTCAAGGAGCTCGAGGCCGCCACCGTGGAGCTGCAGCGCGACGGCGCCACCCTGCTCGTGCGCGTCGACCGCGGCGCGGAGGAGGCACCGGCAGAGGAGCCGCCGGCAGAGGAGGGCCAGCTGCCGCTCTTCGAGGCGATCCCGGCCGGCCGCTCTGAGCCGGCGCCCGTCCTGCCCGAGCTCGCCGCTGTCGAGCCGGCACCGCTGCACGTGCCGCGCAAGCTCTCGTTCACGTCCATCGCGACGTTCGACCGCTGCTCGTATCGCTACTACGCCGAGCGCGTCGCCGGGATGCGGCCGTTGGACTCCGGCACCGGGCCTGGGGTCCCCGGCCACGACGGGCTCGGCGCGGCGGAGATCGGCAGCGCCGTCCACGGCCTGCTCGAGGAGATCGACCTGGGCGCGCCGGCCGTGCCGGATGACCTCGAGCCGCGCGTCCGCTCGGCCTACCCGGGCGCGACGGCCGACAACGTCGCGCGCGTGCGCGACCTGCTCGCCGCCTACTGCGCGTCGCCGCTTGCGGCGCGCCTCGCCGCGCTCGACGGCGTCCAGCGTGAGCCGCACTTCGTCTTCGAGCACGCGGGCGTGCTCTTCCACGGCTACCTCGACGTCGTGCACCGCGGCGGCGGGCGCGCGCTGGTCGTCGACTACAAGTCGAACGCGCTCGGCGACGAGAGCCCCGCCGAGGTGGTCGAGGCCGACTATCGGCTCCAGCGCCTCGTCTATGCGCTCGCCTGCCTGCGGGCGGGCGCGGAGGAGGTCGAGGTCGTCTACCAGTTCCTCGAGCGTCCCGGCGAGCCGGTCGCCGCCACGTACGGGCGCGGCGATGTGGCCGCGCTCGAGGCGGAGCTCGGCGAGGTCGTGGAGTCGATCGCGGCGGGCGCGTTCCGTCCGACGCCGAGCGAGCGCGTCTGCGCCGGCTGCCCGGCGCTCGGCGCCGTGTGCGCGGGCCCACGCCTCGTGCAGGCGCCCTCTGACGCCCACGCGGCCGTCGCATAGCTACCGTCTCCCGACCCATGCGAGTCGCCGCCCTCTACGACATCCACGGGAACCTGCCCGCGCTCGAGGCCGCGCTCGCCGACGTCGAGCGCGAGGGCGTCGACGCGATCGTGATCGGGGGCGACTTCGCGGCCGGACCGATGCCGGTCGAGACGTTCGACCGGCTGCGCGCGCTCGGCGACAGGGCGCTGTTCCTGAGCGGCAACGCGGAGCGCGAGCTTGCGGACGGCGCTGCGCCGCACGAGGAGCTCGGCCGGGCCCGCTTCGAGTGGCTGCGTGAGCAGCTGGGCCTAGAGCGGTTGGAGTTCATGCACTCGCTCCCTGCGAACGTCCGCGTGGTCGTGGACGGGGTGGGGCCGACGCTGTTCTGCCACGGCTCGCCGCGCAGCGACCTCGAGGTGCTGACGCCCGACACGCCCGACGACCGGCTGCGTGAGGCGCTTGCCACCGCCGACGCGAACGTCGTCGTCTGCGGGCACACGCACTCCCAGTGGATCCGCGAGCTCGACGGCATCACGGTCGCGAACGCCGGCAGCGTAGGCCTTCCCTACGAGGATCAGCCGGGCGCCTACTGGGGGCTGATCGCGGACGGCGTTCATCACCGGCGCACGGAGTACGACGTCGTGGCCGCGGCGAGCGCCTACGAGGCGACCCGGTTCCCGGAGGCGGCCGAGTACGCCCGCGAGACGCTGCTCGAGCCGGAGAGCCGGCAGGCGGCGGTCGAGTTCTTCGAGCAGCTCGCCCGAGAACGGCCGGAGTTCGCCGGCCGTGGCGCGTAGCTACGTCCGCGAGGCACGCCGGCCCGTCGGCCGCCGCCGCGACCGCATCCGGCCCATCATCGACCGGCTCGCCGCCGCGTACCCGGACGCGACGATCGCGCTGAAGTTCGGCTCGCCACTCGAGCTGCTCGTGTCGGTGATGCTCTCTGCGCAGACCACCGACGTCAACGTCAACCGGGTCACCAGGACGCTCTTCAAGAAGTACCGGCGGCCCGAGGACTACCTGGCCGTGCCGCAGGAGGAGCTCGAGCGCGACATCTTCGCCACCGGCTTCTTCCGCCAGAAGGCGCGCTCGCTGCGCGGGACGATGCACATGCTGCTCGAGGACTTCGACGGCGAGGTCCCGACCCGCCTCGACGAGCTCGTGAAGCTCCCGGGCGTCGCGCGAAAGACGGCCAACGTCGTCGCCGCCGAGCTCGGCAACGCGCAGGGCATCGTCGTCGATACGCACGTGCGGCGCCTGTCGCAGCGGCTCGGACTCACGCGGCAGGAGGACCCGGTGAAGATCGAGCGCGACCTCCAGCGGATCGTCCCTCGCGAGGACTGGGGGCGCTTCCCGCACCTGCTGATCTGGCACGGCCGGCGTGTCTGCATCGCGCGGGCGCCCGACTGCGCCGAGTGCGTCGTGAACGACCTCTGCCCGTCGAGCCGCGTCGACGTGCAGCCGGCGCTCAGATCGGTGTGAGCGCGATGAGCAGCCCGCCGTCGTCGTCGTAGGCGGGGAAGAAGTCCGCGGTGACGCGCTTCTGCGTGCCTGCGTGCGTGCGCAGGTAGAGGTGCTCGCCGAGCCGGCGCACGCCCCACTCGAGGGAGAGCTCAGCGGGGTTCTTGCCGTCCTGCCAGCCGGAGAGCCCGAGGGCCTGCGTCGCGTCCATGCCGATCAGGTCGCCCTCGGAGTAGCCGGTCAGCTCGAAGACGCCGCGCCCGCTCGCGAGGATGCGGCCCGCCTGGTCGCAGACGACGAACCCGGTCGTCGGAGCCGGGTAGTAGTCGTCCATCAGCTCGAAGAGGAAGCCGAACCCGCAGCGCGAGCACGCGGACGGCCTGGCGGGTGAGGCCCTCGCGACCGTCGTGGTCGATCGAGCGCTCCTTGCAGTTCGGGCAGATGAAAAACGGCATTCCGCCGGCGATCGTAGCGTCGCGATACCGGGCTAAACCTGAGCGGGTTCCGGGAGTGGCGTGCCCGCGTGGCCCTCGCGTGCCGACAGCCAGCGCTCGGCGTCGAGGGCGCCCATGCAGCCCGAGCCGGCGGCGGTGATCGCCTGCCGGTAGACGTGGTCGACGACGTCGCCGACGGCGAAGACGCCGTCCACGTTCGTCGCGGTCGAGCCGGGCTTCGTGACCAGGTAGCCGGCCTCGTCGTGGTCGAGCTGGTCGAGGAAGAGCGCCGTGTTCGGGTCGTGGCCCACGGCGACGAAAAGGCCGTCCGCCTCGATGTCCGTCATCTCGCCGGTGCGCACGTCGCGCAACCGCACCGACGTGACCTTGCCGTCGCCGATGACCTCGTCGACGACGCTGTTCGTGGCGAACGAGATCTTCTCGTTGGCGCGGGCGCGGTCGAGCATGATCGGCGAGGCGCGGAAATCTTCGCGGCGGTGCACGACCGTGACGCTGGCGGCGAATTTGGCCAGGAAGACGGCCTCCTCCATCGCCGAGTCGCCGCCGCCGACGACGATCACGCGCTTGTCGCCGAAGAACGCCGCGTCGCAGACGGCGCAGTATGAGACGCCGCGGCCCTGGAGCGTCCGTTCGGAGGGCAGCCCGAGCTGGCGGGCGGTCGCCCCGGTCGAGACGATGACGGACTCGGCGCGGTACTCGTCGTCCCCGACCCAGACGCGGAAGGGGTGCTCGGAGAAGTCGACGCGCGTGACGTCGTCGGTGACGAAGTCGGCGCCGAAGCGTTCCGCCTGCTTGCGAAAGTCGCGCATCATCTCCGGCCCCAGCACGCCTTCCGGGTAGCCGGGGTAGTTCTCCACGTCGCTCGTGATCATCAGCTGGCCGCCCCAGGCGAAGCCCTCGATCACGAGCGGCTTCAGGTTGGCGCGGGCGCTGTAGAGCGCAGCCGTGTAGCCGGCGGGGCCGCCTCCGATAATGATCACTTCACGCACGTCGGTACTGCTCAAGCTTGCTCCTTCAGGTCGTGGCCCTGCTGTGCCGCGTAGCGGGCCTTCAGGTTATTCAACGAAATGGATGGCATGAAGCTTCCCGCCCTCGAACGTGTTCAAGCCCTCGTCGACCCGCGCCGGACCTTCGAGGTTGCCTCCCCGCTGCCGCCCGATCAGGCGGCCGGACGCCTCCGGGACGTCATCGGTGACCGCCGGTCGCTGTTCCAGGGCGATCCGGGGCCGCCGGTGCGGCTCGTCTACGTCCCGAGCATCCCGCTGACGCCGTTCCGGCCGGTGCTCGAGGGCGAGATCGAGCCGGAGCAGGGCGGGTCGCTGATCGAGGGAACGGCGCGCCTGTCGTGGGCGTTGCGGATCTTCGCCGGCGTCGTGCTCGTCTACCTGGTCGTGTACGGGGTCGCGGGCGCTCGCGTACGCGGCCGCGACGGGTGAGCTGGTCGCTGCGCTCTCGGTGCTGGCGTTCCCGGCGGGGGCGCTGCTGCAGCGGTTCTACGCGTCGCTCTTCGTCCGTGAGGTGCGCCGTGCGGTGGGGGAGCTCGAGGCAATGACGGGTGCCGAACCGCCGCCCGTACGCAGCGCCACGTTCTGACGCGCATCGTTGGGTCCGGGGCGCCTAGACTCCTCGGCCGTGGCCGCGACCGTCACCTGGGAGACGCTGCGCCAGCTCGCCGAGTTTCGTGCGGCGCACGGCTGTGCGATCAGCGTCTACGTCGACCTCGATCCGAGCGACACACCGACCGCGCGCGACACCTCGACGCGCGTGCGCTCGCTGCTCGACGGCCTGCGCACGAGCCATGGCGACTGGGCCAGCCTGTCGCACGACCAGCGCGAGGCGCTGCGCGGTGACGTCGAGCGGATCCGCCGCTGGTTCGACACCGATTTCGACCGCGACGGCGCACACGGCGGTGGCTGTCTTCTGCTCGGGGCTCGACAACCTCTGGCGCACGCTGACGCTCGCCGAGTCGGTCGACGACGCGGTGTCGGTCGGGCGCGAGGCGCTGCTGACGCCGCTCGTGCCGCTCGTCGGCCGCGGCACCGGCGCGATCGTGGCCGTTGTCGGGCGCGAGGAGGGCCGCCTCTATCGTTTGAGGGCGGGCCGGCTCGAGGAGGTCGTGGACCGGTCCGAGGACACGCCGGGCCAGCACGACCAGGGCGGCTGGTCGCAGGCGCGGTACCGGCGCCACATCGAGAACCTCGTCCTGGAGCACATCAAGTCCGTGGTCGGCGAGCTCGGGCAGCAGGCGCGGCGCGCACGGACGGCACGGGTGGTCATCGTCATCCCACAGGAGATGCGCAGCGAGTTCGAGAGCGCGCTTCCGGGCGACGTGAAGGAGGCCGTCGTCGGGTGGGCGCAGGCGCCGGCCCAGGCCGGCCCGACCGAGCTGCTGGACGCCGTGCTGCCGGTGCTCGAGCAGGCCGACGCGGAGGACGAGGCAGAGCTGGTCGACCGCTGGCGCGAGGAGATCGGCCGGGACGGGCGCGCAGCGGCCGGCTGGGCGAAGACGCTCGAGGCCGCGTCGGACGCGCGCGTCGAGGTGCTGCTCTTCTCGCAGGGCGTCGCGCACGACGCGTGGCAGTGCCCGGCATGCGGGCGGCTGTCGGCGACCGGTGGCCCGTGCCCGCTCGACGGGACGGAGATGGAGCACCGCGAGCGCGGTCTCGACCTGGCCGTGCACCACACGCTCGCCAACGGCGGGCAGGTGCGGGCGCTCCGGAACCGCCAGGACCTCGATCCCGTGGAAGGGATCGGGGCGTTGCTCAGGTTCTAGCCTTACGCGGCTTCGGCGCCGGGCTCGTCGGGCTGGGCTGGGAGCAGCTCGGGCGCCTGCGCCAGCTGGGGTGTCCGGTCGATCGGCGTCAGCTCGGCGAGCTCCTCGCTCGCGACCGCCCCGTGCTCCTTGAAGCGCCGCGCGGTCACGAGGACGCGGCGCTCGAGCGAGCCCATCGTGTCGTTGTAGGAGCGGACGGCACCGTCGAGGCTGCGGCCGAGCTTCGCGAAGTGGTCGCTCATCGTCGAGAGGCGCGTGTGCAGCTCGCGGCCGAGCTCGCTGATGTGCCGGGCGCTCTCGGCGACCTGCTCCTGGCGCCACCCGTACGCCACCGCGCGGAGGAGCGCGATCAGCGTCGTCGGAGTGGCCAGGATCACCTGCTGGTCGACGCCCTGCTCGATCAGCGTCGGGTCCTGCTCGAGCGCTGCGCTGAAGAACGGCTCGCCCGGCAGGAACATGACCACGAAGTCGGGCGCGTCCTCGAACTGGCTCCAGTAGCTCTTGGCGCTCAGCTTGCGGATGTGGTCGCGCACCTGGCGTGCGTGATCCGCGAGCTTCGCCTGGCGCGTGACCTCGTCCTGCGCCTCGAGCGACTCGAGGTAGGCGCTGAGCGGGGCCTTCACGTCGACGACCACGCTGCGGCCGCCCGGCAGCTTCACGATCATGTCCGGCCGGAGCCTGCCCTCGTCGGACGTGGTCGTCGTCTGCTCGACGAAGTCGCAGTGCGCGAGCATGCCGGCCATCTCGACGACGCGCTTGAGCTGCATCTCGCCCCAGCGGCCGCGGACGCTCGGCGAGCGGAGGGCGGTCACGAGGTTGCCGGTCTCGAGGCGTAGCGCCTGCTGGCCCTCGGCGAGCGAGCGCACCTGCTCCGACAGCGTGCTGTACGCGTGCGTGCGGGCCTGCTCGAGGGTGCGGATCTGGCCGTCGACCTTCTCGAGCGACTCGCGGATCGGCGAGACGATCGCTTCGACCGCCTTCTGCCGCTGCTCGAGATCGCCCTGCGCGGTGACCTGGAAGCGCTCCAGCTGGGTGCGCGCGAGCTCGAGGAACGCGGTGTTGTTCGAGCGCAGCGCCTCCGAGGACAGAGCCTTGAAACTGTCCGCGAGCGCGTCCTCGGCGCGCGCGAGCAGCTGGACCTTCTCGTCGAAGCGGGCGCGCTCATGCTCCAGCTCGAGCCGGAGCCCCGTCATGGACGCGTCCGCGCGCGCACGCGCAAGGAGCCACGCGCCCGCCGCGCCGGCGGCGGCGCCGATCAACAGAGCAAAGATCGAGATCATGGTCTACAAACAGTAGGAAGCTCATCGGACGGCACGATCCGGCCGATAGAGAACCGGCGAAGGCCGTTGCTACCATCCGCCGCGCTCATGGCCGAGAAGAAGAAAACACCTGCACCTCCCCGCCGTCCGGTCCAGGCGCCCAAGCGCCGCTCCGCGACGAACACGTCCGCCGCGGGCGACCGGAAGATGCTGCTCGTGATCCTGGGCGCGTCAGCGGTCGTGCTCGCAATCGCCGCCGTCGCGTTCCTGACGCTCGGCGGCTCGAGCAGCGCGAGCGACAGCGGGGTGGCAAGCGCCATGAAGACTGCAGGGTGCACCTTCAAGACGGTCAAGGTCCACCCGCTCAAGCCGGGGCTGATCCACGTGCAGGTAGGGACAAAGGTGCCGTACAACAGCTTCCCGCCGGCGGGTGGCTCCCACTATCCGACGCCCGCGATCTGGGGCTTCTACACGACGCCTGTCGACCCGCGGTACGTCGTGCACAACGAGGAGCACGGCGGCGTGATCCTGTGGTGGGGCCCGCAGACGCCCGCCTCGACGGTCTCGGCCCTGCGCAAGTTCTACGACTCGTCGTCCATCTCGATGTTCGGCACCCCGCTGAAAGCGCTCGGCAAGCGAGTCGCGATCACCGCCTGGACCGGCGACACGTCGAAGTACGGCGCCGACCCGACCTACTACGGGTTCGCGCACTCGGCCGTGTGTCCGAGCTACAACGCGAGCGCGTTCAAGAAGTTCCGGGACACCTATCGCGGCCACGGGCCGGAGGGGATCCCGGAGAGCGTCAACGTCGAGGGGACGTAGCCCCATTACCCTGGTCCGGCGCCGGGGTGGCGAAATTGGTCATACGCGCCTGACTTAAAATCAGGTGTCCCGCAAGGGGCGTGAGGGTTCGACTCCCTCCCCCGGCACTAGGAGCCATGCGGTTTGCGCGGGGTTGACGTCGAAGTCGCGCAGCTGGTTGGACGGGCGATGTCAGGATCGTGTCAGGATCGGCGCGTGAGGAGCATTTGCCGCGTCTGCTTCGGCCCCGTCGATAGCCGCTTCAGCGGGCTGCGGCCGGCGCGACGGGGAGCGACCAGCCGGCAACGACTAGAAGCGCCGACCCGAGCACCCTTGCGGCGATGTCCGCCGTCGGGGTTCACCCCGCCGCAGCGGTGGCCAGCCGCGAGCACTCGGCGAGGCCTTGTGGGACACCGACCGGTACCGGTCGGTGTCTGGCTGGTTGGGTAGCCCGGGACCGGCAGACAGGGGCTAGAGGCCGACCTCGCGATCGACGCGGGCAACCTGTCGCGCGATGGCCCTCACGTCGCTAAGGAGGCGTCGGTTGGGATGCCCGTCGCGTACGAAGGTTCAGAGCACCGCTGATCTGTCGCTGTGCCTGGCCCAGGTGCGCCGGCCTCTGAGGACGCGAGCTTCGCTGGATCGACACGGCTAGGTCGGGAACGGCGAGGCGGCGGCCGCGATCGCAGCGCGCATGATCTCGTAGCGAGCGTTCGGTCCCGTGAAGTTGAACTGAGCGAAGCCGGCGACCGGGGCGATCAAGTCCCGAGCGCGCACGAAGCGCTCGCGCCAGTCGTTGACCCGGCTGACCGGCCAGCCGTGGACGTTGCCGCCGAGCGCGGAGCCGGGGAGGAGGAAGCCCGGCGTCATGCCGACGACATACTTGTGCCCAATTCGCCGCCGCGTCGGGCCGGCGGAGAGCATGCGCCGCTGTCCGAGGGACGAGCGCTCGGCAGCACTGCGCGGGTCGCCTGAGAAGTCGACGTACTCCTCCCCGACGTACAGCCTCGCCGCCTTGTCGATCGCGGTCCACAGCACCGCCATGGGAGAGCCCGTTGGCGTGGGCAGCTGCGGCAGCGTCGCGAGCGTCTTCTCGGCCGCCCAGACCATGCCCGTTTGTGGCTCGTCGCCGAGCCGAACGCGCCCGAGATGGAGGCCCTGGAGGATGCCGGCGACGTAAAGGCGGTAGGGGACGGTCAGCCCACCGAGGACTGTCTCGGACACGACTTCGTCGAACTGCCACGTCGTCGCAACGGGCGCGCCGGCGCGGCCGCGGTGCCGCAGTGTGTCTCGGAAGCGAAAGCCGAGCTCGCGGCCCCAGTTCAGGTAGTCGCCGCGCGGCAGCGGCTTCTTCGGATCGCGGAGCGGGATCGGCCCGTCGTAGCGCGGGTCGAGCTTCGCGAGATCCTCGGGGGGAAGGTTCCGCCCGGCGTACGGTCCTCTGCTGCCCTCGGGCCTGATGCTGAAGATCGGCGCGTAGACGCCCGACGGCAAACCGTTGATGGCGTCCGCGGTGACCTGGTTGCTCCCGTAGGTGCCGGCGTACGTCACGGTTTCCTCCGGGACGTTCGCGTGCTCGATCGCGCGCACGAACGTCTGCAGGCCTGCGTAGTCGGGCCTCTTGCCGATGTCGAAGAGCGCGAGGACGAGAGCCCGAGCGGAGGGCGGAGCCAGCAACCGGACGGCAGGCTATAGACCTACGCGCGCGCGTTTCATGATCGTGGGCGTGCGCGAGGTGCCCTCGGGGACCTCGGCCTAGCTCTCAACGAGCGCGGCCTCGCCGGTGTCCTCGAGCAGGTGACTGCGCTGATCAAGGAGCGCCGTCCGGGGATCCTGGTGATTGACAGCTTCAAGGCGCTCTCGGCCTATGCGGAGGCGGCGGAATTTCGCCGCTTCCTCCATGACTTTGCCGGCCAGAAGCACCCGTACCAGTCGATCAGGCTCGGAGGCGAAGCCGCGAATCGTCCTCAACTCGAAACCGTCGAACAGGGAGCGCTCCTCGAGCGCTCCCTGTTGCAGCGAGTATCGGCGTGAGTCAGATGCGATCGCGCGCTTCGTCCTTTGCGTCCTCGAGCTGCTCCTTGCCCTCGCCGACCTTCTGCTGGGCTTCGCCCTGCTTCTCGCGGAGCTCGTCGTCGGTCAACTTGCCCTCGGTCTCCTTGAGCTTGCCCTCGACCTTGTCACGCATACCTTCCACGGTGACCCCTTTCGTCTGGTGTTTGAACCTGAGTGGTTCCCGTCTCTCACCAGCCGAAACCGTGTACCGAACCTGAAGAACGGATGAGCGGCCGAGTCCTCTTCGCGAAGCCGTAGAAGAACTCGATGATCTCGCCCAAATTGGTGAGGCGATAGTCGGCGAGGCCGTCGATCTCCGTACGAATGAGGGCCATTCGCTTCCCCGTTCCTTTTAGGTTGGGACACCCCGTCAAGTGTCCGTGACCGTGTCGCTAGATCCAGCGTCGACTGCGGGCGACTGAGAGTACGAGCACGGCGATGCCGAACATCGCGGCGATCACCACCCAGAACATCCAGACGGCGTTGAAGAGGCCGACCTGGAAGTTCATGCCCATGATCCCGGCGAGCACGGTCGAGGGCAGGAGGATCACCGTGACCAGTGTGAGCACCTTCATGATGTCGTTCGTCCGCTGGCCGATGCGGGCGACGAGGAGGTCGAACGAGCCGAAGGTCGATTCCTTCGTTTCGCGGGCGGCGTCCAGTGCCTGGGTCAGGCGACTCTCGAGGGCGGCGAACTTCTCTGCCGAGTCCTCGGTCGAGAGCGCATCGAGCTCGGGATGTGCCAGGGCGACAACGACCTCGCGGTGCGGGGCGAGCGCCCGTCGCAGCGTCCCGATCGAGCGGCGGAGCTCGACCAGCCGGGCCAGATCGTCGGAGACGTCCGTCGGTGTGCTGGACATGACCCTCGCATCCAGTTCCTCCAGCTCGCTCTCGACAGCCTCGAAGGCGCGGAAGTAGCCGGTAACGATCCACTCGAAAATCGCTGCGACGAACGAAGGTGCGTCGAGCGCACCGACCTGGCCTCCGCCCTCGGCGCGCTCACGAAACTCCTCGAGCACCTCGACCTTCCCATGATGGGCGGTGACGATCCAGTTCCGGCCGAGCGCACATTCGAGGGGAGCAAGGACAGGTTCACCCTCCTCGATGTCGGCCGCGTACAGCGTCACGTGCATACGCTCGCCTGCGTCCGCCAGAGACGCGCGGCTGGGCTGCTCGAGCAGCCTCTGCGCGTTCTCGTCGCCGAGTTCGAGCGCCTCCTGCAGAGCCGCAACCTCCTCCTCGGTCGGGTCTCGCAGGGCGAGCCAGAGCAACTGCGTCGTCGGCGAGCCGTTCGAGTGCGGCCCGCCAGTCCTCGACTTGCTCGGACTCTCGCTCGTCGAACAGGAAAACCGTGAGCATCTCCCGTTGTTTCCAGAGACCACTACGTTTCCCTGTCCCCGGACCAAGCCTTCCCCGTGTTCCTGGCCGGGCCCTGTGCTTGATCGAGGCGCCGAATACAGATCGAAAAGAGCGAGATCGACCGTTCCGCATTTCAACGCCTCGAGGCTCCCGCCGCGGCAGGAGCCTCGAGAGAGTGGAGGTGCTTTCTTGTGCTACTGCGCCGGCGGGATCAGGACGCGGTTGACGACGTGGATTACGCCGTTCGTCGCCATCACGTCGGGCTTCGTTACCCGTGCGTTGTTAACGAAGACGTTCGAGCCGACGACGCGGATCCGCAGGCTCTTGCCATTGAGCGTCTTGGCAGAGGAGAGCTTGACGACGTCAGTGGCAGTGACCTTGCCGGGAACCACGTGGTACAGGAGCACGGCACGCAGCTTGGCCTTGTTGCGCAGCAGCGCGGTCAGCGTCTTCTTCGGCACCTTCTTGAAGGCGGCGTCCGTGGGTGCGAACACCGTGTACGGCCCGGGCTGCTGGAGAGTGTTGACGAGACCCGCACGCGTGAGCAGCTTCGTCAGCGTCTTGAACTGTCCGGCTGCGACCGCCGTCTGGACGATGTTCTTGTTCTCGTGCGTCCGTGCCGTCGTCGTCGAGGCGGTCGCCGGCAAGACGAGGGCGGCGAGCGCGAGAATCGTGATCAGCTTCTTCAAAGTGCTTCCTTTCAGTCAGGCCACGTGCGGTGGCACGCGGTCGTTGAGTCAGTGAGCGCCCTCCGCAGCCGGCCGGATGCTTGATCGGCGGCCGGCTGTGAGCAACGAGCCGATGCCGTAAACCGCTGCGAGTCCGACGAGTCCGTAGACGACACGACTCGCGCTGTTCGTCTCGCCGAACTCCAGCCCGAAGAGCCACGCGACCAGATCGAACTTCGCGACCGCCACGAGACCCCAATTCAGTCCGCCTACGATCAGTAGCGTCGCGGCGAGCAGGTCGAGCTTCTTCATGTTGTCCACCTCCTGTATAGATTCTGTACGCCGAGGACAGTAGCGGGACGTGGCAGCGTTGTCAAGATGTTGTCCACTATCTGTATAGTTGCTGCATGAGCGAGACCGGCCTGTTGCGGATCGGGGAGCTGAGCCGGCGTACAGGGGTCAGTCCGGAGCTCCTGCGCGCGTGGGAGCGCCGCTACGCCCTGCTTCGGCCGACGCGTTCGGCGGGCGGGCTGCGCCTGTACTCGCACGACGACCTCGAGCGGGTGCAGTCCATGCAGCGGCACCTTGCCGAGGGCCTCGCGGCCGCCGAGGCCGCCGCGCTCGCGGCGCGACTAGACGCCCCGGCTGAAGATGTCTCGCGTCCGCCGGCCGAGGCACGGCAGGAACTCGGGACCGCGTTGTCCGCCTTCGACGAGCAGCGGGCGCACGAGATCGTCGATGGCATGCTCGCCGCAACAACGCTCGACACGACGCTGTCGGGCGTCATCCTCCCCTACCTGCACGAGCTCGGCGACCGCTGGGAGGGCGGGGACGCGTCGATCGCCGAGGAGCACTTCGCCTCGAGCGTTCTTCGGGGGCGCTTGCTGGGGCTGGCCCGTGGTTGGGGGCGCGGGCTCGGCGCCGGCATCGTTCTGGCGTGCGCACCGGGCGAGCAGCACGATCTTGGACTGATCGCGTTCGGGCTCGCGCTGCGGTCGCGGGGCTGGCGGATCGCCTACCTCGGCGCGGACACGCCGTTCGAAAGCATTTTGGATGCCAGCCGCTCGTGGGACCCGAGATTCGTCGTGGTCAGCGCGGTGACCAGCGACCGCTTCGAGACGAGCGCAGATCAGCTGCGCGGATTGGCGCAGCGCCGGTCGCTGTGCCTGGGCGGCGCCGGCGCAACCAAAGGCGTAGCCAGAGTCGACGCATTGCTACTCGCCGGCGATCCAATCGAAGAGGCCGAGCGGCTGACAGCGCTTGCCCAGAACGACGACGAGTGAGAGCTCACTGCGATGCCCCGCGAGCTTGAGGGCTGGCGCTCAGTGCAGGACCGAGGGCCTGACGGTTCGATCGGGTCGGATGAGCGGGTAAAGGCGGCCCGGCCGGTAGTCGAGCGATCGGAGCGTGGCGCCCGGAGGCTGGGCGAGCGCTACTGGCTCGAGATCACCCGCGCCAGCCGCGGAACCGTGCACACACGGGAGACCGAGGAAGGTGTCGAGATGCGCCTTTTCGGCCGCGGCCCCTGCCTCTTGCGATTCGGTCGCGCAGAGACCGCTCATGGTCCAGAGGGTGTTTCCTGCCGCTATGCAATCCGAGGCGGCATCCTGACGAGACATGCAGGCGGTGCGATCCGTCTCTCCCAGACAGGCGGGGACGAGCCGGAGCTGCGCGCAGCCGTGACCGGCTTCGTCCCCAGGCTCCACGGTGCGCTCTACGAGCAGATCCAGCGCCGGCTTCACGTTGCGATCAGCCGTCGCTACTTCGAACGCGTAATCGATGAGGAGCGACCGTGAGAACGGCCGTGCTCGGCGCGACCGGATTCATAGGACGCGCACTCGTCCCGGCGCTGGCTGAACGCCACGAGGTGGTCGCGGTGTCACGATCGGGCAACACGCCCGAGACACGCCGCGTGCGCGCGGTCGCGGCCGACGCAACGAACCCCACAGCGGTGCGTCGAGCCCTCGAGGGCGTGACAGTCCTCTACTACCTGATCCACTCGCTCGGCTCGACGAACTTCGAGGAGGTCGATAGGCGAGCGGCACAAACGGTCGCGCGAGAAGCAGCGCGCGCTGAGGTCTCCCAAATCGTCTACCTCGGCGGGCTCGGCGACGACGCGTCCGATCTCTCGCCGCACCTCCGCAGCAGGGCTGAAACGGCGACGACGCTGTCCGCCGGCGATGTGCCCGTGACGGCGCTCCGGGCGGCCATCGTCGTCGGCCGCGGCAGCGCCGGTTTCGAGACCATTGTCGCGCTGGTCGATCGGCTGCCGCTGATGATTGCGCCGAAATGGGTCTCGATGCCCACTCAGCCGATCGCCCTCGCCGACGTCGTCGGATACCTCGCGGGCGTCGCCGGCCACCGCGAGACGATCGGCGAGACGTTCGACCTCGGCGGTCCCGAGGCGCTCACGTACCGCGAGATGATTGAGCTCATTGGACGCCTCCGCGGACACGAGCCTCGAATCATCGAGGTTCCGGTGCTCAGTCCTCGACTGTCGTCCTACTGGCTCCATCTCGTCACGCCCGTGCGCGCGAGCGTCGCGCGGCCGCTCGTCGAGGGCCTTCGCAATCCGACCCTGGCGCGAGACGACCGGATCCGGCGCTTGCTCCCTCGCACGCTCACTTCCTTCGAGGAAGCGGCCCGCCAGGCGCTCGCCTAATCCCCGAAGCCGTGCGCCGATACGAACGCCTGCAGCTGAGTCGGCTCGACGGCCAAGCTACTGGCGCAGGGCGTCGACGAGGCGTAGGCGCCGAGAGGACGGGCAGCACGTCGTCGAGGATGTCGCCGCACGCCGAACGCGGCAACCACGGCATCCTCCGTCCGTCACGCTGACGCGACCGCGGCGCTCAGCCGCCTGCGCCAGGAACGCACACGGTTACCGCTCCGGGCTCGACCTCGACGACGAACGATTTCACCTTGGCACGGCTGCCGCCGTCCAGCTCGTAGTCGATCTTCCGGTTGAGTTTCACCTTCGCCGACCGGGTCTTCGTCATCTGGACGAACGGTGACCCGGTGGCGTCGCCGACGGCGGTCCGGGCGAGTGTGCGGGCCCACTGGACGAGCCCGTCCGCCTTCACCACGCCGAGCTCGAGCAGGCCGTCGTCCGGACGGGCGTCCTCGAACGCCTCGATTCCTCCCATGAGCTCGGGGACGTTGCCGATGAGGATGCAGCTCGCCTTGTCGTCGTACCAGGTGGCGCCGTCGACCTTGATCTGGGCGCGGAACGGCTTGGCGGTCAGGTTCTTCGACCCGGTCCAGACGTAGGCGACCCGGCCGAACCTGTCCTTGAGGCCCCCGTCCGCGTCGCGGATCATGCGCGCGTCGAACCCCGCGCCCGCGGCGACGGCGAAGCGCTCGCCGTTCAGCCGACCCACGTCGATCGTGCGCCGAGCCCCGTGGAGGCCGATCAGGACAGCCTCCTCGATGTCGAGCGGAATCCCCAGGTTGTGGGCGAGGAGGTTCGCCGTCCCGGCCGGAACGACGGCGAGCGCCACGGCCGGCTCCGAACGGGCGAGGACGTCGATGCACTGCTGCACGAGCCCGTCCCCACCCCAGGCGAAGATCAGGTCGGCGCCCTCTTCCAGCGCTCGGCGCACCTGTTTGGGCGCCTTGCGGCTCTTGGCGACCTCGTACCAGAGCGGGTCGGAAACGCCTTCGCGCTCGAGCACGCGCCGAAGCTCGGCCAGTCCGCCGCCAAGGCTCTTGCCCGCATGGGCGACGACTGCGACCCGCGTCATGACGCTCGTCGTCGGCGGCGTTCGACTGCGGCGCCCGAGGCGCGTGCCGCGAAGAGGGCGATCAGCACGGCAGTCGCCCCCATCAGCGCTCCGGCTGCCTCGTCGAGCGGATGGTGCATGCCGCGGTACATCCGCGAGAAGGCGACGAACACGGGAAGCGCGGCCGCGATCGCCCAGCAGGCAGCGCGGAGCGCGGCGTTCCTCGCCCGGGAGGTGATGAGCAGCGCCAGGCCGCCGTAGACCGCGACGGAAGCCGCCACGTGTCCGGAGGGGTAGCTCGCGTTCGCCGCGAGATGGTCGAGACGCGTCACCTCGGGCCTATGCCGATGGACGAACAGCACCGTCGCGCCGTAGGTCGCGGACTCGGCGATGAGCGCGAGGGC
This sequence comes from uncultured Thermoleophilia bacterium, assembly GCA_963710465.1. GTDB lineage: Bacteria > Actinomycetota > Thermoleophilia > Gaiellales > Gaiellaceae > JACVRM01. The sequence goes on from CAVQAQ010000003.1 coordinate 164,516, forward strand.
AACGAAGGCCGCGATCCGCCAGTGACGCAGAACGGCCAGCGTCACGGACACGACGACGACGACGGCGACCAGCACCCAGTCTCCGATCATCGAGCCGACGAGCGAGGCGTCCGTCAGGAACGGCGTTCGTCGATCGGCGAGCCAGGCCACCGGGCGCTCGTCGGCGTTGCCGATGCCGTGGAACGGCAGCACGATGTGCGTCAGCAGCAGGCCGAGGCCGATCGTCGCGACAACGAGCGCGACGTACCCGAGGATCTCCGCCGCCGCGAAGACGACAGCTGGGTGCCGGCCGTCGAGGAGCGCGGCGAAGCGTGTCGCCGGGCCCCCGCGGCGGGGGGCCGTCACGGTCACCCGACGGGCGGGCGGCCGTCCGTTCGAGAGGGCGGCTCGTCGGCTCCGCTCGGGAGCGGAGACCCCCACAGACACATCGGCGGAGTCGAATGCCATGGGGCGGGGTTTCCCCTAGCGGAACGGGGGCAAACGGTTTTCGGTGCGGAGATTCGGGTCCGTTGAAATCGACGGGAGCCTTCGATGCCCCTGATACTTCTGCTGGTCATTGCCCTGACTGCGGGCGCAGCGGTGGGCATGCTCGCGCTGCGCTACCCCGAGGGCGCAGTGTCCCGCCCGAGTGTCGCCGTTGCTCAGGCGGCCGGGGAGACGATACGCGAGCACCCAAGCCTGCGCAGGAAGCTCGACGGGCGGCTCGATCCGGCGACGGCGACGGGCCTTGCGCTGACGATCGCGCTCGTCTTCGTGGTCGTCGGCGGACTCGTGCTGGGCGTTCTGGCTTTGCTCGTGCGCTCGAACCCGGAGCTGCGCCGGATCGATCACAGCGTGGCTCAGTGGGGCAACGATCATGCCGGGCGCCTGTCGACCCGTGGGCTCGAGCTCGTGACGAACCTCGGCGAGGCCAGGACCGTCATCGTCCTCGGCCTCGTGGTTGCGATCGTGGAGATGCGTCGCGTACCGAGCCGCTGGATCTTTCCGTTCCTCGTCGTCGTGCTCGCGGGCGACGGGATCCTGACGTTGGCGGTGAAGGACTTGTTGCATCGGGCGCGGCCGACGCTGAACCCGATCGCCGCGACCCTCGGGCCGTCCTTTCCGAGCGGTCACACGTCGACCGCGGCGGCGTTTTACGCGGCCGCGGCGCTCTTGCTCGGACGGCGGCGCGGTCCCCGCGCGCGGGCGCTGCTGGCAGGAGCGGCAGTTGCAATCGCGATCGGTGTGGCCTGTAGTCGTGTCCTCCTCGACGTCCACTGGGTGACGGACGTCGTCGCCGGCCTCGCGCTCGGCTGGGCGTGGTTTGCGATCTGCAGCATCGCGTTCGGTGGACGCCTCCTGCGATTCGGGGTCGCGGTCGAGCAGGCTGCGGGCGCAGCAGACGTCAGTCTTTCCGCTGACGCCGGCGCGAACGGCGGTCCGCCGCACGCGATCGAGCGGCAGCCAGTCGCGGGCTCGCGACGCTCTCGGTAGCCCGCCCGGCTCAGATCCTGCGGTAGCGAGCGTCGCTGAAGGAGTAGATCGCGAACGCGATGAGGCCGGTTGCCACGACACCGAGCAGGAACATTCCGTACGACTGGTGTGCGAGCTTCGCCAGCGCCCCGTCGAGGCCGACGGCAGCCCTCGGGTTGTAGTCGATCGCGGCCTTGATCAGGAAGCCGCCCACCAGGCAGAAGACGACCATGCGGGCGAGATGCCCGAACACGCCGACCCAGACGATCGATTTCCGCACCAACGGCCCCATCTCTTCGGTCTTCGAATCGTTCAGGAAGTCTCTGCTGAGTCCGCGCCAGCCCTGGTAGAGGCCGACTCCGATGAGGACGGCGCCGACCGCGCCCACGAGCCACGGCCCGCCGGGCCAGCCGAGGACCCCGGCCGTGGCCTGGTGCGGCTTGGTCGAGCTGCTGGGCTGCGATCCGAGCAAGAGCTTGACGGCGATGAAGCAGATCGCGGCGTACACGAGCCCGCTCGCGAGTGCGGAAACGCGGTCCAGCGTGGTGTCGCTGGCCTCCGGCCCGTGGCCGAGCGCAGCCCTGAAGATCCGCCAGCCGGCGTAGCCGGCGAGTGCGACCGCGACCAGGATCAGCAGGAACGTGCCGAATGGCTGGTGCGCGATCGTTTCGAGCGCCGCCTGCTGGTTGGCCGTCTTTCCGCCGGCTCCGAGCGCGACCTTCACCGCGAGCACTCCGATGATCGCGTAGATCAGTCCGCGCGCAATGAATCCCGCGCGTGCGAGCCATTCGAACGGCTGGCTCTGAACGACCGTCTCGCCCGCGTCACGCGCCGCGCGCACGGGCGCAGTTTCCGTTGTGGCTTCCGTCATCATGCTCCTCGTCCTTGTGCGCGCCCGGTAGGCGCGCTTGATCGCGGGCTACCCGCTCGTAACGACGCGGAAACGAGCCTCGCGGGGCGCGGCCGGATAGCATCGTGCATCGGGGCGAGGGACGTCGATACTGCTGCCGCGGGCGGCCGCGAGCCCCGCTCGGGGACTCCCGAGCTGGTGCTCGGCCCCCTGCTGCGCTACGCCGGGACGAAGAGCGCCAGCTTCTGGGTCGAGACGAGCGAGGCGTGCGAGGTCGAGGTGCTCGGCCACCGCTCGCGAACCTTCGCGGTCGAGGGGCATCACTACGCGCTCGTGCTCGTGGACGACCTGGCTCCCTCGTCGGTGATCAGCTATGACGTTCGCCTGGACGGACGTCCGGTCTGGCCGCCCGATGACGGTCGTCCTGCGCCGGCGGTGCACACGCGCGCGGACGAGCCGCGAGTGCGGCTCGCGTTCGGGTCCTGCAGGATCGGTGACCCGCAGCCCATCTCGACGGAACCGCCCTGGCCCGACGAGCTCGCGCGCGCGCACATCGACGCGCTGTGGGCGTACTCGCGGCAGCTGCAGCGCGGCGAGATCGAGTGGCCCGACGCACTGATGATGCTCGGCGACCAGGTCTACGCCGACGAGGTATCCCCGGCCACCGCGGAGTTCATTCGGGCACGGCGCGACACGCGCGAGCCGCCGGGCGAGGAGGTCGCGGATTTCGAGGAGTTCACGCGGCTCTATCGCGAATCGTGGTCGGACCCGGACATCCGCTGGCTCCTCTCGACGGTGCCCAGCGTGATGATCTTCGACGACCACGACGTCAACGACGACTGGAACATCTCCTGGAGCTGGGTCGAGGAGATGCGTGCACGCCCGTGGTGGGGCGACCGGATCACCGGCGCGTTCATGTCCTACTGGATCTACCAGCACATCGGCAACCTCTCCCCGCCCGAGCTCGCCGAGGAGGAGCTGCTCCGCCTCGTCCAGGCTGACGACGACGCCGGCCCACGGCTGCGCCGCGCCGCCGGCACGTGGGATCGCGAGTCGGCCGCGTCGCGGTGGGCCTACTACCGCGATTTCGGCAAGTCGAGGCTGCTCGTGCTCGACTCGCGCGCGGCCCGCGTGCTCACCGACGGCCGCCGCGAGATGATCGACGAGGAAGAGTGGGACTGGATCGTCGAGCACTCGCTCGGCGACTTCGACCACCTAGTGATCGCGAGCACGCTGCCGGTCTTCGCGCCGAAAGGCATTCATCACCTCGAGGCCTGGAACGAAGCGGTGTGCGCCGGACAGTGGGGCGCCGTGGCAGCGCGACTGGGTGAGCGTCTGCGGCGCGCGGTCGACCTCGAGCACTGGAGCGCGTTCAATCGCTCCTTCGAGCGGCTTTGCGAGTGGCTTGCGTCAGGTCGCGAACGGAACCCACGCGCGGCGGCCACCCGCCACGATCGTGCTACTCGGCGGCGACGTCCACCACGCGTACGTGAGCGAGGTCATGCTCGCGACGGCCGGCGAAGCGAGCCGCGTCTTCCAGGTCACGTGTTCACCGTTCCGACACCCGCTCTCGGCGACCCAGCGGCGCGTCGTCCGCCTCACGGGCTCGAAAGGAGCCGGGGCCGTCTGCTCGCTGTCTCGCGCGGCTGGCGGGCGTTCCGTCGCCGGCGGCCGACTGGAGCTTCGTGCGCCGCCCCACGTTCGACAACTCGATCGGCGAGCTCGAGCTCGACGGCCGCGCTGCCCGCGTCACCGTCCGCCGAAGCGCCAACGAGGGTGAGAATGCAGAGCGGCTCCGCCCGCTCCACGCGACCGTCCTGCATGGCGCCTAGTGCCGGCGTGCGTCTCCGTCCGGGAATGAGAAATCCGGCCCTGAGTAATGGTGCCCGATCACTGCCTCCTCTGCGATTGTTGAACGCCACAGGCCTGGCGGAGTCGGCCGTCGGCAGGTCGGTTGGCTCGATTCTCCCAGATGTCGAGCGCGGGTACTGCCAGCACTTCCAGCGCGCCCGCTACCGACGACTAGGCTGGACAGACTCCGAGATGTGCCGACGGGTGCTGCACTCGGCAACTTCATCAACGGAGCCGGGGTTCCGGCACTCGAAGCTCCCGCGCTCGAAGTTAGGCGTCTCGCCGTTCACGACGGGCTCCCCTCGAGAATCGCGCCGAAAGCGCTCTCAGCCATCCGCTGGCGAATGTCGTCGGCGTGGCGCGCCGCGTCAAACAGATGCGCGTACACGTTGAGTGTCACGGTCGGGTTCGCGTGTCCGAGCTGCCGCGAAACCTGCACAACGTCGCGCTTGAGATCGAGGATCAAATGTGAGGCGAAGCTGTGACGAAGGATGTGGAACGTCGTGCTCTTGTCGAGGCCGGCACGCTCGACTGCCTTTGCCAGCGCGCGAGCCGCAGTGTTTCTGTAATGAAGCGGGCCACCGTGGACCGTCGCGAAGACGTAACGGTGACGACGATTGCCTTCGGCCGGACGACCTCGGCGGGAATCGCGCGGTTCACGGTCACGATCTGCCCAGGCCGAAAGGTTGCTACCACCCTGACCGGAGCGGGGCATGCTCTACTACGGGTCGAACGCCCGCGCTGGCGCTTCCTCAGCTTCGACTCGATCCCGCCCTCCGCGTCTGGTGCTCGGCTCCGGCGCGTTCGCCTTCTACGTCCCTCGCTTCGGCCACTACAACGAGAGCTGGGACTCCCTCTCCGCGGTCGTCGTCATCCTCACCTGGTTCTGGCTGTCAAGTCTCGCCCCTCTGCTCGGCGCCAATTCCGCTGCCGCTGCTCTGGCACGTCTGCCAGGTCGCGATCCATTGTCGGCCGCCGGCGGCACACGGCGAGCAGCATCATCAGCGGCAGCGACGAGCCATTCCGTCAATTCCAGGCTCGCGGCGTCTGCGGCGGCATTCCATCGCTGGATTCGTGCGGCGTCGACGTTCAGCCGCACCAACTCGACGCCGGACGGAATCCGGGCGCGCCTTTCCTTTCTCAGGCGTGCCCGGAGCTCGTTGCGCGACCAGCGACTTCTCTCGGCCAGGCCAAGCCATTCATCCTGCTCTTCGTCGGGTAGCGCGGCTACTTCCGCGTGGTGGGCGAAGCTGAGGTTGTCCCGCCGGCGGGACAAGTCGAAGCGTCCAGCGACCCACGCGTAGTTGCGCAGCGTCTGATGGTCGAGACCGGTAACTTCGATTGCTTGCTTGTACTTCGCGCCGTAGCTGCCCTCGCCGTAGAACGCCCAGTCTCCGAGCCACCAGCTGGAGGCATTGGTGATGCTGCCGATCTGTCGTCCAAGCGCCTGCCAGCGCTCGAACGAGAGGCTCGCAGGAAGGCGGAGCCCGACTGGGGTGTACGGGGTCCGAGCCCTCTCGTCCCGTGCAGGATGGACGAGACCCTCTCCGAGGCTTTCGTTCGCCTTACTACTGACCGCTGCCATCGCGTGCGCAGACCATCCCGTTCCGTTCTCGACTGGCTCGCGCTCGGCTTCGTGGTTGAGCCACGGCTCGAGCAGCTTCTCGATCTTGCGGCAACCGCAGGAGCCTTCGAGCCGTCCCAGAACACGGCGGCCCTCGATCACGATCAAAGTCGGCATCTGCGTGACTGCGTAGCGTTGGACGAGCTCGGGATGTTTGTCGCAGTTGACCCGTTGTAGCGCAAACGTCTGGTGGTTCTGCCGCCGCTGCAGGACTTGCGCGAGGAAGGCCTCAACCCGTCGTGACGGTCCCGAGGTCGGCGAGTAGAAGAAGCAGAGGGTCGGTCTGTCGGGGCCAGCTCGACGTTTCCGGCTCCCGTTGCCCCGGACCTGCTCGCTCGTCGCGGTCATGTGGATCACACCTCCTCATCTGCAGCGCGACGTGAGGAATAGAAATCGAAGAAGCGGTCCATCCCGGCAATCTCGAAGACCCTCTTGATGTTCGGATCGCTGGTCACGAGTCGGAGTTGTCCGCCCTCGAGTTCGTTGCGCGCGCCTAGAAGCACGTGGAGCATCGTCGAGTCGAGGAAAGTCGTCTCGGTCAGATCGACAATGATGGTCGTGGCGCCGGCCGCGATCACGCTACAAAGCGCCTCCTGTACCTTTGGCACCGTGTAGAGGTCATGCTCGCCGGCGAGCGCGACAACGAACGTGTCTTCGCCTGACCGCTCCGTCCGGATGTCGGTGTGTACTGCCCTCAGCGAGACCACCCACCTGTCGCGTTCGGGGTGAAGGTCCACATCCGAGAGGCCGATCACTTCCTGGGCTAGTGCAACCGCTTGCCGTTCTTCGTCAACGGTGATCCGAAGGACATCGAGGCTGCCCATTTCACGCTCCCTCCCTGTGACTCGATCCGGCTGGTTTGCTAATCTCCGACACAGAACGCGCGACAAGCAAAACGAGTAAAGAAACACGCGAAACCGAATATACGATAACTCTGTCGTCGATGTCAAACAATGGAACAACCCACTGGACGTTCCTCACAAACCACGCCCAGGTGCTGCTTTGCATCGCCAACGATCCCGACGTCAGGCTCCGAGACGTCGCCGAGACAGTCGGCATCACCGAACGAGCAGCCCAACGGATCGTGTTCGACCTCGCCGAAGCCGGATTCCTCTCACGCGAACGGCGCGGCCGGCGCAACCGCTACCTGATCAACGAGACAGCCGAGATGCGCCACCCAGCCCAAGAGGGCCACGAAATCGGCGAACTGCTCAACCTCCTCCGCCAAGTCCGCAGCCATCGCGACCGCGCGAAGCTACTCGCAGACTGACCCAACGCTCCTCCGCCGCGGCGAGCGGCCCTAGGTCGATCCGCGGCGAACGCCCTGGTTCGCCCACGTGAGAGCGCCGGCTACTTCGATTGGCAGCACAAGGAGTACGTCTTCGTCCTGTCCGGCCCCACCCGGGGGTCACGAATGATGGGACCGGTCGGCGCCAGAGCTCAGTGCGCGGGTGATCGGAGCCATCGGAGCCGTTCGCAGCCCTCTACGGCTCCCTCTCAGACGGCTTGATCAAGCCATAACCCGGCGATTTTGGGGAGGGCGCCGTTCCCCTTTCGGCACCGTCACCAGCTGCGCTGGGCAGCAACGGTTCGGAGCGCATAGATAAGGAGGGGGTCGACGGTTCGAGACCGTCGGAGGGCTTGAAGAAAAGCCCGAGCCGGCGCAGGCGATTGAATAGGCATCGGTTCGGACCTTGACGATTTCGTTTGTGCGGTGTTCGGTGCGGACGATCAGCACGTCGAAGGAGCTCGCGATCGCGTCTTTGACGTCGCGGGCTCCCGCGAGCGCGCCATCGAGCTGTGCGGTCAGCGCAACGAACCGCTGGCTGGATTCCCGGGAGGAGAGCGGGTCGAACTCGGAATGGCCAAGCGCTGCAAACACGTCGCGGTGGGGCCGCAAGCGAGCGTCGAAGCCGGCCCACGCGCTGACGAGCTGCGATCAGCAGCTTGATCTGTGCGTCAGGGTGTTGGCTGGGGCCGCTGAGCGCTTTGATGTCAAAGTCCTCGAGATCTGTCTCGATCTCGTCGAACGCACGCAGATAGCTGCTCACGACCCATTCGAGCAGGGTCGCGAGAAAGGAAGGCCGTCGAGAGCTCCGAGCTCGCCTTCGCGTGAAACGGTCTCGCGGAACTCGTCGATCACCGCGACGGCCGCGCTGTAGGCCGTCAGGAGCCAGTTCGACCCCACGAAACAGTCGAGCAGGATTCTCTCGTTGTCGACGTCGCGCTCCCCGTCCGAGCCAGCGACCGCGGTCACGGCGAGGTACCCGCCCTGCTGCTCGAGCCTTGGTTTCCGCCCGGACGCCTCGAGTGCCAATGGACCCGCAAGACCGAGGACCGCTCTACGGCGCGCGCCTCGTCCTCGGAGGCAGACGTCACGTCGACCCAGAGCACATCGTTTCGCCCCGAAACGACTCAGACCACGCGTCGACCTTCGCGCCGTGCTTTCGATCGAACAGATAGGCGGTCAGCATTAGTCGTCCACGGCGCGCGAGCGTATCGGGCGCCCTTACCCGGTCGTGTACACGCCGACCGTAATCGTCACGGTCGACCCGGGCTTGCTCTGAGATCCGCCCGCGGGCGTCTCGTCGAGTACAACCCCGTCCTGGGTCGAGTCGCTGGTGCTCTGCTGGACGACGTTCACGTCGAAGCCGGCGTTCCGGATCTGCGTCTCCGCGCTCGACTGGTCGTCGCCGACGACGTCGGGGACGGCCTTGGTACCGGGGCCCTGCGACAGGTTCAGCCGGATCGAGCCGCCGCGCCTGGCCGTTGCGCCTGCGGCCGGGTACTGCGCGATGACGGTGTTCTTGGGCTGCGTCGACGGCACCGTCTTGACGTCGGCCTTCAGGCCGGCCCCCGCCAGCGTGCTCTTCGCGTCCGCGAGCGACGACCCCGTCAGGTCGGGGATGGAGACCGTGGCCGGCGGCGCCATGGTCGGCGCCGCGGTGGTCGTCGTGCTCGTCGTGCTCGTGGTGCTCGTCGTGCCCCCGCCCTGCGCGACGTTGATCTGCACACGTGCGCCCTTGCCCGCGAGGTGCCCGGCCGCGGGACTCTGCGCAACGACCGTCGCCGCGGGCCTGCTCGAGGGCACCGTGCGCGGGCCGGCGAGGAAGCCGGCCGCGATCAGCGCCTTCGTCGCGTCGGCCCAGGTCCGACCGACGACGTCGGGGACAGCCACCTGCGTGGCGGCCGGAGGAACGGCGGCGCGCGAGACCGTGAGGAGCACGGTCGAGCCCTGGGGCGCCGACGCGGAGGCGGCCGGCCGCTGGGCGAGCACGATCCCGGCCGGCCCGTTGCTGGACTGCGACCGCAGCGACGCCTTCAGGCCGGCGTCGACGAGGGCCGAGGCGGCGCGGTCGGCGCGCTGGCCGACCACGTTCGGGACGCTGACGGTGCCGGTAACCAGTGTCGGCGGGCTCGTCGTCGGAGAGGCGCGGCCCGAGTCGTTGCGCGCCAGCGCCCAGCCGATCCCGATGCCGGCTCCGAGCAGCACGAGGACGAGCAGCGCCAGCAGCCACGGCCAGATGCGCGGGCCGGGCGGCGGTGCCGGAGGTCCGAGGTACGGCTCGTACGCGAGGGGCGGCTCGAGCGGCGCCGTGACGTCAGGGTCGGGGGGCACACGGCCTCTATGTCCACTGCGGCGCGCGCTAAGCCGGCTGCCGCTTGTTTTTCAGCAACGACCCGAAGACGTCGTCGATCAGCCATGTCGCCACGCTTTCTTCCTTATTCACGCGCGCGAGGTACCGTCGGCGTGCACATCGACGTCACGACGCGGCTGGCCTCGCCCGTTAGGCCCGGTCCCACTGGTCGCGGGCCTGGGCGAGCACTTGCCGTTCTGGCATGAGCGACACGAGACGGAGCAGCTGGGCAGGGGTCGATCTGGACGTGGGCGAGCATCGTTCCGATCAGTCGACGATGGCCCGGTGCGGCGTCGTCGGCCGGTTCGACGCGAGCCTCGTCCGGGCTGTAGCCGCGCGCGGCAAGCGCCCTGTTGGCTGCGATGACGGCGGCGTCCACAGGGTCGGTCAATGCGCTCCAGACGCGGGCTGGTGGGGCGTTGATCCGGGTCTCTGCGACGGCGACGTGGGCGACCCGTCGCTGTGGTTCTAGGCTCGGTGCCGATTCGGCTCGACGCAACCGGGTCGCCAAGAGCGCGACTCGTGGTCAGCCCAGACCACGGGTCGCCAAGAGCGCGACCCGTGGTCTGGGCTGGCTGCCAATCCCCCGATGGCCAGGTCAATCGACCGGGTCGTCGCCGACGTCGAGGACTGGCGGGACAAGGAGCGAGACTGTGAGCCGGAGTCTCCCATCATTCCTTGAGTGCGACCGATGGCTAAGCCCGGCGGACGAAGTAAAGAATCATGACGACCAGCAAGACGATGATGAGGATGCCGATCAGGCCGTAACCGGTTCCTGCGATTCCAAGTGGCATTTGTCGTACGCCGCCTAACGCTCGACGACCGTCGTATTTGTTTCGCGGTCGCGACCGAAGCCGCCCCAGCTGGACCAGAACATCATCGAGATAACCAGACCGATCCCTCCGACGACGAGGAGGATGATTCCGATCGTGTTCACGTTAAAGCTGCTTGACGAAGCGTGGACCGCGAACGCGAGCACTGCGCCGGCGGCAATCAAGATGAGACTAACTCCAATACCCATGGAACGCTCCCTTGTTCGAGACGCGGATTGGATTCCGTAATGGCGTCTTGGCCATTCGGGCCGTAGATGGCTCCTCGTTCTGGCCCGGCACCAACGACACGAAACCTCGAGGCGCACAACTGCTCGCCGACCCACCGCAACAGCCCATCCGGCACTCGCACGACTGGTGAGTCTTTCGACAGGCGCGACTACTCAGCGGTGTTTGCTCGGCGTGAGGCAGTGGGAACAGAGCCGTCGCGGGCACCTGGCGGAGCCCGCGACGGGGTGACGGTCGAGCGGGTCGTTGGGGGCGACCCGCTCGCCCCCGTTTTTTAGGATAGGCAACGCCGCCTGACCCGCGCCCTGCGCCGCGCATAAACGCCGACTCCTAGGCGGCTGGGTCGCTAGCGGGTGCCAGAATCCGAGGGACACTCCAGGGACGACCGATGCGCGGAGGCTATCTCCCGCGGCCACTTGCTCTCGGAGTCGAGCGCTCCTCGTGAACTCGTTGGTGGTTTGCCGGACCTAGTGCGCGGGGACCAATGACCAAACGCCGAAAGGAGCCACATGGGTGCCAAAGTTGGTGATGTGATGACCACTCGGCCGCGCGCTGTGACCCCGCAGACGCCTCTGTCCGAGGTGGCCGAGCTAATGAAGAGCGACGACGTCGGATCGGTTCCCGTCGTGGAAGGCGATCGGCTTGTGGGAATCGTCACGGATCGAGACATCGTGGTGCGCGCCATCGCGCAGGGCAAGGACCCGCGAGGCATGCCTGTGTCTGAGGTCTCCACGCGCGAACTCGTGACCGTCGGACCCGACGACGATCTCTCGGCCGCGCTCGAGCTCATGGCGCGGCATCAGGTCAGGCGCCTGGCAGTGACCGGCAAGGACGAGCGCCTCGTCGGTGTGGTTTCCCAGGCGGACGTCGCTCGGCAAGCAAAAGAGAAGGAAACGGGCGAGGTCGTGCAGAGCATTTCGCGAGAGCCACAGGGGCCGCGCACGTCCTGACTTCCTCCGACACGAGTGGGAACTGTGCGAGGCGCCTGACGGCGCCAGGCGGCGGTGTGAGGACGATTCGTCCGCCCGAGCCGGATTACTCGGCCCAGGCTTGCACTGGTGACAGGCGGGACCACCAGTCGGAATAGCGGCCGGCTACATCTTCGATCGACGCCGGACAGATCCAAAGCCTCCTCGAAGGTTCGGGCTCACCCTTCCTCGAGCCCGGTTCCGTTGCCTCGCCGGGCAGAGGGGACGCGCGGCCGTGTCGGCCGGCCGCGCTTCCCCTGCTCATCCGTGAGCAGCAGCCGGGTTAGCCGAGGCCGCTCCGCTCCCCCGCGTCTCTTACCGCGCGTAGGCCAGTGCGCGCAGTGTTCCACGCTGACATCGGTCTGACACGAGCTCGCGACCCCGCGTGGCCACAGGGCTCGTAGGGCGACCCCTACTAGAGCAGTAGGCGCCGAATCGCTTCTCGAGCTCCTCGACACCATGCCAACCCCTCCCCGGGTCGCCGGCGCCCACCCCCGCAGACGTGGGACTCCGGACGATGAGCCTCATCCCGGGGGCGACACCGCCTACCTCGCGATTCATGAGGTTGTAGCTGTCCACCGACACGTGACCGCGGCGCACATACGCGCGGAGGCGGAGCCCAAGTCGCTCCGTGCCGTCGCGGAGCTCGCGTGGGCAGAGCTCACCGACCGCGCACTTCTCGCAGACGACGAAGACGGGTAGGTGCGCGCGGCACACTTCCCATCACTGTCAACCGTTTTGAGCGTGTCAGGATTCGTGTCAGCTTTTGCTGCCAAACGCTGACCGACAGCGCCAAGTCGCCTTCCAGGTCTACCTGAGAAACAAGCCGTTCCGCGCCTGCTGACCACCCGGGATCAGCCGACTTTCCGAGCTTAAAATCAGGTGTCCCGCAAGGGGCGTGAGGGTTCGACTCCCTCCCCCGGCACTGCTTGGACAAGCGGAATCCAGAGAGCGAACAAGGCGAGAGCGCGACGGTTTCCTACGCCCAGCTATGCGTCTGTCAGGGCCTAACGCGATAGATCACGCCGCTCTGATCGCCGGCATAGAGGTTGCCGGAGGCAGTGCCGAGTGCGATCACGGGAGCAGGGAACCCCGACAGGAAGGGTGTCGGCTTACCGCCGCTCGGCGGCATCGACACGACAACGGGGCCTTTGCCGAGGCCGCCGTAGAGCGCGATGTAGACCTTGCCGTTCAGGTAGCCCAGTCCCCATGGGGGAGGCATGGGCCGGGAATTCCACGAGCGGCTGGGAGTAGATCGCACACGTACGTGGCGCCGCCGGGCAAGTCGGAAAGCCGTAGTTCGCGCCACGCCTGATCGCAAGGAGGTAATCGCGCGGGCGGTGCGGGCCGAGGTTGTCCTGGTTGAGATCGGAGACGAGAGGTAATGCGCGGCCGGGTACGAAGAGAGGCACCCACGGTTGGCGCATCCCGGTTGCGATGCCGGTGATCGAACCGGTTGCCGGATCGACGGCCACCAACGAGGCGCTGTAGTTCGGTCCCGGCGGGGGGAGAGTGGTATCCGCTCCCACGTAGATGAGCCCGTCGGGCCCGACAGCCGGGGCCCTGAAGTTTCCATAGGGGGCCTTGGTCCTGACGCCGGCGTGTCTTCTGAAAACGCGTGCCGTTCCAGCCGCTCCACGCGAGGAGCGCCCGGTTGGTGCTCAGGTACAGCGTGTTCTTCGCCGCCGCGAGGCCATACACATGGCGCGGCGAGCCTGGCACCCTGGTCGCCTTGCCGCCGCCGAGAATGTAGACGCCACCCGCTACGTCGGTGTTCTGCTCGTCGCCGTAACCGGCAACAAAGAGCCGTCCGGCGAGGACGGCGAACTCGGTCGGAGTCGGTAAGCCGCGAGCGACGACCGTCACCCTCCGGTGCCCGGCTGCCTGCGGCAGCGGGGGATCCTTGGCTGCCGCTGCAGCCGTAGTTAGTGCGATCGCCGCCACAAGCGCGGCTATGCAGACCCTCAGCATTTAGCGCCCTTTCCAGTGCATCAGGTTAGTCACTCGACCGCACGGCGATCGCACGCTGGTTTCTCTCGGCTGGACTCGGCGTGGCTGGGACCCGGAAGCGACGTAAAATCAGGTTTCCCGCAAGGGGCGTGAGGGTTCGACTCCCTCCCCCGGCATACCCGCCCGAAGTCCGGCGTCGGCTGCGCCGAAGCCTCTGGCCCGACTAGCGCCCGTACCGCCCGACGAACCGCGCCGTGGCGATCACACGGCCGCCCACATTCAGCGCGCTCAGCGTGAACAGGTAGCGGTGCGTCCCGCTCGGCGGGCACGCCGGCGTCCAGCCCCGCGTGCCGGCGCTGTTTGTCCCCTCGCCGGGCAGGTGCCGGCCGGTCGCCACGCTGCCGGCTCGCGCCGGGATCCGCGTCGCCTGCCAGTGCACGAAGTGCCCGCCCGGCGCATCCGGGTCGACGACGGTGAGCCGCAGTCGCACGGTGCGCGGGGGCGGCGCCGTCCAGCGCAGCGGCGGCGACGTGCCCGCCCCGTCGCACGTGTACCGGCGCGGGATCGTGCCGCCGTTCGGGATCGCCGGGCTGCTGAGCGCGAAGTGGGCGGCCGCAAGCGGGACGGCTAGCATCAGGGGCATTCTCCTGCCGGCGGGATGACGCCTGCGTGAACGTCGGATACCGTCTGCGCGCCGGAGGCGGCACCGGAATGAGCAACGCATGCCGCCTCCGGCCGCTCGCCTTGCCCGTTTTGGGCGGTGAGCAAACCGGAATGGACGCGGAGGCGCCGTTGGTCGAAGATGGCGGCCAGTGTCCGATGACCGAGGAGGGCAGATTCGCGTGCTCCTGGTCGACGACGACGAGACTTTCCTCGCGTCGCTCGCCGAGCTCGTCGACCAGCAGCCGGAGCTGCTGGTCTCCGGCACGGTCTCGGACGGCATCGCCGCGCTCGATCGCGTCGAGGTCGAGGAGCCGGACGCCGTCGTCATCGACCTGCACATGCCGCTCCTCGACGGCGTCAGCACCGTCGCCCGCCTGCGCCGCGACCGGCCGAGCCTCTGCCTGATCGCGATCACCGGCGACGACGCGCCGGCACTCAGCCGCGCGGCTCGCGAGGCCGGCGCTGACGACGTGCTGCTGAAGAGCCAGCTGGTCGAGGGGCTCGTCGCGCGCCTGCGCGCGACCGTCCGCGCCGCGCCGCAGACGGTCTAGCCACAATCACGGCGTGCTGGTCATCCTCGCCATCCTCGCGGCGATCTTCCTGCTGCCGTCGCCCTGGGGGCTGATCGCGATCATCGGCGCGGCCGCCGTCGACCTCGCCGAGGTCGGCTTCGGGCTCTGGTACGCGAAGCGCCGCCGTCCGCAGACCGGGCCCGAGGCGCTCGTCGGGAGCATCGCCCAGGTCGTCGTGCGCTGCGACCCGCTCGGCCAGGTACGAGCCGAGGGGGAGCTCTGGCAGGCCCGCTGCGAGCCGACGGCCGAGCCGGGGGACGATGTCCGCGTCGAGGCGATCGGCCCCGACCTTGTCCTGACCGTTCGGCCGGTGCCGTCGGGCACCTGATTACACTCCGGGCGATGGCCAGCGTCGAGGAGGGCGTCTCGAGCGCGCTCGAATGGGACGCGCCGCTCTACCGCACCGCCGTCACCCAGCTCGATCAGGCTCTGCCGTACGCCGGCATCGACGACTCGATCGCGCTCCGCCTCCGCTACCCGGAGCAGGCGGTCATGCTCTCGGTGCCGGTCCAGCTCGACGACGGCACCGCTGCTGTGTTCCCGGCCTACCGGGTGCGCCACTCGACCGCGCTGGGCCCGACCAAGGGCGGCATCCGCTACGACTCCGAGGTGACCCTGGGCGAGTGCGCCGCGCTCGCGATGTGGATGACGTGGAAGTGCGCGCTCCTGCGCCTCCCGTACGGCGGCGCCAAGGGCGGCGTCCGCTGCGACGTCCGCTCGCTGTCGCAGGCGGAGGTCATCAAGCTGACGCGCCGCTTCACCTCCGAGCTGCTGCCGTTCATCGGGCCGAAGAGCGACATCCCCGCGCCGGACATGGCGACGAACGAGCAGACGATGGCGTGGATGATGGACACCTACTCGATGCTGGTCGGGCACGCCGTGCCGGAGATCGTGACGGGCAAGCCGATCGCGCTCGGCGGCTCGGTCTTCCGCCACGAGGCGACCGGCGCGGGCGTGGTCATGGTCACCGAGCGCGCGTGTGACCGCCTCGGCATGCCCCTCTCGCAGCAGCGCTGCGTGGTGCAGGGCTTCGGGAACGTGGGCGGGATTGCGGCCAGTGAGCTTGCCGACCGGGGCGCGCGCGTGATCGCGGTCTCCGACCTGTCCGGCGGCCTCTTTGACCCGAAGGGGCTCGACATCCCCGCGTTGCACGACTGGGTGCGCGGGCACGGGTCGCTCGCCGAGTACCGCGAGGGCGACCGGATCACGAACACGGAGCTGCTCGAGCTCAACTGCGACGTGCTGGTGCTGGCGGCGCGCGAGGACCAGGTGACGGTCGAGAACGCCGGCCGCATCGACGCGCGCCTGATCGCCGAGGGCGCGAACGGCCCGACGTCGATCGAGGCCGACGAGATCCTCGTGGAGCGCGGCATCCCCGTCCTGCCCGACGTGCTCACGAACGCGGGCGGCGTCACGGTGTCCTACTTCGAGTGGGTGCAGGACCTCGGCCGGCTGTTCTGGACGCGCAACGAGATCCGCGCCCGCCTCGCCGACAAGCTGACGGACGCCTTCGACCGGGTCTGGGCGCTCTCCGCCGACGGCGACATGACCCTGCGTGCAGCCGCGCTCGTCGCCGGCATCCGCGAGGTGGCCGCCGCGATGACGTCCAGGGGGTTCTACCCGTGAGAGCGCGCGACGCGATGGTCACGGAGCCGCGCTCGCTGTCGGTCGACGCGACGTCGCAGGAGGCGGGGGTGCTGCTCGCGCGGCCTGAGGTGCGGGCGATCTTCGTCTGTGAGGGCGAGCGGCTCGTCGGCGTCGTGACGCGCAAGACGCTCGTCCGCGAGGTCGTCGCGCCCGGCCTCGTCCCCGGAGAGACGCGGCTTGCGGACATCGCCGAGGTACCGCACTGGACGATCGATGGCGACATGCCGGTCGAGGAGGCGTTCCGCTTCCTCGAGGAGCACGACGCCGAGCGTGTCCCCGTCGTCGAGGACGGACGGCTGGTGGGTGTGCTGTCTCGAAGTGTGCTCCAGCGCCGGCTCGCCGAGGACGAGCCTGACGCGGCGATCGCGGCCGAGCAGTAGGGTCGCGCGGTGCGAAATCTGCTGATCTCCTGGCTGGTCATCGCGCTCGCCTTCGCGGTGACCGCATGGCTGCTCGACGGCGTCACCATCAACGGCGGCGTCTGGGGCTACATCTGGGTGTCGGCCCTCTTCGGGCTCGTGAACACGATCGTCGGCTCGATCCTGCGCCTGCTCACGCTGCCGCTGACCGTGATCACGCTGGGGCTGTTCCTGATCGTCGTCAACGCGATCGTCCTCGAGATCACCGATGCGTTGACGCACGACCTGACGATCAACTCGTTCTTCTGGGACGCGATCTGGGCGTCGATCATCATGTCGATCGCGACCGAGGTCCTGCAGTACGCCCTCGCCGGCGCTAGACGACCGTCACGGTGATGTGCTGCACGCCGTTGTTGGCGTAGCCGCCGAGATTCCACGGCGGGTCGTCCGGCTGCACGTTGCCCGCATCGTCACGCGCGCGGCATAACAGGACGTACTCGCCCGGGCACGGCGGCTCCCAGGTAAGGGACCAGCGGCACCAGGCCCAGCGGCCCTCCACGTCGCGCTCGAGCTCCGCCTTGTGCCACGTCTCGCCGTCGGTGCTCACCTCGACGACGGCGACCGGTGCGAGGCCGGACCACGCGCGGCCCTCGAGCTCGACCGGCGCGAGCGGCACGGTGCGGGCTCGCGTGAAGAAGTCGGGGATGCCCGGCGGCACCATCAGCGCGCGGGGCTGGATGCGCGTGACCGGCTCGCCCTCGTCGTCCTCCTCGTCGCGGTACCGGTACGCCGCGGTCATCTGGTAGCCGCGGAACGGTTCGCGCACGACCTCCATCGACGCCAGCCATTTCACGCTCGTCATGCCGTACCAGCCGGGGACGACCAGCCGCAGCGGGAAGCCATGCTGGGGCAGCAGCGGCGCGCCGTTCATCTCCCAGGCGAGCAGCACGTCGGGCATGAGTGCGTCGTGCAGGCCGAGGCTGCGCTGGTACGCCTGTTCCTCGCCGCCCTCGATGCCGCGGTCGAGGCCGGTGAAGACGCACCTCGACGGCGTCGGGCAGGAGGCCGGCCTCCTCGAGCAGCCCTACGAGCGGCGTGCCGCCCCAGACCGCCGTCCCGACGGCCTCGTGCAGCCACGGCTGGGAGACCGGGCGCGGCGTCAGCCGGGCGCGCCCGTTGCCGGCGCACTCCATCGTGACTGCATGCTCGACGGCGCGGCGTGTGCGCAGCTCGTCGAGTGCGAGGCTGAGCGGCCGCTCGACGAGCCCGCCGATCTCCAGGCGCCACGACGCGGGGTCGACGACCGGGACGTCGTAGTGGATCAGCAGGTAGTGCAGGCCCGCGGGCGTGACCGGCCACCGCAGGGCCTCGAGCGGCATGCCGTGGTTGCGGGCCGCAAGCTGCAGCTCCTCGAGGCTGATCTCGCTCGCGTCGCTGAGCGGCACGGCCCGGACGCTAACAACAGGTATACGCGCCGGGCGGGGCCTCGCCCTCGACCGGCTCGGGAAGCTGCGCCGCCTCCAGCGCGATCCCGTCCAGGATGTCGCGCTCGCTGACCTCCAGCGTGTCGAGGCCGTAGTGGTCGAGCACCTCGCGGAGGATGACCGCGCCGGCGACGATGACCGGCGCGCGGTCCGGGTCCAGGGCCGGCACACGGCGCCGCTCCTCGAGGGAGAGGCCGGCGAGGCGCTCGAGCTGCTCGCTGACCGCGTCCGCGGAAAGGACGTGCCCGTCGACGCGCTCGCGGTCGTACTCGTCGAGCCCGAGGTCGAGCGCGGCCAGGGTCGTGATCGTCGCGGACACGCCGATCGCCTCGGTGGGCGCCGGTTCGGCAGGTTCGCCCTCGCGGAGCAGCGAGCGCACCGCGGCCGCGCACGCGTCGAGCTCCTGCGCGCTGGACGGGTCGGCGTGCAGGTAGCGCTCGGTCATCCGCACCGAGCCGGCGTCGATGCTCGTGGCGGCGCCGATGCTGTCGCCGACGCCGAGGACGAGCTCCGTCGACCCGCCGCCGATGTCGAGAACGAGCGTCGGTGCGGACAGTGTGCGCCCGAGGGTCGCGCCCCGGAAGCTGAGCTCCGCCTCCTCGGCGCCTGCGACGAGCCGCGTCGTGAAGCCGTAGCTCCACTCGATCTCGCCGAGGAAGGCGTCGCCGTTCTCCGCGTCCCGCACGGCGCTCGTCGCGACGAGCAGGGCGCGCTCGGCGCCGAGCTGCTCGAGCGACCGCCGATAGTCGGTCAGGACGTTGCGGACACGCGCGATCGGCAGCGGGAGCAGGCGCCGCCGCCGGTCGACGCCCTCGCCGAGGCGCGTGATCTGCGAGCAGCGCAGCACCTCGTCGACACGGCCCTCGGAGACGTCCGCGACGAGCAGACGGGTGGTGTTGGTTCCCTGGTCGAGGGCCGCGACGCGCATGCCCCAACCGTAGCCCGGCCGCCCGCGGCGACCGGGATACGGAAGCTCGTCAGGCGCTGACGGGCGCCTTGCCGGCGAGGCGGTTGTAGACCGGGAGGATGCGCGGCTGGACCTCGCCCAGGTCGTCGCCCGCTGCCGCTGCCAGCTCGGTCTCGGCGAAGCGCCCGAACGACTCCGGCGAGTCCCATACGTCGACGACGAAGATCCCCTGGTCGGTGGTCGCGGCCGTGTGTGACACGGTCGGGTGGCTGCTGCCGTCGCCCGCGTGCGCGTTCATCCGCGCGGTCACGCTGTCGTACTGCTCGGTGCTCAGCCCGGGCATGTCGATGATGACCGCCACGTTCGGCTGCGTTCCCGAGCCGAGGAGCATGTTGTGGACGGGCATGATGCGCGGCTCGAACGGCGGGATGCCGGCCGCCTGCATCTTGTCCATGTTGGACTCGATGAAGCTCTTGAAGGCGTCGGCCGACTCCCAGACGTCGATGATCATCATCCCGTCGTCCGTGTCCAGGCCGAGGTGGTGGATCAGGCCGGCCGGCGGATTGTCCGCAGTGATGCCCATGAGCTCGTTCACCGCGTCGTACATCTCGTGCGTTCCGCCGGGAAGCTCGGCCATTGCAAGGATCGCCATCTACTCTCCTGTTCTGTCGGTGCCCAGGTTCAATCGCCCGGGCCGCGTTCAGTCTCCTCTTCGGGGTCAGGCCGTGCACGGTTCTCTGCAACCCCTTAATCGACGCGCTACAATTCCGGCCGCGACGCGGGGTGGAGCAGTCAGGTAGCTCGCCGGGCTCATAACCCGGAGGTCGCAGGTTCAAATCCTGCCCCCGCTACTCGAAAGGCCCCGGAAACGGGGCCTTTCTCTCTTTGTGAAGGACGCCCGGAGATGTGGGGGCGGCCGTTCGGCAGCCCAAGGCCCCCAGAGTCGTCGACCTACGAAAGTGCCGCACAGAACTCGACCGGGTCAAAGACGTCAAGGACGCCGTGCCGGGCGAGCGTCGCGCCGGTCGCAAGATCGGACAGGGCGAATCCCGTCCTGAAGAAGATCGGCCCATTAGGCCCGAAGATGGAGTCGAGCACGCCGACTTCCTTGACGGTGCCCGCACCGAAGTCGACGAAGACCTGCTCGTGCGTGTTGAAGCGGAGCGTCGTCCCGTTTGCCGTCACGGTCCCGGTCACCGTCTGGTGGAGCTGAAGTGCTGTCACGTTGCCCTGGTCATCGAGGAACGTCGTCACGTCGTTGGTGAAGAAGAGATCGCTGGCGATAGGGAAGCTGCACGGGTTGTTGAAGGTGATCGGGCCGCCGAATGAGTCGTGCAGCGGGGGTGCCGCCGCTGCGGGCGAGGAGGCAACGCCCAGTGTGATGGTTGCCGCGAGCAGCGAAAGCAACTTCAAAGATCTCACCTCCTTTTCGCGTTCGATCTAGGTATTGGCGACCAGTTCTCGCAACAGGCGCTTGCAATCGGCTGGCAAAGCGCTTGAAGGCCGGTCGACCGCAGCCGCGGCAGCTGGTTTTCAGCCGGAGCCATGCGTGTTTAACTGGACCCGCCAGTACAGGGAGGCGAGGTGGAGTTTCGGTTGCTCGGCTCGTTCGAGGTCGTCGTCGACGGCCGGAGCGTGCCGTTGGGCGGCGCGAAGCAGCGCGCTCTGCTCGCGATTCTGGCGATCCACGCGAACGACGTAGTGCCGGCAGACCGCCTGATCGAGCAGCTTTGGCCCGGGGATCCGCCCGAATCAGCCGTCAACACCCTCCAGGGCTACGTCTCGCGCCTGCGGAAGGTGCTCGACTCGAATGGTTCCAACGGCGAAGAACCGATCATCGTGTTTAGAGCGCCGGGGTACATCCTGGCGATACCGCCGGAGCAGATCGACGTGCGCCGCTTCGAGCGCCTCCTGGGTGAGGCCGAGGTGCGGGCGGCGACGGGAGACGCGCTAGCCGCGGCGGCCTCGCTTCGCGAAGCCTTGGACCTCTTCCGCGGCGCTCCGCTCGCCGATTTCACGTACGAGGCGTTCGCGCAGCCCGAGATCGCGAGACTCGAGGAGCTACGCCTGAAGGCGGTCGAGGAAAGGATCGACTCCGATCTCGCCCTCGGCCGTCACGCCTCTTTGATTCCCGCGCTTGATGGCCTCGTGGCCGAGCATCCGCTTCGAGAGCGTTTGCGCACACAGCTGATGCTCGCGCTGTACCGCAGCGGGCGTCAGGGCGAGGCGCTGGGCGTCTACCGCGACGCGCGCCGAGTGATGCAGGAGGAACTGGGAATCGAGCCGACTCGAACCCTGTCGGAGCTGGAACGGTCGATCCTGCAGCACGACCCTGCGCTCGACCTCCCGACTGCTGCGCGGCCGCTGGCTCGGATCCGCGGCGGCCGGCGCCTCTTCGCAGCCGCGACGGCCGCAGCTCTTGCTGTTACCGCGGGTCTGGTGGCATTCGTGCTGTGGCCCCGAGGAGACGTCGCGCGCGCGGTGCCCGTGGCAAACAACTCCGTCGCTGTGGTCGATCCGCGGACGGACCGTGTCGTGGACGACATCGTTGCCGGCGACTACCCGGGGCCGCTCGCATCGGCCGGCCGCTACGTCTGGGTCGGCAACATCGGCGACAACACGATCATGGTGGTCGACGCGAAGACGAGGAAACGGGGCTTCGCGACCGCCGTTCAGCAGCCGCTCGACTTCGCCGCGATCGGGAGTCGCCTCTGGATCGCAAACGGGACGAGCTTCGCGAGCGGGAATCCTTCCGGCGGCGGGACGATCCAGTGCCGCGGGTGCCGGCGGGGGACGACGATGACGGTCAAGCTCGGACCGTCTGACCGCGCGAACTCGTCACCGGCGACCGTCGCGACGGACGGCCGATCCCTCTGGGCGGCCGACGGCCCCAAGCGAACCGTCTACAGGGTCGACCCCGAAAGCGGTCGGATACTCAAGTCGGTCCGCGGCGTCGAGGCAAACGCGATCGCTGTCGCCGACGGCAGCGCGTGGGTGGCGGAGTTGCGGCGGGACGAGGTGGTGCACATCGACGCGAGTGGACGCGTCGTCGCTCGGATCCGCGTGCCCGGCGATCCGATCAGGATCGCAGCCGACGCCGCCGCAATCTGGGTTGCGATTCGTCACCCGCAGGAGGCCGTTTGGCACGCGCGCAGCGCCGTCCTGAGGATCGACGCGAAAACGAAGAGACGCGTCGCCGTCGTTTCAGTACCGCCCACGGTGCGCCGAGTCACCACAGGAGCAGGCTACGTCTGGGTGACGAGCGGCACCTACCAGGGAGAGCCGGGGTTGCCAGCCGGCCCCGGCGTCCTGTCAAAGATCGATCCGCGGACGAATCACGTCGTCGGGACGATCAGGCTGGGATTCCGGCCCGACGGTGTGATCGTCGCGAACGATCTCGTCTGGGTCGCGGTCGCGCCACGTTGACTTCCGACTCAGCAGCCGTC
>CAVQAQ010000004.1:0-22301 GCA_963710465.1 uncultured Thermoleophilia bacterium
CTGGCGGTCGAGCCCACCTCGACGGCACTGTGAACAACGACACCACTCCTGCGGATTCCCGCTTCGCGAACGGAGAACAGTCGCTCGGCGACCTGATCGCCACGCTCGGCAGCATCGACGACGACGAGATCGACTGGCCGAACGTCCGGCAGACGACCGTCCTGATCCAGCAGAGCTTCTCGTACGAGTATCCGGGGCCGATCACGGCGCTCCGTCACCGGCTCATGGTCGTGCCGCCCGACTACCACGAAGACCAGCGCCTGCTCACGCACAAGATCCGCGTCTCGGGCTGCGACGTCGACACCGAGCGCTCGTACGACACGTTCGGGAACGTCGTCCTCGACCTGAGCCTCGAGCACGTGGAGCGAGAGGCGACGTTCACGACGTGGGCCGTCGTCGAGCGCGAGGCCGCGGTCGACGGCAAGGACACGCCCGACGCGATCTCCTTCGACCAGCGCTTCGCCGACAGCTCGCGGCTGACCCGCCCCGACGACGCCCTCCGCGCGGTGGCCGATGAGCTCCGCAGCACCGGCGCGCAGGGCATCGAGCTGGCCGAGCGGATCAGCCGTCGCGTCTACGAGCACCTCGAGTACCGCTGGGGTGTGACCGCGGTCACGACGACCGCGGCGGAGGCGTGGGCGGGCGGGATCGGGGTCTGCCAGGACTACGCGCACTGCATGCTGGCTCTCTGCCGGCTGTGCGGGTTGCCCGCCCGGTACGTCTCCGGCCACGTGCTCGGCGACGGGGGCACGCACGCGTGGGTGGAGGTGCTCGTCCAGCATCCACAGGACGACGAGGCGTTGCGCGCAGTTCCGATCGACCCCACTCACGACCGCCGCGCGGGCCTGCGGTACCTCACCGTCGCGGTCGGACGCGACTACTGCGACGTGCCGCCGACCTCGGGCACCTACGACGCGCCCTACACCGGGGAGCTGACGACGCACAAGCGGGCGGCAGTGACCCGGGTCGAGTACGTCCGACCTCCCCGGCGCCGCCGGCCGGGGCCGATCAGGACGGCCTGACGCCGCCGTTCGCGGAGCGCAGGAGCGCCTCGAGACCCGGCAGGTGGCGAGCACAGAGGGCGGGCAGCCCGGCGTGCTCTACCTCGTAGACGATCGCCGGAACCCCGACCTCCAGGAGCCAGTCGTCGAAGGCGCCCGGGCACGGGCCACCGACGTCGTCGACGACCGGGAGGTTCGCAGCACCGCTCAGCGACTCGACGACGGCCGGAGGCACGTCGCCTCGCGGAAGCAGGAGCTCGAGAGGGCTGTGGACGTCGATCACGAGCGGCGGTTGCAGCCGCTCGACGAAGCTCATCAGCGCCTGGGTCTCGGGCTCCGAACCCGGATGCTCGCCCGGCTTGGAGAGATTCGTGCGGTTCGCGACCACGCGCCGCTCGTCCTCGATCCCGGGCGGATACGTGAACGAGTCGTCCGGTCGCCACGTCGTGGCAGGGAAATTGCGGTTCAGGTCGACTCCGGCAGCGTTCTGCCTCGTCCCGTTGATCAGCCCGTCCGGGTTGGCGACGGGCACCACCACCCAGCGGGTCGCGTCTCCCGAGACCCGCTCGAGCAGGCGTCGTACCAGCAGCGCTGTCACCGCCTCTTCGCCGTGCTGGGCCGCGACCAGGAGACCTGCGGTCGGGCCGCTCCCTTCCGGGAAGAACGCCCGCAGGGCGACGCCGTCCCGCGAGCGGCCGTACTCCTCCACGCGCCAGCCGTGGAGGAGGTTCCCCGTCACCGCCCTACCGTAGCGTCGCCCGAATACGGCCGGGCGCCGCTCAGCCGACTCGGCGGAACGCGATGATGCCGGTCGGGATCTGCCGCTGGTAGTCGGGCCGGTTGATGGACGTTCCGCGCCAGTTGACGTTCGCGCTGGAGTCGATGTCCATGCCCAGCGCCTCGACGAAGCCGAGCCCGAGCAGCGCCTGTGCGAACTGGGACGCGGTGGTGCCGGCGCCGCCGATGACGACGAGCGCCGTCTGCCCGTTCCGCAGCCGCCCGACCGCCGTGCGGTGGTAGGCGGCGTCGCGTTGATACGGCTCCAGCGTCGTCAGGTCGCCGACGTGGCCGTCGTCGACGTAGACGGGCTTGCCGGAGATCGCCTCGCGCACCCCCTGTTGGAGGAGATCGGCGTCCTTCACGTTCCCGGCGACGATGTCGACGCTGCCGTCGGCGCCGAAGGCCGCGGCGCCGCGGTTGGTGCCGCCGAGGAAGCTGCGGCCCTTGTGGATCAGCAAGTTGCCGGACGGGACGTTGCGGCCCAGCAGGAAGAAGTCACCGTTGAGGCCGGCGACTGCGCCGCGCGGGGCATTGGCGCGGATGTACCCGCCCACGGTCCCGGTGCGCCCCGGGCCGCCGCCCAGCCAGACGGCTTCGAGTCGCACCCCCCGACCGGGGACGATGCGGACGATGTGAACCGGCCGGGGGCCGGCGCCGGTGGCAATCGTCCTCGTGCTCGTGGTGACCGCGGGAACCGCCGCGGCCGTGGTGGACGTCACGGCCGCGCCGAGTGCCGGAATCGCAACGGCGAGTGCCAATGCCCCCGTCACCCGCCTGGCCACTGCATCCCTCCCCACCGCCTCCCGGGGCCGGCCGTCGTGCGACGTGGCGCCGCGGCGATCATCCCGAGCGAGTCTATTCCCACCGTGATCGTCGGAACAGGTGACCGCCTGACCGGCGGCGGCTCAGGCGAGCGCCGCGCGCACCGACAGCTCCGTGCCTTCGTACTGGACGTCGAGCCGCCCGAGCACTCGCCGGAGCAGGGAGACCGCGGCCGTGTTCTCGGTCGCGACGAGCGCGGTGACCTCGGTGATCCCCGCGGCGCGCGCGTCGGCGACGAGCTCGGCGGTGAGCGCCGAGCCGATCCCGCGCTTCTGGTGCTCGTCCGCGACCTCGAATGCGATCTCGGCGCTCGACCCGTCCCGCACGAGCCGAGCGATCGCGATCGGACGGGCATGTCCCGCGAGGTATCCGACGAGGACGTGCCGCGTGTCGTCGACCGTCGCGAGGTGCTCGAGCTCGAGGTCGCTCAGGCGAGGCTTCGGCCCGTTGAAGCGCATCCGGCGCGACGTCTCGCCCAGCCTCTCGAAGACCGCCGTCACGGTCTCGACGTCTCCGTTCCGCAGGGGCCGGATCACGAGCCCCGACCCGCGTCGCAGCGGGACATAGCGCGTCGGCATGGTCGGTGGGTGCTCGACCGCCGTCTCCGGAGTGCCGGTCGCCGCGGCCATGGCAACGACGGGTCGCCTGCCGGATCGGAAGGACACGTACGGCAGCGTCGATGCGAGCAGCAGCCCGCCGAACGCGACCGCGAGCGCCGGGAAGCCGCCGAGCGCGAACGCCGCCCCGCCCGCGAGCGACCCGATCAGGTATCCGAGCTGCGTCGTGACCGCGCGCGCCGCCGCGACCTCACGGCCGAGGTCTCCCGCGACCGAGAACCCGTAGACCGTGGCCGTCACCGTTCGCGTCGCGACCATCGCGCCGCTGATCGCGAACACGACCAGCGTCAGGGCCACCGTGGGCGTGAACGCCCAGGTCAGGGCGACGGCAGCAGCGCCGACGACGCTCGTCGCGATCGTCGTCGACCGGGCACGATCGGGCGCGCCGCTCCCGGCCCGCTGGTTTCCGAGCAGGTAGGCGACGGCGACCGCGGCGAGCGCGACGCCCGTCGCCGTCGTCGTCATGCCGTATCCGTCCGTCAGGAGCGCGCCGGAGTAGACGAGCGTTCCCGCCCACGCCGACGTCGCGAGCAGCTCGCCGAGCGCCCAGCGACGCGGCGCCGAGCGGCGGAGAAGGCCGCGCAGCGACGTTCCGGCGCCCGCCAGAGGTGCGTCCTGTGGCCGTCCGGCGGCGGCGAGCCCGGCGAGCAGCGCCGCGGGGAGCGGCAGGACGAGGAACGAGAGCCGCCAGCCGCCGGCTTCGGCGACGACGCCGATCAGCGGCATCCCGACGATCCACGCTGCGGGCGGCCCGGCGTACATCGACGCGACGACGCGTGTCCTGGACTCGGGCGTGCTCCAGGCAGCCGACGCGGCGATCGCGGCGGTGAGCAGCATCGAGATCCCGGCCCACAGCGGCACCTGCGCGAGCGCGAGCGTGGCGAACGACGGCGCGAGCGCGCTCGCGACCGAGCCGAGCGCCACGAGCACGCTCCCCGCGCCCAGCACCGCCCGCGGCGAGAACCGCACGAGCGAGCGAGCGGCGAGGAGCGCAACAGCCGCCGCGAGCGGCGCCGCGACGATCCGGAGCTGACCGGCAGTTGCGATCGACACTCCGAAGTCGTCGGCGACGTCGCTCAGGATCGGCGACAGCACGAGCACGCCGGACTGGCTCGCGAACAGCGCGAGGAACAGCGCGAGCGCCGGAGAGGCGACAAGGTCGCGCCGTCGGGCCGAGGGCGTGGGTATGGAGCTGACCGCGTCCATGCACAGAGGATCGCGATGGCGGGGCAACGTCCGGGTACGGCCCGCACCCGAACCCGTCGGCGGCCATCCGAACCCGGCGCCCGTCGAACCATCGGATCGAACTCGCTGGAGGGGCTGCGGAGCCGGGCGCTTCTGCACCGACGTCTGGGGGGTGACCCAACCTCCTGGTGGCTGACCATGAGGTCGGTACGAGCTTCCTCGGGGATTTCCGTCCGACCGCGTTCTCGGGCGGGGGCCGGGTGAGCGCATGCGTGCGGTCATCTCCATCTGCCGTCATCCTCATGCTCTACACTCGATCACAGAGATTCAACACCAGGATCCACCAAGTGAGGCCGCCATCGCTCATTTCCGGCTTGTTATCGTCCAGATCGTTGGCGGGCGTTGCAGACTACAACGACTCGCATGCTGGCGTTTAAAGCTTGACAACGGCGGATTGTGGTGTACCCTGGAGCTCTAACTGATATTATTCATAACTATGGAAGCTAGTCTTTCGATCTTCGAGAGGTAGCGACTGTGGTGGGAAGGGGTGGCATTTTGAGTATCAAGCAGAATCTGCGCACCACGCGAGAATCGCCCGTGACGGACTACGAGGCGGCGCTGCTGATTTTCGTCAGCCGCAACGCGGATGTTTCGCCCTACCAGATCGCCGAGTGGATCGACCGGGGCCTCGGGGGCCTGTTGGGGCGTTCGGCGGCGCACATGTACAAGGAGATCAAGCGTCTCGCCGAGCGTGGCTACCTCGACAGTGACGGCCCCGGCGACAGTCGTCCGCGAGGACGGGCACCGAAGACGCGGTACTCGATCACCCCGAAAGGCAACGAGGCGATCTGGGTCTGGCTCGAGACGACAAGGGCTGTGCTGCCCGCCACCGATGACTCCGAGCTCAGCACCCGGATTCGCGGACTCCACATCGCCGGCCCGGCGGTCGTCTGGGAGGGTCTGAGCGACCTCGTCTTCCAGATCGACGACCGACTGGAGATACTCGACGCTCAGGAGCGTGAGTTGCGCCGGAACAAGGAGTGGGAGGGAAGCGGGAAGGCGCTCGAGAATCGACTGCAGATCGGCCTCTCGCGCCGCCTGCTCGAGACATACGCCGCCTGGATGGACGATGTGATGCGCGAACTCGACCAGGATGATCCCCGGACGGACCCGCCGCAGCGTGCGACAGCCTCTAGTCGGTCGGCGCGACGTTCACGATGACGCAGACCCTGCGCCGGCGATCGTTGGGCGTGGGTGCGGAGAGAAGAACGCGTCAAGATCCCGACGGTCATGATGGCCGCGTGCGGGGGCATCTGTTCGTCGTCCAGGCTGACGCCCGCAAGATCGCGTCCGCCGCATGGCTTCTCCCCTGCGACCGCAGCGCAACGGTCTCGCCGGCCTGGCTCGATGACGACCCGGAACTGAGGGCGCGGGTCGACGGGTTTCGGCCGCACGCTGCCGCGGCATTCGAAGCACGGGCGGCGAGTCGCGCGCCTGCCCGGCGACGAGCGGCCGCACGTGTGGATGGTGGACACCGGCGGGTTCCAGGGGACGGCGGAGAGCTGGTATGCCGAGGGGCTCGCGGAGTTCGTTCGGGCGGCCGCGGGCGAAGCAGCGGCGACGCGCCCGAAGCTCGTGGTGGTGCCGTTCGTCGGCGCCGGGCTCGGCGGCAAGGCGCTCGACAGGGGGACACTGCTGCCCCGGCTGCTCGAGACGCTGGCCGGGACGGCACAACGTCTCGATGTCGACGTTGCGTTCGTGACCCGCGACCGACGAGCGTTCGGCGCCGCACAGGCGTTCCGCCGCCGGGACCCGAACCGCTACTGGCCGGACCTGTCCGACCGGCTCACGGTCGTCGCCGACCGACTCGCCGAACGAGCCGCAACCGGTTCACTCGTGGCGTTCCTGGGCGCTGGGGCGAGCCGCGATGCCGGGCTCCCGAACTGGACCGAGCTGCCCGGGCACCTTGCCACCACGGCAGCCCTCGATGGGCCGGTCGCGGAGGAACTGGCGGAGCTCAACCCCGTCGACCAAGCAATGATCCTGGAGAAGCGACTGGGCGGCGCCGAAGGCCTCCGCGAGCGCATCGCCGAGTTGCTGAGCGGCGGCACGTACACCCTCACGCACACACTGCTGGCAGGACTCCCGGCAACCGAGTTCGTGACCACCAACTACGACGAGCTCTTCGAACGCGCCGCCGACGACACGGGAATGCCCGTCGTCGCGCTCCCCTACGAACCCGTCACGAGCAGCCGGCAACGCTGGCTCCTCAAGCTGCACGGCACCGTCGCCAGCCCCTCGGACATCGTGCTCACCAGGGAGGACTACGGGCTCGGCGCGGGCGAGTCCTTCGCGATTTCGACTGGCCGCCGCTTCTTCGGCATCTAGGTGCCCGCTTTCAGAGCCGCCGTTCGACCGGTCGTTCCCCATTGCGTACGAGTACGGCTCGTGCGGCCGAATAGTCGAATGTCACGACCGGGAAGTGCTCGAAGAGTTCCGTCCCGAGTATTGCCGCGACGCCGAAGCTCTCGAGCATCGCCGAGAGTCCAATTGGAAGTGAGCCGGCACGCATCGTGAACACAAACTCCCCGATGCCAACGGGAATCTCGTAGATAGAGGTCTGGAATGTGCCGAAACCCGGGTAGAAGTCCTCGGTTTCGCCCACCGCTTCGCGCCCGCGGAGCCGCGCTTCCTCGACGTACGAGAGTTTTGCACCCGTGTCGACGCAGCACTGGGTGGGCGTACCGTCGAGATCGAGAGCGGCGAGCGGAACCCCCAGCATGAGTCTGATCGGAAGCTCGACGGTTTGTCGGCCCGAGGGCGGCTCGTCGAAGGTGCAGAAGCCTCGCTCGAGATCGACCGTGAACGGGTGCAGACCGAGGAGATCGCCTCCGAGCAGACCGTCGAGTCGACTGCCGACGAGGCGCGATAGCTCGTCGGCATCGAGGCCGAGCGCGCTCGTCGCGAGCTCGTGATCCTGCCCGGCCCAGTGGGCCCTCTTCGTGTTGGAGAAGCTCACCGGGGAGCCGGTGTCGAGCAGGAAGCGCCCACCCGCATCGGCGACGAGGTGTCCGTCGAAGAGTTCGAGTCGCAGCTGGGCCATCCGAGCTCAGTGCGGCCCGTAGACGCAGAATCCCCTGGCGTCCAGGCGTTTCCCGAGGGCTCGCTCGGCCTTCTCGGCGTCCGGTCGATTCGGGAACTCCGCCTTTGGATAGACGAGACGCTTCCGCAGATGCAGGCCGTAGTGCTGAACCCACCCCCGGCCCGCGTTGATTCCGCGCTTGTGCTGGTCGAACCGTTCCTCCGGCGTCTTGGTCGTCTCTCCGACGTACACGGGAACGCGGTCGCACGGTTCTCTCGGGCATTTCGACTTCCGGTCGACGCACGCTGCTCGGTCCAGCTCGACGACGTACAGCACGTGGGTCCAATGCTTCCGACCGTTCGCGTCGCAGTACTCAGGCATCAGCCCTCCGCCGAGATCGGGTCGCGAACACTCTCGACCCACTCCTCGTCGAGAGGGTCGGACAGGCATGCCCAGTGCGCGTTCGCAGAGCAACCCGCCAGAAGTTTCCAGGAGGACTCGAACATCGGACTGCGGGAAGCCGCCTGGCTGAGGACCTCCTTCGTCATCGGCATCACTGCCCCGACGCACGGCATCCAGCCCCGCGGAACAGGGTCCGGCTCACGCCCGTAGAGCGTGAACGGCATCTCCGGCTGCTCGCGACGCACTGATCGAACATGGCTCGCCAGGGGATAGCACTCCGGGAAGAAGACCCACGCCCACGGCCAGCGGTCGCCGAACTTGTCCGCGGTGTTCCAGAGAAAGAACGTCAGATCCACATCGTGTTGCTGCAAAGCCTCTTCGATCGGACGCGCGGCGTCGTCCATGACGACGGGCAGCGTCTTCCTCGCGACCTCGGGGTCGCCATTCCGCCGCAATTCCTCGTGCATCTCGAGAACCGGAACGACGACAGCCACGATCAGTCGCTTTGTTTCGTGCGACGGCGCGCCGGTGGCCCGGCATCGGGCGTTGAGCCGGTCATGTCGTCCCAGCCGGCCTCGGACGAGGGCTTGCGATTGATGATCGTGCCGCAGTCCCGGCCCCAGGTGAGCCAGTAGTCGTGGTCGTCGACTGCGATTGTCCTGTACGGGTAGCCCTTGTAGACCCGAGTGGCCCCCTGCTCGTTGATGCGGTCGACGAACGCCGCGAACTCGACACCGAAGCCGCGTCGGCTCTCGTCACGCTCCGTGACGTAGTGGTGCGGGTTCTCCGGCATCGTCCTGGCGAAACGGAACGGTGCTCGGGTAATCCATTCCGCTCGGCCGGACGACGAGCCGGATCCCTCCTCCGGCCGGGAATCACTGGTCGGTTTCTCGTTCTCGTCGTCCATGAGCTTGCTGTTCTCGCACAGTTGCTGTTCTCGGACAGAACGAGCCATCGTAGGACTCGATTCATGCCTTCGCGTGCCCCAGACGGACTACTCCCCGCCACTGAGATGCCTGGCGGTCAAGGGACGCCGTGCGTGTGGAGCTGCGCTGGCCGTTGTCTATGAGGCGGCGGTGAGGATGTAGTCGTCGGCCTTTTCGAATCCGAATGTCCAGGCGACCCCTTGCTTTCGCAGACAGAGGCTCACGTCTCGTCGTCGCTGCCCTCGTCCCACCAGCCCGGCTCGGCGTCAAGCTCGTCCGGATCAAGGCTGCCGTCCTCCAGTTCCTCGGCGAGGCGGGCCGCCTCGCCGTCTTCGAGCCTCGTGCGTTCGTCGTCGCGGTCGGGTGGAGGCGTCATTCGCCCTCCGCGAACGCCTCGGCGCAGTTGTGGGCTGCGTCGTCGCCCGCGATCGAAAGGCCGCGGATGAACCGTACGACCGCCATCGTAGGCACGTTGTCCTCCTCCTCGGCGGACGCGTCGTCGTCAAGCTCGCGTGCCGCCGCGTCGCAGGACTCGAGCGCGTTGTCGAACCGGCCGGCGCGCCGCCACAACTCGGCGACCAACGTCTGCGCCACCGGACGAGGCAGCTCGAGCGTGCCGCGCTCGACACCGCGCGCGAACATCTCCGCCGCTCGCTCCCGGCAGCTTCTGCCACGGTCGGTCGCATCATGGTCGTCGCAGTCCCAGGCCGCCGACAGGAACGCCCACCCGGCAGCGTCGTGCCTCCCGGCCGCCTCGTCGACGAGCGCCGCGCAGAAGTACGTCCGGGCGAGGCCGGGCAGCTTCGACTGCTCGAGAACCTCACGGTAGATCGCCGACCCGACCGTGTCGCCCGCCCTCGGCGGAGCCGACCCGATCGAGGCGGCGCAGTATCCGCAGGCATCGCACCGCTGCACCCGGAACTCAAGCGCCCAGCGCGCCGGCCCGCTCGGCCGAAGGTCGAGGTCCGGCGGCCCGAACGAGCTCGTGCTGGTCAGCTCCGCCTTCCGCTGTAGCGACCCGCACACGGCGCAGCGCACATCGATCTCTCGCATCGTCGTCACACATGAGAGTCGCCACTCGGAGCCGGGCGTCTTACGGTTGACGCGCGGCACGGCTGTGCATACCGATACGGAGGTGCACCTCCTCTTTCTGGACGAGTCGGGCCAGCTCTCCGAGCGGAAGTTCTTCGCGATCGGCGGGATCGCTCTCGCCGATGCCTCCTGGCACTCCCTTCGCGACCTGTGGCAGGAGACCCTCGCCGCGCACGACTGGCCCGTCGACCGCGAGGTGAAGTGGCACGGCATACGGAAAGGCGAGGTTCCACCGGCTCTCGCCGATGCGGTCGTTGCGGTGCTCGCGCGCGCGCCGATCCGCTGCTATGTGACGCTCCTCGACATCGAGTTGGGACTGCGCGACGCGCCTGAGTTCTTTCGCACGGACGAGGACACCTATGCCACGGGCCTCATGTTCCTCGCCGAGCGCTTCCAACTACTCCTCGAGACCGCTGACGATGTCGGCCTCATCGTCGTCGACAGCCGCTTCCGCGAGGACGACGCACGACTCCGCCGCTTCTTCGCCGACCTCACGAAGGACGGCAGTCCCTACTCTCGACTCGACCGGATCGTCGAGGGGCTGTTCCTCGGCCCGAGCCACCACTCGATCGGCCTCCAATGCGCCGACCTCGTCTGTTCGATCACCGCTGCCGCCGAGCGCGGCGGCGGACAGGCGCGCGGCTACCTCAGGGCGCTCCTGCCCCGCTTTGCGACGCATCCGGCTACCGGCGCACTCGACGGCGTCGGCATCAAGCGGTTTCCGGAGACGGTGCGCCGACCACGCGAAGAGACGAAGCTCTTCTGAGCGCACCTGACCCCCGGTCGCGCCGCGCTTGCGTTCGGAAACCCGACGCTGCGGAACGAGGCGAGCACGCGTCCCGGTCTACGGTGCTCGGTCTTGACGCGGCACCGTGGACGAATTCTGGGACACAACCATGGGGTTGACCGGGCTGGCTCGTCGCTGACCAGAAGGTCGCCTACCTGGGTACTGACTGTTCCTCGTTGATCTAGCAACGTGGTCGCCAAGCCGAGCCGTCAGACATCCGGCCACGAGCGCACAGATGCGTCGGCGCAGCGTCGACCGCGCGCGGAGCAGGGAGTTTCACCTCACCAATCCCGACAGCGTGTCGCGGATCAGCGAGCGGTAGCTGCTGTGGGCCAGTCGCAATTCGTCTGCTTCGGACGCTGAGAACCATCCGAGGTCGTCGTGCTCCGCAGGCGAGACGTTGACGGGGTTGCCAGCCCACTGTTCGACCAGCCAGATCCGCATCGCGAGTCCAGCCTCGACGACGCTCGCCAACTCCGGGCCTGGCTCTCCGATCATGATGTTCAACTCCTCCTCCAACTCTCGGGCAAGAGCCTCCCTTGGCGTCTCCCCCGCTTCTACATGTCCGCCCGGAAAGTCCCAGACGTCCGGGTACCAGCGGCGACCGGCGGAGCGATGGCACAACAACACCCGACCGTCTCGCACCAGTAGCGCAGCCACGACTTCATGAGCGGCTTCCGAGGGATCGGTCGTGCGCGCTTCCACTCGCTGACCTTGTCACGCCACAGGATCCTGACGCGCTGCCGTAGGCTGTGCGGCCCGTGGTCCGCTCTAGCTTTGTCGAGGTGCTCGGGCTGCGGATCTACGTTCGCGAGGCGGGTGCGGGGGAGCCGGTGCTGCTGCTCCACGGCCTCGGGGTCTCGGGCCGGTACTTCGTGCCGCTGGCCAGCGTTCTCGCGGCGCGTCGGCACGTGATCGTTCCGGATCTGCCGGGCTGGGGTCGAAGCGAGCGACCGTCGCGGCCCCTCGGACTCGGCGGCGCGGCCGACGTGCTCGGCGAGCTCCTCCGTCGGCGCGGTCGAGGCGCAGTGTCGATCGTTGCGAATTCCTTCGGCTGCCAGGTTGCCCTGATGCTTGCCCAGCGCCGACCCGAGCTGGTCGGGCCGCTCACCCTCGTTGGTCCGACGGTCGATCCGCGCTACCGGTCATGGTCGGTTCATGCCGCCCGCTTGGCTCTCGACACGCTGCGCGAACCGCCCGCGTTGTGGCGCATCCTGTTCGCCGACTACGCGTGCATGGGCTCTCGACGGCTCGCCGCGACGGCGCAGGCGGCACTCGAAGATCGTCCTGAGGACCGCGTCGCAAGCATTCGGCAGCCGATCCTCGTAGTGCGGGGTGAACGAGACGCGATCTGTACGAGCCAATGGGCGGCCGAGTGCGCGTCGCGCGCGCAGCGCGGCTCGTTCAGGCCCGTAGCAAAGGCCGCGCACGCAGCCCATTTCTCGCATCCGCTAGTGGTCGCGCGCCTCGTCGAATCGTTCCTCGAGGAAGGGCCGGATCGCCTCGGCGAGCTCGACGGGTGAATCGACCATCGGGACGTGACCCGCGCCCGGGATGACGATCAGCCGCGCATCCGGCATCCGTTCGAGCCAGATAGATGCCTCCTCGATGGGGACAACCCCGTCGCGTGCGCCCCAGACAAGCAGTGTCGGAGCGGTCACCGCAGCCAGCTCGGCCGTGACGTCGGCGCGTGCCACGTGCAAGCCACCACGAGCGAGGTTCCGCGGACCGGCCCGGAGACCGTCGTAGGTAAGACGTACGAGAAACGACGGTCGCGAACCCAGCATCGTCCGCGCGAGCGGCCACGCGTACGTCAGCGGCGAGCGCGGCGGACCGACCCCCGGCGGCGAGATGAGAACGAGCCGCCGGACGAGCTCGGGTCGGAGGGCGGCGACGCGCACCGAGACCAGCGCGCCGAGCGAATGCCCGGCGAGATCGACAGGCGGCCCTAGCTCCTCGATCCGCCCGGCGAGCCACGTCTCGACCTCGGACGGCTTTAGGGAGCGAGGCACGTCGGACAGGACGAGGGGTACGTGGCGGTCGATCAGTGCGGTAACACGCGTCCACCAGCGTGACGACCCCGACAAACCGTGTACGCACACAAGAGGCGGCTGCTGCTCGTTGCCATCCCCGCTCCGCGCAGCCTTAGGCATCACGTCGTCAGGCGTCCTCCCTGGCGATGCTGTCCACGACGACTCAGATCCTGCGGTAACGGGCCTCGCTGATCGAATACACAGCGAAGGCGATGAGGCCCGCGGCCACGAAGCCCAGGAGCCACGGGCCGTATTCGGCCCTGAGGATCTTCGTCAAGGCGCCATCCAGACCGACCGCCTCCCTCGCGTCGAACTCGTATGCCGCCTTGAGCAGGAACCACCCGACCAGCCCGAAGACGACCGCCCGCGCGACGTGACCGATCGTGCCGATGAACGTCACCCACATCTCGAGCCCGACGGACATCTCTTCAGTCTTGAGCTCCTCGAGGAACTTCTGCCGAACCCCTTTGACGAACTGGTACGTGGCGACTCCCAGCATCACGACCCCCGCGAGCCCGACGAGCCAGCGGCCCGCGGGCCAGTCGAACACGCCCGCAGCCGTCTGGTCCGGCTTCGACGACGGGCCAGCCGCCGACGAACCCGTGAGCAACTTGATCGACGCGATGCAGAGCCCGCCATACACGAGACCGCTCCCCAGCCCACCCAGCCGCTCGAGCATGCTGTCCGCGTCCTCCGGACCGTGACCGAGCGCCGCGCGGAAGAGGCGCCAGATCGCGTAGCCGCCGAGGCCGATCGCAAGAAGCAGGAGCAGGAACTCACCGAACGGCTGGTTCGCGACCGTCTTGAGCGCGCCCTGCTGGTTGGTCAGCTTCCCGGTATCGCTGACGGCGACCTCGAACGCGAACAGCCCGATAATGCCGTAGATCAGGCCCCGCGCCACGAAGCCGACGCGAGAGAGCACTGCGAACGCCGTGGAACGCACGAACGCGTCGCCGGTACCGCGAGCGGCCTGAACGGGTGTCGAGCCGACGGTGCGCGCCATGGCGCTCTGTGTACCCACTTTCGCGCGTGCCACTCGCGTTACCGTCCTCCCATGCCGGAGCGCGCTGGCAGGCCGCATCGCGCGACGGCTTGTGTGTCAGGAGCGCCGCGGAGAGTCGAAACGACATTCTGACCGTGCCCTCAGCGCGAGGCGAACATCTTCGGCGCGGAGCTGCTCATGCCAAAGGCCGCTGTGCGTGCGGCGTGGGCCATGTTCCCGGATGCCGCTGAGGTCACGTCGAGACGAGAGAGAAAGAGGTGCGCTTGCCCGTGTCGGGACTAGGCGGGCTTCCAGAGCGCGTCGTCGCCGAGCGGTGTGCGGGTGGCAGTGCCGGCTGCGGCCAGCCGCAGCATTGTCACCTCGGCCTCGACCCGGTCGGGGGCGTCGTTGCCGCGCGTGAGGAGCTGTGCGACCTCCTGGGTTGTGAGCCCGCCCGGGAATGCGGTCAGCAGCTCGAGCGGGTCGTCCGGCACCGCTCGGCGCTCGCCGTCCGGGATCAGGTTCGCGACGATCACGTCGTAGGCCTCGATCGTCTGCCAGCCACCGGCCTCGAGGCGCAGGCCGGCGCGCTCGAACACGAGCGACGGAGCCGTGTACCGAACAGGGCCATCACTGGTCGCGTGCTTGTCCTGCAGCTGCGTCGGCGAGCCGGCCGCGCTGCGCGCCTCGGCCCGATCCCGCTGGTAGGCCTCCTCCACCGCCGGCGTGTCGATCGCGGCGATCGCCGCCTCAACGTCGATCCCCTCCACCCCCCGCAGCACGGCCGCGATGCTCTCGTCCTCGTCGAGCAGCAGCGTGGTCGTGAAGAACCCGAACTGCAGCGCCCGGAACGCCGCCCACTCCCGCCCCGGCGCCTGCAAGCGCACCGCCACGATCGCCCGGCAGGAGCGACCGGTACCCACGATCCGGGCCCGCGGGTTTGGCGCCAGCGGCATGCCAAACCGGCGGAAGCGCCGCGCGTACCCCTCAGCCGAACGCAGAGGCGTGTAGCCCCGGTCGACATACTCCTGCGCCACGTTCGTGAGCCCGATCAGCACCAGCCGCCACTCGAGCTGCGCGCCGTAGCGCCACTCCAGCACACGAAACGCCGGGTTCGCGGAATACCCCCACGGGCAGCCCGCGTCGTTGTACAGCGTCACCCGCACCGGCTCTGCCATGCCCGCCCAGCCTAGTAGTCCGCACCCCGCCCTCAGACCCAGGCGAACACTCGGGCCGGCACCCGCTCCTCGTTCACGAGATCGAGATCGTACGGCCGGCACCGCCGTCCACTCCGGCTGCATCTCATCGCGGGGCTCGCCCGGGCCAGACGGGCCGTGCTCGGCGCCTGTGTGTGTGCACTGCCTGCTCGAGCAGCACCCTGAGCTCGGGCGCGGGGTGGAAGTTGCGATCGAGCACCGAGGCGCCCGTCGTGTCGACGACGTGTGGGTTGCGGCCGCGGAGCTATGGGACCCGTGACCGTCTTGCGCTTCCTAGCCTGCCGTCTACGCCCTGATTTTGGGGCGCGGTCGCATCTTCGCGCCCAGCCACACGCCAGCGCACCACAGCGCGGCGGCGGCCACCGTGAGGACTCCGAACACGAAGGCCATCAACTCCCACCACGGATCGTCTCCGCGGTCTTGGATGGCAATCGCCATCAGTCCAACCGTGGCGGCGAGGCAGGCACCGGCTGCTGCCACCCACTTGTGCCTGCGGCTCACAAGCAAGCCAAAGAGGGCGCCCAACGAGAAGATCGCGAACGCTCCAACCGCGAACGACCCGTCGACACCGAGGGTCGCGAGCACGACGAGGACCGCGATCACTACGGCCACAGGGCCGATCCATCTCATCCTTCGATACTCGGCCGAACCACCTCGCCGGTCAATCGCGAGGACCGCCCAGATGCGCCGATCGGGCGCGCGACCGAGGCGACCCTAAGTTCGACTCCCTCCCCTGCGCGAGGGTGCTGCCGCGTGCGCCGCGCGCTAGGAGCCTTCGACCGTCTCGCTGGGGAGGGGTTCCCAGGCGCGAACATAGGTCGCGGCGACGTGAGGTCGGTAGCCGAACTCTTCGGCGGCGCAGATGGGGCACCAGATGGCGATCTCGGGCCCCTCGTCGTCTTCCGGGTCGTCGCAGCGGAAGGCGACCCAGCCCTTACCGAGTTCGCCGCTACAGCAGCCGCACTCCACGCAATACAACATCGCCGCACCCCTTCCCCGGCGTGCCCCCCGGCACGCCATACCGAATCTAACCCGGGACGGGCGCAGCGTTCAAGTGGCCTTCTTTGGACGCGGGGGCAGGGCTACTCTGCGCAACC
Source organism: uncultured Thermoleophilia bacterium (assembly GCA_963710465.1). Classification (GTDB taxonomy): domain Bacteria; phylum Actinomycetota; class Thermoleophilia; order Gaiellales; family Gaiellaceae; genus JACVRM01. The sequence goes on from CAVQAQ010000004.1 coordinate 16,024, forward strand.
GTCGCCGTGGCCCGGTGCGTCGCCCCCCTTTCTCGCTGTACCTCGCTGCGAAAGAGATTCCGATCGACTACGCGCGTTCGGCTTGCCGCGATGTTCGTCGCATGTATGGCGACCTGCTTTGCGGTTCCTGATTGCGAGTGATGCCTCGACGCCAGTTGAGTTCGGCGAAGAGCGCAGTCCGCAGATCGACGAGTTCGTCCCGTGGGTGTTTCAGCACCGCGAGGATTGCCTCGCGGTCATCGGTTGTGAGTGCGACGAAGTCGCGAGCGAGTGTGATGGCGTCGACCAGGACGCGAGCTGTGCGATCAGAGCCGTCCCGGGCGAGCGTCGCGGCGAGTTCGAGTGTTTGCTCGCGGGAGATACGGGTGCCAGCAACTATCGGCATGGCAGAGAGATCCTAGGGGATCGGCAGTGGTCAGTTGAGCCAGGCGATGAGTCCAGTGACGGCCATCGCAAGCGCGAATCCGAGCGCGATGCCCCAAAGCGCGCGTGCGAACAGAGGCGGGTGCCGTCGTTGGCGCCCCGGTTCGAGACTGGTCACCTACTGACTGTATTCGGGGGGGTCGACCAGGCCATACCGGATGCGGGCCGTATGTTCCTGAAGGAGCAAGCCCCGGAGTTCGGAGAGCGCGCGGGTCGGCGGCCCGTCCTCGAGCGCACGAAGGATGGTGAGGCGCTCGTCGATCTCAAGAGCGAGGATGCGGGCGCCGCGGCCGTACGCGGTTTCCAGTTTCTCGGCGAGCCCTGGTCGTCGATCACGCGGGCGAGCTCGAGAACGTCGGGGCCGGGAATGGGAAGTCCGGCGAGGTACATGGCTGGCATGGTGCGCTCCCTTCGGTTGGGGTTCGGGCGGGGAGCGCCGCCGGATCCGATGAGCGTACACCGTGACCGGCCCACTGTTTGCAGGATCGCCGGCGATCGGTCTGAAGGCCTGTAGTAGCCTAGGGCGTTGTCCGCCCCCTCCCCCGAGGGTGCGCCCCGGGCGTACTGAGTCCTTCGGCCGAGGGCACGGTTTGGATTAGCGCGACGACCGCTCGGCTACGCGGGACCGTGGAACGGACTCGAGGTCCGCGTGAGTAGCGGCCGGGGCGCTACGGAGGCGTTCGTGATATCGGTCAGATCGTGTCTGGCGGGACAGGGTCTGGCTCAGTCGGAGGCTTGGGATCGGAGGGCGGCAGCGGGTCGGGGCCGGGCATAGGCGGTGTGGGTGAGGGCGGGAGTTGCGTCTCGTTTGGCATGGGACGCTTCTGCCCTCGCCGTCTCTTGCGCAAACGCGGCTCGCTGCCGCTGTCGGATCAGATCGTCGCGTTGTCGGCCAGGCGAGGGTCGTCGTCAAGGACGACGTCAGACCGAGCGGCTGCTGCAACCCGTCGAGCAGAGCGGATGGCCTCATCCTCCGTGTCGTACGACACGAGATCCCCCTTAATCCCCTCGACCGTGACGGTCCAATCGTCGCCCCGCTTTACGACATGAATATCGCCGTCAGACATGCGCGAGGAGTTCCACCGACAACTCCCTCGAAACGCTGAGGCCGACATCGTGACCGACCGCCAGGTCGAGCTACACGAGCGACTCGCGATGCCCGAGGCTGTCCTCACCCGGACCGACCTCGCAGACCTCGGTTACCCACGGCGAGCCGTCGACGTGATCTTCAAGCATGTCATCCGCGAGGGCGGCGGCGTGCAGATGCTGCCGGACTTTGCGCGTCCCATGATCCGAGTCGGCGCGGATCGCCTGCTAGTGCCCCACCCTGCTTCGAGCGCTCTGGCACTACGCGGTCGCCTACGAGCCGCTGAAGCCACCTTGGCCCCCTGGGACATAACCATGGGGTCGACCGGTTCGACGGGTCCCAGAGTGACATGAGGGCCGGAAACGGCTTGAACAAGCCGTTTCCGCTACACTTCGTTGTCCAGAAGAGAAACGGCCGGGCGCTGCGTGAACAGCCCCGGCCCGGCACAGGAGGGATCAGCTCCCATGCGCCCCGACTCTATAATCCCCGGCTCGGACCGTCCCGTGACGTCCGAGGATACGCCGACGTTGTCCGGCACCGTGACGGACTCCGGCGCGGCCGGCGGGCTGCTGTTCTCGGAGCTCGCGAGCCGCTACCTCGCCAACCGCGAGCTCATAGGTCTGAAGCGTACGACGCTGATGGACTACGAGAGCTACACGCGCGTCCATCTCGTGCCTGCCTTCGGTGGCCTTCGAGCTCGAGGCGATCACGATCGAGCTGATCGAGGAGTTCATCGCCGCCAAGCGCCAGGAAGGGAAGGCGGTCAAGAGCATCCTCAACTACGTTGGGCTGCTGCACGCGATGTTCGCGTTCGCGGTCAGGCGAGGTTGGTGCGCCCGCAATCCGGTCGCGCTCGTCGAGAAGCCGCGCGGCCGACGCAATCTGGACATCCGCTTTCTCGACGTCCAGGAGCTCGAGGCGCTGTTCGCGGCGACACCGACGGACGAGAGAGGCACGACCGAGCGCGTCCTGTACCTGACTGCGGCGATGACCGGTCTTCGCCGCGGCGAACTGCTCGCGCTGCGCTGGCAGGACATCGACTGGTCAGCGGGCGTCGTGCGCGTGCGCCGCAACTACACACGCGGCCAGTTCGGCACCCCCAAGTCAGGTCGCTCCAGCCGCGCGGTGCCACTCGCCCAACGCGTCCGTGACGAGCTACGGCTGCACTACGACCGCTCGCGTTTCCAGGGCCCGGCCGACCTCGTCTTCTGCCACCCGCAGCTCGGTGTTGTGCTCGACCCGGCAAATCTCCGCAAGCGCTTCCAGGCCGCAGCCCGACAGGCTGGACTCCGACCGGTCCGCTTTCACGATTTGCGCCACACGTTCGGCACCCGCATGGCCGCCGCCGGCGCGCCCTTGCGATGGATCCAGGAATGGCTCGGACACAGCGACTATCGCACGACCTCGCTCTACGCCGACTACGCGCCTGACCTCTCGCAAGCGGCCCACTGGGCGGCACGCGCCTTCGACAACGCCTCGCCTGACCCCGACCCAGTGGCCACCGAGGACGTGGGCGATCAAGAGGATCGGAAGAGCGCTCCGAGCGCTTCGGGATGAGCGTTTGCGCGACCTTGGCTTCAGCGTGGAGACCCGGTCGGGCTCGAAGGTGCTCGTGGGCGAGCACGCAGTCCGCGTGGCCAAGGGAATGAACACTGCTGCAGTGAAGCCAACAGCGCCCGACGGCGACTAGGAGTTGAGGGCGTCGTCGTCGACCAGGCGGGCGAACTCGAAGATGCTTGTGAAGTGGACCGGTGCCGTATCAGCGCGAGCGTCCCGAACAGACCGGTCGATCCGAGAACCGAGTCGCTCACGACGCCGCCGCGAGGATGTAGTCGTCGGCGTTGTCGAAGCCGAATGTCCAGCCGACGGCCTCGCGTGCGGTGCGCGTGGTTGGCGGCACGCGGAGGAAGTAGCGGCGGTGGCTGCCGTCCGGTTCGGCGGTCGCGTTGACGACCTCCACGAGGTGGACGCGCTCGCCGTCGATCCGAACGGTGGTCGCCCAGAGCTTGCCGTAGTCGTCCTGGGCGCGGAGCTCGGCGCTCGCGGTCGCGAGGAAGCGCTCCCAGCCGAGGCGCTCGACCGCCACGCGCCGTAGCTCCTGGTTGTCGATCCCTGCGACCAGGTCGGCGGTGAGCTGGTCACGGGCGGCGGCGATCCGCTCCGGGACGGCGATGCCCGTCCCAGTACCAGCTGCCGCTCCCGTCGGGCCAGACGACCGCCGGCTGATCGGACGCGTGCAGCCGGCCGCCTCGCACCCGCAGCCGGGGCCGCCCGATCAGGATCGTCCTCGTCTCGGCGCCACGCCTGAACAAGGCCGCCGCGAAGAGCCCGTCCGCGAAGCACCCTGCGATCTCGGACAGGAACGGCAGCGACGCCGCCGCCCGCGCCTGCGCCCAATGCTCGTCGCCCCATCTCCAGTACTTCTCCGCCGCGAACGTTCGCTCCCGCGGCGCAGGCGTCGTCGTCGCCGTCGCCTCCGCCCGTACCGCCAGCAGCGCCGCGCCGGCGGCCGTCGAGGGAGCGTCGATCGCGTTCAGGTACACCGGCAGCCGCTTCGACCGGCTCAGCCGGGCGGTGCTGTGCGCCGCCCGTTCGTCCTCCCACAGCCGCCGCTCGATCCCGTCCAGCGCCGACAGGCGCGGATTGCTGCGGCCTGCCTCGCCGCCGTAGACGCGTTTCGGGGGCGAGAGCGGGCAATCGTCATCGAGCGTCCAGCCCTCGAGCAACAGGTCCGCGCTGCGGCGGATGTACGCCTCCAGCGAGCCCGCCCACTCGATCCGGCCCAGGCTCCGGCCCAGCGACCGGTTCGCTCGCCGCAGCGTCCGCTCGACACTCCCCGCATCGACGACCGGACGGGCCGCGAAGGCGTTCCTCACCCCTGCGTTGATCTGATCCGCGAAGCGCCATCAGTCGCTCACCCGCCTCGACCGCCCGCGCGGCTCGTACTCGCGCTGACGGCGCACCTCGTACACGCCCGGCGCCAGCGCAAGCCGATCATGCTCCTCATGGACGAGGAACACCGGCTCGTCGCCGACCACGCTCAGATACCGCTCCGCCGGTGACCAGCGATCACGATGACGATGCAGCGACGCGCGCTCGTCATCCACGATGTGCGCGTGACCGGTCGCCTCGCCCTCGGCGAGGACGAGCCGGCCCGAACCGACCCGATCGGCCCCCTCCGGCAACCCGGCAACCGGCACCAGCAGCAGATCGCCCTGGCGGATCAGCCCCGCGGGACCCCAGCAGAACCACGCTTCATACTCATCAGTCACTCCTTCCAGCGGTTTGCCTTACCAGCCGCGTCACCTCTCACCACCGTGCCGCTGAAGGCCGGTTGGCGGCGGGTCGAACCCGCTCTCTTGACGCACCACAAGAATACCGGACCCCAGCCCTGCCGATGGGCGTCAGTGGCCACCCCTGACGCAGAAGCCCCTCCTGCGGAGGCTCTTGGCCAGCCTCGCTTCGGCATCGCGCGATGCTTCTCGAGTCTCGTACGGCCCCCAGTTCCTGTAGTGCCGTGGGCGAAGCCGGATGCCGTGGTTGCGAACCGCGGGAACGGATGTGAATCCGCCCGCCAGATGCTCCGCAAAACGCTCTTCCGGTGTCTGGCTCGTCTCTCCCACGTAGACGTGTGGTTTGCCCGAGAGACGTGACGCACAGTCGGTGCGGTGGCAGACCGCTTCGTCCAGTTCGATGACGTAAACGGAAAAGGTCTCGCTCGGCGTGGTCACTGCCGGCGCGCGACCGCCCTCGTGCGCGCGATCGAAACCCGTCTCGATGCAGGTGCTCACCGACCGACCTCCCCGAGGAAGTCGTCGAATCCGCCGACAACGGCGGGTGCAAGCCGGCGCATCGCAGTAGCCGTCGTCGAGGTGAAGCTGCTGGGCGGCGAAGCTCGAACCGGCTAGGCATCACTCGGGGCAAGCCGCGGAATCCCTGGTCAATACCCCTCGGCGTACCCGTCGTCGTAGCCCCAAGGATAACCCTCCTCGTAGCCGGCGGCTTCGCTTGCGGTCTCACCCAGGCAGCGGCCTCGGTCGAACGCGACTCGCATCGCTCTCGCCGTAATCTCGAGCCGAAGGTCATCGAACAGATCTCGTCGTTGATCGATCAGCTGCCAGACGTCGCGCAACTCGATATCGATCTCGAGGCTCCGCAATTCCCACGCATCGGGCGCTCGAGGGTTGTCGAAGGCTGTGGGTCTTTCGCGCACGGGACGAATGAATGAGTCGAATTTGGCGAGGGATAAGCCCACCAGGGCAAGGGAAGTTCTGAGTGATGATCCGCGGATGGGCGTTCGACCACTAGCCTGGGTGCTTCCGCATGACGGCTTCGTGTACTGCCCGCACGCGAGTTCCTTTCGCCAGACCATCCTTCAGCCTCCGTCGCTTCTTGGACACGAGACCGCTCCCTCACAGAACGGGGGTGCTCCTAGGCGTAGATCAGGGCCACGCTGGACCTCGCGACCGCCGGTCCGCGACAGGAGTTTGCACCGCGACTCGGCGCCGATACCGTGAGGGTGTGGCCTTGCCTCGGGCCGGCTCCGGTACCGGATCGCATCGTCCACGATAGGTGCCCGCCGGAAGGACCGGGTGTGACACGATTGGGTCATTCTCGACGGCAGCCGCGTCCGCCTTCGATGTCTCGACCAGAGGATCTCCTCGCCAGGATAGAGGTGGTGGGCGGGGGGCGTTATGCGTGGGGGCAGTCTACGATGTGGCGACTGACTCCACGGAAGCGAACTCGACAGTTGCGACCTGTCCACATG
>CAVQAQ010000005.1:0-12084 GCA_963710465.1 uncultured Thermoleophilia bacterium
CGTCCTTGACGATCAGCTTGCGGCGGCCGTCCGGCATCTGCTCTTCCTTGATCACCGTCTTGCCGTCGGTCCGCCTCTCGCGCGCGATGCGGGGCGACGTGCCGCCGCGCCACTCGAGCTGCGACCGGCTCCCACTCGCGCGACTTTCCGGAGACCGGTAGCAGGCGTCCATCATGGCGTTGACGACGTAGCCGTCGTAGAACGTCTCGCATCGGCTCGCGGCCCTCGTCCATCGCGTCGAACATGTCCGCGAACATGTCGACGTAGCCGAGCTCGGCGACCTCGTCGCCGACCGGGAAGAGCCAGCCGCTCGCCGACTCGGCTTTCTCGGCCACGTAGCCGCCGCCCTCGCCGGACGAGAACATCTCGAAGCCGGTGCGCAGGAAGTGGTTCGGCCAGATCGTGCCCTCCGTGCCCGCCACCTCGTCGCGCAGGTCCATGCCGCCGCGGAACGTCCAGCGAGACCTCGAACTGGCCGATCGCCCCGCTCTCGAAGCGGATCAGCGCGATCGCGTTGTCCTCGGCCTCGATCGGATGCACCATCGTGTCCGCCAGCACATGACGTCGACCGGGCGGTTCTCCTTGCCCATGTAGCTGCGGATGATCTCGATGCAGTGGCAGCCGAGATCGACGATCGCCCCGCCGCCGGCCTGGTTCGCGTCCCAGAACCAGGCGCTATGCGGGCCGGGGTGCGTCTCGCGCGACCGCGCCCACGTCACGTCGCCGATCTGCCCTCCCTGCACGGCGGCGACCGCCTTCAGCGTCTTGGGCGTGTAGGCCAGGTCCTCGAGGTAGCCCGCGAAGACGCCGGCGCGCTCGACCGTGTCGAGGATCCGCTTCGCCTCGTCGGCGGTGCGCGCGAGCGGCTTGGTGCAGAGCACCGCCTTGCCGTGCTGCGCGCAGAGCGCGATCGCCTCCTCGTGGAGGTGGTTCGGGAGCCCGACGACCACCGTGTCCGTCTCCGGGTCGGCGATCGCCTCCTCGAGGTCGGTCGACGTCCGTGGTACGCCGTTGTCGCGCGCGAACGCCTCGGCGCGCTCGGCCGACCGCGAGTAGACGAGGTCGACGCGGTCGCGGCCGCGCTTGCCGTGCAGCGTCTGCGTGTAGAAGAGCCCGATCAGGCCCGTCCCCAGCATGGTGATCCTGTGGCTCACGGCCTTCCTCCCGAAGCTTGACGGTCTGGTGAGCGCCGAGTAGGTTCAGCGCTTGTCTGGATGTCTAGACAGGTAATGCGGGCCGACTCTACTTCAGTTCGGCCGCGGGGTCGATGAGCCGTTTTCTCGCGCCGGCGGCCGCCCTGCTTCGACCGCATCGAGGGCACGCAGGGGGACGCGCTCGCCGAGGCGAGCCGGCTCTGCGCGGAGGCGATCGGCGCCGGCGGGCTCGTCCACGTCTTCGGCACCGGCCACTCGCGGATTCCGGTCGAGGAGCTCTTCCCGCGCTACGGCTCGTATCCGGGCTTCAACCCGATCGTGGAGCTCTCGATGACGTTCCACACCGAGGTCGTCGGCGCGAACGGGCAGCGCCAGGCGATGTACATCGAGCGGGTCGAGGGGCTCGCCGAGCAGATCCTCGCGAACTTCGAGCTCGGGCCGCCCGACGCCATGCTCGTGTTCAGCGCGAGCGGCGTCACGGCCGTCCCGATCGAGATGGCACAGGGCGCGCGGCGCCGCGGTCTCCCGACGATCGTCGTCACCTCGATCGAGCAGTCGCGCGCCGGCGAGTCGCAGCACTCGTCCGGGACGCGGCTGCTCGACCACGCGGATGTCGTCATCGACCTGTGCACGCCGGCCGGTGACGCGATGGTCCCGGTCGACGGGCTGGCGACGCCCGTGGCGCCCGGGTCGACGATCGCCGCCGTCGGCATCGCGAACGAGATCAAGGCCCAGACCGCCGTGCTGCTCGCGGAGCGGGGCGCGCTTCCGCCCGTGTTGACGAGCGCGGCGCTCGTGGGCCCGGAGGAGGCGAGCCGCCTGTTCGACGCCGCGTACGCCGAGCACGCGCGGCGGCTGGCGCGCGTGCTGCGGGGCGCGGCGTCTGCGGAAAAGCCCCTGGAAGAAAGTAGGCCGATTGCGTAGGCTCCCGCAGATTCGTTCCGGAGCGCACATGCACCGGAAGTCAACGAGGAGGAGGGTTATGAGGATGCAAACCGGGACCCGCGGCGGACGCCGCACGGGGCTCGTAGCGCTGCTCGCCGCACTTGTCGTCACCGTCGCCGCGTTTGCGGCCACGACGGCGAACGCGAGGCCGCAGGCGGGCAACTACATCCTGGGCGTGTCGAACACGCTCGTGGGCAATGGTTGGCGTGAGGAGATGATCTGCGCGATCAGGGCGCAGGCGACGGCGAGCGGGCTCGTCAAGCAGGTCAAGGTGGCGAACCGCAACGGCGGTGCTGCCGAGCAGAGCGCGGACATCCGCAACCTGATCTCGGGCGGTGCCAACGCGATCGTCATCAACCCGTCGAGCTCGACGGCGCTGAACAGCGTCATCGCCGAGGCAGCGAGCCGCGGCGTGAAGGTGGTGTCGGTCGACCAGCGCGTGACGGCGCCCCAGGCGTACAACGCGACGAACGACCAGGTCGCGTACGGCCGGATCGGGGCCGAGTGGCTGTTCAAGCAGCTGGGCGGCAAGGGCAACGTCGTCGAGATGCGCGGCATCGCCGGCGTCCCGGCCGACACCGACCGCCACACGGGCTTCAACCAGGCCCTCAAGAAGTACCCCGGCATCAAGGTCGTGAAGCAGACCTTCACGAACTGGACGTTCGCGACGGGCGGCAAGCAGATGCTCGACCTCCTGAACTCCGGCACCAAGGTGGACGGGGTCTGGACGTCGGGGATCGACTACACGGTCGTGAACGCGTTCAAGACCGCCGGGAAGCCGTACGTGCCGATCGTGGGCGCGGACAACAACGGCTTCCTGAAGCAGCTGCTGACGATCAAGGGGCTCCGCGGCGCCGCCGTGACGAACCCCGCGACGATCGGCGGCGTGGGCGCCTCTATCGCGCTCAAGCTGCTGCAGGGCAAGTCGGTCCCGAAGTGGGTCAAGCTGACCCCGGCGCTCTGGGACAACGGCACCGCCAAGGGCAAGGCCGACATCCAGGCCAACTACTCGCCGAGCCGCGCGCCGACGTACAGCGCCCGGCTGCAGGTGAAGCCCTGGACGACCTACTCCACCAAGCAGCTGTTTGCCTGCAAGTAAGGACGTCCGTCTGAGCACGAAGGGGGCGCCTCGCGCCCCCTTCGTCTCTCTCCTTGCATGACCGCGATCCTCGAGGCCCGCGACCTCGCGAAGCGCTACGGGCCGGTGGTCGCGCTGAGCAGCGCCAGCCTCACGGTCGAGCAGGGCGAGGTTCACGCCCTGCTCGGCGCGAACGGCGCGGGCAAGAGCACCCTCGTCAAGGCGCTCACCGGCGTGATCCGCGCCGACACCGGCACCGTGACGGTCGACGGCGAACAGCCGAGGATCGGCTCGCCGGCGCAGGCGGTCCGCATCGGCCTCGCGCCCGTCTTCCAGGATCCGGCGCTGCTGCCGGATCTCACGGTCGCGCAGAACCTGCGCCTGACGCGTACGTCACCGGAGCGGGTGCACGAGCGGCTGCGCGCGATGGAGCTCGACCTGGATTTCAACGAGCGCGCCGGCGACGTGCCGCTGCCGATGCTGCGCATGCTCGACCTCGCCCGCGCGCTGTCGCGCGACCCGAAGCTGCTGCTGCTCGACGAGATCACGGCGGCGCTGCCGTCCGACCTCAGCGAGCGCGTCTTCGCGGTCATGCGGACGCAGCGCGAGCAGGGCCGCTCGGTGCTCTTCATCACGCACCGGCTCGCCGAGGTGATCGCGACCTGCGACCGCGCGACGGTGCTGCGCGACGGCGCCGACGTTGGCACCCTCGTGCCGCAGGAGGGCGGCGAGGAGCGGATCGTCGAGTACATGCTCGGCCCAGAGGCGGCCAAGGCCGAGGCCGAGGCGGCGGCGACCGAAGAGCACCACGTGGCCCCCGGCGCCGAGGGCGAGACGGTCGTCGAGGTGACCAGCCTCGCTGTCGGCAGCCGCCTGGTCGACGTCGGCTTCAAGCTTCGGTCCGGCGAGATCCTCGGCATCGCCGCGCTCGAAGGGCAGGGACAGGACGACCTGTTCGCGGCCCTCTCCGGGCAGCGTTCGCCGGACGGCGGCGGCATCGCCGTCCACGGCAAGCGCATGCGCGCACGGAATCCGTACGACGCGATCCGAACCGGGCTCGTGCTTGTGCCGGCCGATCGCCTCCAGGCGCTGCTGCCGCAGCGCTCGGTGACCGAGAACATCGCCGCGCCGCGGTACAACCGCATCAGTCGCTGGGGCCCTATCAACATGCGGGCTGAACGCCGCCGCGTGCGGAAGGCCGTCGAGGACCTGCACATCGACACGCGCGCCCAGCGGCAGGTGCGGCGGCTGTCGGGGGGCAACCAGCAGAAGGTGACGATCGCGCGCTGGCTGGCGCAGGGCTTCGGCGCGCTGCTCTGCTTCGACCCGACGCGCGGCATCGACGTCGGCACGAAGCGGCAGGTTTACGCCCTCTTGCGCTCTCTCGCCGACGAGGGTGCGGCGATCCTGTTCTTCTCGAGCGAGCTGGCCGAGTTCCCGCTGGTCTGCGATCGCGTGATCACGATCTTCGGCGGCCGAGTGACCGGCGAGATCCCCGGCCCGGTGGCCGACGAGGCGTCGCTGCTCTACGCGATGCACGGTCTCGTCTCCGAGGAGGAGCCGGCCTCATGAGCACGACCACGGCCGACACGACCGTCGACTCGCACGGTCGCGACTGGCGCCGGCTGGCGCGCCGCCACGGCTGGACGGTCGGCCTGGCGCTGCTCTTCCTCGCGATGTGCCTCTACTGGCGCTCGGCGACCATCCGGCCCTGGAGCTCGTTCGACGTGCAGTCGCTCTGCATCGACGCGCTGCCGCTCGCGTTCGCGGCGATGGGCCAGGCGATCGTGATCATCTCCGGCGGCATCGACCTGTCGATCGGCTCGCTCATGGGCCTGGTCAACGTCCTTGCGGCCAAGTACATGGTGACCGACCTGACGACGGTGACGCCGCGGTCGTTCCAGCACGCGATCGTCGTCGCGCTCCTGCTGATCGGCTTCGGCTTCCTCGCGGGAGCGCTGACCGGGCTGATCATCCAGGTGACGAAGGTCGCCGACATCATCGTGACGCTCGCGATGCTCTTCGTCTGGGCCGGAATCGCGCTCGCCGTCCTGCAGGTGCCCGGCGGCGGCGCGCCTCTGGAGTTCAGCTCGCTCGTGACGACCGACACCGTCATCACGAACTGGGTGCCGAAGCCGCTCGTCATCCTGCTCGTGGCCTACGCGCTGCATCTGGCTGACCGATCCGCTGGCGCCGGCCGGGCCTCGCCCTCTACGCGATCGGCTCCAACCGCCCGCGCGCCCACCTGAGCGGCATCAACGTCCCCCTCACGCGCGTGATGTCGTACGCGCTCTCTGGGACGTTCGCGGCGCTCGGCGGCCTGGCGCTGACGGCGGCCGTCTCGACGGGCGACCCGCATGCGGGCGACATCTACACGCTGAACAGCGTGGCCGCGGTCGTGCTCGGCGGCGTGTCGCTCCTCGGTGGCGTCGGCGGCCTCATCGGCCCGATCATCGGCGCCTTCGTGCTCACGCTCGTGAAGACGATCCTCGTCATCAGGGGCGTCGACCAGAACTGGGCGCAGGTGATCCAGGGCACGATCATCGTGCTCGTCGTCATGGCGGGCGGCCTCGCGATCCGGCAGAAGGGCAAGGGCGGATGACCACGGTCCCGGCAGAGCCGGCGCGCCGCCGCCCGGATGTCCGGCAGCTCCTCGCGGACAACCCGGCGCTCGTGCTCACATTCGTCTTCGTCGCGATCTTCGTCGCGACCGACCTCATCAACCGTCACCAGGGCCAGGGCGCGTTCCTCACTACCACGCAGGTCTCGACGACGTTCCTCTACGCGGCGATCCTCGGGCTGATCGCCGCGGGGCAGACGCTCGTCATGCTGACCGGCGGCGTCGACCTCTCCGTCGCAACCACCGCGACGACCGGCGCGTTCATGGTCTCGAGCTTCGGTGACCGCGGCGCGGGCCTCGCGATCCTGGTTGCGCTCGCCGCCGGGCTGACGATCGGTCTCGTGAACGGGATCGGCGTCGCCCTCTTCCGCGTCAACCCACTGATCATGACCCTCGGCGTCTCGACCATCACGCTCGGCCTCCTCACCGTCTACAGCCAGACCACGTTCACCCAGCTCGTCCCGCACTTCGTCGCGAAGCTCGGGTCGGGGCGGTTCTTCACGTACATCCCCTACAACCTGCTGGTCTGGGCGCCGATCGCCGCGCTGATCATCCTCGGCCTGCGCTACAGCGGCATCGGCCGGATGATCTACGCGGTCGGCGACAATCCCGAGGCGTGCCGCCTCGCCGGCGTTCGCGTCTGGCAGGTGCAGATCTTCGTGTACGCCGTCTGCGGGATGCTCTCCGCGCTCGCCGGCGTGCTGCTCGTCGGCTTCAACGACGCCGCCGACCTCGGTATCGGCGCGCCGTTTCTGCTCCCGTCGGTCGCCGCGGTCGTCATCGGCGGGACGTCGATCTTCGGCGGCTACGGCGGGTACGGCGGGCACGATCCTCGGCGCGCTGATCCTGACGGTGCTCGACTCGCTGCTCGTGATCCTGAACGCGTCGCCGGCGACGCGGCAGATCATCTACGGGCTGATCGTGCTCGTCGCTGGCCGCGCTCTACGCGCGGATCATCGCGACGTCGGAGTGAGCCTCCCGGAGGTCCTGACCGTCGGCCGCGTGTCGGTCGACCTGTATCCCGGAGCAGGTCGGCGTGCCGCTCGCCGAGGTGCGGACGTTCCGGAAGATGCTCGGCGGCAGCCCGACCAACGTCGCCGTCGCGGCCGCGCGGCTGGGGCGGCGCAGCGCGGTGGTCACGCGGGTCGGCGACGACCCGTTCGGCGACTACGTGCGCGCAGGCGCTCGCGGGGTTCGGCGTCGACGCCTCGCGCGTCGGCACGCACCCCACGCTGCGCACGCCGCTCGCCTTCTGCGAGATCTTCCCGCCCGACCGCTTCCCGCTGCTCTTCTACCGCGAGCCGAAGGCGCCCGACCTGGAGCTCGAGCTCGACGCCGGAGCGAGGCGGCGGCGGTGCCGCTGCTCTGGACGACCGGCACCGGCCTGTCGCAGGAGCCGAGCCGCTCGCGCACGCTCGGCGCGCTCCGCGCGCGCGGCCGCCGGCGCTTGACGGTCCATCGACCTCGACTACCGCGCGACGTTCTGGCCGTCCGCCGAGGAGGCGGGGCCCTGGAACCGCGAGGCGCTCGGGCACGCGACCGTCGCGGTCGGCAACGCCGAGGAGGTCGCGGTCGCGCTCGGCGAGGAGCTGGAGCCGGCCGACGCGGCCGCCGCGTGCTCGACCTCGGGCTCGAGCTCGCGGTCGTGAAGCTGGGCGGCGACGGCGTCCTGCGGCGCGACCCGCGACGAGGCGGTTCTCGTGCCCGCCCTCGAGGTCGAGGTCGTCAACGGCCTCGGCGCCGGCGACGCGTTCGGCGGCGCGCTCTGCCACGGGCTGCTCGCGGAGTGGCCGCTCGAGCGCACCCTCCGCTTCGCGAACGCCGCCGGCGCGCTCGTCGCCGGGCGGCTCGGCTGCTCCGACGACATGCCGACCGCCGACGGAGGTCGAGGCGCTGTGCGCGGCCTGACGAAGACGGCCCCCGGCCCCGGGCACATGGAGCTGGCCGAGCGGCCCGAGCCGCCGCCTCCGCCGGGCCACGTCGCGCTGCGCGTGCTCGGCGCCGGGATCTGCGGCACCGACCTGCACATCGAGGCGGGCGAGTACCCGACCGTCGTCCCGGTCACGGTCGGCCACGAGGTCTCCGGCGAGGTCGCCGAGGTGGGGGAGGGCGTCGACAGCGGCTGGGCCGGCGCGCGCGTGGTCAGCGAGACCTACTACTCGACCTGCGGGCACTGCGCCTTCTGCCTGGCGGGCCGCACGAACCTCTGCCCCGAGCGGCGCTCGATCGGCACGCATGTCGACGGCGCCTTCGCGCCGCGGCTCGTCGTCCCGGCGACGAACCTGCACCGCATCCCCGACTGGCTCGACGCCCACGTCGCCGCGATGACCGAGCCGCTCGCGTGCGTCTGCCACTCGCTGCTCGAGCAGAGCGAGGTCCGCGAGGGCGACGAGGTGCTCGTCACCGGGCCGGGCACGGTCGGCCTGCTCGCCGCGCAGGTCGCGCGCGCGGCCGGCGGAACGGTGCACGTGCGCGGCACGCCGCGGACGGGGCCCGGCTCGCCGCGGCGTCCAAGCTCGGCTTCGCGACGAGCACGACCGAGGACGGCCGGCGCGACGGAGGCCGACGTCGTCGTCGAGTGCTCCGGGCCATCAGGCCGGGATGGCGTTCGCCTCGAGTCGGCGCGGCGCGGCGGCCGCTACGTCGCGATCGGGCTCGCGGGCAAGCCGGTGACGATCCCGTTCGACCTCGTCTGCTTCCACGAGCTGACGGTCACGGCCGGGTTCGCGAGCGACCCGTCCTCGTGGCGGCTGGCCCTCGACCTGCTCGAGCGCGGGCGGTCGACCTCGAGCCGCTGCTCTCCGCGGTGGTGCCGCTGGAGCGCTGGCGGGAGGCGTTCGCGGCCACCCGGTCCGGGGCCGGGATCAAGTTCGTGCTCGACCCGGGCTGAGCGTTCCGCAACATCCCCCGGTGGCGACAATCCGTCCGTACGATCCGGCCGACCTCGGGCGCGTGCTCGCGCTCTGGGACGGCCAGGTCGACGTCGACGACGCGCTGCAGGGGATCACCTCCGCGAATGGAGTGGCGCTGGTGGCCGACGTCGACGGCGCGCTCGGCGGCATCGCGCTCGGAGCGCTCGCCGGCACCGAGGGGCGGATCATCGCGGTCACGGCCGCCGACGGCGAGGTCGCGGACCTGCTGCTCGACGCGCTCGAGACGGCGCTCGCGCACCACGGCGCGCGCACGGTCGTCGGCGACGGCGGGCTGCGCGACCGCCTCGGGGCGCGCGGCTACGAGCAGGCCGACTATCTCCGCCGCCGGCTGCCGCACAACGTCGCGGTGCCAGAGGCGCTCGCGCGCCTCGGCGGCCGCACGATCGGCCCCGGGCTCTGGGACGCCCTCCGCGGCGTCGAGGACGCGAAGCGGATCATCGACGGCGCGTCATCCTTCCGCTCGAGGAGCGCGAGCTCGCGACGCGGCACGCCGTCGTGCCGCCGAAGGCGATCGTCCTCTTCGGGCCGCCCGGCACCGGCAAGACGACGTTCGCGAAGGGCATCGCCTCGCGGCTCGGCTGGCCGTTCGTGGAGATCTCGCCCGCCGAGGTCGGCGGCGAGGGCGCAGAGCGCCAGGCGAAGCTGCTCGCGGACGCATTCGACCTGATCCTCGAGCTGCCGTCGGCCGTGGTCTTCGTCGACGAGGTCGAGGACCTCGCCTCGATGCGCCACGACGAGCGCCGTGTCAGTCCGTCGGTCACGAACGAGTTCCTGCGCCAGATCCCGCGCGTGCGAGAGACGACGCAGCACCTGCTCGTCTGCGCGACCAACTTCGTCGGCAAGCTCGATCGGCCTTCCTGCGTCCCGGCCGCTTCGACTTCATCCTCCCGGTCGGCCCGCCCGACGCCGAGGCGCGCGAGGCGATCTGGATGGGCTACGTCGGCGAGATCACCGACGAGGACGTCGACATCGGCGCTCTCGTGACCGCGAGCGAGCTCTTCACGCCGGCGGACATCGAGTTCGCCGCCCGCAAGGCCGCGCAGCGCGCGTTCGAGCGCGAGCACTTCGGCGGCGCCGGCCACCGCGCGCGCGCGGAGGACTTCCTCGCCTGCATCGCCCAGACGCGGCCCTCGCTCTCCGAGGAGATCGTCGCGAGCTTCGACGACGACGTGCGCGAGTTCGCGCGCGACTGATGCCGCCTGCGGCGGTCATCTTCAACGTCGACGGGACGCTGGTCGACTCCGAGCCGCTCGCCTGGCGGGCATGGCGCGACGTGCTCGCGCAGTACGGCTACGAGCTCAGGCCGGAGGACATCGAGCTGACACGTGGGCGCGGCTGGCCGGAGATCCACGGCCATTTCGCGAGCGTCGTCCCGGATCTGCCGGACTCCGCCGGCGCCTGGGAGGGCTTCTCCGGACGGCTGTTCGCACTGCTGGAGACGGAGCTGACGCCCTTCGACGACGCGATCGGCACCGCCAGGGACCTCCACGAGCGCGGCATGCCAGTCGCCGTCGCCTCCTCGAGCCCGCGCGCACGGCTGGACGCGACGCTGCGTGCCGCCCATCTAGACGGCCTGTTCGACGTCACGGTCGCGGCGACGAGGTCGAGCACGGGAAGCCGGCGCCCGACCTCTTCCTAGCGGCCGCCGAGCGCCTCGGCGTCGCGCCGGCCGACTGCGTCGCCGTCGAGGACAGCCCGCCCGGCGTGGCGTCGGCCGTCGCGGCCGGCATGACGGTCGTCGCCGTCGCGCGCAAGCCCGAGCACCGGCCGATCTCGAGCCACACCTGGTCGACGAGCTGACGGCGACCGTCGTCGAGTCCGCACTCGCGCGCTAAAGCGGCGGGCGCTAGGCGGAGGGGCGGCCGTCGCTAGCGCCCGTGGTCGCGCGCGATCGTCCACCAGTCGCCGACCTCGGCGCGGTCGCCGACGCGGACGAGGCCCGCACGGATCACGTAGCAATCGAGCGCCGTTCGCCCGCCGAGCTCGAAGACGATCTTCTGCAGTACGGTGATGTCCTGCTCCAGCGTGTCGGGTCGTACGTCGTCATCACGCAGCGGCCGCGCACCTGGCGGACGCCGAGCACGGCCTCGCCGAGGTGGAGCTCGCGGCCGACCCAGTCCCGCTCGGCCAGGCCGAGGACGCCGTCGAGGTAGACGTTCGCCCGGAACCGGCGGCCGTCAACGCCAACCGCGGCGACGCCGCCGTCGGTCGCCACCGACATGGGCAGGACGTCGTGGCGCTGCGGGCCATCGCCGTCGAAGAAGACCAGCTCGGCGTCCCCGGCCGCGACAGTGCGGACGGCGGCGAGCGCCTCGGGGGTGTCCCAGCGCAGGCCGTCGATCGTCGGGACGCCGTCGTCGAGACCGCCCTGCAGCCCGAGCATGGCCGGGTGCGTCCGGGGGGTGTAGACGCGGCCGCCCGGCCGCAACGCCTGCACGAGGCGGTCGCCGTCGATGCCGAGCGGCGTGATGCGCGCTTCGGCGAGCGACTCGCCGCGGAGCGACTTGACCGGATAGCGCCAGAGTTCCGCGACCCGCATGCGTCGTGGCAACGGCGCCGGCGACGCCGCTATTCCGCGAGCCAGGCCTCGGCGATCGCCGCGATGTGGCGGTGGTCGGTGCCGCAGCAGCCGCCGAGCACTCGAGGTTGGGCAGGAGCGGCTGCAGCGCGAGGTATGCGGTCGGCGAGCTCCTCCGGGTCGCCGGCATCGAGCCGGCCCAGCTCGTCCAGCTCGGCGTGGCTCTGCTCGAGGCGTTTGCCCGGATGCCGCGGATCCGCCCGCGCCACGCGCCTCCATCCGCCAGCGCCCGCTCGAAGTGCGTCGGGGTGGGCGCAGTTGATCATGAAGTAGCGCGGCGCCCCGTCCGTTTCCGCGTCCACCTGCTCGATCGCCTCGGCGAGCGTCTGCCCGCTCGGCAGGCGCCCGTCGGTCTCGACCGTGAACGAGATCACCACAGGCATGCCGGCGGCGACGGCGGCGCGGGCGATGCCGAGCGCCTCCTCGACGGTGGGCAGGGTCAGCCCGCTGACCAGGTCGGCGTCCGTCTCCGCGAACGCTGCCGACCTGCGCGCGTGATACGCCTCGGCCTCCTCCGCGGTCATCGTCACGGTCGCCGTCGTAGGCGTCGCCGCGCGGGCCGATGCTGCCGCAGATGACCACGGGCGGCTCGCCGGCCGCAGTCCGTCGCGCAGCCCGGCCAGGAGCGTCACCCGTCGCGGCTCGCCTGGTCCACCTCCTCCGGCGCGTAGCCGAGCCGCTCGCCCAGTCGACGTTCGCCCGCCAGGTCGGCGCATCGAGGACGAGCGGCACGCCAGCGTCCCGCGAGCCCGACGTACGGCTCGAAGTAGCGTCGG
>CAVQAQ010000006.1:0-125826 GCA_963710465.1 uncultured Thermoleophilia bacterium
TCGCCCGCGACGAGGTCGTCACTCGTGAGCACGCTTCTCCGGGTCGTAGCCGGCGCCGATCGAGCTTCTCACGCTCCGCGGCGTCGCGCGGCCACAGCCGGCCCTGGAGCGCGCCGCCGAGCGCACTTCACGCGCGGCCGCCGAGATCACGCCCTCCGGCGTGCCGCCGATGCCCATCAGCAGGTCCACGCCGGTCCCGGCTCTGCGCGGCCGCGATCGACGGGCGCGACGTCGCCGTCCCGGATCAGGCTCACGCGCGCGCCGCAGTCGCGCAGCTCGCTCGATCAGCAGCGTCGTGCCGCGGCGCGCTCGAGCACGACGACCGAGACGTCGTTCGAGGCGATGCCCTTCGCCGCGGCGACGCGGCGCACGTTCTCGGCCGGCGGCGCCGTGATGTCGATCACCGCCGCGGCCTCGGCGCCGCACGCGATCTTCTCCATGTAGACGGCCGCGCCCGGGAAGAACATCGTCCCGCGCTCCGCGACGCGCGATCACGGCGATCGCGTTCGGCTGGCCGACGGAGGTCAGCCGCGTCCCCGGGATAGGGTCGACCGCGACGTCGACCTCGGGAGGCCTTGTCCGTCGCCGACCTGCTCCCCGTTGAACAGCATCGGCGCCTTGTCCTTCTCCCCCTCGCCGATCACGACGACGCCGTCCATCGTCACGGTGTCGAGCGTGAGCCGCATCGCATCGACCGCGGCCTGATCGGCGGCCTCCTTGTCGCCGCGGCCCACCCACCGCGCGGGCGCCGAGCGGGGAGGCCACGGTGACGCGGACCACTTCGAGCGCAAGGTTGCGATCGGGGGCGGGTCATCGTGCCGTCGGTCGAGCCCTGGTGCTCGGTCGCGGTCACGCCCGGATCCTAGTTCGAGGCTCTGACACGTGCTACATGCGCTCAGGCGCTTCGACGCCCGACGAGGTCGAGGCAGCGCGCGATCACGAGCTGCGTCGCCTGTCACGAGCCCGAGCCGGAAGGCCTGCTCGGTCGCTCTCGAGCACGCGGTGGTGGTGGTAGAAGCGGTGGAAGTCGTCGGCGACGCCGGATGGCGTAGTTCGGGATCGCCTGCGGGCCTCGTCGGGCGGCCGCCTCCTCGGCGACCGCGGGGAAGTCCGCGAGCCGCTTGATCAGGTCGCGCTCCTCGGGGGCGACCACCGGCGGCGCGGCCGCCGAGATCACCGCGTCGCCCGCGTTCCGCAGGATTCCGGCGATGCGCGCGTGCGCGTACTGGACGTAGTAGACGGGGTTCTTCTCGCTCCGCTCTGCCGCGACGTCGACGTCGATCTCGATCGTCTGGTCAGGCCCGCGGTTGACGAGGAACCAGCGCGCGGCGTCGACGCCGACCTCGTCCATGAAGTCGTCGAGGAAGACGACGTCGCCGCGGCGCTTCGACATCTTGGTCAGCTCGCCACGCCGCGTCAGGTGGACGAGCTGGTAGAGCAGCACCTCGACGCGTTCCGGGTCGTACCCGAGCATCCGGGCGACGGCCGCGTACCAGTTGCGGGTGCCGTGGTGGTCGGCGCCGAGCACGTAGACGGCCCGGTCGAAGCCGCGGTCGAGCTTGTCGGCGAGGTAGACGACGTCGGCCGCGCGGTACGTCGGCGTGCCGCCCTGCTCGGCCGAGCGGATCAGCACCCGGTCCTCCTCGTCGCCGTAGGCGGAAGACCGCGCCCAGATCGCGTCATCCCGCTCGTACGTGTCGAGCCGCGGCAGGTAGTCGGGCAGCCGATGCTCGAGCTCGCTCTGCTGGACCCAGGTGTCGAAGTAGATGCGGAAGCGCTCGAGCGTCCGCTCGATGCGCTCGAGCATGGGTGGCACCGGGTCACCGGGCCAGGCGGATCGAGCTCCTCGAGGTACGCGCCGCGGTAGGCGTCCTGGGTGGCTCCTCCCCGCGCCGCACGGCCTCGACCGACGCGCGGAAGCGCTCCATCTGGGCGCCGGCGTCGTTGTAGTAGTACTCGCGCTCGACCTCGTGGCCGCTACCTCGAGCAGCCGGGCGACGCTGTCGCCGTAGGCGCCGTTCCGCGCGGAGGCCACCAGTTGCCACCGGCCCGGTCGGGTTGGCGGAGACCATCTCGACCTGGATGCGTTTCGGGTCTTCCAGCGCGAACATGGAGCCGTACGCCGGTCCAGCCTCGAGGATCGCGGCCAGCGCCTCGCCGAACCACGCTGGCGCCAGAACAGGTTCAGGAAGCCCGGCCCGGCAACCTCGGCGCGCTCGACGGCGTCGAGCTGAACCGCCTTGCCGGCGAGCTCCTGGGCGAGGTCGCGCGGTGCGCGGCCCGCGCGCGGCGCCGCCTGCAGCGCGACATTCGTGGCGTAGTCGCCGTGCTCGGCCTTCGCCGGGCGCTCGAGCGTGACCAGCTCGCCCACTGCCTGGGAGAGCTGTTCGGCGAGCTCGTCGAACGGGATCGGAGACGGTGTCCATCGGCGCGTAGTATCCCGGTCGCGTGGACGACCCCGGGCAGCGCCAGCTGAACATCCACATGGACCCCGAGCACCTCGGCGGGGTCTACGCGAACTTCGCCGAACATCACCTTCTCGAACTACGAGTTCACGATCACATTCGCGCGCATCGACCACGAGGTCGGCGAGGGCGAGATCCCCGGCGTCGTCGTGTCCCGCGTGAACATGTCCCCGCGGTTCATGCAGGAGCTGCTGGCGGCGATGCAGGACTCCTGGTCGAAGTGGTCGACCAGCGAGGGCATCCGCAACCTGCCCGAGACCGAGTCGCCCGGCGGCGGCTGTCCGACCGGCTGACACCGTCCGCCGACGGAGCTATGACGGCGGACCCAGCCCCCTGCGGGGACGGCCCCCGGCTAAGTTGCCCGCCTGCGCGCCGCCGTGATCTCAGACGTGCATGCCAACGGCGTCGCGCTCGACGCCGTGCTCCGCGCCTCGACGGCGACGCCGTCGACGGCTCTGGTGCCTCGGCGACACGGTCGGCTACGGGCCGCGACCGAACGAGACGACCGCGGTCGTGCGCGAGCGCGCGGACGTTGCGCTGGTCGGCAAACACGACCTCGTGGCGCTCAACGCCGCCGGCGTCTCGGCCGCCGAGTTCAACCCCGACGCCGCAGCGCCGCGCGCTGGACGCAGGCCGAGCTGACCGCCGACTGGCGGGCGTTCTTGCCTCGCTTGCCCCCACGGCACAGCGACCGGCGTCTCGCTCTTCCACGCAAGCGCCACCGACCCGGTCTGGGACTACGTCCTGACGATCGAGGACGCCCGCCGACGCTGGATCTGACCGACGACCCGGTCATGCTGGTCGGCCACACGCACGTGCCGGTCGCGATCACCGGTGACGGCGCCGCTGCGAGGGGCGCGCACGCGCCCGGTGGGCACAAGGTCGATCTCGGCAGCGGCCGCTGGCTCCTGAACCCCGGCTCGGTCGGCAGCCGCGTGACGCCGACCCCAGGGCCGCGTACCTGCTGCTCGACCTCGGAGCCGGCCGCGCGGAGTTCCGGCGCGTCGAGTACCCGGTCGACGAGACGCAGGCGCAGATGCGCGAGGCCGGTCTCCCGCCGCCCTCGCCCAGCGTCTGGCGTACGGCGTCTGAATCAGAGGCACCGGCGCACATCAGTCTGTGCCCGAGCGGATGTGCGCCAGAGCCTGTACTTGAAGTCGACTTCGACGACGTTGGCTTCGGCCTCGGCGTTCTTGCCGACGCGGATGCCGTCGCGGGCGAGCCGAGCTGAACCTGTTCGCGCGCCTTGTAGATGCGCCACTTGACCGTCGCGAGCGTGATCTCCAGCGAATCGGCGATCTCCATGTAGGAGAGCCCGACGACGTCGCGGAGCAGCAGCGCCATGCGCAGGTCGACGCTCAGGTCGTTGATGGCGCGCCACGCGCATCCATCTCCTCGAGGTTCTCGAGCGGCGTGTCGAGCACCTCGAGCGACGGGGCGTCCTCGATCGCGACCACGGTGCGCGGCCGGCGCTCGACGGCGCGGAGCTCGTCCAGCACCCGGTTCTTCGTCACCTGGAACATCCAGGTCGTGAAGCGGGAACGGAGCGAGAAGTTCGGGAGCCCCTGGTAGACGCGGAGGAAGACTTCCTGGGTCAGATCCTCGGCCAGTGCCCGGTCGCCGACGAGCCGCATGACGTAGTTGAAGACCGGCGTCTCGTACGAGCGGACGATGATCGTGAATGCCCGCTCGTCGCCACGCTGGGCCTTGCGGAGGATGCTCAGATCAGGCTGTGGGAGCGACAATGTGGCCGGAGTATATCGCGGGTTTGCGCTTATAGATCTGGTGCGGGTACGAGGTTTGTAAGGCTTTTTCCGCGTTCTTTAATAGCGAATAAGAGATATTCCGGTCATGCGCCCGGGCTGGGGCAATTCCAGGAGATCCAGGACGGTCGGAGCGAGGTCCGACAGCTCCCCGCCGTCGCGGAGATTAGCGCCTGTGCGGGTGAGCACGAAGGGCACCGGGTTCGTCGTGTGCGCAGTGTGCGGACTCTTTCCGTCGTCCTGAAGAGCTTCTCGGCGTTGCCGTGGTCGGCCGTCACCAGCGCGACCCCGCCCCGCGCCTCGACGGCGGCCAGGACGTCGCCGAGGCACGCGTCGGCGGTCTCGACGGCCTTCACCACCGCGGGGATCACGCCCGTGTGCCCGACCATGTCCGGGTTGGCGAAGTTGACGACCACGAACGCGTAGGGCGTGCGCTCCAGGGCGGCGATGAGCTCGGTCGTCACGCCGCGCGCCGACATCTCGGGCTTGTGGTCGTAGCTCGGCACGTCGCGCGGCGACGGCACCAGGATCCGGTCCTCCCGCGCGAACGGCTCCTCGCGCCCGCCGTTGAAGAAGTAGGTGACGTGCGCGTACTTCTCCGTCTCGGCCGTGTGCAGCTGCGCAAGGTCGGCTCCCGCGAGCACCTCGGCAAGCACCTCCGGGACGTCCTGCTCTGCGAACGCAACCGGAAACGGGAATTCCTCGCGGTACCGCGTCATCGTCGTCAGCGGGTAGCCGCCCTCGAGCAGCCGCTGTGAGAGCTGGCGCGCCCGGTCGGGCCGGAAGTTGAAGAAGATCGCCTCGTCGTTCGTGCCCAGCCGTGGGCGGCCGGCGATGACGACTGGCTCGATGAACTCGTCGGTGACGTCTCGCGCGTAGCTATCGCGCACCGCTTGCACGGGGTCGTCGGCCGTCTCCCCCACGCCTCCGGTGATGGCGACGAAGGAACGGTCGGTGCGCTCCCAGCGCGCATCGCGGTCGATCGCCCAGTAGCGCCCGGCCACCGTCGCGATGCGCTCGGCAGGCAGCTCGGCCAGGTCGGCGGCGGCCGAGTGCGGCGACACGTCGCGCCCGTCCGTGAACGCGTGGATAAACGTCCGGTCCTCCCAGCCCTCGCGACGGGCCAGCTCCAGCAGCGCGCGCAGGTGGTCGATGTGCGAGTGCACGCCCCCGTACGAGACGAGCCCGAGCAGGTGGACGTTGGCGTCACGCGAGCGTGCGCGCTCGAACGCGCCGACGAGCGCGGGGTTTTCGAGAAACGACCCGTCCTCGATCGCCCGGTTGACGCGCTGGAGGTCCTGGAAAAGGATGCGCCCCGAGCCGATCGTCAGGTGCCCCACCTCGGAGTTGCCCATCTGCCCGGGCGGCAGGCCCACGGCCTGACCGGACGCCTCGAGCGTCGTATGCGGGTAGTCGCGCCAGATGCGGTCGAACACCGGAGTGTCCGCGAGCTCGACGCCGTTGCCGGGGCCGGGTGGCGCAATGCCCCAGCCGTCCAGGATGACGAGCGCGACGAGCGGGGCCGGCGTCACGGCGTGGCTACGCGGGCGCCGGCCTCGCAGATCGCCAGGAAGGCGTCGAGCTCGAGCGAGGCGCCCCCGACGAGCGCGCCGTCGACAGCGGGCTGCGAGAGCAGCTCCTCGGCATTGTCCGGCTTCACCGAGCCGCCGTAGAGGACGGGCACGTCGAGCAGGTCCTTGATGAACGCCTGTGCCTCCTGCGCCTGGTCCGGGTGGCGGTGCGCCCGGTGCCGATCGCCCAGACCGGCTCGTAGGCCAGGACGAGGTTGTCGTGGGCGCCGACCGCGTCGGCGATCGCCTCGACCTGCAGCTTGAGCACGAGCCCCATGTCGCCTGCCTCGCGCACCTCGAGCGTCTCGCCAACACAGGCGATCACGCCGAGGCCGGCGTTCAGCGCGGCCTGGGCGCGGCGCGCCGTCGAGGTGTCCGTCTCGCCGAAGTACTGCCGGCGCTCCGAATGGCCCACGAGCGAGCCGTGCACGCCCAGCTCGGTCAGCATCGGCGGGGATATCTCGCCCGTGTAGGCGCCCTCCGGCTCCCAGTTGACGCTTTGCGCGTACACGTTCAGGCCGGATTCGAGCGCGGCGGGGAGCGAGACGTAGGGCACGCAGACGACCACGTCGACACCCGACGGCAGGCGGGCGGCGAGTTCGGCGCTGAAGGCCCGCGCCTCCGCGGCCCCTTGAACATCTTCCAGTTGCCGGCGATCAGCATGCGCCTACCCGTAACCATTCCGGCGACAGCGGGAATGGCCGCCACGCCGGGCAGCTCCTTGCCCTCGAGCAGCTCGAGCGCCGCGCCGCCGCCGGTCGAGACCCACGACACCTGGTCGGCAAGGCCGAGCTCCTGGACCGCGCGCACGGAGTCGCCGCCGCCCACGACCGTGTAGCCGGCACACGTGGCCACCGCCTCGGCGAGGGCCTTCGTGCCCTCGGCGAACCGCGGCCACTCGAAGACGCCCATCGGCCCGTTCCAGAACACGGTGCGGGCCTCGATGATCCGGCGCCCGAAGGCGCTTCGGGTCGCAGGCCCGATGTCCAGTCCGAGCCAGCCTTCCGGCAGCGCGTCGTAGGGGTCACCCGCGCCTCGGCGTCCGCGTCGAACGATGCGGCTGCAACGACGTCCACGGGCAGCTCGACCGGGAACGAGAGCGGGTTCTCGCCGCGGATCTGCTCGGCCATCTTGCCGCCGACGAGAACCGTGTCGGCGCGGCCGCCGAGATGCTCGAGCACGCCCAGCTTGTCCTCGACCTTCGCGCCGCCGGTGACGAGGACGAACGGGCGCTCGACGTCGTCGAGCAGCCGCCCGAGCGCCTCCAGCTCGCGCTCCATGAGCAGGCCGGCGTACGCCGGCAGCAGGTGCGCGACACCCTCGGTCGACGCGTGCGCGCGGTGCGCCGACCCGAAGGCGTCGTTGACGTAGAGGTCGCCGTGGGAGGCGAGCTCCCACGCGAACTCAGGGTCGTTCTTCGTCTCCCCGGGGTTGAAGCGTGTGTTCTCGAGCACGCGGATGCGCTCATCGGGGAGCAGGTAGCGGATGTGCTCGGCCACCGGCTCCATGGAGAACGCCGGGTCCGGCCCGTTCGGCCGGCCGAGGTGCGAGCAGACGTTGACCTCCGTGGCGCCGTTTCGCAGCAGCAGCTCGAGCGTCGGGAGCGACTCGCGGATGCGCGTGTCGTCTGCGACACGTCCGCCCTCGAGCGGAACGTTGAGGTCGGCGCGCACGAGCACGCGCTTGCCGCCGGGCTCGGCGCTGCGGACCGACCGCGGGAGCCTCACCGCACGCCGACCGGCAGCGAGGCTGCGACCTTCGCGGTCAGGTCGACGAGCCGGCACGAGTAGCCCCACTCGTTGTCGTACCAGCCGAAGACCTTCGCCATCGCGCCGTTTGCCATGGTCAGCTCGCTGTCGAAGATGCACGAGTACGCCGAGTGCTGGATGTCGGTCGACACGAGCGCGTCGTCGGAGTAGCGGAGGAGGCCGTCGAGGCGGCCGCCGGCCGCGCCGCGGAACGCCTCGTTGATCTGCTCCTTCGTCGCGTCGCGCGAGAGCCGGACGACGAAGTCGGTGATCGACCCCGTCGGGACCGGTGCCCGTACGGAAATGCCGTCGACCTTGCCCTTCAGCTCGGGCATGACGAGCCCGATCGCCTTCGCGGCGCCCGTCGAGGTCGGGATCAGGTTGATCGCCGCCGCGCGGGCGCGGCGCAGATCCTTGTGCGGGAAGTCGAGGATGACCTGGTCGTTCGTGTACGCGTGGATCGTGGTCATGAAGCCCTGCTCGATCCCGAACGTGTCGTGCAGGACCTTCGCCATCGGCGCCACGCAGTTGGTCGTGCAGGAGGCGTTGGAGATGACGTGGTGCTTCTCCGGGTCGTACTCGTCGTCGTTCACGCCGAGCACGAACGTCGCGTCCGGCTCGGTGGCCGGCGCCGAGATGAGCACCTTCTTCGCGCCCGCGTCGATGTGCTTCTGGGCGTCATCGCGCTTCGTGAAGTGGCCCGTCGACTCGATGACGATGTCGACGCCGAGCTCGCCCCACGGCAGGTTCGCCGGGTCGCGCTCGGCGAGGACCTTCAGCTCCGCGTCGCCCGCCTTGATCACGCCGTCGCCGACCTCGACGCGCTCGTCCAGCGGGCCGAGGACAGAGTCGTACTGGAGCAGGTGCCCCATCGTCTTCGCGTCGCCGAGGTCGTTGACCGCAACGATCTCGAAGTCGCCGTCTCGCTCCAGGTGCGCCCGGAAGAAATTCCGGCCGATGCGCCCGAAGCCGTTGATGCCTACACGCGTTGCCATCTCGAAGCCTCCTAATCGGGTCGCCTTCGAGTCTAGTAAGACCCCTCCTACCCCGATCCGGTGTTTCCCCCGATCCGCGGTGCGGACACTCGGTAGGTTGCGGCCGATGACCGACTTCGTCTTCTACGGCGACACCGAGCGCTCGTACACGATGCGGCACGAGCTGCCGGTCGTGATCGGCGACCCGTTCCTGATGGCGATCGTCGACGGGCGGCTGCATCTGGCGGTCAGCTTCCTCGACCGCGGACGGGTGGCCGAAGTGCTTCCTGAGGCCGTCCTCTACGACTACACCGACCTCGGCTTCGGCGAGCTGCGGCTGAGCGGACGCAGCCTCTTCGAGATCGAGCTCGAGCTCGCGTCGCGCGCTGCCGCGGCGATCGGCATCCGGGACGCGGTGGCCGATCCGGACATGCCGTTCGCGATCGCCGACCGGCTGCGCGCCGACGGCATCGCGCTGCTGCTCGACCAGCCGGCGGTCGCCGCGCGGCGGCGGTCGAAGTCGCCGTCCGAGCTCGCCGGCATCCGGCGGGCGCAGGAGGCGGGGAACGCGGGCCTGCGCGCGGCAGCGGCCGTGCTCGCCGGGGCCGTGGTGGACGGAGACCGCCTGGTCGTCGACGGCGAGCCGCTCACCGCGGAGACGGTGCGGGCAGCGATCCGCGATGCGTGCGCGCAGCACGGCGCTCCGGCTCCGCCCGACGTGATCGTCGCGTCGTCCTGGCAGGGCAGCGGCGGCCACGAGGCGGGCTACGGCCCGCTGCCCGCGAACCTGCCGATCATCGTCGACCTCTGGCCACGCGACGAGGAGTCGGGCTGCTGGGCGGACTCGATGCGGACGTTCGTCGTCGGCGAGCCGCCGGAGAGCGTGCAGGAGGCGGCACGCGTGGTACGGGACGCAGTCGAGGCGGCACGCGCGGTCGTCCGGCCCGGCGTCACCGGGAAGGAGATCTACGACGCGGCCGCGGACGTGGTCGAGGCGGCCGGCTACGAGTCGCAGCGGACGGTCGGCGGCGGCGTCCCCGAGACGGGCTTCCGGGCGTCGCTCGGCCACGGCGTCGGCCTGGCCGTCCACGAGGAGCCGCTCCTGGGCCTCGCCGGCCACAGCCCGCTGGTCGCCGGCGACGTGATCACCCTCGAGCCCGGCATCACGACCCCGGGCGTCGGCGAGGTCTGCTTCGAGGACCTCCTGGTCGTCACCGACAGCGGCAGCGAGACGCTCACAGACTTCCCGTACGACCTCGCGCCGTAGGCGCGTGACGGATCCGTCACCGAGCCTTCGCGCCCTGCATGCCGGATAGCAGGTAGTCGCGCTTTCAGGGCTGTCGGGGGCGCGAACGGCGGCGGGCCACGAAGACACCGGGAGGCTCCGTGGCGATCGTTCTCGGCGAACCCGATTTCGAAGGGAGTCGCGAGAAATGACACCAGCCACCAGCATTCGAAGGCGGTCGCGAACGGCCGCCACGCTCACGGGCGCCGGCGGGCTCCTTGCCGCCCTGGCGCTCGCAGCGGCAGCCTGCGGCGGAAGCTCGTCGTCGGGGGCCTCGACCATGGCCTCGTCCGTGGGCCAGCCGCCGCCCGAGTGGGCCGCGAACGCCGGCGCGTGGCCCGCGCACAACTACGACCTCTCGAACACCCGCGCCACGACCCAGACGCCGATCAACTCGCAGACCGTCTCGAAGCTGAAGGTGAAGTGGCGCTTCGCCTTCAAGGGGCTCGGCGCCTTTGGCGCCTTCGCCTCGACGCCGATCGTCGCTCAACGGCACCGTCTACCTGCAGGACCTGGGCTCGAACGTCTACGCGCTCAACCGCTCGACCGGCAAGGTCAAGTGGAGGCACACGTTCAACAGCCGAGCGTCGGGCCGAACGGCGTCTCCTACGGCTACGGCCGCATCTACGGCGCGACCGAGACGAACGCCTTCGCGCTCGACGCGCAAGAGCGGGAAGCTGCTCTGGAGCGCGAAAGCTGATCCGCAACAACAACGAGGGCATCGACATGACGCCCCAGGTCTACGACAACACCGTCCTGGTCAGCACCGTGCCGGGCAACGCCTCGTCGTTCTACAAGGGCAACGGCGACTGGGCGTCGTCTGGGCGCTCGACGCCGCCACCGGCAAGCCGAAGTGGCACTTCAACACGGTCTCCGACGGCGCCAAGCTGTGGGGCAACCCGAAGGTCAACAGCGGCGGCGGCCTCTGGTACCCGCCCGCGGTCGACAGCCAGGGGCGGGTCTTCCTCTCCGTCGCCAACCCGGCGCCGCTGTACGGAACGCCCAAGTTCCCGAACGGGTCGAGCCGGCCGGGCCCGAACCTCTACACGGACTCGCTCGTCGCCCTCAACGGCCAGACCGGCAAGTTGCTCTGGTACCGGCAGGCGATCCCGCACGACCTGCGCGACTACGACCTGGTGATCCCCGCGATCCTCACGACCGCTGCCGATCCAGGGCGTCCAGACCGAGGTCGTGATGGTCGCCGGCAAGATGGGCAAGGCCTTCGCCTACCGCGCCGACAACGGCAAGCGCCTCTGGACGCGCGCCGGTCGGCAGGCACCAGAACGACACCGGGCCGCTGCCGCGCAAGCCGATCACGATCTTCCCCGGTGACCTCGGAGGCGTCGAGACGCCGATGGCGCTCGCGCCAACCGTGCTCTTCGTGCCCTGGGTCGACTTCGCGGCCCGCGCGAGCGCGACACGGCCTCTCGGGCGGGCTTCGCGACCAACTTCAAGACCGGCCGCGGCGGCTTCGCCGCGCTCGACGCCGCCACGCGGCAAGGTGCTCTGGCAGCACAAGCTGCCGTCGATGGACTTCGGCGGCGGCGACGGTCGCCAACGACGTCGTCTTCACGAGCGACTACGCCGGCACGATCTACGCCTTCGACACGCAGACCGGCAAGACGCTCTGGACGGCGAAGGCGCCCGCCGGCATCAACTCGTTCCCGGCGATCGACGGCGACACGCTGCTCGTCGGCGCGGGCGCGGCCGGGTTCTTCAAGAAGCCGCAGTTCCAGCTGATCGCCTACTCGCTCCAGTCATGACACTATCCGCAGGAGGTTTGCAATGCGACAGCTCACCACCCGCTCCGTCTCGTGCTCGCCGCGGCCGCGATCGCCTCGCTCGCGCTCGTGCAGCTCGGACTCACGCAGCGACCGGCAGCCGACCGCGACCGCGACGCACGGTCCAGGTCAAAGGCGGCGAGTTCTTCTTCAGGCTCTCGACGAAGTCGATCGCGAAGCCCGGCAAGGTCACGTTCGTCTTCAAGAACGTCGGCCACGTGCCGCACGACTTCAAGATCAACGGCAAGAAGACGCCGCTGATCCAGCCGGGCAAGACGGCGAGGCTCGTCGTCACGTTCAAGAAGAAGGGCAAGTACCCCTACCTCTGCACGGTGCCCGGGCACGCCGCCGCGGGATGAAGGGCACCTTCACCGTCCGCTGACCCCGAGCAAGCCTCCGGCCGCCCGCATCGGCGGCCGGAGGCGCTCCCGACACGATGAACAAAGGATGACCGAACGACCCGAGACGTCCTCTACACCGCCGAAGCAACGGCCACCGGTGGCCGCGAAGGTCACGGCCCGCACGAGCGACGGTCGCCTCGACGTCGACCTCGACGTGCCGAGCGAGATGGGCGGCACGGGCGGGCCCGGGGACCAACCCCGAGCAGCTCTTCGCGTCGGGCTGGGCGGCCTGCTTCCAGTCCTCGATGCTGCGGTTCGCCGCCGGACGGAGACTCGACCTGAGCGGCTCCCGCATCACCGCCCGGGTCGGGATCGGCCGTTCAAGACCGGCGGCTTCGGCCTCGACCGCCGCGCTCGACCTCGACGCCCCCGGATTCGCACCGCGACGAAGGCCGTCGAGCTGATGAGGCGGGCGCACGAAACGTGCCCCTACTCGCGGGCCACGCGCGGGAACATCGAGGTCACGCTCACCGCGGCGGCGCGAGCCTCGAGCGCAACGCGGCCTGACGTTGAGCATGCGCACCCGCCGGACCGTGCCGGCGGGTGCTGCTCGGCGAGATGGCCGCCACCCGCGGTCGCAACTACGTGCTAGCCCGCAGCCGGGATGGAGGCTCGCGGCGATGACAGGCGGGCGCCCGGTGGCGATGGTTACGGGGCATATCTCGCCAAGGAGGAATCCGTGGAGACGTCCCTGCTCGATAGCTATCAGACGATGACGACGCGCAGCGACGAGGAGACGCTGGTCCGCGACTGGCGCTGGCACCAGCTCCGGAGCCTTGGCATCCCGCGGCTGCTCGCGCTCTCCTTTGTCGACGAGGTCGACTGGCACGACGTTGCCGCCCTCGTTGCGCGTGGCTGTCCGCCGCTGGTCGCCCTGCAGATCGCCTGGTGACATGTGACCGGCCGTGCCGGAGCCGGCATGGAGGGCGTACTCACCGCTGGCTGAAACGGGAAGCAACGTCGTGCGGCGCCACGAGCTGGCCGCGCCTCTGCGGACAGACGAAAGCGTGCGCCCGGGCAAGCCGGGCGCACGCGTCGTCTGGATGCAGTGCGACGCCTACGGAGTTGCAGGGTTGACGTCCCGCGTCGCGGCGCGCTCGACCAGGCGCGGCCCGCCGATCGCGACGGCCAGCTCGCCGATCCCGAGCACGAGCGAGAAGGCTGCGATCAGCCCGAGCAGGACGAGGGCGCCGTCGCCGGGCGCGATGAACATGACGATCCCGAAGAGGATCGCGGCGCTGCCGGTCAGCCCCATCAGGAGCTTGTCCTCGTCCTTCATGGGCAGCCAGAACGCGCCGCCGACGGTGATGACTCCAAGCGCGACGGCGTAGGCGCCGATCACGTAGAGGAGTGCAAGGGCAGACATGCCGGTGTCGAGGAAGACGATGACACCGACGGCGATGCTCAACAGGCTGGAGACCACGAGCCACGCCCGTCCCTCGCCGCTTCCGCTGCGGATCGCGCCGACGAGCCCGACGATGCCGCGGGCCGTAGCGAACGCGCCGAAGACGATCACGAGCGAGTAGAGGCTGATGCTCGGCCAGACGAGGACGACGATCCCGAACACGATCGAGAGCGCCCCGGTCAGACCGAGCGCCCACCGCGCCTGCTTGAGCTGCTTCCCTGCGTACTGCTGTGCCTGCTGGATGATGCTGGACATGTCAGATACCTCCCTGATTGGTCGTTGGTTGATCACTTGAACCGGGCCGACACCTGGTCGGCCGTTTGCTCGAGCCGGTCGCGCGCATCGGCGACCTGCCCCCTGAGCTGATCCCAGGCCCCGCCATTGACGGCGCGGACATCCGCGAGCTGCGCGGCGACGTCGTTCCGGCGCCGCCGCACCTCACTGATCTCCGCCTCGGCCTGGGCGCGTGCGGTCGCCGCACGCAGCGCCACCTGAGCCTGCAGCCGCTCGACGTAGTCGTCCCACGTCGCCAGCTCGTCTTCGAGGGCGTTCGCGAACGCGCTCGGGCTCTCTGCAAGATCGGCGGTGAGAGCACTCCGCGCGACGCGGAGCCTCGCCTCGAACTCCTCGAACTTCTCCTCGAACGCGTCTTCTCCGCGGAGGGCGACCGCATGTGCGGCTGCTTCTTGCCGGCGAAGCGCGTCGAGCTGACGCTGGATCCGCGGCTGCGCTCCGGCTGTGCCAGGCCGAGCGTTCGCCTCGAGCTCGTCGATCTGGCGGCGCATCTCCGCCAGTCGCTCGTGGGTGGACACGGTGAGCACGGAAGACCTCCTTTTCATGTCGTGTGCTCCGGACGTTGTCCAGGCTCGCGCGCACGGCTTTCACGCCGCTGACACCGCGCGGACGCGCCGCTGTTACGCCCGGGGCGCGGCGTCGTCCGCGAGCGCGACGAAGAGCGCCTCGCGGCCGTGGTGCGACACCGGGCCGGCCACGGAGGCGCTCCGGGAAAGCGTCTGCGCGGCCTCGACGTCGCCGCTGGCCTCGAGCACACGGGCCAGCCGCGCGCGCGCGAGCGCGGCGAGCCACGCCAGCGACGCGTCCTCGGCCACCGCCAGCGCCCGCCGCAGGAACGCCGCGGCCTCGTCAAGATCGTCGCGCGCATATGCGGCGGAGCCGAGCCCGGCGAGCGCGAACGAGGCGTGATCCGCGAAGCCGACGCGCTCGGAGAGCTCGAGTGCATGTCGGTAGGCGTGCTCGGACGCGTCGCCGTCGCCGCGCCGTTCCGCCAGCCAGGCCTCGAGCAGCGCGGCCGGCACCATGAACGCCTCGTAGCCGATCGCCGCCGCGTGGCTCGAGACGACGGTCGTAGCCGCGGCGACGCCGTCGACGTCGCCCGCCGCGGCCGCGCCGATCGCGCCCACGAGGTACGCAGCGGCGGCGCCCCAGTGGTCGTCGCGGGACTCGAACGCCCGGATCGACCCCGCGGCGAGTCCGGCCGCCCGGTCGCCGTCGCCCGCCTGCGCCAGCGCGAGCGACATCGTCAGCTGCGCGACGGCCGTTTCTTCCGGAGCGGCGCCGGACGCACCGAGGGCGAGCGCGCGCTCGCCCGCCTCGACGGCGGCCTTCAGATCGCCCTCCTCCGTCGCCAGGTAGCACAGGTTGGCGAGGAGCTCGATCAACAGCGGGCGCGGAGCGGCCTCCGGTGCCGCGGCCAGCGCGGCCTCGAGGAAGCGCCGTCCGTCCGACACGTGCTGGGCGAGCGCGAAGTACCAGCCCAGCGCGGCGCCGAGCCGGAGGGCGCCGGCGGGGTCGTATTCACGCGCGTACGCGAGCGCGGCCCAGAAGTTGTCCTTTTCGAGCTGCAGCCGCGTGAGCGACGCGAGCCAGGCCTGGGCCGCGGAGATCGTCCCGCGCCGCGTCGGCGAGGGTAATGAAGTACTCGGCGTGCGCGCGGCGCGCCGCGTCGAGCGTGCCGCTCTCCGCGAGGCGCTCGAGCGCGTACTCGCGGACCGTGGCGAGGAGGTCGTAGCGCGCATTGCCGCCCGGGAAGGTCGCCGTGACGACCGATTTGTCGACGAGTGCCCGCACGAGCTGCGTCGCGGTTGTCTCGTCGAGGCCGTGCTGCGCGGCTGCCGCCACCAGCGCGGGCAGCGAGGCGCCGCCGCGGTGCACGGCGAGCTGATGGAGCAGCGTCTTCTCGTCGGTGTGCAGGAGGTCGTAGCTCCAGGCCACGAGCGTTTCGAGCGCGCGGCGCTCCTCTGAGACGCGCTGACCGCCCTCGAGGAGCGCGAAGCGGCGGTCGAGCGAGGAGACGATCTCGGAGAGGCCGAGTGCGTTCACGCGGGCCGCCGCCAGCTCGATGGCGAGCGGCAGGCCGTCGACACGGCGGCAGATGTCGGCCACGAAGCGGTCGGCATCGCCGGTCAGGTCGAGCCCGGGCCGCGCTGCGTGCGCCCGCTCGGCGAAGAGCTCCACTGCAGCCGAGGTCGCATCGAGCGGCGCGAGCCGCACCTGCGCCTCGCCGGCGAGGTGGAGCACCTCGCGGCTCGTCGCGATCACGCGGACGCCCGGGCATTCGGCGAGCATCGTGGAGGTCACCCGCGCCGCCTCCTCAACGACGTGCTCGCAGCCGTCGAGCACGAGGACGGCGCGGGAGGCGCGGAGCCGGCCGGTGACCCGCTCGAGCGCGTTGCCGCCGCCGGCGTCCAGCGCCTCGGCCACGAGCCTGGGAACGTCCGCGGGGTCGTCGGCGCGCATCAGGTCGACCAGCCAGATTCCGTCCGGGACGCCGGGCTCGAGCGAGCGTGCGGCTTCGAGCGCGAGCCGGCTCTTCCCCACGCCCGGGGGTCCCGTGAGCGTCACGAGCCGGCGGCCCTCGAGCAGCGCAAGCACGTCGGCGAGGTCGCGTTCGCGGTCGACGAAGGACGTGACGGGCGCGGGCAGGTTGCCGCGGCGCCGGACGAAGACGGGCACGGCGGCGACTGCCGGGTCGTGCGCAAGGATCGCCGCCTGCACCCGCTGCAGCTCCGGCCCGGGGTCGAGGCCGAGCTCGTCGGAGAGGACGCGGCGCGCCTCCTGGAACGTCTCGAGCGCGTCGGCCTGCCGTCCGCTGCGGTAGAGGGCAACCATGAGCTGGCCCCACAGCCGCTCGCGATAGGGGCTGTCGGCAAGCGCCTGCGGGATGCGCGCCATGAGCTCCAGGTGCTCGCCGAGCGCGAGCGCCGCCTCAAACTGCTCCTCGAGGGCGTCCACGCGCAGGGTCTCGAGACGGCGGGACTCCGCGGTCGCCCAGGTCGAGTCGGGCAGCCCCTGGAGGGCGGTGCCGCGCCACAGGGCCACTGCGCGATCGAGCAGGTCCGCAGCCGTGCGCGCGTCGTCGTCGCGGAGCGCCGCGCGAGCCTGGGTGACCAGGGCTTCGAACTCCAGCGCGTCGACACTCGCCTCCGCGAGCACGTAGCCCTCCGCCGTGGCGGCGATCGACCCGTGGCCCAGAGCGGTGCGCAGCCGAACCACGTGCTGCTGCAGGGCGTTGCGCGGCGCGGTCGGCAGCTCGGCGCCCCAGAGCGCATCGACGAGCGTGTCCACCGTGACGACGCGGCCGACGTCGAGCGCGAGCGCCGCGAGCAGCGCCTCCTGCTTCGACCCGGTCACGTGGGCCTGACGCCCGTCGACGACGGCCTCGAACGGCCCGAGCAGCCGGATCTCGAGCGCCTCCGTCATTCGCCACGACGACACAATCACGGCCCCGGATGGAGTGCAAACGGGCTGCCGTGTCAGCGGAGGCGGGCGCGGCGACAGTGGCGTGACAGCGGGGCGCGTGAGGGTGCAGCCATGCTCCCGCTCTCAGACGGAATGTCACCCCGGCGGTTCCCGATCGTGAACGTCGCGCTGATCGCCGCGAACGTCGCCGTCTGGGTGCTCTACGAGCTTCCCCACCTCAACACCGCTGTCGGCCACGCGGCGTTCTACCCGTGCGCGGTCGACGCAGCTGCCGAGCGTCCGAGCCGTGGGGCGTCAGCTGGTTCACCGCGATGTTCATGCACGCGAGCTGGGATCACCTGCTCGGCAACATGCTCTTCCTCGCCATCTTCGGCAAGAACGTCGAGGACGCGTTCGGGCACCTCCGCTACCTCGCGTTCTACGTCGCAGGCGGGTTCGTCGCGTGCATGAGCCAGACGGCCGTGACCCTGCTCTTCGGCTCGGCCGACGGCGCGCGCGTCCCGCAGGTCGGCGCGAGCGGGGCGATCGCCGCGGTGCTCGGTGCGTTCATCGTCCTCTATCCGACGGCGCGGATCGTCTCGCTCGCGCTCGTCTTCATCGTGCGCATCCCCGCGTGGGTCTACCTCGGCGTCTGGTTCCTCTTGCAGGTCGTCGAGGCGCACACCGGCCTGGCGGCGGGCGGCGGCGTCGCGTTCTTCGCCCACATCGGCGGGTT
The DNA here is from genome assembly GCA_963710465.1 of uncultured Thermoleophilia bacterium. Taxonomy (GTDB): domain Bacteria; phylum Actinomycetota; class Thermoleophilia; order Gaiellales; family Gaiellaceae; genus JACVRM01. The sequence continues at coordinate 17,829 of CAVQAQ010000006.1, forward strand.
CCTGTTCGGCGTCGTCGTCACCCGAGCGCTGCTCGACGCGCGCCGGCTCACGCCGCCGCAGCGCGTCGCGGTGGGGTCGGCCGCATGACGACCGGCGCGCGTCCGAGGCAGCGCCGGCGTACGGGCCGCGAGGTCGTCGTCGCTCCACGCTCGATCGTGCTGTTCGTGGGCGTCGCGGTCGCCGCGATCCTGCTGCTCGGGGCCGCGTGGATCTCGCGCGCGATCCTCGTCCAGCTCTTCGTCGCGGTGGTGCTCGCGCTGTCGATGGAGCCGCTGGTGCAGCTGCTCGAGCGCCGCGGCGTACGGCGCGGAGCGGCGGTCGGCGTGAGCTTCGCCCTGGTCGTGGTCTCCGCGATCGCGCTGGCGTACGTGCTCTTCAAGCCGTTCGTGCAGGAGACGACCGGGCTGGCCCACGACGCGCCGCACCTCGTCGACGAGCTCAGCCGCGGCCACGGCGAACTGGGCTTTCTCGAGCAGCGCTTTCACGTCGTCGAGCACGTGCGGGCCGCGGTCGACTCGGGGCGCGTCTCGGCCACCGCAGGCCCGGCGTGGGCGGCGGTCAGCGGAGCACTGCATACGGGCGAGGAGATCGTGTTCGTCGTCTTCCTCTCCGTGTTCGTGCAGCTCGGCGGCCGCGCCTGGTTCGAGGCGCTCGTCGCGCTCGTCCCCGGCGAAGGCCGTGCGCGCGTCCGCCGCACCGGCGACCGGATCGCAGCGGTGATCGCGGGCTACGTCACCGGAAACCTCCTCATCAGCGTCATCGCCGGGACGGTGACGACGGTGACCCTCTACGCCACGTCAGTGCCCTACGCGATCACGCTGGGCGTGCTCGTGGCCGTCTTCGACCTCGTTCCACTCGTCGGCGCGACGATCGGCACCGTTGCGGTCGCCGCGGTCGCGCTGGCCACGCAGGGCGTGGTCACAACGGCGGTCGTCGTCGCCGTGATGGTCGTGTACCAGCAGGTCGAGAACCACTTCCTGCAGCACCTCGTCTACCACCGAACCGTGAAGCTGTCACCGCTGGCGATCGCGCTCAGCGTGGCGCTCGGCGCCGAGCTCGGCGGCGTCGTCGGCGCCCTTCTCGGCATTCCGGTCGCAGGCGCCCTCAAGGTCGTGTCGAGCGAGCTGCTCGCCTGGCGCCAAGGCGAAGAAGTGCAAGGGGCGGGTCGGAGGGGAAGCTCCGAGGACGACCTCCCCCTCCAGTTGAACCGCGCTCCGGACCGTGGCACCGGACGGGGTCTGAATCCGATGCCGGACGAGCGCAGACCCGCCCGAAGCCGAGTATGACCGATCGCGCACCGGCGCGCCAAGACCGCGGTATTGGGGATTGACACGCGTCTGGAGATATCTGCGCGCGTTCACCGGACGGTAACACCCTCGAGCGCCAGCAGCCGCCGCTTGTAGTCGCCGCCCAGGCTCCCGTAGCCGCCCAGCCCGCCAGCCGAGACAACGCGGTGGCAGGGGACGAAGACCGGCAGGCGGTTGTGCGCGCAGAAGGTCCCGGCCGCCCGCGCGGCGCCGGGGCGGCCCGCCAGGGCGGCCAGCTCGCCGTAGGTGACGACCTCGCCGCGCGGCACTGCGACGAGCGCCTCGCCGAGCGCGCGCCCGAACTCGGTCTCCTCCTCCCAGTCGAGTGGCACGTCGTCGAACGCGACTTCCTCGCCGTGGAAGAACCGGACGAGCCGGCGCGTCAGCGGGTGGTCGGCGCGGTCCTCCCCGGCCTCCCCGCGCGGGAGCTCGTGCCATACCGGGCGGCCGTCGTCGAGCCAGAGCTCGCCCTCGCCCCACCCCGCCGCCGCGTACGGCACGCACCTCGCCACGACGCACCTATACCTACACTGCCGTGGTGAGCGCTCCCGGCATCTTCCGGCCGCCGCCGCCGCGCAACGAGCCTGTCCACGACTACGCGCCGGGCTCCTCCGAGCGCGAGGCGGTCATCCTCAAGATCGCGCGAGATGCGCGGCCAGCAGATGCGACCTCCCGATGGTCATCGGCGGCGAGGACGTCCGCACCGGCGACCAGTTCGAGCAGGTCGAGCCGCACGACAAGGACCACGTGCTCGCGACCGTCCACCAGGGCGGCGCCGCGGAGGTGGAGCGCGCGATCGACGCCGCCGGCGAGGCGTGGCGCGACTGGTCGCGGATGCCGTGGGAGGACCGCGCCGCGATCTTCCTGCGCGCCGCCGAGCTGCTCTCCGGCCCGTGGCGTCCCACCCTGGTCGCGGCGACGATGCTCGGCCAGTCGAAGACCGTGCACCAGGCCGAGATCGACGCCGCGTGCGAGCTCATCGACTTCCTGCGCTTCAACGTCGAGTTCATGACGCGGATCTACGAGGAGCAGCCGATCTCCTCCTCGGGCGTCTGGAACCGCCTCGAGTACCGGCCGCTCGAGGGCTTCGTCTTCGCGGTCACGCCCTTCAACTTCACGGCGATCGGCGGCAACCTGCCGTCGAGCGCGGCGCTGATGGGCAACACGGTCGTCTGGAAGCCGGCGTCGACGGCGGCCTACTCGGCCTTCTTCATCATGCGCCTGCTCCAGGAGGCCGGCCTGCCCGACGGCGTCATCAACCTCGTCTACGGCCCGGGCGCGGCAATCGGCGACCCGGCGCTGGCCAGTCCGCGCCTCGCGGGCGTGCACTTCACGGGCTCGACGCCAGTCTTCCAGGGCATGTGGCGGACGGTCGGCGAGAACATCGACCGCTATACGAACTACCCGCGGATCGTCGGCGAGACGGGCGGCAAGGACTTCATCCTCGCGCATCCCTCTGCGGACGTCGACGCCGTCGCGACGGCGATCGTGCGCGGCTCGTTCGAGTACCAGGGCCAGAAGTGCTCGGCCGCGTCGCGGATCTTCGCCCCGTCGAACCTCTGGCCGGCGCTGCGCGACCGCCTGGCCGAGGAGGTGCCGCAGATCCGCATGGGCGACGTCGCCGACTTCTCCAACTTCATGGGCGCCGTCATCGACGCGAAGGCGCAGAAGGGCCACCGCGAGGCGATCGAGCTCGCGCGCAGCCGTGCCGACACGGAGATCCTCGCCGGGGGCGGCGTCGACGACTCGCGAGGGCTTCTTCGTGGAGCCGACCGTGATCACGACCACCGACCCGGAGATGCCGCTCATGCGCGAGGAGCTGTTCGGGCCGATCGTGACCACGTACGTCTACCCCGAGGGCAAGTGGACGGAGACGCTCGGCCTCGTCGACCGCGGCTCGCCCTACGGGCTCACCGGCGCCGTGTTCTCGGACGACCGGGACGCCGTCATCCAGGCGGAGGAGGCGCTCCGCTACGCAGCCGGGAACTTCTACGTCAACGACAAGCCGACGGGCGCGGTAGTCGGCCAGCAGCCGTTCGGCGGCGCGCGCGCCTCAGGCACGAACGACAAGGCCGGATCGATGTGGAACCTGATCCGCTGGGTCAGCCCGCGGACGATCAAGGAGACGTTCGTGCCGCCGCGCGACTACCGCTACCCGTTCATGGCCGCCGACCAGCCCGACGCGGGCGGCAACGGCTCCGCCCCGCCGGATCGCCCGTAGTCCCCGCCGGGTAAGGGCCCCGCATGCGCCATCTCCTCGACTCGATCGAGGTCTTCTACGACCACCTCTCGGCGGTCGACTTCCGCTGGATCGCGATGGCGCTCGCGCTCCACTTCGCGCGCTCGCTCGCCATCTCGCGCGCGTGGCGCAACGTGCTCGCGGACGCCTATCCCGAGGAGAAGGTGCGCTGGCGCTCGATCTGGGCGCCTACCTCGCCGGCGTCGGCGTCAACGCACTCATTCCCGCGCGCGCGGGCGACGCCGTCCGCCTCTACCTCGTCAAGCACCGCGTGAACAACTCGACCTACACCACGCTGGCGTCGTCGCTCGGCGTCATGGCGATCTTCGACATCACTGCTGCGCTGGCGCTCTTCGCCTATGCGCTGACGCAGAACGTGCTCCCGAGCGTCCACGTCATCCCCAACCTGCCGAGCTTCGACTTCGGCTGGCTGCTCCAGCACACGCGACTGTCCATCACGGTCGCGGTCGTCATCGTCATCGCGCTCGTGGTCGGGTACTTCTGGGCTGCGCGGCACATCCGCGCCTTCAGGCAGCGTCTCGCCCAGGGGTTCGCCGTGCTGCGCCGCCCGCGCCGCTACCTCCGCCGGGTCGCACTGTGGCAGGCGGTCGACTGGACGACGCGGATCGCCGAGACGTTCTTCTTCCTGAAGGCGTTCCACATCGAAGCCACCGTGCACAACGCGCTGATCGCCCAGGTGGCGCAGAGCGCCTCGACGGCCCTGCCGATCACGCCCGGCGGGATCGGCACGGAGCAGGCGCTGCTCGTCGTGGTGCTCGCCGGCGCCGCATCGAAGACCGCCCTCGTCGCGTTCAGCGTCGGCGTGAAGCTGACCGTGACAGCCGCGAACGTCGTGGTCGGGTTCCTGGCGCTGCTGATCATGGCCCGGACGATCGACTTCCGGGAGATCCGCCGCCGCCGTCAGGCCGAGGAGGCGCCTGCACCGGTGCCACCGGGCTAGCCGTGCCCTGCCTTGTGCAGCTGGGCGTAGATCGAGCGCGCCGTCTTCGGCGGCAGCCCCGGCACCGCCTCGAGCTCCTCCTCGCTCGCCGCGAGGAACCGCTCCGCTGAGCCGAAGTGCTGGACAAGCGCGCGCCGCCGGGCCGGCCCGACACCCTGGAGGCGCTCGAAGATCGACTCGCGCGCGCGGGCGCTGCGGCGCTGGCGGTGGAAGCCGAGCGCGAAGCGGTGGGCCTCGTCGCGCAGCCGCTGGAGCAGCTGGAGACCGGGCGAATGCCGGTCGAGGCGGACGGGGTCGGAACGGTGCGGCAGGAAGATCTCCTCCTCGCGCTTGGCGAGCGAGATGACCGCAACGCGCGGCAGGTCGTACGCCTGCATCGCCGCCAGCGCGGCCGAGAGCTGGCCCTTGCCGCCGTCGATGACGACGAGGTTCGGCACGGAGGCGAAGCTCTCGTCGTACTCGTCCGCGGTCACGTCCTGGAGGCGCGCGAACCGGCGGGAGATCACCTCCGCCATCGCCGCGAAGTCGTCGGGACCTTCGAGCTGGCGCAGCCCGAACTTGCGGTAGTGCGCCTTCTTCGGCACGCCGTCCTGGAAGACGACCATCGACCCGACGGGTGACTCGGCCTGGATGTTCGAGATGTCGAAGCACTCGATCCGCACCGGCAGGCTCTCGAGGTTGAGCGTCTCGCGTAGCTCCTCGAGCGCCTCGACGCGGCGCATCCGCCGCTGCTCGGTCGCGGCAGCGTCCGACTCGAGCGCAAGCTGCGCGTTCTGCGTCGCCAACTCCTGCAGCCGCCGCTTCTCGCCGCGCTGCGCGGGCCGCACCTCGACGTGCGCCCCGCGCCGCTCGGACAGGAACTCCTCGAGCGCCTCGGTGTCCTGCGCCTGCGGCGGGACGACGATCTCGGGCGGCACGCTGGGCGACGAGCCGTAGTACTCGAGCACGAACGCCTCCAGCACGGTGGGGATGTCCTGGCCCTCGACGTTCTCGAGGTGGAAGCTGTGCCGGCCGACGAGCTTGCCGTCGCGGAGCGGGAAGACCTGCACCGCGGCGCGGTCGCCGGCGGCGGCGATCCCGACGACGTCGATCGTGCCGTAGTCCCGCCGGTCTGCGGCCTGCCGCTCGGCGAGGTGGCGCACCGCAAAGAGGCGGTTGCGGTAGCGGGCGGCGTCCTCGAAGCGCTCGAGCGCCGCGGCGTCGAGCATCTGCTGCTCGACCTCGCGCTGGATCGACTTCGTGTCGCCCGACAGGAACTGGACGACGCCGTCGATGATCTCCGCGTAGTCCTCCTTCGAGACGTAGCCCACGCAGGGGGCCAGGCAGCGGTCGATGTGGTAGTCGAGGCACGGGATGCCCGAGTGCCGGCCCGGCTGCGGCCCTTCGCACGGCCGGAAGCGGAAGACGCGGTTGAGCACGTCGAGCGTCTCGCGCACCTTCTTCGCGTTCGCGTACGGGCCGAAGTAGACGACGCCGCGCCGGTGGCGCTCGCGCGTGAACATGACGCGCGGGTAGTCGTCCTCGACCGTGACGGCGATGTACGGGAACGACTTGTCGTCGCGCAGCCGGACGTTGAACGGCGGCCGGTGGCGCTTGACGAGCGTCTGCTCGAGGTGGAGCGCCTCCGCCTCGGTGCCGGTGACGATCACCTCGAGGTCCGCGATCCGGCGCGCGAGGTCGGCGACGCCGCGGCGGCTCTCTCCCGACTGGAAGTAGGAGCGCACGCGGGGGCGCAGCGACTTGGCCTTGCCGATGTAGAGCACCTCGCCCTGGGCGTCACGGAAGAGGTAGACGCCTGGCTTGGCGGGCAGTGTCTTCAGCCGCGGCTCGAGCGTGTGGGCCACGCGGCCAGCGTAGCCATGCTCATACGCGCGAGAACGTGACCGTCCAGCGGACGGAGCGGACGAGCAGGCAGCCGTCGCCCTGGGCCTGGCCGTCCTCCTCGCCGCGCAGCGTCAGCCGCTTACCGACACGCGTCGGAACCTGGGCGTAGGCGTTTGCGAGGCCGATCGGGCTGGGCGGCGTCGGCGCGCCGAAGCAGGCGCCGCTGACGTCGTCGACCGTGCCGTCGAGCCAGAGCCGGCCGCCGGCGATGCGCAGCTGGACCGGCTGCAGCGAGACGGCATGCTTGGCGGCGTAGTCGATCGCGAGCACCCCACCGGTGCCGTCGTCGCACTGGCGGCGGCGCTCATGGGTGCCGCCCGCGTCCGTGGTCGCGCGCACCGGGACGGCCAGGTGGAGCGCCTTCAGGTTGCTGACCCGGACGGAGCGGGTGCTCTTGAAGGCGAGTGTCCGCACGCCGCTGACCGCGTCGACCCAGCAGCCGTCCTCCACGTGCGCCGGCACGAACGACGACGTGCTCATCGTCCCGATGACCGTCACGGTGTACACGGGCGTGCGCCAGGCCGATGCCGACGCCGCCAGCGCGCACGCGACCACCACTGCTGCAAGCAGCCCCCGTCCCACCGACGGATCATGGGACCACTCGAACGGGGGGTCAACCTGGGCGGGCTACGATCCCTCGGATGGAGGGTCAGTACGTCGCGTACACCTTCTACCGGGTCGATCCGGCGTGGCGGCGGCTTCCCGTCGAGGAGCGCGCGGCCGGCAAGGACGCGTTCGCGGAGGTGGTCGAGGAGTGGGCCGAGCGCATGCCGGGCCTGCGTGCGTACACGGTCGCGGGCGTGCGACCGGACTGCGACTTCTTCCTCTGGAAGATCACCGAGCGGTACGAGGATCTCGGCGAGCTCGGCGCGCAGCTGAACGGCACGCCGCTGGCCGGCTGGCTCGAGACCCCGTACTCGTACCTCGCGACCACGAAGGCGTCGCAGTACACGTCGGCGCGGCGGCCGAGGAAGATTGCCCCTCACGAGCTGCCGTACCTCGTGGTCTACCCGTTCGTGAAGGTGCGGCCCTGGTACGCGCTCCCCGAGGAGGAGCGGCAGCAGGCCATGGAAGAGCACATCCGCATCGGCCGCGAGGAGTTCCCCGGCATCAAGAACCACACCACCTACTCGTTCGGGATCGACGACCAGGAGTTCATGACCGCGTTCGAATGCGAGGAGCCGGCCGACTTCATGCACCTCATGCTGCGTCTGCGCGACTCGGAGGCGAGCCGCTACACCGAGCGGGACACGCCGATCTTCGTCGGGCAGCGAGTGCCCGTGCGCGCAGCACTGGACGCGCTCGACGGCGCGTCGTCGCGCGTCTCGGCTCAGTAACCGGTCTGGTCGCGCCAGACCCGGAACATCGAGAACCCGCAGATGATCAGCACCAGCAGGAACGCCGCTGCGTCCGGGCCCGAGGCGCCGATCACCAGGTACGCGCCGACGGCGAAGACAGCCAGCACTGCCGCCCCGTAGAACGCGACCTGGGCGCGCGTCGGCCACGTCGAGATCTCCGTCCGCCGCTCGCGCCACACGAGGTAGATGAAGAACGCGATCGCGATGAGGAAGGCGATGCGCGCGATCAGGTACAGCGCCGCGAGCGTCGCGTAGAGCTGGAAGACCACCACGACGAGCGCGATCGCCGCGACGATCAGGAGCCCGCGCACCAGCGGGTTCATCTCCGAGAGGTAGCGCCTCATCCGGCCGTCATGTACGCGCGAACCGCCAGCAAACCTGCCAGGAGCGTAGCTCCCGTGAACCACAGCAGGCGGCGGCGCGGCTCGCTGGGCGCGTAGAGCCAGGGCGCCAGGACGGCCGCGAGGGCGAAGCTTCCGTAGGCGTAGTGCAGCTGGTCGGGCGCGCGCCGGTTGTCCGAGAGCAGCAGCAGCCCGAGCGCGACCTGCGCCACGAGCAGCGTCTGGACGAGCGCGAGCAGGTGGCGAGCGGCCCCGGTCGCCGTGCCGCCGCGGCGGTACGCGAGCGCGCCGACGAGCACGGCGACAGCCGCCGAGACGAGGACGAGGATCGCGACGGTCTGGTGGGCGCGCAGCACGGCGCGACCCTATCGGGGCACCCTTACCGCGTCGGCTGGCGCGGACGCTCGACCGTGCCGGTGAGCGTCATGAGGCTGCCGCCGGCGTTGCAGGTGATCGCGCCGTGGCCGTAGACGCCACATGTACGTCTTCGTGCCGGAGGCGATCCGCCAGCTCTTCCCGGTGACGGAGAACGTCAGCGTGCCTTTCTTCCCGCGCGTGGCTAGCCGGGTGCTCGTGGCGGAACGCTGCCGGTGTCCGCGAGCGCACCCTTCAGTGTGAAGCTGCCCTTGCAAGGCGATCGAGATGATCGAGGCCGAGTTGTTCCGGTTCCACGCCCGCGTAGGGGACGTCGGCCCGTGACGGCATCGAGGTAGCTGGTGGCCGCGGGTTCGACTCCGTCCGCCTCCACCGCGGCTCAGTTCTCGGCGAGGGTGAGGAAGCCCATTGCTGCGCCGGTCATCGTCTCGATCAACACCGGCAGCGCTGCTTCGTCGATCACGAAGCGCGGATGATGGTGCGGATAAGCCCCCTGGCGTCCGGCACCGACGAAGAAGAAGCAACCGGGCGCAGCGCGGAGATAGGCCGAAAAATCGTCGCCCGCCATGAGCGGCTCGAAATCGACCAACCGGTCGGGGTCGGCGGCAGCCCTCACGATGGCCGCGACATCGGGATCATTGACGACAGGGTCATAGCCCGTCGTGTACTCGAACGTGTAGGTCGCGCCGTGGGCTGCGGTGATGCCCGCCAGGACACGGTCGACTCCCACCCGCGTCCGCTCGCGCACCTCTTCCCGGTGGGTGCGAACGGTGCCCCCAACCTCGACCGCCTCCGGGATGATGTTGTCGGCGCTGCCACCGCTGATTCGCGTCACTGAAACGACCGCGCTGTCGAGCGGCGCCGTGTTCCTGGACACGATGTGCTGCAGGTTCACAATTGCTTGGGCGCTGATCGCGATTGGATCCACAGTCTCGTGAGGGAAGCCCGCGTGGCCGCCGCGGCCTCTGATGGTGGCGGCGAAGGTGTCAGCAGCAGCCGTGCACGGGCCGTCGATCACGCCGATCTTGCCCACCTCCAGCGTGGAGATGAGGTGAGCGCCGATTACGGTATCGACCCCGTCGAGTGCCCCTGCGGCTACGAGCTCAGCGGCGCCGCCGGGCGGGAGTTCCTCCGCGTGCTGGAAGAGAAAGCGAGCTTCCCCGGCTAGCTCGGACCGTCGATTGATGAGTGCGCGAGCAACTGCCAGCAACGCCGCCGTATGCCCGTCGTGGCCGCAAGCGTGCATCACGCCCTTGCTTCGCGATGCGTACTCGACGCCGCTCTCTTCTTGGATGGGCAGGGCGTCAATGTCAGCCCGGAGTGCCAGCGTGCGTCCGGGGCGTTCGCCCTGCAATCGCGCGACGACGCTCGTCGGCGTCGGCTGCTCGAGCTCCAGGCTGCCGAACGACTCGAGCGTCTCGCGCACGAACCGCGCGGTGTTGTGCTCGTGAAACGACAGCTCGGGGTTCGCGTGGAGGTGACGTCGCCAGGCAACGGCCTCCGCCGCTAGCGCCGTCACGTCCATCCTGGCAGCCTACGGGCGGCGCTGTTCAGCCCGAGGACGACTCGCCCACTAGTAATGACATTAAGCGTCCCGTAAAAGCGCCGCGCGGATGGTTACACGGGCGCGGTAGGCTCGGCTGCGTGGTCGAGGAAGGGCAGCCGGCGCCGGAGTTCACGCTGGAGAGCGACGAGGGCGGCGCCGGAGTTCACGCTGGAGAGCGACGAGGGCGAGCAGGTCTCGCTCTCGCAGTTTCGCGGCAAGCCGGTCGTCCTCTACTTCTACCCGGCCGACGACACGCCGGGCTGCACGGCGCAGGCCTGCGGCTTCCGCGACGACTGGGAGGAGTACCAGCGGCGCGGCGCCGTCGTGCTCGGCGTCAGCCCCGACGACGTCGACTCGCACGTGCGCTTCCGGCAGAAGTACGAGCTGCCGTTCACGCTGCTTGCCGACCCCGACCACCGCGTCGCCGACCTCTATGGCGCCTGGGGCGAGAAGAACCTCTACGGCAAGAAGTACATCGGCGTCATCCGCTCGACCTTCGTGATCGACCCGGACGGCATCATCGCGACGGCCATGCCCAACGTCCGCGCGCAGGGCAACTCGGAGAAGGTCCTGGCGGCGCTAGGCGGCTAGGCCAAACGGATGCGCGGGTCGATGAAGGCGTAGAGCAGGTCGACCACGAGGTTGAAAATGATGATCGCCACGGTGGCGAAGACGATGATCCCCTGCACCGTGGGCGTGTCGTAGTTGAACAACGCACGCACCGCCGTGTTGCCCAGCCCCGGCAGGCCGTACACCGTCTCCGTGAACACCGCCCCGCCCAGCGCCAGGCCGATGTCCATGCCGAGCATGGTCACGATCGGCAGCAGCGCGTTGCGCAGGATGTGCGAGCGCAGCACCGTGTTCTCCGGCGCGCCCTTGGCGCGCGCGGTTCTCACGTAGTCCTCGTTCATCGTGTCCAGCACGTTCGCGCGGATCATGCGCACGTACAACGCCGCGAACAGGATGGCAAAGGTCATCCACGGGAGGATCATGTGGTAGGCCCATTGCACGGGCCCTCCTGGCTGCCCCGGTGGCGGGTTGATGAAGTCCGCGTAGCCCGTGATCGGGGTGATGCCCCACTTGTAGCCGATGAAGTAGGCGAAGATCAGCCCGATCCAGATCGGGTGCGCCGAGATACCGATCAGCACGAACGTCATCGACGAGCGATCCAGGATGGAGCGCGGCCGCAGCGCCGAGAGCACGCCGATCGGCAGCGCGATCAGCATCCACACGATCGCCCCGCCGAACACCAGCGACGCCGTCACCGGCGCCGCGTCGCCGACCAGCTGGTTCACGCTCTCGCGGTTGAAGTACGACTGGCCGAGGTTGAAATGGAAGATCAGCTGGTCGAGGAAGTGCCAGTACTGGTACCAGATGGGTCGATCGAGCCCGAGGTTGTGGGCCACGCGCGCCACCTGATCGGCGTTGCACGCCTGCCCGCAGGCCTGCTTGGCCGGGTTCGCGGGGATGATGTAGAAGAGGATGTAGCTGACGATCGTGACCGCGAGGAACAGCACGCACGCCCAGAGGAGGCGCCGGATCATGTACCGGATCAAACCCGGCCCCCGCTGCGAGGGTCGAACGCGTCGCGGAGGCCGTCGCCGAGGAGGTTGAAGGCGAGGGTCGCGAGCAGCACGGCCAGGCCGGGCCAGACCATCAGCCACGGCTGGGTCAGGTAGTAGTCCGGCCCGACGGAGAGCAGCTTGCCCCAGCTGGGCGTCGGATCCTGGATGCCGATGCCGAGGAACGAGAGGCCGGCCTCCGCCAGGATGAACTGCGCCACCGTGATCGTCGACAGCACGATGATCGGCGCCACGAGGTGCGGCAGCAGGTGCGAGCGGATGATCCGCCAGTCGTTCGCGCCGACCATGCGGGCCGCCTCGATGAACTCCTTCTCGCGCAACGACAGCACCTGCGCGCGCACGATGCGCGCCGGGTAGTACCAGCCGAAGAAGCCGAGCACCAGGACCAGGGTCACCACCCCCGGCCCGAAGACGCCGCCCAGCGTGATCTTGTTCAGGCGGTCGCCGGCGGTGCTGGCCAGCGCGATGATGAAGAGCAGGATCGGGAAGGCCATCACGATCTCGGTCAGGCGGGAGACGATCGTGTCGGTGACGCCGCCGTAGTAGCCGGCCATCGCGCCCATGATCACGCCGACGACCATGCTCAGCACCGTCGCGCCGATCGCGACCTCGAGCGACGTCTGCGCGCCGTAGAGCAGGCGCAGGAACTCGTCGCGGCCCAGCTGGCCATCGCCGCCCAGCACGAACAGCGTGTCCGGATAGTGGCCGGGCGCGCCGACGTACGGGATCGTCGCGATGTGCGTCCAGGGCCCGACCGGCAGCAGCGTCTTCGGATCGAGCGCGCCGGCGAACTGGTCGTCAGGCCCGTGCCCGAGGATGTGCGCCGCGACCGGCGCGCCGATGTACGCCGCGAGGAAGAGAAAGATGATGAAGACCCCGCCGGCGAGCGCGACCTTGTCCTTCCTGAAGCGCCGCCAGACCTGCTCCCAGTAGCCACGCGCGACAACGGCGTCGGCGGTGTCGAGTGCGCCTTCGGCGGGCAGCACGGCGGCCAGGCCGGCGCCCGATGAGATGACGTCTTTGGTCTCGTCCATGTCCCCACGGTACGACGGCGAGGGGCTGCGACGAATCGGGCGTTTCCCTACATCGGAGCGCTTTCCTGGGCAAGCCGCGCGCCGAGCTCCGCGCGGGACCGGATGCCGAGCTTGCGGTATGCCCGCGCCAGGTTGGCCTCGACCGTCTTCGGGCTGACGAAGAGCTGGGCGGCAACCTCGTGGTTCTTCAGGCCGCTGGCGGCGAGCTGGGCGACGCGCCGCTCGGTGGCGGTCAGCTCGTCCGAAGCGCCCCGCCGGAGGCCCACCCGCTCGAGCTCGGCCCTGGCGCGCCCGGCCCACACGGCGGCGGGCAGCGCGTCGAACACCTCGATCGCGCCCTCGAGCGCGGTGCGCGCAGCGGCCTTCTCCTTGCGCCGCCGCCGCACGCGGCCGAGCTCGAACAACGTGCGCGCGCGCTCGAACGGCCAGTCGCGGTGCCGCGCCACGGCGGACTCGAGCGCGCCGGCCGCCGCATCGAGCTCAGCAGCCGCGGCGAGCGCCGTCCCCCGTAGCCGCGCGGCGACGGCGAGCGCCCAGGGGCTCTGGATGCGCCGGGCCTCGCGCCGGAGCTGGTCGATGAGCTCGTTCGCCTCGTCCAGCTCCCCCACGCCGACGAGCGCCTCGATCGCGTACGGGCCCAGCGGATGGGTCGCGAGCGCGAGCTGCCTCGGCATCAGCCAGTCGAGCAGCGGCCGCAGGTTCGCGAGCGCCCGCTTGTCGTCGCCCAGCGACAGGTCGAGGAACCCGACGGCGCCGAGGCTCATGACGAGCGTGTTTTCCTCCGTCGCCTCCCGCGCCACGGTCGCGCCTGCCGCGGCCGCCGCACGGGCGTCGTCGGCGTTGCCGATGTGCGCCTCGACGAGCGACTTCCAGTAGGCGCTCAACCCGCCGTCCACGTTCAGGCCGAGCTGCTCGGCCAGCTCATACGCCGCATCGGCATGCGCAAGCGCCTCCTGCCACCGGCCGGCGCGCAGCTCGACCTCTGCGAGCCGGCCGCGGAGCGCGAGCCAGTCGACGTCGTCGCCCGCGTCGGCCGCGCGGTCGGCCAGGCCCTGGAACGCCTCGCGGGCGTCGTCGAGGTCGCCCCGGTAGAGCTGCCAGAGACCCAGCGCGAAGACCGGGCTGTCGTCCGGGAACTCACCCGGGCGGCGCCCGTGGACGAGCGCGCGCTCGAGCGGCTTGGCGGGGCTGCGCCCGGCCCAGAGCATCCAGAGGGCGAGCCGGGCGAGCACGTGGACGACGAGAGCGTCGTCGCCGGAGCGCTCTGCATGGCGCAGTGCGGTCCGGCCGTTGGCGAGCGCGTGCTCGATGCCGTGGAGCGGCCACGCGCTGCCGAGCGCGAGGTGAATGCCCGCGAGCAGCCCGTCGTCCGACGCTTCGCGACGCGCGCGCTCGAGCAGCGGCTGGGCCTGGGCGAGGTCGTCCGCGAGCGTGCCGAGCCGCAGGAGCACCGCGGCCCGCTCCTCCCCCGCACCGAGCTCCGCGAGCAGGCCGTCGAGGACCGCCCGCGCCTCCGCGAGCGCCCCGGCGGTCACGTACGCATCGGCGGCCTGGAGCAGCCGCCTGCGGCGCTCCTCGTCCTGCGCCGGCGGCGTCAGCTGCGCGGCGAGCGCCAGGAGCTCGGCACCGGCCTCCGGCGCGCCTCGAGCCAGCGCGGCCAGCGCGGCGCCGTCGAGCTCCGCCGCGACGGCCTCGTCCGGGCCTGTGGCGCCGAGCGCCCGGTGGCGCGCCCGCGTCTCGGCATCGCCGGCCACTTCGGCGAGCTCCCGGTGCATCGCACGCCGCTCGTCCGGTTCGGCGCGAGCCTCAACCGCGGCGGCGACGAGCGGATTGCCAAAGGAGACGCGGTCGCCCTCGAGGGTGATGACGCCGGCCGCGGCAGCGGCCTCGAGCGCCTTCCGCCGGCCGATCGCAGTGACCGTCGGCTGTGCGAGCAATGCGGCGGCGAGCAGCGCCTTCCGGGTCTCGCTCGGCAGGTCGTCCAGGCGGGCTGCGAGCAGCGCCTGGAGGCTCGCGGAGAGCGGCAGCCGCTCACCCGCGTCGAGACTCGACCGGTCACCGAGCGCGCGCGCCAGCTCGAGGGCATAGAACGGGTTGCCGCCACTCGTCTCCTGGACCCGCGTGAGCAGGGGCCGAGGCAGCGCGATGCCGAGCCGGTCGCGCACGAGCCGGTACAGGGCGGCGGAGTCGAGCGGCCCGAGGCCGATGCTGGTGTGCTCGGCGGTGAACGCCGGGGCCTCGCCGGCGCGTACCGCGGCCAGGACCATGACGGGCTCCGCGTCGAGTCGGCGGAGCGCGAAGGTCAGCGCGTGCGCGGTCTCGTCGTCGAGCCAGTGCGCGTCGTCCACGGCCACGAGCACCGGGCCCTGCTCGGCAAGAAGGCGCAGGCAGTCGAAGACGGCCAGGCCGACCGCTCGCCGCTCGGGCGCCGGCCCATCCGGGTCCTCGAGGAGGAGCGCTACCTCGAGCGCGCGGCGCCGCGGTGGCGGCAGCGCCGGCAGCAGGTCCGCGAGCGCCGGCGCGAGCAGGTCGCCGAGCGCGGCAAAGGAGAGCTGAACCTCGGTGCCTGCCGCGCGGCAGGACAGGACGCGCGCATCGGCAGCGGCGACTCCTGCCTCCCAGACGGTCGTCTTGCCGATCCCCGGCTCGCCCTCGATGACGACCGCGGCAGGCGGCTTGGCGAGGAGGTCGGCGATCGCCGTGAGCTCGGCCTCACGGCCGAAGATGCTTGCGGACGGCACGAGAGACGAATAGCACCGTCGCGCTACAAGAGTGCGGATGAGAGGACTTGAACCTCCACGCCCCTAAGGGCACACGGACCTGAACCGTGCGCGTCTACCAATTCCGCCACATCCGCGCGGCGCGGGCATTGTAGCCCCGACCGGGAGCCCCAATCGGACGTCTAACCTACGATGCCGCGTATGCGTTGGGGTCTTGCGGCCGCGGTCTGCGCGGCGTTCTCGGTCGTCGCCGCCGTACCGGCGAGCGCCGCAAATCGGGTCGAGGTGATCGCCGAGCTTGGCCCACCGCCGCTCGCGCGCGCGGTCGCGTCCAGCCGCGTGCTGAAGCCGACGGCGCGCCTCGAGGTCGCCGCGCCGCTGAGCCGGGGCTATCGCGCCGACCTCGCCGAGGCGCAGGCGCGTGTCGCGCGGCGCATCCGGACGGCGATTCCCGGCGCCGAGATCCGCTGGCGCTACACGGTCACGCTGGACGGGCTCGCCGTCGTGCTCCCCACGCGCGACGTCGCCCGCCTGCGCCGCATCCCGGGCGTTGCTCGCGTCGACGGCAACAGCCGCTTCGTCGCGCAGGAAACCGCCAACGTCACCGCCGTGAAGGCACCGCTCATCTGGGGCCCTGACCTCTCCACCGCGGGGCAGGGCGTGAAGATCGGGATCATCGACGACGGCATCGACCAGTCGCACCCGTACTTCAGCGCGCAGGGGTTCGTCGCGCCCGCCGGGTACCCTCGCGGGCAGAAGGCGTACACGACCGGGAAGGTGATCGTCGCCCGCTCGTTCTGGCCGCCGTCGCTCAAGACTGCCGCCGCGCGCGAGCCCTTCGAGACGGGCCTCTCGTCGCACGGGACGCACGTCGCGGGCATCGCGGCCGGCGACTACGCGACCCGCACCCCGGCAGGCGTGTCGCTCTCCGGCATCGCGCCGCGCGCGTACCTCGGCAACTACAAGGTCTACTCGCGTCCTGACCTCGACGAAGGGCTGAACGGGAACGCGCCCGAGGTCGTCGCCGGCATCGAGGCGGCCGTGGCCGACGGCATGGACGTGATCAACCTGTCGCTCGGCGAGGTCGAGATCGACCCACGCCGCGATGTCGTGGCCCGCGCGCTCGACGCAGCCGCCGACGCCGGCGTCGTCCCGGTCGCCGCGGCCGGCAACGACTTCGCCGACTTCGGCCACGGCTCGATCATCTCGCCGTCGTCGGCTGCGAAGGCGATCTCGGTCGCCGCGGCCGACGTCAGCCAAGCCCGCCCGACGATCAGCTGGTTCTCGTCGGCGGGGCCGACCCCGGTGTCGCTGCGGCTGAAGCCGGACGTGACGGCTCCCGGCAGCGACATCGTCTCGTCGCTGCCCGGCAAGCAGTTCGGCTCGCTCGACGGGACGAGCATGGCGAGCCCACACGTCGCCGGTGCCGCCGCGCTGCTCCTGCAGCGCCATCCGGACTGGACGGTGGAGCAGGTGAAGTCGGCGCTGGTGACGACCGGGACCCCTGTCTACGCCACCGCCAAGAGCACCGTCGAGGTGCCGGTCACACGCGAGGGCGGCGGGCTGATCGACGTCTCGGCCGCCGACCAGCCACTGCTGTTCGCGGCGCCGACGAGCCTGTCGTTCGGCCTCGTACGTCCCGGCCAGGCGCCCGCGCGCACCGTCGCCCTCTCGGACGCCGGCGGCGGCGCCGGCATCTGGTCGGCGGCGATCGACGCGCAAAGCAGCCCGCCTGGGGCGACCGTCACCGTCCCGGCGACCGCGACGATCCCGGGGCGCCTGCGTCGTCACCGTGCACGCCGGCGCGACCGAGGGCGACGCGCAGGGCTTCGTCGTCCTGACCCAGAACGGCGTCCGGCGGCGCGTGCCGTACTGGGCGCACGTCGAGACGCCGGTCCTGGCCAAGCTTCCGGTCACGCGGCTCACCCGCCCGGGCACCTACACGGGGAACGCTTCGGGTCGCGTGTCGCGGATCGCCTCGTACCGGTACCCCGACGATCCGACCGGGTTCGGCGTCCCCACGCAGCTGGACGGGCCGGAGCAGGTCTTCCGGATCAAGCTCGGCCGGGCGGCCTCCAACATGGGCGTCGCGGTCGTCGCGCGGGCGCCCGGGAGCACGATCACGGCCCGCCTGCTCTATGCCGGCGACGAGAACCGGCTGACGGGCGTCGCCGGGCTTCCGCTCGACATCAACCCGTACTCGAAGCGCTACGACACGCCGGCGCCCGTCGTGGGCGCGATCGCGCCGCCGGCCGGCACGTACGACGTCGTCTTCGACAGCCGGTCGCTGGACAGCCGGCGGGCGCTTCACGTTCCGCTACTGGGTCGACGACCTCAAGCCGCCGGCGGTCAGGCTGCTGACGCCGAAGCTCTCCGCCGGCGGGCTCCTGCGCATCCGCGCCACCGATGCCGGCTCCGGTGTCGACCCGGCCTCACTGGCCGTCACGGTGGACGGCCGCCGCGTCACCGCCGCGTTCGCCAATACGAGCGGGCGTCGTCGTCGTTCCCACCACGCGGCTCGCCGCCGGCCATCACCGCCTGCACGTCAGCGTGGCCGACTACCAGGAGACGAAGAACGACGAGAACCGCGGCGGGCCGTCGCTGCCGAACACGGCCAACCTGAACGCGCCCTTCAGTATTCGCTAGCGATTGCGGTCGCGCTCTTTGATCGTCGGCAGCGACGCCAGGTCGCGCTCGACGCTCGCGGCGAAGTCCTCGGTGTCGTCCGGCGGCTCGCTGCGCACGACGCGCAGGTCGCTCTTGCGCCGCCGCCGGCGCCGGCCCGCGTCTTCCCCGAGCGGCAGGCGCTTCGCGATGTGCGGCCACTCGGCCGCGACCAGCACCCCGACCGCCAGTCCGAGCAAGGCGATCCAAAAGACTCCCACGCTTTGATTCTAGCCAGCAGCTCGCGGAGCGCTAGCACCGTCCGCGGAGTCGCCGTCCCACCCGGGCCGCGCAGGCTGTAGACCGGCACCGGGGGCGGGTCGAAGCCCGCCCCCGTCTGCCAACCTCAGCCGGTGATGTTGCCGATGTTCCCGCCGCGCACCGGTGAACGGTTAACCCAATGGCCGTTAGCACCCGCGTCGTACTGATATTCCAACCCGCCGCTGACCGCCGAGGACGCCGGAAGAGTGCCACCGCCAGTCGGGAAGAACGTCGCGAGCATCGCGGGTGTGGTACAGGGATCGGGACAGGTCGCGTTCGGGGTGAACACGCCGCCCGTCACGACCACGACATCGAAGCCTGTGAACGTTCCAGTGACGCCGCCCGTCTGTAGCGGGCCTGGGCACCCGCCGACAGGATCGGGCTGTGAGACGCCCGCGATGGTCGTGAACGTTCCGTCGTAGGTACGAACGACTTGGATCGTCCCATCGTTTTGCGGGATGAACTGAAGCGTTCGTTTGTAGTCGTCATTCGCCCAGTCGCCGCCGCAGACGCTGGAGTCGGGGCCGGTGACGTGCGTTACGACCACGCCGGGAACGCTGAGTCCAGCGGCCCGGTGTCGCCCTTCGGCCCCGGAGGGCCGGTCGCACCAGCAGCCCCGACATTACCCGGAGCGCCGGTCGCACCGGCCGGCCCGGTGTCGCCCTTCGCGCCCGGCGATCCGGCCGGGCCTGCCGGCCCCTGGCGGCCGCGAGGGCCTGCCGGTCCCGTCGGCCCCTTGATGTTCCACGAGATCTTCCTCGCGCCTTTCAAGCAGGCCAACACATTCAGGTCGCCCGATGTGTATCGATTGCCCTTCGTGAGTGGCTCGACACACACCGTGATGACGCCATTGTGGATGCCGGGCTTCCCGGCGCCGCTGGCCGAAGCGATCGTGGCAACCGCTGCGAACAGGATCACGACAGCCGCCGCCATCAGCTTCGTCGAACGTGACTTCATCGCTGTGAGCCTCCCTCCTGCTTCTCCCAGGAGCGGCTCGTCCTCTCCTGGGATCGCCTTCAGCGAAGCTGGTCAGGAGGTAGCCCAGTCAACGCTTCGCCACGGCTACGGCCCACGGGTACTCATCCCTCGGCCTACCCCTGCCGCAGCGTCGCCAATGCCTGTCGATTGGATCATCCGGGTCACCTCTGTACCGCGCCTCATGCGGAAGGGGTGAAACTCGGCCGCGAACCTGCGCGCTCGTGATCTCCTCCGAACCGCGCCAGACATCTCGTACATGGCACAACGCCCCCGCCCGTGAATGAGACGCGCAGACGCACCCGGTTGGGGGCAACAACGAAAGGATCAAAGCCGCTGTTTCCAGCGGCTTTCGTAGCTCCCGGGGTTGGACTCAGAGCGGCCTGCTAACCGGCGGGTTTTCGCCGGCGGGGACAGCACCGGGGGCCCGAGCGCGGCCTAGCGGGCGCGTTGTCGATCTAGTTCGGCCTGCTGCCGCACAAGTTCAGCCCATCGTTGGTCCTCTCCCGGCAGGCGGCGCGTCTTCCGCTTCTCATAGCGAGGCTTGAGACAGGCGACCACGACGACTCCGATCCATCCGAGTAGAAGCCCCCAGAGCCACCCCCTCCGATCTTTTGATTGGCCAATGGCGTATCCGACGACGACCGGGATGACATAGAAGACCGCGATAACCCAGAGACTCACTTGCATAGATCAAGACGTTAGGGCGCACCAACATGGATCGTGACCAGCCAAAGGTCTGACCACTCCCCGTTGTTCGTCTAGGAAAAGGGAACGCCCGCCGCCGCGCGGCTGAGCACCTATGCGCGCGTGAGTGCCGACGCACCTGAGCGGCCGTGTTCCTGCTCAGCTGCAACGCAGGGCAGTGCCGGCCGACAACCCGGAGAAGAACGTTGCCGAACTCAAGGCCCGTGCCTCCCGCCCCGCCTAGATTGACGTCGCGGCCGACGAGGACGCTCCCTTGCGAAAAGTGGCGATTTGCGGGGACAGCACCGGGACAGCACCGCGTGCGCTTTCGTGCCCTCAGCGGACACACCTGACCCACGGAGCTAAGCGGGTTTGCGCTTAGCCCCGTTCCCCTGAACTCCCCGGGTTGGACTCGAACCAACAACCCTCCGGTTAACAGCCGGATGCTCTGCCAATTGAGCTACCGGGGACCGGCGCGGCTCGTCGGATTGTAGCCTGGTCTCAGAACCCGTTCACGAGGCCAACGGGCACGCCCAAAGCCTTCCCGGCGGCGCGCAGGCGGGGCGCGGCGTGCAGCCAGCAGCGGTCGGCCCGGGCGGCGTCGCGCGTCGCCTCGGCGACCAGGCCGTTGTCCTCGTCGACGAACTCGATCTGGGCTCGCAGCCCCCACAGCGCCCACAGGTAGCCGCCGACCGCAAGCCGGCGGCCCTCCCGGCCTGACGATGAGCTCGCATCGTCGCGGCGGAGCCGCTCGAGGGTCTGCTTGACCAGCCTGGCGCGCGCGTGGAAGTCGCCGGGCCGCGTGGCGGCCAGGCCCGCACGGAACGCCTGCCTGACCGTCGAGTCGCCCGCGTGTGCCGGCACCGCCGCGAACAGCGCGGCAGCGGTCGCGCACGCCAGCGCGCGCGTCATGCCAGCGCCTCGACCGCGTCCCGCAGCTCGCCGCGGAAGCGCACGAGGTCGGCGTGGCGCCGCTCGTCGTCGCGCGTCATCTCGCGGTGCTCGAGCGCGGCGATCTGCCGCTCGACCCAGCGCTTCTTGAGCTCGAGCGCGAGGCCGCGGGCGCGGTCGGCGGTGATGCCCTCCTGCTCGGCGGTCGCCCAGAGCTCGGCGCGCAGCGCCGCGGTCTGCTCCTCCGCGCCACCCTCGCCGGCCAGGTTCGCGCGCAGCCGCTGATGCTCGGGCGAGTCGAAGTGCTCGTCGCCGAGCTCGTGCACGTACGGCGCGGCCGCGGCCGGGTCGAGCACGCAGGCGGCCAGGAACATCCGCTCGAGCCGGTCGCCCGCCTGCACGATCTTCCGGGACACGGCCGGAGCACTCCGGCGTTCCCGCGACGGCGCCAGCGCACTCTGCAACTCGGGAGGTAGGTGGAGGAGGCTCGTTGCCAGTTTCATGGCCTCCTGGCGCTCGAGCGAGTCGCGGACGCCGCTCAGCATCTCGACCGCCTGGTCGAACCCGGCCTGGGGGTTCTCCGCGCGCTCGATCGTCAGCCGCACGCGGTAGAGCAGATATGGCTCGGCGTGGCGGAGCCGATCGTCGAACCCAGCCGCGTCGTCCGCCGGGTCGGTGCCCGGCGGGAGCGCGACCACCCGGACGTCGAGGCCCTCGCCGTGGGCAAGCTCCATGCCGCGCAGGGTGGCGGCCTCACCGGCGGCGTCGGCGTCGAAGCAGAGGTAGACGATCCGTGTCAGCCGGCCGAGCTCGCGGACGTGACGCTCCGTGAGCGCCGTGCCCATCGACGCGACCACCGGCTCGACGCCGGCCTGGCGCAGCGCGAGCACGTCCGTGTTGCCCTCGACCACGACGGCGCGCCCCTGCTTCGCGATCGCGTTGCGCGCGGCGTGCAGGCCGTAGAGCAGGTCGCCTTTCCGGAAGAGCTCGCCTTCCGGCGAGTTCACGTACTTGGCCCGCATCGGGTCGTCCTCGCTGAGCTTGCGTGCCTGGAAGCCGACGACCCGGCCGCGGGCGTCTGTGAGTGGGAAGAGCAGCCGGCCGGAGAAGTAGTCGCCGCCGCGTCGCGAAAGACCCGCCGCCGCCAGCTCCTGCGGCGTGAACCCCTGCGCCCGCGCCTTCGGGACGAGCTTCGTCCCGCGCGGTGCGAGGCCGAGCCGGAACTCGCGGCAGACTTCTTCGGCCAGCCCGCGCCCGGCCAGGTACGCGCGTACCGGCTCGCCCGCCGGCGTATCCCAGAGGTAGCGCTCGTAGAAGGACGTCGCCTGCTCGAGCAGCGCCAGCAGCCGCTGCCGGCGACGGCGCTCGGCGTCCTGCTGCGGCGACTCGTCGTCGTACTCGAGCTGGACGCGGAAGCGCTCCGCGAGCCATTCGATCGCCCCGGCGAAGTCGAGGTTCTCGGTCTCGCGCACGAACGTGATGGCGTCGCCCTTCGCCCCGCAGCCGAAGCAGTAGTAGAGCTTGTCGACGGCGTTCACGGAGAAGCTCGGCGTGCGCTCCTCGTGGAAGGGGCAGCGGGCGGTGTACCGGGCACCGACCTTGCGCAGCTGCGTCCGGCCGCCGACGAGCTCGACCATGTCGACCGCGGCCCGGACGGCGTCGACCGACGAGTCCTTGATCCGCGGCATCTAGAGGGCCGCCGTGTACGCGAGCGCGTACCGGTCGGTCATGCCGGCGAGGTAGTCGGTGATCCGCTGCGGCAGCTCGCCCGGCGCGGGCGGCAGCACGTCGGGGTGCGTGCGCAGGTGCTCGAAGATCCGCCCGACGGTGTCGGCGGCACGCGCGTGCTCCGTCTCCGAACCGGGGCCGAGGTAGACGCGGTCGAACATGAAGCGGCGCAGCGCGAGCATGGCGCCGCCGATCTCGTCGCTCTGCCGGATGTCGCCGGCCGCCGCCGAGGTCTCGACGAGATCGTTGACGAGCGTGTCGATGCGGCGCGAGCCGGTGTCGCCGAGCAGCTCGAGCTCCGCGGCGGGCAGGTCCTCCGGCGAGAGCAGGCCGCCGCGGACG
Source organism: uncultured Thermoleophilia bacterium (assembly GCA_963710465.1). Classification (GTDB taxonomy): domain Bacteria; phylum Actinomycetota; class Thermoleophilia; order Gaiellales; family Gaiellaceae; genus JACVRM01. Next base: position 40,726 of record CAVQAQ010000006.1, read on the forward strand.
GCGTCGTCGATGTCGTGGTTGATGTACGCGACGCGGTCGACGATGCGCACGATGCGGCCCTCGAGCGTGGCCGGCATGTTCTCGCCCGTGTGGTTGAGAATGCCGTCGCGCACCTCCCAGGTGAGATTCATGCCGCGGCCGTCGCGCTCGAGCACGTCGACGACGCGCAGGGAGTGCTCGTTGTGGCGGAAGCCGATGCCGTAACGCTCGCGCAGAAGCGCGTCGAGCGCCTCCTCGCCGGCGTGGCCGAACGGCGGGTGACCGAGGTCGTGGCCCAGGCCGACCGCCTCGACGAGATCCTCGTTCAGCTGCAGCGCCCGGGCGACGCCGCGCGCGATGCCGGTGGTCTCCAGCGTGTGCGTGAGCCGCGTGCGGACGTGGTCGCCCTCCGGCGAGATGAAGACCTGGGTCTTGTGCTTGAGCCGCCGGAACGCCTTCGAGTGGACGATCCGGTCGCGGTCACGCTGGAACGGGGTGCGCAGCTCGCTCTCGGCCTCCGGCTCGGCCCGGCCGCGCGTCTCGTAGGAGCGGACGGCGAGCGGCGAGAGCCACGCGTCCTCCTGCTCGCGGATCCGCTCCGCGAAGCCCTCCGCGACCGTTCGGGCGAGCTCCGGCACGACGTCTACGGTAGTCGGTCGGGCGGAGCGCTCAGCTCGCGACGATGGCGTCGGCCCCGTGCTCGTCGCCGGCCTCGGCGACGTGGCACGCGACCAGCCGGCCAGACCCGAGCTCGCGCAGTGGCGGCGACACTGACGAGCACTCGGCAACCGCGAAGGGGCACCGCGGCTGGAAGCGGCAGCCCTCGCGGGGGTCGACGACCTTCGGCGGCTCGCCGATGTCGACGGTGTCGGCCAGGCTGACCGGCGCACGCGGATCGGGCACCGCGGAGAGGAGCAGCTGTGTGTACGGGTGCTTCGGGTTCTGCAGCACCTCTTCCGTCGGCCCCTCCTCGACGAGATGGCCCGCATACATGACAAGGACACGGTCGGCGATGTAGCGCGCGCTGGCGACGTCGTGTGTGATGTAGAAGCAGGACACTCCCTCGCGCTCGCGCAGCTCGGTCCGGCGCAAGGCGAGCGCCTGGGCGAACCCGACGCGCTGGCGCTGCCCGCCGCTCAGCTCGTGGGGGTACTTGTCCATCACCGTGGACGCGGGCACGAGGCCGACGGCGGCGCCGCGGCGACAGCGCTCGCCATGCCCCTGGACGCACGCACGGTGTTCGCGGCCGCACGGGCGGGCGACCCGCTGGCAAGCGAGATCGTCGCCGAGGAGGGCCGGAGGGTCGCCCGGCACGTCGCCGCGATCAGTGCAGTTGCCGACGTGGGTCTCGTCGTCTCGGTATCGGTACTACCGGAGGCAGAGGGATGTTGGGTCGGCCAGCCCGTAGAACTGCGGCAGGTAGGACGCGCAGGTCACGCGGGCCGAGAAGAACTGCGGCGGGCTTACGTTCTCGGTTAGCCCGGTCGCCGGGAGCGGGCCGCCCGCCAGGTCGCGGTCGAGCTTGCGGTAGGCGACTGCCCGCGCCGCCTCCGGCGTGGCTGCGGCCGCGCGCATCCGCCCGAGCCAGCGCGCGTCCTTGAACCAGGCCGGGTAGAAGTGGACGCCGTCGCGCGGGTCGAGCAGGTCGGTGAACGAGTTCTGGGCGTCGGGGTAGTCGTTCGCCCAGCCGTCGAGCAGCAGGTCGGCCCGGCCGCCGTTGCGCGCGTACCCCCAGAGATCCGCGAGGAGCAGGACACGCACGTGGAAGCCGGCGCGGTCGAGTTCCTTCTTCACCTCGGCGCTGATGCGCTCGGAACGTGGGTTGCCCGCGTCCGCGAGCAGCGTCACAGGCACGGCCTTATGGCCGACGAGCGCGCGCGCCTGGGCCACTCGCGGGCCCGGCTCGGGGATCGCCGCGTAGCCGGGGACGCCGGGTGAGAGGAAGAGGCTGCGCGGATTGCTGTCGACGAGCTCGGCGATCGCCTGCCGGTCGAGCGCGAGCGCGACGGCGTGGCGCAGGCGGACGTCGGCCATCGGACCGCGGGTCGTGTTGAACATGAGGAAGCGCGTCCCGTTGGCGGGCTTGCGTACGTAGCGCGGATCGGCGCCGCTGCCGTAGGCGCGGTCCAGCCGGCCGCCCGGCGCGAACACGGGTGAAGGCGGGTCGCCGTCGTCGAAGGCGTAGTCGGCCTTGCCGGTCTCGACCAGCTGCGCCGCCTGGTCAGGGCTGAGGCTCTCCTTGACGATGACGCCGTCGACCTTCTGCGGGCGCTTTCCCCCGTAGTTCGGGTTCTTCCTGAGGACGAGCTGGAAGTCCTGGAGGTTGTAGTCGATGTAGTACGGGCCGGCGGACGGGATTGGCTCGGAAATGCCGTCGGGGTCGGCCGGCGTGCCCTGCGGGACGACGGAGAAGCAGGGCATTGCGACCCGGGCCGGCAGCGTCCACGACGGCGCCACCAGCCTGATCGAGAGCCGGTCGCCGTCCACCGCGATGCCGCTGATGTGTTGGGTGTGGCCGGCGACGTAGGCCTTCTCGCCGGCGATGTCCGAGAGGACCGCGTCGCGGCAGTAGCTGTTGACGAGCTTCGGCGAGAGAGCCCGCTCGAGCGAGGAGCGCACCACCTGCGAGGTGACGGGCGCGCCGGACGGTGGCGAGAAGCGGAAGCCCGGCTTGACCTGGAACGTCCAGGTGCGGCCGCGGTCCGGCGTCTCCGGGAGGCGGGTCGCGATTTCCGGGACGATGTGCACCGTCCCGTCGGCGCTCGGCCGGTTCTCCGTCAGCCGCGCCCCTGTCGCGTCCATCAGCACGAGCCAGCCCGCGCCGGCGAGCACCGCCGGGTCGAGCCCGAAGTAGGGGTTGCCGACGCCGGCCTGGTGCACCACGTTGCTCCCGGACACCCGCGCCTGGGCGTCGGCGTCGCCGAGGCCGAGCGACACCCAGACCTCGTCGCCGCGCGCGCCGACGGCGATCGGCCGGTGGCCCGTCCGGAACGTCTTCGTGACTTCGCCGGCCACGGGGTCGATGCCCGTCACCGTGCCGCTGTTCGCGTTGGCGACCCACAGCGGGCCGCCGTCCGTCGCGAGCGAGTAGGGCACATCGCCGGTCGCGACCTTGCCGACGACGTTCGCCCCCTTGTCGAGCTGCCAGACGCCGCCGTCGTTCTGCACCGCGAGCCACAGCGACCCGTCGGCTACCCGGGCGTCTTCCACCCAGCCGTCGTGGAGCCTGCCCGTCGCCGCCTGGCTCCCGTCCGTCGGGTCGAGCCGCGTCATGTGCAGCCCGTCGCGGTCGACGACCCACACGTTGTCGCGGTCGGCGGCCACGAGGGTGTTGAAATAGTTGCCGCCGTCCGGCATGCGGTGCTCGAACGCGATGGCATTCGTGACCGGGTTGATCCTCGCGATGCGCTTCGGGTAGGCGTACGTCACCCAGACGGCGTTCTCCGTCGCGTCGATGCCATCTGCGTTCTGGGGAGCGGCTTCCTTCTCGACCTTCGGCGCGTGGAGCGCGATTCGCTGGATCGTCCCGTACTTGGTGTCGATGCGGAGCACCGTCGCCGGCTCGTGCGGGTCGGTCGCCCAGATCGCCCCGCGGACGACGTTCGGGGCGAACGCGCTCGGCGACACCGGCAGCGCAATCTGGCGGCCGAGCTTGTTGCCCCGCGCGTCGACCTGCTGGAGGACGCGGCCCCCGGCCGTGATACCCCAGAATCCGTCGGCGTCCCTGATGAAACCACCGATGTCCGTCGACCCCGGGACGACCGCCTTCGTCTTGCCGCTGGTCGCGTCCAGCGCGGCGACGCTGTTGGCGGCGAGCGCTTCGTTCCCGCCGCGCAGCGTCAGCAGGAGCACGCCCACGCCGACGCCGACGAGCGCAGCGGCAGCGATGCCGCCGAGGCGCATGCGCCGGCTGGTGCCGCGCGCGCGGGTGGTGACGCGGCGGCGCACCTGGCGCCCGAGCCGGGTGCCGGCCGGGACGATCTCGACGGCGGTCACAGGCCGGTCGAAGCCCTTGAGCCGCTCCTGGCGGCGCAGGCCGTAGCCAACCTCCTTGACCGTGCCGGCCAGGTGGACGACGCCCTCGCTCGCGAGGATCTCGCCCGGGCTCGCCTTGGCGCAGAGCCGTGCGGCGGTGTTCAGGGCGGCACCGCGGTAGCCGCGTCCGACGGGCACGGCCTCGCCGGCGTCGAGCCCGATGCCGATCCCGCGCGGGAGCTCGGTCGCGCGCTGCTGTAGCTCGACCGCGGCCTGCAGCGCCTTGCGGGCCGACTCGAACACGACGAGCGCCTCGTCGCCGCGGAGCTCGAGCAGCCTGCCGTCGCGCCGGGAGACGACGTCGTCGACGAGCTCCGCGAACTGCGCGGCCAGCGCCGCGGCCGCCTCGTCGCCGTGCTCCTGCGTGTAGCGCGTGTAGCCGCGGACGTCCGTGATCAGGAACGTGCGCAGTTGCGCGACACGCTGCGCCGGCGCGGGCGCCGGACCGCCGAGCGCAGCCCGGGCCTCCTCGATCAGCGCGGTTGCGCTGGCCGGCCGGTCCTCGGGGGTCTTCGCCAGGGCGTGCGCGATGGCCGGATCGAGCTGCGTGCCGGTGGCCGGGGGCGGATCGTTCAGGTGCGCCAGGACCGAGGCGAGCTCGCTGGCGCGCCGGAACGGCGGCTCGCCCGTCAGCGTCTCGTAGAGGACACAGCCGAGCGAGTAGACGTCGGTGCGCCCGTCGATCTCCTCGCCGCGCGCCTGCTCGGGCGCGATGTAGTCGATCGTCCCCGCGAAGGGCGAGTCGCGCGTGAGGCTGTTGACCGATGCCGCATGCTTGGCGAGGCCGAAGTCGGCCAGGTAGACGCGGCCGGTCTCGTCGACCAGGATGTTCCCGGGCTTCACGTCGCGGTGGACGAGGCCGCGACGGTGCGCTGAGTCGAGGGCGTCCGCGACCTGCGCGAGCAGGTCGAGCGCGCGCTCCGCGTCGAGCGGGCCTTCGCTCTCGATCAGCCGGCCGAGGTCGGTGCCGTCGACGAAGCGCATGGCGAGGTAGACGACGCCGTCAGCCTCGCCGGCGGCGTAGATCGGGAGGATGCCCGGATGCTCGAGCGCGGCCGCGAGCCGCGATTCGCGGAGGAAGCGCTCCCGGAACCGCTCGTCGGCGGCGAGCTCGGGCAGCAGCGTCTTCAGTGCGACCCGGCGGTCGAGGCTGAGCTCGTGCGCGAGGTAGACCGACCCGGACGCGCCGCGCCCGATCAGCGATTCGATCCGATAGCCGGCAACGGTGACGCCCGCCGTAAGGTCCGACATGGTGCGGAGCGTTACACGATGATCGGCACAGTTCCACCGTCCACGCTCCAGGCGGCGCCGGTGACGTACGCCGCCCGGTCGGAGCAGAGGAAGGTGATCACCGAGGCGACCTCGTCCGGCTCGGCCAGGCGGCCGAGCGGGCGGCCGCCGGCGACGGCGGCGAGCACCTCGTCGCGCGTCTTCCCGGTGCGGGTCGCCTGCTGGTCGGCAAGGCCGCCGGGGTCGAGCCAGGCCCCGGTCGCGGTCGGTCCCGGCGTGACCGCGTTGCAGCGGATCCCGTCCCGCGCGTAGGTGTCGGCGACGAGCCGCGAGAGCGAGAGCACCGCCGCCTTCCCGACCGAGTACTCCGGCATCGAGGTCGACGGCCGCTTGCCCGAGGTCGAGGACACGTTCACGATCGCGCCCCCTCCCCGCTCCCGCATCAGCGGCAAGGCGGCCCGGATGGAGCGCACGTAGCTCATGACGTTCAGGTGCCACATCGTGTCCCAGTCCTCGTCCGAGAGCTCGTCGAAGCCGATCTGGCGCGCGAAGCCGACGTTGTTGACCAGCACGTCGACGCCGCCGAGGGCGTCCCCCGTGTGCCGGACGACGTGCTCGGGTGCCCCCGGCTCCGAGAGGTCGGCGACCACGGCCAGGGCGGCGCCGGTGCTCTCCCGCGCGTGCTGCGTGCGCTCGCGGTCGCGTCCGCAGACGGCGACGAGCGCGCCCTCGGCGGCGAGCTGCCGCGCCACCTCGAGGCCGATCCCGGCCGTCGACCCGGTGACGACGCAGACCCTGTCATGGAGCCCGAGATCCATGCCGCTACGGTAACCGCGTGGCTGAGACAACCATCCTGCTGGTGCGACACGGCGAGACGGACTCGAACGCGGAAGGGCGCATCCAGGGGCAGACGAATACGCCGCTGAACGAGCGCGGCCGCGCACAGGCGCAGGCCCTGGCGGACGAGCTGGCCGGTGAAGCGATTGCCGCCGTGTACTCCAGCGACCTCGACCGCGCGCGTGAGACGGCCGAGATCCTCGCTGGCCGGCTCGACCTCCCTGTCGTCGTCGACCCCGCGCTCCGAGAGCGGAACTTCGGCAGCTGGGAGGGCCGTACGGTCGACGAGCTCGAGGCGCGCTGGCCCGGCGCCTGGGCGCGCTGGCGCGAGGGCGACGAAGGCGAGGGCGACGTCGAGGACCACCTGGCCCTGGCCGCGCGCGTCCGGGACGCGATCCATCGCCTCGCTGCCGCCCATCCGGGCGAGCGCATTCTCGTCGTCGCCCACGGCGGCGCGATGCGCGTGATCCTGACGGACGCCGCCGGCCTCACCTATCCGCAGGCACGGCGCGAGCAACGGAACATCGCCAATTGCGACGTCTCCCGGCTCAGCGTCGAGAACGGCACGGTGCGCTCACTGGACTGAGGCGAGCCCGCGCGCCTTGCGGCTGGCGGCCGACTGCCGCTTCTGGGCGGAGAGCTCCACCTTGCGCAGCCGGACGCTTTCGGGCGTTACCTCGACGCACTCGTCCTCGCGGACGAACTCGAGCGCCTGGTCGAGCGGCAGCGGCCGCGGCGGGATCAGGCGGACGAGCTCGTCGGCGGTCGACGAGCGCATGTTCGTGAGCTTCTTCTCCTTGGTCGCGTTCACGTCGAGATCCTCGGCCCGCGCGTTCTCGCCGACGATCATCCCCTCGTAGACGTCGGTGCCGGGGCCGACGAACATCGCGCCGCGCTCCTGCAGGTTCAGGAGCGCGAACGCCGTCGTCTTGCCGGTGCGATCCGCGATCAGCACGCCGGTCGGACGCGTGCGCAGCTCGCCGTGCCAGGGCTCGAAGCCCTCGAACACATGGTGGAGGATCCCGGTCCCGCGGGTCTCGGTGAGGAACTCGGTGCGGAAGCCGATCAGGCCGCGCGCCGGCACGAGCACCTCCATGCGCACCCAGCCCGTGCCGTGGTTGACGAGAGACTCGGTGCGCCCTTTACGCAGCGCGAAGAGCTGCGTAACGATGCCGACGTACTCCTCGGGCAGGTCGATCGAGACGCGCTCCATCGGCTCGTGGACGGCGCCGTCGATCCGGCGCGTCACGACCCGCGGCTTGCCGACGGTGAGCTCGAACCCCTCGCGGCGCATCTGCTCGACCAGCACCTCGAGCTGCAGCTCGCCGCGGCCCTGCACCTCCCACGTGTCCGGCCGCTCGGTCGGGAGCACGCGCAGCGAGACGTTGCCGACGAGCTCCTGCCGCAGCCGGGACTCGATCAGGCTCGCGGTCACCTTGTCGCCCTCGCGGCCCGCCAGCGGCGACGTGTTGAGGCCGACGGTCATCGAGAGCGACGGCTCGTCGATCGTGATCGTCGGCAGCGGCCGCGGATCGTCGGGGTCGGCGAGCGTCTCGCCGATGCGAACCTCGGCGATGCCCGCCACGGCGATGATCTCGCCGGGGCCGGCCTCGGCGGCATCGACACGGTCGAGCGCCTCCGTGACGTAGAGCTCGGTCACCTTTGCCGGCTCGATCTCGCCGCTGGCGCGGCACCACGCCACCGACTGGCCGCGGCGGATCGTCCCCTGGATGACCCGGCAGAGCGCGAGCCGCCCCACGTACGGCGACGCATCGAGGTTCGTGACGAGCGCCTGCAGCGGATAGCCCTCGTCGTACGAGGGCGCAGGGATGTGCTCCAGGACCAGGTCGAGGAGCGGGCGCAGGTCGCCCGTGTCGGGGAGCTCCGCGTCGAGCGACGCGATCCCGGCGCGCGCGTTGCAGTAGACGATCGGGAACTCGATCTGGCTCTCGTCGGCGTCGAGGTCGAGGAAGAGCTCGTACACCTCGTTCACAACCTCGTCGACCCGTGCGTCCGGGCGGTCGACCTTGTTGACGACGAGGATCACGGGCAGCCGGGCCTCGAGGGCCTTGCGCAGGACGAACCGGGTCTGCGGCAGCGGGCCCTCGCTCGCGTCGACGAGCAGGAGCACGCCGTCGACCATCGTCAGGCCGCGCTCGACCTCGCCGCCGAAGTCGGCGTGCCCGGGCGTGTCGATGATGTTGATCTTCGTGCCCTCGTAGCGGACGGCCGTGTTCTTGGCGAGGATCGTGATGCCCTTCTCGCGCTCGAGGTCGCCGGTGTCGAGGATGCGATCGGCGACCTCCTGGTTCTCGCGGAAGGCGCCCGACTGGAAGAGCAGCGCGTCGACGAGCGTCGTCTTGCCGTGGTCGACGTGCGCCACGATGGCGACGTTGCGGATGTCTGCGCGCAGCGGCATCCGGGCGAGGGTAGCGCCGGACAGTCCCGAATCGACGTCGAGCGGCCGTCTGGTCGTTAGACCGGGTGGCCTGAGATGCCTCTTATGGAACTCTGACGGCGGAGGTGGACACGCCGATTGCCCCTTCGACCCTGTTGACGTCGGGCTTGGCCCCGGAATACGCTCCACGAGTCGTCATCCTGGCGACAAGGGGAGGAAGGGAGATATACATGCGCAGGACCATCGGCGCTGCGCTTTGCGCAGCCGTCGTCGCAGGTCTCAGTGCCAGCGCTGCTTTCGGCGGCGAGGTCAAGGGTCCGCCCGGAACCGGACCGCGAACGCCGGCAGAGGTTGCGGCAATTCGCACCGCGGCTCCGGCACACTCGAACTCAATCTGCTCCTACTCTGGCCTCAACGACATGATCATCGGACAGGGGCCGATCGACTTCCACGTGCAGTCACCTGGCCAGAACGTGCGCAATGGTGGCCCCCCGGGACTCCCGGGTCACGGAACCTGCGCAGGCGGCTCCAACCCGGAGAATCCGCCCAGCTCGTAGACAGCCAAGGGAAATGGGTTGGCCCTGGCTCCTGCTTTTCGGGCTGGGGCCAACTCAACTGCTCAACGACGCTCATCGACCCGCCCTATCGGCATCGGCCGCGTCACGGCCCGACCCCTCCCCGATTGCCCTCTCTCCCACCACGTCTTCCGACGGAGGGCTTGCCGAATCAGGACCTTCGTGGGTGGAGCGTGAAGGTCGGCGGATCAATTGATACGTAGGGGGGCCGTGTGTCTGCGGTGACCACGGCTCCCCGCCAGACAACCCGGGATGTCTGATTAGCGTCCGTATGCGGGGGTATTCCCTGACGGCGCGGTCGTCATTGCGAATCGGCGCCGCGGGTAGACCCCAGCCCCCTCGTCCATCATCATGGCCTAGTTTGGCAACAGGTTTCGTACCTCACCGGTACCAACACGGCGGCGACATTTCACGGAACCACGACTGGTTTGTTCAAGCGGAATCGGTACCCTCACGCGGGGTGGAGGACTACACGAGCAAGTACAAGGGCGAGCAGGTGGAGGTTGCGCTGTTCGGCGGCGATTACCAGGACGGGGTGCTCACGGCGTACTGCGCCGTCGACGACGTCGCCCACATCGAGCTGAACGGGCACATCCTCATCCCGCTCCAGAACATCGCGTCGCTGCACTGCACGAGCCGGTGCGACGCGCCGGAGCCGGACTGGCCGCCACGCGGCTTCGTCGAGGACGAGCGCGAAGACGACAACTGAGCCGCCGCGGATCCGGCGCGCGATCGCCGCGAACCTGGCGAAGGCGTGGCTGTTCCTGCTGGTTTCCGCGGCGATCCCTGGGCTGCTCGGCTGGTGGGCCGGCGGCGTGCGCGTCGGCCTGATCGCCGTCTTCGCGGTCGTGCTCGCCGCCGCGAGCATCTACTGGTACGGCGAGCGGATCGTCGCCGGCCTCGTCGGTGCCGAAGAGTTGCCGCGCGGCGAGCTGCCGGCCCTGCGCTCAACGGTCGAGCGGCTGGCCGCGCGCAGCGGGATCGCGCCGCCGAAGGTCTACATCGTCCGCGACGGCTTCCCGCGCGCCTGGGCGGCCGGGCGCGGGCCGGTCGGGTCGGCGGTCGGCGTCAGCCAGGGGCTGATCCAGGCACTGCCGCCGGCGGAGCTCGACGGCGTGCTTGCCCACGAGCTGGCCCACATCAGGACGCGGGACGTGCTGGTGGCAACGCCTGCCGTCGTCGTCGCCGCTGCGTTGGTGGAGCTCTCGCGGGTCGGCGGGTTCGTCTCGCGCGCGTCTGCTCTTCGTGCTCGGCCCGCTGGCATCCGCGATCGTGAACGCCTTGCTGTCGCCGAAACGGGAGTTCACCGCGGATGCACTGGCCGCCTTCGTGTGCGGGAGCCCGCACGGGCTCGCCGACGCGCTGCTGCGGCTCGAGCAGGCGAGCGAGCTGGTCGAGCTGCGGGCGAACCCGGCGACGGCGCCGCTCTACACCCTCGACCCGTTCCCGGATCGCGGCCTGCCCGCGCTGTTTGCGACGCAGCCGCCGCCGGGCGCGCGGATCGCGAGCCTGCGCGCGCTCGATCCGGACTGGCGCGAGCGGGTGCGCGCGGCGTGAGACGCTGGGAGCAGATCCTCGTCGGCGTCACGGGAATCGTGTTCGTCGCCGCCGGCGCCCTGCACTACGCCGGGGCGCCGTCGGTGCTCGCGTTCGCCGTGGCGACGCTCGCGCTCGCGGGCCTCGCGTGGATCGTGTCGTTCTCGACCGAGCAGGTGGGTGAGCGCTATGGGCCGGCGATCACGGGCGTGCTCCAGTCCACGCTCGGAAACCTCCCCGAGTTCTTCATCGTGCTGTTCGCGCTCTCGGCCGGCGAGCTCGTGGTCGCCCAGTTCTCGCTGCTCGGCTCGATCTTCGCCAACGGCGCCTTCGTCCTCGGGATCGTGATCGTGACGGGGGCGTCGCGCTCGGAGGACGGGATCATGCGCTTCGGCAGCCGTCTGCCGAACGACACGTCGACGCTCGTGCTGACGACCACTTTCCTCATCGTCATCATCGGCGCGTCGACGGCGGCCGGCGACAAGGCCAGCGACAACATCGAGGTGATCTCGGTCGTCGGCGCGGTCGCGATCCTGATCGTGTACCTCGCGTGGCTGGTGCCCTACCTGCGCGCCGACATGGCGGAGCCGACCGGGACGCCCCCGCGGGTCGGGTTACCGGTTGCGATCGCGCTGCTCGCCGTCGCTGGAGTGGGCTCGGCGTTCGCGTCCGACTGGTTTGTCAACGAGCTGCGACCGACGATCGACCAGCTCGGCATCTCCAGCGCATTCGCCGGGCTGGTCATCGCCGCGATCGCGGGCAACGCGGTGGAGAACACCACCGGTGTGGTGCTTGCGTGGAAGCAGCGGTCCGAGCTTGCCGTATCGGTCGTAAAAAACTCCGTCTCCCAGATCAGCGCGTTCCTGTGGCCGGCTCTCGTGCTCGTCTCGCTCGCGTTCACCCACCACCTCACGTTCGAGCTGCCGCCCGTGTACACCGCCGCGCTCGCGCTCGGCGCGATCGTCGTCTGGCAGACGACCGGTGACGGCGAGTCCCCGGCATTCGAGGGGCTTGCGCTCATCGCCATCTACGTCGTGGTCGCGACGCTGACGCTGTACGAGTAGATTCGCCGCCGTGCGGATCTCGGAGGAGGAGTTTGCCGCGCGGCGGTCGGCCTTTGCCGCGCGGCTGGAGGAGCGCGGGCTGAGCGGTGCGGTGCTGTTCGACCCGCACTATGTCCACTACTACAGCGGCTTCTTCTTCATCCCGACCGAGCGGCCGCTCGCGTTCGCACTGGCGGCGGATGGGCGCGGGGGGATGCTCGTGCCGCGGCTCGAGCTCGAGCACGCGCAGATGAACACGGCTGTGCAGGAGGTGGCGCACTACGACGAGTACCCGGGCGAGCGCCACCCGATGGAGGCCCTGCGCGAGCTGCTCGATGCGCTGGGTGTACGCGGCGGCCTCGGCGCCGACAACGACGGGTACCCGTGGATCTTCGGCTACCGAGGTCCGGGGCTCGGCGAGTGGACGCACATCGCCGACCTCGTCGAGGACCAGATGGCGATCAAGTCGCCGGCAGAGATCGCGCTCCTGCGCGAGAGCTGCGTCTGGGGGAACCTCGCGCACACGCTGCTGCAGCGGTATACGCGGCCGGGCGTGACGGAGACCGACGTCGAGCGGCGCGCCTCGAACGAGGCGACGTCGGCGATGCTGGACGCGATCGGCCCGCGCTACCGGGCGCAGAGCCTCTGGTTCGAGGGCGCCCTGGCCGCGTACCGGGGCCAGATCGGGCGCAACGCGGCGATCCCGCACGCGCATGGGAACAACCTCGTCTTCGAGGCCGGCGACGTGCTCGTCACCGGCGCGACGGCGCCGGTGTGGGGCTACCACTCGGAGCTCGAGCGGACGATGGTGATCGGGCCGCCGTCAGACGAGCAGCAGCGGTTCTTCACGCACATGGTTGCGCTGCAGTCGCTGGCGATCGAGACGATCCGGCCGGGCGTGCCGTGCGCGGAGGTCGACCTGGCGGTGCGCCGGTACTACGACCAGCATTCGCTCTGGGACAACTGGCGGCACCACGTCGGGCACGCGATCGGGCTTCGCTACCACGAGGGGCCGTTCCTCGACCGCGGCGACCCGACGGAGATCCGGCCCGGGATGGTGTTCACGGTCGAGCCCGGCCTGTATGCGCCTGCGCTGGGCGGTTTCCGCCACTCGGACACGGTCGCAGTGACCGACGACGGCGTCGAGTGGCTGACGTATTACCCGCGCGACCTCGAGTCGCTGACGCTGCGGGTCTAGGACCAACAAAAAGAGCCGCTTTCGCGGCTCTTTTCGGAATTAATTCGGCGGCGACCTACTCTCCCGGGGGATTGCTCCCCGAGTACCATCGGCGCTGGCGGGCTTAACTTCTCTGTTCGGAATGGGAAGAGGTGTACCCCCGCCGCCATAACCGCCGAAACTTGTCAGGGATCTGCGCGTGCTATCGCGCACCCTCAAAACTCCATAGTGGCTCCGTGGTGTTCAAAATCAAGACCTCGAGCAATTAGTACGGGTCCGCTCAATACATTGCTGCACTTACACGTCCCGCCTATCAACGTGGTGGTCTCCCACGGCTCTTACTCCCTCTAGGGGATGGGAAGCCTCATCTCGAGGTGGGCTTCCCGCTTAGATGCTTTCAGCGGTTATCCCATCCAGACGTGGCTAATCAGCAGCGCCGTTGGCACGACGACTGATACACCAGAGGTCTGTTCGTCCCGGTCCTCTCGTACTAGGGACGACTCCTCTCAAGCTTCCAGCGCCCATGGTGGATAGGGACCGACAGCCTTGTTACTCCCGAGCGTAAATCAGTACGTGCTCGAGGGCCAGGTCATTTCTGCCTGACTCTGCATGTCGCCATGCAGCTCGGACTATATCTTCCGGGCCCGTTTACGGGCCTTGTCTGGCGTACAGTCTCTGAGGATTCTGGAGAGCTACTAGCTCTTTCCACCGCACCTTCCGCGATCTGCCTTCTCCGTTCATGGAGAGGGCGACATCGAGAAGCTCGCCGAAGCCGGCGAATGTGAGGTGATGGCCTCGAGCCATCGCCCTGACGACGCGCGCGAACTTCAAAAAGTCCTCTTGCTTCGTCGAGAGCAGCGGGTTGCGCTCGAAAAACGGAATAATCCGCTCGAGCAGTGCGGCGCGTTCGCGGACGACAAATACAAGCGCATGGTCGCGCTTGCTGTTCCGCTTGATGTAGCCACACTCGAACCGCTTATGAATCAGTCGCAGTACCTGATCCCGGTCGTCATTCTGAGTGACCTGGAACTCAGGAACCAGCTGAAAGCCGATCGAGCATGTGGCATTGCGCTGCACCGAGATGGAGAACGTTCCTTCCCCATCCGTGTAACCCGCTATGTAGCTATCCAGCCTTTCCTGCTGATTGTCCGCACCCGACACGTTGTCACTACTGTAGACGCCCGACCGGACGTCCCAGTGAGTAGTGCGGGATACTCGGAGTTTCCAGCATATGGCCAGATTTATAGACAGCAAGGTCTACTGTCTCACGACGTTCTGAACCCAGCTCGCGTACCGCTTTAATGGGCGAACAGCCCAACCCTTGGGACCTACTCCAGCCCCAGGATGCGACGAGCCGACATCGCGCGTCATTCCGCTGTTGCCAGCGGCGCAGACTATATCTTCACCCTTCCTGCAAAGCAGGTTAGGGGTCGGCGTATTGTGACGTCCATAGATTTTGCCTTTCGGCAAAGAACGCCACCTCGTCCTTTCGGACTCAGTCGTTACGGGGTCACGCTCTTGCGAGCGGACTTCCCACGGTATTACCCACTTTCGGTGCATACGCACCCAGGCGTGGGCTCCACCGTTATTAGCCGATTCGTGGCCGACATTTCTGCCGGCCCACCCCAGATTGAGGTGCCAAACCGGGCCGTCGATGTGGACTCTTGGGCCCGATAAGCCTGTTATCCCCGGAGTACCTTTTATCCGTTGAGCGACGGCAATTCCACTCTCTACCGCCGGATCACTAAGGCCTGCTTTCGCACCTGCTCGACTTGTCAGTCTCGCAGTCAAGCTCCCTTATGCCTTTGCACTCTACGCACGATTTCCAACCGTGCTGAGGGAACCTTTGCGCGCCTCCGTTACATTTTAGGAGGCGACCGCCCCAGTCAAACTACCCACCTGACACTGTTCCTCTGCCGGATCACGGCCAGAGGTTAGAAGCCCAGAACACGAAGGGTGGTATCCCAAGATTGGCTCCACGAGGACTGGCGTCCCCGCTTCAAAGCCTCCCACCTATCCTGGACAACGCACCCCAGACTCCAATGTCAAGCTGTAGTAAAGGTTCACGGGGTCTTTCCGTCCAACCACGGGTACTCGGCATCTTCACCGAGACTGCAATTTCACCGGATCCCTCGTTGAGACAGCGCCCAAGTCGTTACGCCATTCGTGCAGGTCGGAACTTACCCGACAAGGAATTTCGCTTTTGCCTTACCTCGCGCATTTCCGAGGCGGATAACGACTTCCTTTAGATCGTCATCCCTGCATGTCGCCATGCAGATGGGACTATCTCATCGTCCGCTGTCACGGACGTCTGGCGTATAGTCTCTGAGGATTCTGATCAGTTCCTGGCGTGGTTTGCGCCGGTTCATGGTCTCAGTTATCTCCGCAATCTCGATCAAGCCATCCACCGTGAGGTGGCGGCCGGCCGAGATCCGCTGAACGCATTCCGCGAACTTCTCGAAGTCATCTTGCTTCGAGGTCAGCATCGGATGCGCACGAAAGAACGGGATGATCGTCTCAAGAAGATCGTCCCGCCTGCGTACGACGTACCGATACAGGTGCTCACGGTGGTTATCCCTTCGATAGTTCGGGATGACCTGTCCAACACCGAAGAACTCACGCAGTCCGTGGAGATACGCAACGCTTCGTGCGCCTTGCGTCACCGCGAACTCGTGTGAAACCTGCCAGCCGGTCCTGTAGCCGATTCGAGCTCCGCCGCCAGCCTGGCGGACGAAGCCGATCGAGAAGCATCCTTCTCCGTCTACAAAACCAACAACCCACCCAAGCCTGACCAGCCTTTCCTGCTGATTTTCCGCATCGCCCGTCACGTTGTCACAACTGTAGACGCCTTTGCGGACGTCACAGTGAGTAGTGCGGGATACCCGGGTTTTCCAGCATTTGGCCAGATGCGCACCGATTCGTTACCGAATCGGGGGGCAACGGTTTGCTCGCGGGATTGCACTGTCCCTTTGAGCCATGTCACCTTAGGACGGTTATAGTTACCGCCGCCGTTTACCGGGGCTTAGTTTCAGAGCTTCGCCTTGCGGCTAACCCCTCCACTTGACCTTCCGGCACCGGGCAGGCGTCAGCCCCTATACGTCGTCTTTCGACTTCGCAGAGACCTGTGTTTTTGGTAAACAGTCGCTTGGGCCGTTTCACTGCGGCCTCATCGGGCCTTTGGTCGCGAAGACCTCAACCCTACCGAGGCGCCCCTTCTCCCGAAGTTACGGGGCCATTTTGCCGAGTTCCTTAACGAGGGTTCTTCCGATCGCCTTGGTATTCTCTACCTGCCCACCTGTGTCGGTTTTGGTACGGGCACGCCCCACCTGCCTAGAGGATTTTCTTGGAGGCATGGCTTCCGGAACTTCGCTCTCTACAGAGCTCGGCGTCCCGTCTCAGGCTTAATGACCGGCGGATTTCCCTACCGGTCGCCCTACGCGGTTACCCCAGGTCAACCATCGCCTGGGTTTCCATAGCCTACCCCGTCCCCCCATCGGTCATAACGGTGAGTACGTGGTACAGGAATATCAACCTGTTGTCCATCGCCTACGCCTGTCGGCCTCGGCTTAGGTCCCGACTAACCCTGAGCAGATTAGCTTTACTCAGGAACCCTTGGGCATTCGGCGGAGGAGTTTCTCACTCCTCTTTCGTTACTCATGCCAGCATTCTCACTTCCCATGCCTCCACGGCTGGCTTCCGCCGCCGCTTCGCCGGCATGGGAACGCTCCCCTACCACTCCACGCAAAGCGTGAAGTCCGTGGCTTCGGCTCCTAGCTTGAGCCCCGTTACATTTTCCGCGCCCGATCACTTGACCAGTGAGCTGTTACGCACTCTTTGAAGGGTGGCTGCTTCTAAGCCAACCTCCTGGTTGTCTGGGCAACCGGACATCGTTTCCCACTTAGCTAGGAATTAGGGGCCTTAGCCGACGGTCTGGGCTGTTTCCCTTTCGAGCACGAAGCTTATCCCCCGCACTCTGACTGCCGTGCTCTGGAATAACGGTATTCGGAGTTTGCCTGAGTTCGGTAAGCTGGTAGGCCCCCTAGCCCAAACAGTGCTCTACAGCCGTTATTGAACGCACGACGCTATACCTAAATATATTTCGGGGAGAACCAGATATCTCTGAGTTTGATTAGCCTTTCACTCCGACCCACAGGTCATCCGCTCAGTTTTCAACCTAAGTCGGTTCGGCCCTTCACGAGGTCTTACCCTCGCTTCAGCCTGCCCATGGGTAGATCACTCAGTTTCGGGTCTACCTCCAACGACTAAATCGCCCTATTAAGACTCGCTTTCGCTACGGCTCCGTTTCCTTAACCTTGCCGTTGAAGAGTAACTCGCTGGCTCATTATGCAAAAGGCACGCCGTCACGGAATTGCTTCCGCTCCGACCGCTTGTAGGCACACGGTTTCAGGTACTATTTCACTCCCCTTCCGGGGTACTTTTCACCTTTCCCTCACGGTACTAGTTCACTATCGGTCGCCAAGGAGTACTTAGCCTTACGGAGTGGTCTCCGTAGCTTCCGACCGGGTTTCCCGTGCCCGGCCGTACTCAGGTACCTGAATAGAGAGGCTGATCTGCTTTCGCCTACGGGACTGTTACCCGCTGTGGTGCAACTTTCCATTTGCTTCGGCTAGCAGCCAACTTTGTAACTCTCCGACCCGCCGGCAGGCGGATCACATCAGGCCCTACAACCCCAGTACGACAACGACTGCCGTCTTGACATCGCACTGGTTTAGGCTCTTCCCCTTTCGCTCGCCACTACTCAGGGAGTCGAGGTTTCTTTCCTTTCCTCCGGTTACTAAGATGTTTCAGTTCACCGGCTTACCGAGCTCCGCCCTATGTGTTCAGGCAGAGTCACGCGCGCATTACCACGCGTAGGTTTCCCCATTCGGAAATCCCGGGATCACAGGTTGGTCAGCACCTACCCCGGGCTTATCGCAGCCGCCCACGTCCTTCATCGGCTCTTGGCGCCTAGGCATCCACCGCGTGCCCTTCATCTCTTGATCATGAAGAACACCATTGTTGCCACTATGGAGTTTTCAAGGTGCACGCGAGGCGCGCTCGCCCAACAGAGATAAACGCCGGCTGCCCGGCGGTCTCTCAAAACTCAACAGCGTGAGCATCTGACCGACCGTTAGAAGTCGATCAGATGCATCGAGGTCGACGTAATTCCAGGCGAGCCCGATTCCTGGACGGCCCAAATAAGCGGCCATCTACAGGTCGGACGCCTACCGGAGTAATTGCTCCGGTATTCCCTAGAAAGGAGGTGATCCAGCCGCAGCTTCCGCTACGGCTACCTTGTTACGACTTCGTCCCAGTCACCGACCCCACCTTCGACGGCTCCCTCCCTTGCGGGTTAGGCCACCGGCTTCGGGTGTTGCCGACTCCCATGACGTGACGGGCGGTGTGTACAAGGCCCGGGAACGTATTCACCGCGGCATTGCTGATCCGCGATTACTAGCAACTCCGCCTTCATGAAGGCGAGTTTCAGCCTTCAATCCGAACCGGGACCGGTTTTTTGGGATTCGCTCCCCCTCACGGGTTTGCAGCCCTCTGTACCGGCCAATGTAGCACGTGTGTAGCCCAGGACGTAAGGGGCATGATGACTTGACGTCATCCCCACCTTCCTCCGATTTGTCACCGGCAGTCTCCCATGAGTCCCCGTCTTTCACGCTGGCAACATGGGACAGGGGTTGCGCTCGTTGCGGGACTTAACCCAACATCTCACGACACGAGCTGACGACAGCCATGCACCACCTGTGCACGAGTCCCGAAGGAGGACCGTATTTCTACGGTTTTCCCGTGCATGTCAAGCCCTGGTAAGGTTCTTCGCGTCGCGTCGAATTAAACCACATGCTCCGCTGCTTGTGCGGGCCCCCGTCAATTCCTTTGAGTTTTAGCCTTGCGGCCGTACTCCCCAGGCGGGGTGCTTAATGCGTTAGCTTCGGCACGGATGGAGTCGACACCACCCACACCTAGCACCCATCGTTTACGGCGTGGACTACCAGGGTATCTAATCCTGTTCGCTCCCCACGCTTTCGCGTCTCAGCGTCAGTACCGTCCCAGAGAGCCGCCTTCGCCACGGGTGTTCTTCCTGATATCTGCGCATTTCACCGCTACACCAGGAATTCCACTCTCCTCTTCCGGACTCTAGCCAGGTGGTTTCCACCGACGTCTCGGGGTTGAGCCCCGAGTTTTCACAGCAGACCTACCAAGCCGCCTACACGCTCTTTACGCCCAATAAATCCGG
Source organism: uncultured Thermoleophilia bacterium (assembly GCA_963710465.1). GTDB lineage: Bacteria > Actinomycetota > Thermoleophilia > Gaiellales > Gaiellaceae > JACVRM01. The sequence goes on from CAVQAQ010000006.1 coordinate 59,783, forward strand.
ACAACGCTTGCCCCCTACGTATTACCGCGGCTGCTGGCACGTAGTTAGCCGGGGCTTCTTCTGGAGGTACCGTCACCCTCTGGGCTATTAACCCGAGTGGCTTCGTCCCTCCTGAAAGCGGTTTACAACCCGAAGGCCTTCTTCCCGCACGCGGCGTCGCTGCGTCAGGCTTTCGCCCATTGCGCAAGATTCCCCACTGCTGCCTCCCGTAGGAGTCTGGGCCGTGTCTCAGTCCCAGTGTGGCTGGTCATGCTCTCACACCAGCTACGGATCGTCGCCTTGGTGGGCCATTACCCCACCAACAAGCTAATCCGCCGCGGGCTCCTCCTCGGCCGGAGGCCGAAGCTACCTTTTCTCACGAGCCCGAGAGCTCGAGAGGCCATCCGGTATTAATCCGGGTTTCCCCGGGCTATCCCAGTGCCGAGGGCAGATTACCCACGTGTTACTCACCCGTTCGCCGCTGTCCCCATGGCCGAAGCCATGGTTCTCGCTCGACTTGCATGTGTTAAGCGCGCCGCCAGCGTTCGTCCTGAGCCAGGATCAAACTCTCCGTGAAGAGATTGTTTTGCGTTGGGCCTTTAGGCCCGTTGCAATCTAATCAGTTAGAGCTTGAACTCAAAGTCAGATCCTTTCCAACCCATTAGCAGGGATGGAGTGAATCTGACGGGTTCAGTTATGCCTCTCCCGGTCCGCAAGCGGACGCGGTCGAGGTTCTCGACGTTTCACGCTGTTGAGTTTTCAAAGACCGCGCTTCCCGGCCGGCTGCACAAAAAAGCCTCTGACTCGCAGAGGCCCTCGGTAGTCTCGGAACTTCGTATCCGAACCCGCCGAGTGGCTCTCCGTTCGTCGATTGCAGGGACTTTCCGGTGCCGCCTGGGTGGGCAGCCGAGGAATAGTAGCAGCATCGGCCTGGGTGTCAAGCAGGCCGGTACGGCCGTTTCACTCTGACACAAAGCGCATGAAACGGCGCTTGCCGACCTGGACGAGCGCCCCGTCGAGCAGGCTCCGCGGCACGTCGAGCTCGGAGACCGGCTCGCCGTTCACGCGAACGGCTCCCTGGCCGATCAGCCGGCGCGCCTCGCTCGTCGACGGCGCCAGCCCGGCATCGGCGATGACGGCCGGCACGTGCAGCGGATCACCGTCCGGCAACGCGCGCTCCGGGATGTCCTCGTCCGCAGGTGGCCGCCCCTCGCGCACGACGCGCGTGAAGTGGTCCTCTGCCGCCCGCGCCGCCTCGTCACCGTGCGACCGCGCCACGATCCAGCGCGCGAGCGCGAGCTTCGCCTCGAGCGGATCGCCCTCAGGCGGCTCCTGGTCCATGACCAGCCGATACCAGTCGGGCAGCTGGTCGTCGGAGATCCGCATGGTCCGCCCGAACTGCTCCTCGGGAGCCATCGTCAGCGGAATGTTGTTGCCGACGGACGAGCTCATCTTCGCCCCGTCCCACGAGAGCAGGAGCGGCGTCGTCAGCACGACCTGGGGCTCGAGCCCGTAGGCCTCCATGATCTCGCGGCCGGCGAGCAGGTTGTACAGCTGGTCGGTGCCGCCGAGCTCTAGGTCGGACTCGATCGCGACGGAGTCGTACGCCTGCATGAGCGGGTAGAGCAGCTCCGACACGGAGATCGGCTCGCCGGCGGCGTAGCGCTTGGCGAAGTCGTCGCGCTCGAGCAGCCGAGCCACAGTCATCTCGCGCGCGAGGCGGACGACGTCCGCGTACGAGAGCTTCGACAGCCACTCGCCGTTGTAGCGCACCTCCGTGCGCTCGGGGTCGAGCACGATCATCGCCTGGTCGAGGTACGCCTGCGCGTTGCGGTCGATCTCCTCGTCGGAGAGCACCGGGCGCTCGGCCGATCGGCCCGACGGGTCGCCGATGCGCGTCGTGTAGTCGCCGATGATCAGCACGCCCGTGTGGCCGGCGTCCTGGAAGGCGCGCATGCGCTGGAGCGGCACCGCGCGGCCGATGTGGATGTCCGGCGACGTGACGTCGATGCCGAGCTTCACGCGCAGCGGCCGCCCGAGCGCCAGCTTGCGCTCGAGCCCGCCCTCCGGCAGCACGTGGACCGCGTTCCGTGTCAGCTCGGCCATCGCGGGATTCTGGCAGGAGGCCCGAGTACACTTCGGCGCTTCGTGCGGCTACGCAGACGCAACACCGGCGCGCCGCCCAAGAAACGGCGCCGCATCCGCAAGCTTCGCTTCCTCGCCCTGACGCTTGTGCTGCTCCTGCTTGCCGCCGCGTCGTTCACCTACGGGATGGTCACGGCCGTCGCGAACCAGGCATGGAAGCTCGAGGCGGCGCACCAGCAGGCGACGGAGCGCAACTCCTACATCTACGACCGCAGCGGACACCGTGTGCTCGCGGTCCTGCGCGGGTCGCAGAACCGTGTCATCGTCAGCTCCGATCAGATCGCGCCGATCATGAAGCAGGCGATCGTGGCCGTCGAGGACCGCCGCTTCTGGGAGCACGACGGCGTCGACTTCCGGGCGATCATGCGCGCGTTCTGGGCGGACGTCCAGCACAAGCAGGTCGTCGAGGGCGGCTCGACGATCACGCAGCAGTACATCAAGAACGCCTACGTCGACAACACCCGGTCGATCGCCCGGAAGCTGAAGGAGGCGATCCTGGCCCGCCAGCTGGACCAGCGCTGGAGCAAGGACCGGATCCTCACGGAGTACCTGAACACGATCTACTTCGGGAACGGCGCCTATGGGATCGAGCAGGCGGCACGCACGTACTTCCAGCACTCGGCCGCGAAGCTGACGCTCCCCGAGGCGGCGCTGCTGGCGGCGCTCCCGAGCGACCCGGCCGCGTACGACCCGGCGAGCAACCCGCGCGCCGCGAGGCACCAGCGCAACATCGCGCTCGGGCTGATGCGCGACCAGGCGCTGATCACGAAGCGCCAGTACATGAACTCGCTCCGCCATCCCCTGCCCACCCCCGACGACATCAAGTCGCCGGGGAGCCAGAGTGAGGTCGGCCAGTACTTCACGAACTACGTGAAGCAGCAGCTGATCGACAAGTACGGGACGTCGAGGGTCTTCGGAGGCGGCCTGCGCGTGCACACGACGATCGATCTCAACCTTCAGAAGGTTGCGAGGCAGGCGATCGACAAGTGGCTGACCGACCCCAAGGGCCCGGCCGCGGCGCTCGTCGCGATCGACCCGCGCACCGGCGACGTGCTCGCGATGGTCGGCGGCAAGAACTTCCACCAGAGCCAGTTCAACCTGGCGGTGCAGGGCGAGCGCCAGCCGGGCTCGTCGTTCAAGCCGTTCGTGCTCGCCGACGCCCTCGACCAGGGGATCGCGCCGGAGACGACGTTCGCGTCGAGGCCGGTCGACATCCCGTTCGACAACAAGATCTGGCACGTCACGAACTACGAGGGCGACTACCTCGGCTCGGCCGACCTGCGGACCGCGACCACGTATTCCGACAACTCGGTCTACGCGCAGCTGACGGCGACCGTCGGCCCCGCGAGCGTCGCGCGGATGGCGCACCGGCTCGGGATCAAGAGCCCGCTCAACTCGTACCTCTCGATCGGGCTGGGCGCGGAGGCGGTCAACCCGCTCGAGATGGCGCGGGCCTACGCGACGTTCGCGCACGGACGGACAGCGCGTCGACGGCTCTGCGTTCGGCAACGAGCCGCGCGCGGTCCGCTGGGTCGACGCAGCAGACGAAGACCAACGGGAAGATCGCCCGGCTCGACCTGAACAGGCCGGTCAACCGGCCGGTGCTCGACCCCGCCAAGAACGCGCTGCTGACGAGCATCCTCCAGACCGTCATCCAGTCCGGCACCGGCAAGGCCGCCCAGCTCGGCGGCGGCTGGAGCGCGGCCGGTAAGACCGGCACGACCGAGAACCACGGCGACGCGTGGTTCGTCGGATACACGCCGCAGCTCGTCACCGCCGTCTGGGTCGGCTACCCCAATCAGCTCAAGCCGATGCTGACCGAATTCCACGGCGACCCGGTAGCCGGCGGCACGTACCCGGCACAGATCTGGAAGTCGTTCATGCTCAAGGCGCACAAGGAGCAGGGCGACACGCCGGCGCCGTTCCAGTCCGAGCCGGGCCTCTACGCCTCGCCGAGCTACGTCGTCTATCGCGATGGGCGGCTCGAGCGCGACAACGGGATCTGCAAGGGCGCGTTCAAGGTGTGGACGTTCAGCGAGGGCGGGCCGTCACGGACTGCCAATTGCCGCGCGAACGAGGTGCAGGTGCCGAACCTGATCGGCGCGCGCCGAACCGTGGCCGTGTCGCGGCTCCAGGCGCAGCCGCTCAAGCCGCTGATCGTCTACAAGGCAGCGCGGCCGTTGCAGTGGCCGAACTCGGTGGTCGCGCAGATCCCCAGCCCGCTGCGCCGGCTCACCGCCAACGACGTCGTCACGCTCGTCCTCGCGAAGCCGCTGCACGGGATCGTCCCGCGCGTCGTCGGGCTGCCGCTGGTCGCGGCGCTGCCGAAGCTGGAGAAGCTGAAGCTCTCGCCGAACGTCCGCCCGAGCGACGCCGCCTCGAGCCGCCGCGTCCTCCGCCAGTCGCCGCAGGCCGGAGTGGCCGCTGCGCCGGGGATGACGGTCAAGCTCGTGGTGCGGGGCGGCTGACGAAGCGCGACCCGGCGACCAGGTAGCGCCACGGCCGGTCGGCCGCCTTCGTGATCCCGATCCGCGGCGCGCGCACGATCTCCACCGGCGCGCTCGCGGGCAGCAGCTCGAACGGCGGCCGATCGAGCGGCAGGCCGTCGTGGTCGCGCGTGACGCCGAGCGCCTGGCAGAGCCGGCCCGGCCCCGAGCACAGCAGGCGTGGATTCTCGACGCCGCGGCGCTCCGCCATCACCTCCAGCCCGTGCACCGGCTCGAGCGCGCGGATCAGCACCGCATCGGGCACGCCCTCGTCCGCGCATACGAGGTTGAGGCACCAGTGGATGCCGTACGAGCGGTAGACGTAGGCATGCCCCGGCGGGCCGAACATGACCGCGTTCCGCTCGGTACGCCCGCGGTACCCGTGCGCGGCCGGGTCCTCGTGGTCGTACGCCTCGAGCTCGACGATCGGGCCGCCGACGCCGTCGACGAGCAGCGTGGCGCCGAGCAGCTCGGGCGCGATCTCGTGCACCGAGCGGGCGAAGAACTCGCGCCCGAGGCTCACTCGCGCGCCCTCCGGGCGTCGTAGCGGACGAGCGCCGGCATGGCCAGCGCGACGATCCCGGTGCCGATCACGGTCAGGATCCCGCCCGAGACGATCGAGAAGCGCACGCTCGTCAGCGCGGCGACGGCGCCCGCCTCGACGTTGCCGATCTGCGGCGCGCTCGCCACCTGGGCGAGCTCGATGCCGGACAGCCGCCCGCGCAGGTGGTCGGGCGTCGCGGCAAGCAGGATCGAGTTGCGCAGGATCGCGCTGACGTAGTCCGCCGCGCCGGCGGCGGCCAGGAACACAAACGCCAGCCACAGGGCCTGCGTGAAGCCGAACGCGGCGATCGCGACGCCCCACAACGAGGCCGCGACGCACACGCCGACTCCCTGGCGGCGGACGTGCTGCACCCAGCCGGACGAGAGCGAGGCGAGCAGCGCTCCCGTATAGGGCGCTGCGTAGAGGAGCCCGAGCACTCCCGCGCCGCCGCCCATGTCCGCGGCGAAGGCTGGGAAGAGCGCGCTCGGCATGCCGAAGACCATCGCATTCGCGTCCACGACGAAGATGGCCAGGATGTCCTTGCGGGTGCGCACGTAGCGGAGCCCGTCGAGCACCGAGCGCAGGCTCGGCCGGTCGACGTCCGGCGACGCGGGCAAGGACGGCAGCAGCCAGATGACGACGAAGGAGGCGCCGAAGGTGAGCAGGTCGAGCGCGAAGGCGCCGCTCAGCCCGACCACCGCGATCAGGAGGCCGCCGACGGCCGGCCCCGCCGTCCGCGCGAGGGTGAAGATGACGTCGTCGATCGCGAGCGCCGCCGTCAGCTTTTCGGCGCGGCACGAGGCTCGGCGTGAGCGCGTTGCGGGTCGGGCTCTGGAAGCAGTAGGCGGCCGTGCCGAGCAGCTCGGCGCCGAAGAGCACCGGGATGCTCGGGTCGGCGAGCAGCGAGTTGGCGAGCAGGCCGATCGTCACCAGCGCCAGCCCGACGTCGGAGAGCAACAGCAGCTTGCGCCGGTCGACGGCGTCCGCGACCGCGCCGCCGTAGAGCGGCACGACGAGCAACGGGATGAGCGCTGCGATGCCGAGCAGGCCGACGACGAAGGTCGAGCCGGTGTCCCGGTAGACCTGGTACGGGATGGCGACCGCGGTGATCTGGCTGCCGATCGCCGAGATGCCCGTGCCGACCCAGAGCCGCCGGAACGGCTTCGAGAGCCTGAGCGGCGAGATGTCGACCGGGACGCGGCGCAGCCAGCCCGCGAAGCCGGGGCGCTCGGCCTCGAAGCCCTCGGGGTCGAGCGGCGGCTCCGCCACAGAGTTAGTGGCGGTCAGCCACTAAGTCAGAAGAGCGGCTCGGACGAAGCTGCTGTCGACTCGAGCAGGTGCCGCGCCCGCCGGGAGAGGTCGGCGAGGTCGACGCGGCCGCGGTCGGCGTCCTGGACGATCCGCTCGGCGAGTGCCAGCGCCTCGTCGACGAGCTCGTTCGCCCGCTCGGAGCTGGCGCCCATCGCCAGCAGGATGGAACGCTCCGTGCGGCCGGCGATGAGCGGCTCGGCGACGCCCTCGACCCAGACGCGCGTGCGGCGGCCGCCCCCGCGGTCGTCGCCGACGAGCGGCTCGAGCGCGTAGATCTTGTCGGCGCGCGCGTACTTCCCGAAGCCGAGGAACACCATCTTCGGCCCGCCGTCGACCACGGCTACTGGACCGTCTCTGCGAGCACGTCGGCGACGTAGGCCTGGTCTTCCGCGGTGATGTCCGTGAAGAACGGCAGCGCGAGCGTACGCGTCGCGGCGTCCTCCGCCACGGGGCACATTCCCTCGCGGAACCCGTACCGCTCGCGCAGGTAGGGCTGCAGGTGGACGCACGGGACGTAGTGGCCCGCCTCCACCCCGCGCGCGCCGAGGTTCGCGCTGATGAAGTCGCGGTCGAGCCCGCGGTCGAGCTTCACGACGTACACGAACCAGGAGCGGACGTGCTCGTCGTCGTCGGGGTGCGGTACCTCGACCCCGTCGATGCCGGCCAGTAGCTCGCCGTAGCGCGCGGCGGCGCGGTCGCGCGCGGTCAGGATCTCGTCCAGCCGCTCGAGCTGGGCGACGCCGAGCGCGGCCTGCACGTCGCTCATCCGGTAGTTGAACCCGAGCCGCACGTGGTTGAACCAGCGCGCGTCGTACGAGCGGCCGTGGTTGCGCAGGCTCTTCAGCAGCTGCCAGAGCTCCTCCGAGTGCGTCGTGACGATCCCGCCTTCGCCGGTCGTCATCTGCTTGTTGGGATAGAAGGCGAAGACCGCCGACGGCCCCTGGGAGCCGACCGCCTGGCCGCGGTAGCGCGCGCCGAGCGCCTCGCAGGAGTCCTGGATCAGCGTCAGCCCGTGCTGCTCGCACAGCTCGCTGAGCGGGTCCAGCTCACACGGCAGCCCGAACATGTCGACGGCGACGATCGCGCGCGTGCGCTCCGTCAGCGCCGCCTCGACCGCGTCGACGTCGAGATTGAGTGTGTCGGGCCGGACGTCAGCGAAGACCGGGACGGCGCCCTCGTAGATGAAGCAGTTCGCCGTGGCGACGAACGAGATCGGTGACGTGATCACCTCGTCGCCCGGCTGCAGCCCGGCGGCATGGCAGAGCAGGTGCAGCCCTGTGGTCCCGCTCGAGCAGGCGGCAGCGAACGGTGCGTCGACCCGCTCGGCGAAGCGCTCTTCGAAGCGCTCGACCATCGGCCCGAGCGAGAGACGCCCGGAGCGCAGCACCTCGAGGACGAGCTCCTCCTCGCGCTCGCCGATCGACGGCCTGGAGAGCGGAACCCGCCGGACGGCGGCCTGGGTCACGCGCCCGCCGGCTCGCGCGGCCGGATCTCGACCGCCTCGAGCCAGTCCGACCAGCGCGAGTCGCCGCGCCCGTGCACCAGGTCGAGGTACGCCTTCTGGATCTCCATGGTGATCGGCCCGACGCCGACGTCGTGGTCGTCGACCGAGCGGATCGGCGTCACTTCGGCGGCTGTGCCGCACATGAAGATCTCGTCCGCGAGGTACAGCTCCGTACGGATCAGGTTGTCCTCCGAGACCTCGTGGCCAAGGCTGTCCGCCAGCTTGATGACGGTGTCGCGCGTGATGCCCGGGAGGATCGACGTCGAGAGCGGCGGCGTCGTGATCCGGCCGTCCTTGACGACGAAGATGTTCTCGCCGGAGCCGTCGGCGACGAAGCCGTCGTCGGTGAGGAGGATCGCCTCGTCGTAGCCGGCCAGGTTCGCCTCGGTGACGGCCAGCATCGAGTTCAGGTAGATGCCGGTTGCCTTGGCGGCGTGCGGGATGGTGTTCGGCCCGACGCGCTTCCAGGACGAGACCTTCGCCCGGATCCCGGTGCGCATCGCCTCGTCTCCGAGGTACGCGCCCCACGGCCAGCTCATCAGCACGACCTCGACCGGGTTGCCCGCGGCCGAGACGCCGAGCTCGCCGTAGCCGTAGAACGCGATCGGCCGCAGGTAGGCCTCGGGCAAGCCATTCGTCGCGAGCAGGTCGAGCGACGCGGCGCGCAGCTCCTCGACCGAGTAGGGCAGCTCCATGTGGAGGAGCGTCGCGGAGCTCCTCAGCCGGTTGAGGTGGTCGGTGAGCCGGAACACGGCCGGCCCGTTGTCCGTCTCATAGCAGCGAATGCCCTCGAAGACCCCGGAGCCGTAATGGAGGCCGTGCGCGCCGACGTGGATCTTGGCGTCCCCCCAGTCGACGAGCTCGCCCGACATCCAGATCTTCTCGGTTTCGCGCATACGGTTTCCTCCTCAGCAGGACGTCCGAAAAGTTTACGCGTCCCGCTCGACGAGATCGGCCGGGCGGGCCTGCGTGAGGCGGACAAGGTCGGCCGGCGCGATCTGGACGAGATGGCGCTCCGAGCCGCCGCCGACCCACACGAGCGGGTACACGAGCAGCCGCCGCTCGATGACCACCGTCTCCACCTTGCGCAGCGGGAACGGCGCGACGGCGCCGGGCGTGAAGCCGGTTGCGTCCTCGACCTGCTCGGCGCCCGCTACGCGGGCCTCCTTCGCTCCGGCCGCCTCGGCGACGCGCTTGGCGTCGGCCCGTTTGTCGCCCGGCACCATCGCGAGCACGTAGCGGCCGTCGCAGACGAAGACGAGCGACTTGACGATCTGCTCGAGCGTCGTGCCGGCTGCGCGCGCCGCGTCCTCGGCGGTCGGCGTGTCCATCAGGAACTCCTCGACACGCCCTTCGGTGCCCGAGTCGCGGAGGACGCGTGCGACCCGCTCGACGGGCTCAGGGAGCGTGGCCACGCGGCCACGATAACGGGAGGAACCTGTGCGGCGTCCGCCGCCGGTAGTCGTCGTAGCCGGGGAATGTGTGCACGAGCCGACGCTCCTCCTCGACCGACTTTCTCCACCAGAGCACGGCGAGAGCGCGCCACGACGACGAGCGCCGGCAGCGACCGCGCGAGGGCTACCCCGGCGAGGAGCAGCAGGAGGCCGCCGTACATCGGGTGGCGCGCGTAGCGGTACGGGCCGGACGAGACCGGCGACTCGCGCCGCTTCGGCTCCGGGAACATCGTGAACGCCCCGCCGAGGGCGGCCCGCGCCCAGACGACAATCGCCAGGCCGGCGAGCGCGAGCGCGATTCCGGCGACCACGAGCACGGTCGGCATCGGGTGCGGCCAGCGTACGAGGCTCTGCACCGCGATGATCAGGACGAGCAGCACGAGCTGGGCGACGACCCAGCCGCCGCCTCTACTCGCCGAGCTCGATGAAGCGGGCGTCGTCGAAGCCCTCCGCCTGCAGGCGGTCCTGGAGCTCTTTGGGCGCAGGCGAGTCGATCGACAGCGCCATCAGCGCCTTCCCGCCCTGCCGCGTCCGCGAGACGGCCATGTTCGCGATGTTGACGCCGGCGCCGCCGAACAGCGTCCCCACGCGGCCGATCACGCCCGGCACGTCGTCGTAGATGAAGAAGACCATCAGGCGGCTCAGCTCCATCTCGATCCCGAAGCCGAGCGCCGTGACCAGCCAGCGGCGGCCGTCCGTGCCGATCGTGGTGCCCTCGACGGTGGCGTCGGCGACGGTCACGCCGATCAGGTTGGTGAAGTCGTGTGACGTGCGGCGGCGCTCCTCGCTGACCTCGACGCCGAGCTCGGCGGCGACGAGCGGCGCGTTGACCCAGTTCACCTGCCGGTCGACGCGGCCCTGGAAGGCACCGTTCAGCGCGGAGACCGTGAGGAGGCGCGTGTCGCGCTCGGCGAGGCCGCCGTGGTAGGTCAGCTCGATCCGGCCCGATTCTCCGGCCAGCTCGAACGCGAGGCGGGCGAGCTGGGCCGCCAGCGGGACGAACGGCGCGAGCGCGTCCGCCTCCTCGGGGCTGATGGCCGGAATGTTGACTGCGTTCGCCACCATGCGGCCTTCGAGCGCGTCCGCAACCTGCTCGGCGACGACCACGCCGGCGCGGTCCTGCGCCTCGGCGGTCGACGCCGCCAGGTGCGGCGTGACGACGACGTTGTCCAGCTCGAGCAGCGGGCCGGAGTACGGCTCGGTCGCGAACACGTCGATCGCCGCGCCGGCGACCTTCCCCGACTGCAGCGCTTCGATGAGCGCCGGCTCGTCGATGAGATCGCCACGGGCGGCGTTCACGATCCGCACGCCGTCCCGCATGCGCGCGAAAGCCGCGGCGTCGATCGAGCTGCGCGTCTCGTCGGTGAGCGGCAGGTGGAAGGTGACGAAGTCGGCAGTCGCGTAGACGTCGTCGGGCGACTGCGGCCCGCTCGACGCCCAGCTCGCCGAAGCGGCCCGGGGCGACGAACGGGTCGAAGGCGACGACCCGCATGCCGAGGCCAAGCGCGCGGCGCGCGACCTGCTGGCCGATGCGGCCGAGGCCCATGACGCCGAGCGTCTTCTCCGCGAGCTCGGTGCCACCCCACCTGGAGCGCTCCCAGCGGCCCTGCTTGAGAGCTGCGTGTGCCTGCGGGATGTTGCGCGCGAGCGCGACGAGCAGGCCCACGGTGTGCTCGGCGGCCGAGATGACCGTCGACTCGGGCGCGTTGACGACCACGATCCCGCGGCGCGTTGCGGCCGGGACGTCGACGTTGTCCACGCCCACCCCGGCGCGGCCGATCACCTTCAGCCGCTCCGCGCCGTCGATCAGGCCGGCGTCGAGCTTCGTCGCCGAGCGGATGACGATCGCGTCGTAGTCGCCGAGCCGCTCGGCAAGGTCGAAATCGCCGTCCTCGTCGACGTCGAAGCGCTCGCGCAGCAGCTCGACGCCGCGCGGGGCGATCGACTCACGGACGAGGACGCGCGGACGGTCGCTCACACGCGGCTGTGCTCGAACGTCTCGAGCGCGCCGGCCGGGCCGGCGCCGCGCTCGATGTCCGCACCCGCCTCGGCGAGTGCCAGCTCGAGAGCGGCCAGGCCCGTGACCACGTCGAAGATGTCGACGTAGCCGATGTGGCCGATACGCACGATCTTGCCGCGCAGCTCGCCCTGGCCGCCGGCGAGCGTGACACCCATCTCCTTGCGGACGGTGGCCACGATCTCCTGGCCGTCGATGCCCTCGGGCATGCGGATGGCGGTGACGACCGACGAGCGGTCCTCGTCGGGCGAGAAGAGCTCGAGGCCCATCGCCTTGGCGCCGGCCCGGCAGGCGCGTCCCAGGCGCACGTGGCGGTCGTAGGTCTCCTCCAGGCCGGCGTCGAGAATCACCCCCAGCGCGACGTTGAGGGCGATGACCAGCGAGACGGCGGGCGTATAGGCCGCATCCGGCTTCGCCTGAGCCTTCCGGTAGCGCTCCCAGTCCAGGTAGAAGCGCGGCGAGGTCGACTTCGAGGCCGCCTCCGCAGCCGCGCCGGAGACGGACACCATGGCGAGGCCCGGCGGCGTCATCAGCGCTTTCTGCGAGCCGGTCGTGACCACGTCGATCCCCCATTCCTCGGTCTCGAGCGGGACGGCGCCGAGGCTGGAGACGGCGTCGACGACGGACAGCGCGCCGGCCTCCCTGGCGGCGGCGGCGAGAGCCTCGACGTCGCTGACGACGCCCGTCGACGTCTCGCAGTGCGTCACGAAGACGGCCGTCGCGCCGCCCAGGTCGCCGAGCCGGGCGGCGAGGTCGTCCGGCGACGGCGTCTCACCCCACGTGTAGCGGATGACGTCGGCGTCGAGCCCGTAGGCGGTCGTCATCGAGACCCAGCGCTCGCCGAAGTTGCCGGCGGAGACCACGACGACGCGGTCGCCGGGTGAGCAGGCGTTTGCGACCGCCGACTCCATCGCGGCGGTGCCGGAGGCGGTCATCAGGACGACGTCGTCGCCGGTGCGGAAGACCTGCTGCAGACGCCCGAGAACCTCGCCCAGCACCGCGCGGTACTCGGCCGTGCGGTGGCCGATCATCGGCTCCGACAGGACGGCGAGCACCTCGGGCGGAACCGGCGTCGGGCCTGGGGTCAGCAGGTAGCGCTTCACGGGCGTCTTACGGTACCCGCGCCGTAGGCTTGCGCCGTGGAGGCGCTGCTCGCGTTCGCCGCCGCGCTGCTCGCGCTGCGCCTCGCCGGTTCGCTCGCCGGGCGCTGGCGCGCGCGGAGGCGGCCGGAGCTGCTCGCCTGGGCCTGCTCGCTGTTCGCCTACGCCGTCGCCGCGGCCGCGCTGGCATGGGGTGCGTCGTACGGCTGGGGCACGCCGGCGTTTCGCGTCTACTACCTGGCCGGCGGCCTGCTGACCGCGCCGCTGCTCGGGATCGGCTCGCTGCTCCTGTGGGGCCGCCGCTGGGCCGCGCCGGTCGGGCCTCGTCTACGTGCGGGCTGGCGGTCGGGCGTGGCGCTGGCGATGCCGGTGACCGGCCACATCTCGGGTCACTCCATCCCGCAGGCGCAGGACCACCTCGACTTCTTCCCCGCGCGGTTCCTCGCGATCGTCGCCAACTCGCTCGGCACGCTCGCCGTGGTCGGCGTCGCCCTGCTGACGATCCGGCGGCGGCCGCGCGGGAACGCGCTTGATCATCGGCGGCGTCGGCGTGGCCGCCGTCGGCAGCGCGCTCGCCGGGCTCGGCGTCGCCGGGACCGCGGCGTTCGTGGCCGTCGCCGTCGCCCTGCTCTACGCCGGGATCGTCCTCGCGTGATAAGAGAGGCGCATGGTGGTCGCCGAACGCGTCGAGCAGCTCCGCTCCAGCGATCTGTTCGCCGATCTCGACGATGATGCACTCGCCCGGGTCGCGTCCGAGGTCACGGTCTACGAGGCGCCTGCGGACACGGTCCTGATCGAGTCCGGCGTCCCGGCCTCCGGCCTCTTCGTCGTCGTCGAAGGCACCGTCGCGGTCGACACGCACGACGGCCGCGAGCACCAGCTCGGCCCCGGCGAGTCGTTCGGCGAGCTCTCGCTGCTCGCCGGCACGCCGAGGACGGGCCGCGTGTGGGCGAAGACGGACGTGCGCGCCCTTGCGCTCGACCGTCCCGAGTTCGAGCAGATCCTCGAGACCGAGCCGGCGGTGGCGCGGGCGCTGCTCGGCGTGCTGGCCAGGCGCCTCGTCGAGGCGCAGGCTACTCGGCGCTAGCTACGTCTCCAGGAACGCCGTCCGTTCGTCCGGCTCCGTCTGGAGCACGTTCGCGATGTAGTCGTTGACGGCGTCGCGCATCGCGACCGGCTTGCCCGCGCGCTCCGACATGTACCAGCGGTGGTCGAGCAGCTCGTGGAAGACCTCGGCCGCGGCGCGCTTGCCGCGCAGCTCCTGTGGGACGGCGAGGACGGACGGCTCGAAGACCTCGCTCAGCCAGCGGCCGGCGAGCGCGGCGTCCGAGATGGGCGGCTCGCCCTTGCGCTCGAGCGACGCCCGGTAGGACGCGATGTCGGCGAGGAGGCGCCGGGCCTGGTTGTCCTGGGCGTCCAGCCCCGTGAGCCTGAGCAGCCGCCGCCGGTGGAATCCTGGCTCCACGCGGCCCGAGGGAATGCGGAGCTGGTAGCCGGTCGCCGTCTTCACGAGCTCGATCTCGGCGGCATCGAAGCCCAGCTCGTGCAGCTCCTCGAGCCGCTTCTCCAGGCGGATCGAGTCGTCGAAGTCGAACACCTCCTCGGCGGTGAGCTCGCCCCAGAGCCTCTGGTACGCGTCCACAACCGATTGCGGCCAGCTCTGTCGGGTCTCGGTCGTCCGCCCAGCCGAACTCGACCGAGACGTCGAGGAAGTCATGGGCGAGGTTCTCGAACGCGATGTCGAGGTCGTACCGGCGCTGGCCGTCGGTCAGCCGGGGCTGGAGCTCGCCGGTCTCGACGTCCACGACATAGGCGGCCAGCGCACCTGCATCGCGTCGGAAGAGCGCGTTGTTGAGCGAGCAGTCGCCCCAGAAGAAGCCGGTCAGGTGCAGCCGGACGAGGAGGCTCGCCAGCGCGTCGAGGAGGAGCTCCTCTGGCTCCTCGAGGCCGCCCCGGCCGAGCACGATCCGGAACGGCAGCGAGTACTCGAGGTAGCGCGTGATCAGCACCGCCGGCAGCTCCTCGGCGTTCCGCCCGCGCCGCTCGCCCACGACGGCAACCGGCTCGACGGCGGGCACGCTCGTGCCCTCGAGGTGGCCGAGCAGCCGGTACTCGCGCTGTGCGATCTCGTCCGGCAGCTCCTTGAGGGCGTAGTACGCGCCGCCGAGCTCGACAAAGCGGACGACGTGACGGCCGACGCCGCGCTCGAGGTTGACCAGGTTGGCGGAGGTCCAGGACTCGAGCTCCTCGTCCCACGGCAGCGCGAGGAAGCGCGAGTCGGGCGCGCGGCCGACCAGCCGGTAGGTGGCGGCGGTCAGACGGCGGCGCGCACGAGCGCCGAGAGCGCGTGCTCGAGCTCCGCGCGGTTGTCGTCGGTCTCGTAGACGTGAAGCGGATGCGGCGCCAGCTGGTGCTCCGTGACGTTCCCGCCCCGCCGGAGGTAGAGCACGGGTGCGATCGAGGCATCCGCGGCGAGCTCGACGACGGCGGCGACCGCGTCGGGGCCGGTGGCGTCGACGAAATGCGTGAGGGGCTCGTACCCCTCGTCGCGCGGCACGTCCTCGAACGAGACGACGCGGGCGAGGTAGCCGCGCTGGACCCAGAGCTCGGGCGAGTGCGTCAGCTCCTCGAGCAGGAACGGGACGAGGCGGCCGGGCTCGATGGCAGCTCGCTCGCGGGACCGGTCGAAGTGCCGCTCGGCGATGCGTTGCGCAACCAGGCGCGCGTTGTAGCGGAACCCGTTCACCGAGGTCGACTGGCCGGCACGCTCGACCTTCAGCAGGCCGGCCGCCCCGCCGGACGCGTTCCCGGCGAAGTAGACCCCCGGCGCCGAGATGCTCTCGAAGAAGGGCGTCAGGGCGGGGATGCGGCCGTCGCTGACGGTGGCAACCCCGAGCTCGGGCAGGTCGAGCAGCGGCGTCCTGAACCCGGTGGCGATGATCACGTCGTCGGCCTCAATCGAGAGCGGGCCCGGCTTCGCCGTCCCCTGTGCCACCACGCGAAAAGCACCGTCGGCGCGGTCGATCCGCTCGATCGCCGCGTCGAGCACAAAGGCGCCGCCGAGCCCGCGCGCGTACTCGTCGAACGGCTGCAGGTAGCGGGTGCGGATCGGCAGCAGCGCGATCGACGCGGTGTTGACCGGCCGCGGCGACAGCATCACGACCTCGCGCGCCCACGGCAGCAGCCCGTTTGCGATCTCGAAGCCGGAGTTGCGCTTGCCGATGATGGCGACGCGGCGGCCCTCGTACTCGCGCGGCGGCCGCGTCTCCGCGTAGTGCGGGGCCATGTCGAAGCCGGGCACCTTCGGCTTCCACGGCTCGGTGACGCCGATGGCGAAGACGGCGGCGCGACAGCGGTACTCGCCGTCCGACGTGCCGAGCACGAGCCTGCCGTCGTCCTCTCGCCGTGTCGACTCCCAGCGGCAGCCGTAGCGGACGCGGACGGCCGCCCGGTCGGCGAAGGCCTGGAGAGCCATGTGCATCTCGGCCCGTGACGGGACGTCGAACGAACGGTCCATGAACTCGGGCACCAGGCCGCGGGCCCCGTCCTCCTCGGACAGGAGGCTGTTGTGGTCGTAGCGCTCGTAGTCGCGCGTCGTGCGCTCGAACGGCGCCGACGGCTTCGTCGGGCTGATCAGCCGCTCGAAGATTGGCATGCGCGCGAACATTCCGCCCGGCGCCTCGTCGGCCGAGATGGCCGCGTGGTCGATGCCCAGGCGGTCGAGGCAGTACGCGGTCTGCAGCCCTCCGGGGCCGCTGCCGACGACGACGACCCCGTAGTCGCCCGGCGGGAACGGCTGCTCGCCGGCCGCTACCCCTGCCACGTGTTGGCGATCCTGAGCCGCCGTGCCTCGTCCTGGAGCATCCGGAGCATCACCGTCGGGTGCTCGAGCAGGAACGGCTCCACCTCGGGGCCGGGCAGCGTGAAGCAGCGGAGCAGGGTCGTCGCCATCACGTCGGCGGCCGGCGGCTGCCCCGTCAGAACGGAGATCTCGCCGAAGAAGTCGCCGCGGGCGAGTGTCGCCAGCGTGCGCCCGTCGATGGAGACGCTCGCCTCGCCGTCCCGGATGACATAGAAGGCCGCGCCGGACAGGTCGCGCCGGAGCACCCGGCTCTCGGGTGGGAAGGCCACCTCGTCGAGCGTGTGCGCGACGCTCTCGAGGGCCGGCAGCGACAGATCGGCAAAGAGCGCGAGGCGCCCGAGGACGGAGACGGTCTCCTCGCTTGCTGCCATGAGAGGCAAACCTTACGGTGTCCGAACAAACCCGGCTGGGGAGCGTTCGTCTAACCTTTCCGACCGAGAACAACCGGGAGTGGTGCCGCGGGGGCGGCTGCCAACTCCGACTCGCCGGCTGCGGCCCCTTTTTTGCCGGCGCATCCCTGTTCCCGACCTAGGGAGTTTGTGTGAAGAGAGTCATCCTCTCGCTGCTTGCTGTTGCTGCCGTTTCGGCGGCACTGGTGGGCGGCGTCACGACAACCGCAATGGCAACCCCGACGCTGGACGACATCGCCTCCTATCGGCACGTGACCTGGGAGTGGCAGCGCTTGATGGGCGTCCGGCTCACGACGAGCCACCGCAATGAGCGCAAGGCCGGCGTGGCGTACCGCACACGGATTCGCGACCTCTGGTACAAGCGGGCGCACACCGCGTGGCGGCATGCCCAGAACCCGCCCCACCAGGCGGCCTGGAAGTGCATCCAACGGTACGAGGGAGCCTGGAACGACTCGGGCGCGCCCTACTACGGCGGGTTGCAGATGGACCTGTCCTTCCAGCGGAACTACGGCGCCGATCTCCTGCGCCGCAAGGGCACCGCTGACCACTGGACGGCTATCGAGCAGATGTGGGTCGCCGAGCGCGCCTACCGCTCGGGCCAGGGCTTCTATCCCTGGCCGAACACCGCCCGCTCCTGTGGCCTGATTTAGACAGGCGGACGGCCCTGGGGCTGTCCCATGCGCCTGCGGAATCCATCTGGGTTCGGGGCGTGTGGGAGAGCCTCCGGGTCGAGAGGGCTGACGGAACGTCGCTCGTCGCAGGGGTGCGATGGTCGTTCCGAGGCTAGGACGCAGGGAGCGTTCGTGTTCCCATCAAGAGTGTTCTTATTGAAAAGCCATACGGGCGCGACCAAGGACGACGCATCGGGACGTCCAGCGCGGCCCGGCGACTCAGACGTCGTTCGTCAAGCCCTCTACATGCGAGTGGTGCTGCGGCTGCCGCCGAGCAGGCGGTCGAGCAGCACGACGATCGCGACGACGGCGAGGAAGCCGAGGATCAGGATCGCCCAGTCCTGCGTGCTCTGGCCGTGCGAGCCGGGCAGGAAGCCGGCGGGCGCGTAGTTCGACTGGTCGACCAGGCGCGAGCTGTGGCCCTGGTTGATGTAGTCGACGAGCCAGTGGCCGTGCTGCTTCGCGAAGCGGACGGCGACCAGCGTCGTCTCCGACGACACCCGGGGCTCCTCGTCGACGGCCGCCACGAAGCCGGCGGTCTTGGCGCCGGCGAACGAGAGCACGGTCGAGATCGAGTACTGCTTCTGCGGGTCGACCGAGACTGGCAGGCGGTCGCCCGCCTGCCAGTCGGAGAGCGTGTACTTCGCACCCAACTTCGGGTCGAGCAGAGCGTGCGCCTGCGCGAGGTTCTTCCGGAGGACGACGCCGGCGATGAACGACTCCGCCAGCGGCCGCACCGCCTTCGCGGCGGCCCGGGCCGCCACGGCCTCCGACGCCTGCTGCTGGGCGCTCGGGCCGGTCGTCGTGCCGAAGGGGTTCCCGGGCGCCGACCGGTCGAAGGTCCGTGCGCTGGACCCACCGTGGCGCGGCAGCAGTGCGATGACGCCCGCGCCGATCGCGAGGACGGCGACGAAGCCTGCGAGCCAGACCAGCCGGCGGCGCATGCGCGGCGACGAGAGCGCGGCCATTTCCCCGAGAGTACGACGGCTAGGGGCTCAGCGGCCGCGAGCTGATGCCGCCGGCGTCGTCGACGGCGACGAGCATGAGCTCGCCGCCACGGCGGAGCACGGCGGAGTCGCCCGCCTGGCTCTCGACCGCCCAGCCCTGCGCCACCCACGTTCCGATCGCACTGTCGAGCCGGCGCCGACGCTCGGCGAGCGGCGTCGTCGTGTCGCGGCGGCCGAAGAGGGCGATCAGCAGGCCGATCACCGTGGCCGCCAGGAGCGCAAGGACGACCCACACCCAGGCCGGCGTGTTGCTTGTCGACGTCTCGCCGACGGTCGTCGTCTGGGATGGGAACGGGACGGTCCGCGTGGTCGTCTGCTCGACCGTGTCCGTCGTCGCCTGCGTCGTCGTCTCGGTGGTCGTCGAGATCTCGGTCGTGGTCTCGGTCGTCGTGGTCGTGTCGGCGCCGGCGAACGTGGCGGCTGCGAGGAGCCCGGCTGCGAACAGCGCGGCGAGCGCGGCGACCTTCAGCACACCGGGACTCTATGCCTCCTCGCCGATGGCCTTACGGCTCAAGCACCGCCTCGAGCTCGGCCTCCGTTCTCCGGCGCGGCAGCAGTAGCGCCGGCACGAGCGCGGCCCCTGTGAGCGCGAAAGCGACCCAGAACGTCGTTCCGAATGCCTCGGCGACGGCCGCCGCCGAGTCAGCGCCGTTCGCGGTGATCGTGCGCTGGAGGACGACCGCGAGCAGCGCCGTGCCGACCGAGCCCGCCACGCGCTGGACGACGCTGATCGCGACCGTCGCCTGCGCGATCGCGTCGTGCGAGACCGACTGGTAGGCGACGGCCATCGACGGCACGATCGTTGCGCCGAGCCCCATGCCGACCAGGAACAGCGCTGCTCGCCAGCGCCACGTACGGCGTGTCGGCGCCGACCTGCGTGTAGGCGCCCATTCCGGCGAGCGCGAGCAGGATCCCGACCGGGATGACGGCGCGGGCGCCGACGGCGTCGGTGAGACGCCCGGCGACCGGCATCGCCAGCGCCGCGCCGAGCCCCTGCGGCATGAGCAGAAGCCCGGTGGCGAGCGCGCTCTGGCCGCGAACCGTCTGGAAGTAGAGCGGCAGCAGAATCAGCGCGCCGAACAGCGCGATGCCGACGAGCAGGTTCGTCGCTGCCGCAGCGGCGAAGCCGCGGTTCGAGAACAGCGAGAGGTCGATCAGCGCCTCGCGGCCGCGCGGCAGTGCGTGGCGGACGAAGAGTGCTACGAGCACCGAACCGGCCGCGATGCCCACCATTGTCCGCGCGGAGCCGAAGCCGCCGTTCGCGCCTGCCTCGGACATCCCGTACAGGAACAACGCGAGTCCCGGCGACAGAAGAGCGAAGCCGGCGACATCGAGCCGCCCGCCGCGTCCGCCCGTCGACGCCGGCAGCAGCCGTTGCGCCAGCGCGACGGCGAGCAGGCCGATCGGAAGGTTCACGAAGAAGATCCAGCGCCAGCTGGCCCCGTCGATGAGCGCCCCGCCGATGACGGGACCGAGCACCGGCGCGAGCAGGATCGGCACGCCCACGACGCTCATCACGCGGCCCATGCGCTTCGGGCCGGCCGCCTGCGCCAGGATCGTCTGGCCGACGGGCATCAGGAGCCCGGCGCCGATCCCCTGCACGACGCGGAAGGCGATCAGAGCCCCGATCGACCAGGAGAGGCCAGCGAGCACGGAGCCCGTCATGAACACGACCAGCGCCGTGATCCAGACCCGCTTGGCGCCGAAGCGGCCGCCGCCCAGCCGGCCAGCGGAATCACGCTTGCGAACGCGAGCAGGTAGCCCGTCATGACCCACTGGATAGTCGAGATCGAGGTGCTCATGTCCCGACCGAGCGTCGGGATCGCGACGTTGACGATCGTGGCGTCCAGGACGGCCAGGATCATCCCGAGCACGACCGTGCCGCCGAGGACGAGAATCTCGCGGGTCAGCCCGCTCTCGCGGGGACCCTCTGCTGTGTCTGTAGTGACCATATTTTTAGAGTAACAACAATGTTAGTTCGACCGCAAGCTAGAATGAGCGCATGAGCCTCAGGGAGCGCAAGAAGGAGGAGACACGCCGTCGGATAGGCGCGGCCGCGAATCGGCTGTTCGACGAGCGCGGCTTCGACGCGGTCACCGTGGCGAGCGTCGCCGAGGCGGCCGACGTATCGGAGGGAACGGTCTTCAACTACTTCCCGACGAAGGAAGACCTCTTCTACAGCGGCATGGAGGCGTTCGAGGCGGCGCTCATCGCAGCCGTGCGAACGCGCAAGCCGGGCACATCCGTCATCGCGGCGTTCCGCGAGCTCATCCTCTCCCGCTCCGTCGGCCTCGAGACGCCCGAGCGGACCAACCTGATCGTCAAGGCAGCCGCAGCGATCGAGGCGAGCCCGGCACTGCGCGCGCGCGAGCGCGAGGTCGTGGCGCTGTACACCGACCAGCTCGCGGCCGTGATCGCCGAGGATCTCGATGCGGCGCCCGACGACCTCGAGCCGCACGCCGTCGCGAGCGCCCTGATGGGCGCGCAGGTAGCGCTGTCACGGCATGTTCGTGAGGCGGTCGCCGCCGGCATGCGCGGCCGTCCGCTCGCGAACTACGCCCGGAAGCAGGCGAGGCGCGTCTTCGACCGGCTCGAGCGCGGGCTCGCCGACTACGCCGTCAGGCGCTAGCCGAGTTTCTGGCGCAGCAGCTCGTTCACGACCTTCGGGTCGGCCTTGCCCTGCGTCTCGCGCATGACCTGGCCGACGAAGAAGCCGAGCAGGCCCTGCTTGCCGCCCCGGTACGACTCGACCTCCGATGGGTTTGCGGCCAGGACGCGCTCGACCAGCGGCTCCAGCTCTGACGTATCTGCGACCAGCCCGTCGCCCATGTACTGCTCGGCGTCAAACCCGGCGTCGCCGCTCGCGGCCAGCGCTTCGGCGAACGTGTCGCGCGGGATGCGCGAGCGTGCCTCGAGCAGCTTCGCGAGCTGCGCGGCGTCGACGGCGGCCGGGTCCACCCCGGTCCGCGCAAACTCGTTCATGAGCACGTTCGAAGCCGCCTTGGCCTCGGCGCCGCCCGCGACCACCGCCTCGAGCAGCCGCGCCATCGCGACCGAGCCGTTCAGCACCTCCGCGTCGTAGAACGGCAGCCCGTAGTCGCGCTCGAAGCGCCGGATGCGCGCGCCCGGCGGCTCCGGCACCTCGGCGCGCAGGCGCTCGACCATCTCCGCAGGCGGCTCGATCGGAACCAGGTCGGGCTCGGGCAGATAGCGGTAGTCCTGCGCCTCCTCCTTCGAGCGCAGCGGCGGCGCCGACTCGTGCGCCGGGTCGAAATGGAGCGTCTCCTGGTCCACCGTCCCTCCCGCCTCGTAGACGCCTATCTGCCGCTCGACCTCGCGCTCGATGCCGCGCGCGGCGAACGCGAAGGAGTTCATGTTCTTGAGCTCCGTGCGCGTGCGCAGCTCGTCGGACCCTGCCGGCCGCACCGACACGTTGACGTCGAAGCGAAGCGAGCCCTTCTCCATCTCCGCGTCGGAGATGCCGAGCTCGACCACCGTCTGCCGCAGCAGCTGCAGGAACCGCCGCGCGTCCTCGGGCGAGCGCAGGTCGGGCGCCGTCACGATCTCCACCAGCGCCGTCCCGCCGCGGTTGAAGTCGACGAGCGTCGCCCCCGCACCGTGGATCCGGCCGCCGGCGCCGCCGACGTGAACGTTCTTCGCCGCGTCCTCCTCGAGGTGGGCGCGCACGATCCCGACCTCCGCGTCGCCGCTCCGGCCCCGGCACGAGCACCCGCCCGTCGACACACAGGGGCTCGTCGTACTGGGAGATCTGGTACCCCTTCGGCAGGTCGGGATAGAAATAGTTCTTGCGGTGGAAGGTGGCGTGCTCGGCGATCCGGCAGCCGAGCGCATGGCCCAGCTTGATCGTCCACTCGATCGCGCGCCCGTTCGGGATCGGCAGCACGCCCGGGTGGCCGAGGCAGATCGGGCACGTGTGCGTGTTCGGCTCGTCCCCGTACTCGACCGAGCAGCGGCAGAACATCTTCGTCCGCGTCTTCAGGTGGATGTGGATCTCCAGCCCGATGACGGGCTCCCAGGTCCGGATGCTCACCGCAGCCGCTCCGGGACGTAGTCGAACGCCAGCGCCTGCTCGAGCGCGTGGCCCGCACGGAAGAGTGCGTTCTCCCCGAACTGCGGGCCGATCAGCTGGAAGCCGACCGGCAGGCCCTCGGACAGGCCGCACGGGATCGAGATCCCGGGGAGGCCGGCCATGTTGGACGGGATCGTCAGCACGTCCGCGACGTACATCGCGAGCGGGTTCTCGGTGCGGTCGCCGAGCTTGAAGGCGACCGTCGGCGAGGTCGGGCTGACCAGCACGTCGAAGCGCTCGAACAGCGCGTCGTGCTCCTGCTTGATCAGCGTGCGCACCTTCTGCGCCTGGCCGTAGTACGCGTCGTAATAGCCGGCCGACAGCGCGTACGTGCCGAGCATGATCCGCCGCTTCGGCTCGTCGCCGAAGCCGTCGTGCCGCGTGCGCTCGTACATCTCCCGCACGTCGGCGCCCTCGACGCGGAGGCCGTAGCGGACGCCGTCGTAGCGCGCCAGGTTCGTGGACGCCTCCGACGGGGCGATCAGGTAGTAGCAGGGCAGCCCGAACTCGACCGAGCGCGGCAGCTCGCACGTGTCGATGGAGGCGCCGAGCTTCTCGAGCTGCGCGATCGCCGCCTGCACGCTCGCCGTCACGCCGGGCTCGATGCCCTCGGCCTCGTTCAGCTGGCGCGGGACGCCGACGCGCAGGCCCTGCAGGTCCGTGCCCTCGGGGATCGCGACCGGCTCGGGGAGCTCGACCGTCGTCGTGTCGCAGGCGTCGCGGCCGGCGATCGTCCGGTACAGCAGCGCGCAGTCGCGCACCGTCTTCGTGATCGGGCCGACCTGGTCGAGGCTCGACGCGAAGGCGATCACCCCGTAGCGCGACACCGTCCCGTAGGTCGGCCGCAGCCCGACGACGCCGCAGAGCGCGGCCGGCTGCTTGATCGAGCCGCCCGTGTCGGAGCCGAGCGCCCACGGCGCCAGGCCGGCCGCGACGGCGGCCGCCGAGCCGCCGGACGAGCCGCCCGGGACGCGCTCCGGGTCCCAGGGGTTGTGCGTCGGCCCGTAGCCCGAGTTCTCGGTCGACGAGCCCATCGCGAACTCGTCCATGTTCGTCTTGCCGAGCAGCGGCATTCCCGCCTCGTAGCACCGGGTCGCCACGGTGGCGTCGAACGGCGGGATGTAGCCCTCCAGGATCCGGGACGCCGCCGTCGTCTCGATGCCGCGCGTGCAGATCAGGTCCTTGAACGCGATCGGCACCCCGTTTCGGCCGTTCGGCCCGGTCGTGCGCAGGTACGAGTGCAGCTCTCCGTCGCGCTCGGCGATCGCGCCCGCGTAGGCGGCGTGCAGCTCGGCGCCGGAAGCCTCCCCGCGCTCGACCAGCCCGGCCGCCTCCTCGGCGGTGAGGCGCAGCGTGTCGATCATGCGGGCGGCACCCGGAAGAAGTTGCCGTCGCGGTCAGGCGCGTTCGCAAGCGCCTCCTCGACCGGCAGGCAGGGCCTCGGTTCGTCCTCCGCCCAGACGTTGACGAGGTCGAGCGGGTGAGCGGTGGGCGGCACGTCGTCCAGGTCGAGCTCGGCGACCTTCGAGACGGCGTCCAGGATCGCGCCGAGCTGCTCGCCGAAGCGCGCGAGCTCGTCGTCGGTCAGCGACAGCCGCGCGAGGCGCGCGACGTGACGAACCTCATCCGGCGAGATTCCAACGGCCATGGACGCAAATCCTCTCTGAAAACGCGACGGGCCCCGTTCGGGGCCCGTTCGACGGTTGCTGCGGGTTCCCTGAATCTAGAGCGGGCTGAACGTTCGACGCCTGCAGGCCCTTGTCGCCCTGCACGACCTCGAACTCGACCTTCTGGCCTTCGGTCAGCGACCGATAGCCCTCGGTCTGGATGGCGGTGTGATGCACGAAGACATCGTCGCCACCTTCACGGGTGATGAACCCGTAGCCCTTCTCGTTCGAGAACCACTTCACGGTGCCCTGAGCCAACTGTGTTCCTCCCTTGGTGCGATGAAACGGGTGCAATGAAACGACGGCCCGGGCACCGAGCCGTCGAACTGACTACGAACGCGCACACGATAGCCGATCAAAAAGGGGAAATCAACCTCCCCCGAACGGAACCTGGAGGCCCGTACGGCGTTCTCCAAAAGCAGCGCAATCGTCATCGGGCCGACGCCGCCCGGGACCGGCGTGAGGCGCCCGGCGACATCCGTCACGGCGGGGTCGACGTCGCCGAAGAGACCCTCGTCGCTGCGGTTCATCCCGACGTCCACGACCGTGGCTCCGTCCTTGACTCCGTCGGGCCCGATCAGCCGGTCGCGGCGCCGACCGCGACGACGAGCACGTCGGCCTCGCGCGTCCGCGCCTCGAGGTCGGGCGTGCGCGAGTGGCAGATCGTCACCGTGGCGTTCGCCGCCAGGAGGAGCAGGGCGACCGGCTTGCCGACGATTGCGCTCCGCCCCACCACGACCGCGCGCGCGCCCTCGAGCTCGACGTCGTACTCGGCGAGCAGCCGCATGATCCCGAGCGGCGTCGCCGGCACGTGCCCGGGCCGGCCCAGGTAGAGCAGGCCGGCATTGACCGGGTGCAGGCCGTCGACGTCCTTCACCGGGTCGATCGCCCGGATGATCGCCGCCTCGTCGAGGTGCCTGGGCAGCGGCAGCTGCACGAGCATGCCGTCGATCGCGTCGTCGGCGTTCAGCTCCTCGACGCGTGCGAGCACCTCCTCCTGCCGCGTGTCCGCGGGCAGGCGGACGTCGCGCGCCTCGATGCCGACCTCGCCGAGCGCCTTGTGCTTGAGGCGGATGTAGATCTCGGAGGCGGGGTCGTCGCCGACCAGCACGGTGGCCAGACCGACGTGGCCGCGCCGCGCGACCTCGGCCTTCAGCTCGGCGCGAATCCGCTCGGCCAGCGCCTTGCCGTCCATCAACGTCGCCACGGGCGCGAAACGTTAGCCTGCGGGCCGATGGAGACCGAGGTGGCAGAGGTCGCAGGCGCCGAGGATCGCAGCGCCTACGCGGGCGTCATGCGCTACTACGAGCTCGCCAAGCGGGCCGAGTGGCAGGTGCGCGACCTCCCGTGGGGCGAGCTGCCGCCGATCCCGGAGTACAGCGGCTCGCCCAAGAAGCTCGCCCGCCGCCGCGACATGTGGCGCTCGGTCATCACCCAGCAGCTGCAGGCGGACGAGCTCGCAGTGCAGATGTCGGCGCAGCTCTTCTCGCTCGCGCCCGACCCCGAGGCGAAGCTCTACTACACGACGATGGTGCAGGACGAGGCGCGCCACACCGAGGCGTGGCTCAAGCTCATCGACGAGTCCGGCGGGCGCGGCGAGCGCGACCCCTACCTCGACGAGCTCGTCAACCTCACGCTGAACGCCGAGACGCTCGAGGAGAAGATCTTCCAGATCCAGGTGTTCTTCGAGCGGCTGATCATCCCGCGCTTCCGGATGATCGCCCGCAACTCGCGCGGCACCATCCTCGAGGACATGTGCAACCGGCTCACGATCGACGACGGCATCCACCACCGGTCCGGGGTCGCCTACGAGCGCGTGCTGCTCGCGAACGCCGACAAGAAAACGAAGACCAGGCTCGTCGAGGCCGGCCAGCGCCTGATCCCGATCTTCGTCAAGCACGCGCTCTGGCGGCCCAAGGAGCGGGAGGTCATCGGCCGCCTCATGTACGACACCGACGTGCGCATGCTGCGCCAGGACATCGAGCACGGCATCCGGCTCGCCAAGAGCTTCGGGCTCGACGTCTCCGACGTTCACATCCCGCTGTAGGGGCCAGTCCCCGAAGGGTGCTGTCCCTCATGTCTTACTCAGGCATACCGGGCTGAGCGGGTTCCGCCGACTGAGCGCTGGTCAATTACTGGGGACAGCCCCCCGCGGGGACAGCCCCTAGCCCAGCAGCGGACGGAGATCCTCGTGCCAGCGCTCGTCGGAGGGGGCGCGCCTGAAGTACGTCTCCAGCACGTGGCGCGGCGTGGTCGCGTCCGCGCGCGCGACCATGCAGACGGCCGCCGTCAGAACGTAGTGCAGCAGCTCGGGGTCCCCGCGGGCGATCTCGAGCACACGCTCGAATGCCCACAGCGTCCGCTCGGCGTCAGGGCCGTCGCGATCGTCTCGCAGCCGCCGCGCCAGCCCCTCCAGATCGAATTCGTGCCAGTCGACATCCATCGCGGAAGTATGCGTTTGGCGCGAGCACCCACGGGTATGCGGTGCGGGATCCCAATCCAGGAGGTGTTGCGACATGGCCACTGCGGACATGTGGACGTACCGCGAGACGATGAGGCCGGGCGCCGATCTGAGCGGCTTCGAGGTCGAGGCATCAGACGGCGGCATCGGGAAGATCGACGAAGCAACCTACGACGTCGGCAGCAGCTTCATCGTCGTGGACACGGGCCCGTGGATCTTCGGCAAGAAGGTGATGCTCCCCGCGGGCGTCATCGATTCGGTCGACAACGACGACAAGAAAGTCTTCGTCAACCGGACGAAGGACCAGATCAAGAACGCGCCCGAGCTCGACGAGGACCTGCTCGAGGACGACTCGTACCGCAACTCGCTCGGCACGTATTACGGCCCGGGCGGCCCTGGCTTCCGCGACAGCGGCAGCACCTACTAGATCGCACAGCGATCGGAGGCCGCGGGGGCGGCGCCCGCGGCCTCTTCTAAGCTCCGCGGCCATGGAGCTCCGCCGGTGGCCCCGCAAGAACGACGCCGAGTCGATCCGCACGCGCCAGCACGCGCTTGCCGGCCTGACCGACGGGCCCGTGTTCGCGCACGACCTCAAGCCGTTCATCGGGGCCACCGAGGCGCTCACCGGCGTGACCGTCGTCCCGACGGCCGTCGTCGGGCCGATCGACGTGGAGCTCGGTGAGTACGAGCTCGAGGAGCCGGCCGGGACGCTCGCCGAGACTCGCCGGAGGCGCGAGGGCGTCTACGTGCCGCTCGCGAACACCGAGGGTGGCCTCGCGATCTCGCTCTACCGCGGCGCCCGCGCCGTGGGCGAGTCGGGCGGGTTCCGCACCTACGTGCTGCGCGATCGGATGACGCGCGCGTCGGCGTTCCTCTTCGACGGCGCCGGCCAGGCGGCGGCGTTCGCGCGCTGGGTCGAAGCCCAGGTGCCCGCCATGCGCGACTGGCTCGCCGCTGCGCACGTGGAGGGACTCTCGCGCCACGCGCGGCTCCGCGAGATCGAGACGCACGTCCTCGGCCCCGTGTGCCACGTGATGTACGCGTACACGACCGGCGACGCGGTCGGGTTGAACATGGTCACGCGCAACTCGTTCGCGCTGAACGAGGTGTTCGTTCGCGAGCGCTCACCGGTGAAGCCGCGACGCTCGGTGCTCGAGGGGAACATGGGCGGCGACAAGAAGCCGTCGCACCGCTACTTCGAACGCGGCGGCCACGGCAAGACGGTGATCGCTGAGACGACGCTCACCGACGAGGCCGTCCGCCGGGTGCTGCGGACGACCGTCGACGACCTCCAGGACCTCGCGTTCGTCGGCACGCACGGCGCCGTGGCGTCGGGCATGCAGTCGATCGCGTTCACGCCGGCGACCGCGATCGCCGCGATGTTCATCGCCACCGGGCAGGACGTCGGCATGGTCGGGACGAGCTCCATGGCCCACGGCACCGCGTACCGCGTCGAGGGGGGCCTGCAGGTCGCGATCCGCCTGCCCGGCCTCGAGGTCGCGTCGGTCGGCGGCGGGACGACCTACCCGTATGCGCGCAGCTGGCTGGGCTTGATGGGCTGCGACGGCGCCGGGAAGGTCTACCGGCTGGCCCAGATCGTGGCCGCCGCAACGCTGGCCCTCGAGATCTCCGCCTCGGCCGCGATGGCGACCGCGGGCTCGGAGAACTTCTTCCAGGCGCACTTCGAGCGCGGCCGCGTGCGCTGAGGCGCCGGCTCTACCGGACCTTGTAGCTCGTCGTCGCCGGCACGAAGCCGGTCTTGATCGCGCGGAAGAGGATCGAGACGCCCTTCTTCGCCCGGATGCGGAAGGTCACCGAGCCGGCCCTGCTCGTCCGCTTCGCGGGGACCTTCATGCCCTTCCCGGTCACGCGAACCGCCGCACCACCGACGGGCTTGTTGGTGAAGTCCGTCACCTTGACAGTGACGCGCGACCAGCGCCGGGCGATCGGGAACCCGACCAGCTGGAGGCGCATCTTCGACGCGAACCCGATCTTCTGACCCGGCGAGAAGTCGCCCTGGTTGCGGTCGGCGTCGACGGCAGCCACACGCCAGTAGAGCGTGCCGCCGTTCAGGTACTGGGTCTGCGTCATCGGCGGCGCGTAGGCCGTGTTGTCCGTGCGCACGTCCTCGTGACCGTGCCGAAGTCCTCGGTCGGCGAGACCTGGACGCGGTACTCCTTCGCGCCGGCCTTGGGCTCCCACGAGAGCAGCAGGTGGTCCTTGGCCAGCTCGGAGTGCGCGCCGCCCGGCTCGCCGATCGTCCGCGTGAAGGCCATGTCGCCCGAGAACGGGCCCGGCACCGTGCCCGCCGAGCCCTTCGGGAACTCGGCGCGCACCTTCCAGTGGAACAGGCCGGTTCCGGTCATCGCGGTCGCCGTCAGGGCGGGCATGCGCAGGCCGGTGACGTCCTTGTGCGTGCCGTCCGGAAGGTCGACGGACACGTCGTACGAGACCGCGCCGGTGACCGGCGCCCACGTCCACGTGGGGACCTGGTCGCCGCTCGTCGGGTTCGTCGGGCTCGGCACCGGCGCGAGCAGCGAGCGCCGGAACGTGCCGGTCGATGACCAGGAGAGCCCGACCTGGTTCTCGTCGTTCGCCCGGACGCGCCAGTACAGGACCGTGTCGGCTGGGTATGTCTGCGTCGGCGTGTAGCTCGTCGAGTCGGTGACGGTGTCCTCGAGCGGTCGTCCCGAAGCTCGGGTCCTGCGCGACCTGGATGCGGTAGTTCCTCGCGGCCTCCACGCTCGACCACTGGAACGTCGGCTGCAGGGAGATCGTCGACGCCTCGGCCGGCGCGAGCAGCGTCGGCGGCGTCGAGAGCTTGATGAAGCTCTGCGGGTTCGCGCTCAGCGGGTCGCCGATGTCGATGCCGGTGCCGTTCGCGTTCGGTCGCCGGCAGCACCGCCCAGTAGTAGAACGTGGCCTCGTCCGTATACGTGGTCGCGGTCGTGGCCGTGCGAGGCGCGTACGCCGGCAGCTGGGTGAACGCGTAGTCGACGATGTTGGTGAAGGACGCATCCTTCGAGACGAGCACGAAGTAGCTCGCCCGCCCCTGGAGCGGCTTCCAGGTGAAGAAGCGGCATGCGCGTCGTCGACATCCCGGTCTGCGGGAGCAGGTAGTCGCTGGCGGCCGGGTTGCACGGCGCCGTGCACGGGTCGGCCGTCGGCGGGCCGCTCCATGTGAAGGCCTGGCCGCCCCCGGCGAGGTAGGTGTAGTCGCCGTACACGTCACTGCCCGACGAGTCGCGGTCGGAGCGCGCGCGGACACGGACGCAGTACGAATGGCCGGCGAGGAGCGTCGCCTCGTCGCTCGCGACCGGGTGCGCGTCGGGGTAGGGCTTGGCGCTGTTCCACCCGGAGCCGAGCGGCGTCCACGCCGTCGTCGCCGTGACCGAGCTCCAGCGCTCGACGGTACGGTCGAGCTCGACCAGTTGCACACCGCCGGCGCCCCTGCATCGGGGCGACGTCGACCAGGTAGCTCGAGGCGCCGGGTACCGGGTCCCACCGGATGATCGGCACGTTGGTCGAGTACGGCGGGCCGGCGACAGGGCGTTGTCGGAGGTGTCGACCATGCGCAGGTTCTTGATGCTCGGCGCCGTGACGGGCGGCACGTTGTCGAACGTCTTCGTGAACGACGGCCCGACGTTCCAGACGCCTGCGTTGCCGTCGGGGTCGATCGCCCGCACGCGCCAGTAGAAGACGTTGTCCTTGAGCACGAAGGTCGGCGAGAGCGTCGTGGCGATCGTCGTGCCGGCGCAGCAGACCTTCGAGCCGGGCACGAAGTCGGCGAGTCGGGTTGACCTCGACCTCGTAGCGCGCCGCGCCGGGCACGGCCGTCCACGAGAACTGCGGGTCGTAGACCTCGGGCGTCGCGACCAGGTCCTGGACGCTCGGCGTGGTCGCGGAGGGCCAGCCCCACGAGAAGGAGGCGACCGACGACATAGTGCCCTTGTTCCCGCGCGCGTCGACCGGCGTGACCGCCCAGTAGTAGGCGCCCGGCGCAAAGACGGAGGGGCTCGTCAGCGTCGTCGCGGCCGTCGTCACGGGCAAGCTCGAGCCGCTGTCGTGCAGCACGAGCGAGCCGAGCGCGGGGTCGGTGGCGATCGAGACCAGGTACGAGGACGCGTACGGCACGGTGCCCCACGAAAGACTCAGCGGGTTGGCCGGGAACGAGAGCCCGGCGCCCGTGACCGGCGTCTGGAGCGTGGCGGCCCCCGTCCACGCGTGCTTCCACTGCTGGGGCGTCGTCCACGGCGAGACAGCGCCCGCCTTCGTGATCGCGCGCACCCGCCAGTAGTAGGTGCCGTTCGGGATCGTCCGCTTCAGCGTCGCCCGAGCGTTCCGGGTGACGAAGTGGTCCTCGTTCGAGCCGATCACCGGCGAGTTGAAACCGCTGTCGGCGGCGACCTGGAACTCGTAGTGGTCGGCGTTCGCGACCGGCGACCAGCCGAACACCGGAATGCTCTGCGACGGGGCGCCCGGCGCCGGCATCAGCGGCTTCGGCGTCGCGAGCGTCGCGGCGTGGGCCGACGTGGCCATCACGAGCGCGACGGCGGCGAAGAAGAGGGCGAGCGGTGTACGAATCTGCATGACGGAAGGCGGGTGACGAACGGCCGCTCGTCCCTGCCTACTGCTCATGATCGAACGCCGCGCGGTGCGCGGCCATCCCTAATTCGAGGGGCTTCGCCAGCCGCGGAAGGCCTCGAGCAGCGTGTCCCGCAGCGCGGGATCGCGCCCCAGGTCGCGCTCGTCGAGGCGGCCCGTCAGCTCGATCATGATCCGGAGCTGCTCGACGTAGCGGGTGCACGGCCCGCAGGCGGCGAGGTGCTCATCGAACCGGTGCCGCTCACCCTCGGAGAGGGCGCCCTCGAAGTAGTCGGTGACGAGCTCCACGAGCTCGATGCACACCATCTGGTCGCCGACAACCGCGGTCACACCCGATGAGGTCCAACTTCTTACGAAAGCGTTACGCGGCGTCGGCGAGGTACTCGTCGAGGGCAGCCCGCACCTTGCTCCGGGCGCGGTGCAGAAGGACGCGCTGGTTGCCCTCGGAGAGGTCGAGAGCGACGCGCACCTCCTCGCCGCTCCAGCCCTCGACGTCGCGCAGCGAGATCACAGCACGCTGCACCGGCGGAAGCATGTCGATGGCGTCCGAGATGACCTGGCGTGTCTCCGCGCCGAGCAGCCGCTGCTCGGGTAGCTCACCCCACGACTGCGGCGAGGACGCCCAGTGGCCCGGCCAGCGTGGGTGATCGGAGGGCAGGAAGCGGTCGGGGTCGACGGACGGCTCGCCGTCGCCCAGCTCGGCCTGCGCGAGCGAGGAGAAGGGGACGCTGCGCGCCTCGCGCACGGCGCGTGTCTTCGCGCGGTTCGTGAGGATCCTGAAGATCCAGGTCTTCAGCGAGGACCGGCCCTCGAAGCGGTCGATCCCCGCGAGCACGCCGAGCCACGTCTCCTGCACGACCTCCTCGGCCACGGCGCGCGTCGCGACGAAGAGCAGGGCGACGCGCAGCAGCGACGCGCTGTAGCGCTCGACGAGCTCCATGAAGGCGTCCTCGTCGTGCGCGCGCAACCGCGCGATCAGGCGCTGCTCCTCGGCGTCCACCGGACGCTGCGGCACGACTTCCACCCGGCCTCCCTCGGCGACGGCGCGACCGTATCGGTCGGGCCCACCGATCGGCAAGCGGGACAGGCGACGGCGGCCGTGAGAGCATTGCGCGGCCCACAGCCGAGTCAGGAGGAAGCCATGCCCGCGCGAATCAGCCCCATGAGCAAGTTCCGGCACTCGGTAATCATCGAGATCGGCGGGTGCCCCATCGGCCTCGCGCCGTCGCTGAAGTACCTCGACGCCTCGAAGCTCGCGGACGCCGAGCACGAGGAGATCGAGGTCGGAACGATCGAAGGGACGTGCTGCAGCCGCACGGTGAAAGCGACCGTCGAGAAGGGACTCGTGACGGGCTTCTCCGTGGAAGGCTGTTCCGGCCGCGCCAAAGACGAGCCGCTGCACCCGGAGTTGCAGAAGCTGCTCAAGGCGGCCGCGCGGGAGGCGAGGAAGAAGCAGCGCGCGCGGAAGACGACGCTGCCGGTGCCGGTGAAGACCTTCCTGTCGCGACCTCAGGGGATCATCAACATCGATTGCTTCTGCATCTGCGTTTTCGGCACGCTCTGTTACATCTGCTGCACGAGCACCGATGATCCGACGATCAACCACTGCAGTCCGTGGTGAGCCGGATCAGCCCAGCGCGCGGTCCAGGTTCACCGCGGCACTGATCAGCGAGAGGTGCGTGAACGCCTGCGGGAAGTTGCCGAGCAGCTCGCCGCTCGGTCCGATCTCCTCGGCGTAGAGCCCGAGGTGGTTGCCGTACGTGAGCATCTTCGCGAAGGCGAGCCCCGCCTCGTCCAGCCGGCCCGCGCGGGTAAGCGCCTCGACGTACCAGAACGAGCAGATCGAGAACGTGCCCTCGTCGCCGCGAACGCCGTCGGGGGACGCCTCGACGTTGTAGCGGTACACCAGGCTGTCGGAGACGAGCTCCTCGCCGATCGCGTCGAGCGTCGAGATCCAGCGCGGGTCGGTCGGCGCGATGAACTTCGTCAGCGGCATGAGCAGGACGGACGCGTCCAGCACGTCCGAGCCGTAGGACTGGACGAACGCGCCGCGCTCGGCGTTCCACCCGCGCTCCATTATCTGGTGGTAGATGTCGTCGCGCTCGACCGTCCAGCGGAGGAGGTCGGAGGGCAGGCCGCGGAAGCGCGCGATACGGAGCGCGCGCTCGATCGCCACCCAGCACATCAGCCGCGAGTAGGTGAAGTCCTTACGGCCGCCGCGCGTCTCCCAGATGCCCTCGTCGGGGCGGTCCCAGTTGTCGCAGAGCCAGTTGATCACGTCGGTGACGGCGACCCAGGCGTCGTGGTAGAGCGGCGTGCCGTGCTTGTTGTAGAGGTAGACCGAGTCGAGCAGCTCGCCGTAGATGTCGAGCTGGAGCTGCGGCGCGGCGGCGTTGCCGATGCGCACGGGGCTGGAGCCGCGGTAGCCCTCGAGGTGGGTCAGCTCGTCCTCGGGCAGGTCGGCGCGGCCGTCGATGCCGTACATGACCTGGAGCGGCCCCTCGCCGCGCCCCTTCGACTCGCGGATGCGGGCGATCAGCCAGTCCATGAACGTGCCCGCTTCCTCGGTGAAGCCGAGCCGGAGCAGCCCGTACAGCGTGAAGGCGGCGTCGCGGATCCAGGTGTAGCGGTAGTCCCAGTTCCGCACACCGCCCAGCTGCTCGGGCAGGCTCGACGTGGGCGCGGCGACGATCGCGCCGGTGGGCGCGTACGTGAGCAGCTTCAGCGTCAGCGCCGAGCGGTTCACCATCTCCCGCCAGCGGCCCTGGTAGCGCGAGTGCGCCACCCAGTTGGCCCAGAAGCCGACGGTCTGCTTGAACTGCTCGCGGACCGCGCGCTCCGAGTAGTGCGGCCGCTCGCCCGGCTGAAGCGTCTGGGCTACGAAGGAGACCGTGTCGTTCGCGCTCACCGTGAACTCCGCCTGGACGCCGTGCTCGGTGCGCTCGAGCGCGACGCGGGAGAACAGCGCGAGGCCGGCGACGATCGCCTCGGGCTCGAAGACAGCGCCCGCGCCGTCCACCGACGTCGTATGCGCGCAGCGCCCGTAGTCGAAGCGCGGCTCGACGACGACCCGCATGCGCACCTCGCCGCGGATGCCGACGACGCGGCGCACGAGCCGGTGCTCGTGCTGCTGGGCCGGCGTGCGGGCGATCGGCATGAAGTCGATCAGCTCGACCACTCCCTCCTCGGACAGGAAGCGCGTGATCAGGACGTTCGTGTCCGGGAAGTAGAGCTGCTTGACGGTCTCCGGCCGGACGGGCGCGACCTGCCAGTAGCCGCCGCGGTCGGCGTCGAGGATCGACGCGAACACGCTGGGCGAGTCGAAGCGCGGCGTGCAGTACCAGTCGATCGTCCCGTCGATCCCGACGAGCGCAACGGTGTGCAGGTCGCCGATGACGCCGTGATCCCCGATCGGCAGGTAGCGCTCGCGGGCCGCTTCGGCGGCGTCACGGGTCGAGGCGCCGGTGGCGGTCATTCGGCCGCAACTCTCGCAGGCCGGCGCACCAGCACGCGCGCGGGTGCGCCGTCGGCGCCTGCGAGCTTCAGCGGCAGGCAGATCACTTCCCACTCGCCCGGCTGGACGGCGCGCAGGTCCAGGCCCTCCACAACGACCACGCCGGCCCCGAGCAGCGTCCCGTGTGCGTCCTCCTCCCCGATGGTCGGCCCGTCGATCCCCACGAGGAGGACGCCGCGGGCGACGAGCTCCTCGGCGTCGCCCGGCGCGAGCGTCACCCCGGAGCCGGCCGTGCGCAGCAGGATGCGCGCGGCGGGCGGGATGTCGCCCGGGAAGTCGACGACCTGGGCGGGGCCGACGAGCGCGTCGAGCGGGAGCGCGTCGACCCCCGGCGCGCCGTCGATCACGTGCACAGGCGCGTCCACGTGCGTGCCCGTGTGGACGCCGAGGTCCAGACGGGTGACGTTGTACGCGTCGCCGCGTGCGATCGCGGCGGCCAGCTCCATGCGAACGGCCGGGTCGCCCGGGTAGACCGGCATCCCCGGACGGATCGGGACGGTGACGTCGATGACCTCCACGTGCTCCTCCTCTGTAACGCCGGGCCTCCGCCCCGTACTGTGACGCCAATGCCGGAGCGCTTCGACGTCGTCATCCTGGGCGCAGGCCCGGCCGGCGAGGTCGCCGTCAACGTGCTCGTGAACGCGGAGAAGCGCGTCGCGGTCGTCGAGCCAGAGCTGATCGGCGGCGAGTGCACGAACTGGGGCTGCATCCCCTCGAAGACGCTGCTGCGTCCGCCCGACCTGAAGGGTGAGAGCCGGCGCGCGCAGGCGACCGGCGAGCCCGCGCTCGACTGGCCCGCGCTCGCGAGGTACCGCAACTGGATGGTCTCGGATCACGACGACACGAAGAGGGTCGCCAACCTCGAGAAGCGCGGCGTCCGCGTCTTCAAGGACGCTGGCCGGCTCGCCGGCCCCGGACGCGTCGAGGTCGGCGGCCAGACGCTCGAGGCCGACGCGGTCATCGTTGCGACGGGCGGCGAGCCGATCATCCCGCCGCTGCCCGGCCTCGCGGAGGCGGGATACTGGACGAACCGGGAGGCGACGGCGCTCGACGGAGATCCCGCGCAGCGCCGTGTTCATCGGCGGCGGCGTCGTCGCCGTCGAGCTCTCCCAGTTCCTCGCCCGCTTCGGCTGCAAGGTGACGATCGTCGGGCCGATCGCTGGCCGCGCGCGAGGACCCGCGCGTCGGCGAGATCCTCGCCGAGGTGCTGCGCGAGGACGGCGTCGAGCTCCGGCTCGGCCCGCGTGGGCAGTCGGTGCGCGTCGAGGGCGGCGAGCGGGTCGTCACGCTCGACGATGGCTCGGAGGCTGCGCGGCGAGGTCGTCGTCGTGGCGACCGGGCGCCGGCCGCGCACGCACGACCTCGGCCTCGAGACCGTCGGCATCGAGCCCGGCCGGCGCGGGCCTCGACGTCGATGAGCACTGCAAGGCCGGCGATGGCGTCTGGGCGATCGGTGACGTGACCGGGGTCGCCATGTTCACCCACGTCGGCAAGTACCAGGCTCGCATCGCGTGCGCCGACATCCTCGGGCAGCCGCGGGTCGCCGACTACCGCGCCGTGCCGCGCGTGCTGTTCACCGACCCGGAGGTGGCGTCGGTCGGGCTGAGCGAGCAGGACGCACGTGAGGCCGGGAATCGACGTGCTCGCCGCCGATATCGACCTGCCGTCGACGATCTCTCGCCCGTACACGTTCGAGGAGGAGCCCCGCGGCATCTTCGGCGTGATCGCCGACGCCGAGCGCCAGACGCTCGTCGGCGCGTGGGCGGTCGCGCCGCTCGCCGGCGAGTGGATCCACCAGGCGGTGCTCGCGATCCGGGCCGAGGTCCCGCTCGCGACGCTGCGCGACACGATCGCGCAGTTTCCCACCTTCTCGGAGGGGTTCGGCGCCGCCCTCCGCAGGCTGCCGGACGAGGCGATCGACCTCGCCTGCGACCACACCGCCCACCCGGGCGTCGCGCTCGCGGGCTAGCCGGCGCACACGGGGGAAACCCGCCGTTTCCCCCGTCAGACCAAAGCAAGGCGCCAACCAGATTCGAACTGGTGTAAACGGCTTTGCAGGCCGCTGCCTAACCACTCGGCCATGGCGCCCGGTGCCGTCTGATCGTAGCCGCGTGTTCGGGCGATCTCCTGCGGGTAGACATCGCCCGTGACAGCGGTCGAGTACCTCCCGGACACCGCTGCGACCTACCGAACCTGCGCGATGCGGTGGGCCGCTGCCGCGGCTGCGACCTCTACAAGAACGCGACCCAGGCCGTCTTCGGCGAGGGGCCGCCGAGACGCCGAGGTGATGTTCGTCGGCGAGCAGCCGGGCGACCAGGAGGACAGGACCGGCGAGCCGTTCGTCGGCCCGGCCGGGCGCCTGCTCGACGGCGCGATGGAGGAGGCGGGCATCGACCGCTCGCTCGTCTACGTCACCAACGTCGTGAAGCACTTCAAGTGGCAGGCGCGCGGCAAGCGGCGCATCCACCAGAAGCCGACCTGGGCCGAGATGACGGCCTGCAAGCCGTGGCTCGAGGCCGAGCTCGCCGCCGTCCAGCCGCGCGTGCTCGTCTGCCTCGGCGCGACCGCCGCGCAGGCGCTGCTCGGCCGCCAGTTCCGGGTCACCCAGCATCGCGGCGAGCTCGTCGACTCGCCCCTCGCGCCAAGCGTGGTCGCCACCATCCACCCGTCGGCGATCCTGCGCTCGGAGAACCGCGACACCGAGCTCGCCGCGTTCGTCGAGGACCTGCGCGTCGTCACGCGACTGCTGGCGGACTGACGCGCCTCACGACCGCGAACGCGACGGCGACGCCGACAAGCAGGATCAGGAAGCCCCACGTCAGCCCGGGCCGCAGGAAGCTCGGCAGCATCGTGTCCGTCCAGCCGCGCTTCCAGACCTGCTCGTCCCAGACGTCGTTCGCGGCGTTGAGTGCGCCATAGACGACCAGCACGGCAACGGCCAACGCGCCCAACTCGTGCAGCACCCGGCCAGACACGTCCTTGACGACCCTCGAGAGCGCGAGCCCCGATAGAACGCACAACGTCCCGTCCATCCCGTGATGGCGGCCGAGGTGGACGGCGTGCAGCGTCGGCTCCACGCCGGCGCTGGGCCTGATCTGGGCACCCAGGAAGAGGTGGCCGATCACGGGGACGTGCGAGACGTACACGCCCAGCTCGGCGAATTCCCACGGGAGCGCCACGAAGACCACGACGACGGCCACCGCGAGACGGAACCAGTCGAGCCGCTCCCACGGGTCGGGCGGGCCGATGCCGTCGCGGAGCGCCCACGCCCAGAGGCCGACGGCCAGCGCGACACCCGCGGCCGGCACGATGTTGATCCACTTCGCGTCCAGGTCGGACTGATCGACGACGCCCGGGACCGCGACGACGGCACACAGCACCAGTGAGGCGATCGCCACGGCGCGCACCCCACGCGTGGCGGGGAGCCGCGGCAGGACGAACGGCAGCGTGGCGACGGCGATGAGACCGACCGGGAAGTTCAGGTAGACCAGGGCGCGGCCGAGGCCGCCGGCGATGCCCGTGTCGCTCACGTGGTACAGCTCGGCGGTCGGGATGCGCGCGTAGGTCACCGTTGTGGCGATGCCGACGGCGGCGAGGAGCAGCCAGATCGCCGTCACCTCGGTTAGTCCGATCCGTCTCATGTGCAATCGCTGGGGACAGCCCCCTGCGGGGACACCCCCTATCGGCGGGCCAGGCTCAGCACCAGGGCGAGGACGCCGCCGACGGCGGCGACCCCGACGAGCTGGAGCGGGAGCCCGCCGCCCGGGCGCAGCTCGGCCGCCGAGAGCAGCACCGCGCCGAGCACGATCGAGCCCGCGACGAGCAGCGCGATCGTGCCGAGTCGTCGGGCGACCAGGTCGCCGCCCTCGAGCACCGAGGTCCGCAGCTCCGCGGCGAGAAAGAGCAGCTCGGCCGAGAGCAGGAGGCCGGCGCCCCACACATCCGCGCGGGTGTCGAGCCCTGAGCCCTCGAGGCCCGCCGCCACGGCGTATTCGACCACGAGCGCGCCCAGCCCGGCGCCGAGAGGCAGCACGGCGCCGGTGAGGGCGCCGACCACGACAAGGATGACGCCCAGCCCGCCGATCAGGGCCAGCGGCATATGCGCGGAGGACACCGCGGGGTACACGGCCAGCGCGACCGCGACGGCCGTGCCGCCGGCGGCCACGGCTAAGCGCGCGCGTGCCTCGCGAACCTTCTGAACGACTCCGCCTCTCCGAGCGCCGCCGCGAGCGGGACGCCCTCTTTCCACTCCACCACCGAGACGCCCGCGCGGTGGAAGTGCGCCCGCAGGGTCTCGCGGGTCATCTGCCACAGCCGGTGCGCCAGCTCGTCCAGCTCGCCGCTCGGGCCGACCTCGGCGAACGGCACCGGCGAGATCTCGACGACGGCCAGGTCGAAGCCGCGCGCGCGCAGGTCGAGCAGCGCGTTCACGGCGCGCGCGTCGAGCAGCGGGGTGAGCGCGATCACGAGCGCCTGCGGCGGCAGCGTCCGCGCCGGGATGACGTCGACATTCTTGAGCGCGTAATTCTCGATCACCTCGGTGTCGATCAAGGCGTCAACAATCCGGTACCGCTGCACGAGGCCAGAGCCCGGCAGGAGCCAGCGCAGGTAGCCGCCGAAGCTGACGAGGCCGATGCGGTCGCGTCGGAGCAGGTACGCGGTCGCCAGCGAGGCGGCGGCGCGGACAGCCGAGTCGAGCGTCGATGCGTCCGTGCGGCGCGCCTCCGCGAACGTGTCGAGGAAGAGGACGACGTCGGCATTCCGCTCGGTGTGGAACTCGTTGACCCAGAGCTCCTGGCGGCGCGCGCTCGCCCGCCAGTTCACCCGCCGGATGCGGTCGCCGTAGGCGAACGGCCGCAGGTCGGCGAACTCGATGCCCTCCGCCTTCTGGCGGGCGACGTCGTTGCCGGCGAAGACCTGCGTCTCCGCCGAGTGCAGCGCCGACCGGAGCTCCTCCTCGCGCGGGTACACCTTCAGCGGCAGCCGCTCCTCGAAGCGCTCCTCGAACCGGAACATGCCGTACCTGTCGCGCAGGCGGACGTAGGTGTCGCCGACCGTGTAGCCACCCCAGCGCACGCAGCGCACTGTGACGGGGACCTCGCGCTCGCCGGTGCGCAGGTCGAAGGCGACGGGATTCGGCATCCCGCGCAGACCCCTTGCGACCTGGAGGTAGATCTCCGCGTGCTCGATCGCGACGTCGGAGCGGACGGTGACGGCCACCTCGATGTCCTCGCCCTCCACGACCCGCTCGCGGCCCATCTCCACGTCGACGCGCACCGACGCGCTGCGGACAGACGCGAGCGCAAGCACGAGCACGAGCCAGAACGGCGCCGAGACGACCGCAAGCTCGGGCCGGCGCTCGACGAGCGCACCGAGGAGCAGGAAGCCGGCGAGCGCTCCGTACGCCGCCAGCTTCGGCGTCGCGCTACGCGTCACCGCTCGTAAGCGCGGCCGCCTCCGGCTCCTCCTCGGTCGCCGGCGTCGGCACCGAGTCGAGGATCTCCTGGACGACGTCGTCGCCGCGGACGCGCTGCACCCAGAGCTCGGGCCGCAGCGTCAGGCGATGCCCGAGCGCCGCGATTGCGACCGCCTTGACGTCGTCCGGCGTCACGAAGTCGCGGCCGCGCAGGGCGGCACGCGCGCGGGAGAGCTTCAGCACGGCGAGCGAGCCGCGCGGGCTCGCGCCGACCTGGACCCGCGGCGTCTCGCGCGTCGCGCGCACGAGGTCGACGATGTAGCGGCCGACGGGCTCCGAGACGTGGACGGCCTCGATCGCCCGCTGCATCGCGAGCAGCGTCGGCCCATCGACCACGGGCGCGATCGTCACCTCGTCGATCTGGCGCTCGAG
The DNA here is from genome assembly GCA_963710465.1 of uncultured Thermoleophilia bacterium. Classification (GTDB taxonomy): domain Bacteria; phylum Actinomycetota; class Thermoleophilia; order Gaiellales; family Gaiellaceae; genus JACVRM01. Next base: position 100,458 of record CAVQAQ010000006.1, read on the forward strand.
CCGGCGGTCGAGCATCTCCCACTCCGCATCGCGCGACGGGTAGCCGACGCCGATCCGGACGAGGAAGCGGTCCAGCTGGGCCTCGGGCAGCGGGTAGGTGCCCTCGTACTCGATCGGGTTCTGGGTCGCCAGCACGAGGAACGGGCGGTCGAGCGGGTAGGTGACGCCCTCGATCGTCGCCTGGTGCTCCTGCATGGACTCGAGCAGCGCCGCCTGAGTCTTCGGTGGCGCGCGGTTGATCTCGTCGGCGAGGAGAAGGTTCGTGAAGATCGGCCCCGGCCGGAACTCGAAGTCGCCCTGGCGCTGGTTGTAGATCGACGAGCCGGTCACGTCCGACGGCATCAGGTCGGGCGTGAACTGGATGCGGCCGAACTGCATGCTCGTCGCCTCGGCCATCGAGCGGGCCATCAGCGTCTTGGCGAGTCCAGGGAAGTCCTCGATGAGGATGTGCCCGTCGGCAAGGAGGGCGATGATGACCAGCTCGAGCGGCTCGCGCTTCCCGACCACCGCGCGCTCGACCTCGTCGAGGATGCGTGCCGCGAGCCCGGAGACGTCCTGGACGCCGACGATGGGCTCAGATGTGGTCAAGGCCCTCCATCACCTCCCGCAGGCGCGGCAGCCCGAGCCCAGGTCCGTGGCGGTCGCGCGGGGGCTGCCGGTCGGGGCGGACGAGCTCCCAGACCGCCGGCTCGACGGCGGCCTGCGCGGCCTCCGGCTGGCGCTCGAGATCGATCCCCCGGCGGTCGGCCAGGCGGCTGGTCACGATCGCCCGGATCCGCGGACGCAGCCGGTAGTGCAGGTCGTAGGCGTTCGCCACGCCGAGCGTGACCTCGCGCTCGACCCGCGCCAGGTCGACGACCGCCTCGTCGTCGGGCGGCCCGACCCGCCGCGCCTCTTCGAACGCGGAGCTCTCGTCGCGGGCGGCGCCGGTCCGCCCGAGCAGCCAGAGCAGGACGATTGCGCACAGCCCAAACGCATAGACCTGCAGCGCGAGCGCGCGTCGGTCGGGCACGGCCGCCAGCACGATGACCAGCACGACGAGCGCGGCCACCCCGGCGGCGCCGACGGCGAGGAGACGGCGTCTCATCGCGCCGCCACGACGTAACGGTCGGCCTCGCTCGCCAGCAGCTCGTCGCGGATCGTCTCGAGCGCGCGGATCGCGTCGTCCTTCGTCGCCGCGTCGATCTCGTGGTCGCTGAACTTGGCGAGCTCGTAGTAGCCGGTCAGCCGCCGCACCGCGGTGCCGCTCGACACGAGCTCCTCGAGCACCCGGGACACGTACTCGTGCGGCGCCTCCGAGGGGCGGCGGTCGAGACCGTGCCGGCCGAGAATGACCTCCATGCGGCTGTAGGCGGCGATGACCGCGCGGCGCGGGTCGCGCTCGGCGCGCAGATCGTGCAGCGTCTCGTCGAAGACCGCGGCCAGGCGGGCGTTCAGGAGTGCGTCGGGCTCCGGCAGCTCCGTCCGCCGCAGGATGCGGACGCCGGCGGCGAGGACGGCCGCGAGCGTCGCGCCGAAGACGAGCAGGATCGGCACCCAGTCGATGCCCTCCCCGGACGGCGTCTTACGCTTGCCGGCGAGATAGGACAGGAAGTTGGCCAGCGTCTGCGCGCCGGACGGCGTGTGGGCGCCTCCCCCGCGACCGTCGCGGATGAAGGTGACGATCGCGAACGCGAAGCCGGCCAGCAAGATCAACAGCATCAACTGGGCGAGGAGCCTCGAGCCGGTACGCGGCTGGGGCCGCGCCGAGCGGCCCGGGTTGAACGCATACAAGGTGAACGCAAGCAGCACGGCGACCACGATCGCAACCACGAGCAGCCCGGCATTCAACAGCACGAGCGACGTCGTCCTCCCGCCGGTGTCGAGCGTGCCGGACGGACGGTCGCCCCGGCTCGCGACGACGACGAGCAGCAGGAGCACGAGCACGCCGCCGACCGTCGCGGCCAGGCGCCGCGCCGGAAGCGGTCTCAGGGGGCGCTGGTCGCGCAGCTCATCGTCTCGCACAGTGGTCCCATGCTAAGACGCCGCACGGCCTCTGCCGTTAGGGGCAGGTCGAGAGGCGCTCGCCGTGGCGGCAGACGTCGCGCCCGGGGCCGCCGGCGATACGGTCACGGCCGCGCCCGCCGAAGAGCACGTCGTGGCCGGGCCCGCCGCTGATGCGGTCGCCGCCGGCGCCTCCGTAGATCACGTCGTTGCCGGCGCCGCCCTCGAGCCGGTCGGGGCCGGCGCCGCCATAGATGAAGTCGCGCCCGCCGAACCCTCGCAGCCAGTTCGCGGACGCGTTGCCGATGATCGTGTCGCCCTGGGGCGAGCCGTCGACGTCCTCGATGTTGGCCAGGCGGTCCTTCCCGTACCCGGACGCCTTCCCGGTCGCGAGGTTCACGGTGACGCCGTTGTGGGCGTAGTTGAAGTCGACGGTGTCGTAGCCCTTCCCGCCCTTGAGCACGTCGTTGCCACTACCGCCGTCGAGGTAGTCCGTTTCACCCATCCCGGAGAGGTCGTCGTTGCCCTCGAGGCCCGCGAGGTAGTTGGGGCCGTCGGTGCCGACGAGCGTGTCGTTGAAGCGCGAGCCGACCGCGGCCTCGACATTGACGATCGTGTCACTGCCCCACCCGGTCGCGTTCCCGGTCGCGAGGTTGACGGTGACGCCTGCGGACGACTCCTGGTACACGACGTAGTCGAGGCCGCCGCCGCCGTCGATGTGGTCGTCGCCGGCGTCACCCGAGATCTCGTCGGCCGCGGCGCCGCCGGTGATGGTGTCGTTGCCGTCGCCCCCGCAGATGATGTCGCGGCCGCCGCCCCCGTCGATCGTGTCATCGCCGCCGAGCCCCTCGATGACGTCGGCGTTCGGCGTCCCGGTCAGGGTGTCGTTCCCGTCGGTGCCCATGATCGTGGGCTTGTGACCAAGGCAGCCGGTCTCAGCCTGGCGGCCCGAGGCGGCGGGGACAAGGACGACGAGCGCCGCGGCGGCGAGCGCGGCCACAGTACGGAACGGCATTGAGGCTCCTTTTCGACGGCGGATCGGAACCCTCCTCGGCAGCGGCAGGGTACGGCTTGAGCGTGCCTGCTTGAATGCCGACGTGACCGACGGAGCACTCGCGTACGTGCGGGAGCTCGAGCGTCGCGACGAGGCGATCGCCGCGTCGCTGGAGACGCTGGGCTCGCTCCGCGGGCGAACCCGGGCGGTCGGCGCCGAGGCGACGCGCCTCGCGGCAGTGCTCGACCGGTTCCCGCACGAGCAGGAGGTGGCGCAGCACGCCGTCGATCGCGGCGAGGCGGAGGTGGCGCGCTCCCACGCCGAGCTCGACGCAGCCGAGGAGCAATTGCGACGGGGCCGGCGCGACCGTGAGGCCCGCGAGGCGGCCGTGGAGTCCGCACGCCGGTCAGCCGACCGTGCAGAGCAGGAACTCGCCTCTGCGCGGACGCGCTCGGCGGCGGTCGGCGAGGCTCAGCGCGCAGCCGAGCGAGAGGTGGACGTCATCGTCACGGCGGCGCTGGCGCTGGCACGCGAAGTGGCCGGTGCTCCTCGCCTCGGGTCGCGGACACCGGCGGCCCCTGAGCCTGGCCTGGGCGGCGTCTCCGACTGGGCGGCGCGCGCCGACGGGGCGCTGCTGCTGGCCCGCAGCGGCCTCGACGACGAGCGCGAGGCCGTGGTGCGCGAGGCGAACGAGCTGGCGGAGTCGGTGCTCGGCGAGCCCCCGCTCCCGGGCGGCGTGCGACGGATCAGGGAGCAGGTCGAGGCACAAGGCGTGAGAAGCTAAAGGCCGTGGGACCTGTGCTGATCATCCTGCTGGTCGTGATCGGGCTGCTGCTCGTCGGCGGCGTCGTCATCGGGCTTGCCGTCGAGCTGTTCTGGTACCTGCTCATCGGGATCCTGCTCGGCGTGCTCGGCCGGGCCGTGCTACCGGGGCAGCAGCAGATCGGCTACATCGCAACCGCGCTTGCTGGCATCGCCGGATCGATCCTGGGCGGGATCATCGCGGACATCCTGAATACCGGCGGTGTCGTGCAATTCCTCATCGCGATCGTGTGCGCGGCCGGCGCGGTCGCGATCCTCGACGGCACCTCCTCGCGCACGCAGACCTAGCGACAACGGGTTTGCATCGGGGCGCGCCCGGAAAGCCCTAGACGAACGCACACGGACGCCGAAGGGGGATCGCTGTGATTGCACGACCTTCGGACGAGGAGGCAATCAGGCGGCGCCAGGGCGTGTTGCTCCTCGCCTGCGACGCGCTCCTGCAGGACGTACGCCGCGCAGGGCGCGATGGCGACTGGCGCATCCAGGTGCTGCAACAGCTGCGCCGCTCGATCGCCAGGGAGATGCGACCCCGAGGTTTCTGACCTCTTCCAAGTTCCACGGGACCGCGAGGCGGCGGCGCCATCCCTCTTCCCCCGGCGCGCCGCCGTCCTCGCGCATCAGCCTGCGGGGAGCTCGACCGTGAACGTCGAGCCCTGTCCGCCGTTCGAGGTCACCCGCAGGGCCCCGCCCATGCGCTCGACCAGCTCCCGGCTGATGTAAAGGCCCAGTCCGCTGCCGCCGACGCCGCGGCGCATGCCGGGGTCGAGGCGGACGAACTTCTCGAAGATGCGCTCACGGGCATCCGCGGGGATACCGAGCCCCTCGTCGGCGACCGCGATGGTGACGGCTCCAGGCCGGGCGGCGACCTCGACGGTCACCGTGCCGCCGTCGGGGGAGTACTTGATCGCGTTGTCGATCAGGTTGACGACCACCTGCCTCAGCTTTCCGGCGTCGCAGGTGATGATGACCTCCTCGGGAGCGTCGAGGCGAAGGTCGATGGCGTCGGGAGCGTGCAGCCGAGCGGCCTCGATCGCCATCGAAGCCAGCTCCCGCACATCGCAGCGCTCCTGCCGCAGGGTGAGCGCGCCGCGGTCGATCTCCGCCGACATGAGGATCCGCTCGACGATGTCCTTCAGCCGGTCAGACTCAGACTCGACGATCCCGAACAGCTGCGCCTCGAGCTCCGGATCGTGCTGGAGATCCGGGCGCCGCAGCGTACGGACAGCCCCGTACACCGCCGAGAGCGGCGTTCGCAGCTCGTGCGAGGCAGTCGCGACGAACTCGCTGCGCGTGCGCTCCAGCTCCCGCTCGCCGGTGACGTCCTGCAGCACCAGCACGCGGCCCTCGGGGAAACGGCTCTCGCGCACGACGAAGAAGCGCTCGACGCCATCGCGGGTGATCGGCGCTCCGGTTCCGCCGGCCGCGAGCTCCGGCACAACCTCGGCAAGCGACCGCCCGACGGCTTCGCCCTCGGGGACGGCGAGGTAGCGCGCCGCCGCCGGGTTCCAGTAACGGATCGAGTCGTCGTCGTCGAGGAGGACGACGGCGTCGTCCACGTGCTGGAGCGACCGAGACGCACGGTCACCGCGCTCGGCGCTCTCGCGCAGGCCGCGCTCGACGTCGTACAGCGACCAGATCCGGTTGGGGACGGTGAGCAGCAGCCAGATCGTCAGGGCGATCGCGACGGCGCCGGTGCCGAGGACGACGGCGAGCGTCGTCCAGTACGTGCGCCGCTGGGTGTCGCGCGCGTCCTCGATGATCGCGGTCGACCGTGCCTGGAGCCGGCCGACGGCCTGGCGGAAGTCGTCGAAGAGCTTCTGCCCGGCGAAGATGTTGCTCCTCGCCTGCTGCCGGCCGACCGCCCCGAGGCCGACGAGATTGACCTGGCGGAGGTAGAAGGCGTTCAGCTGGCTGACCAGCCTCCGGGCGGCGACGACGTCGGGCCGGATCTCCGGGCGCCGTGACGTGAGCCGGTCGAGCTGGTCCAGGTCGGCGGCGACCTGCCGCTGACTCTGCTTGTATGGCGCCAGGCTCGACTGCTTGCCGCTGATGACGTAGCCGCGCACGCCCGTCTCCTCGTTGAGCATCTGGACGAGCGTGTCGCGCACGGCCGCACGGATCGGGAACGCTTCCTTGATGTACCGGTCCTCGGCGGTCGTGTAAAGGCGGGTAGCCGCGAAGGCGGCGACGCCGGTGAGAATCACAACGAGGCCGAGCAGAACGGCGTCGGCGACGCGCGTCCGGCGGCGCACGGACGCGACGCGCTCGGGGGTGATCGCGGTCAGACGGTCGGGCATCGCCCGGCATCACACCGGAAATCGCCTGGCGTTGGCCAGGCATAGGGTCGCGGCGTTATAAGAGGCGGCGCCTCGTGGCCCGCTCAGTTTGCGGACCGACGACAGTCTGAACGGTGACGCGATTCGACTGAGAGGAGAGCGCAGATGCGAAAGGTGATCGTCAACGAGTTCCTGAGTCTCGACGGCGTCGCTCAGGCACCCGGCGGGGCGGACGAGGACACGAGCGGCGGCTTCCGTCATGGCGGCTGGCAGATGGGCCACGACGACGAGCGTGTGGGCGCCTGGGCCGCGAAATACATCAGCGAGGCAGGAGCCTTCCTACTCGGCCGCCGCACGTACGAGATCTTCGCCGGCTACTGGCCGAACGCCCCGGAGGAAACGCAGGTGATCGCGGAGCCGCTGAACAGGAAGCCGAAGCACGTGGCCTCGACCACACTCTCGGACCCGCTCGAATGGCAGAACTCGACGGTGCTCCAGGGTCACCTCGCCGACTCCGTCGCGGCGCTGAAGCGCGAGGACGGCGGCGACCTGCACGTCATCGGCAGCACACAGCTCGTGCAGTCACTCGTCGAGCAGGGGCTCGTCGACGAGCTTCGGCTGGTGATCTACCCGGTGGTCCTCGGCGGCGGCAAGCGGATCTTCAAGGACGACGGTGGTCTGCGGCCGTTTCGCCTGACGGACGCGGAGATCACGTCGACCGGAGTGATCCTCGCGACCTACGCGCCCGCCGAGGGCTGATCGGCAACCGCGCCCACGAAAAAAGCCCCCGTTTGCGGGGGCTTTCGGCGAAGCGGATGATGGGACTCGAACCCACGACCTTCTGCATGGCAAGGAACCCGCGCCAACCGACGCGAACCGACATGCGCCGCCAATCGGCTCTGTTGCGTGTGATCCGGCGCCCGGCAGTCCGTCACGAGGCGACCACAGCCGACACGCAAAGCTGACTGAAAACCTGACTTCTTCAGCCCAAGGTCTTAGGCAGCGACGAGCTGAAAACCGATGAAGTCGTCCGACAGATACTCAAGCTTGAACGCCCGCTCTTGCTCGACGCTCGACCCGCGCACGCGCACGACGACGCGGTACGTCCCGTGGTTCAATCTGAGATCCGGTTGACCCCATGCCGGGTGATCGTAGGACGAATCGCTAAAGGCAAAGCCTCGCCCGCTAGCAAGATCGCAACCGCAACTTCTTCTCCGCCCTCGCTCGCGGCCACATCGTGCTCCCTTCGAACGAGCGTAGGGTCATAGACCTCCGTGAACGGCCGGTAGTTCGGGTTGAGAATCGCCGTCCCGCCGGAATATGCCGCAGGATCGGCGGGCGGCGAGGGAACCGACCGTAGTGGCTCGGGATGACTGCTCCACCGGCCCGGTACGGGCGGCATTACTCGCTCGCCGCTGGCCCAACCGAACCAACCAACAAGGACGGTGCAACCTTGCGCCGCGTCGCGGGACAAGGTCTTTCGGAAGGGGCCACGAAGCGGCTTGTTTCGGATTCGGACAGTGGCAAACGTCCATACAACAGGACCGGCTGCCAACCAAGGTGACGGGACGATCTCCAGCCGTGGACGTTTGAGCAACTCGATTGAAATTGGTACGACGAACGCGGCAACTAGCGCAGCCACTCCCACGTCAACCGCTACGTCCACTACATGATTTTTTCAGGTCTCTCGCAAAGGCGCTCTGCGGCAGCAGCCAGAGCACTACACGCCGATGCCCGCGCCGGCCGCGCGTGCGAGCACGTCCTCGACGACCGTCGCGCTGTCGCGGCCGTCACGGGCGTACACGCGCAAAGTGAAGCCCGCGTCGGCGTGCCCGACGAGGAGCGCTAGCGTCGTCGCCGGTAGTTCGAGGTCGGTCGCGAGCATCGACGCGAACGAGTGCCGGAGCGAGTGCCACGACAGCCGCTCCTCTCCCCCGTCGAGCTTTGCGCGCTGCTTGGCATCGTCAAGCGCACGGCGCAGGTTGCGCTCCTCCATAGGGCGGCCGTCGACCGTGCACGCGATCAGATCGTCAGGCCGCGTTCGAGGTGAGCGCAGCTTCCACTCGACGAGCAGCCTGCGCAGCCGCTCACAGCCAACAGTACGGTCGACACCAGCCTGCCGACCGTCGAGATGCTCGTCGCGATCGACGAACACCACCAGCCCCAGGTCTACGACGTCAGCATCCAGGCGGTCGACGACCTCCCACTCACGCCCGAATCGATGTCGCCGCATGGTCGCCCTGTCGGGCGACACATTCGAGTTTGAGGGCGGATCGGTGGCGGTCAAGCATCTTCGCCCTGAATTGCTCAGCGAACTCGAGCGCGGAATCATGCCGCGCCGGCCGAGGAACAACGTCGACGACGACGACCTCCGCAAGGTCGCCGAGATCGTGGAAAGGACCCCCTATCGCGAGCGGCGCTGCGCGGTCGCGGAGGCTCTACACGTGGACTACTACGTCGCGAAGGCGCGCATCGCGGGAGCCGCAAGAAGGGTTTCCTCTGGCTAGAGTCCAGAGCGCCTTCAGGATCTCGGTTGAATCGTCGCGCGAGCCGTGCGAGCTCAGCGAACGCTCGACGGTCGTGATCTGCGCCGCGGCCTCATACGCGAGCACCGCGGCCACACACCCGTCAATCAGGCGGCCCGGGCCGTGGTTTTTTGCGGAAAGCTGAGCTCGGGTGTGGGCGGCTCGGCGGGCCGTGGAGCCTCGCTTAGCTGACGCCTGCGTGCCGCTCCGCTGTTTGATCCGCTGCGCCTCGTTGCGGATCAGATTCATCAGTTCTTGCTAGCTACCGACGTAGTTCGGGAAGTTGAAGAAATGCGTGGCGCCGACGAGCTGGTTGTTCGGCGTGATCCACGAGCCGCCGGGCAGGTCCACGAGCTCGGGGGATCTGACGTCAGCTGGGGCGCATGACCAGGAGCTGCGGGGTGCCGTTCGACCCGCTCTGCAGCGGGAAGTACACGAGGTGCGTGCGCGGGTCGACGGCGACGGTATGGGCCGCGGGAGCGAGCAGCGCCTGCGCGAGCTTGCGCGCGCCGTGGGCGGTCTCGGCGAACACCGCCACCTCGCCGCTCTCAGCGGCGACGTAGAGCCGGCGCAGCTTCGGGTCGAACGCGAGCACGTCCGGCAACTGGCCGACAGTCGACGCGCCGGTGAAGCGCATGCTGCGGAGGTCGAGCACGTGCAGCGTGGCGTTCCCGTTGCACGCCACGAACGCCAGCCTGCGGCTCGAGTCGACCAGCAGGCCGTGGTCGCCGTTGCAGCCCGGCACGCTCACCCGGCGGACGATCTTGTTCGTCGTCGGATCGATCACGGCGATGTCGTCTTTCGTCTGCACGTCGACCAGCACCCGCTTCGAGCCGGCGTCGTACTGGACGTTGCCCGCCTCGCCCCCGAGCTGGATCGTGGCGATCCGTTGCCCCTTCGCGTTCAGGACAGTCTCCACGCCGCCGCTCTCATCGGACACGAAGACGTGGCGCTCGACGGGATCCCAGGCGAGCCCGTCCGGGTAGCTTCCCGCGGGCGCCCTCGCGACGACCGACAGCGTGCGCGTGTCGATCGCGATCGCCTGGTGGTCATTGGTCGCTGACGCGAAGACGCGGTGAAGCGACGGCACCGCGAGCACCCCGTGCACACCGGCCGCCGCGATCGATTTGACGACCCGGCGCGTCCGCACGTCGAAGACAAGTAACTGGCTGGCGTCCATGTGCGCGATGTAGAGCCGGCCAGCCGTCGGGTCGAGGCTCTGGTAGTCGAAGCGAACGCTGGGCCCTGGCAAGGAGACTCGGGCGACGCTCTTGAGCGGCAGGCGCCCCTGCTGGGCGGAGCGCATCGACTGGGCACCGGCCGCCGCGACAGCAGCGACCAAGATCGCCGCCGAACAGATTGGCAGACGCTTCGACGTATCAGTAGCCGAACGCGGCGACGACGACGCGAAGCTTCGGCTTGCCCGGGATGCGTGCGCTCACCGCGACCTGGCAGAGCGTCGAGTTCGGCATGATCGAAAGGTACTTGGTGATCCGTGTGGTCGCGGTCAGGGTACCGCTGTTCGTCTCGGTTTGGCCGTCGTCGCTCTGGAACATGCAGTAACTCCACCACGTCACCTTCATCGCACGGGCCGACGACGACTGAGCGACGACGGCGAGACCGCGAGGGTCGAGCAGCTGACGCTGGACGTTGGCGAGTGCGCCGGGTCGGGACGTAATGGCTGCGCCGAGCTGGCGCCAAGGCCCGGGCTGGGACGGCGGCACGACCGCCGTCGTGCGCGCTGCTGCCGCGGGGGCGAGCGCCATGGCTAGGAGTCCGGCCGTGAGCCGCAGTTTCACAGTGCCCGATTGTAACCGCGTTCCCGGCAACGGAAACCATCCTCCCTGGTTGGATCCAGCCACAGACCCGTGGATGGATCCAGAGGCCCAAGTTCGGCAGACCTCCCGAGAACCGGACGTCACCACGCGGTCCGTTCGGCCGAGACGAGCTGCGCAAATTCCTCCAGCCGCTGAGCAGCCAAGTAGTTCGAAGGGATGCCTCCCCGCAGATCGACCACCAGGCGCCGCGCTTCCTCGAGCTCGGGATCCGCAAGCGGCCCGACGCTCTCGTCGAGCGCCCTGCGGTGCCGCCAGTTGGCCGGATCGAACGTGCCAGCCGCGACTAGGTGTTCGAGCGTTAAGCGTTCGCGCGGCATGTTGTCAACCTAGACTCCAAAAGTGACGGAGGGGGATCACGCCACACTGCGCGGGTGTTGCGGTGGAAATGGCCGTGGATATTCCCCCCTAGATTCGTTTTCTTATTCTCGGTCATTCACAGTGGTCATTTACCCGTTGATTAATGGTATGGATTGACACTGTTGATTGATGAGGTGCGCGCTTCCTCTTTCTTTCGCGACGTCGATCGCGCGGCCGAGCTCGGAATGCTCGTCGATGAGGCAGTGCAGGCAGACGATCTTGTACTCGTCCGCGTCCGTTCGTCGTCGTCTCGCTCTGCGTCGAGCACGAGCACGAACTCGGGGTAGTCGTAGACGATCGTGGCCGGCAGGCCGTGGGTCCAGACGTTCTCGTGTACGACGGCGTACGCGGTGCCGCAGCCCGTCACCATCGGCGTGACCACAGCGCCGGCTTCAGCAGGATTCTGGTATTGCCCGGTCGCGATGCGCTCGCGTGCGCTCGCCTTCGCGTGACAGCGGGAGCGCAAGCGTCGACCAGGTTCTCGGCGAGTCGTCTCCGCCGTGGCGTGCCGGCACGACGTGATGGACGGACAACCTCGTCGTTGAGCGGCATACGACGCAGCTGCGTGGCCGTCTCGTGCGCGGACCGTTGCCCTGGTCTTCTGCCAAGCGTGCTTGTCGAGCGAGGGTCGCGATGCCACCTCAGTCGACCTCTTCGTAGGCGAGCCTAAGCGCCTCGCGGATCTCATCCGTCGTCGCGACGCCCTGCTCGGGGAGTGCGTCGGCCTCGATGCGGTCGCATGAGCGTCATCTGCTCGAGGTGGAGGTCGGCGAGGAGTGCTTCGGCGGCTTTGAGGGCGCGCTTGCCTCGCTGGATCTCGGCGTCTGACCGTTCATGCGGGGACGAATCCGGAAGCGGGCCAACGCGCCTCTCGCTGCCGCCGCGTTACCGAACACAGCGATGGCGTGTGTCGCTTCGCCGCCGCTGCGGCCGGGGACAATGGCGATCCACGGCTCGTACCGGTCCGGCTCGTCGCGATCCAGGAGCTCAAAGCGCACGCCGAAACGCTCCAGGATCTTCGCATCCGATGCGTCGAGGGACTCATGGTCGCGGCGCTCTGGCACTTGTTCTTTGGGGATCCGCAAACATGCTGCGGAGCGCGTCGCGTAAACATTCGGCCACCGGCCAATGGGAGCGGGATTGGCGGGCACCGTTCGGCTCGTTCGCGGAGCGCGGCCACCTCGGCGGCGAACGCGGCGTTCACTTGTCTTTGGGCGCGTCGGGACGGAGGCTGCCGCCGATCGTGATCGGGGCCAGCGGCGGCGCGGGCGTGATCAGCGGCGAGGGAGCGGGCGGCGGCGCGGGCTTCGGGTCTGGGATGCCACAGACGAACCGCGTGTTCGGGGCGGCTGCGTCGCGATGCGTTACGTGGAGCCGGTAGGCCCGCCTTGCCGGACTGGAACGAGGAGCCGGACGGCGAGCCCCACAAATTGGCCGGTGCCTCGAGCCCCTCGGCGTTGCGCTGCTGCCTGTTCGCGGTGAACTGGGCGACGATGACCCTCGCAGAAGGCGCGTCGCGGCGGGCGGCCTCGCGCGCCTCCCACATCTCGCGGCTAATGGGCTCGACGTCTGGGGCGTACGTGCTCATCGCTTCGGCGCCTTGATCGGTGCTGTTGGGCGCGGCGGGTTCGCCGGGTTCGGCGGATGGCCGCCGGGCGGCGGGTGACTGCCTGGCCTGCTGTTCGCTATCACTGCTCCTTCCGTTCGCGGTCTCGCAACTGTTTGCGCGCCAGGTGCTCGTCGAGGGCGAGGCGCACGATGGCGCCGCGGCTTCTGTCTTCGACGCGTGCGAGCTCATCGAGCGCCCTGCGCTGCTCGGGGCTGGTGAGGATGCTCAACGGGACACGTGCCTGCGACTGCATATGAGGAAACGTTAGCGCAAGCATCGGATTACGATCCACCTCAAAGGCTGTTCCTAGCCACCGCTCCGCGTATCTGTCGGCGGTCACAACGAATGACCAGTTGGGGGTACGGATCACAGACCGCGTGCCGACCTTCTTCTTGGGACTGATCGGCATCACAACGGAACGCATCACGAGTAAGGCCACCGCGATTTCCCATGACTGCGACGGCACATCAGAGCTCGTCGGCTAAGGCCGACCACGAAAGGACGGACACATGAAGAAGGCAACTATCGGCGTCGTGATCGGGCTGCTGCTCGGTACCGGCGCTACCGCCGCCGTGAGCGCGACGCAGGCGAAGACCCTGCAGTACAAGAAGATGGGCTGCATCGGCGAGAACGGCAACATCACCTGCGGCCGCCTCGACCGCCCGCACTCCTACACGATGACTGTCACCAAGGACGGCGTCGGAGTCTTGCGGCCGGGGGGCAAGATCGCGTTCCTCGCATTGTTCACGGGTCAGGAGAAGTACGTTCCGAAGCCCTAGCCCGCAAGCAGCAAGAAGGCCTGCCGGAGGCGAGTCACGTGCGGGCAGGATTCGTCGAAATTTCCGGAAGCGGTCCGACTTTGACTAATAAGTCATTGGCGGCCGTGTCGCGGAGCCCCGCCGACGCCGAACTCGCGTGTCCAACCCGTGGGGCAGAGCACGACGAGCTCGATTTCTTCGCCGTCGTGCCCGCCGGACCAGTCGGCCTTCCAGCCGCGGCCATCACCGTCGCGATCGGCGCGTAGGCATTGGTCGCAGACGAGCGGCGTGGGTTGCGTGGTCGGCTCGGGCAAGGCTGACTAAAGGCTGACTAACACGGTCGTCATCCGCGTGAAGTGTCGCACGGGCCAAAGAAAAACCCCGCCTGAGCGGGGCTTTCGGAGGAGCGGATGATGGGACTCGAACCCACGACCTTCTGCATGGCAAGCAGACGCTCTAGCCAACTGAGCTACATCCGCCGGCGGGCCGCAGTATAGCCCGCGTTCCGGCACCGAGGTCAGGCGCCCGCGTCGTCCAGGGCCTCGTTCACGAGCCGGTCGGCCAGCTCGTTCTGCTCGCGCCGCACGGCCGTGTAGACGATGCTCTCGAAGCGTCTCGCCAGCCCTGCGGCCTGCCGATTCAGCGCCTGCAGCGCTTCGTTCTTGACCCGGTACTCGCCGCGCATCTGCTTCACGAGCAGCTCCGAGTCGGAGACGACCTCGAGCTCGTCGATGCCGAGCTCGGCCGCGCGCTCGAGCCCGGCGACGAGCGCCCGGTACTCGGCCACGTTGTTCGTCGCGACGCCAATGGGCTGCCCGTCCGAGTCGAGCACCGTGTCGTCCTCGGCCTCCAGCACGTACGCGTAGGCGGCCGGCCCCGGGTTGCCGCGGGCGCCGCCGTCTGTGAAGAGCCTCGCCTTCATCGCTCGGCGTCGAGCTCGGCCAGCCGGGCGATGTTGTCCTGCTCGTCCGCGTCGGGAGCCTCGACACCGAGCCACGCGTCGACGATGGCACGCGCGACCTCCGGGCTGGTGCGCTTGAGGCTCATCACCAGCACGTTCGCGTCGTTCCAGCGGCGCGCGCCCTCGGCGATCCACGGGTCCCACGCGAGCGCGGCGCGCACACCCGGCACCTTGTTCGCCGCCATCGAGGTGCCCGTTCCGGTCCAGCAGAACAGCATCCCCTGGTCCGCATCGCCGCGGGCGACCGTCTCAGCGACCTGTTGCGCGACGTTCGGCCAGAGGTCGCGCGGGAGCACAGTCAGCTCGTGCCCGCGCTGCCCGAGCTCGTCGACGACGGCGTCCAGGACCTCGCCCTCGTCGTCGGCACCGACCACGATCCGCATGGCGGAACCGTACGCGTTTGCCCCGCGCCGACGCGGGGAACGGCCTGTCCATGGCGCACATCACCGTGCTCCCGCGGGAGACGACCACCGAGCGCGCCGACGAGGAGATCACGGTCGCGATCGACGAGGCGTACACCGTCCACGTCGCGACGATCGAGGACTGGGCCTCTGTACGCCAGGCCTGGGAGCTGACGCTCCGCGAGGGCACGGACTCCGGCCGCGACAACAACGTCGAGGTGCGGCTGTTCTACGTCGCCGGCGAGGAGGCGTCGTCGCTCGAGTTCCGGCTGGAGCAGCTCGACCGCGCGACCGACACGGGCAGCGAGCTGGTGCTGCAGTTCGAGGAGAACGAGGGCATCGCGAAGCTCGCCACGCTCACGGAAAACGGGCTCGACCTCGAGCTCTTCCACATCCTCTACGCCTAGAGCGCCTCGAGCAGTCCCCGCTCGACGACCAGGTCGACCTCGAGCGTCTTCCAGCCGACCTCGTCGAAGAGGACGACGACCTTGTCGCCCTCGTAGCGCTGGACGACGCCCTCGCCCCACTGCGGGTGCCGGACGCGCGTCTCGAGCCCGAACGGATGCCGCCCGTCGTCGGGCGTTGCCAGCCCCGCGTCGCAGGCGTCGCAGTAGCCGCACGGCTCCTCGCGCGGCTCGCCGAAGTAGTTGAGCAGGAACCGGCGCCGGCAGTCGCGCAGCTCGGCGTAGGCGCGGACCATGTCCACGCGCGAGCGCTCGAGCTCGCGGTGCCGCACGTCGAGCTCGGCGGCCCGCCCGACGGTCTTGCCGTCGATCTCGATCGGCTCGACCGTGCCGTCAGGCTCGATCTCGACCGCGCCCGCGTCGGCCAGGCGTCCGAGCGTGGCGCTCAACTTGCTCTCGGAGAGCCCGGTCTCGTCGCGGAGCTCGGTGAGCTCGACGGGGCCGTGGTGGCGGTCCACGGCCTCGGCGACCACGACGAGCTGCTCCTCCGCGACCCGCGGCGAGGCCGAGAGGAACCGCTGGAGGCCGACGTCCTCGGCCCGGTAGAAGAGGATGGCGCGCGCCGGGTCGCCGTCGCGGCCCGCGCGGCCGATCTCCTGGTAGTAGGAGTCGACCGACTCGGTGATCTCGGCATGGAAGACGAAGCGCACGTCCGCCTTGTCGATCCCCATGCCGAACGCGACGGTGGCGACGACGACGTCGACGGCGTCCTCCATGAAGGCGTCCTGAGCCTCGCGGCGTGCGCGGGCGGCCAGGCCAGCGTGGTACGAGACCGCTCGCATGCCCGCGGCCGCGAAGCGCGCCGCGAGCTCGTCCGCGCGCGCCCGAGTCGCCGTGTAGACGATGCCCGGCTTCGGCTCCGCAATGACGCGCTCGACGAGCGCCTCGTCGCGCCGGTGCACCTCGAAGAACTGCTCGACGCCCAGCCAGATATTCGGGCGGTCGAAGCCGCGCACGACGAGCTGCGCGTCGCGCATGTGCAGCCGTTCGACGATCTCCTCGCGGACGGGCGGTGACGCGGTCGCCGTCAACGCCAGGATTCGCGGGTGGCCCAGCGCGTCGGCGAGCGCGCCGAGGCGCAGGTACTCCGGCCGGAAGTCATGGCCCCACTCGCTGATGCAGTGCGCCTCGTCGACGACCAGCAGCGATGGCTTCGCCGCCTGGACGGCGGCGAGCGTCTCGTCGTTGGCCAGCTGCTCCGGCGCCAGGAACAGGTACTCGAGCTCTCCCTCCTCCAGCTCCTCGAGCACCTCCTCGCGCCGGCTCCCGCGCAGTGACGAGTTGAGCTGCGCCGCCTCGGCGGCGCCCTCCTCCTCGATCGACTCGACCTGGTCGCGCTGGAGCGCGATCAGCGGCGACACCACGAGCGTCGGACCCGGCAGGAGCAGGCCGGCAACCTGGTAGATCGCCGACTTGCCGGCGCCCGTCGGCATGACGGCGAGCACGTCGTGGCCGGCAACGAGCGCCTCCACCGCGTCCCGCTGTCCGGGGCGAAACGACGGGAAGCCGATGCGGGCGAGGGCGCGCGACAGACGGTCCGGCATCGACGTCTTGTACCTGCGCGCTAATCACCCGGGTGCGCGGCGTGCACCCAGTGCGGCCCGCCCCAGTGCAGGTCATACGGGTAGTGGTGGTACACGTGCGCCCAGATCGACCAGGCGAGCCACTGGCTGCAGCCGTAGAAGAAGGCGCCGCGGTAGAGCACGAGCAGCGCGTCCTTCGGCAGCCGCTTGTTGAGCCAGGGCCAGAACGCGTCGGCGTTGTAGACGACGTCCTCGAAGTAGCTGCGCGTGATCACGCGCCACGAGAGCAGCCCGTACAGGATCCAGACGAGGTCCCACATCCCACCGAGCCCGCTGAAGTAGGCGGCCGCGTCGGTGAACCGCCCCGTCTGGCCCGCGTAGGCCCACGCGTCGATGTGGAAGTGGTGCGTCCACGGGAAGAACCACATCGTCCCGACCGTGTCGCCCGCGTCGGTGATGACGTGAGCCGCGTGCCCGATCATGAAGCTCACACCCCACAGGCGGCTGCCGAAGAGGCCCCAGATCAGCAGGCCGACGACGACGCCGAACGTCAGCGAGTGCGTGAAGCCAAGGCCGGGCCAGCCGCGGTGGAACTTGACCGGGTCGGACGCCTTGAGATCCCACGGCCCCAGATGGATGCCGTACACGAACCACTTCGTCGCCTGGTCGGGCGCGTACGAGCCGAGCAGCAGCGGGACGAAGGCGATCTTCGCGCCGAGGTGCTTCTGGAACGCGTACGGCTCCATGTCGTGGGCGGCCCAGCTCAACGCGTGATCCGTCGCCAGAGAGCCGGGATCGCCCAGGCGGTCAGGAAGAGGAACGCCAGCCCGATCCAGAAGGCGACGACGAAGAACCCGTTGATCACGCCGAGCGTGACGTAGATCGCTGCGAGGAAGCAGTACTTCCCGAAGGTGCGCAGCTCCGCGCGGTTCGGCGCCCACTTGCGCACGACGTGGAGAACCGCCACGGCCCAGCCTAACCCGGCAGGGGAGCGGCGCTAGTTCGTGTCAATCTGCGCGCGCTGCAGCTTGCCCGAGTAGTCGACGTAGACCGACTTCCACTCGGTGAAGACGTCGAGCGCGGCCTGGCCGGCCTCGCGGTGCCCGTTGCCGGTGTCCTTCGCGCCGCCGAACGGGAGATGCACCTCGGCGCCGATCGTGCCGGCGTTCACGTACGTGATGCCGGTCTGAAGGTCGCGCACTGCCCGGAACGCCTTGTTGATGTCGCCCGTGAAGATCGACGACGACAGCCCGAACTTGACGCCGTTCGCGACGCGGATCGCCTCGTCGAACGAGTCGACGGGGATGATCGCGGTGGTCGGGCCGAAGATCTCCTCCTGGGCGATGCGCATGCCGGGCTGGACGTCGCCGAAGATCGTCGGGCGGTAGTAGAAGCCGCGGTCGAGGCCGTTGCCGGTGGCGACCTCGCCGCCGGTCAGGAGCGTCGCGCCCTCTTCCTTGCCGATGCCCGTGTAGGAGTGGATCTTGTCGAGCGCCCGCTGGTTGATGACCGGACCGACGTCGGTCTCGTCCTCCCAGCCGGGGCCGAGGCGCATCTTCTCGGCGGCCGCGACGAGGCGGGACTGCAGCTCGCCGACCACGGCGCGGTGCGCGATCACGCGGCTGGCGGCCGTGCAGCGCTGCCCGGAGGTGCCGAAGGCGGACCAGAGGATCCCGTCGGCCGCGAGCTCGAGATCGGCGTCGTCCATGACGATGATCGCGTTCTTGCCGCCCAGCTCGAGGTGCACGTGCTTGAGGCCCTCGGCCGCCGCCTGCAGCACCTTGACGCCCGTCTCGCGGGACCCGGTGACGGTGATGACGCGGACATCGGGGTGGCGGACGATCCGCTCGCCGACGTCGCCGCCGAAACCGTGCACGACGTTGACGACACCCGCCGGGATGCCCGCCTCCGCAAGCAGCTCGACGAAGCGCTCGGCGAGCCGCGGCGTGTCGTTGGCGGGCTTGAACACAACGGTGTTGCCGCACACGAGCGCCGGCACGATCTTCCAGGACGGGATCGCGATCGGGAAGTTCCACGGCGTGATCACGCCGACGACGCCGATCGGCATGCGCACCGACATGTTGAACTTGTCCGGCAGCTCGGAGGGCGTCGTCTGGCCGAAGAGCCTGCGGCCCTCGCCGGCCATGTAGAAGCTCATGTCGATCGCTTCCTGGACGTCGCCGCCGGCCTCGGCCTTGACCTTGCCCATCTCGTGGGTCATCAGGTCGGTGAGCTCGTCCTTGTTGTCGATGAGGAGCTGCGCGAAGCGGAAGATGAGCTCGCCGCGCTTCGGCGCCGGGACGAGCCGCCACGACTCGAACGCCTCCCTGGCGGCGTCGACGGCGCGGTCGACGTCGGCCTCGGCCGACTTCGGGAACGTGCCGATCAGATCGCCGTTCGCCGGGCTCGTCGACTCGAACGTCTCGCCGGTCGACGCGTCCACCCATTCGCCGGCGATGTAGTTCTGGAAGGCCCGCGTCTCGACCGCGCTCACGGCGGGCATCCTAGTGACGCGTCGGGTCTACTCGGCGCCTTCCGGCGGGTCGGTCGTGAGGAACGTTCCGCGCGCCCGCGGCCGCCGCCGGTCGCGGATCTCGCGCTTGCCGGCGCCGCCTCCGTTGCCCTTGGTCTTGCCCGCGCGCGTCCGCCGGTCGCTGCCCTGGCGCCGGTCGACCATGACCGTCACGTTGGGGTTGTCCTTGTAGTACTCGACGAGCTTGTCGTACAGCTCGGCCTCGAGCTCTTTCGGGACGACGCAATAGATCACGCCGGGATTGTACGAACCGGGCCAACGGGCGCCGTCCCTAGACGCGGGCGATGTTCGGGACGAGCCGGCCGTCGTCGGCGAGCTCGGTGTTCCAGTCGAGGAACGTCGCATCGAGCTCGTCAACCTCCAGCCCGCGCTCCTCGAGCCGCACGGGCTGCGCGGCGTCGAAGGAGACGCGGTACTGGTACCACGACAGCTCCCACGCGACCGTGACGACCACCTCGGTGTTCACGCCCGAGAGCGGGACGATCGAGACCTTCGGCGGGCCGAGGCTGCGCGCGATGCCCCCGACCGTACGCCGGTACGTGGACGCGTTGAAGAGCTCCGCTGCCTCGACGATCGCCTGCTCCGGCTTCGACAGCCGGCGCAGGATCGGCTCCGACATGACCGGCTCCTCGGCCCCGGCACGGCGCGGGTCGAAGATCGCTGCGAGGCTCAGCCGCCGTCGCCGGCGCAGCGGGGCCGCGGCCGGTGTGGTCGGCGCGCCCTCCTTCACCCACCCGTGCTGGAGTGCAATCGGGTTGCAGAGCGGGCAGACGTCGACGTAGTGGTCGCCGCCGTCCGGCGTATACCGCGTCGCCCGCTCGCCGACGAGCAGCGTGCGCTCGCAGATCGCGCAGATGACCGCAACGTCGGGTGGGCGGAGCGCGCGCATCAGCTCGAAGCCTCCTCCTTCTCCGCCTGCGCCGCCGCGATCACCTTCTGGGCGATGTGCGTCGGCACCTCCTCGTAGCGGGCGAAGTGCATGTGGTAGTCGCCGCGGCCGCCGGTCATGGACGTCAGCGCTTGCGAGTAGGTGAGCATCTCCGACATCGGCACCTCGGCCTTGATGCTCGTCATGCCGCCGTGCGGCTCCATGCCCTGCAGTCGGCCGCGCCGCGAGTTGAGGTCGCCGTTGACCGCGCCGACCGTCTCATCAGGCGCCGTCACCTCGACCTCCATGATCGGCTCGAGCAACACCGGTTCGGCCTTCTCGTACGCGGTCTTGAACGCCATCGAGCCGGCGATCTTGAACGCCATCTCCGAGGAGTCGACGGAGTGGTACGAGCCGTCGACGAGCACCACGCGCACGCCCTTCACGGGAGCTCCGGCGAGCTCGCCGTGCTGCATCGCCTCCTGGATGCCTTTGTCGACCGCAGGCCGGAAGTTCTGCGGGATGACCCCGCCGACGATCTTGTCGACGAACTCGTAGCCGTCGCCGGCGTCCAGCGGCTCGAGCACGATGTGGCAGTCGCCGAACTGCCCGCGGCCGCCGGTCTGCTTCTTGTAGCGGCCCTGGGCGCGAGACTCCCTGCGGATCGTCTCCAGGTACGGGACCCGCGGCTGCCGCAGCTCGACGTCGACGCCGAAACGGCTCCTGAGCCGGTCGACCGCCACCTCGACCGCCATCTGGGAGAGAGCCGAGATCAGCTGCTCGCCCGTCTGCGGGTCTCGGCGGAGCATCAGCGTCGGGTCCTCCTCGTGTAGCCGCCGGAGGCCGGCGCCCATTTTCTCCTCGTCGCCCTTCGCCTTCGGCGTGATCGCGAACGACATGACCGCCTCGGGAAACTCGATCTTCGGCAGCTCGATCTCGCGCTCGGCGTCGAGGAGCACGTCGCCGGTCTGCACGTCCTTGAGCTTCGCGGCGGCGCCGATGTCGCCCTCGCCGATCTCGCTCACCGAGGTGTGATCCTTGCCCTGCATGAACATGAGCGAGCCGGTGCGCTCCTTCGTGTGCGTCCGCGCGTTGACGAGGTTCGAGTCGGTCGTGAGCGTCCCGCGCTCAACGCGGAAGACGTTGATGCGCCCCGCGAACGGGTCGGCGACCGTCTTGAAGACGAAGGCCGCCGTGTCGGCCTCGTGCAGGTCGACGACGGGCTCCTTGCGCGCCGGCGACGGCACGCCCTCGACGAGCAGGTCGAGCAGCGCATCCGTGCCGAGGTTCTTCGTCGCGACGCCTGCCGCGACCGGGAAGATCTCGCCGCGCGTGACCGCGGACTTCAGCGCACTCGCCAGGTCCGCAGCGGGCGCCTCGCCCGTCTCCAGGTAGCGCTCCATCAGCGCCTCGTCCGTCTCGACGACGGCATCGATCAGCTGTGTCCGGTACTGCGCGACCTGATCAGCCATCTCGCCCGGAATGTCCACCGGCTTCGAGTCACGCGCGCCCTCCGGGCTCATGTACGCCTTCTCGTGCAGCAGGTCGACGATGCCGGTCAGCTCGTGCTCCGCGCCGATCGGAAGGCTGACCGCGATGCAGCGGGGCGACAGCATCTCCTGCAGCTGGCCCAGAGCGCGCAGGAAGTCGGCCCGCTCGCGATCGAGCATGTTCACGAACAGGACGCGCGACAGGCCGAGCTTGTCGGCGCGGTCCCACACGCGGACGGTGTTGACCTCGACGCCCATGACGCCGCTGACGACGATCAGCGCGCCCTCCACGACCATCAGCGAGGCGATCGTGTCGCCCTGGAAGCTGGCATCGCCGGGCGTGTCGATCAGGTTGATCTTCCGGCCCTGCCAGTCGACGTGCGTGAGCGTCGCGCCGATGGACGTGGCGCGGCGCTGCTCGTCCTCGTCCCAGTCGGAGACGGTCGTGCCCTGCTCGATCGAGCCAAGGCGGTTGGTCGCGCCGCCTTCGAACAGCAGCGCTTCGACGAGGGACGTCTTGCCCGTCCCACGGTGTCCGACGACGGCGACGTTGCGAATCTTCCCGGGCTCGAGAGCGGGCATGCGGTGCGTTACCTCCTGTGTTGTCGACCCTGTGGGCGGCGACCGGGGGCGATCTTGCCCCGCTCAGCAGCCGTTTCGCAACTCTAGCCCTGGCGTCGCGGCTGGGGGAGTGATTCTCTAGGGCCGTGAGCGTGGCGACCGAGCGGAAGCTCGTGACCGTCCTGTTCTGCGACCTCGTCGGCTCAACAGGGCTCGGCGAGCTGCTGGACGTCGAGGCGCTCGGCAGCGTGCAGGGGGCCTACTTCGACCGCGTGCGGTCGGTCGTCGAGCAGTTCGGCGGGACGGTCGAGAAGTTCGCCGGGGACGCCGTGGTCGCGGTCTTCGGCGTGCCGACGCAGCACGAGGACGACGCGGAACGGGCCGTCCGGTGCGCGCTGGCGCTGCGCGAGGCGCTCGTCGGCCTCACCGACACGCTGCGGCCCCGCTTCGGCGTGGAGCTCGAGCTGCGCATCGGTGTCGCGACGGGCGACGCGGTCGTCGGCGCCAGCGACGCCCTCGCGACCGGCGACGTCATGAACACCGCCGCGCGGCTCGAGCAGGCGGCCGAGCCCGGCCAGGTGCTCGTCGGCCGCGACACGATGCGCCTGACGAGCGACGCGGTCGACTACGGCGACGAGCTGCAGGTCGAGGCCAGGGGCAAGCGCGAGCCGGTGTCCGCATGGCCGGCGCTCGAGGGCACGTCGCGGCGGACGCGCGCCCGCTCGCCGCTCGTCGGCCGCACGGCCGAGCTCGAGCTGCTGGCCGGCGCGCTCGAGCGGGCGATCCGAGACCGCGAGCCGCAGGCTGTGGTCGTCCTCGGCGAGCCCGGCATCGGGAAGAGCAGGCTTGCGGAGGAGTTCGCCGGGCGGGCGCACGGTCGGGCCGGCGTCTTCCGCGGAGCCTGCCTGCCCTACGGCGAGGGCACCGTGTGGCTGCCGCTCGCCGGGGTCGTCCGCCAGGAGGCCGGCATCGGGGACGCGGACGGCGACGAGGCGGCCCGGGCGAAGCTGCACCGCGCGCTGGCGCCGCGCCACAGCCCCGAGGAGCTCGCGCTCGTCGAGGCGCAGCTGGCGGCGCTGGTCGCTCGCGCCCCCGCGGGCTCGGAGAGCGAGCTTCTGTGGAGCGTGCGCCGATACCTCGAGGGTCTCGCGTCCGCCGGCCCGGTCGTCGTGGTTCTCGACGACCTGCACTGGGCCGACGACACGCTGCTCGATGCCGTCCAGGAGCTCTTCCAGGTCATCGCCTCCGTCCCGGTCACACTGGTTCTCCAGGGCCGGCCCGAGCTGCGCGACCGGCTGGCGGAGCTCGTCGCCGACGAGCGGGTGAGCGTGCTCCAGCTGGACGCGCTGTCGGAGCAGGAGGCAGCGGCGCTCGTCGACAACCTTGCCGGCGCGGCGTGGTCGGCGGAGGTCCGGGCCGGCATCGTCGAGCGCGGCGAGGGCAGCCCGCTCTTTCTCGAAGAGATCTCGGCCATGGCCGGCGAGGACGGGGTCGACGCCGGCGTCCCCCGCTCCTTCCGGGCGCTCATCGGCGCGCGCCTCGACCTCTTCCCGCCCGAGGTGAAGCGGATCGCGCAGGCGGGCGCCGTCGTCGGCGACGTCTTCTGGGACGGCGCCGTGGCAGCGGTCGTGGACGGCGAGCGGTCTGCTCCCGCGCTCCGGCGTCTCCGCACCGGCGGCTTCGTCGACGAGCAGCCCGAGAGCGCGTTCCTCGGTGCGCGCCAGTTTCGTTTCCACCACGCGCTCGTTCGCGAGGTCACGTACGAGTCGATTCCGAAGCTCGACCGCTCCGAGCTCCATCGACGCGCTGCGGACTGGCTCGGTGGCCACAACGGCAGGCCCGACCTCGGCGTCGCCGTCGCGCACCACCTGGCCGAGGCCGTGTCGCTCCGCCGCGAGGTCGCGCCGCTCGAGGCGGTGGAGCCGAGCCTCGTCCGCGCGGCCGTCGACGCGCTGCGTGCGGCCGCCTCCTGGACGGCGGCGACGGCGGGCGTCCACCAGTCGATCGAATTGCTGCGCAGCGCCGTCGACGTCGCGGGTGACGACCGGAAGCCGGCGGAGCTCGCGCGCGCACAGCTCGCGGCCGTGCTCGCGCGCTCGGGCGCTGTGGACGAGGCGGTCGAGCTCGCCGAGCGGATCGTGGCCGACAGCGCCACTCCCGAGGCGGCGGCCCTCGCGTCGCTGGCGCTCGCCGAGGCGGCGCGTGCGCGCGGCGACCCGGACGGGATGGTCGCGGCGGGGATGCGTTCGCTCGAGCTCGCCGAGCCGCTCGGGCTCCGCAGCATCGAGATCGAGGCGCACGACATCGTCGGCCTCGCCGACTGCTGGCTGGGGCGCCTCAACAGAGGGGTCGAGCACCGTCGCCGAGCGACCGAGATCGCGTTCGAGCTCGGCGACGTCCCCCGGGCTGCGTTCTGCATGAGCGGCATCAGCGCGATCGCGCTGCTGGAGATGGGCCGGCTCGACGAGGCCGAGCGGCAGGTCGGTGAGGCCATGCGCCTGGCCCTCGAGACCGGGAGCCTCCGCGCGCTCGAAGCCTCCCACGCCGTCCTCGTCTTCCTGCGCCGCGCACAGGACCGGCTCGAGGAGGCGGTCGGGCACGCGCGTGAGCGAGTCGCGATCACCGAGCGCCTCGGCGAGTCGCTGTGGCTGTTCAACGCCCTGACCGTCAACCTCGCGCGCACGCTCATCGAGCTCGGGCGCTTCGACGAGGCCTGGGCCGCCCTCGACCGGGCGGCGGAGGTCGCGGCGTCTAGGAGCGTGCGGGACGAGGTCGTGAACGCGTTCCGGGCCCAGATTCTGATCGCCCGCGGCCGTCTCGAGGAGGCCGACGTCGAGCTCGCCGTGGTGTCCTCACCAGACTTGTATTACGAGCTGGCTCAGCTGCGGGAGGCGCAGGGGCGGGTCGAGGAGGCGGAGCGGGTCTGGCGGCGGGTGCTCGAGGAGTTTGCCGGGACGGAGGCCCTGATCGAGCGCGCCGAGATGATCGTTGGCTATGCCCACTTCCTCGCCGGGCAGAGCCGGCCTGTCGAGGCTCGTGCCCGCCTCGACGAGGCGCGGGCGCTCGTCGACGGCACGGGCGCGGCCCGCGTCGAGCGGCTGATCCGGCAAGTGGAGGCTCTCGCCTAGGTCGTCACGGCGCGGGCGCCGCCTGCGAGGCGCGCCTTGAGGCGGAGGATCGCCTTCGTGTGCAGCTGGGAGACCCGCGACTCGGTCACGCCGAGCACGTCGCCGATCTCACGCAGGGTCAGCTCCTCGTAGTAGTAGAGCGTTACGACGAGCTTCTCGCGCTCGGGCAGCCGCGCGATCGCGTCACCGAGGGCGTCACGGAGCTCGGTCTGCGCCAGCGCGCCCTGCGGGTCGGGCCCGCTCGTGTCCTCGATCGTGTCGATGAGCGACACCTGGTC
>CAVQAQ010000007.1:0-594663 GCA_963710465.1 uncultured Thermoleophilia bacterium
GCCGCCGAGCGCGTAGATGTCGGCGCGCCCGTCGACCGGGCCGCCCTCCACCTGCTCCGGAGCGGAGTAGTCGGCCGTCCCGAGGAACGATCCGGTCCGCGTCCCCCCCTCGGCCGCCGTGCGCCGGGCCAGCCCAAAGTCGCAGAGGTAGACGTGGCGGTTGGGCTCGGCCAGCAGGATGTTGGCCGGCTTCACGTCGCGGTGCACGAGGCCCGCGTGGTGTGCGGCGTCGAGCGCGCCTGCGACCTGCTCCGCGATTCGTGCCGTCTCACCCATCGAGAGGCGTTCGTCGGAGCGGAGCAGCGCGCGCAAGCTCGGCCCGGAGACGTACCGCATCGCGAGAAAGAGCACGCCGTCGATCTCATCCGCGTCGTACACCGGGATCACGTGCGGGTGGTCGAGCGAGGCGACGAGCCGCGACTCGCGCAGGAAGCGCTCGCGAAACTCATCGTCTTCCGCCAGCCCCGGCGCGATCACCTTCAGGGCGACCTTGCGCTCGAGCCGCGCGTGGGTGGCCAGGTAGACGGTGCCCATCCCGCCGCGGCCGAGGATGGACTCGACGTGGTACGGGCCGA
Organism: uncultured Thermoleophilia bacterium; assembly: GCA_963710465.1. Taxonomy (GTDB): domain Bacteria; phylum Actinomycetota; class Thermoleophilia; order Gaiellales; family Gaiellaceae; genus JACVRM01. The sequence continues at coordinate 576 of CAVQAQ010000007.1, forward strand.
AGGTCTCGCCGACCGCCGGCGCGGCCATCAGCGCGTGCACGTGCGCAGGCGGTAACCGAGCCCGCGCTCGTTCTCGATCAGGTTGTCGGCGCCGTACGGCTCGAGCTTCTTGCGCAGCTCCCAGACGATCTTGGCGAGCTCCATCCGGTTGTGGAGCGGCTCGCCGGCCCAGATCGCCTCCATCAGCTCGTCGTGCGTGCAGAGTGCCGCGGCGGAGCCGCTCGCGCGGTTGCGCGCCTCCATGTAGGCGAGCAGGCGGTGCGCCTGTGCGCGGATCGGGATCTCGATGTGCTCGCCGTGCTGCACGAGCAGGAGCCGCGCCTCGGCGGAGTCGTAGTCGAGGCACGTCTCCTCCGGCGGCGCCGGGCGCCGGACGGCGGCGCGCGTCGCCTGCGAGTCGTCAAGCGCGCCGACGGCGAGCTCGAAGTAGTGGTGCTCGCCGCCCTGCGTCGACCCGAGGATGCAGACGACGTCGCCCTCGTGCAGCTGCGCCCGGCCGGCGACGGGCTCGAGGACGCCGTTCCGGCGTAGGAAGGTGCCGTTGACGCTGCCGCCGTCGACGACGAACCAGCGCGGCCCGTCCGCCTCGAGCGTGCAGTGCGCGACGCGCGAGACGAGCAGCTCGGGGTCGGGCTCGAGCGCGATGTCGTTCGCGTCGGGCAGGCGGCCCACCGTGATCCGCGGCGGGGCCGGCTGGACGGTGGCCAGCAGCGCGCCGTCCGGGGCGGACACGGCGATTTCCATCGACGGGCTATCTGCCGTCAATGGAACTTCGCCCGTCGTGGACGGACACTCGGATTGCAACCAAGCTACGCATTGAGAAAGCGAGAAGATCATGGCCAGATTCAAGAATCGACGTCCAGCGGTCCTCCTGGGGGCAGCGGCCGCCGCCCTGGCCCTCGTGGCCTCGAGCGCCGCGAGCCTGACGTTTCCGGGCACCTGGCGGCATGTCCCGCCGGCGCCGTTTGCCTTCCAGGCCGGCGTCTCGTCGGCGTGGACGGGCACCGAGGTCGTCGTCTCGGGGCTCACGCCGCGCGCGGGGCACAACGACCTCGTCAACGCAACCGAGAACGCCGCCGCCTACAACCCGGCGACGAACACCTGGCGGCGGCTGGCGCATCCGCCCGCCACGCCGAACTACTGCCGACGCGACTCGGTCTTCACGGGCAGCATCGTGCTCGTCTGGAGCTGTCGCGCCACGGCATACACCCCTGCCAAGGGACAGTGGCGCCGGCTGCCGGACTCGCCGACCGGACACGGGTTCGCCGTGTGGACGGGCCGTGAAGTGATCGGCTGGGGCGGCGGCTGCTGCGGCGACTCGAGCGCCGACGGCTCGGCCTACAACCCCGCGACGAACACCTGGCGCAAGCTCCCACACTCGCCGCTCGCTCCCGAGCAGTCTCCGCTCGCGGTGTGGGACGGGCACGAGGTGCTCGTCTTCGTTAGCGGTATCAGCGCGGCCAGCGGCAAGCCGCTCTCTGCGGGCTATGCCCGCGGAGCGGCGTACAACCCTTCGACCAACCGCTGGCGCGAGCTGGCGAAGCGGCCGATCGCAGGCGGCGCGGCCGCGTGGGACGGGTTCGAGATGGTCGTGGCGGCCGCCGGGAAGAGCGGCCGCATCACCGAGGCATATAACCCGGTGACGAACAGCTGGCGGCTGCTTGCAGCGTCGCCGGTCCGCCGCACCGGTGCGACGGCCATCTGGACGCGCAACCGCCTGATCGTGTCGGGCGGATACAGCGATGCGAGCGCCACCACGGTCGCAAAGCGCGCGCTCGCGTTCGACCCGAGCGCGAACAGCTGGTCGACGCTCGCCCAGGCGCCGATGCGTCCGCGCGTCAGCCCGCAGGCGGTCTGGACCGGCCGGAAGCTCGTGCTCCTCGGCGGGATCATCCCCGCGGCGAAGGGCAGCTCGAGCGGCGCGACGTACCCGAAGGACGGCGCTGCCTTTACCCCGGCAGGCCTCTAGCCGTCGACGAGGAGCCCATCGACCGGGCCGCGCAGCCGGTCGGTACGCCGGGACACGTGCGGCAAGCGCACGAGCCGGTGCTCGAGCGGCGCCCCTCTGAGGCGCCGCTCGAGCTGTTCCTCGGCGACCGGACGCCAGAGCGTGTCTACGACCTCGGCGGGATCGCCCGCCACCTCGTCGACGGGCCGCTCGAGATGCTCAGCCCAGAGCCGTAGCCGCGTCTCCCGCACGAGCGCCGGATCGCGCATGACGACGTTCATCTCGGTGTCGTTGAACAGCGAGTGGTCGTTGAGGTTGGCCGAGCCGATCGTCAGCCAGCGGTCGTCGACGATGCCGATCTTGCCGTGGACGTAGACCGGATCGGCGATCGGGCCGTGCCGGGCGTAGAGCGTGCACGCGAGGAAGCGGCCGGCGTCATCGTCGGCCTCGATGAGCTGGCCGAGTGTGCCGCGCGTGTCGTCGTTGCCGTTGTTCGGCTTCGCCGGGAGCACCACGACGATGCGGAAGCGGTCGGTCGGCGGATGCCGGAGCTTGTCGAGAAGGATCCGTGCGAGCTCGGGCGACCAGAGGAACTGGCTCTCGAGATAGATCAGCCGTTCGGCGTCGCGGAAGGCGCCGACGTACGACTCGAGGATGCGAAAATCGCCATGCGGAACGGCCTTGTAGACGCGCTCGGGAATCGTGCGGACGACCTGCACGTCGATGCCGTCCGCGATCGGCGCGGGTCGCTCCGGCGTCGCCAGCCGCTTCCCCGGTGACCTCGTGCCAGCGCATGCGGAAGTGGGCGGCGACATCGGCGACGGCCGGACCGCGCAGCACCGCGAGCGCGTCGTGCCAGCCCAGCGAGGCGCGCGCGTCGTGCGAGCTCTGGTCGAACCGATCCCCGGCGAGCGAGGTGAGATCGATGCCGCCGACGAACGCGATGCGGTCGTCGATGACGACGATCTTCTCGTGGTGGCAGTGCATCGGCCGCTCGTGCGCGTCGAGCGCGCACGCCACGCGCGTCCCGGACGTCAAGGCGTGGCGCATCGCCCGAACCTCGCTTCGGGAGGGGCGGAAGAGTGGCAGGGGTGGGCCGGCCCAGGCAAGCAGCCGCACCGGGACGCGCTCTGCCACCTCGGCGAGGAGGTTGCGCAGCACCTTTACCTCGCCGTCGCGACGAAGCGCGAAGTCGGGCGTGAAGTGCCAGCCGGCGAGATGCACGTGCGACTGGGCATTCGCGATCGCGTCGGCGAGGCGGGGCAGAGCGTCCGCGCCGTCCACCACGATCTCGACGGCGTTGCCGGAGCGAGGCGGCGGGTCGCCGACCGCCCAGCCTCCAACGGGCCCGTCGAGCGCGACGAGCTGGCCGTGGCGTCGAAGCCGCCGGCGGTGGTGCGCGACGACGGCATGCTCGACGGCGTTCCCGAGATTCCGGTCGACGAGCGAAAGTGCCCGGCTGAGGTCCACGGATCACGACGTACCCGCGGCAGGCGCTGTCTACGCGCGTGAATGGGGGCGCTGGGAATCGAACCCAGACCAGCAGATTAAAAGTCTGCAGCCCGACCTTCGGGCCACGCCCCCAGGGGGCGACACAACTTTATCGGCGCAAGCGCCGTCTGACGGCGATCTGAGAGAGTCCGCGGCGACAGGACCGCCGAAGGGAGCGAGTCGATGCCGTTCGACCTCGTCATCGAGATCAAGAACGAGCCGGGTGCCACGGCGCGCGTGGCGGCCGCGATCAGCGACGCGGGCGTCAATCTCGCGTCCGCGACGTGTATCGGAGCGGCCGACCAGGTCGAGCTACACGTTCTTGTTCCGCACGCCGAAGCCGCCAGGCACGCGCTCGCGATCTCACAGCTCGCCGTGAGCCGCGAGCGCGAGGTGGTCGTGATCGAGGTCGAGGATCGTCCGGGCGTCCTCGCCGACCTGACGCGCAAGGTCGCGCAGGCCGGGGTCGATCTCGATCTCCTCTACGTCGCCACCCAGAACCGCCTCGTCTTCGGCGCCACCGACCTCGACGGCCTGAAGGCCGCGCTCGCCCAGTCCTAGCTCACTACTCTCCTTCGGGAGATGACCGTGACTCCCGAGCGCAGCGACTTCATCCGCGAGATCGTCGCCGCGGATGTCCGCGAGGGCAGGGTCTCGGAGGTCGTGACCCGCTTTCCGCCGGAGCCGAACGGCTACCTCCACATCGGCCACCCGAAGTCGATCGCGCTCAACTTCGGGATCGCCCAGGAATTCGGCGGCCGCTGCCACCTGCGCTTCGACGACACCAACCCGATCAAGGAAGAGCAGGAATACATCGACGCGATCCAGGAGGACATCCGTTGGCTCGGCTTCGACTGGGGCGAGCATCTCTACTACGCCTCCGACTACTTCCAGCAGCTCTACGAGTGGGCCGTCGACCTGATCCGCGCCGGCAAGGCCTACGTCGACGACCTCTCGGCCGACGAGATCCGCGCGTACCGCGGCACCCTGACCGAGCCGGGCACGAACAGCCCCTGGCGCGACCGCCCCGTCGACGAGAGCCTCGACCTGTTCGAGCGGATGCGCGCAAGCGAGTTTCCGGACGGCGCCAGGGTGCTCAGGGCCAAGATCGATATGGCCTCACCCAACATCAACCTGCGCGACCCGGTGCTCTACCGGATCCTGCATGCGACCCACCCGCGGACCGGCGACGAGTGGTGCATCTATCCGCTGTACGACTTCGCCCACGGCCAGTCGGACGCGATCGAGGGCATCACCCACTCACTCTGCACGCTCGAGTTCGAGGCTCACCGGCCGCTCTACGACTGGCTGATCAAGAGCCTGCCGGTTCCTGCGCACCCGCACCAGTACGAGTTCGCGCGCCTCAACTTCACGTACACCGTGCTCTCGAAGCGCTTCCTGGGGCGGCTTGTCAGCGAGGGCCGCGTGCGCGGCTGGGACGATCCGCGCATGCCCACCGTGGCGGCCCTGCGACGGCGCGGCTTCCCGGCGGAGGGTCTGCGCAACTTCCTGGACGTGGTCGGCCTGGGCGGCAAGGGCAAGACCGCCGTCGAGATCGAGGCGCTCGAGCACGAGGTCAGGGACGTGCTGAACCGGACGGCGCCGCGACGCTTCGCGGTTCTGCACCCGCTCAAGGTCGTAATCGAGAACTACCCCGAGGGCCAGGTCGAGGAGCTGGAAGCCGTCAACAACCCTGAAGATCCCTCGGCCGGAACGCGCATGGTGCCGTTCACGCGCGAGCTCTGGATCGAGCGCGACGACTTCATGGAAGACCCGCCGAACAAGTTCTTCCGCCTCGCCCCGGGCCGCGAGGTGCGCCTTCGCTACGCCTACTTCGTGACCTGCACCGACGTGGTGAAGGACGAGCGCGGCGAGATCGTGGAGCTCCGCTGCACCTACGACCCGGCGACGCGCGGCGGCGACGCTCTCGACGGACGCCGGCCCAAGGCGACGCTGCACTGGATCTCGGCCGAGCACGCCGTGCCCGCGGAAGTCCGCCTCTACGACCGCCTCTTCACCCGCCCCGATCCCGGGGCCGAGACGACCTTCGCCGATCTCAATCCCGACTCGGAGACGGTGCTCGAGGACTGCCTCGTCGAGCCCGCGCTCGCCGAGCTGCCGGTCGGTGAGACCGTCCAGTTCGAGCGCCTCGGCTACTTCTGCCCGGATCCCGACTCGACGCCGGAGCGGCTCGTCTTCAACCGCACGCTCGGCCTCAGGGACACCTGGGCCAGGGTTCAGGCACAGGGCGCCACGTAGGCTCGACGCGTGGAGACGCGGATCCTCATTCTCGGCGCCGGCTTCGGCGGGCTCGAGCTGGCGACCACCTTGTCCGAGGCGTTGGGCGAGGACGCCGGCGTCACGCTCATCGACTCGAGCGACGCGTTCGTCTTCGGCTACTCGAAGCTGGACGTGATGTTCGGCAAGGCCACACCCGCCGCCGTGCGGCTCCACTACACGGATTTCGCCAAGCCGGGAGTGCGCTTCCTGTCGGAGACCGTCACCGCGATCGACCCAGAGGCCCGGCGCGTCACGACGGATCGCGGCGCGCACGAGGCCGACATCCTGGTCGTCGCGCTCGGCGCGGACTACGACCTCGACGCGACGCCCGGGCTCGCCGAGGTCGGCACGGAGTTCTACTCGGTCGCCGGGTCCGAGCGGGTGCGAGAGGTGCTGCCCACCTTCACCAGCGGCCGGGCGGTCGTCGGCGTGTGCGGCGCGCCGTTCAAGTGCCCGCCCGCGCCGAGCGAGGCAGCCCTCCTGCTGCACGACTTCCTCACCGAGCGCGGCCTTCGCGACAGGTGCGAGATCACGCTCGCCATGCCGTTCAGCACGCCCGTGCCGCCGTCTCCCGACACGTCGGCGGCGCTGCTCGAGGCGTTCGACGAGCGGGGCATCGAGTTCGTCGCCGGCAGGCGCGTCGCCTCGCTGGACCCTGGTCGCAGCGTCGCCGTGCTGGAGGACGGCACGGAACTGCCGTACGACCTCTTTCTCGGCGTGCCGAAGCACCGCGCCCCCCGCGTCGTCCTCGAAAGCGGGATGGCAGAGAACGGCTACATCCCGGTCGACTCGCGGACGCTGGAGACGCGATTCCCCGACGTCTACGCAGTCGGCGACGTCGCGACCGTCGGCGTGCCGAAGGCGGGCGTGTTCTCGGAGCGCGCGGCCCGCGTCGTCGCAGACACATTGGTCGCCCGGCTGAAGGGCGGCGAGGACCCAGCGGGTTACGACGGTCGCGGCTCGTGTTACATCGAGTTCGGCGCCGGCCGCGTGGGGCGCGTGGACGTCGACTTCTTCTCAGGGCCGAAGCCGACCGGCACGCTTCAGGAGCCGTCGGCGGCCCTCGTGGCGGAGAAGCAGCACTTCGGGTCGAGCCGCCGAGCTCGCTGGTTCACACCCCGACCGGCCTGAACCGCGCCGGCACCCGCCTGCGTCGTTCGCGCAGCGAATCGAGGCATCCTCGGATGCCTGTTCGGGTGACCGCGGCCACGATTGAAGCAATGAGTCGCAAGATCGACGACCTCGAGCACGAGGCAGCCGTCGGCGAGAGCGATAAGACGCCGGGCATCGTCTTCGCCAATGTGTGGCTCGTGTGCGCGCTCGGCGTCCTCGTCGCGCTGGGACTGGCGCTCGCTGCGTACCGGATCGCCAGTATGTAGCTAGCCAACAAGGAGGCTTGCAATGCAGGACGCCCCGATTCTCATCTGCTACGACGACACCGCGGGATCTCGCCGGGCGATCGAGGCCGCAGCCGAGCTCCTTGGGCCCCGGCGCGCCGTGGTGCTGGATGTGTTCCCGCCGCTCACGCTCGCCCAGAACACGGCGCTGGCGTCGACCGGCGCGCCCGGCGCGTCGTTCCACGACGACAACGAGGCAGCTGCGCTCGAGCAGGCGTCGGCGGGCGCGATCCACGCGCGCGAGGCGGGCTTCACGGCCGAGGCGCGCGCCATTCTCGCGGCGCCGACGTGGGAGGGCATCACGCAGGTCGCCGATGAGATCGACGCGGCGGTGATCGTCATCGGCTCACGCGGTTTCCAGGGCTTGCGCGAGGTGGTCGAAGGAAGCGTGTCCCACGCGGTCGCCGAGCATGCGGGTCGGCCGGTTCTCATCGTGCCGCCGGCCAGCTCGTAGACCTAGCCACCGCGGATCTGCGAGCGCCTCAGGCTGCTACCGAGCCAACGGTCTCGCCGAGCGATTCGACGCGCCGCTGCAGGCTTCCGCACACGGCCTCGCAGAGGGCGTAGACGCTTTCGTCGAGGATGCGGTAGTAGGCGTAGTTGCCCTGCTTGCGCCGGGCGACGATGCCGCTCTGCTGCAGGACGCGGAGATGCTTCGACACGTTCTGCTGTGTCGTCCCGATGAGCTCGGTCAGCTCGAGCACGCTCGCCTCGCCCTCGCGCAGGCGATCGAGGAGCTTGATCCGAGTCGGCTCGCTCAGCGCCCGGAAGCGGTCCGCGATCAACTCGACCAGATCGTCCGGGAGTGGATGGGAAACGGTCATCGCGTGCCTCCTGAGGGAGTGAGGTGAGGGCCGGAGCCCTCACCTCGGGTCGACGGATCAGGCAGGTGTCGGTCGTGCGTGATGGTGGACGGCGAACCGCCGCCGGAGGGCAGTTCCGTACAGGCCCCACCCGGCGAGCAGGATCAGAAGCACGCCTGGGAGGACGAAGAACACGGTGAACAGCCGGAAGTCCGGCAGGCTGCTGACCTGGCGGTAGTTGTCGACGTTCGCCTGCATCGTCGTCACCAGCGGCTTGTAGTGGGCCAGCCCGCCCGGTACCTGCGAGAAGATGCCGACGTTCGCCGCCATCGTCCCGAGCAGGCCGTTGAAGTCGCGCTGCATCGCGGGCAGGCCGGTCATCATCGCGGTCATGGCCGGGAACTGTGCGGCCATCATCTTCTGCACCTGCGCCGGCGTCATGTGCATCGCTTGCGCAAGCGCCGGAACGAGCCTTGCGGTGTCCGTCTGAACGCCGCCGAAGCCCTTCGGTGTAGCGTCTGGAACCTGGCGACGTTCTGCGCGCTCATCATCGGCGTCACCTTGCCGAGCGGCACGAAGACGTCGTTGTAGTAGCGGGCGGTCGTCGCCACCTGGGCGGGCTGCATGATCGGCTGGAAGTTGCCCATCATCCGTTCGCCCGCGGCAGTTTTGGCGGGCAGGCCGAGCGCCAGCGGCGCGATGACGAGCGCGAGCCCGATCGCCAGCACGGCCCACAGGATCTTGCGGTTCATGCGACCTCCTTTGGTCTCGGACCGATCCTGGTCGCCGCCGGCGCCGCGGCCATCCGCACCGCCGCTGATCGCGGTGCGGAGAACACAACTGCTCAACCGAGTAGTTGACCGCTGCCCGCTCCGCGGCTGCCCCGATGGCTCCGTCGCGGCCGGCCGCGAGGCTGGGGATGCAATGACGCTCACGGCAACGGCGCGTTCGATCTCCGGGACGCTGCGACAGCAGGTGGTCATCGACGGCCGCCACCGGCTGGTCACCGACGAGCCGGAGCACCTGGGCGGGGACGGCAGCGGCCCCGCGCCGCACGAGCTGCTCCCTGCCGCGCTGGCCGCGTGCACGGCGACGACGCTCGTCATGTACGCCCGAACCAAGGGCTGGGAGCTTGGCTCTGTCGATGTGGCCGTCGACTACGACCACCGGGCGACGCCGCGAACGGTCGACGTCGAGGTCACGCTGGGGGGCGACCTGAGCGCCGAGCAGCTGGAACGGCTCGAAGGCGTCGCGCGCTCGTGCCCCATTCGCCGCGCGATCGAGGGCGGCTTTGTCTTCCACGACGCGGTCGCTCGCCCCGACGCGGCCGCCCCTGTAGGAGGTGCATCGTGAGGAAGCAGATCGTCATCCTCGGCGGCGGCACGGGCGGCACGATGGTCGCCAACCGGCTCCGCCGCCGCTTCGACAGCGCCGAGGCCGACATCCACGTCGTCGATCGCGACGACCGGCACGTCTACCAGCCGGGGCTGCTCTTCGTACCGTTCGGGCTCGCCGGCATCGACGAGATCGTGCGCCCGCGCGGGCGACAGCTGCGCCGAGGGGTGCTCTTCCACGAAGACGAGGTCGAGTCCGTCGCGACCGACCGCAACGAGGTGCTGCTCGCCGGCGGCACGACGCTGCGGTACGACGTCCTCGTCGTCGCGACCGGAACGCGCCTGCAGCCCGACGAGACGGACGGCCTCACGGGGCCGGGCTGGAACGAGCGCGCGTTCACCTTTTACACGCCCGAGGGCGCCGCCGCGTTGCAGGGCGCGCTCGAGCACTTCGACGGCGGCCGCCTGGTCGTGAACCTGGTCGACATGCCGATCAAGTGCCCCGTTGCGCCGCTCGAGTTCGCCTTCCTCGCCGACTGGTACCTCCGCGAGCGCGGAATCCGTGGCCGCACCGAGCTCGTCTACGCGACGCCCCTCGACGGGGCGTTCACGAAGCCGATCGCCTCGGCCGAGCTTGGATCGCTGCTCGCCGAAAAGGGCGTCGAGCTCGTGACGGAGTTCAACGCAGGCGAGGTGGACGGCGCCGCGGGGACGCTTTCCTCGTACGACGGACGCGAGCTCGACTTCGACCTGCTCGTCACCGTGCCGCTCCACGGCGGCGCGCCCTTCATCGAGCGGTCACCCGGCCTCGGCGACGCGCTCGGGTTCGTCCCCACGGACAGGCACACGCTGCAGGCGGCCGTGGCGCCGAACGTCTTCGCGCTCGGTGACGCGACCGACCTGCCGACGTCGAAGGCCGGCTCGGTCACCCACTTCGAGGCGGAGGTCCTCGCCGAGAACGTCGCCCGCTATTTCGCCGGCAAAGCGCCGGCCGCGGGCTACGACGGGCACGCCAACTGCTTCATCGAGACCGGCTTCCACAAGGCGCTCCTGATCGACTTCAACTACGAAACGGAGCCGCTTCCCGGTCATTTCCCCGGCGTCTTCGGGCTTCCGCTCCTGCGCCAGTCGCGGCTCAACCACCTGGGGAAGCTCGCCTTCCAGTGGGTCTACTGGCACGCTTTGCTGCCCGGCCGGCCGATCCCCGGGATCGGCCCGGAGATGCCAACGGCGGGCAAGAAGCTCGAGCTCGTCCACGCGTGAGATAGGAGATACCGAGATGACCATGACCCTGATCGCCGACGCGCCGGTCGACGTCGACGCCGACGGATTCCTGACCGACCCCGGTCAGTGGAACGAGCAGATCGCCGAGGCGATCGCCGCGCAGAACGGCATCGCGGAGCTGACCGACCGTCACTGGCTGGTCGTCCGCTTCATGCGCGAGCGCTACCTCGAGAACGGCACCGCGCCCTCCATCCGCTCGCTCGGCAAGGAGTCGGGCGTGCCGGTCAAGGAGCTCTACCAGCTGTTTCCGAAGGGCCCGGCGAAGCTCGCCGCCAAGATCGGCGGCATCCCGAAGCCCAAGGGCTGCATCTAGAGAGGAGCGCACCATGACCGAACTGCTCGCGCACTCAGCCCCCGCTCTCCAGGGCGAGCGTGCCACGATCGAGAAGGTCGCGATCGTCATCTCGAAGGGCTCGCTCGAGGGCATCTACCCCGGCCTGATCATGGCCAACGGCGCCCGCATGGAAGGCATCGAGGCCGACCTCTTCTTCACCTTCTTCGGCCTCGACGCCATTCGCAAGGACCGCTACGAGAACATCAAGGTCGCGACCGTCGGCAACCCCGGCATGCACCTGCCCACACTGATCGGCGCGATCCCGGATTCTCGGCGCTGGCCACGAGGATGATGAAGCGGCAGATGGAGAAGATCGACATCCCGCCGATCCCCGAGTTCATCGAGCTCGTCGCCGACTCCGGCGCGCACCTCTACGCCTGCAAGGCGACCGTCGACATGTTCGGCCTGAGCATGGACGACTTCGTCCCCCAGGTCGACGACATCATCAGCGTCGGCGAGTTCTACGAGAAGGCCGCCGGCGGCCAGATCATCTTCACCTGAGCTGCGGCCCGGCGGGCCGCACGCCCGCCGGGCACCTTCTTCACGTATTCGACGCGAGCCAACACGCGCAACCGGCGGTTCTCAGCCGCTACAGGACGCCCGGCCCACGCCGCCAAGTGAAGCTGTGCGGAGGACGCCCCAGTCAGCGGCGCTCGTCTGGGGGAACGCGTACAGGCTGATCCCCTGCGCACCGCATTGGGACACGGCGCGGACGAAGCCGGCCAGCGTCGCCGCCGGGATGTGGTTCGCGCTGCCGCCGATCATGTGGACGAGCGTCAGCCGCCCGCCGGTGCGTGCGCGGAGCAGCGTCATCGCGGCGTGTGCGTACGCGTACGCGGCCCGCGCCGAGTGCGCGTAGTAGCTGAAGTACGCCATCGGCAGGATGGCGTCGAACGACCGTGCGAGCGCCGTGTACGGGAAGCCGGGCCAGTAGTGCGGATGGCGGCGGATCCCGACCGGGGACGGGATGATCGCGCCGAGCGGGTAGTTCCGCGCGGCCGCGCGCCCGCAGCAGCGCGGTCAGCGTGAGCAGGCGGGCATTCCGCACGGCGACGTTCGGGACGACGCTCGCCTCGATGTCGAGGGCGAAGCCGTCGAACGCCTGGCCGGTGGAGGAGCGGAAGTGCAGGGCGGCGAGCGTGCGCCGCGCATCGAGGCGCGGCTTCGCAAAGCCCGGGAGGTACCAGGCAACGACGCGGAGGCCGGCCGCGTGCGCCGAGTCGACGAACCGGCCGAGGGCCGCCGGCCGGAGGATCGCGGCGCGCTGGCTGTAGTTCGACGTCTGGAGGTAGAGCGTCCGGACCCCGGCCGCCTTCGCGTGCGCGACCAGAGCGCCGGGGTTCTTCCAGGCGTCATCCGCGAAGATGTCGAGCCACGACCCGAGGCCGCCGTACACGCCCGCCGCGGTGGCGGGCGGCAGCGGTGTCGTGCGCTGCGCCGGGGAGGCCTGGATCGCGGCCGGCACGGCGAGGAGCACGACGAGACCCGCGAGACATGCCACGCGCCGACCCATCGCGGAGACCGTATCGCGGCCCCGGACCCGGGGCGGAATCCCGGGACCTTCATCGGCGTTGGAGCCGAACGTGCGCGCAGTCGCGATCGAGAGCAAGGGCGGCCCCGAGGTGATGGAGGCCGTCGACCGGCGGCCCCCGAGCCCGGGCCGGGCAGCGTGCTCGTCGAGGTCGGAGCCGCGGGCGTCAACTACCGCGACGTCTACGAGCGCACCACACCAGGCTACGGCGGCGACCCGCCGCGGATCCTCGGCGTCGAGGGCGCCGGCGGGGTCATCGCGGTCGGTGAGGGCGTCACCGAGGTCCAACCGGGCGACCGCGTCGCCTGGAAGGAGGCGCCCGGAAGCTACGCGGAGCAGGTCGTCGTCGCCGTGCGCGAGGCCGTCCCGGTACCGGACGGCGTCTCCGACGAGCTCGCCGCGGCAGCGCTGCTCCAGGGGGTGACCGCGCAGTACCTGACGACTCCACGTACCCGATCCAGCCGGGCGACTGGGTCGTCGTCCACGCCGCGGCCGGCGGCGCGGGCCTGCTCATCACGCAGCTCGCGAAGATCCGCGGCGCGCAACGTCCTGGCCACGACCTCGACGGAGGAGAAGGCGCAGCTGGCACGCGGGGCAGGCGCGGACGAGGTCGTGCGCTACGACGAGTTAATTGCGCGCGCGAAGGAGCTGACCGGCGGCGCGGGTGTCGCCGTGGTCTACGACGGCGTCGGCAAAGACACGTTCGAGACGAGCCTTCAGTCGCTCCGCCCGCGCGGCACGATGGTCCTCTTCGGCTCGTCCAGCGGCGGCCCGGCCCCGTTCGACCCGATGAGGCTCGCGCGCGGAGGCTCGCTCTACCTGACGCGGCCGACCCTCGTCCACTACACCGCGACCCGCGACGAGCTCGTCCAGCGGGCCGCGGATGTGTTCGGCCTGATCGCGGACGGGCGCCTCTCGATCCGCATCGGCGGCCGCTACCCCCTCGAGGACGCCCGCCGGGCGCACGAGGACCTCGAGGCCCGCCGCACGACCGGCAAGCTCGTCCTCATCCCGGGCTAGAGAGAGGCCAGGGACACGACCAGGGGAAGACGCGGGCGCGATGCGCCTCGGCGAGAAGGGACGTTACGGAGTAGTCGAGCCAAAGGAGCACGACATGTCTACAACGGAAACTGCCCTTCGCCCCGCGCTGACCCGGACGAGACCCGCACGCTGTTCGGGCAGACGATGGGACTCGTGGCCGCTGACCGCGGCGTTCTTCGCGCTGGGCGCCTACCTCGGCCGCGACATGTCGTACGGCTGGGGCGTGGCTGTGTCTTCATCGCTCGCGTTCGTCTGCCTGTTCGGGCATGCACGTCGCGCGTCGCAGCGGTCGGAGCAGCTCGCGATCGTGCTGCTGCTTCGCCTTCGGCGTCGCTGATCGGGCTCGCGGTGGCGCCGACGATCGCCTACTACGTGAGCTACGGACCCGCAGGCGGTGTGGCAGGCGGGCGGCGCGACGGCGCTCTTCATCGCCGGCTTCGGAGCCGCCGGCTACGCGACCCGGCGCGACCTCTCGGCGCTCGCGCGGCTGCTGTTCTTCGCGCTGATCGGCGCTGATCATCTTCGGCATCGTGCACGATCTTCGTCGCGGATCCCGAACGGCGATCTGATCTACGCGATCGCTGGGACTGGTGATCTTCGCCGGCTTCACGCATGTTCGACTTCCAGCGCCTGCGCCAGCCCAGGACATCCGAAGGCGCGCCGCTGCTGGCGGCGTCGATCTTCCTCGACATCCTGAACGTCTTCCTGCTGCTGCTGTCGATCTTCGGCGGCAGTCAACTGATCGCCTTTCACGACGGCCTCGGTTGAATGTGGGGTGCGTCAGCGATTGGATGGCGAGAGTGCTCCGCGGGCGTGCACCGAGCTCGGCAGGCTCGACGATCTGCTCGACGCGGCGCGTCAGGGCACGAGCGGCGCCGTCGTGCTGCGCGGCGAGGCGGGGATCGGCAAGACGGCGCTTCTCGAGCATGTCGCCGCGCGCGCCCATGGCACTCGCCTGCTCCGGGCCGAGGGGCGAGGCGAGCATGGAGCTCTTCGCGGCGCTGCAGCAGCTCTGCGCCCCGGTACTCGGGGACGCAGGCTGCTCCGGCCTGCAGCACGACGCAGCTGCCGGACCGCCTCGGCATGAGCTCCGGGGCGCGCCCGGATCCCTCCTCGTCGGGCTCGCCGTCCTCACGCTGCTCTCTGAGGCCGCCGGGGTCGCAGCCCGCTCGTCTGCCTGGTCGACGACGCGCAGTGGCTCGAGAGCTCGTCGGCCGCAGGTGCTCGCGTCGTCGCTCGGCGGCTCGAGGCGGAAGGCGTGCTGATGGTCTTCGAGAGAGCGCGACTCCGAGAGGCCGAGCCGGCTCGAGGGGATCGAGGAGCTGCGGCTCGGAGCGCTGTCCGCCGCCGAGGCGAGCGAGCTCCTCGACGCTGCGAACTCGGTCGCGCTGGACGCATCGCGTCCGCGAGCGGATCATCGCCGAGACGCGCGGCAACCCCCTCGCCCTGCTCGAGCGGCGCGCGGCGCTCTCGCCCACGCGTCTTGCCGGCGGGTTCGCCGTCGCCGAGGGGCCGCCGCTGCAAGGGCGGATCGAGGCGAGCTTCCGGCACCCGCGTCGAGGAGCTTCCGGAGGAGACACAGCTATTGCTGCTGCTCGCCGCGGCCGAGCCGCTCGGCGACCCGGCGCTGCTCTGGCGTGCGGCCGCCGGCCTCGGGCTGGCGACGGATGCGGCAGCGCCGGCCGAGGTCGGCCGGACCTGATCGCCGTCGGAACGCGGGTCACGTTCCGCTATCCGCTCCTGCGCTCGGCGATCTACGACGCCGCGCCCGTGCGGAGCAGCGACGCGCGGTACACGGCGCGCTGGCCGAGGCGACCGATCCCGCTGTCGACCCGGACCGCCGATGCCTGGCACCGCGCGCCATGCTGACGCTCGGCGCCGGACGAGGACGTCGCGGCGGAGCTCGAGCGCTCGGCGAGCGGCGCCGAGGCGCGCGGTGGCCTCGCTGCGGCGGCTGCGTTCTTGGAGCGCGCTGCGCAGCTGAGCCCCGACCCGCACCTGGCGCGCCGATCGAGCGCTCGAGGCCGCGCGCCGGAAGCGGCTGGCCGGCCAGCCGGAGGCGGCGGCGACCTGCTCGCGGCGGCGGAGCATGGCCCGCTGGACGAACTGGAGCGTGCGCTGGCACTCCGGCTCCACGGGCAGCTCGGCCAGGACGTCGGCCCGATCGGCGGCGCCGTGCTCGGTGCTGCTCGAGGCGGCGCGGCGGCTCGAGCCGCTCGATGCCGCGCTCGCGCGCGACACCGCATCTCGAGGCAGTGTACACGGCCACGAACGCGGCGCGTCTCGGCGACGGGTCCCGTGCACCGCGTAGGCAGCGCGCGCGGCGCCGCCGGCGTCCGGCGCGCCGGACGCGGGCGATCTGCTGCTCGACGGCCTCGCGGTGCTGTTCACGCGAGGGCTATGCCGCGGCGGCGCCGATCCTCCAGCAGGCGCTCGCCGTGCGGTCGAGGAGGAGGAGCGCGACGAGCGCCGACTACGGGGAACGCGGATCGCGTGGCGCGTCGCGGCGGAGCTCTTCGACGACGCAGGCGTGGATCGCCGCTCGCCGCACGCCACGTGCAGGTGTCACGCGAGGACGGCGTGCTCTCGTGCTGCCGGTGACGCTTAACTACCTGGCCGCCATGCGCATCTACGAAGGCGACCTCGACGCCGCGCGTCGCTGTCCTCGACGAGTCGGACTCGATCAGCGGGTCGACGGCCCTGACCCGGCGACGCGATGCGCGTCCTGCTGGCGGCATACCGGGGAGACGAGGCGCTGACCGCCGCGCTACTGCGTCGGTCTCGAGGGCGTGGCGACCACGCAGGGGCGAAGGGCTCGTCCTGACCGTGTGCGACTACGCGACGGCCATCGTGCACAACAGCCTCGGGCAGGTACGAGACAGCTCTCGCCGCCGCGCAGCGGGCAACCGCTCAGGACGATTTCAGCGTCACGGGCTGGGTGCTGCCCGAGCTGGTGGAAGCGGCGGCGCGCTGCGGGCATCAGGACATGGCCGATGGAATCGTTCGAAGCGCCTCGCGCAGAGGACCGCGCGCCTCGGGCACCGACCTCGCGCGCGGTGTCGAGGCGCGGCGCGCGGGCGCTGGTCGCCGAGGGCGACGATGCAGAGGACGCCTACCGCGAGGCGCATCGACGTGCTCGGCGGGACGTAGATGCGGATGTTCGCGCGCTCGCGCAGAGCTGCTCTACGGCGAGTGGCTGTCGCACGGCGCAGGCGCAGCGACGCTCGCGAGCGCGTTCACGGCCGCGCACGAGTTCTTCACGACCGTCGGGGCCGACGGGTTCGCCGAGCGCGCCGCGCGCGAGCTGCTCGCGACGGGCGCAACGCGCGCGGAAGCGGACGGACGAGACGCGCGACCCAGCTGACCGCGCAGGAAGCGCAGATCGCGACGCTTGCGCGGGACGGGCAGACCGAACCCGGAGATCGGCGCCAGGCTCTTCCTCAGCCCGCGGACCGTCGAGTGGCACCTGCGCAAGGTCTTCATGAAGCTCGACATCAGCTCCCGGCGGGAGCTCCGCGAGGCGCTCGTCTAGCGAGTCGCGCCGGCCGGGGCGCGCGCGGCGAGCCGGGCGTGCACGAACTGCACGGCCATCGCCCCCTCCCCGACGGCGGTCGCGCACCGCTTCGTCGACCCGGAGCGCGCATCACCCGCCGCGAAGACCCCGGGCAGGCTCGTCTCGAGCAGGTAGTTGCCGCCCGCGGCGTCGCCGGTGAGGATGAAGCCGTCGTCGGCGCGCGCGACGGCGTCGCCGATCCACTCGGTGCACGGCAGCGCGCCGAGGAACAGGAACAGGAACGAGAGCGGCAGCCGCTCGCCGTCGGTGAGCGTCACAGCCTCGAGGCGGCCGTCGTCCCCGTGCAGCTCGGCGATCTCGCTCCGGTCGCGGACGGCGACGCCGTAGCGCTCGAGCTCGCGGACGAGGTAGTCCGACATCGTCTCGCGCAGGTCGGCGCGCCGGTGCAGAAGCGTGACGAGGGCGCCGCCCCGGGCGAGCCAGACCGCGGCCTGGCCGGCGGAGTTGCCGCCGCCGACGACGCCCACGCGCGACGCGCCGCACAGCGCGCCCTCCGGCGGCCCCGCGGCGTAGAAGATGCTTGTTCCCTCGTAGTCGGCGAGGCCGTCGACCGGGAGGCGCCGGTACTGCGCGCCGGTGGCCAGCAGCACGCGTGGGCGCGACGATCTCACGGTCCTCGTCGAGCCGCACCACGTAGCCGTCGTCGAGCCGCTCGAGCGACTCGGCGCGGTACGGCGTTGCCGTGCGGCCGCCGAACTTGCGCGTCTGCGTGACGGCGCGGCCGGTCAGCTCGGCGCCGGTGATGCCGGCCGGGAAGCCGAGGTAGTTCTCGATCCGCCGCGACGATCCCGCCTGGCCCCCGAGCGCCGTGCTCTCGACGACGAGCGTGTTCAGGCCCTCCGACGCCCCGTAGACGGCCGCGCCGAGGCCGGCGGGGCCGCCGCCGACGATCAGCAGGTCGACCTCCTCGCGGGGCGCGAGCTCGAGGCCGATCCCGAGCCGGCGCGAGACCTCGCCCGGCGACGGGCCGCGAAGGTCGGTCCCGCCGGGGAGCCGCACGAGCGGCAGGCTCGCCGCGTCCAGCTCCGCGACCAGGGCCGCGGCCTCCGCGTCGTGCGCCGGGTCGCGCCAGGTGAACGGCAGCTTGCTGCTGCGGACGAAATCGAGCATCTGGCGCGTCGCCGCCGAGGAGTGCGGGCCGACGATCTCGACGCCGATGCCGTCGACGCGCTGCAGCAGCTCGCGACGCGAGATGAAGGTCGAGAGCAGGAGGTCGCTCAGCGGGCCGTCGTCGAACAGGAGCGGCCGGAGCGCGTCGCGGTCGACGGCGATGTAGCGCAGCGGCTGCGTGGCGACGGCGGTCAGGAACACCGTCTGCCCGGTGAGGAGGTTCAGCTCGCCGAGGAAGCCGGAGGTTCCATGCCGCACGATCTCATGGCCGGCCGGATCGAGGATCGCCACCTCGCCCTCGACGATCGCGATCAGCGGATAGCGCCGGTCGCCGACCGTGAAGAGGACGTCCCCGGCTTTCGCCGTGCGCTCCTCGCCGAGCTCGGCGAGCGTTGCGAGCTGCGACGGGGAGAGCGAAGGGCTCGAGGGGCCTGCCATTCAACGAGGGTACTTACGGCGCGCGGGTCTGCCGCGTCAGGCCGCGATGCTCGCGCGTGCGCGCGCGACTCGCACCGCTGCTGACAGCGTGTCGATGTCGTAGGCGCCGTAGTGGCGTCGTCCGTTGATGAAGAACGAGGGCGTGCCGGACACGCCGCTCAGGTCGGCGCTGTCCACGTCCTCGGCGATGCGCGGCACCGTCGTGTGCCGGCGCAGGTCCTCCTCGAACCGCTCGCCGTCGAGGCCGAGCTGTTCCGCGTAGCGAACGAGATCCGGCTCCTCGAGCGCGTCCTGGTGCGTCAGCAGCAGGTCGTACATGGGCCAGAACGCGTCCTGGCGCGCCGCGGACTCCGCGGCCTCGGCGGCGAGCTGCGTGTGCGGGTGGACGTCATTGAGGGGGAGGTGGCGCCAGACGTAGCGCAGGTCGCCGAAGTCGGTGAGCAGGTCGCGGATGACCGGCTCGGCGCGGCCGCAGTACGGGCACTCGAAGTCGCCGTACTCGAGCAGCGTGATCGGCGCCTCCATCGGGCCGCGGATGTGGTCTCGCTCCGCATCGACCGGCGCGGCCAGGTCGACGATCGGGTCCGACCCGCCGAGGACGGCGGTGATCCGGCGCTCGAACGGGAGCCGGCGCACGAGCCGGAAGACGCCGGCCGATACCAGCGAGGCGCCGATGGCGGCCCCGAGAACCCCGGCCTTCGCCTCGTCCAGCGCGTCGCCCCTGAACGCGAGCTCGGCGATCAGGAGCGAGACGGTGAAGCCGATGCCGGCGATGGCGCCGCCGCCGACGAGCGCGCCCCACCCCACCGGCGGCCGCAGCCGGCCGCGGCTCAGCCGGGTGACGAGCCACGATGCGCCGACGATGCCGACGGGCTTGCCGACGACGTAGCCGACGATGATCCCGAGCGTGATGGGCGACGTCGCCGCGCGCCTGAGAAAGCCGCGAATCGAGGGCGATTCCGGCGTTGGCGAGCGCGAAGAGCGGGACGATGACGAAGCCCGTCCACGGGTGCAACAGCTGCTGGAGCCGCTCGTTCGGGGAGATCGTCCTGGCGACGCCGGCGCGTGCGCTGCGGGCGAGCTCGGGCGTCGGCTGCTCACGGAACATCCGGAACAGGTCGGTCGCCTCCTCGAGGTCGCCGCGCGCGGGCGGCGTCGCGTACGTGACCAGGCCCATGGCGAGGCCGATGACGATCGGGTCGACGCCGGACTTCGAGAGCGCGACCCAGGCGGCCGTGCCGAGCAGCGCGCAGATCGCGCCGCGGCGCACGCCGAGCCTCGGCAGGGCGATGATGAGGACGAAGATCGCGAACGCGATCCCGAGCGCGCTCAGGTCGATCGTCGCCGCGTAGACCGTTGCGATCACGGCGATCGCCGCCAGGTCGTCGACGACGGAGAAGGTCAGCAGGAAGGCGCGCAGCCGGAACGGGACGCGCCGGCCGACGAGCGAGAGCAGCCCGAGCGCGAAGGCGGTGTCGGTCGACATCGCGACGCCCCAGCCGCTCCTCGACGAGCTGCCGGCGTTGATCGCGAGGAAGATGGCGATCGGGACGAGCATGCCGCCGATGCCGGCGGCGAGCGGGATGGCGGCGCGGGAGCGCTCGCGCAGCTCGCCGACGTCGAACTCGCGCCGTGCCTCGAGCCCGACGACGAAGAAGAAGAGCGTCATGAGCCCGCTGTTGACCCAGTAGCGCAGCGGGTGGGAGAGCCCGGCGTCGCCCAGGCTGATCGACAGGTTCGTCCGCTCCCACACGCGGACGTACGAGTCGAGGTCGACGTTCGCCCACAGGAGCGCGACGGCGACCGCGGCGACGAGGGCCATGGCGCTGCCGGTCTCCGTGCGCAGGAACGTGCGCAGCGGTGTCTGGAGGTGGCGGGCCCAGGCGGTGCGTCCGCTGAAGCCGGGCTCGACTGCGCTCGTCGCCATGCGGCAACGCTACTCAGCGGCGCGCGATGTAGAGCGCCTGCGCGCCGCGGCCGACGAGGCGTTGGCGATCGAACAACCGCGACGCGGCCAGCCCGAAGCCGCGCGGGTCGACGCGCGTGTGCGCGTCGAGGCAGATCCACTCGCCCTCGGGGACGGCCGCGACGTGCACGGTCAGCTCGGGGTTGATGAAGAGCCAGTCCGTCCAGGGCAGCACGCTCGAGACGCCGTTGCCGGAGTCCGCGATCATCAGCAGCCGCTGGAGCCCGGTCGGCTCCTCGTCCGGGACGAGCGGGTAGCGCATGCGTCCCCAGATCGTCGCCGGCCCGGGCTCGGCCGGGACCCCGCCGACCGGCCGCCACTCCATGGCGTCGAGATACCCGCCGCGCCGTCCAGGCCAGGGCACCGTTGTCGCCGGGAACGCGGGCACTGCGTCGTCGCTCTCCGCGAGCGATGGCAGGTCGAGCTCGGCGACGCGGATGCGCCAGGCCTGCGCGCGTACGACCGGACGGCCGTCCGCCTCCAGCTCCGCCTCGACCAGCTCGACGCTCCGTCCCGGCCGCACCACCCGGCTGCGGACCGCCAGCTCCGCGACAGGCACCGCGCTCAGGATGTCCACCGTGCCGCGTACGACCGTGGCCGGCCAGGACGGCGACTCGGACTCGATCGCCCGCGCGAGGAGCGCCGCGGGCGGGCCGCCGTGCTGCGCGCTCGGGTCCCACGGGCCGACCGTGTGCTCGGTCGACCGGTAGCGGCCGCCGCCGAGCGGCTCGAAGAAGCTGCCCGCCTTCACTTCCGCCGAGACTACGCGTAGGCTCGCGCCTCGAATTCGAGGAGGAAGGGGAGATGACGCGGGCACAGCGGCTCGCTGCGGGCGTGGTCGCGCTCGCGGCGGCACTGGCGGCGGGCATACCGGTGGCGGCGGCACCGGCGCAGGGACGGCTGCAGGTGTTCTTCCTGCGCGGCGAGCAGCTCGCGGCTGTCAGCCGTCCCGGAAGCACCGCCGAGGACGCGATCCGGGCGCTCGTCGCCGGCCCGACCGCGGCCGAGCGCATCCAGGGCTTCTCCACGAATGTCCCGCGCTCGACGCGGGTGCTGAGCGTGACGGCGGCCGCCGGAATCGCGACAGTGAATCTCGGCGGGCGCTTCACCGCCGGCGGCGACACGGGCTCGCTGCTCGCGCGCCTCGCGCAGGTCATCCGCACGGCGAGCCCGGCCCCGAGGGCGCTCCCCGCGTGTAGCTCCTGATCAACGGGCGGATCGCACCCGCCCGCTTCCCCGGGATCCCGACCAGCAGGCCGCTCACGTACCGCTTCCTGCAGACGCCGAACGGCCCCGTGCCCCGAGCCTCCGGGGCTCCGGCTGCCGCCCCCCGACCCCGGCGTGAAGACGCTGCAGGACAGCTTGGTCGACCTCGGCTACCTGCTTCCGGGCGACGACGACGGGCGGTTCGGCCCGGCGACGAGCAACGCGATCGTCGCCTTCCAGAAGTGGGAGGGACTGCGGCGAACGGGCGTCATGGACGACACCACCGACCAGCGGCTGGTCACGGCTCAGCGCCCGCTCCCCGTCACACGCGGCCCGGCCGGCAAGCGAGCCGAGGTGCTGCTCGACCGCCAGGTCGCGCTGCTGATCAACAACAACATGGTCGTCCGCACCATCGCCGTCTCGACCGGCAAGCCCGGGTACGCGACGCCTCCGGGCAGCTACAAGGTCTACGCGAAGATCCCACGCTGGTGGTCGGTGCCGTTCCGCGACTGGCTGCCGTTGGCGATCCCGTTCATGGGCGGGTACGCGTTCCACGAGTTCCAGGTCGTGCCGCTGGACGTACAACTTCGCCGGCGTCGGCATGCCGGTGAGGGTGGTCGCGAAGTCCTAGGCGCCGGTCGTCACCGGCGACGTGACCGCGGCCGGGGTCGCGCGGAGGTTCTCGCCGGTTTCGGGATCGAAGAAGTGGAACGCGGCCGGGTCGATGGCCAGCCGGAGGGTGTCGCCGGGCCGCGGGTCGACGCGGGGATCGACGCGCGCGTCCCAGAGCGCCCGGTCCTCGGCCAGGACGGCGCGCTCGCCGTCGAGCGTGACGGCGACGTCGTCGGTCTCGACGTGCGGCGCCTCGATGCGGAAGAGCGCGTGCGTGTCCGAGCCGAGCTCCTCGACCACCTCGAGCACGACCTCCAGGCGCGGCAGGTCCGGGTCGGCGGAGCCGCTCTCGGTCAAGCCCTCGGGCCGGATGCCGAGAATGACGCTGCCGCTCCCGCGCGTGGGCCGGTTGCCGGCCGCCAGCGGCAGCCGCACGTCGGCGAACTCGACCCAGTCGCCGTCGAGGCGCGCCTCCACGAGGTTCATGGCGGGCGAGCCGATGAAGGCCGCCACGAACAGGTTGGCCGGCTCGCGGTAGAGCACCTGCGGCGAGTCGATCTGCTGGATGCGGCCGTCGCGCATGACGGCGACCCGGCTGCCGAGCGTCATCGCCTCGACCTGGTCGTGTGTCACGTAGACGGTCGTGGCCCCGAGCCGCGCGTGCAGGCTCGCGAGCTCCGCCCGCATGCTCACGCGCAGCTTCGCGTCGAGGTTCGACAGCGGCTCGTCCATCAGGAACGCCTGCGGCTCGCGGACGATCGCGCGGCCCATCGCGACGCGCTGGCGTTGCCCGCCCGAGAGCGCGGCCGGGCGCCGCTCGAGCAGTTCCTCGAGCCGCAGCAGGCGCGCGACCTCGTCCACGCGCTTCGCGATCTCCGCCTTCGACGTGCGGCGTACGCGCAGCCCGTAGCCGAGGTTCTGGCGCACGGTCATGTGCGGGTAGAGCGCGTAGCTCTGGAAGACCATGGCGATGTCGCGGTGGCGCGGCGCGAGGTCGGTGACCTCGCGATCGCCGATCGAGATCGCGCCGGCCGTCACGCGCTCCAGGCCGGCGATCAGTCGCAGCAGCGTCGACTTGCCGCAGCCGGATGGGCCGACCAGCACCAGGAACTCGCCATCCGCCACCTCCAGGTCGACGTCGTCGAGCGCGATGACGCCGCCGGCGAACTCCTTCGTCACACGCTCGACGGAGATGCCGGCCATCGCTACGCCGCCACCCGCTCGTGGCCGTCGACGAGGACGGAGCGGATCTCGAGCGCGTCGTCGAGAACGACGACGTCCGCCGGGCCGCCGACCGAGAGCACGCCGACCGGCCTGCCGGTCGACCCGCGCCGGGACGCTGGTCGCCGCGGCGACGGCGTCGACTAGCGGAAATCCGAGCGCATGCAGGTTTCGCACCGAGTCGATCATCGTCACGGTGCTGCCGCCGAGCATGCCGTCGTCGCCGCGGGCGACGCCGTCGCGCACGTCGACCTCGATGCTGCCGAGCCGGTAGCGGCCGTCGCCCATGCCTGCGGCGGCCATCGCGTCGGTGACGAGCGCGGCGCGGCCTGCTGCCGCGTGGAACGCGACCTTGACCACATCGTCGTCGACATGGTGGCCGTCCACGATCAGCTGGACGATCACGTCGTCGCGGGCCAGCGCGCGGCCGGCGATGCCCGGGTCGCGATGGGCGATCGGGCGCATCGCGTTGAACAGGTGCGTGACGGTGCGGACGCCGCGGTCGAACGCGGCCTCGGCCTCGAGCGCGGTCGCGCTCGTGTGCCCGCACGACACGACGACGCCGCGCTCGTGCAGCAGGTCGATGACGGCACCGGACCCTTCGAGCTCGGGCGCGAGCGTCATGTGCGCGACGGGGCCCGCGGCGAGCAGCCGCTCGGTGAGCGCGACGTCGGGATCGCGACGCGCCGACGCCGGGTGGACGCCGAGCCGCTCCGACGAGATGAACGGGCCCTCGAGGTGGACGCCGAGCACGCGGGGGCCGATCGGCTCCGTGGGAACCTCTGCCAGTCCCGCGAGCAGCTCGTTCTCAGGTGCAGTGATGAAGGTCGGGTGGAACGCGGTCACGCCGGTCCCGAGCAGCGCCTCGCCGGCGCGGCGGTAGCCCGCCGCGTCCGCCGTGGCGAAATCGACGCCGCCGAAGCCGTTCACCTGCAGGTCGACGAAGCCCGGAACGGCGATGCCGTGCCCCTGGCCCTTGCGCAGGCCGACCGCCGCAATGCGGCCGTCGGCGACGTAGACGTCGCCCCAGAGCAGGATGCCGTCGACGATGGCCGCTTCGACGCCGAGCTTCATGCGCGCTCCAGCGACGCGCGCACGGAGCCGGCGGCGGCGCCAAGGCGATCGCGTGCCGCGGTGGCGTCGAGGCCGGTCAGCAGCGAGACGATCGCGACCTTCGCATCGCCGCCTGCCGCCGCGAGCGCGGCGTCGACCGCGTCGTCGGCCGCGCCGGTGGCAAGCGCGACCGCACTGCGCGCACGCGCGCGCAGCTTCTCGTTGCTCGGGACGACGTCGACCATGAGGTTCCCGTACGTCTTGCCGAGGCGGACCATCACCGCCGTCGAGATCGTGTTGAGAATCAGCTTCTGCGCCGTGCCTGCCTTCATGCGGGTCGAGCCGGTGATGATCTCGGGCCCGACGACCGCGACGATCTCGTGCTCGACGAGCGCACCGAGCGGCGAGCCAGCCGCGCAGATCACGCCGACGGTCAGCGCGCCGGCCGCTTGCGCCTCGCGCGCGGCGGCGACGACGTACGGCGTCCGCCCGCTGGCGGAGAGTGCGACCACGGCGTCGCCCGGCCCGACGCTCGCGGCGCGCACGTCGGCGACGCCGGCCGCGTCGTCGTCCTCTGCCGCCTCCTGCGCAACGGCGAGCGCGTTGACGCCGCCCGCGACGATCGCGACGACGGTGCCGTCCGGGACGTTGAAGGTCGGCCCGCACTCGGCGGCGTCGACGGCGGCGAGGCGGCCCGACGACCCGGCGCCGACGTAGACGAGGCGCCCGCCGGCGCGCAGCAGGCCGGCGATCGCGTCGACAGCGGCCGCCAGCGCCGGCATCGCGTCACCGACGGCGGCCGGCACGCGCGCGTCCTCGGCGTTGATCAGCCGGACGAGCTCGGCGGTCGAGCGCAGGTCGAGGTCGGCGTTCGCCGCGTCGCGGCCCTCGGTGACGGACGGCGAGACCATCTCTGGCGGCCAGTGTAATACCGGTCCGCCGCGAAACACAAGACTGGTATTGACCACTTGTGCCGGGGAGGCTACGATCGCCGCGATGGCTGCGATCCAGACGAAGCAGAGCCAGACGCGCGACAGCGTGGTGGATCTGATCGAGTCACTGGGCGTCGGGAGCGCCATTCCTTCCGAGCGGCAGCTGAGCGCCGACCTGGGCGTCTCGCGACTCACCGTGCGCGCCGCGCTCGACGACCTCGTCCGCGAGGGGCACCTCGTCCGCCGGCGCGGCAGCGGCACGTTCGTCGCCGAGCCGAAGATCGCCCAGCAGCTGACGATGACGTCGTTCACCGACGACATGCGCAAGCGCGGCATGAGGCCCGGCAGCCGCACCCTGTCGCTCGAGGTGACGATGGCCGGCGCCTATCTGGGACGGTGCCTCTACGTGTCGCCGTCGGAACGGATCGTGGTCGCCAGGCGGCTGCGCATGGCCGATTCGGAGACGATGGCGATCGAGACGCTGCACGTCCGCGAATCGCTCGTCCCCGGGCTGACCGCCGCCGACCTCGAGGGGACGTCGTTCTACGAGCTGCTCGAGAGCCGCTACGGAATCGAGATCGTCGGCGGGATCCAGACGATCGAGCCCACGGTCACCAACGAGGACGACTCGGCCGCCCTCGGCGTCCCGATCCACTCGCCCGCGTTCCAGTTCGAGCGGACGACGCGCGCGGAGAGCGGCGACATCGTCGAGTTCGTGCGCTCGGTCTACCGCGGCGACCGCTACCGCCTCGTCACGGAGCTCGAGCGCCGCGACCGCGCGGGCGCCGCCCCGGTCCTGGTCGCACGCGCATGAGCGTGCCAGCCGCCCGGCGCGTGGACGACGCGGGCGGGCCGGGCATGCAGATGCTCCGCGAGATCGCCGAGCAGCCGGCCGTCCTCCGCGCCCTCACCACCCACGCCGACGCCTACGCCGGCGCGGCGGAGGAGGCCCGCAGGCGCAGTGCGACGACGGTTCGCCTCGTCGGCCACGGATCGTCCGACAACGCCGCGTCCTTCGCCGTTTACGCGTTCGGGCTGCTGTCCGGCTGGACAGCGTTCCGCGACTCGATCTCCCTGCTCGTCTACTACGGCAGCGACGTCGACCTGCGCGGCTCGACGGTCGTCGCCCTGTCGCAGTCGGGACGGACGCCGGACGTCGTCGAGTACGTCCAGCGGGCCCGCGCGCGCGGCGCGTTCACGATCGCGATCACGAACGATCCCTGCTCGGCGCTCGCCGAGGCCGCCGACACCGCGCTGCCGCTGGCCGCCGGCCAGGAGCACGCCGTCGCCGCGACGAAGACCTACACCGCCCAGCTCGGCGCGCTCGCCCTGCTCGCTGCGTGCGCAGGCCACCGGCGCAGCGAGGTCGTCGACGGGATGCACGAGGTCGCCGACCTGATCGACGCCTCCGTGCCGGAGCTCGAGCCGAAAACGGCCGCGCTCGCGCGCACGCTGCGCTCGGTCGACCGCCTGTTCGCGGTCGGACGCGGCCCGGATTTCGCCACTGCACGCGAGATCTCGCTGAAGCTGCTAGAGACATGCCGGGTCGCGGCCGAGCCGCTGACAGCGACCGATCTCTCGCACGGGCCGGTGGCCGCCATGGACGTCTCCTTCGCGCTCTGGGCAATCGCCTCGCGCGACGCGAGCCTGCCTACGGTGCAGGAGGCGGTCGTGCGGGCGGCCGGCACCGGCGCGAACGTCATCGTCAGCGGCACGGCCGCGGACGAGGTCGCCGCTGCCGACCACAGGCTGCCCGTGCCGGCTCCCAGCCTCCCCGTGCTCGCCCCGCTCCTGTCCGTCGTCCCCGGCCAGCTGTTCGCGCGGGCCCTTGCGATCGTCAAGGGCCTCGATCCCGACCGGCCGAGTGGTCTGACGAAGGTTACGCTCGTCCCGTAGCAAGCGGTTCGTACCAATCTTCGGCAACGCTCGCCTTTCGAACGGCTTTGTTAAGCCGCTTTAACCGAACCGCAACCAGCCCTTGACAGCACCACTTCGGTGTGCAAAGTTCCCGCCGTGCCGAATTGGTACATACCAATCGGAGTCCGGAGGAGGCCTTAATGAAAGTGCGTATCGCACTGACCGTCGTGCTGACGGGGACCCTCGCGCTCATCGTTGCCGCGACGGCGTCGACGTCCACGAAGCGGGCGCAGGCCACCGAGCTCCGCATCTGGCTGCAGCCCGAAGCGCGGCAGCTGTGGGCGGAGGCTCGTGACACGGCGACTGCGACGTTCAAGCAGCAACACCCCGGTGTGGATGTGAAGATCGAAGAGCAGACCTGGGGCGACCATCTCACGAAGTTCGACGCCGGGCTGGCCGCCCGCACGGCGCCCGACGTGATCGAGCTGGGCAACAGCGAGGCGGCCAAGTACCTCGGGGCCGGCGCGCTCACGCAGGTCAACAAGACCGACTATCCGAACTCGAAGACCTGGCTCAAGGGCCTGAGCGACTCCTGCACGTACGGGGGCAAGATGTACTGCGTCCCGTACTACGCAGGTGCGCGCGCCGTCCTGTACCGCAAGGACATGTTCAAGAAGGCGGGAATCAAGGGCACGCCCAAGAGCCTCGCGGAGTTCCAGGCCGACGGCCAGAAGCTGATGGCGAAGTACGGCAAGTCGGACCCGAACTTCTCGGCGTTCTACTTCCCCGGCCGGTACTGGTACGGCGCCATGGCCTTCGTGTACGACTACGGCGGGGCGATCGCACGGTTCAAGGGCGGCAAGTGGGTCGGCACGCTCGACTCGCCGCAGGCCGTCGCCGGGCTGACCGCGTGGAAGCACACGGTGCTCTCGCTGTCCCGGGCGAACAAGACCGGTGACGAGGCGCATCCGTTCCTCGCCATCGTCTTCAGCAAGGGCCACACGGCGATGGTGCTGGCGAACGGCTGGGAGTACGGCTACTCGCTCGACCCGAAGGCCGGCAACCCCGCGCTGAAGCCGGTCATCGGCGCGTTCCCGATGCCGAGCCACGTTCCCGGCAAGCAGATGCCGACCTTCCTGGGCGGCTCTGTCCTCGGCATCCCGGTCACGAGCTCCAACAAGGACCTCGCCAAGGACTGGATCGCCGACTTCACGAGCACGCAGTCGATGCGGACGATCGCCACAGTGGGCAAGCAGATCCCGAACACGACCACGCTGACGGGCCTGCTCAACAGCCAGCCGGACGTCGCGCCGTTCGCGAAGGCCGCGAAGACCAGCTGGTTCGTCCCCGTGACGCCGAAGTGGGCGAACGTGGAGACTGCCGGCGTGCTCCAGTCGCTCGGCACGAACATCCTGGTCGGCCGCGGGGGCTCCGTGAAGGGCGCCGCCACCCAGGCCAGCCAGAAGATCACGGAGCTGCTCAACTCCTCGTCGTGAACCCGGGCAGCGCCACCGGGCCCCCGGACTCGGCCGTTGCCGCCGAGCCGCTTCTTGCGGCTCGGCGGCATCGGGCTCTCCGGGACCGCGCCCGGGCGCGCTCGCGCCCTACGCACTGCTCCTGCCGACCGCCGCCGTCATCGGGGCGGTGCTCGGCTATCCGATCTACCTGCTGTTCAAGCTCTCGTTCCAGCGCTACGACCTCCCCCAGCTGCTGCAGCAGAAGGGCGAGTGGATCGGCCTCGACAACTACCGCACGATCCTGCACGACCCGCAGTTCTACACGGTGCTGGTGCGGACGATCGTGTTCACGATCGTGAACGTCGGGCTGACGATGGTCCTCGGGACGCTGGTGGCGCTCCTGCTCGTGAAGCTCGGAACCGTCATGCGGCTGGTGCTCACGACGGGGCTCGTGCTCGTCTGGTCGATGCCGGTCGTCGTCGCCGTGAACGTCTTCGCCTGGATGGTCGACTACGAGTTCGGCGTCCTGAACTGGACGCTGACGCGGCTCGCACCTCGGCAACTTCATCCACCACGACTGGTTCGCGAACCCGACACAGGGTTTCGCCGTGATCACCGCGCTGATCGTCTGGGGCGCGATCCCGTTCGTCGCGATCACGCTGTACGCCGGGCTCTCGCAGGTGCCGAACGAGCTCGTCGAGGCGGCGTCGATCGACGGCGCGAACGGCCTGCGCACGTTCCGCGACATCACGTTCCCGATCCTGAAGCCGATCTTCCTGATCCTCGGGAGCCTGTCCGTCATCTGGGACTTCCAGGTCTTCAACCAGGTCTGGATCATGCGCAACGGCCGGCCGGAGGACGACTACTACCTGATGAGCATCTACTCGTACGTGACGTCGTTCGGCGTCAGCCAGTACGGGCTGGGCTCGGCGATCGCCGTGACCATGATCCTGATCATGTTCGGGGTCACATTCGTCTACACGCGGCAGATGATCCGGGCCGGCAGTACGGCGCCGTCGCCCGACGTGCGGAGGATGGCGCAGTGAGCGCGGTCGCGACCGGCCGCCGCGGCCGCTCCCGCGGCGCAAGCCAAGCCGTCGGAGCGGACCGGCCGGTGGGGCTGGAACGCGCTCGGCCTGCTGGTCTTCGCGGTGATGATGTTCCCCGTCTACTGGATGGTCTCGACGGCGTTCAAGCTGCGGCGCGACATCCAGGACTACATGCCGCACTGGTTCCCGTCGCCGCCCACGCTCGACAACTTCTCGGCCGCGATCCACCGGCCGTTCTTCTGGGACGCGGTGAAGAACAGCCTGATCGTCGTCTCGCGTGGTCGTGCTGCTCTCGGTCGTGATCGCCTTCCTGGCGGCCGTCGCGCTGGCGAAGTTCCGCTTCCACGGCTGGCGGGCGTTCGATCGTGGTCATCATCGCCGTGCAGATGGTCCCGGTGAACGGGCTCATCATCCCGCTCTACATCACGCTCGCCGCACGAGCACCAGGACGAACACGCTGACCGGCGTGATCGTCACCTACCTGACCTTCGTGCTGCCGTTCTGCGTCTGGACGCTGCGCGGCTTCGTCATGGGCGTCCCGCGCGAGCTCGAGGAGGCGGCGATGGTCGACGGCTCGACGCGCTTCGGCGCCTTCTGCCGCATCCTGCTCCCGCTCGTCGCCCCCGGTCTCGTCGCGACGTCGATCTTCGCGTTCATCCTCGCCTGGAACGAGTTCATCCTCGCGCTACATCCTGCTGTCGAGCCCCGAGAAGCAGACGCTCACGGTCTGGCTGGCCGGCTTCACGAGCGCCCGCGGCACCGACTGGGGCCCGCTGATGGCGGCGGCGACGCTGACCGCGCTGCCCGTGATCGTGTTCTTTCTGCTCGTGCACCGGCGCATCGCATTCGGGTTGACCGCGGGCGCCGTTCGCGGGTGATCGCGCGGCTCGGCCGCCGCGCTGCCTCCTCCCCAGCTTCACGGGCCGGGAGGCGCCGGACTGGGTGCGCCGACACCTCGACGGCGGGCTCGGCGGCGTCTGCCTGTACGCGTCCAACATCGTCGACGCGGAGCAGCTCGCCGGGCTGACGGCGCGAGCTTCGCCGTGACGCCCTGACGTCGTGATCGCCCTCGACGAGGAGGGCGGCGACGTCACCCGGCTCGAGTGGCAGGCCGGCTGTTCCTACCCGGGCAACCTGGCGCTCGGCGCCGTCGACGACCCGGAGCTGACCCGGGCAGTGGCGCGGGCGATGGCTGACGACCTGCGCGCGGTGGGCGTGACGATGAACCTCGCACCGGTCGCGGACGTGAACACGAACCCGCAGAACCCGGTGATCGGCGTGCGCGCGTTCGGCGTCCGACCCGGAGCTCGTCGCCCGGCACGTCGCGGCGTTCGTCAAGGGCACGCAGTCGGGCGGCGTGCTCGCCTGCGCCAAGCACTTTCCCGGGCACGGCGACACGCACGTCGACTCGCACCGAGGCACTGCCGGTCGTACGGCGGGACGCGGTGAGCTCGAGCCCTTCCGCGCCGCCATCGACGCCGGCGTCGCCGCGATCATGCCGGGCCACCTGGTGGTCCCGGCCCTCGCGCCGGTCGCGGCGACAGTGAGCGGGGCGCGTCATCACGGGGCTGCTGCGCGGCGAGCTCCACTTCGACGGCATCGTCGTCACCGACGCGCTCGACATGGGCGCGGTCGCGCGTTCGGCGCCGCTGGAGGAGACAGGAGTGCTGGCGCTGGCGGCGGGCGCGGATCTGCTCTGCCTCGGGCCGCAGTACGGCGAGGACGCGGTGGCCGCGCTGCACGTGGCGATCGTCGCGGCGGTCGATGCCGGCCGGCTGAGCGAGGAGCGGCTGGCGGAGGCCGCCGCCCGCGTCGCGCGCGCCGCTCCACATACTCCCGCCGGCGCCGTGAACGGGCATCCGGGCCGCGACGCCGCCGCCCGCGCGCTTCGGGTCTCGGGCGCCGTGCGCGTCGAGGGGCCGCCGCGGGTGGTCGAGCTCGTCCCCGAGCCCCTTGTCTGCGCAGGGGAGGCGCACCATTCGCTCGGGTCGGCAGTGCTCGCGCTGCGGCCCGACGCCGACGTCATGCAGGTCGACCGCGCCGGGCAGCTGAGGGTGCCCGAGGACGGCCGGCCGCTCGTCCTCGTGCTGCGCGACCCGGGCCGTCACGCCTGGCAGCGCGCGGTCGCCGAGTCCGTCGTCACGGCGCACCCCGGCGTCGTCGTCGTGGACATCGGCGTCCCCGGCTGGCTCCCGACCGGCACCACCGCGTCGGTCACCACGC
Source organism: uncultured Thermoleophilia bacterium (assembly GCA_963710465.1). Taxonomy (GTDB): domain Bacteria; phylum Actinomycetota; class Thermoleophilia; order Gaiellales; family Gaiellaceae; genus JACVRM01. The sequence continues at coordinate 32,717 of CAVQAQ010000007.1, forward strand.
ACGGCGCCGGACGCGCGAACCTCGAGGCGGCCGCCGCGCTGCTCGTCGGCTAGAGCCGGCTCCGTAGCCTCGCCGTGAGCCAGGCAAACGCCTCGGGCTTCGAGACCCAGTCGTCCGTCTCGAGCCAGCGCCACGTCCGCACGGCGTTGAGGACGGCGTTGCGGCTCGCCGGTTCGGCCGCGTCGTGCCAGTCGAGCGACTCGCGGAGGGCGGCGAGCACGTCGTCGCGCGGCACCGGGGCGAAGCACTCAGCCCACGGCGGCCCGACGAGCACGACTGCGTGCTCCTCCGCGATGGCGCGGTCGAGGACGAACCAGAACGCGGGGTCGTCGCCGGAGAAGCCGACGTGCTCGGTCATGCCAGGGCCGGTGTTGACGTTGAGCACGACCTGACCGCGCGCGTACGCGACCACCTCCAGCCCGCGCGCGGGTGAGACGTCCACCGCGTGCAAGGCCTCGGCGAGCGCAGCCAGCTTCTCGCGCGACGGCGCGCCGCGCAGCACCACGACGATGTCGAGATCGCTGGATCCGGGCTCGAAGCCGCCGGTCGCGGCCGAGCCGATCGCGTACGCCGCCTCGACGGCGTCGCCGAGGGCGGCGACGACGGCGCGCGCAGCATCGATCGGCGTCGTCCCCGCCACGCGTCCAGCCTACGCTGCGGTTGCGCCTTCACCGCATGGACACCGGATCTTCTCCGGCGTGATTCCCACCCCGCGGCCGCGAGCCGCGAAGGTCGGCGCTCGCAACCGACCGGGAGGGGTGGATGTCCAGACGCAAGGTCTTCCTCGGGCTGCTCGCGGTGGCCGTGGCCGCCGCGTTCGCTGCCGGCGCGTTCGCCGGCGAAGGGAAGAAGAACGACAAGAACTTCGAGTACGCGATCGGGCTCTGGGGAGACCTGCCGTACTCGGACGTGCAGGCCCAGGTGGGCGTGCCGAACCTCATCGACGACATGAACCACGCCGACATCGAGTTCTCGGTGCACGACGGCGACCTCAAGGCCGGCAACGCGGTGCCGGGCTCGGTCACGCCGACCACGTGCCAGACCGCCACCGAGCCGACGATCTACTCGCAGGGCCTCGGCTTCTTCAACGCGCTCAAGAAGCCGGCGATCTTCACGCCCGGCGACAACGACTGGACGGACTGCGACCGCACGACGAACGGCGGCCTGAACGACATCTTCCAGCTTCAGTACGAGCGCAAGCTGTTCTTCAGCACGGACAGGTCGCTCGGCCAGCACCAGCTGAAGACGGAGGTTCAGACCGACAAGACGTGCCTCGGCACGGACGACCCGAAGGGGGCGCGCCGCCCTTCAAGACGGCCTGCTCGGAGAACCGGCGCTGGACGTTCAAGGACGTCACGTACGCGACCCTCAACGTGCAGGGCAGCTGCAACAACCGCTGCTCGAGCGGCATCGGCGACCCGGCCGGTGACGAGGCCGAGTACGAGGCTCGCGAGCAGGCCGACGAGGCGTGGCTCGACGAGACGTTCGCCGAGGCGACCAAGCAGAAGTCGGCCGCCGTGATGATCGTCTGGCAGGCCGACCCCGGCTTCGACACCTTCGGGTTCCAGGGTGCGCCGAAGCGTGACTCGAAGACGCTCGTCGAGACCGACGCCAACCCCGACGGCTTCCACGACATCCTGTCCAGGCTGCGCGACCTGACGATCGCGTTCGAGAAGCCGGTCGTGCTGGTGCACGGCGACTCGCATTACTTCATCGTCGACAAGCCACTGCTCGACGCACAGGGGCGCCGCGTCGAGAACTTCACGCGCGTGGAGACGTTCGGCGACCACAGCTTCCCGGCCCCGAACAGCAGCTGGGACACGAACGACGTCAACTGGGTCAAGGTGCTCGTCGATCCGCACAGCCGCGACGTCTTCGCGTTCCAGCCGCAGATCGTGCCGGCGAACCGCGTGGCCGTCCCCAACCCGTAGCCCCAGCGGCTCCAGGAGGCCGCCGTCCCTGCGGGCGGCGGCCTCCTAGCTCGAAGCGCCTCGTACTCCTCGTCGGTGAGCTCGAGCTCCAGCGCGGCGAGGTTGTCGCGCAGGTGGCTCAGCGAAAGCGTGCCCGGGATCGGCAGCGTCGCCGGCGAGCGGCGCAGCAGCCAGGCGAGCGCGACCCGCGAGGGGCTCACGCCGCGGCGCCGCGCGATCTCACCGAGCGCCGGCTTGCCGCCGCGCAGCGGGAAGTACGGCACGAAGACGATGCCCTCCGCCTCGCACCAGTCGACGACGTCGTCCGAGCCGCGCTCCGTCAGGTTGTAGGCGTTCTGCACCGCCATGATCGGGACGACCGCCCGCGCCCTCTCGATCTCGGCGACGCCGACGTTGGACAGTCCGACGTGCCGGATGCGCCCGGCGTCGCGGTGCGCGGCGAGCGCCGCCATGCTCTCCTCGATCGGCGTCTCGGGGTCGACGTTGTGCAGGTAGTAGAGGTCGATGGTCTCGGTGGCGAGGCTGCGCAGGCTCTGCTCGACCTGCTCGGCCAGCGGCTCGGCACGGCCCTCGCCCGGACGGCGGCCGCCGCCCTTCGTCGCGACGACGCCGCGGGCCGCCGCACGCGACAGCGCGGCGCCGATGACCCGCTCGCTCGCCCCTCCCGTGTAGACGTGCGCGGTGTCGATGTGCCGGAGCCCGGCCGCGACCGCCTCCTGCACGAAGCGGACGTGCTCCTCGCTGTCGGTGAGCCGGTTCGTGCCGAGCCCGATCCGCGGCACCTCGGTGTCGCCGAGCACGATCGTCCGGGGTACGGTCACGGCGTGAAGCAAAGCATCTCGCTGATCACGCTGGGGGTCGCCGACTACGCGCGCGCCAAGGCGTTCTACGAAGCGCTCGGCTGGACGGTCGCCTACGACGTGCAGGAGACGGGCTTCTTCCAGGCCAACGGCGTCGTCCTGACCCTCTGGGCGCGCGAGAAGCTCGCCGCGGACACCGGTGTCGCGGATGACGGCGCGCGCTGGGGCGGGATCACGCTCGCCCACAACGTCGGCTCGCGCGAAGAGGTCGATGCGGTGATCGACGAGGCCCGGCAGGGCGGCGCCGAGATCAGCCGCGAGCCGGCCGAGACCTTCTACGGCGGCTATGCAGGCGTCTTCCGCGACCCCGACGGGCACGCGTGGGAGGTCGCGCACAACCCTGGCTTCGGGGTCCGACCCGACGGCAGCGTCGTGCTTCCGCGCTAGGACTTCGGCTCTGCGGCGGCGCGCTTCTCGGTGTACGTGTGCACGGCCTTCGTCAGCTCGAGGATCTGCCGAGAGAGCGCGAGCAGCTGCTCGTTCTGGCCGTCCTCCTCCTGCACCGTCTGCCAGTGCTGGTTCGCGAGCACCTGGCGCTTCTCGTCGGCGCGGTTCTGGCTGATCATCACGAACGTCGAGAGGAAGATCGCCTCGAGCGAGACGATCATCGTCAGGAGCCCAAAGGGGTACGACTCGACGCCGAGCGCGATCCAGAGCGTGAACCAGATGACGTGCATCCAGACGAACGTCATCGAGCCGCTGAACTTGGTGATGCGGTCCGCGAGCCGGTTGTTGAAGCTCGTCGCCCGCTGACGGGCGTGCTCGACGAGCGCCGGGTTCATGGGCAGCGGCAGCGGCAGCGGCAGTGACCGCGGCTGCGGCCGACTGACCGCGGGGTCAGTTGCCATCGCCCGTGCAGCGGCAACGGTTCTTGACGAGGCGGCGGCCGCAGGCCGCGCAGTGCGCCGGCTGACGCAGCTGCATGACGTTCTTCGAGGCGCCGGAAACGATCATCAGCCAGGCCGCGAGCCCGCTCGCCGCGATGCCGATGGACTGGGCGAGCATCACGCGGCCTCGCGCGCGAATGCGAAGGGATGGTTGAAGACCTCGAGCGCATTGGCCGGAGTCGCCGAGATGCGGGCGACCCGGCCGCTGCGCCGATGCGTCACGTCGACCCAGAGGCGGCCCGAACGCCGGCCCCAGAAGAGCGCGACGTCGATGTCGAGGGAGTGCCGATCCGCCAGCTCGACGATCTGCGTGGGGGAGGTCAAGGTCATGCCCCGATGCTGCCACCGGCCTCGCGGAGCCGAATCGGAGGCAGAACCGATCCGGTGCGGGAAACCCGAACGAAAGGGGCGGCGGCACGGACATCCCGCGACGCCGCCCCCCTTGTCAGGTGCCGGGCTAGTACGAGACCCGCAGCTGGTCGTCGACGTCGCGTACGCCGGGGGCGGCCCAGGCGACCTCGAGGGCCTCGTCGTGCTCCGGCCACGAGCTGACGGTTCCCTCGAGGGTCACCGTCCCGTTCGCTGACTTGACCTCGACGTTCTTCGCGTCGAGCTTGGCATTGCGCTTGAACGCTTTCTTGATCGACTTCTGTACGTCCTCGGTGTCCGGGGCCGGGCCGGTGACGACGACGTCGGTCCAGACGTCGACGACGCCGCGGACGTTCCCGGCGACGCGCATCGCCTCGTCGCGCTCGAAAGCCCGCTCCACCTCCCCGCTGAGGGTGACAATGCTCTCGTAGACGCTTGCGTCGATCGACCTCGGCACCATGGCATCGAGCATCAGCGCCTGCAGGACGTCGCCGCGCAGCTCAGCGTCGTCGCGGCGCCCCCCCACGAGGAGGTGGACCTCCAGCTTGTTGTCGACCTTCACCACGCCCCAGACGCCTTCGGCGGCCTTCTGGGCGGCGCGCTTCTCGAAGAAGCTGCCGACCGTGCCGCGGAGCGTCACGGTGCCGTCGGCCGCTTGCACGGCGACGGACTCCGCGTCGACCTTCGGCTCGAAGTCGAGCTCCTCCTTGACTGCGGTCTCGAGCTCCTGGTTTGACATGCCCGCTCCTTTCGTTGTGGATCATCGGGGCACGCCGATCGTCGCGGCAGCCGGGTCAGGCGTCATCGGCGCGGCCACCGAGCCGTTGCGCGAAACCGCTGAGACCGCCGGTTCGCGCTCGCGGCGCCACGCGAGCAGCTCGGACGCGACCACCTTCACCGCGCCCGCGAACGGGATGCCGAGGAGCGCGCCTACGACGCCGCCGAGCTCGGCGCCCGCGGCGACGCTGAGCGCGATCGCAAGCGGCGAGAGCTGGACGGTCCGGTGGTACACGAGCTGCTGGAGCACGTGGTTCTCCACCTGCTGGTAGAGGATCAGGGCCACGACGACGATCGCCGCCGTCACCCACCCCTGGCTGGCGAGCGCGACGGCGGCGACGACGACCGTGCCGAGCGTGGCGCCAACGAGCGGGATCAGGTCGAGGATGGCGACGAGCAGGCCGAGCGCGATCGGGTACGGCACCGACGTGGCGTAGAGGACGACGGTCGCGGTTGTCCCGGCGATGACGCTGATCAGCAGGTTGCCCGAGACGTAGCCGCCGACCGCCGCGGCGATCCCGCTGCCCGTCCGCTGCACCCGCGGGCGGCCGCTCTCGGGGACCAGGCCGACGAGCGAGTCGTACCACTGCCGGCCGCCGAGCTGGACGAACAGCATGAGGAAGAGGACGAAGACGATCGCACCGCCGGTGTGGACGGCGCTGTTGACCACGCCCCACGCCGGCCCCGCCGCCGCCGAGAGCTTCCCGGAGGCGACCGCCGACTGCACGCGCTCGACGATCTCGAACTTCCGTTCGAGGAAGCCGAGGCGGCCCCGGCCGTGCGTCAGCTGGTCGAGCAGCGCCGGCGAGTCGTGGACGAGGTGGGTCGTCTCGTCGGCCAGCGGCTTGACGAGCAGATAGAGGAACGTGACGAGCGCGAGAGCGAGCAGGCCGAAGCTCACGCCGACCGCCGCCCCGCGGCCGAGCCCGCGCCGCTCGAACGCCTGGACGACCGGCTCGGCGGCCAGCGCGAGCACGATGGCGACGACCAGCTGCACCAGCAGGTCGCGCACGGCGAAGGCCGACCGCCAGGAGAAGGAGGGCGCCGAGCGCGACGGCGACGAAGAGGACGATCGTGCGCGGGGCGAGCGAGACCGCGACCGGCGGCGGGTCGGCGGGAGAACGACGCCGCGGGGCCGGCTTGGCCGCCGTGGCCACGCTCAGGCCGTTCCGAGCGCCGGCTCGCCTGGGTTGCGCTCGAGCCGTCCGGCGCCGATCAACAGCTTGGCCACGAGGTACCCGAAGGCGAAGCCGCCGACGTGGGCGAAGAAGGCGACGCCGCCGCCGTTCGCCGACGCCGAGAAGAGCCCGAAGTTCGCCTCGAAGAGCTGGTAGAGGAACCAGAAGCCGAGGAAGACCATGGCCGGCAGCCGCACCGGGAAGACGACCACGAGCCCGAGCACCTGCGCCGTGGGGTAGAGCACGAAGAAGGCGCCGAGCACGGCCGCGATCGCGCCGCTCGCGCCGAGGTTCGGCACGCGCGCGGCCGCGGCGGAGCTGAACAGGAGCGTGATCGCCGTCTGGGTGAAGGTCGCCACGAACCCGCCCGCGAGGTAGAAGACGAGGTAGCGCACGTGACCCAGTGCGTCCTCGACGTTCTTCCCGAAGACGGCGAGGAAGACCATGTTCCCCAGGATGTGGCCCCAGCTCCCGTGCAGGAACATCGCGGTGAGCCAGCTGACCGACCAGGACTCGGGGCCGTGGCAGGAGCCGTTCACGGTGCACGGGTAGAACGACGCGTGCGCGATCGAGTGGTTGAGATGCGGCAGCTCGTAGAAGATCCACACCGCGAAGTTGGCGACGATGATCGCCAGGTTCACGAACGGGAAGCTGCGGGCTCTCAGTCCGTCGGACAACGGAATCATGCGGCCCAGCATCGCGCGCGGCCGGCCCCCGGCATCGGCGACTTCACCGAACGGCTGCGGTGAATCGGCAGACCGCCGCCTGCGTGCGGATTTCGCGCACCGGGTCTGCGCTTTCGCCGATTCGGCAGCGCCCCCACGTGCGTGACGCTTCCTCCGTCAATCAACGACGGAGGTGGTTCCAGTGAGCACCATTCTTTCGGAGGTCGAGCAGAGGGCGGGCGACCAGATCAAGCGCTTCCGCTGGGCGCTCGGGATCATGGGCGTCGTCTCGATCGCGTGGGGCGTCGTCATCATCGTGTGGCCGAGCATCAGCCTCTTCGCGCTCGTGATCCTCTTCGGCATCTACGCGCTCGTGAACGGCATCTTCGGGCTGGGCGCGGCGATCTCGACCGCCGGCATGCCGGGGCGCGGCTGGCTCGTCGTCTCGAGCCTGGCGTCGATCGTCGTCGGCGTCGTCGTGTTCTTCTTCACCGACATGTCCGCGCTGGCACTGCTCTATGTCATCGGGGCCTACGCGATCGGCATCGGGATCATCACGATCGGCGGCGCGTTCTGGCTCCCGCTGCCGAGCGGCGACCGCATCCTGCTGACACTCGCAGGCGCGCTCGGGATCCTCTTCGGCATCGTCATGTTCGCGAAGCCCGGCGACGGGGCGCTTGTGCTGCTCGCGCTGATCGCGGCGTATTCGCTCGTCGTCGGCGTCGCCGAGCTCGTCGTCGCCATCGGCGGCACCCGTCTCCTCCCGCAGGCACCGCCTTCCTACCGGCGCGCCGACCCGCAGACCTCCCACTAGCCTTCCGGGGGCGTGCGCCTGTCCGGGCGCACGCCCTTCCGGAACGCGACCTCCCCATGGCAGCTCACGTCGACACCGTCACCAGAACCGTCAACCCGATCGGCGACGACGTGCGCCTGCGGCGCGTGGCGAAGCTGGTCGGCTGGATCGCCTTCGCGGCGCTCGTCCTGGTCGTGCTGGACGCCCTCGGAGTCGACGTCGGTGGCTGGCTCGACGGGCTCTGGCACACGCTGGGCTCGGTCTCGGTGCCCTACCTGCGTCGCCGCCGTGGCGCTCCAGACCGTGTCGATCGCCTGCTCCGCGCTCGCGTGGCTCTTCATCCTGCGCGCCGGCTACCGGCACGCCGACATCCGCTTCGCACCGATCCTGGCCGCCTACGCGGTCGGCGCGGCTCTGAACGGCGTGCTTCCCGCGAACCTCGGCTCGGTCGTGATGCTGTTCATGTTCGTCGCGATCATCCCCGGCGCCACGTTCGCCGGCGTCCTCGCCGCGTTCGTCGTCGAGAAGATCTTCTTCAGCGTCATGGGCGTCCTCGTCTACGTCTACCTCTTCGCGACCGTGCCGGGCTCGTTCTCGCTCGAGCTCGGCGGCCTGCGCAGCCACCCCTGGCTCATCGGCCTGATCGCGGTCGGCGCCGTGGTCCTGGTCGTGTTCCTCGTCCGCTTCTTCTGGGAGCGCCTCCGCCGAGCTCTGGGAACAGGCCAAGCAGGGCGGCGCAATCCTGTCCTCCCCGCGCGACTACGTCGTGCGGGTCGTCCTCCCCAGCCTGGCCGGCTACGTCGCGAAGCTCGCGGGGATCGGCGTCATGCTCGCTGCTTTCTCGATTCCCGTCTCCTTCAACTCGGTGCTGCACGTCGTTGGCGGCAACTCGATCGCGAGCAACACCGCGCTCACGCCCGGCGGAGCCGGCGTCACCCAGGCGGTCAGTGTGGTGGCGCTGCGCGACTACGCCGACGCGCAAACCGCGACCGCGTACTCGGTCGCCCATCAGCTGGTCGGCACGGCGTGGGGCATCACACTCGCCCTCATCCTCGTGCTCTCGGTCTTCGGCTGGACGAACGGCCGGGCCATCGTCATGGCGTCGTACGAGAAGGCGAAGCAGCACTCGGCGAAGCGGTCGTCGGGCGATCCCGTCCCGGCGGGCGAGTCGTGACCTCCACGCTCCTCACCGCGCTCGGCGCGTTCCTGGCCAGCGCCGTCGAGATGGTCGAGGCGCTCACGATCGTGCTCGGCGTCGGGGTCGTGCGCGGCTGGCGGTCGACGCTGATCGGCGTCGCGGCCGCGACGGTCGTTCTCCTCGGATTGATCGCGGTCTTCGGCGCCGCGCTCGGCTCGATCCCGATCGACACCCTCCGCTTCGTCGTCGGCGCCCTGCTCCTCGTCTTCGGCCTCCAATGGCTGCGCAAGGCGATCCTGCGCTCGAGCGGCTACAAGGAGCTGCACGACGAGGATGCGGCCTTCCGCGAGCAGCGGGTCGCGGCCGCGGCCGCAGGCGACGAACAGCGAGCCGGCGTCGACTGGTACTCGTTCACCGTCAGCTTCAAGGGCGTCCTGCTCGAGGGCCTCGAGGTCGTCTTCATCGTGATCAGCTTCGGTGCCGGGCAGGGGCGTTACGGCCCCGCGATCGCCGGGGCCGCGGTCGCGGTGCTGCTCGTGCTCGTGGCGGGCGTCGTCGTCCGCGGCCCGCTCGAGCGCGTGCCCGAGAACACGATCAAGTTCGTGGTCGGCCTGATGCTGACGAGCTTCGGCTGCTTCTGGGCCGCTGAGGGCGCCGGGGTCCACTGGCCCGGAGATGAGCTCTCGCTGATCGGCGTGATCGCGTTCTTCGGCGCCGTCTCGTACGCCTTCGTGCAGGCGCTGCGCCGCCGCCGGGCCGCCCTGCCCGAGGGGGCGGCGGCATGAAGTACGTCCGCTCGTTCGTGCTCTTCTGGTGGGACTTCATCGTCGGCGACGACTGGCGGGTTGCCGTCGGGGTCGCGGCCGGCCTGGGCCTGACCGCCGCGTTCGAGGTCTGGTGGCTCCTGCCGCCGGTGGTGGCCGTCGTGCTATTCGCCTCGCTCAGGCGCGCCGCGCGGGCGTAGGCGCCCGGGGTGCGGCTCCGCGTGGTCGTCGCGGACGCACCACGCTCGGGCGGCTCACTGACCGAGGGTTTACGCCGGAATCCCTCCGTCGAGTGCGCGCCGATGGCAGCGCCCGCCCCTCGTATGACGCGGTGAAGTCAAGGCTCGCCGCGGGAGACGCCGTTTGCCCGGGCGCTCGACCGCCTGGCGGCACTCGACGACCGTCGCCGGAGCCTCGGCCAGGTTCCCGGACGCCCTCGGCCAGGCCGGGCCTCGAGCGGGAGCCAAGGAGGACGCTACGGCCGGCCTGCGGCTGCGAGCGGTGCTGCAGCCGCGGCGCATCAAGGCAGCGTGGGGACGCACGATCACCTTCCGCCGATCGACGGTGCAGCCCGGCTTCTACGCGTTCGCCATCCGCTTCTCGGCCGCGATGAGCCCGTCACGCGTCACGGTGCTGGCGAGCAAGCCGTTCCGAGTCACAGCGCCTCGACGCTGATCGCACGTCTTTCGGCGCGGGCCTAGGCCGAGGCCACGCAGCCGCGAATCGTCCCAACGGGATGACGCCGATCCAGGACGGTGCCGCCAGAGTGCCGGCGATGGCCGACGAAATCGAAACCTTCTTCGACGCCCTCGGCCGCAGCGGCCCCGTCCCGGCGCTACAGCGCGCGTCGGGCACGGTGGCGATCGAGGTCACCAACGGCCGGGCGCGGCGACGCTGGCTCGTCACCACCGACAACGGCGAAGTCAGCGTCGCCCGGACGGGCGGCCCCGCCGACGTGACGATCCGCGGCGACGAGACCGTGTTCCGCGCGCTCGCGAGCGGCCGGACGAGGCCGCTGGCCGCTGTCCTGCGCGGATCGGTCACAGTCACGGGCGACGTGCGGCTGCTCGTGCTCTTCAGCCGCCTCCTCCCCGGCCCGCCGAGACGGCGGACACGCCGATGAACGACGGCCTGGTCAAGATCCTCGACGGGAACACCTTCGTCGTCAGCGACGAGCGCGGCGACATCGAGGCGTCGCCCACCGATGCGACCGGGCTGTTCTCGTACGACACGCGCTTCCTCTCGCGCTGGGTGCTGACACTGAACGGCGAGCGGCTGAACGCACTCTCGGTGGACGACCTGCAGTACTTCGAGACGCGGCACTTCCTCGTCCCGGGCACCGGCACCGTCTACATCGACGCCAAGCTCTCGGTGATCCGGCGCCGTGCCGTGGGCCAGGGGTTCACCGAGGAGCTGACGATCCTGAACCACAGCGAGAAGCCCGTCCGCATGGAGGTGCGGATCGATGCAGGCTGCGACTTCGCCGACTTGTTCGAGGTCAAGGACGCCCTGAAGAAGAAGGGCAAGTACTCGGCGACGGCGCGCCGCGGGACGCTCGAGCTCGGCTACACCCGCGAGACCTACGAGCGCCAGACGACGATCTCGGCCTCCACCCCTGCGAGGGCCGACGAGGAAGGGCTGAGCCTGACCGCGCGCATCCCGGCGCATGGAAGCTGGTCAACCGAGCTCCAGGTCGAGATCGCGATGCCCGCTGAGATGCCCAAGCGCTCACGCCAGAGCGCGCGGGCCGACCTCGACCGCTGGCTCGCGAACGCGCCCACGCTCGAGTCCGACTGGGACTCGCTGCAGCGGACGTACCAGCGCAGCCTCGTCGACCTCGCCGCGCTCCGCTTCTCCCCGCCGATCGCGGGCGGGCACAGCCTCCCGGCGGCCGGTCTGCCCTGGTTCATGACCATGTTCGGCCGCGACAGCATCCTCACGAGCCTCCAGGCACTCCCGTTCGCGTCGGAGCTCGCCGCCACGACACTGCGGGCCCTCGGCGAGTGGCAGGGCCAGCATGTCGACGACTTCCGCGACGAGGATCCCGGCCGGATCCTCCACGAGATGCGCTACGGGGAGATGACGGCATTCGAGGAGCGCCCCCACTCGCCGTACTACGGCTGCGCCGACGCGACGCCGCTCTACGTCGTGCTCCTCGACGAGTACGAGCGCTGGACGGGCGACCACAAGCTGGTGCGCGAGCTCGAATACGAGGCCCGCCAGGCGCTCGCTTGGATCGACGACTACGCCGACCTGCAGGGCAACGGCTTCATCTCCTACCAGCGCCGCAACGAGGAGACAGGCCTCGAGAACCAGTGCTGGAAGGACTCGTGGGACTCGATCTCCTACCGGGACGGGCGCCTGCCGGGCTTCCCGCGGGCGACGTGCGAGCTCCAGGGCTACGCCTATGACGCGAAGGTTCGCGGCGCGCGCCTCGCGCGCGAGATCTGGAAGGACGAGGAGTTCGCCACGCGCCTCGAGCACGAGGCCGCCGACCTCAAGCGGCGCTTCAACCGCGACTTCTGGGTCGAGGACGGCGGCTACTTCGCGCTCGCGCTCGACCCAAGGGCGGCCAGGTCGACGCGCTCACCTCGAACAACGGGCACCTGCTCTGGAGCGGGATCGTCGACAAGTCGAAGGCGCGCCGCGTCGTGGACAACCTGCTCGGGCCGCGGCTCTTCTCCGGCTGGGGCGTGCGCACGATGGCCGAGGGCGAGGGCCGCTACAACCCGATCGGGTACCACGTCGGCACGGTCTGGCCGTTCGACAACTCGTTCATTGCCTGGGGCCTTCGCCGCTACGGCTTCAAGCAGGAGGCGGCACGCGTCGCCGCGGGGATCCTCGAAGCCGCGGAGTTCTTCGACGGGCGCCTGCCCGAGGCGTTCGGCGGGTACGAGCGCAGCGTGACCCGCTATCCGGTGCAGTACCCGACCGCATGCAGCCCGCAGGCCTGGTCGACCGGCGCGCCGCTCCTGCTGCTGCGGACGATGCTCGGCCTCGAGCCGCACGGCGAGTACCTCGTCGTCGACCCGGCGCTGCCCGAGTCGATCGGCCAGCTCGAGCTGCTCGACATCCGCGGCCGCTGGGGCCGCCTCGACGCCTTCGGGCGCGGCCGCGTTCGGCCGTGAACAACCCGCAGAGCGGGATCTTCGCCCTCGGCACGGCCTCCCACGCCTACCTCGAGCTCGACGCCGGCGGCGCGGCGGACGACCTCGTCGCCACCGTCGCCTCGCTCCGCGAGCCGCGGACGACGATGGGCGGGGTCAACCTGGTCGCCGGCTTCCGCCCCGAGGTCTGGCGGCGCGTGGCGCCGGAGGACACCCCGGCCGACGTCGGCGGCTTCGACGAGGATCTCGTCGGCCCGGACGGCTACGTCATGCCCGCGACGCAACACGACGCCGTCCTGTGGCTTTCGGGAAGCGCGTACGACGTCGTCTTCGACGTGGCGCGGAACGCGATCGCCGAGCTCCGCGGGCTCGCGATCGTCTCCGAGGAGACGTCCAGCTGGCCGTACCAGCACGACCGCGACCTGACCGGCTTCATCGACGGCAGCGAGAACCCCACGCTCGTCGACGCACCGGCGACCGTGCTCGTGCCCGACGGCGAGGCGGGCGCGGGCGGGACGATCCTGCTGGTCCAGAAATGGGAGCACGAGGCCGCCGACTGGGAGGCGCTTCCGGTGAGCAAACAGGAGGCCGTCATCGGCCGGACGAAGCCCGACAGCGTCGAGCTCGATCCCCGGCCGGAGGACTCGCACGTCGCGCGCACCGACCAGGACGACTTCGGCCACATCTTCCGGCGCAACATGCCGTACGGGACGGTGACCGCGCACGGGACGATGTTCGTGGGCTTCGCTGCGACGCAGAAGCCGCTCGACGACATGCTCCGGAGCATGGCCGGCCTGGGCGGGCCGCGCGACGCCCTGACCCGCTTCACCCGGCCGCTGACCGGCGCGTACTACTTCGTGCCCTCGACGGACTCGCTGCGCGCGCGGTAGTCGGGCGCGACGAGGTCCTCGTACTCCGGGTGCCGCTGGATGTAGGCGGCGATGTAGGGGCAGAGCGGCACGACCTGGAGCCCCTGCCGGCGGGCGTCGTCGAGCACGCTTTTCGCCAGATGCGATGCGAAGCCGCGGCCCTCATGCGCCTCGTCGACCTCGGTGTGCGTGAAGGCGATCCGGTCTCCGCGGCGGTGGTAGGCGGCGATGCCGATGAGCTTCCCGCCGAGGCGCAGCTCGTAGCGGCTCGCCTCCGGGGCGTCGGCCACGACCGAGTCCTCGACCGAGCCATCCGCGGCCTCGAGCTCGTCCGTCCCGCGGAAGTACTCGATCAGCTGCCCGGCCGCGTTCGACTCGCGCGCCGGCTGATGGTCCGCGAAACGCCGCCGGTGCAGAGCGGCGAACTCCCACGGGTGCCGGTCGCGCAGGTAGGCGAAGATCTCGCGCGTCCCGCGATAGACGCCGCCGTCGTCGCCGATGAGCACGGGGATCGCGTCGGTGCCGGCGAGCCCCTGCAGCCGCTCGCGCTGCTCCGGCCAGGGCTCGACCTGCCGGGCGACGAAGTCGACACCCAGCTCCGTCAGCACCTCGCGCACGGCGGAGGAGAACGGGCACCACTCCGCCTGCCAGAGCGTGGGCACGCCGTCAGCCACGGAAGCCGTTCTTCCGGTGCGTGCCGTCGCAAAACGGCTTGTTGCCCGAGCCGCCGCAGCGGCAGAGCGCGGCCCGGTCGCCGTCGTAGAGCACGCTCCCGTCGGCCGCAAGGACGCGCACGCGCGCCGCGGAGGAGCAGCGGCCCGTTCTCTGACGCGCGCACCTCGAGCTCCTGCGGGTCGCCGCCTGTGCGCCCGCGGCCTGCGCGCGCGCAGCGCCCCCGATGGGCACCGGGCCACGGTCGCGTCCACCTCGTCGGCGGGCGCGGCGTCGACCTGGATCCACGGTCGGTGCGTCGAGTCGAACACCTGCGGCAGCGAGCGGACGCACGTCTCGGAGTGGAAGCACAGGCGCGGCTCCCACTCGACGACGATCTCGTCGGTCGCGTACTCCTTCGTGACCGGGTCGCGCGTCGACGCCACCCCGCGACGGTAGCGGCTCGCGCGCAACCTCACAGCGGCTTCTTCACCTGCTCTTAGACGGGACCGCTTGGATGCAAAGCAGTCGATCGAGGGAGCGTGTCCATGCTTCGGATGCGACACGTTGCACCCGTCGTCGTCGCGGCCGCTGCACTGGCCGTGGGCGGCGGGGCATGGGCTGCGAGTGGCGGGTCGTCCACGACACCCGGTACCACGACGGTGCCCAAGACGACGACGCCGCAGACGACACCGAAGCAGGCGAAGCCTCATTCGGGCGACTGCCCGAACATGGGCTCCGGCTCCGGCTCGTCGAGCTCGAGCGGCACGTCGTACGACCCGTCGATCTGACCGCAATGGGGCGCGGGTGGCCCAGAGCCGCCCGCGCCTTCTCTAAGGCGCTTAGATCAGGCGCCGCTCGTGCGCCCAGCGCGTGAGCTCGTGCCGCGACGAGAGCTGCAGCTTGCGCAGCACGCTGGAGACGTGCGCCTCGACCGTCTTCACCGAGAGGTGGAGCCGCGCCGCGATCTCCTTGTAGCGGTAGCCGCGGGCGATCAGCTGGAGCACCTCGCGCTCGCGCGCGGTCAGCGTCTCCAGCTCCGCATCGGCGCCGACCGGCTCGCCTGCGCGGAACGCGTCGAGTACGAACCCGGCGAGCCGTGGCGAGAAGACGGCGTCGCCGTCACCGACCCGGACGATCGCGTCGGCGAGCTCGTCGCTCGAAATGGTCTTCGTCACGTACCCGCGCGCGCCCGCGCGGATGACGCCGATCACGTCCTCGGCCGCGTCCGACACCGACAGCGCCAGGAACTTCACGCCGGGCCGCTCCTGGCGCGACCCCGGCAATCACCGCCTCGCCGCCGCCGTCGGGCAGGTGGACGTCCAGGAGGACGACGTCGGGATCGTGCTCGCGGATCAGCGGCACCGCCTCGGCGACGCTGCCCGCCTCGCCGACGATCTCGAAGCGGCGCGCCGAGCTCGCCGCGCACGCCCGCGCGGAAGAGCTCGTGGTCGTCGACCAGCACGATGCGCATCACGCCTCCTCCTCTCGCGGGATCGTCAGCTCGACCTCGGTGCCCTCGCCGGGCGCCGTCGTGATGATCGCGCGGCCGCCCGCCCGCTGCATGCGCGCCTCGATCGACTCGGAGATACCGCGGCGGTCGGTCCGCGACGGCGGCGCGGTCGAAGCCTGCGCCGCGGTCGCGCACGAAGACCGACACGGCCGCCGGGCCGACCTCGGCGTAGACGGCGACCTCGTCGATGCCCGCGTGCTTGGCGGCGTTCGTCATCGCTTCGCGCGCGGCGAGGACGAGCTGCGACAGCGGCTCGTCGAGCGGCGCGTCGCCCGCGCTCGCGAGCTCGATGCGGACGCCGTGCGCGTCCTCGACGTCGGCGGCCGCGTCGGCGAGCGCGCCCTCGAGCGTGGCCGAGCTGCCGTACCCGCTGCCGTAGAGCCAGCGCCGCAAATCGCGCTCCTGGCGGCGCGCGAGCGCGCTCACACGCTGTGCGTCACCGGCCTCGCGCTGAATCAGCGCAAGCGTCTGGAGCACCGAGTCGTGGATGCGGGCCGCGACCTCGGCGCGCTCGTCCAGGCGGATCCGCTCGGCGCGCTCCGAGACCACCTGCCACGTCCACGGGCGAGGAGCGAGCATCAGCAAGCGCCCGCGAGCGCACCGGGCGCGATCAGCGACGCGGGACGTTCCGAGGTGGCCGAGCAGCACGACGGCGCCGCCGATCGTGAGCGCGATCCCGGGGATCGTGAACGAGCCGCCGGGCCGCAGCGATCGCGCCGCGGCGGGCGAGCAGCACGATTCCCGCGACGATCAGCCCGATGCCGAGCACGGTCGCGCCGGAGAGCCCGAGCGCGAACAGGATAGTCGATGGCCGCTAGCACGACGAGCACGACGGCCGACGACCGGCCGGCGGCCGCTCGACCACACCCACAGCGCGAGGTAGAGCAGGATCCCGGCGCCGCCCGCCAGCGCGAGAAGCGCGAAGACGAGCCGGACGAGCGTCGCGTCGACGCCGAGCGGCGGCGGCGATCCCACCGCAGACGCCGGCGACGACGCGATCGCTCTCGCTCCGCGCGAACGGGAGCGCCGGGACCGCCTGCGTCATCCCGCGCGCACCACGTCGATGTGGCCGGCGCCGACGCGGGCTGTGACGTGCAGCCGCCCGGCCACCGTGACGACCCGGGCGTTGCGCCCGTCGTCCTCCCGGCCCGAGCGCCGAGATCGAGCCGGCCTTGACCGTTGCGTCGACGGCCACCGGGACGTTGTCCGGGACGATGATGCGCAGCTCGCCGATGCCGACGCTCGCCTTGACGGTCGCCGGGCCGTCTGACGGACGAGAGATCGATCTTGAGGTTGCCGATGCCGAGCTTGTACTCGGGCTTGACGTCGACGAGGCCGGCCGGCGCGTACGACGTGGTCGCCGACGCCGTCGCCGAGCGAGACGTCGAACCATGCGAAGGCCGTCGCGATCGCGATCGCGGCCGCGGCGACGAGCACCGCGATGACGCTCAGCCCGGCGATGGCCAGCTTGCGCGGCCGACCGTTCGCCCGTCACGAGGAGGACGACGAGCCCGACGATCGCGATGAGCCAGGCCGTGCCCGCGCCCGGCCACGTGCTGACGTGCGAGAGGGCGATCAGGATCGCGAGCGCCACCAGGCCGAGCCCGACGAGCCGGCCCGGATGCTGCCGCCGCTCGGCGAGGGCACGCTCGAAGATCGAGGTGTCCTCGCCCTCCTTCGGCATGACGAGCACCGCGGCGATGTAGATGAGGATCCCGACCCCGCCGAGCAGCGTCAGCACGACGAAGGCCGAGGCGAAAGACGGTCGGGGTGAGGTCGAAGTACCGGCCGAGGCCCGCTGCGACGCCGGCGATCATCCGGTCGTCCGCGGGGCGCTCGAGCCGCTTGATGCCCTGGGTATGTGTGATGTGTTCGCTCATGCCCCGAGCCTGCCTCGCGACCGGCGCCCGGACAATCCGGAAACACCCTGGTCCGACCCTACTCGGGGCCCGGCGCGCCAGGCGGCAGCCAAACGTGCCGCCCGTTGGGCCTTGGGGATCTACAGGGCCGGGCTCTCGCCCACGGCCTCCTCGTCGCCATCGGGGGAAACCGCGAACCGGCGCCGCTGCCTCCTCCACGTCGCCGCGGTGACGAGGCCGAGCAAGAGGGTCGGAACGATCGTCAGGAAGCGATAGACGAGGACGGCCGCCACGACTCCCGTGTTGTTGCCCCCGAAGGCGATCAGCGCCGACGTCAGGCCGAACTCGACGATGCCGACGTCGCCGGGCGTGATCGGGATCGTACTGAGCAGGCGCACGAACGCCCAGGCTGCGAAGGCCTCTTCGAAGGTGACCTGCGAGGCGGGGACGTCGAGCGCCCGCAGCGACACGAGCAGGACCAAGAACACGGTGAGGTGACCGGCGAGCGACGTCGCGGTGAGCGCGAGCCAGCGCCGGTGCAGCAGGTCGCCTGCCTCGTCGCGAAAGCGCTCGAAGCTCGGCCCGCCCCACGCCACCGGGCCGCGCCGGACCTTGCGCAGGAACCAGTTCGCGACCCGCGCGGCCACCTCCCCGAGGTCGTAGGCCAGGCTGTTGCTGACCATGACGACCGTGAAGCCGGCGATCAGGACGCCGAGCACGGCGACGCCGATGAACGCCGCCGTGGCCAGGAACGCGGCCTGCTGACCGAAGGCCGTCAGCAGGAACACGGCCAGGATCGGCCAGAGCAGGTTGCAGAACTGGTTCCAGAGGCTGACCAGCGTGATCGCACGCGCCACCGGGCGGGCCCCGAAACCCCAGCTGCGCAGGATGCCGTAGGAGCCTGCGATGCCCGCGGCCGTCCCGGCCGGCAACACGATCGAGAGCGCCGTCGACGCCTGGGTGACCTGGAGCGCGGGCCAGAAGCGCAGTCCCGGCAGCACGACCATCCACGGCGGCGCGAACGTGGCGATGTTGAGCGCGGTCGCCGCAAGCAGCGCGACGATCCACTGCCAGGAGAGCGTCTGGACGACGTCCCAGACGTCGGCGTACGACGCGAGCGACGGCAGGAAGAAGATGAAGGTGCCGGCGACGGCGGCGATGCCGACGACAATCAGCAGCAGGCGCTTCCAGTTCACTGCGCCCGATGTTCGCTGAAACGACTACCGGTCGTCGAAGCCCGCGTGCGCGGTGACGCGGTCCTGCAGGTGGTTGACGGCGGGGAGCGTCGCCACCGCGAGCGCGAGCCCGGCCGCGAGCGTCGCGCCAACCAGGGCGATCCGCACGCCGCGGCCCGGCAGCCGGCGCCACGCTGCGGGCAAATGCGAGAGCCGGGTCAGGACGTGGATCGAGACGGCCCCGACCCACACGATGAAGCTCGCCTGGTGCAGCGTCACGACCTGCCCGTGCGTCTCGTCGAGCGCGAGCAGGGCGACGCCGGTGCCGAAGAGGAAGACGGTCGAGACGACCACGACGGGCGCCACAAGCATCCGCAGCACGACGTGCGGCGGGCCGCGGCTGACGTACTCCTCCGAGCCGAGGTAGTACCGGAGCATCCGCCAGCTGGTGCTCGCAATCTTCAGGCCGAGCACCGGGATGAGCAGGACGCCGACGAACGCGTGCACCGACAGGTACTGCCGCATGTCGAGCAGCGTCGCGCCCTCGACTGCCAGCAGGACGAGCAGCACGGTCGCGACGATCGCGGTCAGCTGCTCGTTCGCGGCGACACCACGTGGCAAGCGTCCCCTGAGGGCGGCAAGGCGCGACGTGGCTCGCGTCGCGGCCGGCGCAGACATCAGTCCACGGTAACGACGCGGGGCGCCTCCCGGCGCCCCGCGTTCAGGTTCGGATCAGACGGCTCTCAGGCGGAGGCGAGCGCCTTGGCCTTGAGCTGGTCGAACTCGGACTGGGAGATCGCGCCGCTGTCGAGCAGCTGCTTCGCCCTGTCGATCTCGGCGGCCGGGCCCGTGTCGCCGGCTGTCTGCTTGACGTAGTCGTCGAACTGGCTCTTCTGTGCCTGCGCCCGATCGAGATTGCGCTGGGTCATCCCGTCGTTCTGGCTGATGATGTAGATGAAGACGCCGAGGAACGGCACGAGGATCACCAATAACAGCCACAGGACCTTCTTCCCGCCGGAGATGTCGTGGCGGCGGAACACGTCGACGAAGACCGTGAACAGCAGCCAGAACCAGATGATCCAGATGAAGAAGATGAACATCGTCCAGAGGACGTCGAGGAACGGGTAGTCCGCTGCGAGCATCAAGGCTCCTTTTCGAGGGGTCCGGCGGCAGTATCCGCGACCGCGCCGGACGGCGCGTCATCCCGTGGGGATGACTTTATCGGTCGTCAGGCCGCGACGGCCTCGAGCCGGCCGGCGTCGACAGCCTCCTGCAGCGCCCGGTAGTCACGCTCGTTCTGGTCGGCATAGCGCTCGGCGAACTCGGCCAGCGCGCGGTCGAAGACGTCGCCGCCTCCGAGGTAGCTGGCGATGGCGACCCGGTCGCCGGAGCGGCCGTGCGCGCGGGCGAGCGTCCAGCCGCAGACCCGCGCGTACTCCGCCATCCCGCGCGGCACCATCTCCTCGATGACCGCCGACCCTTTCCAGTCGCGCAGCTGGCGGATGTAGAAGTCGCGCGAGGCGTCGTCGAGCGTGTCGGTCGCCGTCGCCCGCTGCCACCCGAGGAAGATGTCGCTGACCGCCTGCATGAGCCGCTGGCCGCGGACGACGCGCTCCCCCTGGTTCGAGTAGCGGCTCTTGCCGACGAAGCGCTCGAGCACCGACGCCTGCGCCTCCTTCGCCTGGAGGAAGAGCGGGTCACGGCCGTCGATGCCCATCAGCAGCACGATCCACGCGCGCGTGCCGACGCTGCCGACGCCCACCACCTTGCGGGCCATGTCGACGAAGCGGTACGACTCGAGCAGGACGCGGCGGTCGTTCTGCAGCGACCCGCGGTATGACCGGATCAGCTGCCGCATGGTCTCGACGAGCTGCTCACGCGGCACCGAAGCGTCGACGAGGTCGGCCACCGGAACGATCAGCGGTGGGTCCGCGACGATGCGAGGCTCGCCGTCGACCATCCGCGTGAGTTTCGCGAACGCCTGCATGCTGTCGCGCGTCCGCGCCTTGGCGACGGTGGCGCGAGCGCGTTTCACCTGCCTGGCGGCCACCTGCTTCTGGAGCTGCGCGAAAAGCTGCTCGATGTCGATGTGCGCGTACCAGACGTCGACGTTCCTCATGGCCGCGAACTCGCGCATCGCCTCGCGGTAGCCGGCGACGGCCGCGAGGACGACGGTGCGCCGGTCGGCCTCCCGGAAGCCGTTCTCGCGCCCGGCGACCGCAAAGCTGGCGGCGAGCCGCTTGACGTCCCATTCCCACGGCCCCGGGAGGGTCTCGTCGAAGTCGTTGATGTCGAACAGGAGTCGCCGCTCCGGCGACGCGAACACCCCGAAGTTCGAGAGGTGCGCGTCACCGCAGATCTGCGCGGTCAGTCCGGACCGCGGCGTGCCGGCGAGGTCGGAGGCCATGAGGAGCGCGCCGCCGCGGTAGAAGGCGAACGGCGACACGAGCATCCGCCCGTAGCGGATCGGGACGAGCTCGGGGACGCGCGTGACGGCCTGCTCCTCGAGCAGCCCGATCGGGTCCGGCCGCGAGGCAGCCGGCTCGTACTCGGAGTGCGAGCTGCGCGGCACCTCGGCACGCGCGGCCTTGCCGCGTGCCTGGCGCTCCGCGCGGGTCAGATGGGTGACGGCTCTGGTGGCCATTGTCCCTGCAATTCAAGCGGATTCGGGCCGCGACTCATAATCCAGGCGGGGCGAAACGCCGAGCAGCGAGAAGTCGCCGTGATCGCGAATCGCGGTCGCCGCCTCGACGAGCGCGTTGGCTGCCGTCCAGGTGAGCGCGCCGCCGACGCTGACCCGCTGGGCGCCGGCCGCGGCCATCTCGGCGAAGGTCAGGCCTCGCGTCGCAAGGACGTTGACCGGCCTGTCGACCGCGGCGCAGACGGCGCGGATCTCGTCCGCCTTCGCGAGCCCGGGCGCGTAGAGCACGTCGGCGCCCGCCGCCTCATACGCCTGCAGGCGCGCGATCGTGTCGTCGAGGTCGGGGTTGCCGCGGATGTGGTTCTCGGCGCGCCCCGTTAGCATGAACGCGAACGGCAGCGCCCGCGCCGTCTCTGCGGCCGCGGCGACCCGCTCGGCGGCGTGCGCCCGCTCGTACAGGTGGTGCCCGGCCGGGTCCCAGTCCTCGATCGACGCGCCGACGGCGCCCGCCTCCGCCACCGCGGCGATCGCGCGGGCGGCCGCCTCGGGCTCGGCGCCGTAGCCGTTCTCGAGGTCGACCGAGACCGGCAGCTCCGTGGCGCCGTCGACGAGCGCGACGTGTGCGACCACGTCGGCGAGCGTCGCCCCGCCGTCGCGCCGGCCGAGCGTGAAGGCGAAGCCCGAGCTCGTCGTCGCAAGGGCCCGGAAGCCGAGCTGGGCGAGCAGGCGGGCCGAGCCCGGCATCCCACGGGTTGGGGATCACGAACGGCTCGCCGCGGTGGAGCGCGGAGAAGGACTCGCCCTTCTCGGCCTGCGTCGGCATGTCCCCACCCTGCCACGCGACGTGAACGAAATTCACAAGGAACGTTCATAGACGCCTGCCAGACTCGATCGCATGGCCGGAGCGACGGTCCCGTACGCCGTGGGCATCCTCCAGGTGGCGCTCGCGCTCGTGATCGGACGCCGCCTCGGCACGCTCGGCCGCCGCTTCCCCTGGCTCGGCGTCCTCACCATCTTCTTCGCGCTCCGGGGCGTAACGCGCATCGCCGAGACGGCGGTCGGCCACCGCATCGACGCGCTCGGCGAGCCGGTCGACGTGCTGCTCGTCGTCGCGCTCGTGCTCCTCATCGTCGGCTTCGACCGCACGATCCGCGGCCTGCTCCTCGCGCAGGACGCGGCGCGCTACCGCGAGCAGGAGTACGAGCGCGCACTCGCCGACTACCGGCGGCTCGCCCGCCACCGGCTGGCCAACCCGCTGACCGCGATCCGCGGCGGCGTCTCGGCACTGCGCACGCTGCCCGACCTCGACGACGAGCGACGCGCCGAGCTGCTCGCGATGATCGAGCGCGAGGCGCTACGCCTCGAGCACATCGCGCTCGACCCGGCCACGCGGACGCCGGAGGAGTCGACGCTGCACCCGCAGCCGCGCGTGAAGCACGCGGCCTAGCGCCCGGATGTTCCCAATCACAACGCCCGCTTAACGGTCAGAGGCGGGCAGACGTTCAGCCCGCTGTCAGCCGGCTCTCACCCGCCTCTCAGGCGCGCGCGGTTTCCTGGGTGCACTGCAACCGCAACCAGGAGTACGACGATGACTTTCCGGACCAAAACCCAGCCCCGCCGCATCCTCCTCGTCGCCGGCGACGCCGCCGACGCGGACTCCCTCCCGCGCACGATGCAGGCCCGCGCCCGCGGTGCCGCCCAGGTGCTCGTCGTCGCGCCCGCGCTCAACTCCCGGCTGCGCCGCTGGACGTCCGACGAGGACGGCGCGCGCGCCGCTGCGGAGGCCCGGCTCCGCCGCTGCCTCGCGCGCCTCCGCGAGCACGGCGTGCCGGCCGAGGGCGTGATCGGCGACGCCGACCCGCTGCAGGCGGTCGCGGACACGCTGTCCGCGTTTCCCGCCGACGAGCTGGTGATCGCCACCGGCCCGGAGCGCGGCGCACGCAGGCTGCACCGCTCCGTCGTGGAGCGGGCACGGTCGCGCTTCGATCTGCCTGTCCTCCACGTCGTTCTGACCCCCGACGCACCGAGCCTCCCCAGGGCGGCGTAGCACCGCCACGCGTCGCTACTGTGATTTCGGTCGGGCGGTCGCGCTCGGCGAATGCCCCTCCCCCGCATCTCGCCGCCGTCGCCCGGCCGATTCGCGTTCTGGGGCCTCAGACCCGGCGTCGCCAGCGTGAGAAGACGTCGTCCAGGTCCGCGCGTTTCGTGTGCGGCAGCAGCACGAAGAGCCGGTCGCCGGCCTCGATCCTCGTGCTCCCACGCGGCGGGATCGTCTCGCTCCCACGGCTGATCACGGCGACGAGCGCGCTCCGTGGCAGGCCGAGCTCCCGCACCGCCGAGCCCGCGATCGCGTGGTCGCCGGCGACCGCGAAGTCCACGAGGTCGAGCGAGCCCAGCCCATCGACGGCGAGTGGCGGCGGCACGGCCGGCGGGCCCGGCGTGGCAACGCCGAGCCGCGTCGCGACCCGCTCCAGCGTCGTTCCCTGGAGCAGCGCGGAGACGACCACGACGAAGAAGACGGCGTTGAAGATCGTCTCGCGCGCGGGGACATGTGACGAGAGCACGAACGTGCCGAGCACGATCGGCGCCGCACCACGCAGGCCGGCCCAGCCCAGTACGGCGCGCTCGCGATTCGTGAAGTTGCTGAACGCCGTCGACGCCCACACCGCGGCCGGGCGGATCACGAAGGCGAGCAACGCGGCGAGCAGTAGGCCTGCGAGCGCCACGTCCGGCAGCTCGCCTGGAAAGACGAGCAGGCCAAGCACGACGAACATGGTGACCTGGGCCAGGAACGCCAGCCCTTCGTGAAATGCGACCAGCTGGCGGCGATAGCGGGACGGAGTGCTGCCGACGGCGAGCCCCACGAGATAGACGGATAGGAACCCGCTCCCGCCGAGCACGTCGGCGATACCGAAGGCGAGCGCCGCCGCCGCCACCGACGCGACAGGGACGAATGCGCCGATCGACTCGGGCATGCGGGAGAAGATCCTCGTCGCGGCGGCGCCGAGGATGATCCCCACGAGTAGGCCGACGGCCAACTCCTGCACCACCTCGGCGACGAGGTTCGGGAAGCCGTAGTCGGAGTGCTCGATCCAGGCGATCAGCCCGACGGTGAGCGCGATCGCCATCGGGTCGTTGCCGCCGGTCTCGGCCTCCAGCGTGCGCGCGATGCGCCGCCGGATCGAGGTGAAGCGCAGCGTCGCGAAGACGGCGGCTGCGTCAGTCGAGGCGACGACGGCCCCGAGCAGCACCGCCTCGAGCCAGGAGAGGTCGAGCACGGCGTGCGCGGCCAGACCGGTGAGCACGGCAGTGACGACCACGCCGACCGTGCTCAGGAGCGCGGCCGGGACGACCACCTCGCGCAGCCGCCGCCAGGAGGTCGAGAGCCCGCCTTCGTAGAGGATCGCCGCGAGCCCGACGACACCGACCTTGCGCGCCAGAGCAGCGTCGTCGAACTCGATCCCGCCGAGCCCGTCCGAGCCGAGCAGCATCCCGACGCCCAGGAACGCGACCAGCGACGGCACGCCCTTGCTCGACGCGAGCAGCGCGACGAGCACGCTCGCCGCGAGCACGGCGCCGAAGAGCAGCAGCATCAGACCCTCGTCCATCGCACCCATTCTCCCCGCCCGCGAGAATCGACCCGTGTGGCCCGACGCACCGAGGAACCGGCGCGACCCCCGGGTCGACGACGAGACCGCCCGCCGCATCGCGGTGCGCGCGCAGCTGCTCGACGGCTCGGCGACCGGCGTGCTCGACACGGTCCGCCGGCTGGGCTTCCTGCAGCTTGACCCGGTCGCGGCGGTCGCGCCGCCCCAGCATCTCGTCCTCTTCAGCCGCCTCGGGGCCTTCGACACCGCCGAGCTCGACCGGCTGCTCTGGGAGGACCGGCAGCTCCTCGAATGGCAAGCGTTCGTCTGGCCGGTCGAGACTCTGCCGCTCCTTCGCGCCATCATGCGCGGCAACCGCCGAGCCACGCGATACTCACACCAGCGCTGGCACCGCGAGTTTGTCCGCGAGCACGCCGGGTTCCGCCGCTACATCCTCCGCGAGCTCGAGCGCGGCGGCCCGCTGCTGTCCCGGGAGCTCGAGGATCATGTCGCCCGCCCCCAGGGGCGTGGCGAGCACCGCTGGCACGGCAGCCGCTTCACGGCGCGGATGCTCGAGACGCTGGAGTCGTACGGCGAAGTCGCCGTCGCCGGCCGGCGCACCGGCCAGCGCCTGTGGAATCTCGCCGAGCGGCAGTGGCCGCCGACGGAGACCGTCCCGCTCCGCGACGCCCAGCGCGCGCTCGCCGCCCAGCGTTTCCGCTCGCTCGGCGTCCGGCGCGAGAACAGCGAGTGGCGCGCGCACCCCGACGCCGTCGACGGGCCAGTCGCGGAGCGCCCAGCGCTGCTTTCGCCGTTCGACCGGCTCGTCCACGATCGCGACCGCGCCGAGGCGCTCTTCGGGTTCCGCTACCGGCTCGAGATGTACGTGCCGGCCGCGAAGCGCGAGTACGGCTACTACGTCCTGCCGCTGCTCGTCGGCGACCGCATCGCCGGGCGCGCCGAGCCGCGGCTCGACCGGCGCACCAACACGCTCGAGCTGCTCGGCGCCTGGGGCGACACGTCGCGGCTGGACCAGGCCCTGGACGAGCTGGCGGCCTTCCTCGGTGCCGCACGCCGCTGAAGGGCGCAGCCCCGCCCCGCCGAACTCCGCCGCATGGGACGCACAGAGCTGGCGGAGGCCCGCCACGAGGCACGCACCGAGGCGAGCTTCTTCCTGCTGATCGCGCTCGGGCTGCTGATCGCGCTCGGCCTGGCCAGCGTCCACCAGCAGTGGCACCTGCGCGGTGACGCCCTCGGCGGATGGCTCTGGCTCCTGCTCTGCATCCCGGAGCTCATCCTGCTCGGGTTCGTGCAGCTCAGCGCCCGGATGGCGGACCACGTCGAGGTGCATCGCACGCTCCAGGGGCTCTTCGGCCTCGTCGTGCTCGGCAACGCGGTCGGGCTCGGCGTCGTCGTCTACTCCCTGCTGACCCAGAACCTGCACGGCGGTCAGCTGCTCGCGACCGCCGTCGTCGTCTGGTTCACGAACGTGATCGTGTTCGGGCTCTGGTACTGGACGCTCGACGGCGGCGGCCCGGTGCAGCGGGCGCTGCACAACCGCGAGCTGCGGGACTTCCAGTTTCCCCAGGACGAGAACCCTCAGTTGGCGTCGTCGGCCTGGTACCCGCGGCTGGAGGACTACACGTACATCGCCTTTACGAACGCGATCGCGTTCAGCCCCACCGATGCCATGCCGCTCACACGGTGGGCGAAGTGGCTGATGGCGCTCGAGTCGGGGCTCTCCGTCGTCGCGATCCTCGTGCTCGCCGCGCGCGCCGTGAACGTCATCGGGTCATAGGGGGTCTGGCGAAACGGCGACTGTGCCGCAGGGCCGCGCTGCAGAGGTCGCCCCGAGGCGTCGTCCTAGTCGATCAGCTTGCGCGTCATCGCCCTAATCGCGATCCGCCACATCAGCAGCCCGAACCCGGCCAGGTAGAGCACCCGCAGCAGGTCGTGCCAGCCGTACGCGTTGAACGCGGCGCTGCGGACGAGCACGACGCACTGGTGCAGCGGGTTGACGGCCGCGATCCACTGCATCCAGTCGGGCAGGCCGGTGATCGGGAAGAAGGTGCCGGCGAGGAGGAAGAGCGGCGTCAGGACGGCGCTGATGATGTAGCTGAAGTTCTCGATCGAGTTGGCGTAGCCGGCGATCGCGATCCCGAAGCAGGCCCAGCCGTAGCCGCAAAGGAAGCCGATGAAGGGGACGAGCAGCATGGTCGGCTGCGGGTCGAGCCCGAAGAAGATCGAGACGATGAGCGGCACGCAGCCGTAGACGCCGGCGCGCACGGCGATCCACAGCGCCTCGGCCGTGACGAGCTCTTCGGTGTCGACCGGCGCGGCGAGTATCGCGTCGTACGTGCGCTGGAACTTGTACTTCACAAACGTCCCGAACATCGCCGGGAACGCGCTCGAGAAGAGGATGGCCGTCGCGACCGTCCCCGTGCCGACGTACAGGACGTAGTCGTAGCCGGAGACCTTGCTGACGAGCGAGCCGAACCCGAGCCCGAAGGCGAGCAGGTAGATGGTCGGCTCGACGGTCGATGAGAAGGTCGCCGAGCGCCAGTACGACGAGAAGTTGATCACCTCGCGCACGAGCACGCCGGCGATCGCCGGGCGCTCGAGCCGGCCAAGGCGCTGTTCCTGCCGCTCGACGACGGCCACTAGTCGATCTGCTCCCCCGTGAGCAGCACGAACACGTCCTCGAGGTTCGCCGGCCGCCGCTCCCCAGCGGGGGCGTCGCCGTCGACGCCGAGCACCGCGACGCTCGTGCCCGTGCGGCGCGTGCGCCGGCCGGCCGCGGCGGCCTCCGCCTCGACCTCGGCGAGCCGGGCCGGCGGCCCGTAGACCTCGACCGCCTCGCGGCCGGCGTGCTCGGCGACCAGCGCCGCCGGCGCGCCGGCGGCGACCGCCTTGCCGTGGGACATGATCAGCACCGAGTCCGCGAGGCGCTGCGCCTCCTCGATGTAGTGCGTCGACATGAGCAGCGTTGTTCCCTCCGCGCGCAGCGCGTCGACGAGCGCCCAGAGCTCCTGCCGCACCTGCGGGTCGAGGCCGACCGTCGGCTCGTCGAGCAGGACGAGCTGCGGCTGGTGGACGAGCGCGCGAGCGATCAGCAGGCGCCGCCGCATGCCGCCCGAGAGCTTGTCGACGCGCGTGTCACGCCGGTCGACGAGATTCGCGACCCGGAGCGCCCGCTCGACGGCGGCCTGGCGCTCGTGGCGCACGATGCGGTACAGGTGGGCGAAGACGAGCAGGTTCTGCTCGACCGTCAACGTGACGTCGAGGTTGTCGAGCTGCGGCGTCACCCCGAGGTGCGCGCGGGCCTGCTTCGACTCCTCGGGCAGCCGGTAGCCGAGCACTTCCAGCTCGCCCTCATCGGCGATCGACTGCGCCGTGAGCAGCCGCATGGTCGTCGACTTGCCCGCCCCGTTCGGGCCGAGCAGGCCGACGCACGTGCCGGCCGGCACGTCGAGGTCGAGCCCGTCGACGGCGGTGATCGGTCCATACCGCTTCACCACGCCGCGCAGGCGAATCGCGAGATCCCCTTCCACGAGAGGCAGGATGCCATCAGCCGAAGAAGGGGTCGTCCTCCAGGACGCCCGTGCCGATACAGAGGACATGCGGCGCACCAACGACCCCCCTGCATACACGATCATCTCCGAGCGCGATGCCGTCCGCCTGACCGGGCGGGACGCCGACGAGCTGCGCGACTTGCCCCAGGTCCAGACGCTGACCCGCGTGCTGCCCGACGGCGAGAAGGCGGCCGCGCTGCGCGTGCCGACCGAGCTCATCGCCAACGGCTAGGGCGCGCTGTCAAGCGCCGCCGCGCCGCGACCCGCACGTCATAGTGCGCACGTGGCGCGCGTCACGATGGACACCTACCGCGAGGCGGCCGAGCTGCGAAGCGCGCTGCGGCAGTTCATGCGGCGCAGCGAGGAGGTCGCGCGGCGCCACGCCCTTACCCCGAACCAGTACCTACTGCTCGTGCTGATCAAAGGGGCGCCGGACGGATCCGAGCGGTCGACCGTGACCGATCTCGTCGACCGGCTCGCGCTGTCGCAGAGCACCGTGACCGAGCTCGTGCAGCGTGCCGAGCGCGCCGGCCTCCTGCAGCGCGAGCAGGCCGACCATGACGCCCGCGTCGCGCACCTGTGCCTGACCGGCCTGGGCGAGGAACGCCTCGGTGCGGCGTTCACGGAGCTCGGGGCGGAGCGACTGGTGCTGCGAGAGTTGATCGGCAGCTGAAGAAATCAAGGGGGCGGCGCTGCGGCGACGCCGCCCCCTTGTCCCTCGGCGCGCCCCTCCGTCTGGACGCCGAGGATGCTGCACCCACGTGGTGGGTGCGGAATGATGCGCCGCAGAACAGCCTGTGGCCCGCCGGCCACGTGAGCGGGCTGCCCGGATGGGCGCGATTTCAAACCCCGGTCTTGAGAGCGGCGCTCCGGCACTGGCACGGATGGGCGGGTTGCCCACAGGATCCGGACCTGCCGCTGAGCGTGTGCAAGCAGCACGCGACGACGTCCTCGATCCCACGGTTCACGCCGTCTTCGCCACGCCCTAAGCTCGCACCCGTGGAAACGGGCCTTGCGGGCAAGCGCGTCCTCGTGACGGGCGGATCGGGCGGGATCGGCGCGGCGTGCGCCGAGGCGTTTGCCGCGGAGGGCGCCCGCGTCTTCGTGCACTACCACCACGGCCGCGAGCGTGCCGAGGCGGTCGCCGCGCGGATCGGCGGAGCGCCGGTCGGCGCCGCCGACCTGACGAGCGAGGAGGAGACGGATGCGCTCTTCGCCCAGGTGGTCGACGAGCTCGGCGCCCTGGATGTGTGCGCCGCGGTCGCGGGCGTCTGGCCAGCCGAGGAGCTTCCGGTGTGGGAGCTGCCGCTCGAGCGCTGGGAGCAGACGCTGGCCCAGAACCTGCGCGCGACGTTCCTCACCGCCCGCGGCTTCCTGCGCGAGGTGACGCGCTCCGGCCACGGCAGCCTGGTCATGGTCGCGTCGACCGCGGGCCTGTTCGGCGAGGCGGGGCACGCGGACTACGCGGCCGCGAAGTCGGCGATCGGAGGCGGCCTGCTGCTCAGCCTGAAGAACGAGGTCGTGCGCGTCGCCCCGCGCGCGCGCGTGAACGTGGTCGCGCCGGGGTGGACGCTGTCGCCCATGACCCGCGAGGCACTCGACGAGGAGACGCTCGACCGCGTGACGCGAACGATGGCCTTGCGCAAGGTCGCGGCGGCGGAGGACATCGCGCGTCAGATCGTCGTGCTCAGCTCCGACGAGCTGTCCGGGCACGTCACAGGCCAGGTCGTCACGGTCGCCGGCGGCATGGAGGGTCGGCTGCTGCACCCATAGCTAAGCGGCGGTCAGTCGACCGAGTTCGGTCGTCGCCGGCCACATAGAACGTCAGCAGCAGGGTGGTGAGTAGAACACCGGCCGACTCGACTAGCGCGGCAACCCGAACGGCGCGAGGACGGCAGACAGCGCCGCAGCCGCAACCCCGCGATGGCGACGGCGGGAAAGAGGAAGAACCCGGTTGCCACGTGCTGACCATAGCGTATTTGCGATGTAATCGCTATACCGCTATAGAAAAGCGGAGCGGCGGGTCTCCCCGCCGCCGCCGTCCCCGGACCGCTTTGCCGTCAGTCCCGAGGAGCTAACGCGTGTGATCGACGGAACGTGTGCCCTCAACCCTCCCTCGATCGAGGGAAACCACACCCATCCGCCGCCGGAGCCCGGCTTGTCCGGGCTGGAGGCACACCACCAAGCAGGCACCCACGGGATCACCCATCCAAGGGGCGGCTCCTGAAACGACCCTGGGCGAGCCGCCGCCCGCAAGGAGGGGGCCCGTGGGGGAACCAGGGGTCCCCCACGAAGCAAGCGGAGGGCGGCGACAGCCGCCCTCCGCTATGCGTAAGGCGGGACCCGCCCCTGGTCCCGCCTTAGCTCTTCGACTCTTTGACGGGGGCCGGCCCCCGCCGCATCGGGGCCGATTCCCTGTCCTCTCCGGCGCCGCCCCCGCCGCATCGGGGCCTGCGCTTATAGGTCGCATCCTCCGCGGGAGAGGCCGCTTGACCAATCCCCTTTCCGAGGTTGACCGCCCTACTTGACTCGGAACCCTCGATCGAGGCACGCCCAGGGCACCCATCCCAAGCGCAGGGGAGTCGGGTCGCCCGTATCTAGAGTGGCCGCGTGACCGAGCCGTTCCTGCGCAGGCTGGCCGACGGGCCGGTGATCGTGGCCGACGGCGGCATGGGCGCGCTGATCTCGAGCGCCGTTCCGCGGCTGCGCTGCCCCGAGGAGGCGAACCTGCGCGCGCCGGACGCGGTGGTGTCGCTGCACGTGAGCTTCATCAACGCGGGCGCCGACCTGATCGAGACCAACACATTCGGCGCGAACCGCCGCAAGCTCGCCTCCCAGTTCCTGGAGGAGGACCTCGACCGGATCAACTCGGCGGGGGTGAAGCTGGCGCGCGACGCACGGGAGATCACGGGGCGGGACGTCTTCATCGGCGGCTCGATCGGGCCGCTGGGCGAGCAGGCGACGTCGCGGATCCGCCGCGAGATCTTCGCGGAGCAGGCCTCCGTGCTGGAGGGGCGCGGCGCCGACCTGTTCATGGTCGAGACGTTCTACGACCTGGAGGAGCTGGTCGACGCGATCGAGGCTGTCCGGGGCGTCTCCAGCCTCCCGATCGTCGCGCTGCTCACATTCGACGAGCGCGCGGAGACGCTGGCCGGCGTCGGAGCGCGGGAGGCGGCGGACCGGCTGGCCTCACTGGACGTCGCCGCGGTCGGCGCGAACCACGGCGCCGGCCTGCTGGCCGCGCTCGCGGCCCTCGAGGAGATGCGCTCGGACGGGCGGCCCCTTGCGGCGCTGCCGAACATCGGGCTTGCAAGCCTGTCCGGCGGCCGCGTCATCTATCCGCATGCGAACCCCGACTACTTCGGCGAGTTCGCGGCCTACGCGCGCTCGCTCGGCGCGAGGATCATCGGCGGCTGCTGCGGGACGACGCCGGCCGAGATCGCGGCCATCCGCTCCGCCGTTGCGGCGGAGCGCGTGCCCCCGGCGCCGCTCGTCTGGGACGAGCGTGAGCTCGTGGTGGCGCTCGGCGAGGAGCGCGAGCAGACCGACCTGGCCCGGGCCCTGCGCGAGCGCGAGTGGATCGTCTCCGCCCAGCTCGACCCGCCGCTGGGCGCGAACCTGGCCGGGCTGATCGAGACGGCGCAGGCACTCAAGGACTCCGGCCAGGTCGGGTTCGTGGACGTGAACGACAACGCGGGCGCGCGCGCCGGGATGAGCGCCGTCATGGCGTCGGCGGCGATCCAGCGCACGTGCGGCATCGAGACGATCCCGCACCTGACGACGCGCGACCTGACGGTGATGGGGCTCGAGTCCTCGCTGTTCGGCGCGCACGCCGAGGGCGTCCGCAACATCCTCGCGGTCACCGGCGACCCGCCGGAGGTGGGCGATTACCCGGGCTCGCGCGGGGTCTACGAGGTCGACTCGATCGGTCTCACACGGCTGATGCAGCGGCTGAACCGGGGCGAGGATGCGAACGGCCGGCCGATCGACGCGCCGACGTCGTTCTTCGTCGGCGTCGCCGTCAACCCGTCGGCGGACGACCTGGAGCTCGAGCTCGACCGCTTCCACCAGAAGCTCGAGGCGGGCGCGTCGTACGCGATGACGCAGCTCGTGTTCGACCTCGAGTACCTCGACCGCTTCCTGAACCGGCTCGGCGGCTCGAGCCCGGTGCCGCTGCTCCTCGGCGTGTGCCCGCTCTGGAGCTACCGGCTCGCGCTGCGCTTCAACAACGAGCTGCCCGGGATCGTGGTGCCGCAGGCGCTCCAGGATGCGCTGCGCGACGCCGGCGCCGACGCGGCGGACGTCGGCATGGAGCACGCGAAGCGTGTGCTCGCCGAGGCGCGCGACCGCGTGGACGGCGTCTATCTCGTCGTGCCGTACCGCAAGCCCCTGCGCGTGCTCGAACTTCTCGGCTAGGGAGCGCAGTCGCCGGTCGAGACCGGCCCGCGCGCGGCGGCGAGCGCCCTGCGGACGACCGTGGTCGGCACGCCGTAGCCCGCGTCGCTGCCCTCGCGCGCCGCGAAGACGGTCGTCTCGACCGCGCCGTCCGCGTTCACGACGGGCCCACCCGAGTCGCCGTGCCGCACGACCCCGCGAAACGTGGTCACCGTCCGGAGCACCCGCTTCCCGTACGCGTCGCCTCCCAGCACGGCGAGCGTCGTCCCGATCCTTCCGGGGACGGCGCGAAATGCGCCGTCGCCCGGGTAGCCCAGGATCGCGACCGGGTCGCCGCGCTGCGCCTCCGCAAGCCGGAGGGCCGGGCGGTCCAGCCCGTTGACGTTCAGGACGGCGACGTCGTTGGTCGCGTCGAACCAGACGACCGTCGCAGGCAGCGAGGAGCCGCCGAGCGGAGCCACCGTCGTGTCGCTCTCGCCGGCGACGACGTGCGCTGCCGTCACCGCCAGCCCGTCGCCGGCCACCCAGCCGCTGCCGGCGATGCCGAGCCCGCACGCGGTGCCGAACACGCGCACGACGCTGGGCGCCGCCCGCCGGACTCCCGGGTGCGCGAGCACGGCCGGGTCCGGCGGCTCGACAGTCACCGCCGGCCCGGCGAGCGCGGGGAACGGATCCACCCGCACGAGCGCCTGGAGCACCGTGCGCGGCGGGACGATCGCGTTCAGGCGGCGCAGCACGACGGAGCGCTGGGCCGCCTGGCGGAGCGTGGGCTGACCGGGTACCTGGAGGGCGACCGCGCCGAGCACCCACACGATCGCGAGCCCCGTGACCGCTCCGAGCAGGAGCCCGCCGGCCGAGTCGAGCTTCCGGGCGAAGCCCTCCGGGAGCGCGCCGCGCAGTGACCCGCCGGCGAGCGCGCCGGCGCCCTCGAGCAGAAAGGCGAGCGTCAGCGCGCCCGCGAGCGCGACGAGCGGCGTGTAGGGCGAGGACTCGCCGCCGGGGAGCAGCAGCGGCGCGAGCCGGCCGCCGGCGACCGCGCCGAGGGCGACGCCGGCGAGCGACAGCAGGCTGACCACCAACCCGCGCCGCAGCCCGGCGAGCGCTGCGAGCGCGGCCACCGCGACCGCCAGCCAGTCGAGCGTCGTCATGGAGCCTTGCCCGGACGGTCCCGGCGCGAGATCATCGGCCCATGTACCACGAGGGGAGCCGGGCACTGCAGGGCCGCTTCGACTCGCGCCGCCTGGCCGACCGCATCGACGAGCGCCTGCTTCGCGACCGGGTCGACGACGACGACAAGGCGTTCATCGAGCGCTGCGACATGCTCTTCCTCGCCACGGCCGACGGGCGCGGCCGCCCGAACTGCTCGTACAAGGGCGGGGACCCGGGCTTCGTCCGCGTCGTCGACGAGCGCACGATCGCGTTCCCGAGCTACGACGGCAACGGCATGTACCTGTCCACGGGGAACCTGTTCGTCAACCCGCACGTCGGCCTCCTGTTCATCAACTTCGAGGAACGCAAGCGGCTCCGGCTGAACGGGGTCGCATCGTTCCACGACGACGATCCGCTGCTGACCGAGTACCCCGGGGCGCAGATCGTCATTCGCGTGCGCGCGGAGCAGGTGTTCCCGAACTGCCCGCGCTACATCCACGAGTACCGGCTCGTGCAGCGCTCGCGCTTCGTCCCGCGCGAGGGCGAGACGACGCCCGTGCCGCACTGGAAGCGCGCGGACTGGTCGCACGACGCGCTCCCGATCGACGATCCGGCCCGTGACCCGGATCGCGAGGTGGTGCACCGGGGCTAGCCGGGCTAGCCGTTGACGGGGCCGGTCAGCGCCCCGGGCACGGTGCCGTGCGCGTCCAGCTCCTTGGCGAGCCAGTCGAGCTCGTCCCGGATCGCGGTCGCATTCGTGACGAGCGTGTGGCCGGCGTCGTAGCGCTTGACCTCCGCGTCGCCGGCCGCGACCACCATCCGGCCCAGGTCGCCCTGCGTGACCTCCTCGTCGGCGCGCCCGATCTGGATCAGGAGCTTGCCCTTCGCCTTGCCGACGTAGCGGTACGGGTCGATCGACGCGAGCAGCGGCCGGATCTGGCTCCGGAACTTCGCCGGCGCGGTGTCGACGAACGACTCCACGGGCGGCGCACCGCCCGAGACGATGACCGTGGCCTTGAAGCGCGGATCGACGCCGGCCGCGACGGCCGCGGTCTTCGCGCCCGCGCTGAAGCCGAGCAGGCCGATCCGGTCCTTGTCGACATACGGCAGCGAGGCGAGCACGTCGACCGCGCGGCGCGCGTCGACGACGGCCTGCGCCTCGAGGTTGCGCTCCTGACGGATCCCCGGCATCCCGGTCAGCGTCGGCCGCGGGCGCACGAACGGCGAGTCGATCGTCAGTCCGACGACGTTGCGGCCGCTGAGCCAGCTGGCCTCGGAGACGAAGTTGCGGCGGGAACCGCCGCTGCCGTGCAGGAAGATCACGGCGGGAAACGGCCCCTTGCCGGGCGGGACGGTCAGGTAGCCCGCGACGCGGCCGCCGCGCGGGCTCGTGAAGGAGACGTCGTGCACCTTCGGGTTGGTGTTGGGGACGACGCCGGCGTCGCGGTAGCCGAGCGCTGCCGACGAGTCGTAGTCGAAGAGCGGGGGCCCGGCGCTCGTCGTCGTCGTGTTGTCGCCGCCACCCCCGCCGCAGCCCGCGACGGCGACTGCCAGCGCGACCGCCGCGAGGGCGGCGCGGACCCTCACGGCCCGGGGTCCGCGCCCTGGACGCGCGGCCCGGCGCCGAGCTTCGTGGCGAGGAAGGCGAGCATGTCGTGAACCGCGGCCTTCGTCCGGAAGAGGTCGTGCGTGCCGTTGTAGCGCTTGACGACCGCCGACTTCGGCGCCGCATCGACGACCGCCTGCAGGTCGCCCTGCGGCACGAACTCGTCCTTCTTGCCGATCTGGATCAGCAGCGGCGCCGTGTCGCGGCCGACGAACCTGGCCGGGTCGGTGGCGCCCAGCATCGCAGTGGCCGTCGCCTTGGCGTTCTTCGGCGCCTGGTCGACCACCTTCTTCAGTGACGGCGCCCCGGCCGAGACGAGCACGACTGCCTTGAGCCGCGGCTCGACGCCGGCGAGCACGGCGCCGGACTTCGCGCCCGCGCTGAAGCCGAGGAAGCCGACGGGGCTGTTCTCGCCGACCTGCGGGAGCCGGTGCAGGAGGTCGACGCCACGGCGGGCGTCGAGCACGGTCTGGACCGCGATGTCGCGTTGCTGCTTCAGCGCCCCGCCGGCCTGCAGCCCCTGAGGGCGCGGCCGGTTGTCCGCCGCGTCGATCGTCATCGCCACCATGCCGCGCGCGGCCAGCCAGCTCGCCACCGAGAGCAGTGTCGAGCGGTCCTCACCCGTGCCGTGCAGCAGGATCACGCCCGGGTACGGGCCCTTGCCGGTCGGCGTCACGAGGTAGCCGGGGACGTAGCCGCCCTTCGGGCTGAGGTAGCTGATGTCGTGGAACTTGACCGGGTACGGCTTCGAGAACTTGAGCAGCCCCTTGTCGCGATAGCCGACCGGCGCGCCGGAGTCGTACTTGTAGAGCGCGAGCTGGCCCGGCGTCGCGGTGCCGAGGCTGGAGCTGGAGCTGGAGCTGGAGCTGTCGCCGCCGCCTCCGCCGCACGCGGAGAGCGCCAGAACGAGGGCGAGCGCAAGGAGAGCGGCTTTCACGGGCGCCCAGGGTAGCCGTGGGCCGCGCGCCGGAGCTGGGCTACACTCCGACTGCCCGGGGGCGTAGTTCAGTTGGTTAGAACGCCGGCCTGTCACGCCGGAGGTCGCGGGTTCGAGTCCCGTCGCTCCCGTAGCTCGCATCAAGCGATTAGACGCAAACCAGCGGATGTTTGTCTGTCAGCGGGAGTGACGCGATCGCACGGGCCGGCGACGTCGGGACTTGAGTCAACCGGGCGGGACGGCACAGGGAAGCGCCCGTCAGGGCGCCCGTTCGGCCCGCAGCACGACCGGCGCGCGGCTCACCTGACGTTCTCCTCCATTCGGCCGAGGACGCTGCGTAACATCGCGACCTCGTCGCTCCCGAGGCCGGCGTGGAGCCGCTCGTTGAAGCCGATCACCGCCTGCAGCAGCCGGCCGTGCAGCTCGCGGCCGGCGGGAGTCAGCTCGACCCGCACCGCCCGGCGGTCGACCGAGTCGCGCCGCCGCTCGACCAGGCCCGCGCGTTCCATGCCGTCGAGGTGGCGGGTCAGGGTGGGGCCCTCGATTCCGACCGCCCGGGCGATGTCGAGCTGAGTACGCCGCGGCTCGCGCTCGAGGGCGTTGAGGATCAGCCAGACCGGAACCGAGCCGCCGCTCTCCGCCAGCGCGCTGTTGAAGGCGCGGCCGACCGCCTTCGACGTGGTCGCGAGCAGCAGGCCGAGTGGCGTTCCGTCGGGACGCATGGCGCCCACATGGTAGATCATTCGTATGCTAATAATTCGTTTTCTACCTAACTAGGAGGCAACGAATGCCGCTCTTCACACTGGTCGCCGATCACGACCACGGCTGGTTCTGGCTCTGGCCGCTGGTGCCGCTCGCCTGGCTGCTCGTCTTCTTCCTGCTCTTCCGCTTCGTTTTCTGGCGCGGCCGCCGCGCGTGGGGCTACCACCGCGGGCCCGACCCGCGCGCGATCCTCGCTGAGCGCTATGCGCGCGGAGAGATCACGCTCGAGGAGTACCGCGAGCGGCTCGGCCACCTGGAGGCGTAGGCCGCGGGCGGTAATGGGGATAAACGGCGCCCCCGGCGAACCGCCGTTCGTCCAGGAGCTCGAGGTCGACTCGTTCCTGGGGAAGCGCGCGCTTTCCCGGCTGAACGTGAGAAGCGAATCGAACGGCGCGTGGAACAGCGGAGCGCGCGACCGGGCGACAGGACCGGCCGACCGGCGGAAGCAAACTAGACGGTCGGCCTGTCTCCCGGGTGCTCGCCGAGTCGATAATCGATCGGATGCCGATCGAAGTCCGCATAAGCGACCCGGTTCTTCTCGAGGAGCTCATCTCTGCGTTCTTGCAGAACGGCTGCGTGGCGCACCGCTCGAGTGCCGACTCCTGCCGCGTCCTTCAGTTCCATGCCGCCCACCACGAGGAGGCGCTGCGTGAGCTCGTGTTCTTCGTCCGCGCGTGGCAGCTCACGCGGCCGACCGTCTCGGCCGTGGTGATTGCGTGAGGTCAGGCGGAAGCGCCGGCCTCACCGAGCACGGGCGTCTCGAGCAGGCCCCGTCGGTACGCGGCGTTGACGGCCTCCGTGCGCGTGCGCACGCCGAGCTTCCGATACGTGTTGGTGAGGTGGAACTTCACCGTCTGCTCGGCGACCCAAAGTCGCTGGCTGATCTGCTTGTTCGACATCCCGTCCGCGAGCGCCGCCAGGATGACGAGCTCCCGCTCGCTCAGACCGGCGTCGCCGCCGGCCGCCGCATGCGTCTCAGGGGCTTCGCCGAAGATCGGCTGCGTCACGGTCCCGTTGACCGCCTGGCGTAGCGCCGACGGTAGGTCGCGAGGCTCCACCTGCTTGCGGATGAACGCGACCGCACCGCGATTGAACGCGGAGCGGATCGCACCCGGATCGTCGACGCCGGAGAGCACAACAGGCTTGACCTGCGGATGGCGTCGCCGCAGAAGCTCCAGGCACGTCAGGCCGTCCATCCCCGGCATCCGCAGGTCGAGCAGGACGAGATCCGGCTGGTGTCGCGCGACCAACGGCAGCACCTGCTCCCCGCGAGTCGTGGACGCCACGATCTCGAAATCGTCAGCCGCCTGTGCAAGCGCCAGACGCACCCCCTCGACCATCAGCTCGTGATCGTCAGCAACGAGAACCTTCAACCGCATGACTCTCCCCCAGGTTGTTCCCTTACCCCTAATGATCATGGTCCAGGGTCCGGGCCGCGCTCCATCCCTCGAACTGACCATTCGACGCCCGGAGCGCGAGGTCCAGACGAATGGCTAGGTCACGTGCGTCATTGTCGGCGGAACGCACACGCGATACAGTCACTGGGCCCGATGGGGGTGGTCTTTTTCGATGCGGCGGCTGGCGGCTTCCTGTTGGCGGCGATCGCGGTCGCCGCGCAGAGGCGTGGCGGTCGCGCATGCTCGCGGCGCCTGCGTGCACTCGGCTGGGTTCTCGTCGCAGGGCCACTGCCTGCCGCAGTAATGCTCCACCTTCTCCTGCCGCTGCCGACGGGGGTCGACCAGGCTGCGTTTCTCGCCGGCGTCGCTGCCTTTGCGGTCGGCGCGGCACTCGTCCTCGGCCGCGAGGACGACGATTGGCGCGAGCCGGCCGAGGCGCCATCGCCGCCCTGGTGGCCGGCGTTCGAGCGTGACCTGCGCGCCTACGAACGCGAGCGCTCGAGGCGGGAAACGGTCCCCCGGTGAGCCCGCAGTTCTTCGGGATCGCGCTGATGCTCAGCGCGGCGTTGCTCGCGCTGTGGATCATCTCCCGGTTTGCGGGGATCGGGCCCAGGTCGTTTGGCTGGGCGATCATCCACGTGGTCGTGGCCTGCGCGTTGCTGCGGACGGTCCCGCCGGTCCTGGAGCGCCTCGGCGAGACTGACGTGCCCGGAATTCAGTTCATCGAAGTGTTCGGCATGGCGCTTCCCGCGCTCGTCTACGGCTTCGTCAGCGGCGGCTGGATCACGCGGCTGGCACTCGGCCTGCTCCGGCCGTAGCCCTAGTACAGGCGGGGAATCAACCGGTAGCGAACAGCGCCGGAGTACTGCTGGTAGAGCGGATCGCCGGCGAGCAAGTGTTCCTCCTCGTGCACGCGCAGGAGCTGGAACCCGGTACCGACGACGAGCAGCGCGACGTTCGGCAGCGTGGGGTTCGCCAGGACGTACCCGCAATACGCGACGAGGTACCCGGAGTACGCCGGATGGCGCACGAACCGGTATGGACCGCGTGTCTTCACGCCGCGGTTCGCGGCGACGAGGCCGAACGAACGCCCGAGCGTCGCCAGGCTCGCAAGCGCCAGAAACACTCCCGCGAGCTGCAGGAGCTCGCACGGAAGCGCGGGCAGGCCTCCCGAGCTCGGACGCGCGAACAGCATCGCGAAACTACCGATCGGGGCTGCGATCCACGCGACGGCGTTCCGGCTCACGCGCTCGGTCGGGCGGCGGGTCAGGAAGAGCACGGCCGCCCACGCCTCGAGCGCCGTGGTGCCGAGGCCCGACGGCTTGCCGGTGTCCTGCCAGTGCCTCAAATTCGCCCACGCGAAGAGCACGAACAGCGTGACGAGCAGCGCGCGCGATCCGAGGGCTTGGAGCCGGAGCCTGCGCAGTTCGTCAGAGGAGCCCATGCGAGCCGAGGAAGGCCGGTGCCAGGATCAGCACGAACAGCACCGGCAGGATAAAGATGGCCATCGGCAGGAGCATCTTGACCGGCGCCTTCTGCGCGCGCTCCTCCGCATACATCTGACGCCTGTGACGGAGATCCGTCGCCTGGGCGCGAAGGATGCCGCTCAGTGGCGCGCCGAGCTGATCGGAGGCGAGAGCAGCGTTCGCGAAGGCCTTCGCGTCGTCGCTCCCGACGCGCACCGCGAAGTTGCGGATCGCCGTCTTTCGCGACTCGCCGACCCGCAACTCGGTGAGCACGCGTCTCATCTCGTCCGCCAGCGGACCGTCGTTGGCGTCGGCCACGAACGTCAGTGCGGCATCGAAACTCATGCCGGCCTCGATTGCGAGTGCGAGCTGGTCGACGAAGTGCGGCAGCTCCGCGTCGATCTGCTCGGCACGCCGTGCAGCCGCCTTGCTCAGCAGGAAGCCGGGAAGGATGATGCCGCCGGCCGCGAGGACCAGCCCCAGCAAGACGCGGCCGACGCCGTGCGCGAGCGCGAAGCCTGCCGCGACGCCGAGTGCTGCGAGGGCGACGCGCCCCGCCATGAACAGCTCCGCGTTCAGGCGCCGCGACACGCCGGCGCGTGCGAGTGCAGTCGCGATGTCCTGCTCCGTCTCCCGCCTCCACAGCTTGCGGTGCAGTCGCGCGAGCGGCGCCGCGACGGCGATCAGCAGCGATCGCCGCCCCTCGGAGCCGCCACTCACGACGGCGGACGCAGAGCGCACGCGCTCGATCGCCACCCGGCGCTCGCGTTCGGCGGCCGCACGCGGACGGGTGAGGTAAAACGCGGAAATGGCCAGGCAGGCGATGCCTGCGATGAGCAAGAGCAGCATGAGCTAATACCTCACGTTCACGATTCGCTTGAGCAGGAGCGCGCCGATCGTCATCGAGCCGAGACAGAACGCAATCAGGGCGTGCCCCGTCGATGTCTCGTAGAACGGCGCCATGTACGACGGGCTGATCAGCGTCATGAGGGCGGCAAGCCCGAAGGGCAGGCAGATCAGAATCGTCGCCGACATGCGCCCCATCGAGGTGAGCGCGTGCACCTTCCGGGCGTGGCGCTGACGCTCGCGCACGGTCTCCGAGAGGGTGTCGAACAGCGTCGCCAGGGAACCGCCCGCCTGCGACTGCACGTTGATCGCCGTTGCGACGTACTCCATGTCCTCTGACCCTGTGCGCTCGCACATCGCCTCGATCGCCTCGTCGAGCGGGCGGCCGAGGCGTTCCTCGCCGAGGACGCGCGCGAGTTCCTGCGACACCGGCGGACTACCGTCATCGGCAACTGCCCGCAACGCCGTCCGCAGGCCGTGGCCGGCCCGGAGCGTCGAGGCGACCGTCGCAAGCAGGTCGGGCAACTGACGGTCGAACGCCTTCGCCCGGCGTGTCGCAATGACGTGGACGACGATCAGCGGGCTCGTGAAGCCGAGCAGCATGAGCACGAGCGACGCGCCCGAGCCGACCGCGAGCGCCGTTCCGAGCGCGCCGAAGACGAGTGCGCCGGCGAGGCACAGGAACGGGACGTGGCCCGGTCGCAGCCTCAAGCCCGAGCGCTCCAGCAAGCGCGTCAGCCGCCCGGATCCGGGCAGGTCCGCCAGAGCGTCCTCCGTCCAGTCGAACACGGGCTCGAACAGTTTCTTCTGCTCTGCCTTCGCCTCCTGGTGGTCTCGGCGCTTGACGTGCGGGTCGAGCAGGCGCCGGATTTCCGGGGCGCGCCGGCTCCCCGCGAGCCCGGCACCGGCTGCCGCGACGAGCAGTGCAGCGAGCATCACAACCGCGATCAAGGTCCCCTGGTCGCGGATGATCGACCCGGGAATCGGGCCTGAGCCGCCCGAGCTCGAGCCGGGGATGCGAAGATTGAGCTGCGCCGACTCTTTCCCCGCTCGCACGCGCAGGGCCACGGTGTCGCCGGGCCGTCCGCTGGTCAGGTACGCGATCCGCCACGTCCGGTCGAGCTCGTTGCCGAGCGCGGCGTACGCCGCCGAAAGCTGCGAGACGTCAGCGGCGTCGAACACACGACCGCCGGTCGGGCCGGCGAGCATCGCCAGCATCCGCTTGTCCGCCTGGGTGCCGGCCGCAATCGCGTACACGGTGACGTGCGCGGCCTTCGCTGCGGCGACGGCATCCTCGAGCGAGGCGCGAGAGCCGACGTCGCGACCGTCCGTGAGCAGCACGAGGATCCGTGCTCCAGGCGACAGCCGCTGCAGTCGCGCGACGGACGAGACGACCGCGTCGTAGAGCGCGGTGCCAGGCACGGAATCGGGTGCGAGCGCCGACAGCGTCGAGCGGATGTCGCCGCTCGACTCGTTGGAACGCGTCAAGGAGAGAGACTCGTGCGCGAACGCCACCAGGCCGAGGGCTGAGGCACGCTGCCCCTGTGCGAACAGGAACTGATCGGCGGCGCGCTTCGCCTCGCGCAGCGGCCGCCCGCGCATCGACTTGGAGTTGTCGATGGCGAGCACGAGCGCCTCGGCTGAGCCGAGCTGCCGCGCCGTTGCGAACTCTGCAGGACGGCCGCCCTCGAACACCATCGGCCGCACTCCGGCAGGAGCGACCAGAGTCAGGTGCACCTGCGGGATCCCCTGCAGATCGACCTGCCGGATCTCGACCGGCGCTGCGGCCTCGGCAGTTGCGGGAAGGGCGAACAGTGCCGCCGCCGCCAGCGCAATCAGGCCGCGCTTCATGCCGACCCCAGCCACGTCGACGCCGACAGATCGACGCCGTTCACCTTGAGCTTCGTGAGAAAGCCCGGCCGTAGGCCCGTCGGCTGGAGGGGCCTCACGAGCAGGTCGGCGGCCACCGCGCTGTCCGGGACGGGCGCGTGGAAGATGTCCTGCAGCGTGACAACGTCGCCCTCCATTCCGGCGATCTCCGTGATCTGCACGATCTTCCGCGAGCCGTCGACAAGGCGAGCGATGTGCACGAGGAGGTCGAAGCCCCCGGCGATCTGCTCGCGGACGGCCTTCACGGGCAGGTCGACGCCCGCCATGATCACGAGCATCTCGAGCCTGTGGAGAGCGTCGCGCGCCGAGTTCGCGTGGATCGTCGTGAGCGAGCCATCGTGGCCGGTGTTCATCGCCTGCAGCATGTCGAGCGTCTCGGCGCCGCGCACCTCACCGACGATGATGCGATCGGGCCGCATGCGGAGCGCATTACGGACCAGGTCGCGGATGCGCACTTCGCCCTCGCCCTCGACGTTCGGTGGGCGCGCCTCGAGCGGCACGACGTGGCGCTGGTGCAGCCGAAGCTCGGCGGCGTCTTCGATCGTCACGATGCGCTCGGTTGCGGGAATGTGTGCCGACACGGCGTTCAGCAACGTCGTCTTTCCGGTGCCGGTGCCGCCCGAAATGAGCACGTTCAGCTTCCCGCGGACGCACTGAGCGAGGAAGTCGGCTGCCTGTTCGGTGAGGCTGTCGAGTTTGACCAGGTCCGGAAGCTCGAGCGCGTCGCGTGCGAACTTCCGGATCGTCAGCGACGGCCCACGGAGCGCGAGCGGCGGGATGATCGCGTTGGCGCGGCTCCCGTCCGGCAAACGGGCATCGACCATGGGGGACGACTCGTCGATCCTGCGGCCGACCTGCGAGACGATGCGGTCGATGATTCGAAGCAGGTGCGCGTCGTCGAGGAACGACGCCTCGGTCTCCTCGATGACGCCGCCCCGTTCGACGAAGACCTGGTCGTACCCGTTGACCATGATCTCCGTCACCGAAGGGTCGTGGAGGAACGGCTCGAGCGGTCCGTACCCCAGGATGTCGTCCGCGATCTGCCGTTCCAGACCAGCGCGCTCGGTCGGGCTGAGCGGCATCTGCTCCGCGTTCAGCTGCTCCCGGACGAGCTCCCGTACGCGTTGCTCCAGATCGTTCGACCCTTCGAGGTTGAGGAAGGCGGCGCCCAGCCGTGCGATGCAGGCACGGTGGATTCTCGTCTTCAGCTCGGCTTGGGGATCGCGCGCTGTACGCCTTCGCGGAGCCGGGGTCGACCTGTAGCGCCTCCGCGAGCACGGCGGCGTCGCTGCGCCGCGAGAACCCGTTGTCGTCGAATGTGGTCATCGCCGGCCCCGCAGGAGGAATCGCCGCTGATGCTCCGTCGCCGGCTCGCCTTCGCCGACGTCGCCGACGAGGGATCTTCCGAGGACGGAGACCGCACGGGCGAAGCGGCTGTCACCGTCGGCGAGCACCACCGGGACAGCGCGATTCAGCGCGCTTGGCACTGCGGCGTCGTCCGGAAGCTCGTAGCCGATCTCCGTATCGAGCGCCTGCTCGATCTCGCGCCGGCCGACGCTCCCGGGAGCACCGACGCGGTTGACGACGACCGAGACGCGCTCGCGCGGGAACCCAAGCCGATCGAGCGTCTCGAGCCCGATGCGAACGTTCTTCAGCGACGTGATCTCCGGATTTGTGACGATCAGCAGGTGGTCGCTGCAGTCGACGGCCGCCAGCACCGCGGCGTCGAAGAGCGGTCCGGTGTCCACGACGACCGCACCGAAAGCCTCCCGCGCGACGTGGAGGATGGCCTTCAGCTCGGCTTGGCCGATGCTCTGCGCCTCCTCCGGCCGCGCCGGCGCCGCAAGGA
The DNA here is from genome assembly GCA_963710465.1 of uncultured Thermoleophilia bacterium. Taxonomy (GTDB): domain Bacteria; phylum Actinomycetota; class Thermoleophilia; order Gaiellales; family Gaiellaceae; genus JACVRM01. Next base: position 77,350 of record CAVQAQ010000007.1, read on the forward strand.
CGGAAAGCGCCGGCGTCGGGCCCGCGGAGACGAATGCCGTCAGCTTTTCGACATCCATCTGCCCGCTCGCACCGGCGAGGTCGGCGATCGTCGCCCGCGGCGAGACGCCCGTCGCCAGGGCCGCGTCCCCGAACTGGAGGTCGAGGTCGACAAGAAGCGTCTCGACCCCGGAGCGTGCGGCCGCGACCGCGATGTTGGTGGCGAGAACGGTCTTGCCGCTCCCTCCCTTCGGCGAGAAGACCGTCAGGATCTTGCCGCTGTGCGCGGCGCCGTTCGCGCGGCGCTGCCTTGTGCAGTGCGAAGAGCAGCGTCTCCTTCGCCTGCGGGAGTGCGAGCACGTCTGCCGCCCCGACGGCGAGGCCTGTCTCGACGATGCCGTTCGGCTCGCCATACGCAGCAAGAATCAGGGGTGCGCTCGTGCGCCCGCGCAGCGCGGCGATCTCCGCCGCCAGCTCCGGCGAATGGGGCGACGCGACGACGTGGACCGCGACGTCCGCGAAGGACGCCGGCAGCGAGCTGCCGCCCTCGCCGGCCGGCCCGATGAGTGACAGGGTCGGCTGGTCGTCGAGCGCCGCTGCCAGCCGATCCGCTGCGGCGCCGCTCAGAAGCACGCGGAGCGCCGGGCTGTGGCCGTTACGGGACATCGACGCTCCCCTTGAAGTTCCCTGCGATCTGCTGCTGAGGAGCAGGCAGTCCGCGACCGAAGATCGAGACCAGCGTGTCGAGCTGCGGGCGGCTGTCCCTCGGCTTGTTCGTCGGGCGCAGCGCCAGGAACCACTTCGACTGCGACAGCGCCCACGACATGATCTGCGCCTGCTCGTCGGTCACGACGAGCTGCGCCGACGTGGTCGCCACACCACCGACAGATGCCTTCGGTGCGCCCTCAGGAGCCTTCAACACGAGCAGGTTCCGCAGGATCACCTTCGACGTGGCGCGGGAAAGGCTGCCGACGTGGTACTTCGTCGTCCCCACGACGTCGACATGATCGCCGTCGGAAAGCGTCCCGGCGAGCAGCTGATTCGGATCGCCCGGGACGACGATGACGCGCTCCGTACCCGAGAAGTTGGCGAAGATGCCGCCCTGTGACGCCGGCGTGAACTGGCGCAGCGTGACCTGCTCTCCCCTGTAGATCTCGGTGCCGGCGACGAGCGACGTCAGCGGCTCGGCGCTCGTCACGGAGCCCGGAACGACAGCCCGGCGCGGAATCGTCTGCGTCTTGAGATAGCCACCCGCGGCGACAGAGGATCCATCCGTGCCGGCCGGGATGTCGCGCGCGGCGACGAGGACCTTCACGAGGCCGGCGCCGTGCGTCACGCTGTTGCGATAGCTGACGACGTAGAGGCCGACGAGAACGGCGGCCATGACCGCCAGAGCGAGCGGCAGTGCGAGGTTGCGAAGTCGTGAGGTCGTCACCTGAACGTCCTTTCCGTCCTATTGGATGAGCGTGATCGTGTGCACGCCGAAGTCGGTTGACCCACCGATCGGTCCACCCGCGGCGAGGTCGGTCGCGATGAAGGTTGTGAAGTGGCCGACGAGCTGCCGCCCCTGCGGGCCCCATGTGATGCCGCCTGGATTGATGACGAAGGCGGCCCAGCCGATGACGTGGAAGAAGTACTGCGAGCCCGTGTTCGTGACCTGGTCGAAGACGGGGAAGAAGAGCGGGGTGCCGACGGTCTGCTCGAAGCCGTGCTTGACCGGCCCGACGGTCTCGCCGGTCTTGACCCCGTACCACTCGTTTGCGGGGAGCGCGTCCGGGAAGCCGTTCTCGATCCAGCTCTCGAGCTGGCTGCCGCCGATGCCGGCGGTCGAGCCACAGGCGTTCGACTGCGTCGAGTGGCAGGTCAGGTCGATCAGGCCGATCGTGCTGGAGGCGACCTGGCTCTCGTTGAACACGAGTGTCACCGTCTGGCCGTAGCAGCCCGGGTTGGTCGCGGCGCACGCGACGGTGTTCTTCACCGCCACCGGCGCGACGTTCTTCAAGAAGGCCGGCACGCTTACCGCCGCCCGGGCGTGCGCGCGAATCGTGACGTTGCTGAACGCGGAGCCGTAGATCTTGGCGAGAAATCCCGGAGCCGTCGTCTGCGCGGCCACGTCGATCGTGCCTGCATCGGGAAACGTGACGGTTGGGGCCGGCATGCCCGGGAAGTTCTGCTGCGCATAGCTGATCGCGATGGAGCTCGCGCCCGACTGGTCTGTCGGCAGGTTCTGCGCGCCGGCGAGTGCGCCCGCGTCCGCGGCCGTCTGCAGATGGCGCTGCGCTCTCAGCCACGAGCCGCCATCGATGACGAGTGCCGCGATCCCGATCAGGATCGCCAGCACCGCGACGACGAGGACGATCGCCTGCCCACGCTCGGCCGAAGCACGGTGGCGGAGGCTCATTCGAGCCGCTCCGTCGCACTCGCCGTCATCGCGCCGGTGGTATTCAGTGCCGGCAGGCCGAACATGCCGGGCAGCCCGATGGTGAATGGATAGTTGATCGAGATCGTGTAGGAGCTGCCGACCGGGCCGGCGGACGCGGGGTTGCATGTGATGCGACTCGAGATCACACCCCACTGCGTGCCCGAGACGGTGTTCTGAATGGCGGTGGTCGCCGCCGCGCACGGGCCGGTCGTGCGATTCACCGCAGCGGCGCGGGCACCGACGCGTGCGGCATCGGTGATCGCGAGGTAATTGTGGAAGGCCAGTCCGAACTGCGTGATTCCGAGCAGCAGAAAGACCAGGAACGGCATGATGAACGCGAACTCGACGATCGACTGACCGCGGGCATCAGCGAGTCGGGCGTTGGCTGGTCTCTTGAGTCTCGTGATCTTCATTTTTTTGTCGGTGAAAGAAGGGTTAGGGCCTCCGCCGCAGCAGAGGCCCTCCTTTTGCGATCCTCAGATCGCCGCGGTGACGGCGTTGATTGCCGTCTGGATCGCGGTGCCGAGGCCGGCCCACGTAACCGCCAGCAGAACGCCGACGACGACCACCGCGAGGATGAGTGCGTACTCGACGAACGTCTGACCCTCCGCAGCGCCCAGGCGCGCAAGCAGCTTCTGAAACAGGGACATCCTGTCCTCCCCACTGTCGCTTCGGGGCCATAAGCGCCCCCCTCGAGCACGGTGTAGGCCGCCGGCGCGCCGCGCTGAATGGACAGAGGTCCGGATTGGCCTAGACCATCAGCCACTCCTCGCACTCACGGCGTGAGCGCCCCGGTCCCGGCGACGAGCGATCGGAGCCTCACCGCTTCGGTGGCCACGGCCTGAACCGCCGATCGGCTCATCCGGTTCGACCTTTGGTCGAGGTCCTACGCGGTGGAGGCGCGCCCATACTCCGACGACTGTGGGCAGCTCGAGAGGGAAGAGCGCGGCCTCACTCGGCGAGGTACCGATGACGCCGGGGAAGCCGCGCCATGCGCTGATCGCGTCGGTGGTGGCGCGATGAACTTCGCCCAGGCGCTCGCAGTCGGCGCGTTCCTGCTTGCAGTCTGGTGCGACGCCCGCCTCTCCGAGCACCGGCCCGCGACGCTTCTTCGCCGGATCGTCCATGTCGCGATATCGGGCGTGCTGCTGCAACTGGCGTGTATCGGAGTAGCGCTCGTCGCGCCGACCGACTCGGGTGCTGCGCGACAGCTGACGGCGGTGTTCGCCGTGCTCATGCCGGCGCTCGTGTACACGTTCCTCACGGGGCTCTGGCTGATCAGGACGCTCGCCGAAGCCGGCCTCGCCCGACGCTGAGGACGGGCCTCGCCGCCATCGGGCGATGCGACCACGGAGTCGATCCGCCCGGCCGTTCCTGCCGTCAGGGCGTTAGCATCCCGTCGCCGTCGCGGTCGGGCCAAAACGCTGTAATGCCCTCTTACATTGCAAGATGTTCTGACATCCGTTCGCCGGTGAGAGGAGGCTGGCATGGATGCTGCGACGGCGCGGCGCATCTGCGTGACCGGAGCAAGCGGGCAGGCGGGCCGGGCGGTGGTGCAGGAACTCGTCGAGCACGGCTACGACATCTCGGCAACCGACATCGCAACGACGAGGGACGACTTCGAAGCCGGTGCGCTCCGCGCGGACCTGACCGACTACGGGCAGGCGCTCGAGGCGCTGAACGGCGCCGATGCCGTGATTCACCTGGCCAACATCCCGGCGCCCGGGATCTGCACGCCGGCGGTCACGTTCAACGCCAACATGGCCATGAACTTCAACGTCTTCCACGCCGCAGCGAGGCTCGGCCTCCGCCGAGTGGTGTGGGCGTCGAGCGAGACCACGCTCGGCCTCTTCTTCGGCATCGGACCGCAGCAGTGGCCGTCCCTGGAAGCCGAGGGGCTGCCGCCGCGTTACGCCCCGGTCGACGAGGATCACTATCCGCTGCCCACGACGACGTACGCGCTGTCGAAGGTCGCAAGCGAGACGATCGCGGAGCACATCGCGCAGTGGTCCGGGATACCGTTCGTCGCGCTCCGCTTCTCCAACATCATGCGCCAGAACGACTACGAGGAGTTCCCTTCGTTCTGGCCGGATCCGCACGCACGCAAATGGAACCTCTGGGGGTACGTGGACGTCCGGGACGTGGCCGCCGCGTGCCGCCTGGCCCTCGAGGCTCCCGCAGAGGCCGTCGCAGGCAGCCCGAGCTTCATCATCGCCGCGGCGGACACCGTGATGAACCGCTCCTCGTCGGCACTTCTCGCCGAGGTCTTTCCCGGTGTCCCGCTGACGCGCGGGGTCGGGGAGTTCGACACGCTGCTCGCGATCGACCGCGCCCGGCACGCGATCGGCTACGAGCCCCAGCACTCCTGGCGCGATCACGTGCCCGCGTCCTGAGGCGCCGAACGGCCATGGCAAGTGCGCAGCCAAGGCGGTACCACCACGGCGACCTGAAGGCGGCGCTGATCGACGGTGCCGTCGAGCTGATCGCCGAACGGGGATTGCAAGGCTTCTCGGTCGCCGAGCTGAGCCGCCGTATCGGCGTGACCGTGGCTGCGCCCTACCGGCACTTCGCCAATCGGGACGAGCTCCTCGCCGCCGTTGCCGTCCGCGCGCTGCATGAATTCGAGCAAGTGCTGGCGGCGCAGGCGTCCGAGGAAGATTCGCCGGAGCGGCGGCTGGCCGCGATGGCCAGCGGCTACGTCCGCTTCGCCGCCGAAGAGCGCCCGCTCTTCAGCGTCGTGTTCGGCGTCGGCCTCGACAAGAAGCATCGCTACCCCGAGCTGCGGCAGGCGTACGAGGACGTCGAGAGCATGATAGCCGGCTGCGTCGGGGAACTCTGCCCGGGCGACCCGGTTGTGGCGGAACAGCTCGCCGACGCCGTCGAAGCCGCCGCACATGGCTATGCGACGCTGCTCAACGACCAACCCGGATCGCCTGATCCCGCTGAGATCGATCGCGCCGCCGAGCAAGCCGCAGGCGCGACGCTCGCCTTGATCCAGGGCCGCGCGGCTCTGCTGGAAGGCGTTAACAGTTAGGCAACGGCGCACCCGTCGCGCCCAAGCTAACGGGCTGCAGGGCTAAGCCCACGCTCGCTGGCAGTGGCCAGAGAACCGAACCCGGGCTTTCGTCACTCGCCGGCGGTGAAGCAGCGTCCCGCGTCCGGCGGCGGACGTCACGCCTCGCACACCTCTTGCGCCGCGGGTGGAGAATCGCCGCGTGCAGCTGGAGACGCACTATGCGAAGAGCGGCGATGTGAGCATCGCCTACCAGGTCGGGGGCGACGGGCCGCGCGACCTCGTCTTCGTCCCGGGCTGGGTCTCGCACATCGAGTACCTCTGGGAGGAGCCGGGCGTCGCCGCGTTCTTCCGCAGGCTCGCGTCGTTCTCCCGGTTGATCCTCTTCGACAAGCGCGGCACGGGCCTGTCCGACCGCGTGCCGAACGAGCAGCTGCCGACGCTCGAGCAGCGCATGGACGACGTCCGCGCGGTGATGGACGCGGCCGGCTCCGAGCGCGCCGCGTTGTTCGGCATCTCCGAGGGCGGGCCGATGTGCCTGCTCTTCGCGGCGACGTATCCGGAGCGGACGACGGCGGTCATCCTCGTCGGCGCATACGCGCGGCGCCTCTCGGCGCCCGATTACCCGTGGGGGACTCCGCCGGAGCAGTACGAGGCGTTCGTCCAGGAGAACGCGCGCGACTGGGGCGGTCCGGTCGGCCTCGCCGCCCGCGCGCCGAGCCAGGTCGACAACCCTGCGTTCAGCCGCTGGTGGGCGACGTACCTGCGCATGAGCGCGAGCCCCGGCGCCGCCGAAGCGCTGACGCGGATGAACGGCCTCATCGACGTGCGCCACGTGCTGCCGGCCGTGCGGGTCCCGACGCTCGTCCTGCACCGCACCGGCGACCGCGCCATCGGCGTCGAGAACGGCCGCTACCTCGCTGAGCAAATCAACGGAGCGCGCTACGTCGAGCTCCCGGGCGACGACCACCTGCCGTGGGTCGGCGACCAGGACTCGCTGGTCGACGAGATGGAGGAGTTCCTCACGGGTGTCCGCCGCGGGCCGGAGCCGGACCGTGTGCTCGCAACCGTCCTCTTCACCGACCTCGTCGGCTCCACCGAGCTGGCCTCCGAGCTCGGCGACCGCCGCTGGCGCGACCTGCTCGAGGCGCACCGCGTCGTGGTGCGCCGCGAGCTCGAGCGCTTCCGCGGCCACGAGGTCGACACGACCGGGGACGGGTTCCTCGCCACTTTCGACGGCCCCGCACGCGCGATCCGGTGCGCGACCGCAATCCGGGGCGGCGTCACTGCGCTAGGCCTCGAGATCCGTGCCGGCCTGCACACAGGCGAGTGCGAGCTCCATGACGGCAACGTCGCCGGAATCGCCGTTCACACCGGCGCCCGCGTCGCCGCTCTGGCCGGGGCGGGGGAGGTGCTGGTCTCGAGCACCGTACGGGATCTCGTCGCAGGCTCCGGCATCGAGTTCGAGGAACGCGGCGCCCACGAGCTCAAGGGGCTCCCGGCCGCAGTCACCATCTACGTGGTCGTCGCCGCCTGATCAGCCGTGCGGCGCCGCACGGGGACGGGCGTCTCGTCGAAGATCTGGCCAGGGCGCTCGAGCGCCGGAATCCGGCGCTCCTCGCAGACGACTATGAAAGGAGACGCGCATGACGGATCACGAGATCGGCACGCGAGCCGAATGGCTCGCCGCGCGTGAGCGGCTGCTCGTCCGCGAAAAGGAGCACTCCCGGCTCGGCGACGAGCTCGCGCAGCGGCGACGCGAGCTGCCCTGGGTTCCCGTCGAAAAGGACTACCGCTTCGACACGGACGAGGGCGAGAAGTCGCTGGCGGAGCTCTTCGACGGGCGATCTCAGCTGCTCGTCTACCACTTCATGTTCGGCTTCGGATTCCGCGTCGACGCGGAGAACCCTGGCTGCACCGGCTGCTCCTTCGTCGCCGACCACTTCGACGGCGTCGTCCCCCACCTGAACGGCCACGACGTAACCCTCGTCAGCGAGTCGATCGCTCCGCTGGAGAAGCTGCAGGCATACGCGGCGCGCTTGGGCTGGGAGTTCCCCTGGGTCTCATCCCTCGGCAGCGACTTCAGATTCGACTTCGGAGCCGCGTTCACGGAGGAACAGCAACAGCAAGGCGCCGATTACAACTTCACGCACGTCGACCGGCCGGAGCCGCAACGGGAGGGGATGAGCGTCTTCGTCCTCTCCGACGGCGTGGTCCACCACACGTACTCGACCTACGCCCGCGGCGTCGAGCAGCTCATGGGGACGTTCCGGTACCTCGACATGGCACCGTTTGGCCGCAACGAGGATCCTCAGAGCCCGGGGGCCTGGTGGCACCGTCACGACGAGTACGCGGGCGCGCGTGACGCCTGAGGTCGCTGTCAAGCCAACCGTTCGACCTCCTCGAGCGCGGCGCAGCTCACCGGACGTTCTCCTCCAGCCGGCCGAGGACGCTGCGTAGCATCTCGACCTCGTCGCTCCCGAGCCCGGCGTGGAGCCGTTCGTTGAACCCGATCACCGCCTGCAGCAACCGGCCGTGGAGCTCGCGTCCCGGCGGTGCGTCAGGGTGGGGCCCTCGATTCCGACCGCCCGGGCGATGTCGAGCTGCGTGCGCCGCGGCTCGCGCTCGAGGGCGTTGAGGATCAACCAGACCGGGACAGAGCCGCCGCTCTCGGCCAGCGCGCCGTTGAAGGCGCGGCCGACCGCCTTCGACGTGGTCGCGAGCAGGCCGAGCTTCGTCTTCTGGCGCGGCCGCCGCTCGTGGGTCTACCACCGCGGGCCCGACCCGCGGGCGATCCTCGCGGAGCGCTATGCGCGCGGGGAGATCACGCTCGCGGAGTACCGCGAGCGGCTCGGCCACCTGGAGGCATAGGCCGCGGGCGATAGCGCAGGTACACGGCGCCCCCGGCGAACCGCCGCTCGTCCAGGAGCTCGAGGTCGACTCGTTCTGCGGAAGCGCACGCTTGCCGCCGCCGACGATCCACCGGCACCAGGACGAGCTGGTACTCGTCGACAAGGCCGGCCGCGATTGCGTGCGCCGCGAGCTCAGGCCCGCCGACCGTCAGGTCGCGGGCCGAGGTCGCCTTGAGCTCCCGGACCGCTTCGGGGTCGAACGCCCGCTCGATCCGCGTCCGGGCGCTCGACGCAGCCGCGAGCGTCCGCGAGAAGACGACCTTGTCGGCCGCCTGCCAGATCGCGGCGAACTCCTGGACGGAGTGCGGCTGAGAGGCCAGGTCCGGCGCCCGGTCCCAGAAGACCATCGTCTCGTACATCCGCCGCCCGTAGAGGTACGTCCCGACGGGCCGCTCGAGCTCGTTGAAGAACTCGTGGACCTCCTCGTCCGGCGCCGCCCAGTCGAACACCCCGCGCTCGTCCTCGACGTACCCGTCGAGGGACGCGATCATCGAGTAGATCAGCCTGCCCATGACTCCCGGAGAATGACGAAGTGGGTCGCCTTCGCGCAGCGGTCGGCAGCCTCGTCTTCCTCGTCATCGCTCCGGGCGTGGTGGCCGGGCTCGTGCCCTGGTTGCTGACGGGATGGGAGTCGACCGGGCCACCCGCGTGGCTGCAGGTGCTCGGCTGGGTACTGCTCGCGGCAGGCGTCGCCGTGCTGCTCGAGGCGTTCGCCCGCTTCGTCGTCGAAGGCCTCGGCACGCCCGCACCGGTAGCGCCCACCGAGACGCTCGTCGTCGGTGGGCTCTACCGGTACGTGCGCAACCCGATGTACCTCGCCGTCGCCGCGATCATCCTGGGACAGGCGGCGATCCTCGGGCGCTGGGTGCTCGTGGCCTACGCGCTCCTGTTCGGCGCGACGGTCTGGTCGTTCGTCCACTGGTACGAGGAGCCGACCCTCCGCCGGCAGTTCGGGCCCGCGTACGACGAGTACCTCGCCACCGTGCCGGGCTGGTGGCCTCGGCGGCCGAAACGCTAGTACTCATCATGCCGGCGGATCCAGAGCTGCCACGCCTCGCCCTCGTCGCGGCCCTTCGGCGCGCGGTCGAGGATCGGGTAGTAGCCCATGAGGAACTCCAGCCCGCGCCACGTAGTCGAGTATGCGCCGTAGACGGCGCCCTCGTCGAGGACGAACGTGCTGAACCCGGGGCTCTCGGTCATGTAGCCGGCGGCATCGGTCCCCGACGCCCGCGCGTTGTGCTCGACGATCGGCGGTAGCCCGCCCTTCGTCATCTGCTCGACGACCTCGCGGCCTGCTTCCGGCGTGTGCGAGAAGCCGAGGTCGAAGTTGAAGTCGCCGGGCGCGGACGAGACCCAGGGAATGCTCCAGCCCATGCGTCGCTTGTAGGCCTGCAGCTTCTCGAGCGGCGCCTGTGAGACGAGGATCAGGGTCGCGTCGCGCGCGTGCAGATGCGGGAGAACACCGTCGATTGCGTCCGCGATCGACGAGTTCACCGGGCAACCCGCCGCGTAGCTCGGGCCGAACATGAAGTGGTAGACGAGCAGCTGCGACCGCCCCTCGAACAGCTCGTCGAGCGTCTTCTCGCCGTCGTCCGTGTCGAAGCGGTACTCCTTCTCCACCGGCACCCAGGGCAGCTCGCGCCGCTGCCGGGCGAGCTCGTCACCGAGCCTCGTGTGCTCCTTCTCGAGGTCGAGCAGCTCTGCGCGCGCGGCGTGCCATTCCTCGCGCGTCCCGATCGTGTGGTCGATCATCGTCGGCATCGTTCTCTCCTTCAGTTGTCGTTTTCGGTCGTGAGGCCAAGGCTGGCCGGAACCGGAGGCTCAGGGCTCTTCGGCAGGGTCTCGCCGGACTCGAGGAAGGTCTTCAGGTTGGACAGGACGCGCGGCCAGCCCGTGGTCACCATCGTGGCCACCACGCTGCCGGGCTCGAACCCGTCGTGGACGACCGTGAGCTTGACGACCTCGCCGAGCGGCTCGAGGTCGAAAGCCACCTTCGAGCGCGGCTCGGCGGCGATGCGCTCCGCCACGTCCGGTGCGATGTCGAGCGCCTCGACGAGCTCGGGCGTGAAGGTGTGCCAGCTGTACGAGAGCCGGCGGTACGGATCCGACTCGAGCACGACCTGCTCGGGGTCGGCGATCGTGACGCCGAACTGCGTCCAGGTCATCGGCGAGCCGGCCTTCCAGTCGCTTTCGAAGCTCATCCGCCAGTACCGCTCCGTGAAGGCGGGCTCGGTCAGCGCCTGCCAGAGCCGCTCGGGCGTGGTCTGGATGTACGTCGCGTAGACGAACGACGGCTTGGTCCATCGGGGTGTCCTCCTCCAGTGCGCGTTTCAGGTCGGCAAGCGCCTCGACGCGCGCCTGCTCGTAGCTGGTGATCCAGCGCTCGCCGATCTCGTTGATGGGCGCCGCGTTGAGGTAGTGCAGCTTCTCGCGGCCGCGGCGGACCGTCGTCACGAGGTTCGCCGCCTCGAGGACGGCGAGGTGCTTGCTCACGGACTGGCGGGCCATGTCCAGCTCCGAGCAGAGCTCGCGCAGGGTCTGGCCGTTGCGTGCGTTCAGGCTGTCGAGCAGCCGGCGGCGGCTCGGGTCGGCGAGCGCCCTGAACACGTCGTCCATGCCGGGATATGCAGCCATCTGGCTGCGTAATATAGGCAGCCGCTCGGCTGCCTGTCAAGTCGGCGTCAGCGGGGCGGTACGCGGGCGAGCTTGTCCGGGTTGAGCACCGACCGGATGGCGGTGACGACGCCGTCGGCGATCTCCAGCACTTCCACCGCTGCCACCTGCCCGGCGGGGTCGTAGTAGACGATGCCCGGGTCGCCGTTCACCGTGGCCGGGCGGTAGGTGTATCCCTGGTCGAACGCCATCCTGCCCCAGCCGATGAGCGCCTTCGCGACGCGCACGGCGCCTACGAGCGGAGCCCGGATGGACGGCGTCTTCCCGCCGCCGTCGCCGTACAGGGTCACGTCGGGCGCGAGCACCTCGACGAGCCCGTCCGTGTCGCCGTCCTCCCAGGCGGCCAGAAAGCGGCGGGCGACCTCGTCGCGCTCCTCGCGCGAGACGTCGAAGCGCTTTCGCCCCTCCTCGACGTGCGCGTGTGCGCGAGCGAGGATCTGGCGGCAATTGGCCGGGGACTTGCCGACGATCCTGGCCACGTCGTCGTACGGGTAGTCGAAGACCTCGCGGAGGAGGAAGACCGCCCGCTCGACCGGCGAGAGCTTCTCGAGCAGGTGGAGGAACGTCAGCGAGAGCGAGTCGGACATCTCGGCATGGCGCAGGTCCTCGTCCTCGACGATGGGCTCGGGGAGCCACTCGCCCGGATAGACCTCGCGCCGCGCGCGCGCCGAGCGCAGCTCGTCGATCGCGATCCGCGTCGTCACCGTCGCGAGGTACGCCTTCGGCGAGTCGGCGTCGGGTGGGCCGCCTCGTAGCGGAGGTACGCCTCCTGGACGACGTCCTCCGCGTCCGCGACCGATCCGAGCATGCGGTAGGCGATCGCGAACAGGTAGGGCCGAAGCTCGTCCTCGCTCTCCATGCTTCGTAGACGGTGTAGCCGCGGCCCGTTGTGACACCGTCACAGACGAACGTGCCCGCTCGTCTCCGGAACGAAACGAGACGAAGGAGACACCATGCGAGTATTCGTCGCAGGGGCGAGCGGTGCGATCGGCACGCCGGCTCGTCCCGCAACTGATCGACGGGGGACACGACGTGATCGGCACGTTCAGGCCGCCGGGAACGCCGAGCGCCTGCGGGCGCTGGGTGCCGAGCCGGTCGAGCTCGACCTGCTCGACGCCGCGGCGGTGCGCGCGGCAGTCCTCGAGAGCGAGCCCGATGCGATCGTCCACGAGGCGACCGCGCTCTCGGGCATCCGCTACATCCGAGAACTTCGACAGCGTCTTCGCGCGAGACCAACCGGCTGCGGACGGAGGGGACCGACGCGCTCCTGGCGGCGGCGGTGAGGCCGGCGTGACCCGGTTCGTCGCCCAGAGCTACGCCACCATACCGCCACGCACGCGAGGGCGCGCGGGTGAAGAGCGAGGACGATCCGCTCGACCCCGACCCGCCCGCGACCATGCGCGAGACGGCGGCGGCCATGGATACCTCGACCGGACCGTCGTCGACGGCGGGCGGCATCGTGCTCCGCTACGGCGGCTTCTACGGCGCCGACAACGACGGGCTGGTCGAGCTCGTGCGCAGGCGGAAGTTCCCGATCGTCGGCGACGGCGGCGGCATGTGGTCGTTCGTCCACCTCGAGGACGCCGCCGCGGCGACCGTGCTCGCGCTCGAGCGACGGCGCGCCCGGCGATCTACAACGTCGTCGACGACGAGCCGGCCCCGGTACGCGAGTGGCTGCCGGTGCTGGCCGAGCGCGCTCGGCGCGAAGCCGCCGCGGCGCGTCCCGTGCTGGCTCGCGCGGCTGATCGCGGGCGAGGCCGGCGTCATGATGATGACCGAGTCCGCGGCGCCTCGAACGCGAAGGCCAAGCGCGAGCTCGGCTGGACGCCGCGCTACCCGAGCTGGCGGCAAGGCTTCGCCGCGGCCTACGCGCGGCCGTCCACGGCGCATCGGCGGGCGAGCGCGGCACCGGCCCGCGGGTATCTGGCACGACGACGCTCACCGCAACGACACGAGCACGCTCATGCGCGGCGAGCTCGAGGGGCGGGTGATCGCCCCCCTACGACCAGGCGCGCACGGTCTTCTACGGCGGCATCGACCGCCGGCCCGCGGTCATCGTCCGCGTCGCCGACGCGCAGCGACGTCGCCCGCGTGATCGTCGCTCGCCCGCGAGACCGGGCTGCGAGCTCGCCGTGCGCAGCGGCGGCCACAGCACGCCGGCCACGGCGTCACCGAGGGCGGCATCGTGCTCGACCTCTCCGACATGCGCGGCGCTCGAGATCGACGCCGACGCGGCGCACCGCCTGGGCCGAGACCGGCCTGACCGCCGGCGAGTACACGCACGGCCGCCGGCGAGCACGGCCTGGCGACCGGCTTCGGCGACACCGGCTCGGTCGGGATCGGCGGCATCACGCTCGGCGGCGGCGTCGGCTACCTGGTCCGCAAGCACGGCCTGACCATCGACAACCTGCTGGCCGCCGAGGTCGTCACCGCCGACGGCGAGCTCGCTGCGCGTCGACGCCGAGACGCACCCCGACCTGTTCTGGGCGATCCGCGGCGGCGGCGGCAACTTCGGCGTCGTGACGCGGCTTCCAGTTCCGCCTCCACGCGGTCGGCACGATCGTCGGCGGGATGCTGATCCTGCCCGCGACGCCCGAGTCATCGCCGGCTTCGTCGCCGCGGCCGAGGCCGCGCCGGAGGAGCTGTCGACGATCGCCAACGTCATGCCGGCGCCGCCGCTGCCGTTCCTGCCCGCCGAGCACGCACGGCCGGCTCGTCGTCATGGCGCATGCTCGCCTACGCCGGCGACGCTCGAGGCGGCGAGCGCGCCATCGCGCCGTTCCGCGCGCTGGCCACGCCCGCTCGCCGACATGGTCCGGCCGATGCCCTACCCGGAGATCTATCCGCCCGAGCACGGAGGACTACCACCCGCGTCGCGGTCGTCGCGGACGATGTTCGTCGACGCGTCGACCGCGAGCGCGGCCGAGACGATCGTCGAGCGCCTCGCAGGCCTCGACCGCGCCGATGCGCGGTCGCGCAGCTGCGCGTGCTCGGCGGCGCGATGGCCCGCGTGCCGGCGGACGCGACCGCCTTCGCCCATCGCGACCAGCCGGATCATGGTCAACGTCGCCGCGTTCTACGACGCGCCCCGAGCGAGCGCGCCGAGCACGCAGGCCTGGGTCGCCGGCTTCGCGCGCGCGCTGCGCCGAGGGCGACGCCGGCGCCTACGTCGGCTTCCTCGGCCGACGAGGGCGCAGGAGCGCGTCCGCGCGGCCTACCCGGGCGCGACCTGGGACCGGCTGGCGGCGATCAAGGCGCCGCTACGACCCGGACAACCTCTTCCGCCTCAACCAGAACATCCCGCCGTGCTTCTCCTAGTGCCTCCCTGGAGGCCGCGGGCGGGGGCGGCGGCAGCGGCCGCCGCCCCCCGCCCAACGGTCACGCCGTCTCGGCCACCGCCTCCGGCAGTTCCTCGGCAGCCGGTTCCCCGGCGAAGAACACGGCGCCCAGCACCGCCGCCCCCGCTGCGAAGAGGGCGCCGACGAGGAACGCGGCGTGGTAGCCGCCGGCCAGGGCCGTGAGCCGGTCCTCGCCCGACGCGAGCAACGAGTCGCTCCGCGAGGCGGCGAGGCTGGCGAGGATCGCGAGGCCGAGCGCGCCGCCCATCATGAACGACGTGTTGACGAGGCCCGAGGCGAGACCCGCCTCGTTCGGCTCGACGTCGCTCATCGCGGCGAGCAGCAGCGGGTTGAAGGCCATGCCGGCGCCGAGGCCGAGCAGGATCATGCTCGGGAGCACGTCGGCGACGAAGGCGCCGTCGACCGGTGCCCGCGCGAAGAGCGCGAGCCCGGCCGCCGCGAGCAGCAGCCCGGTCGCGAGCGGCGCCCTGATGCCGAAGCGCAGGACGAGCTTCGCGGACAGGCCGAGCGAGAGCACGGCCATGATCAGGTTGGCCGGCAGGAAGGCGAGGCCGACCTGCAGCGGGCTGTAGCCGAGCACGAGCTGGAGGTAGAGGGCGGAGAGGAAGAACCACGCGAACATCGCCGCCGCCCAGAGGACGCCGACGACGTTCGCGGTCGAGACGTTTCGCCGCCGGAAGAGGCCGAGCGGCACGAGCGGCGCCGGCGTTCTCGCCTCGATCACGAGGAACGACCGCGAGCAGCGCCGGCGGCGGCCAGCAGGCCGAGCGTCCGGGCGGACGTCCAGCCGACCTCGTTGCCGTTCACGATCGCGTAGACCGCGAGCATCAGCGAGGCGGTCACCGTGACCGCCCCCGCGACGTCCAGCCGTCGTGAGGCGGGCGCGACGTCGGCTCCGGGCAGCACGAGCCTCGCCAGAACGACAGACGGCGACGCCGATCGGGACGTTGACGAGGAAGATCCAGTGCCAGCTGAGCGCGTCCGTCAGGATCCCGCCCAGCAGGACGCCGATCGTTCCGCCGCCGGCGGCGACGAAGCCGAAGACGCCCATCGCCTTCGCCCGCTCCGCCGGCTCGGTGAAGAGGGTGACGATGAGCGAGAGCGCGACCGCGGAGACGATGGCGCCGCCGAGGCCCTGCACCGCCCGGGAGCCGACCAGCATCGCCTGCGAGGTCGCGAGCCCGCAGCCGAGCGACGCGAGCGTGAAGAGCGCGATCCCGATCAGGAACAGGCGCCGGTGGCCGAAGAGGTCGCCCAGCCGGCCCGCCAGGAGCAGGAACCCGCCGAAGGTGAGCAGGTAGGCGTTCGCGACCCAGGCGAGCGAGCTCTCCGAGAACCCGAGATCCGCGCGGATCGACGGCAGCGCGACCCCCACGATCGTCACGTCGAGGACGATCATCAGGTAGCCGAGGCAGACGATGACCAGCGCGAGCCAGCGGTGCCTGTCGGTCAGTGGTCCGGTCATCGGGGGTGCCTCCTCTGTCGTCGTCATACAGAGGAGTCGGAGCGGACCTGCGCGTTTCGACATCGGCCGGCGAGCCGGCCGGCGCGTCAGCGCCGTGCTCGTGGACGAGCCGCGCGGCCCGGGCCTCGAGGTAGCGCCGCTCGGGGAGGCTGGTCGTGCGCCGCGCCGCGGCGCGGTAGCCGGCGCGGGCAGCGCGCCGGTCGCCGGCCATCTCCAGCAGATGGGCGCGGACCGCGTCGAGGCGGTGGTGCTCGGCGACGCGCGCGTCGTCGTCGAGCGTGGCTCAGCAGGTCGAGCGCCGCCTCGCGGTCCCTGCACCATCGCGACGGCGACGGCGCGGTTGAGCGTGACCATCGGGTTGGGCGCGATGCGCTCGAGCAGCTCGTAGAGGGCGAGGATCTGCGGCCAGTCGGTGTCCTCGGCGCGGGCGCCTCGTCGTGGACCGCGGCGATCGCCGCCTGCAGCTGGTACGGGCCGAGCGGCGTGCCGCGGCAGCGCGTCGGTGACGAGGCGACGCCCTCGTCGATGCGACGCCCGCGTTCCAGCGGCTGCGGTCCTGCTCGGCGAGCGGCACGAGCTGCCGTCGGCGCGGGTGCGGGCCGGCGCGCCGCGCGTCGGTGAGCAGCATCAGCGCCAGCAGCCCGGCGACCTCGCCGTCGTCGGGCAGCAGCCGCCGGACGTCGCGCGTCGAGCCGGATCGCCTCGCGCGGTCAGGTCGCCGCGCTGCAGGTCGGGGCCCGACGTCGCCGTGTAGCCCTCGTTGAAGATCAGGTAGAGCACGTGCAGGACGACGCGCAGCCGCTCGGCGCGCTCGGGCTCCGGCGGCAGGCTCGAACGGCGATGCCGCTCGCCTTGATGCTCTGCTTGGCGCGGCTGATGCGCTGGGCCATCGTCGCCTCCGGGACGAGGAACGCGCGCGCGATCTCGGCGGTCGTCAGACCGCCGACCGCGCGCAGCGTGAGCGCGAGCTGGGAGGCCGGCGACAGCGCCGGGATGGCAGCACAGGAAGAGCAGCGTCAGCGTGTCGTCCTCCTGCGGCGGGAGCTCGTCGGCGGGGCCGGCGCGAGGCGCTCGTCGGGCGGCACCTGGCCGGCGGCCGTCTCCTCGCGGCGCCGGCGCGCCTGTCGCTGCGCAGCTCGTCGGTCAGCCGGCGCGACGCGACCGTGATCAGCCAGCCCCGCGGGTTCTCGGGCACGCCCTGCTCGGGCCACTGGAGCGCGGCCGCGAGCAGCGCCTCCTGCACGGCGTCCTCGCACGAGGTCGAAGCTGCCGTAGCGGCGGACGAGCGCGCCGAGGACCTGCGGCGCGAGCTCGCGCAGCAGGTCCTCGACGCCGGCTCCGGCGTGCGCGGTCACATCTCCGTGCCGGCCTCGTCCATCACCGGCCGCACCTCGACGGCCCAGAAGCGGGCGGCCGGGTCGTTCGTGACGATCTCGGTCGCCCGCTCGATGCTCTCGCGTGTCGAGCACGTAGAAGCCGGCGAGCTGCTCCTTGGCCTCCGCGAACGGCCCGTCGGTGACGGCCGGGACGCCGTCTCGCACCCGGACCGTCTTGCCGGTCGACGCGTCGGCGAGCGCGTCGCCGCCAGCCGACGAGCTCGCCGGACTCGGTGAACTCCTTCAGGTACGCGTCGGCCTCGCTCATCAGCTCGTTGCGTCCGTTTCCGACAGGGCCTCGAACGCGCCGGGGTTGTTGTAGACCAGCGCGACGTACTTCATGGCTCCGCTCCTCTCTGCGTTGGGTTCGTTCTGTCGTGGGGCAGTCGGAGCTGCGCCGCATTCTCGACATCACGCGCCCGCAGGGGCGGCCGAGCCGGTCTAGACGGTCTGCACGAGCCCGAGCTTCGCGGCGACCGGGTCGATGCTCAGCTCCATCAGGAAGCGAAGATCGTCCGTAGCCAGGAGCTGCATCATCCGCTCAACGACCGACGCCCTGGCCGCTTCCGGCTGCGACCAGTCGGCGCTGCGAACGGCATCCAGGAAGGTCTGGGTGTACTCGCGTTGCGCGGCGAAATGCGCCGTGGTGACCGGCCCGCCGTGGCCGATGTACAGGGTGGCGTCCGCCGGCAGCTCGTGCTCAGCCGCTCGAGGTGGCCGAGCCACTCGTCATAGAAGCCGTCCGCGAGGTAGGCGTGCTTGCCGTCGTACACCTGGTCGCCGAGGAAGACGGTGCGCCGGTCGTCGCCGAGGAGCCAGATGCTGTCGTGGGGCGACTCGCCGGGCCCGAGGTCGAGGACGGTGAACGTCGCGTCGCCGAGCTCGAGCCGCTCGCCGTCGGCGACCGTTCGGTCGGGGAACCGGCGCTCTCGCGGCCACTCGTCGCCGAACATCGGGGCGCAGGATCTCCTCCTTGAGCGCATCGTCCCGCCGGATGACGGCATCGACGCCGCCGGTCGCGATAACCGGGACGTCGTCCTCGCCGACGAGCTCCACGATGCCGCCGTAGTGGTCCGGATGGGCGTGCGTGACGAGCACGGCGAGCAGGGGCTTCCCGAGCGAGGCGCGCAGGCGCCCGCATGGCGCGGCCCTCCGAGACGGTGAGCGTGCCGTCGACTGCGACGACGCCCTCGTCCGTCTCGACGAGGTAAGCGTTGACGAGCGCGCCCTGCGGGCCGGTCGTGTGGCGGTGGACGCGGGTCACGCGGCCGCCTCCCCGGGCACGCCGTGGCGCTCGACCACGCGCTCGTAGTTGAGGCGCATCAGCGCGATCACCTCCTCGATGTCGGCCTCGGCGCTCGATTCGGCGCGCCGCCATGCCCTGGCGGCCGGGGAACACCGGGTGGTGGTCGATCCGCCCCTGCTCGTAGAGCTCCGACCAGAGCTGCTTCGGGAACCCGAAGTGCGCGGCCTGGTCGCCGTGCAGGTGGCCGACCTCGCGTCTTGCGATCCTGAACGACAGTATCGCCCCGCCGGCCGATGCCAGCGACGACGCCTGGCCAGGAGGTGACCTCATCGGTGATTCGGTCGCTGGCTCCGTCCATGGCTCCTCCTCTGCTGGTGAACCCTGGCCAGGCTACAAGTTCAAGTAAACTTGAAGTCAAGGCACCGGAGCTGGTTCCATGGCGCGCATGTCGGTGAGCTGCTGACGATCGGCGAGGTCGTACGCCGCAGCGGCGTCGCTGCCTCGGCCTTGCGCTTCTACGAGCAGCGCGGCCTGATCGCGCTCGACCCGGGCCGGTTCGGTCACCGCCGCTATCCGAGGCCGGTGCTCCGCCGGATCGCCTTCATCGTCTTCGCCCAGCGCGTCGGGCTTACGCTCGAGGAGATCGGCGCCGAGCTCGCAAGCTGCCCGCGCGACCGGGCGCCCACCCGCCGCGACTGGTCGCGCTCTCGGGCGCGTGGTCGGTCGCGGATCGACTCATCGCATCGCCGAGCTCGAGCGCCTGAAGCGTGGGCTGACCGAGTGCATCGGCTGCGGCTGCCTCTCGCTCGACCGCTGCCGGCTCGCCAACCCCGGCGACCGAGCGGCGCGGTTCGGCCCCGGGCCGCGCTACTGGCTCGGGGACGCGCCGGCGGGCTGATCGCTACTCGACCGCGACCGCGCGCAGCTTCTCGCGATCCGCGACCAGGTCGATCTCGACGATCCGCCCGTCCGCGATCGTGAACCCGACCACGGCGACGGGCGCTCGCGCCCGGCACGACCACGAGCCCGGCCGTCCCGTTGACGAGCGCGGGCCGCGCGAAGCCGGCGAACCGGGCGCCGCGCTCGAGGATGACCTTCGCGACCTCCTCGGAGCCGCGCACGACTCCCGGCAGGCGGCCGCCGGCCGGCAGCCGGCCGCGATCGGCGCGGAAGACGACGTCGGGGTCGAGCACGGCGACGAGCGCCTCGAAGTCGCCCGCCCGGGCGGCGGCCAGGAACGCGTCGACGACCGTCCGCTGGGCCCCGAGATCGGCGTCCGGCTCGGGGCGGGCTCCCTGGACGCGCCGGCGTGCGCGGCTCGCGAGCTGGCGGGTGGCGGCCGGGCGTGCGGCCGACGATCGGCGCGATCTCGTCGAACGGGAGCGCGAACATGTCGTGCAGCACGAACGCGAGCCGCTCCGGCGGCGTCAGCGTCTCGAGCACGACGAGGAGGGCGAGGCCGACCGAGTCGGCGAGCAGCGCCTCCTGCTCGGGGTCATCGCCGGTCTCCGGCGCAACGACGGGCTCGGGAAGCCACGAGCCGCCCGCGGTCTCGCTTCGCGCCTTGCGCGCCCGCAGCTCGTCGAGCGAGAGCCGCGCCACGACGGTGGTGAGCCAGCCACGCATGTTCTCGACCGACTCGGCGTCGGCGCGGTCGAGCCGCAGCCACGCCTCCTGGAGCACGTCGTCTGCGTCGGCGAGGGAGCCGAGCATGCGGTAGGCGACCGCCCGCAGGTGGCTGCGGTGCCGTTCGAACTCTTCGGTTTGCCAGTTGCTGCGGGGGGCTGTCACATCGTCTCCTCGTTAGCCGTCAACGAGATGACGGACGAAACGCGTCCGATGTGACCCGAACCGAAGGAGACAGACGATGACCCATCCGTACACACCCACAGCGGGAGGTGCCCGATGGGCACCGTGAGCGCGATCATCGCAGTCGCCTCGCTGCTGGCCGCCGTTGCCTTCGCGCCGGTGGTCGGCGGCGTGCTCTTCAGCATCGTGCTGGTCGGAGCCTTTTTCCTCGCCCTCGTCGGCGCGATCGCCGGGACGGGAGACCGCACCGTCCGCCAGCACGAGCCCGTCGATGGACCCGAGGGGGTGGCGAAATGGCTCGTAAGTGGTGGACGCTCGCTGACCGTCTCGATCGCGACGTTCATGCTCCTGCTCGACGTCACGATCGTGAACGTCGCGCTGCCCCAGATCGGCGACGACCTCGGCGCAAGCCTCACCGACCTGCAGTGGGTGGTCGACTCCTACGTGGTCGCCCTCGCGGCGCTCACGCTGATGGCCGGGTCGCTCGCCGACCGGCTCGGCCGCAAGCTCGTCTTCACCGGCGGGCTCGCGGCCTTCACCACGGCCTCGCTGCTGGCCGGGTTCGCCGGCAGCCCGCTCGGCCTGGAGGTCGCACGCGGGCTGCAGGGAATCGGCGGGGCCGCGATGTTCGGCACCGTGCTCGCCCTGATCGCCCAGGAGTTCGCCCCCAACGACCGCAAGACCGCGCTCGGCATCTGGGGAGCGACCGTGGGCGTCGCCGTCGCCGTCGGGCCGCTCGTCGGCGGGGTGCTCGTCGACTCGTTCGGCTGGCAGTGGATCTTCTTCGTCAACGTGCCGATCGGCGCGCTGGCGATCCTCCTCGCACTCACGCAGCTGCGCGAGGAGCGCGATCCGAGCCCCGGCCGGCTCGACTGGGGCGGGCTCGCGACGTTCTCGGGCGGCCTCTTCCTGCTCGTGCTCGGCCTGCTCCGCGGCAACGGCCAGGGCTGGTCGAGCCCCGAGATCGTCGGCAGCCTCGCCGCGGGCGGCGTGCTGCTCGCCGCGTTCGTCGCCGTCGAGCTGCGCTCGAGCAGCCCGATGCTCGACGTCCGGCTCTTCCGGGTGCCCACGTTCACCGGAGCCTCGCTCGCGTCGTTCGCGGTCGCGGCCTCGGTGTTCTCGATGCTGCTCTATGTCGTTCTGTACCTGCAGAACGTGCTCGGCTACTCGCCGCTCCAGGCCGGGCTGCGGCTGCTCCCGATCACCGCGATGGCCTTCGTCTTCTCGCCGCTGGCGGCGAAGCTCTCGGAACGCGTGCCGCTCCGCGCGCTGATCGGTACCGGCCTCGGCCTGGCCGGCGCCGGGCTGCTGCTCGGCGGAGGCCTGGAACTGAATTCCGAGTGGACGGCGCTGCTCGCCGGCTTCCTGCTCATGGGAGCCGGGATCGGGCTTGTGAATCCGACGGTCGCCGAGGCGGCGATCGGCGTGGTGCCTGAGGCGAAGGCCGCGACCGGCGCGGCGATCAACAACACGTTCCGCCAGATCGGCGTCGCCGTCGGCGTGGCGGCGCTCGGGGCCGTCTTCCAGGACCGCGTCCAGTCGAGACTGGGCGAGCTCCTCGCCGGCGGGCCGCCTGCCCTCCGGGGGCACGCGGGCGACCTCGCGCCGGTGGTCGCCTCCGGCAATGCCCACGCGGCGGTCGCCGCGGCACCGCCGCAGGCGCAGGCATTCCTTGCCGGCGCCGCGCACGAGGCGTTCCTGAGCGGCCTGAACGAGCTCTTCGTGATCGCAGGGATCACGGCGCTGGCCGGCGCCGTGCTCTCGCTCGTGCTGATCAGGGCCCGGGACCTCCAGCTCGGCTCCGTCGAGGACGCCGAGAGCCGGCCCGCGCTCGATACCGGCGAGACGCAGCCGGCGCTCGCCGCCTGACAGGTGAGATGCTGCTGGGCCCGGCACTGTCGCCGGGCTCAGCGGCTTCACGGTGGCGTACTGACGTACTCCGCGCCGAGCGTGCGCGCGAGCGTCCGGTGCGCCGCGCTAGTACCGACAAGCGTCGACTTCGCCGGGTCGACGTCGTGCCCCCGCGCGAACTCGAGGATCAGGCCGGGGAGCGGCGGACGGCACCAGCAGACCGGCGGCCCCGCGCCATGCGTGCAGACGGCCGTCTCGAACGGCCCTGCCGCGACGGCCCCGCCGTCCGGCCGCCAGTCGAAGACGAGCACCGGCGCGCTCGGGTCGTCGGGCTGCCATCCGCCAAGCGCGGAGGCCGCCACGAACACGCCGGCCCGGCCCGACGCCGGCGCGCGCTCGAACGCAACCCGGTCGACGGTGGCGAAGCCCTCGTCGACAGACGGCGGCTCGAGCTCCCGCACCGTGCGCATCTGCGACGTCGGCAGCAACAGGCCCGGCTCCCGCGCGAGCGTGCGGAGCTCGTCCGGCCCGGGCAGGTGCCCGACGCGGACGAGCAGGCGCTCGACGAGGTTGATCTGCGCCTGGGCGAGCGGGGTGTCGAGCCAGATGCACCGCACCGGCAGGCCGTGGGCGGCAGCGGCCTCGAGCGTGTAGCTCCGGGCGGCGCGCGTCAGGTACGTGTTGTCGAGGACGATCCGGCGCGCGCCGGCCTCGAGCACCTCATCGAGCGCCTCGCCGAGCGCGCGCAGCGAGCCGCCGCGCTCGTCGCGGTTCAGGCGGAGGAAGCCGTCGGCCTCGTAGGCGGTGGCGATCCGCGTCTTGCCGGCTGCCGGGATCCCCATCACGACCACGACGTCCCCGCGCTGCGCGCGCCGCGCGGGCCGGGCCGGCCTGAGGGCCGCCCGCTCCCGCTCGTCGAGCACGAGCGTTGCCGCCCGCACCGCGGAGCGCACGGTCTCAGGGCGGCGCGCGCCCGGGATCGGGACGACGACCGGCGACAGGGCAAGCAGCCAGGCGAGCGCAACCTCCTCCGCCGTCGCTCCTCGCTCCCCTGCGATCTCCGCGAGCGCCGGGTCGCGGGCGAGGCGTCCGGCGCGGCGCACGCCGCCGAGCGGCGAGTGCGCGATCAGCGCGATCCCGAGCTCGTCGCACCATTCCAGGACACCGCCCCGCAGGGCACGGTCGTCGAGCACGCTGAGCGCAACCTGGACGGCAGCGACGGGAGCCAGCTCGAGCGCCTCGTCGAGCTGTGCCCGGTTGACGTTCGCCACGCCGACACCGCGCACGAGGCCGTCGTCCACGAGCCGCGCAAGCGCGCGCACCGACGTCCGCCAGGGCGTGCGCGGGTCGGGCGCGTGGATGAGGAAGAGGTCGATCGGAAGCCCGTCGAGCGCCTCGAGGCTCGCCTCGCAATCGGCGTGGATCGTCTTCGCGCGACCGTCCGGCACCCAGCCGCCGCCGGCCCGCGACATCCCGCCCTTCGTGACGACGCGGGCATCCGTGCCGTGGAGCACCTGGCCCAGAAGCCGCTCGTTGCCCCCGTAGGAGCGGGCGGTGTCGAAGACCGTGACCCCTGCGTCGACCGCGGCGGCGATCGTCGCCGCCGCGCGCTCCTCGTCTGCGTCCTCGTCCGTGGACAGCCGCATGCAGCCGAGGCCGATGCGCAGCTCCGAGGGGTCAGGCCAGCTCAGAGCCGGGAGCGTACGGGAGCCCAGCCTTGACGCACTCGGTGCGCATGCGCAGAATCGCTGAGTCCCCGGGAAAGGAGACCCGCATGGCCTGGAACATCAAGGGCAGCTACGCCGAGACCTGCCCGTGCGAGCTCATGTGCCCCTGCCTCGTGTCCATGGACCACGGTGCCACGTACGACTACTGCCGCCTCACGCTCGTCTTCAACATCCGGGAGGGGGCGATCGAAGGCACGGACGTGAGCGGCCTCAAGGTTGCCGTCATCGTCGACACGCCGAAGGTCATGACCGAGGGGAACTGGCGGCTCGGCATGTTCATCGACGAGAACGCGAACGACGAGCAGGCGGACAAGCTCGGCCAGGTCTTCGGAGGCCAGCTCGGCGGGCCGATGGCCGCCCTCGGGCCGCTCGTCGGCGAGGTGCTCGGCGTCGAGCGAGTGCCCATCGTCGTCGAGGACGACGGGCTCCGCCACAGGGTCCACATCAGCAGCGGTAGCAATGTGATCGACTTCGAGATCGAGGACATCGTCCCGTTCGGGAAAGACAACGGCGAGCCGGTCAAGTTCGACGGGATGTTCCACCCGGTCGCGTCCGACCTGACGATGGCGGAGGCCAAGCGCACGAACATCAACGCCTTCGGCATCAGCTACGAGGGCAAGACCGGGGCCTCCACCCCCGAGTTCTCCTGGGCCGCCTGAGCCGTTGATCGCCCAGGCGCCCGCCCAGCCCGCCGCCGACGCGGGGCTCGCGCCCGCGTTCGCCGCCGCGCGCACGCGGCTGGGCCTGATCGCGCTGCTCGTCGTCCTCGCCGGCATCGGCTGGTGGTGGACGGCCGGCGAGATGAGCGGCATGGACGCCGGGCCGTGGACCGGCCTCGGGACGCTCGGCTGGTTCCTCGGGGTCTGGCTCGTGATGATGGCCGCGATGATGTTCCCGTCGGTGTCGCCGACGGTCGCGCTCTACTCGCGCATGACGAGCGAGCGGTCGCCGCTGCAGCCGCTGCTCTTCGCCGCCGGCTACCTGCTCACGTGGACGCTCGCGGGTCTCGGCGTCTTCACGCTCGCCGTGGCCGGCGGCCGGATCGCCGGCGACGTCCTCGCGTGGGACCGCGCCGGGCGGTGGGTGGCCGGCGTCACGCTCATCGTCGCGGCCGTCTACGAGTTCACGCCGCTGAAGGACGCCTGCCTCGGCAAGTGCCGCAGCCCGCTCGGGTTCCTGCTCGGCTCGTGGCGTGACGGGCACAAGGGCGCCGTGCGGATGGGCGCCGCGCACGGCGCCTGGTGTGTCGGCTGCTGCTGGGCGCTGATGGCCTCGCTCTTCGCGCTCGGCGTGATGAGCCTCATCTGGATGGCCTTTGTGGCGGCCCTGATCGCCTTCGAGAAGACGGTGCCATGGCACCGGGCTGCGACGTGGGGCACGGCGGCCGTGCTCCTCGGGCTCGGCATCCTGCTCCTCGCCGCGCCCGACGCGATCCCCGGGCTGACGATCCCCGGCAGCGGCGCGATGCCGATGCAGATGGGCTAGCTCCGCCCGCGGCTAGGGTCTCCGGCCGATGCGGGTCGTCATCGTCGGCGCGGGGACGTTCGGCGCGTCGCTCGCGTGGTGGCTCGCCCGCCAGGGCGACGACGTCACGCTCGTCGACCAGTTCGAGCCCGGCGACCGGCGGGCGACCTCCGGCGGCGAGACCCGTCTCATCCGCGTCGGGCACGGCGACGAGCCGTACTACACGGCGATGGCCTGGCGCGCCCGCACGCTCTGGCGCGAGCTCGAGGCCGAGTCCGGGGCCGACCTCTTCGTCGAGTGCGGCATCGCGTGGTTCGCACACGGCGACGACGGCTGGGAGGCCGACTCGGAGCGGACGATCCGGGCACAGGGCATTCCCTGCGCGCACCTCGATCCCGCGGCAGCCGCTGATCTCTTCCCCGGCCTCGGCACGGACGATCTCGCCTGGGTGCTCTTCGAGCCGCAGACCGGCGTGCTGCGCGCGCAGCGCGCCGTGCAGGCCCTGGCCGCCCAGGCCGCCGAGCACGGCGCGCAGGTCGTGCGGGGCCGCGCACGGCCGGCAGGCGGAGCGGTGGCGCTGGACGACGGGACGCACCTCGAGGGCGACGCCGTGGTCTGGGCATGTGGGCCCTGGCTCGGCAGGCTGTTCCCGGAGCACGTCGCGCTGCGCGTGACCCTCCAGGAGCTGCTCTTCTTCGACGGCGGGGCCGACGGCGCGGTGTCCCCGGCTGGTGTGACTACGACCGCGCCACCTACGGCACGCCCGACCTCGACGAGCTCGGAGCGAAGGCCGCGGCCGACTACGAAGGGCCGGAGTTCGACCCGGAAGCCGAGCTGCCCGCCCGGGCCACGACCGAGCGGGTCGTCCGCGAGTACTTCGCCGAGCGCTTCCCGGCGCTGGCCGGCGCGCCGCTCGTCGAGACACGCACCTGCCGGTACGAGACGACCGCGGACACGAACTTCATCGCTTCGTCCCACCCCGAGTATTCGCAGGTGTGGCTCGTTGGGGGTGGCTCCGGCCACGGCTTCAAGCACGGGCCGGCGCTGGCCGAGCGCCTCGCCGCCGCCCTCCGCGGGAACGGCGAGTTGCCGGCGATGTTCGCACTGGGCGAGCGGCGAGAGGGCCGTAGCCTGCGGACCGCCGGCCACGGCGTGCAGCTCTGAGGCGTCAGAAGCCGAAGCGCACGTTCGTGAAGTACCAGAGCGCCGAGGTGCTCCAGAGCGTTACGAGCACGGTGAACAGCGTGCCGCCGACGAGCGGGAGCACCCAACGTGGATGGTCGTGGTCATGGACGAAGAACAGCTTCACGACGATCACGCCGTAGACGAAGGTCCCGGCCACCGAGTGGACCAGCACTTGCCAGTCCGTCGTCCGGAACCCGAGGATGAAGATGCAGTGGAACGCGACCAGGAGCGTGTACAGGATCGCGAGCCGACCCGACCAGCGGTGCATCCGGTTGACGAGGGGCGGCCGAAGGGAATGACGCGCTGCAGCTTCCCGAAGATGCGCCTGCGCCGGCTGCCACGGGCACCGGCGGCAAGGGCGGCGGCATCGGCCCGCGGCTCGTCGGGCTCGACATCACCGTCGCGCAGGCGAAGGCGCAGATCGACAACGGCGGCGGCGTGATGCCGGCCGGGCTCGTGTCGGGGACGAAGGAGGAGGACGTCCTCGCCTACCTGGCCACCATCCTCAGGGGCTCGTAAGCGCCCCGTAAATCCCACTAACCGCGACGGCTGACGGGACGTCGTTATCTCCAAAGGAGATCGAGGCTCAACAGGACCGGAGGCACACAGAAAGGACGTGACACGGTTGACCCCTGAGAATCGAGTGACGAGACGCATCTGGCTCTCCGCGGTCGCGCTCGTCGTCGGAGCGGGAATGCCGTTCTGGGCGGCGTGCGGCGGCGGCGGCAGCAGCAGCAGCACGCACCACGTCGTCGGGCGGCGGGGGGACGACCACGACCGGCCCTGCCAAGACGGGCGGGACGATGAAGCTCAACATGTCGACACCGACGTGGACTGCTCCGACCCGTCGCTCGCCTACGGCAACGTCTCGTGGCAGCTCGAGTACGCGACGGCGCTCAAGCTCTACAACTACCCGGACAAGGCCGGCGCCGCTGGGGAGCAAGCTCGCCCCGACGGGGCGGCAGGGCTTCCCCGTCGATCTCGCCCGACGGCAAGACGTACACGATCACCGTCAAGTCGGGGTTCAAGTTCAGCGACGGCACGCCCGTGACGGCGGCGAACTTCGCCTTGCGATCAATCGCGCGCTGAGCCCGGAGATGCAGTCGCCGGCGGCGCAGTTCATCACCGACATCGTCGGCGCGCAGGACACCCTCGACGGCAAGACGACGAAGCGCGTCGGGCGTCCAGGTGCAGGGCGACAAGCTGATCATCAAGCTGACGCAGCCCGACGGCGGCCTGCTCGCCAAGCTCGGCACGCCGTTCTTCCAGGCGATCCCGACGGATCTGCCGATCGACCCCAAGGGCGTGCTCACCTCCGCGTCCGCCGGCCCGTACTACTGGGCGAGCCGCCAGGTCGGCCGCTCGATCGTGCTCAAGAAGAACCCGTACTATGGCGGGACGCGGCCGCAGAACGTGGACGCGATACAACATCAACGTCAACACGAACGTGAACCAGAGCCTGCTGCAGGTGAAGGCGGGCCAGGTCGACTACGACCTCGGCGGGCTGCCCCCGACCTCGCACTCGACAGCTGGGCGCCCAGTACGGCGTCAACAAGACCCAGTACCAGGTCCACCCGCTCGTCGAGACGGACTACATCGCGCTGAACACGGCGCGGCCGCTGCTTCTCGTCGTCGCAGATGCGGAAGGCCGCGAACAACGCGATCGACCGCGGGGCGATGCTGCGCGCGTTCGGCGCGTACAGCGGCCTCCTGACCGACCAGATCCTCCCGCCGGGCATGGGCGGCTACAAGAAGGCGGACGTGTACCCGCTGCAGGGGCCGAACATCGCCGTCGCGAAGCAGCTCGCGAACGGCAAGTGCGGCGACCTGAAGCTGTGGACGTCGAACAGCCCGACTGGGACGGCGCAGGGGCAGATCGCGCAGGCCAACTTCCAGAAGATGGGCTGCAAGGTCACGATCAAGACCTTCCAGGGCTTCCAGATCTTCGTGGCCGCCGGCAAGAAGGGCGCCGACTACGACGCCGTCATCGCCGGCTGGAGCCAGGACTACCCGGATCCGTACGACTTCGTCGACGTGCTCCTGAACGGGAACAACATCCAGGACGAGAACAACAACAACCTGGCGTACCTCAACGACAAGCAGCTGAACGAGCAGCTCGCCACGGCGAACAAGCTGACGGGCGACGCGCGGTACAACCGCTACGGCAACCTCGACGTGATGATCACCAAGGACATCGCGCCGTGGGCCGCGACGGACAACCGCAACCAGCGTGACTTCGTCGCCAAGCGCGTCGGCGGCTACCTCTTCCAGCCGGCCAACGGCTTCGCCGACATGGTCACCTTCTACCTCAACCAGTAGTTCCTCGAGAAATGGCGAGCCCCCCGGCTTCCCGGGGGCCTCGCCGTGCTGCCGTTCACGGGCGCCGATTCATCACGCGGGCAGGCGATTCAGCGCAGCGGCGGCGGCAGCTCTCGCGCGTGGGTCACTAGAAGCGACGTCGTCGGCCGCGTCAGCGCGACGTAGAGCTCGCGCAGGCCCGTCGCGCCGCCCTCGTCGACGATCAGCGCCGGTTCGACCACGACGACATGGTCGAACTCGAGCCCCTTTGCCTCCCGGGGGGTCAGGACCGGGAGACGCCGTTCGTCGAAGACCGAACCGGCGGTCTCCCCGCCGCGCAGCGACGCCGGCGCGATGATCGCGACCAGCGCGGCGTCGCCCGCCAGCCGCGCGGCCTCGGCGAAGGCGCGCGCGAGCGGGGCGTCGTCGGCGACGATGCGCGGCGGCGCCGCGCCCGTCCGGTACGCGCGCGGCGGCCGCACCTCCGGGGCGATCGCCGGCAGCAGCGGCAGGGCGAAATCCATGATCTCGCGCGGGACGCGGTACGCATGCTCGAGCTCCTCGACGGTCGCGTCTCCGGGCAGGTGCGCGGTCAGCTCGTCCCAGGCGGCATACGGCACCGGGCCGGTGCCCTGCGCGATGTCGCCCAGGAGCGTGAACGCCCCGCGCATGCGCCGGGCGACCATGCCGAGCTCCATCGGCGTCAGGTCCTGCGCCTCGTCCACGATGACGTGTCCGTAGGCTCGCGGCGGCTCGACGAGCAGCGTGCGGGCCAGGTCCAGGAGCGGCACGTCGGCGCGCGACCAGCCGCCGGCGCGGCGGGCGAGCATCCGCTGCTCGCCGTCGTCGAGTAGGTCGCCGGCCGCCTCCTTGAGCCGCGTTCGGTTCCCGAGCAGCTGGGCGACGACGACGTCCGGCTTGACGACGGGCCAGACACGATCGATGAAGCGGGTGAGCCCTGCCTTGCGGAGCGCGCGCTCGACCTCGTCGGCCGCGGCAAACGCGCGGGCGCCGAGCTTCGCCGTGTACTGGCCGTACAGGTCGCGCAGGAGCTCCATGCGGAAGCGCTCGCGCGCGGCGTGCCCCACGCCGAGCCCGCCGCGCACCGCCAGGAGCAGCGGCTCGACCTCGTCTTCGCGCACGCGGACGTAGGCGCCGTCGAGCCGCGCCTCGAAGGAACCGGCCCGCGGCTCGAGCCGGAGCTCGACGGCGCGCCGCACGACCTCGGCCAGACGGAGGTCGGCCTTCAGACGTTCGACGTCGGGCCCGTCGGCGCGCGACACCTCGATGCCGTCGACGAGCTCGGCGACGGCGCGCTGGTCGACGCTCTCCTCCCCGAGGATCGGAAGGACGTGCGAGATGTAGTCCATGAAGGTGGGGTTCGGGCCGACGACGAGGATCCGCCGCAGCTCCTCGCGGTGCGCGTAGAGCAGGAACGAGGCGCGGTGCAGCCCGACGGCCGTCTTGCCGGTGCCCGGCCCGCCCTGAACAACGAGCGGCGGCGCCGGGTCGCGCGCGATGAGCCGGTACTGGTCGGCCTGGATCGTCGCGACGATGTCGCGCATGTGCGCGTCGCGGCTGCGCTCGAGCTCCTCGAGCAGGAAGTCGTCGACCGCGGCCGCGCCTTCCGCGAGCGAGCCATCGAGCGCCTCGTCGTTGATGTCGAGCACTTCGCGGCCGCGCGTGCGGAAGCGCCGCCGCAGCGTCACGCCGTGCGGGGCGACAGGCGTGGCGGTGTAGAACGGACGGGCCGCCGGCGCCTGCCAGTTCACGACGACGACGTCGTGGCCGTCGTCGTGCACCCAGCGGCGACCGACGTAGAGCGGGGCCGCCGCGCCGTCGACGTCCATGCGCCCGAAGCAGAGCCCACGCTCCGCGTCGGCGAAGGTGACGAGCCGCCGCGACGCCCACGCCTCGAGCGCCTCCTGCGCAACCTCTCCCGCGCCGGCCGAGGGCGAGCGCTCCAGCGCCTCGCGCATGCGGTCGAGGCACGCGTACGCGTTGTCGACGTAGGCCTGTTCCAGCGGGAGGTCAGGATGCGCCACGGCCGGCAACGGTAGTCCGGCAGGAGGGCGGCGCGGGGCCGGCTTGCCGGCCCCGCGCGGGGGAGTGCCGCGGACCGCAGTCCGGGCTAGCGGGAGAAGGCGCAGCCGTCGTGGCCGGCGTCGAATCCGTCCTGGACGGCGAGGCTGTTGTCCGGGTCGGTGACCGCCTCGGCGTACTCGTTGCCGACGACGATGCTCCAGCTGTCGAAGATGCCGTTGCCGAACGCGTTGCTCTTCGCGTTCACGTTGTGCAGGCCGCACGACTGGCCGTACCCCGGCCAGTCGGTGTTCTGCCAGGGGATGAACGCGTACTCGAGCCGGTACGGGTTGCCGATCCCGTCGACGCTGGTCGTCTGCGTGTGGTACCCGCAGTAGGCCGGCTCGCCGGTCGAGATCGTGCCCGGCGGAGTGAGGATCACGTACGTCGCATCGGGGTCGTAGGCGAAATGCGCCGACGCGCATCGCCTCCATGGCGATCGGGTCGTCGACCACGTTCTGCGCGAGGCCCCAGCCGGTGATGTCGGCCGGCACCGGCGTCGGATCCGTCCAGACGCCCTTCAGCTGGTGCTTAGGGTTGGTGATGTAGTCGGCGCCAGCGATGCCTGCGCAACTCGTCGAGCCGGCCGGGATGCCGCGGCAGTACTGCGTCTGGATGCCCGAGTAGGCGCTGCCGCCCCGCTCGGCGGCGAACGAGTCGACCTAGTTCTGCAGCGTCTTGCTCGAGTACAGCTTCCCGTCGGTGTCGGCGGTCGTGAAGCCGCTCGCCCACTCGGTGCCCCAGTAGACGAGGTAGACGGCCGGCGCCTTCTGGATGCCGATCGCGCCGTCGCCGGCGCTGCCGCCGTGGTAGATCAGGTCGTTCGCGATCGCGTTGGGGTCGGGCGCGAGCCCGGTGCCCTGTCCCCAGAACGTGTGCTTCGCGTCGGCCGACGCTGAGGTCGCGGCCGTCGCCGCAACGGCAACGATCGCGCACGCCACGGCGAGGCGGCGAGTGCGGCGGAGCTGCATGTCGGTGAACCTCCCTGTCGAGTCCGTCTTCTCCCGACGGGCTATTTCACCACTGAGAGGGGTGTAACCTGGGTAGATGTTAAGCCGGCTCGCCCGTGGTCGTTCGCGCTGCCGCGGCCAGGATCCCGTCGTCGGTGGCCTCGTGCTTCGGGATGCCGGCCGCCGCGTAGGCGTCGTCCTCGTCCAGCGTCTCATGCGCGAGCAGCGCCTCCGCGAGCCCGTCAAGCTTCCCGCGGTTCTCGCGCAGCAGGTCGAGCACCTCGGTGTGCGCTTCGGCCGCGATGCGACGTACTTCATCGTCGACCAGCTCCTGCGTGCGCGGCGAGACCTCGGCGCCGGCCCACGGCGGCCGGCCGTCGCTCGTCACCGCAACGGGCCCGATCGCCTCGCTCATCCCCCACCGTCCGACCATGTACCGCGCGATCTGCGTCAGCTGCTGGATGTCCGACTCGGCGCCGGTGGTGATGTCGCCAAAGACGATCTCCTCCGCGGCGCGCCCGGCGATCGCAACCTTGATCCTCGCCTCCAGCTCCGAGCGCTCGTAGTTGAAGCGGTCGTCGTCCGGAGCGGAGAAGGTGACGCCGAGGGCCTGGCCGCGCGGGATGATCGAGATCTTCCGCACCGGGTCGGCGCCTGGCGTGAGCATCCCGACGATCGCGTGCCCGCCCTCGTGGTAGGCCGTTCGCCGGCGGTCCTCCTTGCTCAACATCACCTTCCGCTCGGCGCCGAGCACGATGCGCTCGAGCGCATCGGCGAAGTCGCTCGCCGTGACCTTGTCGTGCATGCGCCGAGCCGCGAGCAGCGCCGCCTCGTTGACGAGGTTGGCCAGGTCGGCCCCGACCATGC
Source organism: uncultured Thermoleophilia bacterium (assembly GCA_963710465.1). Classification (GTDB taxonomy): domain Bacteria; phylum Actinomycetota; class Thermoleophilia; order Gaiellales; family Gaiellaceae; genus JACVRM01. Next base: position 110,027 of record CAVQAQ010000007.1, read on the forward strand.
CCGGTGTCGTGGCCGCGATCCGGCCCAGGTCGACGTCGGGGTCGAGCGGCACCTTGCGGACGTGGACCTGGAGAATCGCCTCGCGGCCGGCGCGGTCGGGCGGCTGGACGGACACGCGGCGGTCGAAGCGCCCCGGCCGCAGCAGCGCCTGGTCGAGCACGTCCGGCCGGTTCGTCGCGCCGATCACGATGACGCCGATGGTCGGGTCGAAGCCGTCCATCTCGGTGAGGATCTGGTTAAGCGTCTGCTCACGCTCGTCGTTGCCGCCGCTGAAGCCGCCGGTGCCCGAAGTGCGCGAGCTGCCGACGGCGTCGAGCTCGTCGATGAAGATGATCGCCTGGCCGACCTTCTTCGCCTGCTCGAACAGGTCGCGCACGCGCGAGGCGCCGACGCCGACGATCGCCTCGACGAACTCGGAGGCGGCGATCGAGAAGAAGGGGACGTTCGCCTCGCCTGCGACCGCGCGGGCCAGCAGCGTCTTCCCGGTGCCGGGCGGCCCTGCCAGCAGGACGCCGTGCGGGATGCGGGCGCCCAGCCGCCGGTACTTCTCCGGTTCGCGGAGGAAGTCGACCACCTCCGACAGCTCGGCCTTCGCCTCGTCGATGCCGGCCACGTCGGCGAAGGTCACCTTCTCGCCGCCGGGCTCGTAGCGCGTTGCCTTCGAGCGGCCGAAGTTGCCGAGCACGTTCTGCGCGCGCCCGGCGCCTCGCAGGAACAGGAAGAGCAGCGCGAGGAAGAGCAGCGTCGGCCCGAAGCCGACGAGCAGGCTCTCCCAGAGCGGCGCGCCCGTGTCGAGCGGCACGGCGTTGACGATCACCCCGTTGCTCTGGAGCAGCGCCGAGAGCTGATCCGTGTTCGCGAAGGCGGGGATCTCGGTCTTGAAGTTCTCGGTCGGCTTCGAGCCCTTGTACGCGGTCGGCTGCTTGAACGAGCCCTGGATCGCCGTGCCCTTGGACGTGATGTCCTTGACGTTCTTGTCCTTGACCTGCTGGACGAAGAACGGGCTGTAGGGCACGCGGATGCGCGTCGCCGGCTCGGTGACGCGCGAGGCCGCGTACTGGTTGATGACCAGGGCGGCGATCACGACCCCGACCCACCACCAGGGGATGCGGAAGCGCCGGCGCGGCTGCTCGGGCGCGGGCGGGCCCGGCCGCGGCGGCGGAGCGGGCGCGCCCGAGCCGCGGAGGCGGCGTGCCGGAAGCAGGCCTCGGGGACGGCTCGCTGCTGCTCATTCCCCCACCAGCCTACCGCTGCTCCTCGCCTGATTTCGTCTTCCCACAATCGGTTGGCGGAGCCGCGAGGCCGCGCGTAGCGTGGAGGCCGTGCTCCGCGCCGCCGTCGCGGTCCTGGCCGCCCTCGCCCTCGCCGCGCCCGCGGGCGGAGGGCAGGCGCCGCCGTTGCGAGTGCTCTTCGTCGGGAACAGCCTGACCGCGGCGAACGACCTGCCTGCGTACGTGGGCGCGCTCGCCGCGGCTCGCGGCCGCGCGCTCGACGCCAAGACGATCGCACCGGGTGGCTACAGCCTCGAGGATCACTGGAACGCCGGCATCGCGCCGGCCGAGCTGGCCCAGGGCGGCTGGGACGTGATCGTCATGCAGCAGGGCCCGTCGGCGCTGCGCGAGAGCGAGGCGAACCTGAAGGTCTGGGCGACCCGGTTCGCGGATGCGGCTCGCGCCGCGGGCACGACGCCGGCCCTGCTCACGGTCTGGCCCGAGTCGTACCGCTACGGCGAGCTCGCGGCCGTCATGGGCTCCTACCGGCGCTCCGCGAACGTGGCGCGGGCGGTGTTGCTGCCGGCCGGCGACGCCTGGCACGCGGCCTGGTCGTGCCGTGGCTCGCTGCCGCTCTATGGTCCGGACGGGTTCCACCCGAGCCGGCTCGGCACCTACGTCGCGGCCGTGGTCGTGTGGGCCCGGCTCTTCCACGAGCCGCCGCTGCGCGCCCCTGCCGACCTGCGCCGCTACGGGATCCTGTTCTCGACGACCGCGCGCACGGCACGGCTCGTGCGCGCTGCCGTGGCGACCGCGCTCGGCGCGAAGGCGCGCTGCCCGTGAACGACGAGGCCCCCGGCGTCCCGGGGGCCTCGCCTGGATCGACTCGCCTCGTCGCCTCCCTGTTTGACCAGTCCCCCGGACAGCTTCTACTCCTGCGCCCGGGGCGCACGCGAAGAGCGTCCCCTGCCAGTCGCCTTCAGCCGAGGCGTCGGCCGGCTGCACGAGTTCGACGCTCGGCGGGATCTCGAGCTCGCCGCTCAAGATCCTTAGGCTGGCGGCGCGTTGGCGTACCCCAAGATCGAGCTCCACGTGCACCTCGAAGGCGCCGTCCGGCCGGACACGCTCTTCGAGCTCGCACGACGGAACGGGCTCCCGCTCCCGGCCGACAGCACGGAGGAGCTCGCGAAGCTCTACCGCTTTCGCGATTTCGCGCACTTCATCGAGATCTGGATCATGACCACGAACGTGCTGCGGCACGCCGACGACTTCCGCCGCATCACCGTCGACTACGCGGAGGAGGCCGCGGCCCACGGCGCCGTGTACGTGGAGGCGATCTTCTCCCCCATCGAGCGCACGTGGCGCGGCGTCGACTGGGACGGCCTCTACACCGGCTACTGCGACGGCGCCCAGGAGGCCCGCGAGCTGCACGGCGTGGAGATGCGGCTCACGCCCGACATCACGCGCTCGGCGCCGCTGGAGGACGCCGAGGTCTCCGTCGGCTACGCGCTCAAGTACGCGGACCGCGGAGTCGTCGGGATCGGGCTCGGCGGCGAGGAGGCGCTCTATCCCACCGAGGGTTTCGAGCGGCCGTTCGCGCTCGCGCGCGAGGCGGGGCTGCCGGCCGTCCCCCACGCGGGCGAGGCCGCGGGGCCGGAGTCGGTGTGGGCGGCGCTGGACGTGCTGGGCGCGCGCCGCATCCGGCACGGCATCCGCGCGGTCGAGGATCCGGCGCTGCTCGCCGAGCTCGCCGAGCGGCAGATCGTGCTCGACGTGTGCCCGGTCTCGAACGTCCGCACCGGCGTGGTGCCTGCGCTCGAACAGCACCCCCTCCCTCAGCTCGTGACCGCCGGCGTGGCCTGCTCGATCTCCACCGACGACCCGGCGATGTTCGACACCGATCTGACGCGCGAGCTCGAGGTGGCTCGCACTCTCGGCCACTCGCCGCAGGCCGCCTACGAGGCGGCGCTGGCCGGCGTCCTCTGCGACGACGCGACGCGTGCGCGGCTCGTCGAGATCGGCCGTGCGTTCGACTGGGCGGCCGCCTAGCGACTAGTGGGCCGGCGTGACCTTCGACCGTCCACACGATCTCGTCCAGGGCGGCGTCGGGAGCTTTTAGATCTGCCAGTCGCCGCCGCGGAGGAGCGGCACGCGCTCGCCGGCGCCGGTGATGCCGGTCACATCGACCTCGTTCGACCCGATCATGAAGTCGATGTGGATCTCGGCTCTTGTTCGCGCGCGGCCAGTCGGCATCGTCGATCGCGAACGTGTACGCGGAGCCGAGCGCGATGTGGCTCGCGGCGTTCTCGTCCAGCAGGGTGTCGTAGAAGACCGTGCCGAGCGGCCCGATGCGGCCGGCGCGGTCGACGAGCGCGACCTCCCCGAGGCGCGATGCGCCGTCGTCGAGCGAGGTGGCCGTGCGCAGGACGTCGGCGCCCTGCTCGGCATCGATCGACACCGCGCGGCCGCCCTCGAAGCGCACCTCGATGCCGCGGATGATCGAGCCGACGTACTCGAGCGGCAGCGTCGCGTGGACGACACCGTCGACGCGCTCCGGGTCCGGGCGTCGTGAAGACCTCCTCGGAGGGCAGGTTGACCAGGTGCCGCAGGCCGTCGCGCCGCGTGAACTCCGCGGCGAGCCATCGTGACGTCGGCAGCAGCCCGATCGTCAGATCCGTGCCCGGCCCATCGAAATGCAGCGGCATCGAGGCCGAGAGCGCCGAGCCGCTCGCCGACGCGCGGCCAGCTCCGCCATCCGCTGCGTCCACGCCGCCGCCGGGGTCAGGCTCGTCAAGGCGGCAGACGTGGACGATCTCCTCCCAGAGCTTCCGGTAGGCCGCGTCCGGGTCGAGCTCCGGATGCACCAGCCCCGCCCACGCCCGCGTCGGCGCCGGAACGCCGGTCCAGTTGGTGCTGCGGGCGTTCACGACAGGCCCGACCTCGGCGAGCCGCGGCATCCGGTCGCGGCCCGCGCGGCGCGGATCGAGGTCGTCGAGCGCGCCCGGCGCCGCCGGGCCCTCGAGCGCGATCCGCGCCGCGCCCATCTCCCCGAGCTCGACCATGCGCTGCCCCCACCACGGCGGGACGTAGCCGAGCGTGTCCTCGGGCGCGTGGCGGATACGTGCGCGCTTCACCAGCGGATCGAACGACCAGACGTCGACGAAGCGCGCGCCGCGCCGGTACGCGGCCTCGGCGACCGCGCGCGTGATCTCCTCCTTGCCCGGCTCCGAGAGCACGGCCACGACCTGGCCCGGCTGGACGTTGGCGGCGAACCCGACGACGAGCTCGGCGAGCTCTTCGATCGGCGGGTGGAAGTCGTTCACGGCCGCGCGAGCCTACCCGCGTGCCGCTACCCCGACGCCAGCGAGCCGATCGTGATCGTGACCTTCGCTGCGGGATCGCAGGCCGACGGCGGGGCCGCGGTGGGCGGGTCGTTGGGAGCACGGCGAAAAATCGGCATGCGGGCGCCCTACCCGGCATGCGGCCAGGACTATGCGCGCGGGGCGGTTTCGAGCAGCGCGCCGAAGACGTCGTCGATGAGGCCCTCGAACGAGGTGGGCAAAAGGCCGTCCGGCCCGACGAAGTCGCGGAGATAAACGATGTAGGCGCGCCACTCGTCTAGGCGCTCGGGGAACTCGGTGCCGTGGGCCTCCACCATGGCGGCCAGCTCGTCGAGGTTCCACCGTGCGTCGGCGCCGACCGCCGCCGGCTCGGGCTCGGGCTCGGGCTCCGGGGCAAGCTCGGGGACCCCTGCGACCTGTTGCGGCTCGTCGGCCGGATCGGGCTCCCGCTGAGCGACCGGGTCTGGTGTCGGGGCCGGCTCCTCGGCCCGCCCGCCCCGCAGCGTGACCTCCCGGTCCATCAGATCTGACTCGCGCCGCGCAAGCACCTGCTCGCGCTCGCCGAGCTCGTCCAGCTGGCGCTGGCTCTCCCGCTGCACCCGGGCGAGCGCCTCCTGCTCCAGCGACTCCCAGGTGCGGTCGAGCTCGGCCTGCCGTTCGTCGAGCTCGCGCTCCTGCGCGGCGAGCGCCTCGCGCATCCGGCGTTCCTCGGCCGTCGCCGTTTCGCGCAGCTTCCGCTCCTCGGCCGCAAGCGCCTCGCGCGCCTGACGCTCCCGGCCGGCGACCTCCGCCTCGAGCTGCTGACGCCGCTGCTGAAGCTCGGCCGCCTGCTCCTGCTCCCGCTCGGCCGCCTGCCGCTCGAGCGCGCGGCGGGACTCGTCGACCTCCTTCGTAGCCTGCGCGATCTCGGCCGTCCGGGCCTCGAGGGCCTGCTCCCGCTCGACCACGCCGCGCTCGCGCTCCGCCGCCTGCTCGGCCAGCTGCTGCTCGCGTTCGGCCAGCGCCTGCTCCCGGGCGGCGAGCGTCTGCTCGCGCCCGTCCGCTTGTGCCTTGAGCTCGCGCTCGCGCCCGGCCGCCCAGTCGTCGAGCTCCTTCGCACGCTCGGCGCCGACGGCGTCCAGCTTCTGCTGCCGCTCGACGAAGCCGGCGTCGAGCTCGGCGCGGCGTGCGACGAACTCCTGCTCGAGCTCCACACGGCGTTCCTCGAGCCGGCCCTCGAGCTCCTGCTCGAGCTGCGCCCGCGCCTCTTCGAGCTGCTGCGCCCCCTCGGCGAGCGACTCCTGGCGCGCGGTGACCGTCGCGTTCAGCTCCCGCTCGCGCTCGGCCAGCTCCTGCTCGCGCGCCGTCAACGCTTGCTCACGCTCGGCCGCCTTCGACTCGGCCTCCGTCTCCCGCTCGGCGACCGCCTCCTCACGCGCCGCGAACCCAGTGTCGAGCTCCTGCTGCCGTTCCGCGATCCGCGCTTCGAGCGCCTGCTCGCGCTCGGCAAGCTGCTGCGCGGCCTCCTGGCGTCTCGTATCGAGGCGCTGGATCTCGTCCTCGCGCGCGTCGACGGCGCGGATCCGCGCAGCGGCCGTGGTCTCGTGCTCGGCGACCGCCTCGGCGCGCCGGTCGAGCTCGGCCTCCCGCGTCGTAACCTCGGTCTCGCGCTCCCGGAGACGCTCCCCGAGCGTGGCCTCGCGCTCGGCCAGCGACTGCTCGCGCTGGTCGAGCCCGGCCAGCTGCGCCTCACGCTTCTCGAGCTCCTTCTGCAACCGGGCGAGCTCGCGCTCGCGCGCGGTCACGGCCTTCTGGCCTTGGGCCAGCTTCTCGCGCCCCTCGACGAGCCGCGCCTCGCGGCCCGCGAGCGCGGACTCTTGCTTCCGGGCCGTGGCGGCTAGCTCGCGCTCGTGCGCCTCGGTGCGTGCCGCCAGCGTCTGCTCCAGCTCCGCCTCGGCAGCGGCCAGCTCCTCGTTTCGGCGCGCCACCTCCTGCGTTCGCTCGGCGAGCTCGACCGACTCGCGCTTCGTGCGCGCGAGGGTCACCGAGTGGAGCTGCTCGGCCTGCTCGAACTCGCGGCGCCCGCGCTCAAGCTCGGCCTGGAGCCCGTTGATCTGCTGCTCGCGCGGCGCCAGCGCGGCCTCGCGGGTGTCGAGCTCACTCCTGCGCGCGGCCAGCTCGCGCTCGGCGGCCGCGATCGCCTGCTCGCGCTCCTCGAGGTCGCGTTGGCGCTCGGTGATCCGCTCGGCGGCGGCCCCGAGGTCGACCTGAAGGCGCCCGATCGTTGCCGCGTGGCGCTCCCGCTCCTGCTCGAGGAGCGTCCCGATATCGTCGCTCAGTGTTGCGGTCTCGTCTCGCCTGCGGCTCCGCACGGAGTGCCCTTCTCCTCGATGTCGGCCAAGCGTGTCAACCGTAACGGACGGGGTCCGATGGCAACGAGATTCACGCCGGTGTTCACGAGCTCGACGGGGTACGGGAACAGCGCCCGGAACTCCCGGCGGCCGAGCAGGCGGATCGACTCCGCCTCCTCCCGGCCGAGCGCGCGGAACGCCGCCCTCGCGCGGGCGCGCGGGAGCCAGTGCACCAGCGGCAGCAGCGTGTGAACCTCGATCGGGAACCAGCGGTTCGGCGTCGACACGAACACCTGCCGGGCGACGCGGCAGAGCTCGTGCACGAACGCGCGCTGGTCGTCCGCCCCGCCGACGTGCTCGACGACCGCGTTGGACACCGCGATGTCGAACTCGCCGTCGGCGAACGGAAGCCCGCGCCCGTCGGCAACGACGAGGCGGACGGACGGGAAGGCCTCACGGAAGCGCGGCAACTCGGAGAGGCCGACGGCCGTGATCTGCCCGGGCCACGGGTAGTGCGCCTCGAAGAAGTTGTCCGAGCCGTGGCCGGCCGCGTCCCCGAACGCCGCGTCAGTGACGCCGACGTCGACGACGGACGTGCCGGCGTCCGGGCGGAGGCGCTCGAGGAAGAGCCGGAGCTTGTGGCGCCGGCTACGCAGTGAGGCCTCGTGTGCGATGCGCCGGACCGTGCGTGGCAGCCTAGACGGGTGGCTCCGTCTGCTCGCCGTCGTAAGGTCCCGCCGGCCGTGGGGATCCTTGCCGAGCTCCGGCCGCGTGGACCGTTCTCGCTCCGCCTCTCCGCGCGCGGGGCGGGCGATGCCACGCGCCGGTGGGATGGCACGCAGCTGACCGCGTGCCTCGCGGTGGGCGACGGGCACGAGCTGGTGCGCGCATGGCAGCGCCCGGACGGCACCGTCTGCGTGGTCGCCCACGGCGACGAGGGCGTCGAGCGCATGCGGGCGATCCTCGGGGTCGACAACGACCACTCGGAGTTCGTCCGGCGCTTCGCGCGCGACCCGATGCTGGGCCGCACGATCGCCGAGCTACGGGGCATGCGGCCGATCCGCGTCGGGAGCGTCTGCCAGGCAGTGCTCCGGGCGCTCGCCGGGCAGCTGATCCAGGCGCGGCGGGCGCGGGCGATCGAGCGACGGATCATCAGGGCGGTGTCTCCGGTGCCGGGCGACTTCGCGGCGCCGCCGAGCGCCGAGGCGCTCGCCGGCCTCGCTCCGGTGACGCTCTGCCGGGACGGCCTCTCTGCCCGCAAGGCGGCGACGCTCGTCCGCCTCTGCAAGTCGATCCGGCTCGAGGAGCTCGGCGGGCACGAGGGCGACGCGGTGGCCGAGCGCCTCGAGCGCGAGCGCGGCTTCGGGCCGTGGTCGGTCGGCGTCGTCTTCATCGAGGGGCTCGGCCGCTTCGACCGCGGCATGGTCGGCGACCTCGGGCTCGTGAAGCTGCTCGCCGCGATGCGCGGCCGCTTCGTCGAGGGCTGGGAGACGCAGGAGCTGCTCGACCCGTACGGCGAGTGGCAGGGACTGGCGAGCCGCTACCTGCTCGCCGGCTGGGGCGCGGGGCTCCTCCCGGTCAACACGGACGAGTTCCGGCGGCTGCGTGAGGACGAGCCCCGACTGACCGCCGCGTAGGATCGATCCGTGGCCGACCAGCGGCGGATCGCGATCCTCGGTGCCGGGAAGATCGGCGAGTCGCTGCTGGCCGGGCTGCTGAGCTCGGGCTGGCGTGAGCCGGCCGAGATCGTGGTCACGGGACGGCGGCAGGACCGGGTCGACGAGCTGCGTGACCGCTACGGCGTGTACGCGACGCTCTCGAACCCGGAGGCCGTGCAAGCCGCGGGCGTCGTCGTGCTCGCGGTGAAGCCGCAGGACTTCGACGTGCTGCTCGGCGAGATCGGCGGGCTGCTCACGCCCGAGCAGACCGTGCTGTCGGTGGCCGCGGCGATCCCGACGGCGGCGATCGAGGCGCACCTGGCAGAGGGCGTCCCGGTCGTGCGCGCGATGCCCAACGCGCCGGCCACGGTGCACGAGGGCGTGGCCGGTGTCTGCGCAGGAGCCCACGCCGACGACGCCCACCTGGCGCTCGCCGAGGAGGTGCTCACCCACGTCGGTTCGGTTGTGCGCGTGCCGGAGCGCTACATGGACGCCGTCACGGCCGTATCCGGCTCGGGGCCGGCGTACTTCGCGCTGCTGGCGGAGGCGATGATCGAGGCCGGAATCCTGCTCGGCCTCTCCCGCGAGGTGACCACGCAGCTCGTCGTCCAGACGATGCTCGGGACGGCCAAGCTGCTGCGCGACGAGCATATGCATCCGGTCGAGCTGCGGGAGATGGTCACATCGCCGGGCGGCACGACCATTCGCGCCATCCGTGAGCTCGAGCGCGCCGGCGTGCGCGCCGCCTTCCTGAACGCCATTCAGGCGGCGATGGAGCGCTCGCGCGAGCTCGCCGCCGGCGACGCGTGACGGCCGAGATCCGCGTCGTCGCCGACGCACCCGCCGCGGCCGGGGCGCTCATCGCCGAAGCGGCCCGGGCCGGTGGCGTCCTCGCCCTGTCGGGCGGGCGTACGGCCGGGGCGGCGTACGAGGCCGCGGCCGGGCTCGAGCCCGACTGGACGGGTGTGGACGTCTGGCTCGGCGACGACCGCGCGGTGGGGCCCGACGACGAGCGCTCGAATTATCTCCTCCTGCGCGAGACGCTCCTGGACACGGTCACGCCGCGGTCGGTCCGGCGCATCGAGGGCGAGCTCGGCGCGGAGGAGGCCGCCGAGCGCTACGACCGGCTGGTCGACGACGTCGCGATCGCCTTCGCGCTCAACGGCATCGGCCCCGACGGGCACACCGCGTCGCTCTTTCCGCGCGCGCCGAGCCTGCGCGAGCGTGAGCGCCGCGTGGTCGCGGCGGAGGCTCAGCTCGAGCCGTTCGTCCCGCGCGTGACGATGACGATCCCCGTCTTCGCGCGCGTCGAGCTGCTGGTGTACCTGGTCACGGGCGCCGACAAGGCCGATGCCGTCGCGCGGACGTTCGACGTCGAGCCAACCGAAGACACGCCGGCGAGCCTCGTCCGCGGGCGCCGCACGATCGCAGTGCTCGACGAGGCGGCGGCCGCAAGGCTCTAGGCGAGGTCTTCGATGATGCGCTTCAGCTCGTCGACGTCGTAGCCCTGGCTGTGCGCGTAGCTCACCAGCTCGCGCGCGCGGGCCAAGACAGCCCCGCGTTCGGGCGTTGCCACGACGTCTTCACCATGCGCCTCGACCGACTGCAGCGCGCTCGCGTGACGAACGCCATCAACTGGGACGGCTCGCCCGACTGGGGCTCGAGCTCGCGCTGACCTCAGGCCGGCAGCAGTGCCGACTCGAGCTCGACCTCGAGGCCGCGTCGGCGCGGCGAGCGCCTGCAGCGCGAGCACCGTGTCGGCGACCGGGACGTCCTCGAGGTACTCGCCGCGCGTCTCGAACGACTCGAGCACGCTCTCGATCGCCTCGATGTAGCCGACGCATCGGTCGCCCGCGGCGAGGTAGGCGAGGGCGTCGCCGACGTCGGTCGGGAAGCCCTCGTGGATGCGGAGCTCGTCGGCGAGGACGCGCGCCTCGTGATCGCGGCCGAGCACGAGCAGCGCGAGCGCCGCCGCGTAGCGGCCGATCGGCGAGCCCGCCTCCGCGGCGCCCGCGTCGAGCGCCCAGCGCGCGTCCTCCGCTGCGCCGTCGGCGTCGCCGGCGATCAGGCGCGCCTTCATGGCCCCGATCGGGCGCCCCCAGCTGTCCGGCGGCGCTCCCGCGAAGCTCTCCCGGTAGGCCTCGGCGGCCCGTGCGAGCCAGTCGCGGGCGTCGTCGCGGCTCGCCGTCCATCAGCGCGCTCAGGCCGGCTGCGTAGGCGGCGTTGGCGATCCGCGTGAGCTGCCGCTGCCGCTGGTCCGGATCGTCCGGCAGGCGCGAGCGGCCGTCCTCCCAGCGCTCCTCCGCCCGCTCGTGCTTGCCCCGCCAGTCGACCACGCGGCGAGTATGGTCGCTCCGTGCGGGAGCTGAGAGAGGTCTACTTCGTCGACGGCGTGCGCACGCCCTTCGGGCGTGCCGGCCCGAAGGGCGTCTACTGGCGCACGCGCGCCGACGACATGGCGGTCAAGGCGGTGCGCGAGGTCCTGCGCCGCAACCCGAGCGTGCCGCCCAAGCGCGTCGGCGACGTCGTGTTCGCGGCCACCGCCCAGGTCGGCGACCAGGGGCTCACGCTCGGGCGCGACGTCGGGCTGCTCGCGGGCCTCCCCGCGTCGGTGCCCGGCCTCGCGGTCGACCGCATGTGCGCTGGGGCGCTGACCGCCGTGACGATCGCGGCCGGCGAGCTTGCCTTCGGCGCGGCCGACGTCGCCCTCGCGGGCGGGGTCGAGCACATGGGCCACCACCCGATGGGCGAGGAGGTCGACTTCAACCCGCGCTTCGTCGCCGAGCGGCTCGTCGACACGTCCGCCGTGACCATGGGCGCGACCGCCGAGAACCTGCACGACCGCTTCCCGCAGCTGACCAGGGACGACGCCGACGCCTTCGCGGTCCGCTCGCACCAGCGCCTCGCCGCTGCCTGGCAGAACGGCGTCATGCAAGACACCGTCGTGCCGCTGACCGTCTTCGGCGACGACGGCTGGCGCGTCGCCGACCGCGACGAGTTCCTGCGCCCGGACACGACCGTCGAGTCGATCGCCGACCTGCCGACGCCGTTCCGCGTCGGCGGGCGGGTCACCGCGGGCAACTCCGCGGGGCTGACCGACGGCGCCACCGCCTGCCTGCTCGCGAGCGACCGGGCCGTGGACGAGCTCGGCCTCGAGCCGCCGATGCGCCTCGTCGGCTACGCGTTCGCCGGCGTCGAGCCGGAGCTGATGGGCCTCGGGCCGGTGCCGGCCACGAAGCAGGTCCTGGAGCAGGCCGGCCTGACGATCGACGATGTCGGGCTCTTCGAGCTGAACGAGCCGTTCGCCGTCCAGGTGCTCACCTGGTGCGACGGGATGGGCGTCTCGCCCGACGACGAGCGGCTGAACCCGTACGGCGGCGCGATCGCGTGCGGGCACCCGCTGGCCGCCACCGGTGTGCGCCTCATGGCCCAGCTCGCCTACGGGTTCCGCGAGCGGCCGGACGTGCGCTACGGCCTGACCGCGCTCTGCATCGGCATGGGCATGGGCGCGGCAGTGCTCTGGGAGAACACCGCGCGTGCCTGACACCGAGTTCCATCTCCAGCGCGTCGACACGCGGCTCGGCCCACTGGCGCTGCTCACGATGGACAACGGTGCCGATCACACGAAGCCGACCGTGCTCGGCCGCAGCGCGATCGAGTCGGGCCGGCGGGCGCTGGACGAGCTCGAGGGCGGCGACTGGGTCGCGCTCGTCGTCACCGGCAAGCCGTTCGTCTTCGCCGCGGGCGCCGACATCCAGGAGTTCCCGCGCGTGCGCACGCGCGAGGAGGCGATCGCCGGCAGCCGCGCCGGGCACGACCTCTTCGGCCGCATCCGCGCGCTGCCCTACCCGACCGTCGCCGCGGTCAACGGCGCGTGCCTCGGCGGCGGCCTGGAGGTCGCGCTGCACTGCGACGCGCGCACGATCTCGAAGGCGGTCCGCCATTTCGCGGCGCCGGAGTGCTTCCTCGGGATCATCCCCGCGTGGGGCGGCACCCAGCTCGTCCCGCGGCTTCTCGGTGCCGAGAAGGCGGTGCGCTTCATCGTCCTCAACCCGATGCGCCAGAACAGGATGCTCTCCGGCCCCGAGGCGTTCGAGTGGGGCTTCGGGGACCGTCTGTTCGAAGCCGTCGAGTTCCTGGACGAGTCGATCGCGTTCGCGCTGGAGCTCGCCGAGCAGGGCGGCATGCAGCGCGAGGCGGCCGATCTCTCGGACGCCGCCGAGGTGGTCGCCAAGGCCCGGATGCAGCTGGACGACTCGGTGCACGGCGCCGCCCCGGCTCCCTACCGCGCCCTGGACCTGACCGAGGGGGCGGCCACCTGGAGCGTCGAGGACGGCTACCGCGCCGAGGAGGAGGCCGTCGCGGATCTCCTGCTGTCGCCGGAGGCGCGCGCCTCGCTCTACGCGTTCGACCTCGTCGAGCGGCGCGCGAAGCGGAAGCCGGGCATCCCCGACGACGTCGAGCCGCGCCGGGTGCGCAAGGTCGGCATCGTCGGCGCGGGGCTGATGGCGTCCCAACTGGCAGCACTCTTTCTGCGCCGGCTCGAGGTGCCGGTCGTGCTCCGCGACGTGCGCACGGAGGCGGTCGAGACCGCGCTCGGCTCGATCCGTGGCGAGATCGTCGGCAACCCGCGCTACGACGAGGGCAAGGCGCGCTTCCTCGGCGGGCTGGTGAGCGGCTCGACCGGCTACGACGGGTTCGCCGACTGCGACCTCGTGATCGAGGCGGTCTTCGAGGAGGTCCCGGTCAAGAAGCAGGTGTTCGGCGAGCTCGAGGCGCGTCGTCCGGCCCGACTGCGTGCTCGCCACGAACACGTCGGCGCTCTCTGTCACCGACATGGGCGCCGACCTGGAGCACCCGGAGCGCCTGGTCGGCATGCACTTCTTCAACCCGGTCGCCGTGATGCCGCTGGTCGAGCTGGTCGAGACGCCCGCACACGGACGACGTGACGCTCGCGACCGCCGCCGCCGTCTGCGAGCAGCTGCGCAAGCGGGGCGTGCTCGTCAATGACGCGCCAGGCTTCGTCGTCAACCGGCTCCTCACGCGCATGACCTCGACGCTGATGGAGGCGCTCGAGCGGGGCAACACGGTCGAGGAGACCGACGAGGCCGTGCTGCGCCTGGGCTGCCCATGGCGCCCTCGGTGCTCCTGCAGATGGTCGGCCCGCAGGTCGCGTGGCACGTGCTCGAGACGATGCACGCCGCGTACCCGGACCGCTTCCCGCTCTCGCCGACGCTGCGCGCGATCGCGGAGGGCACCGACCCGCTCGTCGCCGGGAGCGACCCGCTCCAGGTCGAAGGGATCACCGAGAGCCGTGCTGGAGGCGCTCGCGGACGAGGTCGGCCGGATGCTCGACGAGGGCGCGGTCGAGACGGTCGCCGACGTCGACACGTGCCTGCTGCTCGGCGCCGGTTTCCCGTTCTTCCTCGGCGGCATCACCCCGCGCCTCGACGCGAGCGGCGTGTCGGAGCGTGTCCTGGGGCACCGCCTGCACGAGACGCCTGCCGCAGTGCCTGCATAAGCGTTTGCACATCTGTCACGTCGACCGCCGACGGATGAGCTATGCTCTTTTCGACCGCTCGCCCTAGGGGTTAACGGCGAGCGTCACCTCACAAGCCGCGGCACCAAGAGGGTGTCGCCCGCATGCAGGACATCGCTGAGCAACCGACCATGACGTCGGGCGCAGCGGCCAAGTTGGCCGAAGCTGCCGTCCGCGCCGCCAAGTGGGCCGACGAGCCCTTCCTCCGCCCGGATGAGGATCCGGCCGTCGTGCTGGCTGCAGGCACCGCCCGCCGCCGGGCCCTCGACGAGGCGATCGCCGAGATCGAGGCCGGGCGCAAGGAGCCGTCCAACGACTGGCGCGTCCGCTTCGGGCTGATGCTCGGGCTCGAGCGCGTCCTCACCGAGCATCCGCCGCACCTCGCCTCGGGCACCGAGCTGCGCCGCCACCAGATCGACGCGCTCGCCGGCATGCTCACCGAGCTGATCGCCGCGAACCAGGCGCCGCGGAGAACGGCAACGGCAACGTGAACGGCAACGGCACCGTCGTCGACGAGGCCGAGCTGGACGAGGACGAAGAGGACGAGCCGCTGGCGGAGGAGGCCGAGGAGGACGAGGCGCCTGCCGGTCGCGCGAGGACCCCGGCGCGGCGCGGCGCTTTCGCTTCCGCCACCCGACCGCGTCGGGCAAGACGATCGCCGCCGCCGGCTTCGTCGAGTCCGCCCGCTCGCTCGGCGTCCTGATCCTCACGCACCGCCGGCTCCTGGTCTCCCAGTTCACCGGCGACCTGACCACCGAGGGGTACGGCAAGCGCTTCACGGAGGCGGTGCTGAAGGGCCAGCCGCTGAAACGGCGCGACCCGATCACGATCCAGACGTACGCGTGGTTCGCGCGCCACGTCGACGACCTCGACCGCGACGCGTACCAGCTCGTCATCTGCGACGAGGCGCACACCGCGCTCGGCGAGAAGACGAGCGCCGCGATCCGCTCGTTCCCGGAGCCCATCTACATCGGGATGACGGCGACCGAGCAGCTGATTGCGAAGCAGGTCGCGGATGTCTTCCCCGCCTCGGTCGACGACCTGCCGCTCGCAGACGCCGCGCGCCGCGGGCTGATCGCGCCGCTGCGCTGCCTGCGCGTCCCGCCTGTCGCTGCGATCCACTCCGTGCCGATCGTCGGCGGCGACTTCGAGGAGCGCGCGCTGGCCGCTGTCCTCGACCACACGGCTCTGAACCAGGCGGCCGCGAGCCTCTACCGCGACCGTTTCGACTCGACGCCGGGCGTCGTCTACGCCGCGGGCGTCGAGCACGCGTACAACCTGGCGATGGAGTTCCGCGCCGCCGGCCTGAAGGCCGAGGCGGTCAGCGGGCGCACGCCGCCCGTCAAGCTGGCCGAGATCCTGGCCGCCTACGAGCGCGGCGAGATCGACATCCTCATCAACGCGATGCTGCTCGCCGAGGGCTGGAACTCGCCCCGTGCGACGGTGGTCATGCACCTGGCGCCGACGGCCAGCAAGCGCGTCTACCAGCAGCGCATTGGCCGCATCATGCGGACGCATCCGCGCAAGGAGGCGGGCATCGTCGTCGACTTCGTGCCCAAGGGCGCGACGCACAATGACCGCGTCACGACGCTGCACGCGCTGCTCGACTCCGACTTCTACCGCGAGGGCGCCCGCGTGACGCCGGCCCCGCGCCGCCGCCCGCAGCGCCGCGCGCGCAGGCGGCTGTCGCCGGCAGCGTGGCTCGTCCCGGTGACGCCGGACGTGCGCCGCCGGCTGGCCGTGATCAGCCGCGAGTGGCAGCGGATCGATCCGCGCTTCCTCGACGAGGACGAGCAGCGCTTCTGGGCGACCATCGCCGGCCGCCAGGTGCGCTTCGAGGACCGCACCGAGATCGTCAAGAAGCTCACCGAGAGCAACACCTCCAAGGTCTGCCTGGAGCAGTTCCTCTTCACGTGCGCGGCCGAGAACCCGAACCGGCGGCTGCGGATGACCGCGCTGGCCGACCGCGTCTCGATGGGCATCGACCGCGAGGCGTTCGACGACCTGGTCACGATCGTGACCCAGGCGCCGACGTGGGAGAAGGACCGCCTGCCCGGGATCCGCACGCTGCTGCGTGCGCTGGGCGACGGCAAGGTCGACGCGCCGGAGCAGATCCTGGCGCGCTGGACCTGGAAGCTGGCGCGGGCGACGCGCAAGGCGCAGGACCGGCGCGCTAGCGCCGAGTTCCCGGAGGCGAAGCGCCTGCTCGGCGCGCTCGCCAACTCGCGCGGCCACCGGCACGAGGAAAATGCCGCCAAGCTCGTCAACGCGGCCATGGAGCTGCCGCTGCACGTCGGGGCCGCGCTGCTCGCGTCGGCGGAGGGCTACACGCCCCGCGCCACGAACCTGATCGAGGCCGCACGAGAGCGGCTCGCGGCGCTGCCCGAGGTCGCGACGGCGCTCAGCGAGAACCTGCCCGCGCCGAAGGCGAAGCCGTCGCGATCGCGCCGGCGTCGGCGCAGGCGCCGCGGCGGGGCCGCGCAGAACGGCCAGAGCGGCGAGGCGCAGGCGCAGGACGGCACCGAGCACGAGGCTCCGGCGGAGGGCGGCGAGGCCGCTTCCGACTCGCCGGCCGAACCGGCAGCGGACGCCGCAGCGGCGTAGGCGCAGCGTCTTAACAGGGACAGTCCCTGTTGTCGCGCCATGGTGAGTGCGGCGCCGCCCCGCGTGACGAGCACAGGCATCTTCGGGCTCAATCTCCGCATCCGCGCCGACGGCCGCGCGTTCGAACAGGGCGTCAAGCTGGTCGTCGCATGTCGCACCGGCGCGATCCGCATCTGGCGCGGCCCAGCCTGGACGCCGTAGAAACGTCTACTGCTCGGTTGCGGCGTCCTCGTCGTCGTCGTCGCGCTCGCGCAGGTAGCGCGTGAGCTCGGCGGCGAGCGCGTCGCCCGAGGGGAGATCGGCGGGGTCGATGCTGTCGGAGCGCTGCTCCAGCTCCTCGACGTACGCGGCCGTCTCGGCGTCGCCCGCGACGGCCTCGCTCACCTGCTCGACGTAGCCGCGGCCGGCGCGGCGAAGCTCCGAGACGTCGATGCGGCCGCCGAGGAGCGTGGCCAGCCGCTCGCAGAGCGCCTGCGCCGCACGGGGGCTCGGCGTCAGCTGGACGTAGTGCGGCACGGCGGCCCACAGGCTCACGGACGGGATACCCGCCCGGTTGCAGGCGTCGTGGACGATGCCGACCACCCCCGTCGGGCCCTCGTAGCGCGACGTCGAGAGCCCGAGCTCGTCGACCAGCTTCTTGTCGGTCGCGCTGCCGGTCACCGGGCTCGGCCGCGTGTGCGGCACGTCGGCGAGCAGTGCGCCGAGCGTGATCACCATCTCGACGCCCAGGTCCTTCGCGAAGTCGACGATCAAGCTGGAGAAGGTGCGCCAGCGCAGGTTGGGCTCGATGCCGAGCAGCAGGATGGCGTCGCGGCCCAGCTCGCGCGGCTTCGCGAAGTAGAACGCGTTCTCCGGCCATTCGACCGTGCGCGTCTCGCCGTCCTCGAGCGAGACGAGCGGCCGCGTCGCCTGGAAGTCGTAGAAGTTCTCCGGGTCGATGTCGGCGAAGCGCTCCGCCTGCCACTCGCGCGCCAGGTACCCGCCCGCGAGCGAGGCGCCCTGTCCGCCGTCGTTCCAGCCGCGGAACGCGGCGATCAGCACCGGCCGCTCGAGGCGGGGGCGATGGACTACGCGCAGCTCGCCGGCCATGCGGCCAGTTTACGTCGCGCCCTGCGGAACGGACCGGCGCGCGCGCCACAGGAGCGTGACGAACGCCACGCTACCGGCCCACACCGCGCCCGCGAGCGTGACGTGGACGAGCACGAGGCCCCAGGGCAGGTGCGTGCGGTACTGGATCTCGCCGACGATCATCTGCGCGATAAGGACGCCCAGCAGGATCAGGGCGGCGCGGAAGAGCCGCGGCAGCTCCTCCCGGCGCGAGAACAGCCAGCCGAGCAGGACGAGGAAGAGCGTCCCGAAGATCGCCGTCGCCCGTACGTGCACGTAGACCGCCGAGTGCAGCGACCACACGCGGTCGACCTTCGCGCTGTCGCCCGGGTGCGGGCCGGCGGCGGTCGCGACGGAGCCGCTGACGACGAGGGCGAGCGCGGCGCCCGCGAGCGCGAGCCCCGCCCAGCGCACGCGCTCGGGGATCGCCGGCTCGGCTACGGGCCGCCATGGCGCGAGCGCCAGGACGACGGCGCCGGCCAGCACGACCAGGGCGAGCAGGAAGTGCGTCATCACCATCAGCGGATTCAGGCCCGTCTTGATCGTGATCAGCCCGAGCGGCGCCTGGGCGACCGTCCCGGCGAGCACGCCCCACGCCAGCCAGACGGCCCAGCGCGGAATGCCGTCGACTCGCCGCGCGAACCAGGCGGTGGCGAGCGAGAGGCCGATCGGGAACAGCGCAACGGCGCGGTTGGAGAACTCGATCGCGCCGTGGTAGCCCTGCTCCGGGAAGAAGCTCCCCTGCTGGCAGCCGGGCCAGTTGTCGCAGCCGAGCCCGGACGCGGTCAGCCGGACGAGGGCTCCGCTGACGACGATGACGTAGAGCGCGATCGCCGACGCGATCGCGAGCCGCTGGAACGCAGCCGGGGACAGCTCGAGCCGCCGCGCCAGGCGCAGCCGGTGGGCACCCGCCTCCACGTGCGCGAGTGTAGTGCCGCCTGCCTTAACGCAGCGTGACGCCGGCCCCGGCCTCGACCCGACCGATGCGCGTGAGGGGCTCGCCGCCCGCGGCGAACGCCGACTCGAGCGCGGGCGCCCTGGTCGTCGTCCACGGCGATCAGCAGACCGCCCGCCGTCTGCGGGTCGTACGCCAGCGCCACGAGATCCTCCGCGACGCCGCCGTGCGCGACGTGCGGGCCGGCGAAGTCGCGGTTGCGGGAGTCGCCGCCCGTCCGCTCGCCCGCGGCCGCGACAGCGCGGGCGCCGGGCAGGAGCGGCAGCGCCTCCGCCTCCAGGACGACCGCGACGCCGCTGCGGTCTGCCAGCTCCCACGCGTGGCCGAGCAGCCCGAACCCGGTCACGTCGGTGACGGCGTGCGGCCCGACGGCGCGAACGAGCCGGGCAGCATCGGCGTTCAGGCGGCGCATCGACGCAATCGCGCCCTCGAGCGCGCTCCGCCTCGACCAGGCCGCGCTTGGCGCCGTGCACGATCAGCCCCGTGCCGAGCGGCTTGGTCAGGTAGAGCACGTCGCCCGCGCGCGCGCCCGCCTTCGTCCACACCTCGTCCGGGTGCACGGTGCCGACGACGGCGAGCCCGAACTTGGGCTCGTCGTCGCGCAGCGTGTGCCCGCCGGCGAGGACGGCGCCCGCGCTGCGCACGGTCTCCGCAGCAGATGCGAGCACGGCCGCCACGGCCTCCCCTGGCAGCTCCTCCGGGAAGGCGGCCACGGACAACGCGACGAGCGGGAGCCCGCCCATCGCGAACACGTCGTTGAGAGCGTTCGCCGCCGCGATCGCGCCGTAGTCGGCCGGGTCGTCGACGAGCGGCGGGAAGAAGTCGACCGTGGCGACGATCGCACGCTCGTCGTCGAGCCGGTAGACGGCAGCGTCGTCGGACGGCGCCAGGCCCACGAGCAGCCCTGCGACCTGGTGCGGGACCAGCCCCGCGACGAGCTCCTCGAGCCGCGCTGCCGGGTACTTGGCCGCGCAGCCGCCGCACGAGGTGTAGTCGGTCAGCCTGACGGCCTGCTCAGAGCGCATAGCGCCTTACCGCCGCGGCGAGCTCGCCCACGGAGAGCGCGCCTTCGAACTTCGCCTTGATGCGGCCGTCGCGGCCGACGACGAACGTCCAGGGCTCGGTGGGCAGGTGCCACTGCAGCACGAAGCGGTTGAAGCCCTTGGCCGGGTTGTTGTCCTTGTAGATCTCCACGTGCATGAAACGAACGCCGGAGCCGGCGAACTCCTTCCGCACGTGGTCGACGACGTCGACGACCGGCCCGCAGGTCTTGCTCGAACAGAACGCCGGTGTCGCGAACGTGACCACGAACGGGGCATGCGCGCGCAGGCTCTCGGCGACCGAGTAGCGGAGCAGGTCGCGGTCGGGCGGGACCCTGGTCGTCAGCTTCCGGATCGGCGCGGAGCCGAGGACGGGCGTCTGCGACGCGGGCGCGCGGGAGCCGATCGCCGGCGAGTGGGCCTTCGGCTGGACGATGAAGTCGCCGACCCCGTGCACGTCGCTCGAGCCCGGCGGACGCGCGAGCACCCAGAACTTCCCGGGCCGGTCGATGCGCGCGTGCAGCACGTACTGCATCTTGCCCTCACCGGCGTCGCCGGGCGGCGCCGTCGACTCGATGCGGGCCGTCGTCTTCAGGAACGGGACGGAGTCGAACAGCGGCACGCCGTCCTTCGCGCGGGCGATCCAGATGCGCAGCGAGGGATGATCGATCGAGCGCCCGTGCTGGTCGCAGGAAGAGGAACGAGTAGCGCACCGCCCCGGGGCCGAAGTCGGCGGAGCCCGGGAGCAGCCCGAGCTCCTGGCCCGAGCCGGCGAGACGGCCGAGGGTGCCGGCACCGGGGCCGGACGATCCGCCGCAGGCGGCGGCAATCAGGGGAAGCGCGAGGAGCGCGGCGGCGGCACGTGCGCGCACGCCGGCGAGTGTAGGGAAAGCCGGGGGCGCCTCAGCACCCCCGGCTCCGTAACAGGCCCTCCGGTGCGGCCTCCGCAGTGGCAGCGGAGCCGGGGACTAGCGGGCGTTACGAGCGACGCAATGACCGTTGCCATCGTGCATCGCGGCACCTGCCACTGTCGGCAGGAGCCCCGTGACGAAGCATGCGACCAGCATCGCGAATGCGACGCGAACCTTCATGTGGGAGCCTCCTTTCGCTAGAACCGGACGTCTTGCAGCGCTTCTGCGGCCCGGCGGTAATACCGAGCGGCCGTCCGGTCCTCCCCCCTGCGTCCCGCGAGATCTCCGCGGGCAACCCAGACTGCGGCTCGATGGCTCGGCGACGTGGCCAGTTCGGCTGTCGCGTCTGCTTTGATGAGCCATTCGTCCGCCTCGTCCAGTCGATCCTGTTCCATGAGAGCGCGGCCCAGCACATGCTGTGCACTTGCGATCTCGACTGCGTAGTCGGCACGGTCGGCGAGAAGCTTGAGTCCCTCGGTCGCGAGCCGTTCGGCGTCGGCGTACTCGCCGCGGTCGAGGTGGACGCGCGCCAGCGAATCGGCGGCCGTCGCGGCGTCCGTGTCGGTGTCGTGCTCGAGCGCGACGGCGAAGGCGGTCTTCAGGTACTCGACGGCCTGCTCGGAGTGCCCGAGCATGTGGTTGAGCCCGCCGAGGTTGTTCAACAGCCGGCCGACCTGCACCTCGTCGTCGAGCTGCTCGTAGAGGTTCTTGGCCTTCTCGGCGTGCGCGCGCGCCTGCACGAGGTGGCCGAGGCGCTCGGAGACGAGAGACGCCTGGAAGTACGTATTCGCCAGCGCACGCCGGTCCTCGATCCCGTGCGAGAGCTCGAGCGCGCGCTCCACGTCCTCGCGGGCGGCCTCGAGGTCGCGCTGGCGCCGGTAGCAGCGGGAGCGCCAGCCGAGGATCTCCGAGCGGAGCTGGTCGCTCGGCAGCTCGCAGCGCTCCGCGAGCGCGAGCGCCTCGTTGAAGAGGCCGACCGCGGTGGCGACGCTCTGGAGCTTGTAGCGGCAGACGCCGATCCGGTAGAGCACGTCGGCCCGGTCGAGGTCGGAGAAGCCGGGGCCCTCGACGAGCGCCCGCGCGCGCGTGAGCAGCTCGAGCGCCGGCCGGATGTCGCCCGCCATCTGGCGCGCCCAGGCCTCACCGGAGAGGGCGTGGGCCTCGAGCTCGACCGAGCCGGTCGAGCGCACGACGCGCGAAACGGTTTCGTACTCCACCAGGGCCTCGTCGCTTCGGTACGCGAGCGTCAGCGCGTCCGCACGTGCGAGCGCCGCCTCGACGCGACCGCGCTCGTCGGAGGAGACGCCGCTTGCGAGGTAGCCCGCGTCGGTGCCCAGGCGGGCGGCGAGCCAGTCGATGGTGTCCTGCGTCGGACGCGTCTTCCCGCGCTCGATCTGGCTGACGTACTCCTTGGAGAAGCGCTGCCCGGCGAGCTCGCTCTGCGTCAGGCCGGCTGCGACGCGCAGCTGGCGCAGGCGCTCGCCGACGCGATTCGCCGGGCGCGGGCCGTCACCGGAACGGGTGCGGAGAGTGGGCGTGGTGTTCATGGTGGTGTCCACGGAAGTCTCTACTACACTTCACCAGTACGCAA
This sequence comes from uncultured Thermoleophilia bacterium, assembly GCA_963710465.1. Classification (GTDB taxonomy): domain Bacteria; phylum Actinomycetota; class Thermoleophilia; order Gaiellales; family Gaiellaceae; genus JACVRM01. The sequence goes on from CAVQAQ010000007.1 coordinate 132,314, forward strand.
GGTGTCCGCTCAGGACATCCCCCCGAAGGGGCATGTCCAAAAGAAAAGCGCAGTGAAGTGAACCGGATCCGAAATCACTTGACCGAGGTACTTGACTTCTCCGGAGGGAGGGCGTAAGGTCAGCCCAACCTCGCCACCCCGGTCACCGCCAGGATCGGAACGAGGCCAAGTGACACCCTTTACGACGAAGGCCCGAGGGCGTGGCTGGGCCGCAGAGCCAAGCCCTCGGGCCGTCGTCGTGGAAGGCGGCCTCAAGTTGGGCGACCTGGGGTTCGGGGGAACCTGGGATCGGGGGAGCCAGCTGCCTGGTTCCCCCGTCTCTTTGCCCGAGGTCGCTACCCGACCAGGTCGGCGACGCGCTCGACGGTCGCCGGCGGGGCCAGCGGCTCCTCGTGCACCTCGTGCCGGATGAGGACCGCGGCGACGATCGCGCCGGCGAAGGCGATCACGCCGGCCACCATCAGCGCGTTCGAGAAGCCGTTCACGAACTGGTGGATCGCCCGCTGGATGAGCGCCGGGTCGCCGGACTGGTACGCGGTCTGCAGCGTGACGGTCACGGAGGCGGCGACGATCGCGCCCATGAGCGCGATGCCGAGCGACCCGCCGACCTGGCGCGCGGAGTTGAGGACGGCCGAGCCGACGCCGGCGCGGTCGACCGGCACCGCGCGCATCGCGGCCGCCGTCGCCGGGGTCATGGTCATCGCCATGCCGATGCCGCCGATGATGAACGCGGGCAGGAGCTCCCAGTAGGTGGCGGAGGCGCCGAGCTGCGAGAAGTAGAAGAGCTGAATGCCGAGCAGCGTCAGGCCGCCGGTCAGGAACCAGCGCGACCCGTACTTATCGGACAGCCGCCCCGTGACCGGCGCGAGCACCACGATCAGGCACGTCATCGGCAGGAACGCGGCGCCCGCCTGCACCGCCGAGTAGCCGAGCACGTTCTGCATGTAGAGCGACACGAAGAAGAAGACGCCGAACATCGCCAGCGCGACGAGCAGCATCACGATGTTCGCGCCCGTGTACGTCGTGTTGCGGAAGAGCGAGACGTCGAGCATCGGCGCGCGCCCGTGGACCTCGATCCACACGAACGCGGCGAGCAGCACGGCCGCGATCACGAAGCAGGCCAGGATGCGGCCGGACGTCCAGCCGTACGTGTTCGCCTCGATCAGCGCGTACTCGAGCGCGAACAGGCCGATCCCGGACGTGAGCAGGCCCGGGAGGTCGAGCCGCTGGTCGGCGCGCGTATCGCGCGACTCGTCGATGAAGAGGTAGCTGGCGACGACGGCGGCGATCCCGATCGGGACGTTGATGAAGAAGATCCAGTTCCAGGAGGCGTGCTCGGTGATCAGCCCGCCGACGAGCGGCCCGATCGCGAGCGCCATCGCCGAGACGCCGGCCCAGATGCCGATCGCCATCCCGCGCTGCCGCGGCGGGAACGTCGCGGAGATGATCGCAAGCGTGGCCGGGTTCAGCAGCGCTGCGCCGACGCCCTGGATGATCCGCGCGCCGATGAGCTCACTGCCGCCCGACGCGAGACCGCACGCGAGCGAGGCGAGGGTGAAGACGACGATGCCGAGCACGAAGAGGCGGCGCCGGCCGAAGCGGTCGGCGAGCTTGCCGCCGGTCAGGATCAGCGCGGCGAACGTCAGCGCGTAGCCGGCCACGACCCACTCGAGCTCCGACAGCCCGATGCCGAGGTCCGCGCGCGATCGCGGGCAACGCGACGTTCACGACCGTGTTGTCGAGCATGATCATGAACAGCCCGAAGCTGACCGCTGCGAGCGTGAACCACTTGCGCTTGTCGGGGTCGTTGATCAGCGCGCGCACGAACGGTGAGTAGTACCAGCAGCAGTAGGGTGTCCCGCGTGGCCGAGGTCGTGTGGGAGCCGACCCAGGAGGTGCTCGAGCACGCCAACGTCGCGCGGCTGATGCGCCGGCAGGGCTTCGACGACTTCCAGGCCCTCCAGCAGCGGTCGCAGGCCGACCCGGAGTGGTTCTGGCCGGCGGTGGTCGAGGACCTGGGGCTCGAGTTCTCGCGGCCGTGGGACCGGGTCGTGGACCTCTCGCGCGGTCCCGAGTGGGCGACATGGTTCGTGGGCGGGAAGCTCAACATCGCCTGGAACTGCGTGCACCGCTGGGCACGCGGCCCGGTCGCGAAGGAGCCCGCGGTGATCTCGCTCGGCGAGGACGGGTCGCGCACCGAGCTGACGTTCGCGGAGCTGTCCCACGAGGTGACGCGCCTGGCGGAGGCGCTCGTCGCGCTCGGGGTCGACCCCGGCGACCGGGTCGCGATCTACCTGCCGATGTCGGCCGAGGCGGCGATCGCCTCGCACGCGTGCGCGCACGTGGGCGCGGTCCAGGTGCCGGTGTTCTCGGGGTTCGCCGCTCCGGCCGTCGCCGCACGGCTGCAGGACGCGGAGGCGAAGGTGCTGATCACGGCGGACGGGTCGCTGCGCCGCGGCCGGGTGGTGCCGATGAAACAGATCGCGGACGAAGCCGCGGCCGAATCCGCGTCCCTGGAGGCGATGATCGTGTGGCGGCGGCTCGGCGCCGACGTGCCGATGCAGGCGGAGCGCGATATCACGTGGGAAGAAGCCGTGGCCGAATCCCCCGGCGACCTGCCGCCGCAGGAGCTCGACGCCGAGCACCCCTACCTGCTCACGTACACCTCCGGCACGACCGGGCGGCCGAAGGGGATCGTCCACGTGCACGGCGGCTTCCTCGTCTCCATCGCGCGCGAGGTCGCGTACCAGGCCGACGCGCGCCCGGGCGACCGCATCCACTTCGCGACCGACATGGGCTGGATCATGGGCCCGTGGACGGTGGTCGGCGGGCACGCGTGCGGCGCCACGATCGTGCTCGCCGAGGGCGCGCCGGACTGGCCGGCCGACCGGCTCTGGCGGACGATCGAGCAGGAGCGGGTCACGATCCTCGGCTGCTCGCCGACGCTGATCCGCGCGCTGATCCCCCACGGAGCGCCCGCAGCACGACCTCTCCTCCCTGCGCGTGATCGTGACGACCGGCGAGCCGTGGAACCCGGATCCCTACATGTGGCTCCACGAGCAGGTCGGCCGCGGGCGCTGCCCGATCATCAACTGCTCGGGCGGCACCGAGGTCGGCGCCTGCTTCCTCTCGCCGACGCCGGCCGGCCCGATCAAGGCGTGCTCGGTGGGCGGCCCCGCGCTCGGGATGGCGATGGACGTCGTCGACGCCGAGGGCCGGTCCGGTGCGCGGCGAGGTCGGCGAGCTCGTCTGCCGCAAGCCGTTCCCCGGGATGACGCGCGGCTTCTGGCGCGACCCCGAGCGCTACATCGAGACGTACTGGACGCCGCTTCCCGGGCGTCTGGGTGCACGGCGACTGGGCCTCGGTCGACGAGGACGGCTTCTGGTTCCTGCACGGGCGCTCCGACGACACGCTCAACATCGCCGGCAAGCGCATCGGGCCGGCGGAGATCGAGTCCGCCGCCGTCGCGCATCCGGCGGTCGCCGAGGCGGCCGCGATCGGCGTGCCGCACGAGGTCAAGGGCGAGGTGGCGTGGGTCTTCTGCATCCTCGCGCCCGGCAACGACCCGACGGCGGCGCTCGCCGCCGAGGTCGCGGATGCGGTCGGCGCCGAGCTGGGCCGCGCGTTCAAGCCGGAACGCGTCGTCTTCGTGACGGCGCTGCCGAAGACGCGCAGCGCCAAGATCATGCGCCGGGCGGTTCGGGCGAAGGCGCTCGGCCGCGACCCCGGCGACCTGTCGTCGCTCGAGAACCCGGAGGCGCTCGAGGAGATCGAGCGGGCGGTGGCGTGAGCGACCGGCTCGACGGCCAGGTCGTCCTCGTGACGGGCGGCGGCCGCGGGATCGGCCGCGGCATCGCGGTGGAGCTCGCCGGGGCGGGCGCGCGGGTCGCGGTCTCCGCGCGGACGCGCGCGCAGGTGGACGAGGTGGCCCGCGAGGTCGGCGGCCTCGCCGTCGAGGCCGACGTCAGCTCTATGACCGCGGTCGACGCTATGGTCGCCCAGGTGGAGCGCGAGCTGGGGCCGGTCGACGCGCTCGTCAACAACGCGGGCATCAACCTGCGCGAGCCGGCGGCCTGGGAGGCCGACCCGGACGCCTGGTGGCACGTCTTCCAGGTCAACGTGCTCGGCGCCTTCCTCTGCGCGCGCGCGGTGATCCCGGGCATGCTCGAGCGCGGCCGCGGGCGGATCGTGAACATGGGCTCGGGCGCCTCCTACCTGCCGGGGCTGCGCTCGACCGCGTACCCCTCGAGCAAGGCGGCGCTCGGTCGCTTCGCCGAGACGCTCGAGAACCAGCTCGCCGGCACGCCGGTGCGCTCGTTCGTGATCAGCCCGGGCCTCGTGCGCACGGACATGACCCGGGCGGATTTCCCGGACGACGCGCCCTGGACGCCGCCCGAGCTCGCGCCACGGCTCGTCCGCGTGCTGCTCTCCGGACGGGCGGATGCGCTCGCCGGGCGCTACCTCCACGCCGAGCACGACGACATCGACGACCTGATCGCCCGCGCGGACGTCGTCCGCGCCGACGACCTGAACGCGATCCGGCTTCGCCGCTAGGCGCGCGGCTCGATCCAGACGGCGCGGCCGACGGCGAGCGGGCGGCCCGCCGCGTCGAGCAGCGCGGTGCCGGCTTCCTGGCGGCGGCCCTCGCCGCCGAGCGGCCACCCGATCACGACGAGCTCCTCGCCCGCGCGCGGGCGCCGGTCGATGCGGACCGCGAGCCGGCCGAGCACGCGGGTGCCGCGGCCGACGAGCTCGACCGCGAACGCGCCCGGGCAGTCGAGCGCCGCCCAGACGAACTCCGGGCGCACGAGGCCGTCGTCGCCCGCGAGCGAGGCGTCGGGCGTCCAGACGGTGGCGACCAGCTGCTCGCCGCCGACCTGGCCGGGCCTCAGCACGAGCGCGTCGCCCCGCGTGCGCGCCGGGCCGCAGACGAAGCACTCGGGGAACGGATGGTCGACGTCGCCCGAGTAGCGCGCCTCGGCGGCGCGCGCCTCGTCGAGCGTGACGGAGCGCGGCGGCGCGAGGTCGAGCTCCGCCGGCCGCGCCTCGGCGACGAGCGCATCGCCGTCGCGAACCTCGATTGCCTCCGCCGTGCCGGCGACGCCCAGCGGGCGCTCGAGCGGCGGCGGCAGCCGGAGCGTGACCTCGGCAGGCCCGTCTCCCGTGAGCGCGCCGACGATCCCGCACGAGTAGCCGCCGTTCCCCGACGTAGCGGGGCCGCGGAAGCGCGTGTCGATGACGAGCCCGGACATTGGCCGTATCGTGCCCGAGCCGCCACCCGCTAGAGTTTTCGACTGAGAGGCAAAAACCTGTGAGGCTCGCGCTTGCCCAGATCAACACCGTCGTCGGCGACCTCGACGGGAACCGCGCCCGGATCCTGGAGCGCCTGGACGAGGCGCGCTCGCGCGGCGCCGACCTCGTCCTCTTCCCCGAGCTCGCCGTCACCGGCTACCCGCCCGAGGACCTGCTGCTGCGCCCGGGGTTCCTGCGCGCGGCCGAGCGCTCGCTGCACGAGATCGCGCTGGAATGCCGCGGCATCACCGCGCTCGATCGGCACGCCGCACTTCGACCGCGACCTCTACAACGCGTGCGCCATCTGCGTCGGCGGCGAGATCCGCGCGCTCTACCGCAAGCGCTTCCTGCCTAACTACGGCGTCTTCGACGAGGCGCGCTACTTCGCAGCCGGGCGCGACCTCGTCCTGCTGGAGCACGGCGAGGTGCTGGTGGGGCCTACGATCTGCGAGGACATCTGGCAGCCGGGCCCGCCGGCGACCGAGCTCGCGCTCGCGGGCGCCCAGCTCGTCGCGAACATCTCGGCGTCGCCGTTCCACGTTGGCAAGGAGCGCGAGCGCGAGGAGATGCTGAAGACACGCGCACGCGACAACACCTGCTTCATCGCGTTCTGCAACCTGGTCGGCGGCCAGGACGAGCTGATCTTCGACGGGCACTCGCTCGTGCTCGACGACGAGGGCGCGGTCCTCGCGCGGGCACCCGGGTTCGAGGAGTGCCTGCTCGTCGTCGACATCGACCCGACGATCGCGATCGCACGGCGCCTGCGCGACGTGCGCCCCCGAACGCTTGCCGCGGACCTCGATTCGCCGGAGATCCCGATCGTGCACATCGGCTCGCCGCCGGTGGAGCGAGAGCCGGCCCCCCATCAGGTGGCCCCGATCGTGCCGTTCGACGGGGAGCTCGAGCAGATGCGGCTCGCGCTCGAGCTCGGCATCACGGACTACGTGCGCAAGAACGGCTTCAGCGACGTGGTGGTTGGCGTGTCGGGCGGGATCGACTCGGCCGTGACCGCCGCGCTCTGTGTCGAGGCGCTCGGGCCGGAGCACGTGCACTGCGTCTCGATGCCGTCGCGCTACTCGTCGGAGGAGACGCGCACCGACGCCCGCCGCGTGGCCGAGAGCCTGGGCGCGTCGTTCCTGGAGCTGCCGATCGGGTCGATCGTGGACGCTTCCGAAGCGACGCTCGCGGACGTGTTCGCGGGCCGCGAGCCGGATCTCACGGAGGAGAACATCCAGGCGCGCACGCGCGGCGTCCTGTTAATGGCGCTCTCGAACAAGTTCGGGTGGCTGCTGGTGGCGACGGGCAACAAATCGGAGCTGTCGGTCGGCTACGCGACGCTCTACGGCGACATGGCGGGCGGCTTCGCGCTGCTGAAGGACGTCTACAAGACCGACGTCTTTCGGCTGGCGCGGCACCTGAACGAGCGCGCCGGGCGTGAGGTGATCCCCGTGTCGACGATCGAGCGCGCCCCGTCGGCGGAGCTGCGTGCCGACCAGCGGGACGAGGACTCGCTGCCGCCCTATGCGGCGCTCGACAAGGTGCTGGAGGCGTACGTGGAGCTCGACCGCTCGCGCGACGACCTGACCGGCAACGGGTTCGACCCCGACGTCGTCGAGCGCGCGCTGGCGCTCGTCGACCGCGCGGAGTACAAGCGCCGGCAGGCGCCGCCCGGAGTGAAGCTCCGGCCGAAGGCGTTCGGGCGCGACCGGCGCACCCCGATCACGAACCGCTGGCCGGGCTAGGTCAGCGCACCAGCCGCGAGAACCAGCGCCGCGCCCGGGCCTGCGCGGCGGCGACGCGCATGGTGCCGAAGACGTGCCGCCCGCGGACGCCCCGCGGCGCGACGAGGATGCACTGCGCGTAGCCGCGGTGAAACCCCGACGCCAGTACGACAAGGGGGCGGCCCGCGACCTGTGCCCGGCAGCGGACGGCGCCGCGCGTCACCTTCCGGCCGGCGCGGGCCTGGACGACCGGGAAGCGCAGCGTGAAGCGGCGGTCGCCCTTGAGGGCGTGGCGGTCGAGCGAGCGGCCGACCGCAAGCGCGCCGGTCGTACGGGGCGAGGCCTGCGCCGGCGGGCGCGGTGTGGGCGCCGGCGCTGTGCCGGCGGCCGAGGTGCCGAAGGTCTGCGACCAGAAGACGGCGCCGCCGGGTGCGACGGCGGCCCCGATGCCCGTGGCGACGAAGCCCGGCTGCTCGATGTTGGCGCGGTGGCCCGGCGAGGAGAGCCAGCCCTGCACGACGGCGGCGGCTGTCGGATAGCCGTAGGCGATGTTCTCGCCCCAGCCGGCGCCGGTGTAGCCGCACGCCGCGATGCGCGCGGATGCGGAGCGCGCGACCGGCGGGGCCGGGTCGTCGTGGTTCATGTAGCCGTACTTGGCCATATGCCGCGCCTTCCAGGTCGCCGCCGCCTGGAGCGCGGGCGACACGGCCAGCGGCCGCGCGCCGACCGTGGCGCGGTGCGCGTTGACGGCCGCGAGCACCCCGTCGGCGAGCGCCTGGTGCTCGGCGGGCCAGTCGCTCCCCGGCGTGCACGCGCCGACGGCGCTGCGCGGAGCGGACGGCACGGCGAGCGTCGTCGCCGCGGCCGCGACGAGGACGGGGACGAAGAGCCATGGCTTGCAGCGGGGCGTCCGCATGCGAGCTTCCATCGGACGCTCAGACGCCCCGGCGACCCCCAAAAGGGGGATATGACGGTCAGCGAACCAGGCGCGAGAACCAGCGGCGCACCTTGACGCCGCCGACCCGCACCTCGACGATGCCCCAGACGCGCCGGCCCTTCGTGCCGCGCGGCGCCACGAGCACGCAGCGGGCGTAGCCGCCGCCGAACCCGGAGGCCAGCACGCGCCCGACGTGCGCCCGGCACGTGACGCCGCGGCGCGCGTGCGCGGACGGCGACAGGGGGAAGCGCAGGACGAAGCGGCGGTCCGCGCGCGGCCCGCGACGGTCCGGCGACGGCCCGACGGCGAGGTGGAGCCGCGGGGCGGCGGGACGCGCGGCAGGCGGCTGCGGCGGCGTCTTGGGCGTCGTCGTCGTGGCGGCGGCGTCTTGGTCGTCGTCGTCGTCGGCGGCGGCGTCTTGGGCGTCGTCGTCGTGGTCGGCGGCGTCGTGGTCGTGGTCGTGGTCGTGGTCGGCGGGGGCGGTGGCGGCGGCGGGGGCGGCGGCGTCCCGGCGGTCGACGTCCCGAACGTCTCGGCCCAGTACACGGCGCCGTTCGGCGCGACCGCGGCGCCGATGCCGGTGGCCAGGAAGGCGGACTGCTCGATGTTGGCGCGGTGGCCGGGCGACGAGAGCCAACCCTGCATGACCGCGTCGGCGGACGGGTAGCCGTAGGCGATGTTCTCGCCCCAGCCGGCGGAGTAGCCGCACGCGGCTAACCGGTCGGCGGTCGTGCGCGCGATCGGCGGCGCCGGGTCGTCGTGCGCCATGTAGCCGTACATGGCCATGTGGCGGGCTTTCCAGACGGCTGCGGCGCTCAGGGTGGACGAAACGGCGAGCGCCGGAGCGCCGACTGTCGCGCGGTGCGCATTGACGGCGGCGAGCACGGCGTTGGCGAGGTCGCTCCGGGCGCCGGGCCAGTCGCTGCCGGGGGTGCAGTCGCCGAGCGCGGGCTGCCGAGGCGGCGGCGCAGCGAGGGCGACGGCGGCCGCGGACAGCGCGAGCGCGCCGAGGGCAGGCTGTTCTGCGGAGGGGCGTCCGCATGCCGCACCCATCGGAAGCGGCCCCGGATCCGACTTCCCCCGTACGGGGGATGCCTCCTAGACATCGATACCGGACGCCGCGCCGGGCGGGCCGTCGCGCAGCAGCCGCCGACAAGGCCGGGCAGGAGCCGGAGGCGCGAAGCGCTCGGTGCTCGCGGCGAGCACGGCGGGCGTCCACCAGCGCATGCCGTCGACGCCCTCGGCGCGAAGCTGCTCGGCGGTCAGCTCCGGCGTCGGCTCGAACGCGGGCGCCCGCACGAGGAAGTAGCGGTCGGTCTGGCCGCCCCAGCGCTCGCCGAGCTGCCAGTGCGTCCGGTACCAGAGCTGCGGCCCGAGCTCGAAGTCGTAGAGGCCGCACTCCTCGGCGAGCTCGCGCTTGAGCGCCGGCTCGTCCGGCTCGCCGGGCTCGACGCCGCCGCCGGGCGGCGCCCAGACCTCGCGGTCGGGGAAGACGAAGCGGACGAGCAGGATCCGCGCATCCGCGTCGAGCACGACGGCACGGACGGCGTCGCGCAGCGGCAGGCCGCTAGCGCGTCCCGCGAGCTCGTCGAACCACCGGCGCCGCTCGTCCCATGAGACCGCTGCGTTGGCCGGCGACGTCGACGGCAGGACGAACAGGAGCGTCTCGCCGAGCGTCCGCTCCTGGACGCCGTGCTCGGCGCGCTCGCCGAAGACGCCGCGGTAGGCCGCCTTGCCGACGAACGCGATCCAGCCCGGCTTCAGCTCATCGGCGATGCGCTCAAGCCGCTCGCGCGCGCCGGCGAAGTCGGCCCGGCGCAGGTCCGAGGAGCCCGGGGTCGTTCGCGGTGCCGCGTTCGTGATCCCGATGCCGTAGCGCAGCGCCTCGAACTGCTCGTCGGGCTCGAGCAGGCGCGGCGTCAGGCGGGCGACGTGGAGCAAGCGCCAGAAGTCGTTGCGGGGGTTGGCGAAGTGCGCGTGCGCCGCCGCCGACACCCGGCCCGGATTGATCCCGCAGAAGACGATCCGCAGCCCCGGCGCCAGCACGTCCGGGACGGCGCTCGCCGTCACAGATTCGGCACGCATCCGTGCACCCACGCGCGCGGATTCTCTCGTTACGGTCGAACCGGGTGGTGGGCGGGGTGCCCCAACGCGGGCGTGAGTTTACGCCGCCTCCTCGGCAGCGGGCGACGCGTCCGTCGTGGCCGCCTCGGCGACGGGCTCGTCCTCGGCGGCGGAGTCGTCCTCGGCGGCAACCAGGTCGGGATCGAGCTCCGGCTCGCGCTTGTCGAGCCGATCCGCAAACGCGGCGCGCAGATCCTCCCCGCTGACCTCGAGCTGGTACCGCGGCCGGCGCGGGATCTTGACCACGCGCACCTCGTCAGACGCGCCCGCGTAGCAGCGCGCGTACGCCTCGGCCTCGCTCAGCGGTCGCAGCCGGGTGGCCATCGCGCGGCAGCGTATGCCGGTACTGGTACAAGCGCAACCACGACGGCGGGAAAACGGCCGCTCGGAGCGACCGTTAGCGTTCGCGGCCGTGATGCGCCCACGCCGTGAGTACCACGTCGACCTGTCACGCGACGGGACGCTCACAACGGACCGCGGCCGGTCGCTCGTCATCCCGCCCGCCTGGACGCCCGAGCACCTCGTCCTCGCTGCGCTCGTCCGCTGCACGCTACTCGCGCTCGAGTTCCACGCGCGCAAGCAGTCGACCGCGGTGGCGTTGAGCGCCACGGCGGACGGGCACGTGAACCGCAGGAAGGACGGCACCTGGGGGTTCGTCCACATCGGCTGCGCGCTCGACGTGACGCTCGACCCGGACCTGCCGCCGCCCGAGCTCGCCGGGCTGATAGCGCGCACCGAGGAGGGCTGCTTCGTCGGCCAATCGCTCGTCCCCCACCCCACCTACCGGTGGCATGTGAACGGCGCGGACATCGCATGACGCTGACCGCGCTCGACGTCACCACGGTGCGGGCGCGCTTCTCGGCGCTCGACCGCCCGCTCGCGTTCTTCGACGCGCCCTCCGGGACGCAGACGCCGGACGAGGTGATCGACGCGATCACCGGCTACCTGCGCCACGCCAACGCGAACCTCGGGACGCCCGACTACGACACGGCCCGCGACACGCTCGAGCTGGTCACGCGCGCGCATGACGTCGCCGGGCGGTTCCTCGGCTGCTCGCCCGACGAGACCGCGTTCGGAGCGAACATGACGACGCTGAACTTCTCCCTGTCGCGCGCAGCAGGCCGGGAGCTGCGCGCCGGCGACGAGATCGTCGTGACCCGCCTCGACCACGACGGCAGCGTCGCGCCGTGGCTCGAGCTCGCCCGTGACCGCGACCTGGTCGTCCGCTTCGCCGACGTCGACGACGAGTGCCGGCTCGACCTCAGCGACCTGGAGCGGCAACTGTCCGAGCGGACGCGCGTCGTCGCCTTCCCGCTCGCCTCCAACGCGATCGGCACGCTGATCGACGTCCCGCGGGTGGTCGAGCTCGCCCATGCGGCCGGCGCGCTCGCCTGGGCCGACGCCGTCCACTTCGCCCCGCACGGGCCGATCGACGTCGCCGCGCTCGGCGTCGACGTCCTGCTCTGCTCGCCGTACAAGTTTTACGGGCCGCACTTGGGCCTCGCATGCGTGAAATCGGAGGTCGCTGAGCGGTGGCGACCGTACAAAGTGAGGCCCGCCCCGAACGATCCTGTCGGCCGTCGGTTCGAGACGGGGACGCTAGCTCACGAGCTACTGGCGGGCTTCGTTGCGTGCGTCAACTACATCGAATCGATCGGTTGGGAGGCGATCCACGCGCAGGAGACGACGCTCGGAGAGCGCTTCCTCAACGAGCTGCCCGATCACTGCCGCCTGTACGGCCCAAACCGCATGGATAGGCGGGTTTCGACGTTCGCGTTCACCGTGAACGGTCATTCCTGCGAGCAGGTCGCCGCCGAGTTGGGGCGCCGGAACCTCGCTGTCGGCTGGGGAGACTTCTACGCCGTCGAAATCATGCGGCGGCTCGACCTGCCCGACGGCGTGGTGCGCGCGGGGATCGTCCACTACAACACCAACGAAGAGGTCGCCCGGCTGCTCGCGGCACTCGAAACGCTCGCCTGAGACGCAGGCGACCATGGGTCCCACGTTCGGCTTCACCGTCGACGGCCGATCGTCCGAGCAGGTCGCCGCCGAGCTCGGCCGGCGGGACATCGCCGTCGGCTGGGGCGACTTCTAGCCGTCGAGATCGCGCAGCGGCTCGGCCTCGGCCCCGACGACGTCGTCCGCGCCGGGATCGTCCACTACAACACGGCGGACGAGGTCGACCGGCTCCTCGAGGAGTTGACGCGGCTGCACCAGCGGTTGGTGAACGATGGCCCAGAGTCAGTTCGCACGCACCTCCACGTCGCCGCGCTGGACGTCGAACGGATGCTTGAAGGTCCGTGAAGACGAGTGTCACCGTTCCGCTCGGCTGAATCACCATCAGGTGCAGTCATCCAATAGCCGCGCAGCGCCACGCGCAACATAGGCTGCCGAGGTGCGGCTCCTCCTGCTCGGCGGCACGAAGTTCCTCGGGCGCGCCGCCGCCGAGGAGGCGCTGCGCCGCGGCCACGAGGTCACGCTCTTCAACCGCGGGGAGACGAACCCGGACCTGTTCGCGGAGGCCGAGCACCTGCGCGGCGACCGCGACGGCAACCTCGACGCCCTGCGCGGGCGCGAATGGGACGCCGTCATCGACCCGTCCGGCTACGTGCCGCGCGTCGTCCGAGCCTCCGCGGAGCTGCTGCAGGACGCCGTCGGCCATTACGTCTTCGTCTCGAGCGTCTCCGTCTACCGGGACTTCTCACGCGCGCACTTCGACGAGACCGCGCCGCGCATCGAGCTCGAGGACCCGGCCGTCGAGGAGGTCATGGAGCACTACGGCGGGCTCAAGGCGCTCTGCGAGGACGTCGTCGCCGAGGTCTTCCCCGGCCGCTCCGCGAACGTGCGCGCGGGGCTGATCGTCGGCCCGCACGACCCGACCGACCGTTTCACCTACTGGCCGGTGCGCGTCGCGCGCGGCGGCGAGGTGCTCGCGCCGGGGCGGCCCGGCCGGCCGGTCGAGTTCGTGGACGCGCGCGACCTCGGCGCCTGGCTCGTCACCGTCGCCGAGCAGCGTACGAGCGGCGCCTTCAACGCGACCCGGGACGGGCTAAGCATGGCCGAGGTGCTGGAGACCTGCCGCTCCGTCAGCGGCAGTGACGCCGCCTTCACCTGGGTGGACGAGCCGTTCCTGCTCGATCGCGAGGTCGGCCAGTGGATGGAGCTGCCGCTCTGGATCTCGGAGAGCGACCCCGATTGGGCGCACATGCAGGAGGCCGACGTCTCGCGCGCTCGCGCCGCCGGCCTCACCTTCCGCCCGCTCGAGGAGACGGTCGGCGACACGCTCGCCTGGGCCGGTACCAAGGACGGCTGGTCCGAGGCCGTCGGGCTGAAGCCCGAGCGCGAACAGGAGCTTCTGGCGGAGTGGCATCGCTAGCATCGGCGTCATGGACGGCTACCCCTTCGTGCACAGCGAACACGTGCGCTTCCGTGACCTCGACGCGATGGGGCACATCAACAACGCCGTCTTCGCCACCTACATCGAGCAGGCGCGGGTCGAGTACCTCGCCTCGCTGCACGTGCTCGACGGGCCGGTCTACGCCCAGGGCACCGAGAGCATGATCCTCGCCCGCCTCGAGATCGACTTCCGCTCGCCCGGCGACGCGGAGCCGGACATGGTCGACATCGGCGTCCGCCCCGCATCGGTCGGCAGGAAGAGCTTCAGGCTCGACTACCGGCTCGAGCAGGGCGGCGAGCTGCTCGCCGAGGCCAGCACCGTGCTCGTCTCCTACGACTACGAGCGCGCCCGGTCGCAAGAGGTGCCCGACGACTGGCGCAACGCCCTGGAACGCCCGGGTCCGGTGTCGGCATGACCTTCCGCCGCGAGACGCTGCCGAACGGCCTGCGCATCCTCACGGCGCCGATGGACCACGCCCAGTCGGTGACCTGCTTCATCATGCTCGCCGCCGGGTCCCGCTACGAGACCGACGACACGAACGGCATCGCGCATTTCAGCGAGCACATGTTCTTCAAGGGCACCGAGCGGCGCCCGACCGCCCGCGACATCGCCGGCGAGATCGACTCGATCGGCGGCGAGTTCAACGCGTTCACCGGCAAGGAGTACACGGGCTACTACGTCAAGTGCGCGGCGGAACACCGCGATGTCGCGCTCGACGTGCTCGTCGACATGCTCCGGCACTCGAAGTTCGACCCGGAGGAGATCGAGCGCGAGAAGGGCGTGATCATCGAGGAGATGAACATGTACTTCGACACGCCGCGCGACTCGATCGGCGGCGTGTACGAGTCGCTCCTGTTCGGCGACCAGCCGCTCGGCTGGGACATCGTCGGCCGCAAGGAGACGATCCGCGACGCGACGCACGACACGTTCCGGCAGTACATCGACCACTGGTACCGGCCCTCGCGGATGGTGGTCGGGCTCGGCGGCAAGGTCGGCGACGGGCTGCACGAGCGCATCGAGGAGCTGCTCGGCGACCTCCAGGACATCCCCGGCGCCGACGGCCCGGCGCCGGTCGCGCCGCTCGCAGATGGCCGCGTCAGTCTGAAGACGAAGGAGTCCGACCAGGCGCACCTGATCCTGGGCACGCCGAGCTACCCGATCGACCACCCCGACCGCTACGCACTCAGCATGGTCGCGACCGTGCTCGGCGGCGGCATGTCGTCGCGCCTGTTCACCGAGGTACGCGAGCGCCGCGGCCTCGGCTACTACGTCTTCGGCGTCAACCACAGCTACACCGACGCCGGCACGCTCTACTCGCAGGCCGGCGTCGACATCGCGCGGATCGACGAGGCGGTCACCACCATCGTCGGCGAGCTGCGTCGCATCGCGGACGAGCCCGTGCCGCCGGCCGAGCTCGAGAAGGCCCGCAACTTCTCGAAGGGGCGCTTCGTCCTCCAGCTCGAGAGCCCGCAGGGGCTGATCATGTTCGGCGTCCGCCGCGAGGTGCTCGAGGGCGGGGCCGTCGAGCCCGAGGAGGTGCTCGCCGGGATCGAGGCGGTCACCGCCGAGGACGTCCAGCGCGTGGCCCAGGACGTCATCCGCGGGAACGCGCTCCGGCTCGCGGTTGTCGGCCCGTTCGACGACGCCGACCGGTTCGAGCAGCTGCTCGGCTAGTGCCCGCCGCCGGAGTCGTGGCCGCCGTCACCGCCCGAGCCGCCGTCACCTGACCCACTTCCGCCGTCGCCTCCATCGTCCGACCCGGGCGAGCCCTCGCCGGACGAGGACGTCGTCGCTGTCGTGGTGGTCCCGTGGTCGTCCGAGGGGGCGGGCCCACCGCCCGACGAGCTGTCCTGATGCTCGGGCACCGGCTCTGTCACGGTGCGAACATCGCCCGCGCTTGATCCGGACGACGGCCCGTCGCGACCGGATGAGCCTCCACCGTCGCCCGAGCGGTGCGTGCCCTCGGACCTTCCGTCGTGGCGCTCCGTCACGGGTACCGGCGTGGTCGTGACCGGCTGCGGGCGGGGCGGCACCGGCGTGCGAACCGCGACCTGATCGACCTGGGCAGGGGCCGTCCCGTGGACGACAGGCGCCGGCCGCGACCTCGCGTGCCGGAGCGGCGCGCGGTGCGGCGGCCCAACGTCGGCCCCGCGGTGCTGGCGCGGCGCCACCGCGACCACGCCGGCGGCGACGATCGCGGTGCCTGCCGTCGCCGCGGCGACCTTGGCCACCACCGCCAGCGCCCCCAGCTTGGCGGCCGCGGCGGGCGCCTCCGGCGAGGAGCCGAAGAGCTGCGCGAGCCAGTCGCGGAAGCTCAACGGTGCGGACGTGACGGCCGCGAGCGCCGTGCGCAGCGACACGCGCAGCTGCTGCCGCGCACGGAAGAGCAGCGATTCGACCGCGGGCCGGGTGACCCCGAGCTCGTCCGCCAGCTCGTCGTACGAGAGCCCGGAGAACTCCCGCAGCAGGAACGCGTGCCGTTGCTGCCCCGGCAGCCGCGCGAGCGCGTGCCGCAGCGACTCGACCTCCTCGGAGCGGACAACCTGCTCCGCCGGATCGCCGCCCGCGGCGACCTCGAGATCCCCGCCGGGCAGCGGCTCGCGCATGCGGCGCTGCACGCGCGTCCGGCACTCGTTGCGGGCGATCGTGGCGAGCCACCCCGCGGGCTCGCGCGGCGTCGTGCCGCCGGCCAGGCTCGTGTAGGCCGACAGGAAGGTCTGCTGCGCGGCGTCCTCGGCGTCGTGTGCGTTGCGGAGCATGCCGCGGCAGATGCCGAGCACCATCGCGGCATGGGCCTCGAAGAGCTCGGCCAGGTGCTGCGCGGGCCGCCGTGCCCCGGGGCGGCCCGCGCGCGGTGCGTCGAATGCAGCGCTAGCCGTCGCCGCCTCCGCCGTGGTGATGACCGTCGTGGTCGTCGCCGCCGTGGTGGCCGCCGTCGTCGTCGCCCTGGTCGTTGTCCTCCTCGTGGGAGGTGGCGAGCGTGAAGGTGTCACCGGCCAGGGTCACTTTGACTTCGACCTTGTCGCCGACGGCGAGCGTGGCCGGGAGTGACGTGCCCGCCGGGACGACCACGTCGATCGTCGACTTGCCGACCGTGAGCACGAGCTCGCCCGGGTCGGTCGCCGTCGCGAACGTGATCGCCGAGAGCGTGCCCTCGAGCTCGAGCCGCTGGGCGAGGCCGTGCTCCTCCACCTCCTGCTGGTCGAGCTCGTTGTCGTTGGTGTCGACGGTGACGACAACGATCGTGCCGGTCGCCGGCCCCGTGGCGCCGGCGCCGGCATCGGCGAGCTTGGGCGTCCGGACGGCGAGCATGCTGTGCCCGGCCGCGACCATGTAGCCGGTCCTGAGCTGCCGCGCAACGACGCCGCGGATGCGGGCCGTCCTTGCCCGGCCGCGCGTGACGAGCGAGCTCGCGCTGAACGTGCCGTCGGCGAGCAGCTTCGCGCGCACAGCGACGCGCGAGCCGACCGCGAGGCCGGCCCGGTGGGTGTGGACGGTGCGTACGACGCCGGCCGTGGAGACGACGACCGCGTGGCGCGCCGGCTGCTTCGCGACGACGATGCCGCCGAAGCTCGCAGCGCCTGCCGTGCCCGGGAGGACGAATGCCACCGCGGCGGCCAGTGGGAGAAGGAGCTTCTTCATGCCTGTCCTTTCGTACCGAGGGAAGAGAACGGTGGTTTCGTCCCAGAGACCACATCGGCGGAAAAAACTTGCGCTGTCCCCTCGAACAGGTCACGGCGGAAGATCGGCGGCGCCGGCCCGTCCTACTGGCAGACGATGTCGACGTAGGAGCCAGCCATGTGCGACGACGATCTTCCCGACCATGCCGGCGAGCGGTCTGACCAGGGTCACGCCGGCCGTCGCAGTGCTCCCCGACCCGGGCGCGCAATGCCTCCGCCGAAGGCGCCTCCGATCCGCACCGAGGCCTCGGTCTCCAGGAAGACACACAAGCACGCGAAGCACCACAAGAAGTAGCCGCCGGTCAACGCAGCAAACGCGCGACGCGCCGCCCGAACAGGGCGGCGCGTTGCGCGTCCAGACCCGGCCGGTACGTCAGCACGACGACGATCCGCGGCCCGTGCGGCCCGTAGACGATCGCCGCCGTGTCGCGGACGTCGGTGATCCAGCCGTTCTTCTGGGCCACCGGCGTGCCGCCCGGCAGGCCGCCGGCCAGCAGGCCCGCGTTGGGGCCGGAACGCTCGGACGCGAGCAGGAGTCCCAGCGCGTAGCGGGCCTCCTCCTCGTCGAGACCCGTTCGCCGGAACGCGGGCTGCCGGCCGGTCGCCGCGGCGGCGACGCTCGCGAGCACCCGGCCGAGGTCGCGGGCGGTCGTGACGCGGTTCGTTGCGAGGGGCGGCTGCTCGTCGACGCTCGTCCCGACGCGATAGAGCTGCGGGTAGGTGCTCTGCGTCGCGCCGAGCCGGGCGAGCGCCGACTCCACGGCACGCACCCCCTGCGCCTCCGAGCCGTGGCCGAGCAGGAGCAGGAGCCGGTTCGCGGCGAGGTTCGAGGACCAGCCGGTCAGCGCGCGCAGCTCCTCGTCGATGCTGCGAACGGCAACGTGCCCGTGCCAGCGCTCGAGCGCGGCGGCGAGCACGCCGAGCTTGACCGTCGACGCGGCCGGGAAGCGGGCGTCGGCATTCCAGCCGGCGGCACGGCCGGTGCGCAGGTCGTGGACGTAGACGGCCGCGTAGCCGTCGAACGAGCGACCGACCACTCGGAGGCTGCGCTGGAGGCGCGCGTCGGTTGCCGAGGCCGGGTGCGCGACGCGTGCCTCACGCCGGAGCAGGTATGTCCCCAGCGTTGTCGACCGCCGTACGAGCCTGCCCGCGCGGGAGATGCGGATCTCGAGGTCGTACCGACCGGGTGGCAGCGACAGACGGAAGTGGATCTGGGGCGCGATCCCGACGTGCGTGGCCACGAGCCGTCCGTTTGCATAGAGCCGCGCCTCGTCGCCGTCGTTGTCGGCGACAACGTCACCGAAGAACGCCTCGCCGGAACGAGGTGTCTCGATGACGTCCGGTCGGGGTGGCGGCGTGTGATGCGCGCCGCGGACGGCGGAGCAGGTCCGGTGCAGGCGGTCGACGCGGGCAAGGGCGGCGTCCGTGCGGCGCCGCCCGGCGGCGACCTGTCCCGCATCGTCCTTGTCGACGCCCTCGGTCGCGGTGACGACACCGGCGGCAACGCCGAGCAGCGCCCGCGCGAGCGGGCGGCAGCCGGGTGTCACGGAATACAGCGGCGGGACCGCGTCCTCGAGATCGCGCGCGGCGTCGTACTGCGCCTGCGCCGCGGTCGAGGAGCCGAGCCCGGGTGCCAGCGCGCGCTCGAGCTGCTCGAGCTCGGTGTGCGCCGCGTAGCGGATCGCGCCGTGCGGCGCGGCGGCTGCGCCGGCGAGGGCGGTGAGCAGGACAAGGGTGCGGATCACCGGTCGCCGCGGATGATCCCGTACAGCCGGCTGTCGCGGTACTCGTCGCCCTTGCGCAGGTGCCCGCGGAGCTCGCCCTCGAGCCGCATGCCGGCCTTCTCCATGACCCGGCCCGAGGCCGGATTGCCCGTGAAGTGGTACGCGTACACGCGGTTGAGCCCGAGCTCGTCGAACGCGTAGGCGATCAGCGCCCGCGTCGCCTCGGTCGCGTACCCGTTGCCCCAGTACGGGACGCCGATCCAGTAGCCGATCTCGGCGCGGCCGTGCTCCGGCTCCACGCCCAGACCGATCGCGCCCAGTAGCGCTCCGTCCTCGCGACGCTCCAGCGCGAAGTTGAGCGCGTTGCCGCGCTCCGCCTCCTCGCGGTGGCGGCCGATCCACGCCTCGGCGGCGCCGGGCGGGTACGGGTGCGGGATGGTGAGCGTCGTCTCGGCGATCAGCCGATCGCCGGCGAGCCGCGCCACCTCCGGCGCATCGGCGACCGTGAACGGCCGCAGTCGCAGCCGTTCACACTCGATTCTCGGGATCCTGGCTATTCCGAGGTCTCGGCGACCGCGCGCGTCTTGATCTCGTCGACGACGGCGGGATCGGCGAGCGTCGTGGTGTCGCCGAGCGGCCGGTTCTCCGCCACGTCGCGGAGCAGGCGGCGCATGATCTTCCCGGAGCGGGTCTTCGGCAGCTCCGGCGTGAAGACGATGTTGGCCGGCTTCGCGATCGGGCCGATCTTCTGCGCAACGTGGTTGCGCAGCTCCTCGAGCATCTCGACGGAGGCCTCCTCACCGCCCTTCAGCGTCACGTAGGCCACGATCGCCTGGCCGGTCTGCGCGTCGTTGCGGCCGCACACCGCCGCCTCCGCCACCTTCGGGTGGTCGACCAGCGCGCTCTCGACCTCGATCGTCGAGATCCGATGGCCCGACACGTTCATGACGTCGTCGACGCGGCCGAGCAGCCAGAAGTCGCCGTCCTCGTCGATCCGCGCCCCGTCGCCGGCGAAGTAGGTGTCGGGGTACTTCGACCAGTACGTGTCGACGAAGCGGTCGGGATCCTTGTAGATCCCGCGCAGCATCGCCGGCCACGGCCGCCGGAGCACGAGGTAGCCGCCCCCGCCGGGGCCGACCTCGTTGCCCTGCTCGTCGAAGACGGCCGCGTCGATCCCCGGGAACGGCTTCGTCGCCGAGCCCGGTTTCGTCGTGGTCACGCCCGGGAGCGGGGTGATCATGATCATCCCCGTCTCGGTCTGCCACCAGGTGTCGACGATCGGGCACCGCCCGCCGCCGATGTGCTCGTGGTACCAGACCCACGCCTCGGGGTTGATCGGCTCGCCGACGGAGCCGAGCAGCCGCAGCGACGACAGATCGTGCTGCTCCGCGTACTGCGGCCCCCACTTCATGTGCGTGCGGATCGCGGTCGGCGCCGTATAGAGGATGTCGACCTTGTAGCGCTCGACGATGTCCCACCAGCGATCCTTGTCCGGGAAGTCGGGCGTTCCCTCGTACATCACCCCGGCCGTCCCGTTGCAGAGCGGGCCGTAGACGATGTAGCTGTGCCCGGTGACCCAGCCCACGTCGGCTGCGCACCAGTACACCGAGTCGGGCTTGACGTCGAAGATGTAGTAGTGCGTCGTCGCGACGCCGACCAGGTAGCCGGCGGTCGTGTGCGCGATCCCCTTCGGCTTGGCGGTCGTGCCGCTCGTGTAGAGCAGGTAGAGCAGGTCCTCGGCGTCCATCGGCTCACACGGGCACTCGCTCTCGTCCGTGACGACCTCGTGCCACCAGTGGTCGCGCCCGTCCTGCATCGGCACGTCGCCGCCCGTCCGCCGCAGGACGATCACGTTCTTCACGCCCGGTGCGTCGGCAAGTGCCTCGTCGGCGGTCTTCTTGAGCGGCACGGTCGTGCCGCGCCGCCAGGCCTCGTCCTGCGTGATCAGCAGCTCGCAGCCCATGTCCTGGAGGCGGTCGGAGAGCGAGTCGGCCGAGAAGCCGCCGAAGACCACGGTGTGCGGGGCGCCGATCCGCGCGCACGCCAGCATGGCGATCGGCGTCTCCGGGACCATGCCCATGTAGATGCCGACCGGCGTGCCCTTGCCGACGCCCAGTGTCTTCAGCGCGTTGGCGAGCTTCGTCGTCTCGCGCTGCAGGTCCGCGAAGGTGAGCTCGCGGCGGTCGTCGACGGGCTCGCCCTCCCAGTAGTAGGCGACCGCACCTCCCCGGCCGGCCTCGACGTGGCGGTCGACACAGTTGTAGGTGACGTTGAGCTTGCCGCCGACGAACCATTCCGCGTACGGCGGCTCCCACCGGTAGAGCTCGGTGAAGGGCTCGAACCACGTGACCCGCTCGCGGGCCTCGCTCTCCCAGAACTCGTCGGGGTCGCGGTCGTAGATTTCCGGCTTGGCGTTGGCCTGCGCGGCGAACGCCGGGGGCGGCGGGTACCGCCGCTCCTCCAGGAAGATCGTCTCGATCGCCTGGCGGGTCTCAGTGGCCACTCGCTACCTCCGTGAGTGCGGCTAGATCGTCAGGTCGTACGGAAAGTCGGTCAGGTTCTCGGCGCCGTCGGCGGTGACGAGCACGATGTCCTCGAGCCGGCAGCCGCCGACGCCGGCCTTGTAGAGGCCGGGCTCGAGCGTGACCACGTCGCCGGGAACCAGCACGTCGGCGCGCCCGCTCATCCCGAGGCTCGGCGACTCGTGCACCTCGAGGCCGACGCCGTGGCCGAGCCCGTGGAAGAAGCCGTCGAGCAGGACCGTGCCCGGCTTCTTCGAGAGCTGCGTCGGGTAGCCGTGCTCCTCGTAGTACCTGCACGTCTCCACGTGGATGTCGCGGCCGATCGCCCCGGGCTGCACCAGGTCGAACGCGCGCCGGATCGCGACCTCGGTCAGCCCGTGCCACTCGCGCAGCTCGGCCGACGGCTCGCCGACGACGAACGTCCGCGTCATGTCGGAGAAGCAGCCCGACTCGCGGTCGCGCGGGAAGAGGTCCAGCACGACCGGCTCGTTGGCGAGGATCGCCCCCGACCCTCCGTCGTGGCCGACCGCGGTCTGCGGCCCGTGGGAGATGATGAAGTCGTCTGCGATCAGGTCGTTGTCCGTGAAGACCCGCGCGACGACGGTCTTGATGCGCTCGCTCGTCAGCGGCTCCCCGTCGAGCAGCAGGGCCTCGCCGCGGATCTCGGCGCGCCGGAGCATCTCGCGCGCGGCGCTCATGGCCTCCTCGGTGCCGCGCTGCGCACGCCGGATGCCGGCCAGCTCGGCCTCGTTCTTCGCCCGGCGGCGCTGCACGAAGAGCTCCGAGTCGGGCGAGAGCTCGATGCCGTTCGCGCGCAGGTGGTCGGCGACCGAGACGGGGAAGTCGGGCGGCACCGCGGCGCTCGTCACGCCGGTGTCGCGGCAGGCGCGCAGGGCAATCTCGAGCAGCGCCTGCTCACGGTTGAGACCGGAGGCGAGCAGGTCGTCGTAGCCGAAGTCCTCGAACGCGCGCACGTCGAGCCCGTTGCCGCCGAGCCGCGGCGTCTCGAGCGACGCGACCGCGACGAGCTTCGTGCCGTTGCGCTCGACATAGACGAAGTCGTCGCCGATCGACACGGGCACCTCGTGCCGCATCGCGGGCGACGTGGTCGTCTCGCCGAAGATCAGGACGTCGGGCATGTCGGCGGAATCTTAGTCGCCCGTAGACTCAGGCCCCGTGGACGCGTTGGAGCGCGAGCGGGCGCTGATCGCCGAGTACGACGAGGAGCTGCGCGGCCAGCTGCCAGCGGGCTCGGAGATCTTCGACGCGCACGTCCACCTCGGCCTCGACATCGACGGCTTCCGCGGCGACTACACCGAGCTCGCGGAGATCCAGGACCGCTACGCGATCGCGCGCTGCAATGTCTTCTGCCTCGACGAGCCCGACCGGCATCCCGCCTTTCGCGCGGCCAACGACCGCACGCTCGCCTTCGCCGCCCGCGCGGGCGGCCGGCTCATCCCGTACGCCCGGCTCGACATCAAGGAGGAGCCGATCGAGGAGGCGACGCGCTGCCTCGACGCCGGCGCGCAGGGCATCAAGCTCCACCCGCGCGCGCAGCGCATCCAGCTCCACGACGAGCGCCTCGTCCCGGTCTTCGAGCTGGCCGCCGACCGGAAGGTTCCGATCCTGATCCACGGCGGCCGCGGGCTGCCGCCGATCGCCGAGCACCTCTCCAACCTCGTCGACCGCTTCGCGGGGACGCAGCTGATCATCGCCCACGCCGGCATCGCCGACCAGGCGGCGCTCTTCAGCCACTTCGCGGGCCGCGAGGGCGTCTACTTCGACACCTCGGTGTGGAGCCCGCTCGACCTGCTCGCGCTCTTCCACCACGTGTCGCCCGAGCAGATCCTCTACGCGTCGGACTACCCCTACGGCCAGCACCCCGGGTCGCTGATCATCGCGCTGCGGGTCGCCCGCACGGCCGGGCTCGGGGACGACGGCATCCGCGGGATGCTCGGCGGCAACGCCGCGCGCATCGCGGACAGCGGCGAGCCCGCCGCAGCTGACGGCGCCCGACAACGAGCGGGTGTTCTCGCAGCCGATCGCGTTCGCCCGCATCCACCAGTACCTGTCGATGGCGGCGCCGCTGCTCTGGACACGTCAGCAGGACACGGTCGGCGTGATCGGGCTCGCGCTCAACGCCACGCTCGAGCGCGACGGCTACCAGGACGAGCGCGACCGCATCCGCGAGCTGCTCACGGTGGCCCGCTCGCTCTGGGACGAGATGGCCGCGATCGACGACCCTGACGAGCGCCGCAGCCACATGCGCGCCACGTTCCGGATGGTCTATCTCGCCGACGTGCTGGCGGTGACCGTTGGCGCTTGAGCTCCGCATCAACGGCGGCAGCTACAGCGTCGAGGCGCCGGTCGGCCGCTCGCTCGCGACCGTGCTGCGCGAGGACCTCGGCCTGACGGGGACGAAGATCGCCTGCAACGAGGGCCATTGCGGCGCCTGCACCGTGCAGCTCGACGGGGTCCCCGTGCTCTCCTGCATCACGCTCGCCCACCTCGTCGGCGACCGCGAGATCACGACCATCGAGGGCCTGCGCGACCACCCGCTCGTCGACGCGTTCGTCCGCGCCGACGCGCTCCAGTGCGGCTTCTGCACCCCGGGCCAGATCGTCTCGGCCGCGGCGCTCGTCGCCGCGACGCCCGACCCGGACGCCGAGACGATTCGCCACGCCATGGCCGGGAATCTCTGCCGCTGCGGCACCTACACCAAGATCGAGGAGGCGATAGCCACGTGGCGCGACTGATTCGCACGGAGAAGGAAGTCGAGGGCCGGTACGAGGAGGTCTGGCTCGTCGTCGAGGAAGACGCGCTCGACCAGTGGCCGCAGGGCGCCCGCGACGTCGTCGGGCAGCCGGCGACGCGCAAGACCGGGCCGGCAGCGGGCGCGCGGCGAAGCGCGCTTCACGGCCGACATCCAGCTTCCGGGGATGCTCCACGCGGCGGTGCTGCGCTCGCCTCACGCGCACGCGCGCGTGCAGCGGATCGACGTGTCACGCGCGCTCGAGGCGCCGGGCGTCCGCGCCGCAGTCGTGCCGGGCGACGTGCACGTGCTCGAGGAGCTCGCCGGCTTCCAGGGCGCTGCAGTCGCGGCCGTGGCGGCCGACACCGAAGGGCAGGCGCGCGCGGCGCTCGAGCTGATCGACGTCGAGTGGGAGGTCCTCGAGCCGCTCGTCGACCCGGAGGAGGCCGTGAGCCGCGGGCAGCTCCACGGCGAGCCGCGGCGCTTCGAGCGCGGCGACGTCGAACAGGGCCTCGCCGAGGCCGACGTGGTCGTCGTCGAGGCGGAGTACCGCACGCAGACGGTCCTGCACAGCTCGATGGAGACGCACCAGTCCGTGTGCCAGTGGGTCGGCGACCGGCTGGACGTCTACATCTCGACGCAGTTCATCTGGGGCGTCCGCGACGCCATCTCGGGGAAGCTCGAGCTGCCGCCCGACAAGGTGCGGGTCGTGTGCGAGTTCATGGGCGGCGGCTTCGGCTCGAAGAACGGCCCTGGCGACTACACGTTCATCGGCGCCGAGCTGGCGAAGCGCACCGGGCGCCCCGTCCGCTGCGCGCTGACGCGCCGCGAGGAGAACCTCGCCACGGGCAACCGCAACGCGACCATTCAGCGGCTGAGGGCCGCCGCCCGCGCGGACGGGACCCTCGTCGCGCTCGACGGCGAGTTCGTGAACGCGACCGGGTGGGGCGGGTGGACAGCGCCGACGTACGGGCCGATGGAGATGCTCTACGCCTGCGAGAACGTGCGCACGCTGACCTACAGCGCGAAGCTGAACACGCCGCCGATGCTCGCGTTCCGCGCCCCCGGCTTCGTCGAGGGCACCTTCGGGCTCGAGTCTCTGCTCGACCGGCTGGCGGCGAAGCTCGACATCGACCCGCTCGAGCTGCGCAAGCGCAACTACGCCGAGTCGATCGACGACCACTCGTACTCCTCGAAGAACCTGATGGAGTGCTACCGGCGCGCCGAGCCGCACTGGGAGCGCCGGCACGAGGTGCGCGCCCGCAGCGAGGGCCCGTGGAAGCGCGGGGTCGGCCTCGCGAGCCAGACCTGGTACGGCGGCGGCGGCCCACCCTCCTACGCGTGGGTGCGCCTCGGGTCAGACGCCCGCGCGACGGTGATCACGGCCATGCAGGACATCGGTACGGGCACGGCGACCACGATGGCGCAGATCGCGGCCGAGGAGCTCGGGCTTCCGCTCGACCACGTCGACGTCGTTCTCGGCGACTCCGCGCGCGGCCCGTACGCCTCGATCTCGGCCGGCTCGTCGACGACGCCTTCGATGGGACCGGCGGTGCGCGCCGCAGCCGCGGACGCCGCCCGGCAGATCATCGAGATCGCGGCGCAGCGCTACGACCGGGAGGAGGGCGTCCTGTCACTGAAGGGCGGCGACGTCGTCGCCTCGGACGGCGGCTCGTGGCCGATCGCAGAGGTCGTCGGCCTGCTGGAGGACGCGCAGCTGCTCGGCACGGGCGCCCGCGGCCCGAACCCGACGGGCATGCAGGTGCTCACGTGGGGCGTCCAGGTGGCGGAAGTGGCCGTCGACGTCGAGACCGGCGAGGTGCGGGTCGAGCGCGTCGCCGCCATTCACGATGTCGGCCGGGTCATCAACCCGCTCGTCGCCTCGAGCCAGGTCGAGGGCGGGGTCATCCAGGCCGTCGGCCACACGCTCTCGGAGGACCGGCTGCTCGACCCCGCGACGGGGACGGTGCTCACGCAGACCCTGGACGCGTACCGCATGCCGACGATCGCCGACGTGCCCGAGATCGTCACCGAGCTCGTCGACGTCCCGGACGAGCATCTGACCAACCTGGGCTCGAAGGGCCTCGGTGAGCCGCCGATCGTCCCGACGGCGGCAGCGATCGCGAACGCGATCCGCGACGCGACGGGCGCCGAGGTGCAGTCGCTCCCGATCACCCGCGAGGAGATGCTCCGGGCGCTGCGCGAGGCCCGTGAGCGGGAGAGGCTTGCAGCTACTCCGGCCTGAAACCCTGCCCGCGGCAGTCGCTGCGCTCGGGAACGGCAGCGTCGGTATCGCCGGCGGCACCGAGGTTGTCCCGCTCACGCGCGACCGGATCCTGACCCCGGAGACACTCGTCGACCTCTCGCGCGCCGTCCCGCGCGGCGTGGACGGGACGCGCATCGGCGCGGGCACCACGCTCGGCGAGCTCGAGGCCGATCCGGAGATCCCGGAGGCGCTGCGGGAGGCCTGCCGCCTCGCCTCCTCGCCGCAGCTCCGCGCGATGGGCACGATCGGCGGCAACCTCCGCCAGGCCACGCGCTGCTGGTACTGGCGGCTCAAGTACCCGTGCTACCTGCACGGCGGCGATGTCTGCCACGCACGTGAGGGCGAGCACCGCGAGCACGCGATCTTCGCCAACGAGCCGTGCGCGTCTGCCCACCCGTCGGACGTGGCGGCCGCGCTGCTCGCGCTCGACGCACACCTCGTCACCTCGAAGCGGGAGCTCCCGCTCGCGGAGCTGTACCGGCTGCCCACGGACGACGACCGCGACGTGGTCGCGCTCGACCCGGACGAGCTGATCCTGGAGCTCGACGTGCCGCGGCCCGAGGCATCCGTCTACCTGAAGGCGATGGACCGGCGGCGCTGGGCGTTCCCGATCGTCGGCGTCGCGGCGGCGCGCACCGACGGCGACGTCCGCTTTGGCCTGGCCGGCGTCGCGCCGATCCCCTGGGCGGTCTCGGGCGAGGAGGATCTGGACGCGGCCACGCCGCTGCCCGGCACGGTCTACAAGGTCGAGATCGCGCGCACGCTCGTACGCCGCGCGCGCGCCGCGGTTGGCGGCGGCTAGCATCGGCGGCCGAATGGCCGTCCGCGTGCTCGTCCTCGCGCTCCTGGCGGCGGCCTGTGCGGCGTGCGGCAGCAGCTCTTCCGGCAGCGACACGACGACCACGACGACAGGCGGAGGTGCCAGCTCGGTGGCCAGCGACAATGGGTGCAAGCAGGTTGACAAGCCGGCGGCGAAGGCGAACGGCGGCCAGAAGCCGCCGGACAAGCCGCTCGGCCCGAACGAGCACCCGGAGCTCGTCTTCACGACGAACTGCGGCAGCTTCACGGTCCGCCTCGACCCGAAGCTGGCGCCGAAGACCGGGGCCTCGCTCGTGAAGCTCGCCAGGAGCGGCTTCTACGACGACACGATCTTCCACCGCATCGTCCCCGGCTTCGTCATCCAGGGCGGCGACCCGACGCAGAGCGGCTCGGGCGGGCCCGGCTACAAGACGGTGGACAAGCCGCCGGCCGACGCCCGCTACACGAAGGGCGTCGTCGCCATGGCCAAGACGGGCGCCGAGGCGGCCGGCACGTCGGGCAGCCAGTTCTTCGTCGTCACGCCCGCAGACGCCCAGCTGCCGCCCGACTACGCGATCGTCGGCAAGGTCGTGGACGGGCTGGACGTGGTCGAGCGGATCGGCGAGCTCGGCGACGCGAACCAGCAGCCGACCCAGAACGTCGTGATCAGCAAGGTCACCGTCAAGGAATAGGCCATGGTCGCCGGTGTCGTCCTGGCGGCCGGCGCAGCGACCCGCTTCGGCGGGCCGAAACAGACCCTGCTCGTCGGCGACGTCGTCGCGGCCCTCGGCCGGTCGTCGGTCGACGGGATCGTCGTCGTGACCGGCGCCCATGTACTCGAGGCGGCGGCGCCGCTCGTGCGCTGCCCGGACTGGGAGCGCGGCCCGGGCGCCAGCCTGCGCTGCGGGCTGGCCGCGCTCGCGGACGGCGTCGACGCGGCGGTCGTCGCGCTCGCGGACGGGCCGGACCTCTCGCCCGCCGCTGTCGACCGCGTGATCGAGGTGTGGCGCGAGAGCGGCGCCGAGCTCGTGGCGGCGACCTACGGCGGCAACCGCGGCCACCCCGTGCTGCTCGCCCGGTCGGCCTGGGCGTGGGTGCCCGACGAGGGTGCCCGCGCGCTGCCGGCGCTCACGGTTCCCTGCGACGACCTGGGCTCCCCGGGCGACGTCGACTTCCCGGCGGACCTGCCGGAGAGGTACCGGCCGACGCGCGGTGAATGATTGGGCCGTGAACGCGATCCTGGCGCTCGAGCACGACGCAGGCCCGTCGCCACTCGAGGCGGCGCGGACGAAGCGCGCCCTCACGCGCGAGGAGGCGGCCGCGCGCAGCGCCCTCGGCGTCGACGAGATCACCTGGCTCGAGGAGGGCCGCCTCTACCGCTTCCGCTCGACGCACCAGGCCGTCGCCGCCGCGGCGACGTACGCGGCCGCGCTCGGCATCGCCCACCACGAGGCGCTCGAGCTCGCCGGCCGGCCGGTGCCGCCGCTCGCGAGTGACACGCGGCGCTACCGGATCATGGTCGGCGGCGGGATCGCCGCGCTGGTGCTCCTGCTCGTCGGCGCGCTCGCCATCGGCTCGAAGGTCACCGGAGGGAGCAGCGTCAGCGGCGGCGCCTCGGCCGTGAAACTCCCTCCGACCGAGAGCATCACGGTCGACGTCTACAACGGCGCCGGCGACATGACATACACGAAGAGCGTCGCCGACCGGGTCACGGCACTCGGCTACGGGCTGCGGCACGTCAACCGTGTTCGCGGACCGTTCAGCTATCGCGAGACGTCCGTGTACTACCCGCCGCACGCCCAGGCGATCGCCGCCCGCCTCGCCAAGTCGCTGTGCGTCGGCACGAAGCCGCTCCCGAGCGGCACGAGCCGCCGCCGCCTGGTGGTGATCGCCGGGCCGGCGACCGTCGGCGGCTGCTAGAGGGGCGTCCTGAGCGACGACAGCCGCTGCTTGAGCTCCGGCGCCATCGG
Organism: uncultured Thermoleophilia bacterium; assembly: GCA_963710465.1. Classification (GTDB taxonomy): domain Bacteria; phylum Actinomycetota; class Thermoleophilia; order Gaiellales; family Gaiellaceae; genus JACVRM01. Next base: position 161,498 of record CAVQAQ010000007.1, read on the forward strand.
CTCGACGACCGACTGCCGCACGAAGCGCCGCAGCTCGACCTCGAAGCGGTAGCGCCGGCGGCAGTACTCGCACGTGTCGAGGTGCGCCTCGGCCTCCGCGCGCTCCATGGTCGTCAGCTCGCGGTCGAGGTACGGCTGGAGCATCTCCTCGCAGTTGTCGCACGGGTCGTCACGAACCGTCATCAGAGGCCTCCTCGGCGAGCTGTCGCTTCAGGATCCGCCGACCACGATGCAGACGGGACATGACGGTGCCGACCGGGATGTCGAGGATCTGGGCGGCCTCGGCGTACGCAAAGCCGCCGATGTCGACCAGCACGACCACGTCGCGGAAGTCGTGCGGCACCTCCGAAAGGGCGCTGACGACGCCGTCCTGCGACAGCCGGGCGAGCACCCGCTCCTCCTCTTCGGGCTGCTGGTCGCCGCCCGAGCCGGCGAGCCGGTTGTAGAGGAAGTAGTCGCCCTCCTCCAGCGGCTCGGTCTGCGGGCGGCGCTGCCGCGCGCGGGCGCGGTCGATGTTCAGGTTCGTGAGGATGCGCAGGAGCCAGGCGCGCAGGTTCGTGCCGGGCTGGTAGGAGCGCCAGCTGCGGAAGGCGCGCGCGTACGTCTCCTGCATCAGGTCCTCGGCCTCCTCACGCGAGCCGACCAGCCGCCGGGCGACCTGGTAGACCTGGTCGGCAAGCTCGAGCGCTTCCTCCTCGAAGCGCACACGCGCCCGGGCGTCGTCCGCGAGCTGCCGCGTCTCGGTCGGCGAGGGCTCGCCCATCGGTCGAACCTAGCAGCACGTTCACGGAGGGACAAAACGGACGCGGAATGGCTGGTATTCCCGACTTTTGAGGATCGGCCCCCCTGGGTACATCGTCCTGCGATCCCCGAGCACAGGAGGAAGGCATGAACGGATACGAGGTCATCTCGGTCAACGACGACAAATCCATCGGGCACGTCTCCGGGCGCATCGGTGACTTTCTCATCGTCGAGCACGGCCATCTGCGCAAGTCGCACAACCCGCTGCCGCTGGAGTTCGCGGAGGTGGACGAGGCAAACAATGCGCGTCATGACGATGCTCGCACACGACATCGTCTACGACGCGACCCTCAGGTGAAGGATACGGGCAGCTCGACGAGCAGGCGGCGGCGCAGCGACTACGGCCTCGCCGAGACGCAGCCGGCCGACGGCTACGTCGAGGTGGACGACCACGAGCTGAAGGCCGCGCTCTAGACCAGCGAGTCTTCGCGGAAGCCCGCGCGCGAGAGGGCAGCGACGAGCGTCTCGCGGTCGGTCACGATCGTCGTCCCACGTCAGCGTGACCTGGCCGATGAGGTTGGCGGAGGCGCCCACGAGGCCCTCCTCCGCGCGCAGGGCGACCGCGAGGCGGTTCACGCACCGCTCGCAGCGGATGCCGGTGACCTGGAGCATGTCCGTCTGCTCGGGCACTGCGGGCTAGCGTAGCGTCCGCTCGACGAGCGCGGCCGTCAGCGCCTCGAGCCCCTCGGCCCGCCCGATCGCCGAGCTGCTCCTCGGCCTCCGTCCGGGTCCGTGTCGACGCCGACGCCCACGAACTCGGCGAGCTCCGCCGCGAGCTCCCGCGCAGGCGCCAGCCGGTCGCCGTCGGGGTGCACGAGCTCGGCGTCGAGCCCGGCCCGGAGCGCGGCCCAGCGGTTCTGCTGGTAGAGCGCGCGCGCCGGCGGGTCGTACGGACGGGCGTCACCCTCGGCTGCGGCGACGCAGAGCGCGTGGACCAGCCGCACCAGGTTCGCGGAGCGCGCGAGCGAGGTCGGCTGGTCCGGCATCCGCACCTCGAGCGTCCCGAAGCGCGGGTGCGGGCGGATGTCCCACCAGAGCATGGTGTAGTCCGGGATGAGGCCCAGCCGGACCAGCCGGTCGACGAACGCGACCCACTCGCCAAGGTCGCGGAACGCAGGCGGCGCGCCGCTGCGCGGGAGCTGCGCGAGGATCTCGGCCCGGTTGGAGGCGAGCCCGGTCTCCTCGCCCGAGAGGTACGGCGAGTTGGCCGAGAGCGCGAGCACGACGGGCAGCCAGGGGAGCGCTCCCTCGAGGGCGCGGAAGCACGTCTCCGGATCCGGCATGCCGACGTGGACGTGCAGCCCGTTGACCCCCTGCCGCCGCGCCGAGATGCCCGCATATTCGACGAAGGCAAGGTAACGGGCCTCGGGCACGATCGCCTGCTCCTCGGGCCGGCTGATCGGATGCGCCCCCGCAGCGAAGACCTCCAGCCCGCGGTCGCCCGCAAGCCGCCTGGCGACCTCGCGCATCTCGCCCAGCCGCGCGGCGGCCTCGGCGGGGGAGTCGCAGATGCCCGTGTTGGACTCGACGACGGACGCGAAGAGCTCGGTCTTGATCCGCCCCGGGCCGAGCTCCGCGTCGGCGGCCGCGACGATCTCCGGAGAGGCAGGCGCAAGCAGCAGCGTCTCGGCGTCGACCAGCATCAGCTCCTCCTCCGCCCCCACGGACCACGGCGTGCTCTTGCCCCAGCGGGCCTCCTCCTGCATCGCGCCATGATCGCGAACGGAAGACCGGGCTGGTACGGAAGGCCGGGACCCGCTAGGGTCGGCGCCCCACGGGAGAAGGGGGTCTGGTGTTCTCACCGCCCGCAACACGCCGCGGTCACATAACCGCCGCGGTCAGCAACGCCCTCGGAGACGAGGTATCGCGCATCAGCCGCGGCCGCGAGCACGACCGTGTCTACGCGCACGGGCACGTCGACCCGGTGATCGTCGAGGACGACGACGTGATCCTCCCTGAGTGGGCGCAGCCGATCGCGGCCCGCATCCGCATGGTCGTGCTCGCAGCGCTCCGCTAGTCCCGCTGAGATTTTCCCTGCGAGCCGCCGGCGGCGGCCCGCAGGGAAGGACGGCTACCCGCGAGGGGAGGAGGGTTGCCGCCCAAGCTTCACGCGGACGGTGTGCGTCGTAGTACCGCGGTAGAGGACGAGTCGGATTGCGTCGCCCGGGCTCTTGGCGGACACGACCTCACGCAGCGCCTCGACCGTGTGCATCGGGCGCCCGTCCGCGGCAACGACGAGGTCGCCGCCCATCACGTAGGTCTCGCCGTCGACCGTGACGTGCTGGGTACCGGCCCTGATGCCGGCCCTGGCCGCGCCGCTGCCCGGGTCGACGTCGGCGACGAGCAGCCCCGCGCTCGCGGGCAGGTGAAAGACCCTGGCGGTGCGGGCGTCGACCGCCTGCGCGTAGATGCCGAGCTGCGCGTGCTCGACCCTGCCCTTGTCGATGATCTGGGAGGCGACGTTCTTCACCGTGTTGACCGGGATGGCGAAGCCGAGACCGACGTTCCGCCGTTCGCCGCGGCGATCTGCGTGTTGACCCCGATGACGCGTCCGCCGCTGTTCAGCAGCGGGCCGCCCGAGTTGCCCTGGTTGATGGCGGCGTCGGTCTGGATGACCTGGTCGATCAGCGACTGGTTCGGCGCCTGGATGGCGCGCCCGGTGGCGCTGACGATGCCCGACGTGACGGTGCGCTCGTAGCCGAGCGGGTTGCCGATCGCGACCACGGCGTCGCCGACCCGGACGCCGTCGGAGTCGCCGAGCTCAAGGGGGCGCAGCGCGCGCGACTCGGCGCTCACCTTGAGCACGGCGACGTCGGTCGAGGGGTCGCGCCCGACGAGCCTGGCGGCCATGCTCTCGTTGTTCGAGAAGCTGACGCTGATGCGCTCAGCGCCACGGACCACGTGGTTGTTCGTGACGATGTAGCCGGACTTGTCGATCACGAAGCCGGAACCGAGCCCGCGCTGCTTCTGGGCCATCGTCGGGAAGACGCCGAACGGGTCGCTCGAGCGGACGACGGTCTCGGTCGAGACGCGGACGACGCCCGGCCGCGCTCGCTGGTAGATCTGCCCGATGGTCAGCGGCTGCCCCATCCGGCGGAAGCGGGCGGTCGTGAGGGCGGCGTCACCGGTCGAGACCGGCTGCGCCGGTGCGGCCGAGGAGCTCGTCCCGATGCCCCAGATGAGCGCCGCACCCGTCAAGGCGACCGCCCCGCCGGCGATCGCGGCAACGACGAGCGCGGCGCTCGCGACGAGAAAGAGGAGTCCCGTGCGTTGAGGCCGCACGAGGTCCTTATAGCCGGGCGCGCTTAACGGCCTACGTCGGTGGTGTTAAGCAGTGTTCAGCTGCGCAGCTCGGTCGACGCGTCCGTGAACTCGCGGAACTCGCCGGTGACGAGGTATGCGACCTGCTCGCCGATGTCGACGCAGTGGTCGCCGATGCGCTCCAGGCAGCGCGAGACGATGATCATGCGCAGCCCCCACTCACGCATTTCCGGGTTGCTCCCGATCGCCATCAGGTGGTGCACGGCGCGCCGGTTCGCGCGGTCGATCAGCTCGTCCAGCTCGACGAGCGACTCGGCCGCCTCGACGTCGCGGTTCATGAATGCGTCGAGCGAATGCTTGAGCATCTCCTCGCCGCGCGTCGCCATCTCGTCGTAGGCCTCGATCAGCTTCGTGTCCGGCGGGACGGCGTAGACCAGCTTCGTCAGCTTGGCGATCGTCACGGCGAGGTCGGCGATGCGCTCGAGCGCGAGGTTGATGTGGATGATCGACAGCACGAGCCGCAGGTCGGACGCGACCGGCGTCTGCCGGGCGAGCAGCGACTCGACGGCGACCTCGATCGAGAGGTAGCGCGAGTCGACCTCGTCGTCGAAGGCGATGACCTCGTCGGCGAGCTCCGGGTCGCGGTCGCGCACCGCCTGCATGGCGCCGCGGATGGCGCGCGCGCAAAGGTCGCCCTCCTCCATGAGGGTCGCCTGCAGCGTGTCGAGGTCCTCCTGGAGCGGGATCCGCATCGGGCATCAGCCGAACCGCCCCGTGACGTAGTCCTCGGTCCGCTTGTCGCCGGGCGTTGTGAAGATCTTGTCGGTGCGGTCGTACTCGACCAGGACGCCCGACCGCTGCCCGTCGGCGGCCTCGCTCAGCGAGAAGAACGCGGTCATGTCGGCGACGCGCGCGGCCTGCTGCATGTTGTGCGTGACGATCACGATCGTGTAGTCGCGTCTTCAGCTCGTGCATCAGGTCCTCGATGCTCGCCGTCGAGATCGGGTCGAGCGCCGAGGCCGGCTCGTCGAGCAGGATCACCTCGGGCTCGATCGCGATCGCGCGCGCGATGCACAGGCGCTGCTGCTGGCCGCCGGAGAGCGCCAGCGCGCTGTCCTTGAGCCGGTCCTTGACCTCCTCCCACAGCGCCGCGCGCCTGAGCGCGCGCCTCGACGCGGTCGTCGAGGTTGTCCTTCATCCCGAGGATGCGCAGCCCGTAGGCGATGTTGTCGAAGACCGACTTCGGGAACGGGTTCGGGCGCTGGAACACCATCCCGATCTGGCGGCGGACGTTGACCGGGTCGACGTCCTTGCCCTGGAGGTCGATGCCGTGGAAGTAGATCGCGCCCTCGCGTGCGGAAGCTCGGCACGACGTCGTTCATCCGGTTGAGGCAGCGGATGAACGTGCTCTTGCCGCAGCCGGAGGGGCCGATGATCGCCGTCACCTGGTTGCCAGGCACCTCGAAGCTGACGTCGCTTGCACCGCCGGCGACTTGCCGTAGTAGGCGGTCAGGTCCTCGATCCGGAAGACGGTCGGCGCCGCGACGGGGCCGAGCCGGTACGCGGACCGAGCTGCGTCGGGTCGATCGCCTTGGCCAGGCCGTCACCGCCGGCGCTCTGCCGCTCGGTGCTCCTCGGCCATGCTCCGTGGAAGGGTAATCCATCAGGTCTCTCCTTCTTAGCGTTTCCCCGTCCGGCGCCGGCGGCTCCGGAGGCCGAAGTAGCGCGCGATCGTGCTCGCGACGAGGACGAAGGTGATCAGCACGAGCGCGGTCGCCCAGGCCTGCTCCTGGAGCTTCGGGTCGGCCTGCTCGGCCGCGTTGAAGATGAAGTAGGGCATCGACGATCAGCGGCTGCGTCGGGTTCCAGCTCGACGTCGTTGCCGACGAGCGACGAGGTGAAGAGCAGCGGCGCCGTCTCGCCGGCGACGCGCGCGGTCGCGAGCGTCGCGCCCGTGATGATCCCGCCCATCGCCTGCGGCAGGACGATGCTGAGCGTCGTCCGCCACTTGCGCGCGCGCCGAGCGCCAGGCTGCCCTCGCGCAGCGCGTTGGGCACGAGCGCCAGCACCTCCTGGGTCGAGCGCGCGACCAGCGGGAGCATGAGGATCGCGAGCGCGAAGGACGCCTTGAGCGCGCTCTGCCCGCTGCCCGATGACGAGCAGGACGTACACGAAGATGCCGATCACGATCGCCGGGATCCCGTTCAGGACGTCGAGCGCCAGCTGGAGCGGCGCACGGACGCGCGGCGACGCGAACTCGTTGAGGTAGATCGCCGCCAGCGACGCCGACCGGCAGCGCCATCAGCACGGCGAAGAAGACGATCACGAGGCTGCCGACGATGGCGTTCGCGATCCCGGAGTGCGGCTGCTTGCCGAACGAGAACGCGAACGACGTCGTGTTCGTGAAGAAGTCGAGGTTGATCGCGCCGATCCCCTTCTTGAGCACGGAGACGACGACGATGACGAGCACGGCGACCGCGAGCAGCGGCGGCGAGGCGTCGCGAGCACCTCCATGACGCAGATTGACGCCTTGCGGCGGCGGAGCCGCTCGCTCGTCAGCGGGTGAGCGGGGCTCGGCCTGCGCGCTCATGTGCGCCCCTGCTGGCGGCGGGCGACGCGGCGGACGATCACCTGCGCCAGCACGTTGACGACGAGCGAGAAGACCAGCAGCAGCACGGCGAGGTAGACGAGCGACGACTTGTTGAGGTCGGTGTCGGCGCTGTGGTACGAGCTCGCGATCTTGCTCGCGAGCGTGTCGCCGGTGTGCGAAGAGGTTGAAGCTGATGTTGGTGGTGTTGCCGATCACCTGGGTGACGGCGATCGCCTCGCCGACGGCGCGGCCGAGCCCGAGGATCAGCGCCGCCGCGATGCCCGCGCGCGAGTAGGGGAAGACGACGCCGCGGATCATCTCCCAGCGCGTCGCCCCAGCGCGAGCGCGCCCTCCTTCAGCTCGGGCGGCACGTTCAGTGAAGAGCTCGCGGCTGATGCTGGAGACGATCGGGACGACCATGATCGTCAGGATCAGGACGGCCGACAGCTGGCTCGAGCCCACGGTCTGCTCGCCGTCGAAGAAGGGCGTCCAGCCGAAGAGCGTGCTGAGGACCGGGCTCAGCGTCGAGACGACCCAGGGGCCCATGACGAGGATGCCCCAGAGGCCGAGCACGACGCTCGGCACGGAGGCGAGCATCTCGACGAGCGCGCCGACCGGGGCGCGGATCCAGCCCGGCGCGAGCTCGGTCAGGAAAAGGGCGATCGCGATCGCGATCGGCGCCGGCGACGAGCAGCGCGAAGATCGACGTGAGCGCCGTGCCGAAGATGAACGTGCCGGCGCCGAAGACGTCGGTGACCGGGTTCCAGGTCGTCCCGGTGATGAACCCGAGCCCGAAGGTGTCGATCGAGAGCTGCGCGCCCGCGAAGCACCTTCCACGTGATGAGGATCAGCAGGATCACGGCCGCGAGGCCGGCCACGAGCGTAACCCCGTAGAGGAGCGCGTCGCCGAAGCGGAACCGGCCCCGCCGCTGGAGGGCGGCGGGGCCGGTCGGTGCGGATCTGGCTGCGGTCGTCAACCCAGCCAGACCCGGATCAGGAGGCGCTGACTCGCTTCAGGACTTGCCTTGTCGCGCGCGACGCACGTAGGACGGGATCGGGACGAACAGGAGCTTGCCGCCGTAGCGGCTGCCCGCGCGTGATCGCCCAGTTGACGAACGCCTTGAGCGTCGGCGGCCTTCGGCGACTGCAGTCGGCAGGATCACGTACGTGTAGGTGCAGATCGGGTAGGCGCTGCTCGTACTTCTTGCCCTTCGGCGGGTTCACGATCGAAAGGAAGTTGCGCGAGTCGAACTTCTTGTCGGCCAGGGCGGCCGCCTTGATGCCGCGGATGCCGGGGAGCGCCCACTTGCCCGAGGCTTGTTCTGGACGGCGGCGAACTGGAGCTTGTTCGCGAGCGCGTACGCGATGTCGGCGTAGCCGACCGCACCCGGGCGTGCGGGTCAGGACAGCCGGAGACGCCCGCGCTACCGCGCGCCCCGACGCCCTTCGGCCAGTCGACGGCCGTGTTGTGGCCGATCTGGTTGCCGAACGTCTTGCTCGAGGCCGACAGGAAGTCGGTGAAGTTGAACGTCGTGCCGGAGCCGTCCGCTGCGGTAGACCGGCGTGATGTCGGTGCCGGGCAGGTTGACGCCCGGGTTCAGCTTCTTGATCTTCGGGTCGTTCCACTTCGAGATCTTCCCGAGGTACATCTCGGCGATGACGGTGCCGGTCAGGTGGATGTTGTTCTTGACGCCCGGCAGGTTGTAGAGGATGGCCGATGCGGACAGCGCCCACGGCAGCATGACGCAGCCGTGGCAGTTCGTGAACTGGTCGACGGTCATCGGCGCGTCGGAGGCGCCGAAGTCGACGGTGCGGTTCTGGATCGCGGTGATCCCCGCCCCGGAGCCGACCGGGTTGTAGACGATCGACGCGTCCTTGTAGTTGTTGATCCACTGGCCGATCAGCGGTGCGACGAACGACGACCCGGCTCCACTGAGCGCGTGGCCTGCTTCGCCGCCGGCTCGCGCCGGCGACTGCCACGAAGGCGACCGCCCCGATGACCCCCACCGCGACGGCAGCGATGACGTAGCGCGTTGTGCGCATGTCCTGAGATCTCCTTTGTTGGATTCCCCTCCGGTGCGCCGCGAGCGTACGACCGCATTCGCGCGCAGTGGGGCGCCGCGCCGTGAACTTGTGGTGTCGGAGTGGTGAAGCCCCGCAGAGGGCCTAGAAAATCGCTTGGATCGGCCAGTACAGGAGCCCGGCCATGAGGGCCGCCGCAGGGATCGTCACGATCCATGCGACGACGATGTTCCCGGCGACGCCCCACCGGACGGCGGACAGCCGGTGGGTCGCACCCGCCCCCATCACGGCGCCCGAGATGCACTGTGTCGTCGAGACGGGGAATCCGTAGCGGGTGGCCACGAAAAGGGTGGCGCCCGCGGAGGCCTGGGCGGCGAACCCGCCGGCCGGATCCATCTTGTAGACGCGCTGGCCGAGGGTGCGGACGATCCGCCAGCCACCGACGTACGTCCCGCCGGCAATCGCCGCGCCGGCGGCGACCTTGACCCAGTCGGGGATGTAGAAGGTGTGGATCGCGCCGTTGGCGTAGAGCGCCAGCGCGATCACGCCCATCGTCTTCTGCGCGTCGTTCGCGCCGTGCGTGAACGCGAAGAAGCTGCCCGACACGAGCTGGCCGAGGCGGAACGACCGGTTCGCCGTGTGCGCGGTCATCCACACGAAGCCCCAGTAGATGATCAGCAGCAGGACGAACGCCCCGGCGAAGCCGATGATCGGCGAGAGGATCCCGGGGATGACGACCTTGTCCCAGATGTCCGACCACTCGACGCCCTCGACGCCGGACTGCACGAGCGCGGCGCCGATCAGCCCGCCGATCAGCGCATGCGACGAGCTCGACGGGAGCCCGCGGCGCCACGTGAGCAGGTTCCATGTGATCGCGCCGAGCAGCGCCGCGAGCAGCGTCTGCTCGGTCACGAGACCCACGTCGATGATGCCCTTGCCGACGGTCTTCGCGACCGCGGTCGTGACGAAGGCACCGAGCAGGTTCGCGATCGCGGCCAGCGCGACCGCCTGGCGCGGGGACATCGCGTGGGTCGACACCGAGGTCGCGATCGAGTTGGCGGTGTCGTGGAAGCCGTTGGTGAAGTCGAACGCGAGTGCGGTCAGGATGACGACGACGAGGAGGGCGTCGCCGCCCACTACCGGTTCTTGACGTAGATCGCCTCGAGCACGTCCGCGGCGTTCTCGCAGGCGTCGACGGCCTCCTCGAGTCGCTCGTGGATGTCCTTCCAACGGATGATCGCGACCGGGTCGGGCTCGTTCCGGAACAGCTCCCCGACCGCGTCGCGGAGCAGCCGGTCGCCCTCGTCCTCGAGTGCGCGCAGCGCGGTCAGCTCCTCGTCGGAGTCCCGGAAGCCCTCGAGATGGCCGACCGCCTCGTCGAGCTGCATCGCCGCCTCGAGGATCACCTGTGCCTGTTCCCGCGCGCGGGCCGGCACCTCGATGCCCCGTACGAGCCGAGGTTGTCGGCGGCCTCGTCGACGTTGTCGCACACGTCGTCGAGCGCGCCGGCGAGGTTGTAGATGTCGTCGCGGTCGAACGGCGTGACGAACGTGCGGTTGAGGAGGTCGATGACCTCGCGGGTCAGCTGGTCGCCGCGGTGCTCGTGCGCCTTGATCTGCTCGATCAGCTCCGCGCCGTCATCCGGAAAGCGGTCGAGCAGCTGTCCGAGCAGCCGCGAGATGTCGACGGCATTGGTCGACGAGCGCTTCAGCAGCACGAAGAACTCGTGCCGCTGCGGAGTGAAGGAGATCCGGCGGATGTGGACACTTTTTCACGTTCGGGGAAAGCGACACTCGATCTGCAGCCGTGCCCCGGTCGTGCCACTCGCCTCCACCGTCCCGCCGGCCGCCGTGACGATGTGCTTGACGATCGCGAGCCCGAGGCCGGTGCCGCGCGAGGCGCGCGCCCGGTCGCTGCGGTAGAAGCGCTCGAACAGCCGCGGCAGGTCCTCCGTCGGCCACGCCGACGCCGTCGTCCTCTGCGACGAGCACGTGCGCGCCGGGCTCCTCGTCGGCACGTCAGCGTGAAGGTCGAGCCGTCCCCGGCGTAGCGGATCGCGTTGCCCGCGAGGTTCTCGCCGATCACCTGCAGCATGCGCTGGCGCAGCGGCAGCGCGAAGCCCGGCGCGCAGTCGAGGCGCAGCTTCACGCCCGCGCGCTCGGCGCGTCGGCGCGAGCTCGGCGAACACACGCCTCGAGCACCGGCAGCGCGCGGATCGACCCGAGCGCGACGACCGCGCGTCCGCTCTCGAGCTCGCTGACGAAGAGCACGTCGTCGATCAGCTCGCGGATCCGATCGACCTCGTCGCGCGCCTGCGGCGATCAGCGCCTGCGGGTCGGCGCCCGGCAGCGTCGCCGACTCGAGCAGCGCCAGCAGCCGGGCGAGCGGCGTGCGGAGCTCGTGCGAGACGGCCGCCGTGAAGCCGGCGCGCAGCTCCTCGTAGGCGGCGACGTCGCCGGGGCCGCTGAGGTAGACGAGCGTCTCCTCGTGCCCGTCGACCGCGTATGGCACCTCCAGCGGTGTGCGCCCGCCGGTGCGGGCAGCCGCCTCGGGAAACGGCGCGCCTTCGCTCGAGCCCCTCGAGGGATTCGCGTGCGCGGCGGCTCGCCGCGATCACGCGGCGGTCGCGGTCGAGCACGACGAGGATCTCGCGGCTCTCCTCGACGAGGTGGTGGGCGCGCGCCGCCTCGAGCTGGAGCTGCGCGAGGTCGTCGGCCGCCTCTGGACGGCGCAGCAGCCTCACAGGGCTATCGTACGCGGCCGTGCCCCAGGTGCTGATCGTCGAGGACGACGACGTCATCGCCGAAGGGATGGCGCGGCACCTCGCCGCCGCGGACTTCGAGCCGGTCGTCGTCGGCAAGGGCGAGCAGGGGCTGGCGCGGCTGCGCTTCGACCGCCCGGACGTGTGCGTGCTCGACCTGATGCTCCCGGGCCGGGACGGCTGGAACGTGATCGAGACCGCCCGCGCCGAGGGCATCGGCACGCCGATCATCGTCGTCAGCGCGCGCGGCACCGAGCACGACCGGGTGCACGCGCTCGAGATCGGCGCCGACGACTACCTCGTCAAGCCGTTCTCGATGGCCGAGCTGGTCGCGCGCGTGAAGGCGGCGGCGCGGCGCGGCACGCGCGCCGAGCGGATCGAACGCGGCGAGCCGATCGACATCGAGGAGCTGCACATCAACCCGCGCGAGGTGCAGGCGTACGTCGACGGCCAGAGCGTCGGGCTGACGCCGACCGAGTTCCGCCTGCTCTACGTGCTCGCGCTCGACCGCGGCCGCGTGGTCACCCGCGACGAGCTGCTGCAGCGCATCTGGGGGCGCCGCGAGGGGCATCGCGACCGGACGGTGGACGTCTTCGTCCGCAAGCTGCGCGACAAGGTCGACCGGCGCGCGCCGCGGCACACATTCATCCAGACGCGCTACGGCGTCGGCTACTCGCTCGAGCCGGTTCCGAAAGGCTAGGAGACCGCTTCGAGCGGCGGCTCGGCGACCTCCGCCAGCACCCGTGCGACCTCGGCGAAGACGTCGCCCGCGGCGTACTCGGCCGTGAAGTCGACGGCACCGTTGACCTCGATGATCACCCAGCCGTCGTCGCGCGGCAGCAAGTCGACGCCCACGAGGTCGGCGTCGCACGCCTCGGCGGCGAGGAGCGCGAGCTCGCACGCGTCGGCCGGCGGGTCGGAGACGGCCACGCGGTGCCCGCCGAGCGCGACATTGGTCCGCCACTCGCCCGGCGCTGCGACGCGCTGGATGGCGCCGACGACCCGGCCGCCTGCGACGAGGACACGCAGGTCGCGCCCGAGCGGCGGGATCAGCTCCTGGACGAGGGCGCCGGTGCGCGGGTACCACGGGTGCCGGTGGAAGTCCTGCAGCGTTGCCGCCAGTGTGCGCCGGTCGGTGCACAGGATGACCTCCCGCCCCCAGCTGCCGAACCGCGGCTTGAGGACGACCGGTTCGTCCACGACCGGCAGCGGCGCGCCCGGGACGGCGAGGCGCGTCTCGGGGTGGGGCAGCCCGGCCGCCTCGAGTACCTGCGCGGTGAGGAGCTTGTCGTGCGCGCGCATGAGCGCCTCGGGCCCGTTCAACACGATCACCCCGCGGGCCTCGAGCGCGCGCAGCGCCTCGAGCCCCGGCTCGACGCCGTCGACCGACGGCAGCACGTCGAGCCGTCCCAGCGCCACGTCGCCGGGCCGCATGATCGAGAGGGCCTCGTCCGGCGTCAGCTGCGACGCCGGCTCGCCCGGCCAGACGGCGGCGAGCAGCGCCGCGTTCGTCACGGACAGCCGGTGGGCGACGATCGCGAACATGGGGCACGAAGCATCCGTGTTTGCAGCGATTTCTGCAAGGGGCGGACACCAGCTGTTCACCGTCTCGGCGCTCACAGGATGGATACGCCGCAGCCACCCTTATCGCTCACCGCGGGCCGAGCCGGCCGCCTGACGGCCCCCGGTCACCACTTCGACACCAGCCGTTCACCCACCCGGGAGGCGCATAGTGAGAGCATGAAAATCCCGATGACCGCGACTGCGACTGCGGAGCGGGCGCCGTCGCGCCTCCTCAATCGCGAGCTCTCCTGGCTCGAGTACGCCGCACGCGTGCTCGAGCTGGCCGAGGACCCGACCGTCGCGCTGCTCGAACGGGTGAAGGTGTGCAAGTTCTTCTCGTCCAACCTGGACGACTTCTTCATGGTGCGCGTCGCGGGCCTCGCCGAGCAGGCGGAGGCCGGTCTGTCCGTCCGCTCGCCCGACGGCCGCACGCCGGACGAGGCGCTCGCCGAGATTCGCGCGCGCGTGCTCGAGCTGACCGCGCGCCAGTCCCGGCTATGGAAGCGCGAGCTCCGGCCCGCGCTCGCCGAGGCCGGGATCATCGTCGCGGCGATCGAGGACCTCGACGAGGAGGAGATGTTCGAGCTCGAGCGGCTCTTCGACACGGACGTGTTCCCGGTGCTGACGCCGCTCGGCGTCGGGCATGGCCAGCCGTTCCCGTACATCTCCGGGCTCTCGCTCAGCCTCGGCGTCTTCGTACGCGACCCCGATACGGGTGACGAGCGCTTCGCACGCGTCAAGGTGCCGGAGCTGCTCCCGCGGTTCCTGCGGGTCGGCACCCGCGGCTGCCTCGTCCCGCTCGAGCGGGTCATCCGCCACTTCCTTCCGCGGCTGTTCACGCAGATGGAGATCGTCGGAGTGCGCGTACTTCCGCGTCACGCGCGACGCCGACCTCGAGGTGGACGACGACGCCGCCGACCTGCTCGAGGCCGTGCGCGACGAGCTGCGCCGGCGGCGCTTCGGCGAGCCCGTCCGGCTGGAGGCCTCACGCGCGATCTCGACGCGGATGCTCACCGTGCTCAAGCACGGCCTGAACCTGCCGGACGAAGAGGTCTACCTCGTCGAGGGGCTCATGGACCTCGCCGACCTCGGCGAGCTCGAGGCGCTCCCACGCCCCGACCTGAAGGCCGAGCCGTGGCTGGCGAGCGCGCCTGCGCGCCTCGCCGCGGCGCGCGACGCGGAGTCGATCTTCGAGCAGATCAAGCGCGGCGACCTGCTCGTGCACCACCCGTACGACTCGTTCGCCGGCAGCTTCGAGACGTTCGTGCGGCGGCGCCGCGGCGGACCGCGACGTGGCCGCGCTGAAGACGACGGTGTACCGCACGAACGACGAGTCGCCGCTCATCCCGGCGCTCATCACGGCGGCCGAGGAGGGCAAGCAGACCGTCTGCCTCGTCGAGCTGAAAGCCCGCTTCGACGAGCACCGGAACATCGAGTGGTCACGGGCGCTGGAGCAGGCCGGCGTCCACGTCGTCTTCGGGTTCCCGAACCTGAAGATCCACGCCAAGACGACGCTGGTCGTGCGCCGCGAGGGCGACACGCTGCGCCGCTACGCGCACGTCGGCACCGGCAACTATCACTCCGTCACCGCGCGCCTGTACGAGGACTTCGGGCTCTTCACCGCCGACCCGGACATCTGCGCCGACATCGCCGACCTGTTCAACTACCTGACCGGCTACGGGCGGCCGCAGCGCCTGCGCAAGCTGCTCGCGGCGCCGTTCGACCTGCGCAAGCGGCTGATCGAGGAGATCCGCACGGTCGGCAAGGCGGCGCGCAACGGCAAGCACGCCCGCATCCGCATCAAGGTGAACGCGCTGACAGACCCGGCGATCATCGACGAGCTCTACGCCGCTTCGGGCGACGGCGCGGCGGTGGAGATCGTGGCCCGCAGCATCTGCGCCCTGCGTCCGGGCGTCGAAGGCATGAGCGAGAACATCACCGTGCGCAGCGTGCTCGGCCGCTTCCTCGAGCACAGCCGCATGTGCGCCTTCGAGGCCGGCGACGAGCGCGCGTTCTTCATCGGAAGCGCCGACCTGATGCCGCGCAACCTCGATCACCGCGTCGAGATCCTCGCCCCGGTCGAGGATTCGCGGGCTCAGGCCGAGCTCACGCACGTTTTCGACACGCTCCAGTCGGACAACGCACAGGCATGGGAGCTGAACGGCGACGGCCTCTGGACGCGGCTCCAGCCCGCCAAGGGCCGGAGAGCGGTGACGGCACAGGGCACGCTCATGCGCGCCGCTGCATCTCGCGCGAAGCGGCGGAGAAGGGTTCGCCGGCCCGCGTGACGACGCTCACCGAAGAGCGTCGGCCGACCGCAGCGCCAGAATCCGGCGCGATGCGGGTCGGGGTGATCGACGCGGGAGCCAACACGCTCCGGCTACTCGTGGTGCGCGAGAAGCGCGGCGAGCTCTCCACCGTGGCCGAGGAGCGCGTGCGGCTCGGCATGGGCGAGGAGATCGAGCAATTCGGCCGGCTCTCGGACGCGAAGCTCGCCGAGCTCGCAGTCGAGGCCGCGGCGCAGGCGGAGCGGGCGCGCGAGCTCGCGCTGCGACCGGCTCGAGGTGCTGCTCACCTCGCCGGGACGGCAGAGCGAGGACCCGCACGCGATCGTCGAGGCGCTCGAGCGCGCGACCGGACGCGCGCGGTGCGCGCTGCTGAGCGGCGAGCAGGAGGCCGTGCTCGGCTACGTCGGCGCCGTCGGCGGGTGCCGCAAGCTGCCGAAGAGCGTCGCCGTGTGCGACGTCGGGGGCGGCTCGACCCAGGTGGTCGTTGGCACCCCGGACGGCGGCGTGGCCTGGGCGCGCTCGTTCGACATCGGCTCGCTGCGGCTCACGCGGCGCTCGCTCGCCGGCGACCCGCCCGACCAGGCCTGCATCGAGGCCGCATGCATGGAGGCCGAGCGCGGGCTGAACTGGTTGACGCCGCCGGCCGCGAAGGCGGCGCTGGCGGTGGGCGGCAGCGCGCGGGCGGTGGCGAAGATCGTCGGCACGGAGCTCGGCGCGGACGAGCTCGAGCGCGCGATCGAGATCCTCTCGTCGCGCCGCCGCGCGGACGTGGCGTCACGCTTCCGGATCGCGCCGCAGCGGGCGGAGACGCTGCTCGCCGGCACGATCATCCTCGCCGAGGTGCAGCGCCGGCTAGGCGTCACCTTCCGGCTCGGCACGGGCGGCATCCGCGAGGGCGCCGTGCGCGAGCTGCTCGCCGAGCGGCTCGCCGCCTAATCAGCCAGGGCGTCGCGCAGGACGGCGTCGTCGCGCCCGTACGACAGCAGGCTCCGCGCGGTCTCGGCGTCGACCCAGCGCACGGCATCGACCTCGTCGCTCGCGGCGAACTCGCCGCCGACCGGCTCCATCAGCCAGTAGCGCACGACCTTGGGTCTCCCGCGCCCGTCGGTGTACGACGTGGAGCCGAGCTCGCGGCCAAGCCGGCAGCGCAGCCCCGTCTCCTCCTCGACCTCGCGGAGCGCGCACGCCTCGTCGCTCTCGCCGCGCGGCGCACTTGCCCTTGGGGAACGCCCAGTCGTCGTAGCGCGGACGATGCACGAGCAGCACCTCGTGCCCGCGCACGACGACGCCGCCTGCGGCCCGGACGGTCAGCGCCAGGCGTGCCGTCCGGCGCGGTCGAGCTCGGCCCAGGCGTCTTCCAGCTCCGCGCGCGCGCGGACCCGGCGGATGCGCTGCTGCTCGGCGAGCCGTCCGGTGGCGAACGCCGCCTCGTAGCCGCCCCGCTCGGCCAGCTGGCGGAGGTGCTCCTCGGCGACCACGGCGTCCTGGTGCTCGCCGACGACGTCCTGAAAGCGCTTCGCGTGCTCGAGGAAACGGCGGGCGCGCTTGCCGACTGCCGTCTCGGCGAGCTCGGCCGCGTAGCGCGCTCGCTTGCCCCGGATGCGAAGCGCGTGCACCTCGTGGTCGGACGAGTCGGCCGAGATCCGCCGCGCCTCGTCGCGGAGCTTGCGGAACTCGGTCCGCGCGATCCCCTCGAGCGCCACCTCCGCGGAACGGACGTGCGGCGCCCGCGCCGCGCGCTCGAGCTCCTGGAGCAGCGCCAGGTAGCGCTCGCCACGCAGCGCCGCGATCGCGCGGGCGTGGGCGGCACGGCGATCCTCCTCGACGAGCTCGACGAGCCGGTCGGCTCCCGTGCGGTCGTCCCCCTGGAAACCGGACGTCTCGGCGCGGAGGTACTCGAGGAACACGTCGGCGTCGCGCAGCGGGCCGAGCTCGCCGGCGAGCCACTTGAGCTCGTCGCGAAGCGGCTCGCTCCATTCGGGCTCGACCATGTCGGCCGCGGCGCGGAGCATCGCGCGCAGGCGCCTCGTCGCAACGCGCATGTCGTGCACCGCCTCTGGATCGACGGCGAGGCGCACACCCGGGTCGTTGCGAACGATCGCCTCGTACTGCGTGCGAATCTGGAAGAGCAGGTGCTCGAGCGGCGGTGCGTCGCGGGCGGGCCGCTCCTCGGCGACGCGCGGCATGCTCCCGAGCGCACGCTCGAGCTCCACCTCGGTGCCGCCGTCGCGCGCGCCCGCGTCGTGGAGGCGGCGCTCGAGGGCGTGGAGCAGGGTGTCGTCGCCGACGATCAGCTCGACCTCGAGCTCCTCGAACGCGTCCACCTCGTGCGCGCCCTCGAGGATCACCACCTGGTCGGCCGACACATCGGCCTCGCCGTGGCCGTTGCGGACGCGCACGCCCTGACGCCGCGTGCGCATCGTCGCCGCCGGCCCAAGCTTGCGGCCGCCGAGGTACGCGGTCAGGAGCTCGTAGATCTCGATCGGCGGCACCGGGCCGCCGTCGGCCTCGACCTCCAGGCGGCCATTCTCCTGCGGCAGCCTGAGCTGCCACTGCGACCGGCCGTGCTCGACCCGGCGGCGCAGCGTGACCCCGCGGCGAAACATGCGCCGGTCGGCCGTGTCGAAGTAGGTCGAGGTGAACACACGACTCTCTATCGGCTCTCCGTCGAGCTGGGCGAGCAGTTCCGCGCCGCCAAGGAGCTTCCGCTCGCGCTCGAGCTGGGGGCGGGAGGCCATTCCCGGATCGTACGTGGGCCGCTGTGCGATCCCGTAGCCCGGATTCACCAGACGGAGACTTGATCTTCACCACCGGGGCACCCCGGCACGGGTCGCAGGGGGTCAGGATGGCCGGGATGGCAAAGGTGCTCATCGTCGAGGATGACGCCGTCATCGCGCAGGCGATCGCGGGGCACATCCAGGCCGCAGGGTTCGACGCCGTTCGCGTGGACCGCGGCAACCTCGCACTCGCACGCCTCCGCTTCGAGCAGCCCGACGTCTGCGTGCTCGACCTGATGCTGCCCGGCCTCGACGGCTGGAAGCTGATCGAGACGGTGCGCAACGAGGGCATCGGCACGCCGATCGTCGTCATCAGCGCGCGCGGCAGCGAGCACGACCGCGTGCACGCGCTCGAGCTGGGGGCGGACGACTACCTGGTGAAGCCCTTCTCCATGAAGGAGCTCGTCGCCCGCGTCCGCGTCGCCGCCCGGCGCGGCGTCCGCGCCGAGCAGGTCTCGCGCGGCGACGCGATCGAGGTCGAGGAGCTGCGCATCGACCCGGCCGTCGTGCAGGCGTTCGTCGACGGCCAGAGCGCCGAGCTGACGCCCACCGAGTTCCGCCTCCTCTACACCCTCGCGCGCGAGCGCGGCCGCGTCGTCACGCGCGACGAGCTGATGCAGCGGCTCTGGGGCCGCCGCCAGACGCGGCGCGACCGCACCGTCGACGTCTTCGTCCGGAAGCTGCGCGAGAAGGTCGACCGCCGCGCGTCCAACCACGTCTTCATCCACACCCGGTACGGCGTCGGGTACAAGCTCGAGCCGGAACCGAAGGTCGCGGCCAAGGCCGCGAGCGGGTAAAGCGGAGGGCCGCTTACGCGGCCCCCCGCGCGATGGTCATGCAGCGACCTCGACTGCCTCGCGCACCTGCGCGATCCAGCTTTCGAGGCGCTCGAGCAGCACGCGCACCTCGGCGCGAACCTCGGGGTCGGTCAGCTCGCCGTTCTCGTCGAACTTCTCGCCCGCGCGCGCGACGAGCATCTCCTCCGGGAGCGTCTGGGCACCGGGGAAGAGGAGCGCCTCGCGCACCTGGCGCTGGGCGTTGGCGGTGCCGCTGATGCCGGTCGTCGCGCCCATGAGCGCGACCGGCTTGCCGTCGAGCGCCGACTGCCGCGCGGGGCGCGACGCCCAGTCGATGGCGTTCTTCAGCACGCCCGACGTGCCGCGGTTGTACTCCGGGGTCGTGAACAGCACCGCGTCCGCGGCGCGGATCGCGTCGCGGAGGCGATGGACCGGCTCGGGGAGCGCCGGCGTCCTCGACGTCGCCGTCGTAGTACGGCAGATCGGTTAGACGGTCGTAGAGCTCGACCTCCATGCCGTCCGGCGCGAGCTCCTGCGCGGCGCGCAGGAGCCCACGGTTGTAGGACGCGTTGCGGAGGCTGCCGGAGATCCCGAGGACGCGCATCGTCGCTACGCCGCCTTGACGGCCGAGATCGAAGCGGTGAAGTCGACGCGGTCGCCGAGCAGGTTGCCGCCGGCCTCGAGCTGCTGGTTCCAGTCGACGCCGTAGTCATTCGGGTCGAGGTGGCCCTTGACGGTCAGGCCGATGCGCTCGTTGCCCTGCGGGTCCTTGACGGTGCCCTCGTAAGGCCGCGTCGAGCTCGATCGGGCGGGTGATGCCGCGGATCGTCAGGTTGCCGGCGACCGTGAATGCGGTGCCCTCGACCCGGCCGATCTCGGTCGACTCGAAGCGAATCTCGGGGAAGGTGGCGGCGTCGAAGAAGTCCGCCGAGCGCAGGTGCTGGTCGCGCTGCGGCTCGTTCGTGTTGATGCTCTCCGACGCGATGACGCCGTTGGCCTTGGCCGCGCCGTCCGGTGCGACCTCGATGGTGCCCTCGAAGTTGGCGAAGGTGCCCTTGACGGTGGTGATGAGCAGATGCCGGATGCCGAACTCGACCGTCGAGTGGTATCCGTCGACGTTCCAGGTGCCGGCGGGGATGAGGCCCGCGACGCCGGACTGGGTTGCAAGCTCCGTCATGATGAGATTTCCCTCCTTGGGGGTCTACGATATACTTGACTCGTCAACTACAGTAGCAGGTGAATGTTGAGCACGCAAGTTCTTTCTCCAGAGAGTACCGAACTCGAAACATGGGTGCAGTGGCTGCGCGCGCACGCGGCCGTCACGCGTGAGCTCAACGCGGACCTGGTCACCGCGCACGGCCTCACCATCAACGACTACGAGGTGCTCCTCCATCTCGCCAGGGCGCCGAAGGAGACCCTGAAGCCCGTCGAGCTCGCGGCCCGCGTGCTGCTGACGCCGTCCGGGATCACGCGCCTCCTCGCCGGCCTCGAGCGCGTCGGGCTACGTCTGCCGCGTCGACTGCGCGGCCGACAAGCGCGTCTCGTACGCCCAGCTGACGCCGGAAGGGCGCAACAAGCTGCGCGAGGCCTCCGGCACCCACCTCGCCGGCATCGCCTCGCAGTTCACCGGCCGCTTCACGCGCAAGGAGCTCGCGACGCTCTCCGAGCTCATCGCCCGCCTGCCGGGCGGCGAGCGCGCGGACGCGCCCGACTGCACCATCGACTAGCCGCTCCGTGTAGCCTCATGCGTGGGCGATGCCTACGCAGGGACTGACACGGGCGGCGGTGCTGCGCCGCGGCGCCGGCGGGGGGCTGGCTGTCGCAATCGCGGCGTCGCCGCTCGCCCTGCTGCCCAGCGCGGCGCAGGCGGCGCCGACCGACGGCGACCTCGCGTACCTCCGCCTGCTGGTCGCCGCGGAGCTCCTGGCGATCGACTTCTCGACGCAGGCGCAGGGCGAGCTCCCGTCGCGGGTGAAGCATGAGTTCAGGCGCATCCTCCAGGACGAGAAGCGCCACCTGGACAGCCTGTCCGTGCTGCTCACCAACGCCGGCCAGGTGCCCGCGACCGCGGGCGACATCGACTTCACGTATCCCGCGAAGACGTTCGCCTCGGCCGGCTCGACCCTCCGGCAGGCAACGGCGATCGAGGCGCTGATGGTCGGTGCGTACATCGGGGCGCTCGCCTCGGTGACGGCCCCCGACCTGCGGCTCCCGCTCGCGCAGATCGCGGCCAACGAGGCCCAGCACGCCAGCGCGGTCGCGCACTGGCGCGGCGGCCCGGTGATCGGGGCCGCTCTCGCTCCCGGGCTCTCGATCGATGCCGTGTCCACCGCTCTCGACCGGTACGAGAGCTGATGCCGAAGCAGGCCTACACCGCGGGCGAGGCCGCATCGGCGCTGGGCATCAGCCTCGACACGCTGCGGCGCTGGGACAAGGCCGGCCGCATCACCGTCACGCGCGACGCAAGCAACCGGCGCGTGGTCACGGCCGAGGAGATCGATCGCCTCCGCGGGGACGGCGGCACCGCGCACCTGAGCGCGCGGAACCGCTTCCCCGGCACGGTCACCGAGGTCAAGACGGACGGGCTCATGGCGCAGGTCGAGATCGTGGTGCGCGAGCCCGTGCGCCTGGTCGCGATCGTGACGCGCGACGCGGTCGAGGAGCTTGGCCTCAAGCCCGGCATGGCCACGACCGCGATCGTGAAGGCGACGAACGTCATGGTGGCCGACTGATGCGCCGCCTCCTCGCCGCGCTCGCGCTCCTGGGTGTGCTCGCCACAGCGGCATCGGCCGCGACGCACGGGCAGATCACGGTCTTCGCCGCCGCGTCGCTGACCGACGTGTTCCCCAGGATCGACGGCGCCGAGCGCTACTCGTTCGGCGCTTCGAACACCCTGTCGGCCCAGATCCAGCAGGGCGCACCGGCCGACGTCTTCGCCTCCGCGAACATGACGCTTCCCAACCAGCTGTACGCAAAGGGGCTCTGCTCGAAGCCCGTGGTCTTCACGCGCAACACGCTGGTGATCGTCGTTCCGACCTCGAACCCGGGCGACATCCACAGCGTCTACGACCTGACGCGGAGCGGCATCAAGCTCGTGGTAGCCGGCTCGGGCGTGCCGGTCGGCAGCTACACGCTGCAGATCCTCAAGAACATGAGCCTGTCGTCGGCCGTGCTGAAGAACGTCGTCAGCCAGGAGACGGACGTGCGCGAGGTGCTGGCCAAGGTCGCGCTCGGCGAGGCCGATGCCGGATTCGTCTACGCCACCGACGCCAGGACCATGCCGGGCAAGGTGAAGGTGGTCAAGGTGCCGGCCTGGGCGCAGCCGAAGGTCCAGTACGGGATCTGCGTCGTCTCGAGCAGTGGCAACAAGACGGATGCGCAGGCATTCGTCAACCGGGTGCTGGTGAAGGCCGGCCAGGCGAAGCTGCTCGCAGCCGGCTTCCTGCCGCGCGTGAAGCCGGCGCCGCCGAAGAAGACCAAGAAGTAGCGATGCGGCGGCGAGTGCTCGGCTGGGTGCCGCTCGCGGCTGCGGCCTTGACTCTCGGCTTCCTAGCTGCTGCCGATCGCGGCGATCTTCATCCGTACCGGACCGGGCGCGTTGCTCGACCAGTTCTCGAATCCGGCCGTGCAGGACGCGTTCGTCGTCACCCTGAAGACGAGTGGCGTCGCCCAGGTGCTGATCCTGCTGCTCGGGACGCCGACGGCCTACCTGCTCGCGACCCGGCGCTTCCGCGGGCGGCCGCTCGCCGTCGTCCTCGTCGAGCTCCCGCTCGTGCTCCCGCCGGCGGTCGCCGGGCTCGGCCTGTTCGCCGCCTTCGGCCGCATGGGGCTGCTCGGCTCCACGTTCGACGCGTTCGGCGTCAGCATCCCGTTCACGCAGACCGCGGTGACCCTCGCCGTCGCCTACGTGGCGAGCCCGCTCTACATCCGCCAGGCGATCGCGGCCTTCGAGGCCGTCGACCCGAACGTCGTCGCAGCGTCGCGGACGCTCGGCGCCGGGCCGGGGCGGACGTTCTTCCGGATCGTCCTCCCGCTCGCGCGCGCAGGGCTCATCGCCGGGCTCGCGCTGTCGTTCGCCCGCGGGCTCGGCGAGTTCGGCGCGACGATCATGTTCGCCGGCAGCCTCCAGGGCATCACGCAGACGCTCCCGCTCGCGATCTATGCCGAGTTCGACGTCGACTTCGACGCGGCGCTCGCGATGGGCGGCGTCCTCGTCGGCATCAGCATCCTCCTCCTCGTCGCCCTCCACGTGGCCCTGTCATGGCGCTCATCCTCGACCGCATCGCGCTCCCTCTTCGGGCTTTCGACGTCGGGCTGACGCTCGAGGTCGAAGGCACCGTCGCGCTCGTCGGTCCGTCGGGGGCCGGCAAGACGACGGTGCTGCGCGCGGTCGCCGGGCTGGCGAGGCCCGAGTCCGGGCGGATCGCGGCCGGCGGCGAGCCGTGGTTCGACGCCCTGCAGGCGATCGACCTGGAGCCCGACCAGCGCCGGGCCGGGCTCGTCTTCCAGGACTACGCGCTCTTCCCGCACCTGTCCGTGCGGCGCAACATCGAGTACGGCGGCAAGGCACGCGCCGGCGAGCTGCTCGAGCGCTTCGGGATCGCACACCTCGCAGACGAGCGGCCGGGGCGGCTGTCCGGCGGCGAGCGCCAGCGCGTCGCGGTCGCCCGCGCGCTCGCTCGCGATCCGGCCGTCCTCCTACTCGACGAGCCGCTCTCGGCGCTCGATGCGCACACGAAGGCATCCGTCCGCGCCGAGCTGCACGACCTGCTCGCGGAGCTCGACATCCCGGTCCTGCTGGTGACGCACGACTTCGAGGACGCGGCGGCGCTCGCCGATCGGATCGGCGTCCTCGTCGACGGCGAGCTGCGCCAGCTCGGCACCGCGGCCGAGCTCGTCGCCCAGCCGGCGGACGCCTTCGTCGCCTCGTTCACGGGCGCCAACCTCCTGCACGGCCATGCGGAGCCGCGCCGGCGCCACCACGCTCGTCCGGCTCGCCGACGGAGGCACGATCGTCACCACCGACCCGGCGCACGGCGAGGTCGTCGTCGCGGTGTATCCGTGGGACATCACCGTCGCCACCACGAACGCGGAGGACTCCGCGCTGAACGTCATCGAAGCCCCGATCCGCAACGTGACCGAGCTCGGCAACCGCGTGCGGATCACGATCGGGCCGGTCACGGCGGAGGTGACCGCGGAGTCGCGCGAGCGGCTCGGGCTGGAGCCGGGCCGCCAGGCGTTCGCGACGTTCAAGGCCACCGGCACGCGGGTCGTGTCGGGTCGCCCGGGCTAGGCTCACCGCCGTGCTGGACACCGAGACGCCCGCCTGGGGCATCGAGCCCGTCCCCGACCGCCTCCGCGTCCTCGGCCTCTTCGATACGGGCCTGCTCTGGGCGAACCTCTCCGTCAGCCTGCTGGTCATCGTCGCCGGCGCGATCCTCGTGCCCGCGCTCTCGCTGCCGGAGGCGCTGCTTGCGATCGTGGTCGGCGCCGCGCTCGGCAACGTGATGCTCGGCGCGGCCGCACTGATCGGCAACGACGCGCGCGTGCCGGCGATGGTGCTGCTGCGCGCGCCGCTCGGGCGGCGCGGCTCCTACCTCGCGACCGGCCTGAACATCATCCAGTGCGTCGGCTGGGCGACGTTCGAGCTGCTGATCATCGCCACGGCGGCCGCCGCGCTCTCGGACGAGCTCTTCGGCGTGCGGGCGAAGTGGCTCTGGACGCTGGTGTTCGCCGGCATCACGATCGTGCTCGCGTTCCTCGGCCCGGTCGGCTTCATCCGCCGCTACATCCGCAAGTTCGCCGGCTGGGTCGTGCTCGCGTCGCTCGTCTACCTGACCTGGTGGGCGCTGCACGCCGCCTCGCTGCACCAGCTGTGGAACGCGGGCGGCAAGGGCGGCTTCCCGAGCTTCTGGCAGGCGGTCGACCTGGTGATCGCGAGCATCATCTCGTGGACGCCGCTGGCCGCCGACTACACGCGTTTCTCGCGCAACCGGAGCGCCGCGTTCTGGGGCGCCGGCGGCGGCTACTTCGTGCCGACGCTCTGGATGTTCGGGCTGGGCGCGGTGCTCTTGCTCGACCGCGGCATCTCCGACGCGGCAGCACTGCCGGCCGCGGTCGCGGCAGGCGGGATCGCCAGCCTGCTCGCCCTGTTCGCATTGACCGTCGACGAGAGCGACGAGGCGTTCGCCAACGTCTACTCGGGCGCGGTCTCACTGCAGAACCTCTTCCCACGGGTGCCGCAGCGGCTGCTCGTCGTGGCCGTCACGGTGGTTGCGACGTTCGGGGCGCTGGTGCTCGACTTCACGAGCTACCAGACGTTCCTGTACCTGCTCGGCTCGTTCTTCGTCCCGCTCTTCGGCGTGCTGCTCGCCGACTGGCTGTTCAGCGGCCGCCACTACTCGCGCGACGAGATCTTCCGGGCGCCGGCCGTGCGGCCGGCGATGCTCGTCGCCTGGGTCGTCGGGTTCGCGCTCTACCAGTGGCTGTCGCCGGTCGGGCCGAACTGGTGGCTGAACATCGTCGACCGCACGGATCCGGCCCCGTGGGACTTCACGGCGTCACTGCCGAGCTTCGCCGCCTCCTTCGCGCTGGCCGGGATCGCGGTCGCCGCCGAGCGCCGGTTCGCCCCGGCGCGCCTGCCCGCCGAGTGACGCGGGTCGCGGTCGCGACGGTCGACGGCGTCTTCGTCGTCGACGTCGACGAGGAGTGGGTCGAGCACGACCCGCTCGGCACCGTCGAGCCCGATCTCGTGCGCGTGGAGCTGCCGCTGGTGATCTCGGCGGCCGCTGCGGGGTCGACGGTGATCGCCGTCGTCGACCGCAGGCCGCCGCTCGTCGTCTCGCACGACGCCGGCTCGACGTGGCGCGAGGCCGGCGGCGGGCTGCCCGAGGGCCGTGCAGTGGCGCTGAGCGTCGACGATCCCGACCTGGTCGTCTTCGCCGGGCGCAACCGGCTCTACGTCTCGGAGGACGGCGGCCGCTTCTGGCGTGCGCTCGCGCTCGAGCTGCCGGAGATCGAGGCGGTCGAGATCCGCTACTAGGGGAGGCGGAACTCGCCGCGGGCGACGATCACCGCGGAGCCGCCGACCTCGACGCGCTCGATCGCGTCCGCCGAGCCGTCCACGCGGGCGTGGAGGATGCAAGGGCGCCCGACCTCGGCGCCCTGCTCGATGACGATCTCCTCGCCGAAGCCGATCCGGCCGTGGCGCGCGAGGTGCACCGCCAGCGGGCCTGCGGCCGAGCCGGTGCCGGGATCCTCGGCCACGCCCGAGCCCGGGGCGAACATCCGCGCCTTCCACGAGCTGCCCGAGCCGGCGAAGCACATCACGCCGACGACGTCGTCGAGCCGGGCCAGCGCGTTGAAGTCGGGCGTGAGCCCCGCGACCGCCTCCCTGCTCGGCAGCGCGACGTACACGAACACCGCGCCGTTGTCGTAGACCTCGACCGGCAGCTCCGAGCGCTCGACGCCGATCGCCTCGAGCAGCCCCTCCTCGTCGCCGTCGAAGGGCGTGACCTTCGGGATCGGCTGCGCCATCCGGCCGAACGCGAGCGCCTGTCCGTCTCGCTCGAGCCGGACGGGGACGATGCCAGAGCCCGTCTCGAGCCGGATCTCGTCCAGCTGCAGCGGCGCGGCGAGGACGAACGCCGTGCCGAGCACGGGATGGCCGGCGAACGGCAGCTCGCGCGCGGGCGTGAAGATGCGGATGCGTGCGTGCCCCTCGCCCTCGGCCGGCAGCACGTAGACCGTCTCCGAGAGGTTGAGCTCACGCGCGAGCGGCTGCATCGTGTCCTCGGAGAGCTCGCGCGCGTCGGTGAAGACGGCGAGCTGGTTGCCGGAGAGCGGGCGGTCCGTGAAGACATCTGCGAGGACGTAGCGCAGGGTCGGCACCCGGCCGAGCCTACCCATAGAACGCCGCAGGCCCCGCCGAAGCGGGGCCTGCGGGTGGATCGAGGCCGAGCCCCGTGCCGAGGGTGACTCGGCTAGGACTGGCCCCCTGCGGAGAGCAGCTTTGCGTCGGGCTCGGGCGCCGCCTTGCGGCGCGGAACTGCGAAGGCGCCGAGCGCACCGCCGAGCGTCAGGATGAAGAAGCCGATCCCGGTCAGCAGGAGCGCGATGCCCATGACCACCGAGAAGAGCGCGACCTGCTCCGCGAAGAACGAGGTGTTCAGCGCGGTGCTGAGCGCGGTCTCCGTCACCCAGAGGTTGCGAAGCGGGTTTTCCTTCGGCTGGCCGTTGACCAGCGCGGCCTGCGTCGGGTCGTTCGTGGCCTTGCCGGCTGCGGTGACGTAGCGGCCCAGCTGCGAGTAGGTCTGGCCGCCGGTCGACTCCAGGGTGTGGATCCGCATGTACGAGGCGAAGCACTTGGCCTCGGCACCCGGTGTCGACCTTCTGGTTGGCCACCGTGCAGGTCGGCAGCGAGATGTCGGTCAGCCCTGCCTTCTGGGCCTCCTCCTTGATCGCCGCGGGCGTCATGTCGGGCGTGCCGACGACCGCCTCGCGCGAGACGTCGGAGCGAACCTCGCTGCGGCCCTGCAGGCCGATGGCGAGTGCGCCGATGCCGAATGCCATCAGGATGACGCTGGCGGCGACGCCGCCCCACTGGATCCATTTCATCATGACTCCTCCTCCTCTCCGGAGCCTCTCTGCGAGGCCCCGGGGCTGCTCTCCGTGATGGCCTCACCATCGCGGAGGTGAGAAGCCATGCAATCAGGGGGCGGGCTGAATGCGGCGGGGGAAAACTACGTAGAAGCGGCGGAGGGCAATTACGCTGCGCGCCGATGCAGCTCGAGCAGCTTCGGCCGCACCTGTGGCGCTGGACGGCGCCGCATCCCGACTGGAGGCCACGGGCCGACTGGGACCAGGAAGTCGCCAGCGTCGCGCTCGTCCGCGACGAGGAGTTCGTCCTGGTCGACCCGCTCGCGCCGCCCGGCGAGGACGCCGAACGGTTCTGGCGCGCGGTCGACCGCGACGTCGAGCACCACGGAGCGCCGCACGTGGTGCTGACCGTCCCATGGCACGTGCGCTCGACCGCCGAGGTCGTGCAGCGCTACCCCGGTACGCGCGTCTGGGTCTACGAGCCCGGCGCAGACGACGTCGAGCTCGTCACCGACCGATTCGCGGACGGGGACGCTTTGCCCGGCGGGCTCGTTCCCTTCGGGGCACGCGGGGAGCCCGAGGCCGTGCTCTGGTCGGCCGAGCACCGGGCGCTCATCAGCGGCGACGTCATCCTCTCCTCCAACGGCGGCCCGCGCCTCCTCCCCGCCTCGTGGCTGTCCCGCGGCGTCACGCTCGCCGATATCCGCACAGCGCTGGCGCCGCTGCTCGAGCTGCCGGTCGAGCTGATCCTCCCCGCCCACGGAGAGCCGGTCACCGAGGACGCCGCGGCCGCGCTGGCACGCGCGCTCAGCGCCTAAGGTTCCGCCGATGCGGCTCTTCCTCGTCCGCCATGCCGAGGCGGCGCCCGGTGAGCCGGACGCGCTGCGCGAGCTCACGCCCGCCGGCCAGGACCAGGCGCGCGGGCTCGGCATGGAGCTCGCCGCCAACGGCATCCGGCCGGCCGTCATCCTCACCAGCCCGCTCGTCCGCGCCCAGCAGACCGCCGAGGCCGTCGGCCTCGCGGTGGGAGTCCCGGTGGAGATCGACGAGCGCCTCGGGCCGGGTGCCACGGTCGAGAGCATCGAGGAGGCGGTCGAGGGGCGCGGCGAGACGGTGCTCGCCGTCGGCCACCAGCCCGACCTGCCGCGCATCGCGGCGCAGCTGACCGGCGGGCCGCCGCCGGACTTCCCGCCGGCGGGCATCGTCGCCGTCGAGCTCTGAGTTGAACGCGGTCGAGGTCAGCGGGCTCCGCAAGTCGTACGACGGCAACGAGGCGGTCCGCGGGATCAGCTTCGAGATCGCCGCCGGCGAGGTGTTCGGCCTGCTCGGTCCGAACGGCGCCGGCAAGACGACGACGGTCGAGATCCTCGAGGGCTACCGGCTCCGCGACGCCGGCACCGTGACGGTGCTCGGCACCGACCCGGCGGACGCGCCCGACGAGTGGCGCGGCCGCCTCGGCATCGTCCCGCAGAGCGGAGACCTCTTCCCGAACCTCAGCGTGATCGAGACCCTGCGGGTGTTCGCCCCCTACTACCCGCACCCGCGCGATCCCGAGGACGTCGTCCGCCTCGTCGGCCTTCAGGACAAGCGCGACGCCCGCTACCGCACGCTCTCGGGCGGGCAGCGGCGGCGCCTGGACCTCGGCGTGGCGCTCGTCGGCGACCCGGAGCTGGTGTTCCTGGACGAGCCCACCACCGGCTTCGACCCCGCCGCGCGCCGCACGGCCTGGGAGACCATCCGGTCGCTGCGCGACCTCGGCAAGACGATCCTGCTGACGACGCACTACATCGAGGAGGCGCAGCAGCTTGCCGACCGCGTCGCGGTGGTTGCGAAGGGCGAGATCGTCGCCTCCGGCACCCCCGCCGACCTGATCAGCGCCGGCTCCTCCACCGAGATCCGCTACCGGCGAGCGGGCGAGGTCGTCGTCGTCGAGACCGAGGACCCGACCCGGGTCCTGCACCAGCTGACCGGCGAGGCGCTGGCCGCGGGCACGCCGCTCGAGGAGCTCGAGGTGCGCCGGCCCACGCTCGAGGAGATCTATCTGACGCTGACCGAGGAGGGGTAGGAACGTGATGCGACTCCTCCGTCACCAGTTCCGCGTCGAGCAGCTGCTCTTCTGGCGCAGCCGCGAGCTCGCCTTCTTCACCTTCCTCTTCCCGATCATCTTCCTCGTCCTGCTCGGGTCGGCCTACGGCAACGACACGGTCGACGGCGTACGCGGCTACACGTACCTGCTCAGCGGGCTCCTTGGCTACGGCGCCGCTGCGACGACGTTCGCCGGGCTCGGGATCCTGCTCGTGCTGCGGCGCGAGTCCGGGACGCTGAAGCGGATCCGGGCGACGCCGCTTCCCGGCGCCACGTACCTGGCCGGGCTGTTCGGCTCGTTCGTCTTCGTCTACCTGCTCCAGGCGGTCATCCTGGTCCTGCTCGCGCGGGCGATCTGGGACGTCCCCGTCCCGACCCGCTGGCTGTCGCTCCTCGTCGTCCTGCTCGATCGGCGCGGCGTCGTTCACGGCGCTCGGCGTGGCGACGTCGACGTTCATCCGCACGGCCGAAGGGTCGTCCGCGGTGATCAACGCCATCTACCTGCCGGCCGCGTTCCTCGCCGGAGCGTTCTTCTCGACGAAGTCGTTCCCGCAGGTTGTGCAGCTGGCTCGCCGACGTCCTGCCGCTGTCGCACTTCATCCGGCTCGTCCGCGACGTCATCGTCCAGCACGCGCACGTCTGGAACGTGCTCGACGACCTCTCGATCGTCGCCGCGTGGGGCCTGTTCGGGCTCGATCCTCGCCGTGCGACGCTTCCGCTGGGAGCCCTCGGAGCACTAGGAACCTGGCCCGCGCCGGCGGTGTATGACCACCGTGCGCCTGCTCCTCGCCGTCCTGCTCGCCGCGTCTCAGGCGCCGCTGGCCGCGACGCTCTCGACCCCTCGCGCCGTGACCGCCGGCGCGCCCTGGCCGGCGACCGTGACCGTCCACCGCGGCTGCGAAGCCGTTTACCGGCGCCGCGCCGATGCTGACCTTCCGCAACGGGCTGACGCGGCGGACGGTCACGGCAGGGCGCACGGCGGCGCACGGGCACGTACCGCGCGCGCGTGACGCTGCCGTTCGCCGGCACCTGGAGCGCCGAGGCGCGCGCCGCCGGCAAGCGCATCGCGCTGCGGTCCGTCAGCGTCCGCGCCGCGGCGCCGGTGTCCTCGATCCTCCCGACCGCGGACGCGTTCGGGATCTGCGGCGGCGAGCGCGACTTCCTGCCGCAGTACGCGGCCACGCTCGACGGGGCGAGCGTCTGGGTCGCGTGCCGGCGGAGCTACGAGCTCGGCCGGGTCGAGGCGGCGAGCGGCGGGCTGAGCGCCCTGCTACCGGCCGGTGCCCAGGCCCCGCAGTCGATCGCCGCGGGCGGCGGCGCGATCTGGTCCGTCAGCCGCGGGCCCTGGCTGACCCGCCTCGACACCGCCACCGGCCAGGTGACCACGATCGGGCTGGGCGGCGTCAGCTCCTACATCTGGTTCGCCGCCGGCTCGGTGTGGGTCGCCGATGACACCCGCTCTCGGCTCCTCCGCATCGACCCCGGCACGCGCCGCGTCGTCGCAGACATCCAGGTCGGCGACGGCACCGCCGCGCTCGTCACCGACGGGACGCACGCCTGGGCCGTCAACCACCGCGACGCCTCGCTCGACCGCGTCGACCTGGCGACCAATGCGGTGACGCGTCTCGGCCGTCTCCCGGGCGAGGCGCCCGAACGGATGGCCCTGTTCGCCGGCTCGCTCTGGATCACGGGCCGCGGCACCGACCTGCTACGCGTCGACCCGGCGACGGGCGCCGTGCGGGCGACGCTGGAGATCGGCGCCGGCGGCGTCGACGTCGCCGCCGCGGGCGGGCGGATCTGGGTCGCGGCGGCGAGCGCCGCGGACGATCGGAGCGGCCTGCCGGTGCTCGAGCACCTGTATGCCGTCGACCCGGCGACCACCACGATCGCCGAGACGCTCGCACCGATCGGCCGGCTGGTCGTCGACGGCGTCGCCACCGACGGCACGACGCTCTGGATCGCCGACGTCGTCGGCGGCCGACTCTACCGCCTCCGGCGGGGTTAAACCTCAGCGGCAGCGGGGTACAGGCGCGGTCGTGGAATCGGATGAGGCGATCGCCTTCGTGCAGCCCTCCGCGGACGGTGCCCTTCAGGTCACCGTCAACTTCGGTGTCCTGGCCGGCCGCACGGCCACGCCTGCGGAGGTCGAGGAGCTCGGCCGGCGCCTCGTCGAGGAGACCGGCGACGTCTCGGTCATCTCGGAGGAGCGCTTCGAGCTCGGCCCGCACTCGGAGGCCGAGGTGCACCAGGTGCGCATCGAGCTCGACAGCGGCTCGCTAGACGCAGACCTGCGGGCCCGCGTCGTCGCGGCGGCCGAGGGCTGGGCGCGTTCCTGCGCCGCCGACCGCCACGTCGACATTTAGGGACACGTCACCCGATCGGGCGACAGGAAGCGGCAGTCGCCGCCGATACAGCCTGTGCGCGGCCCCCTACCCGCGCGCGTTGCGGCATGACATTCAAGCTTGCGCAAGCAGCGGCGGGACTCGCCGCCGCCTCAGCCGTCGGAGCCGGTTCATTCGCGGTCATGTCGCCGCTGGACAGGCCTCCCGCGAACGCCGGCGCGGCGGGCTTCGGCGCAGGGCAGCCGTCTGCGACCGTCGCGCGCGCCGACATCCGCCAGGCCGTCCTGCAGGCCAACAAGCTCGAGCCGGGCGAGGTCACGTCCGGCTCGATCGCGCACGGCGCGGTCGGCACGGACGCGATCGCGAACGGCGCCGTCAACTCGGCCAAGGTCGAGGACGGCTCGCTGACGGCTTCAGACTTCGCGGACGGGCAGCTCCCCGCCGGCCACGACGGCGCGCCCGGGTCACCGGGCGAGCAGGGCAGCCAGGGTCTTGCCGGCGTCGACGGGCCTCCCGGCCTGCAGGGCCTTCAGGGGCTCACCGGGCCGCAGGGCCCGCGCGGGCCGGAAGGCGCGCCCGGCGCACCCGGCGCACCCGGCACCAAGGGCGAGCCAGGCCCTGCCGGGCCGCAGGGAATTCAGGGCCTCAGCGGTGACGCAGGCCCGACCGGCACGCAGGGCTTGACCGGCGCGACCGGCGCACAGGGGCCGCAGGGCGCGACGGGCGCACAGGGCCCGGCCGGAGCGCAGGGCAACACCGGCGCGGCCGGCGGTGCGGACGGAGCGCAGGGGCCGCAGGGCCCGGCCGGCGCGCAGGGGCCGGCAGGCCCGCAGGGCCCGCGCGGCCCGTCGGACGCCCGCGAGGTTCACCGGGACGCCGACGTGAACCTTCCGGACGGCGCGACGGTGACGCTGGCGACGATGACCAACGTCGCAGCGGGCTCCTACGTCGTGACCGCCAAGACGACCCTCCTCCAGCTCTCCGGGGGCGACGGCGCCATGCAGGCGATGAGCTGCACGCCTCGACGCCGGCGGCGGCAGCACCGATACGGCGGAGACGGACCCGCACGCCAACCGCGCGACGCTGAACATGCAGCTCGTGGTGACGCTCGCGGCGCCGGGCCCGATCGTGCTGCGCTGCATGCGCGACACCGGCAAGGGCAACTACGTCGCCCACGGCACGAAGATCATCGTGGTCCAGGTCGAGAACGCGACGAGCGAGGCGG
This sequence comes from uncultured Thermoleophilia bacterium, assembly GCA_963710465.1. Classification (GTDB taxonomy): domain Bacteria; phylum Actinomycetota; class Thermoleophilia; order Gaiellales; family Gaiellaceae; genus JACVRM01. The sequence goes on from CAVQAQ010000007.1 coordinate 194,608, forward strand.
TGACCGGATGACGATCACCGTCCGCACGCTCGTCCTCTCCGTGACGCTCTTCCTCGGCGCGACGGTGGGCGGGATCGTGCTGCTCGTCCGCGGCAGTGACGCCCCTGCCAAGACGCTGCTCAAGCCGGGCGTCCCGGTCGTCGTGACGGCCGACCACCTCGATTCACTGTCCGGCGCAACTGCCCCGATCTACTGGGCCGGCTCCTTCCCCGACCGCCGGCTCGAGGTCACGACGACCAGGAGCGGATCGTTCGTCCGCTACCTGTCCCCGGCGACGAACGTCGGCACGCACGCGAAGACGCTCACCATCGCGACCTACCCGGTCGCAGGCGCCTGGCAGGTCGCGCAGCACGCCGCCCAGCAGCGCGGGGCCCGCCACGTGCAGCTGAGCGACGGGCGCGTCGCCGTCTGGCGCATGTCGCGGCCGACGAGCGTCTACATCGCCGAGCGGGGCTCCAACACGCTGGTCGAGGTCTTCGACCCGAGCGCCGCGAAGGCGCACAACCTCTCGACCTCGGGCCTGGTGCGACCAGTCGCACAGGCGGGGTGAGGCAGCCCGTGCGCCGGTCGCTCCCTGGTCTGGCTCGCTGCGCTCGCCGTCCTGGCCCTCGCCGGAGGTTCCGTCGTCGGCGTGCTCAAGCTGCGCGAGCAGGCCGACCTCGCGCGCGGTCAGGAGCTCGCGCTCGAGCGGCTCGGCTCGCTCACGAACGAGCAGAGCAGCCTCGAGTGGCAGGCGGTCGCCGCGCACGGCGCCGGAGCGAACGTGCTGGGCGACGAGATCGGGGCGCGCCGGCGGGCGATGGACGCCGAGCTCGCGCGCCTGTCCACGCTCGGGCGAGCGACCGGACCCGGAGCTCGTCGATGCAGCCACGATCCACCAGCAGGCGCTCCGCCACGAGCTGCGCCTGCTCGCCGAGGGCCGGCTCGACGAGGCGCTCGCCGTCGGCGACCAGCGGGTCGACCCGAGCCTGAACCGCTTCCAGCGCGTGCTGCGCCGGACGCTCGACTCCTCCGCGTCCCGTGCTCAGTCGGCGTCGTTCCGGGCCACGGCCGCGACAGGCGTCCTCGTCGCCCTGGCCGCCCTCTTCAGCATCCTGCTTCTGCGCGCGTTCCAGGGCGCGCGCCGCTCGCTCGCCGACGCCGACGAGCGCGCGCTGCGCCAGAGCGAACGCTGGTTCCGCGAGCTCGTCCAGAACGCCTCCGAGCTCATCGTCGTCGTGAAGCCCGACACGACCGTGACCTACGTGACCGACTCCGCGTTGCCGGTGCTCGGCCTGCTGGCGAGCGACCTCGTCGGCCGGCAGCTGCTCGACCTCGCCCACCCCGAGGACGCCGATGCGCTCCGCGACGCGGCCGCCGGAGTGCCGGCGAGCCGCTTCGAGTGCCGCCTCTCCACGCGGAACGGCTCGTGGGTCGTCCTCGAGTGGGTGCGGGGCGAGCTCGCCGACGATGCGGGCTGCATTCTCACCGGCCGCGACATCACCGACCGCAAGCGGCTCGAGAGCGAGCTCCGCCACCTGGCCTTCCACGACAGCCTGACCGGGCTCGCGAACCGCGCCCTGTTCGAGGACCGCCTCCAGCACGCGCTGTCGGGCGCCATTCGCCAGGGCGGCGGCGTCGCCGTCCTCTTCGTCGACCTCGACGACTTCAAGACCGTGAACGACAGCCTCGGCCACGCGGTCGGCGACGTCCTCCTGCGGGCGGTCGGCGACCGGCTGCGCGAAGGCCTGCGCGGCTCAGACACGGCAGCCCGGCTGGGCGGCGACGAGTTCGCCCTGCTGCTCGAGGGCGTGCCCGACCCGCAGGCCGCGCTCCAGGCCGCGCAACGGCTGCTCGCCTCGCTCGAGCCGCCGTTCGACGTCGACGGCCGGCACCTGGCGGTGACCGCAAGCATCGGCGTGGCGCCGGCGCTGGGCGGCCGCGAGACGATGGCCGAGCTCATGCGCAACGCCGACCTGGCCATGTACGAGGCGAAGCGCCGGGGCGGGGCGCAGGCACGCCTCTTCGAGGCGTCGATGCACGAGGTCGCGCTGACCCGGCTCGAGCTCGGCGGCGAGCTCCAGCGGGCGATCGACGAGCAGCAGTTCGAGCTGCACTTCCAGCCGATCGTCGCGCTCGAGTCGAGCGCCATCCTCGGCGCCGAGGCACTGATCCGCTGGCGGCACCCCGAACGTGGGCTGCTGCCCCCGGCCGCGTTCCTGCCGCTCGCGGAGGAGACCGGTCTGATCACGCCGATGGGCCGCTGGGTGCTCGAGGAGGCCACGCGCGCCCTGCGGCGGTGGCAGGACGCGTTCCCGGCAGCTGCCGCTCTACGTCAGCGCAAACGTCTCCATGCGCCAGCTCGAGGACCCCGAGATCGTCGAGCACGTGCGCGGCGCGCTCGCGGATGCGGGCGTCACCTCCGACCGGCTCGTCCTCGAGATCACCGAGAGCTTCCTCGCCGACGAGAGCGAGGCGCCGCGCACGCGCCTCCAGCGCCTGCGCGCGCTCGGCGTCCGGCTCGCGGTCGACGACTTCGGCACCGGCTACTCGGCGCTCAGCTACCTCCAGCGCTTCCCGATCGACATGCTCAAGATCGACCGGTCGTTCGTCGAGCACGCGCGCGCCGGCCTCGTCGAGCGTCAGACCTCGTGCGCAGCATCGTGCAGCTCGGGCAGAGCCTGCACCTCGACATCATCGCCGAGGGCATCGAGGACGCCGAGCAGGCGCGGACGCTCGTCGGCATGGGCGTACGGGCCGGCCAGGGCTTCCACTTCGCGAAGCCGCTCGAGGAGGGGCGCTTCACGGCGATGCTCGCCCGCGGCGACGTGCGCGACCGGGCGCTGACCGAGATCCTGCGCTAGACGGCCAGCCGGCGCTCGAGGTCGTCCAGGAACTTCGCTGCCTGCCGCTCCGCGACCGGCTGGACCGCCGGCGCGAGCCGATTGAGCATCCCGCCGAGGTCGATGTCGGCCGACCAGGCCATCGCCGTGCGCCCGCCAGCGTCCGTGAGGTCGAACGCGGTGCGCACGTCGACCGAGGCGCCGAGCCGCTTGCCCTTCGCCCTCAGCAGGGCATGCTCCGGCGGCCTCTCGTCGACGAGCTCGAAGTTCAGCGTCAGCGCGACGGGCGCCTTCGGCAGCCGCATCTCGGCCGACCAGTGGGACGGGTCCTTGACGTCGAGCGACTGGACGCCTGGCAGGAAGTCGGCGAGCACCTCCGGATCGACGAGCAGCTCCCAGACGCGCTCGCGCGCGGCCGCGAACTCACGGGTGCCGCCGATGACCACCACCGCGGGAAGCTAGCGCTCAGGCGTGGCTAACGGTCAGGCGTGGCGAAATGCGGGCGGGTGCGGCATTGCCGCGCCGCCGCGGAAGAAGCCGCGGTGCTCGAAGTGATCCGGATCCGGGAAGCGGCCGTTGACCAGATCGGTGATCCGGGTCTGGAGGCCCTTCAGCAGCTGGTCGGCGTCTGCCTGCGTCAGGCGGCCGTTCTTGACCGCCGTGTCGAGCTTCTGCTTCGCGTCGTCCGTCAGCGCCGTGATCAGACCGTCGGCGGTCTTGCCCTTGTCCTTGGCGACCTGCGCGAGCGACTTGCCGCCCGCGAGCGCCTGGTGGAGCTCGGCCTCGGTCATGCCGAGGTAGGTGGCCGCCACGTCGAGGCCGTGCGCGAACGGGCCGTCGTGATGGCGGCCGAAGAAGCGGGGGCCCGGGCCGCCGAAGCCGCGGTGCGGCCCGGCGAAGAGCGGCAGGTTCCCGGCCTCGACGCGCGCCTTCAGCGCGTCGCCCTGGCCCTTGGTGATCGTGCCGGCCTTCACCATGGCGTCGATCTGGTTCTCGACCGCCTGCTTCAGCGCCGCACTCAGCTTCGCGGGCGTGACGCCGAGCTGGCCCGCGGCGTCGGCGATGATCGCCTGCTGGGTCGCCTTCGGGTCGTTGAGCTTGGTCGCGGCGATGGCGCCGCCGCCCGCTGCGACAGCGAGAACGGCGGCGCCGATCACGAGGAGGGTCCCCTTCTTCAACCTCACAATCCGAAGCGAATCACGGTTGCCTAAGAAAACGCTGGGAATCACATAAGAATCAGCGCGACCGTGAATTCGGCCGCGACAAGCCCGCCGATCACCGGCGCGAGGCGGACGGCCCACGGGCCTGCGGCGCGGCGGCTGGCGACGCGCCACGCGATCGCCGCCACCACCGAAGTCGCCGAGGCGAGGTACAGGAGCTGCGCCCACCCGGCGTGGGTGTCGGTGCCGGCGGTGACGCCGTGGACGAGCGAGAGCGCCCAGACGGCGAAGTTGAGGTAGTGCGTGCGCCGCCAGAGGGAGTGCGGGAGGCGGTCCTTGAGCTGGTTGGTGATCGCGATCGCCGCGAGCAGCTCGGCGCCGACGATGCCCGCAGCCGTCGCGGCCGGGCGGTACGACGACGTGAACGGGATCAGCACCTGGCGAAGCGAGAAGCCGATGTAGGTGTCGACGAGCAGCCCGGCGACGTGCACGCCGATGAACGTCCAGGTCAGCGTGCCGGCGAAGCGGTGCACGTCCTCGACCGCGAAGCGCGGCCAGCGCGGCAGCGTCTTGCGGCCGGCGAGCAGGATGCCGAGCAGCACGGAGGCGGTCAGCAGCCCGAAGGCCACCATCCCGCCCGCTCGCGCCACGTACCAGGCGACGTTCACGCCGCCGCCCATTGGGAACGCCCCTCGATCGAGCCGCGCCACGCGTCGTTGAGGACGACGGTGTCGCCGGTGAGGAACCGCCCTGGGAGGCCGCGTTCGTCGAGCCACGCCGGGCCGTCCCAGCCGAGCAGGAACGCCGCCTTCGCGGCGACGTCCGCCGCGGCGCAGGTGCCGGCCGCGACGGTGACCTCGGCCCAGGGCACGCGGGCCGGGCGACCGGTGGACGGGTCGAGCAGGTGGTGCTGCTCGGCGCCGCCGCGCAGCCAGCGCCGGCGCGAGCTGCCGCTCGTCGCGATGCCGCCGGCGTCGAGGCGCACCGAGCCGTTGCCCGGGAGCGCGACGATCACGCCGCCGCGCGCGGCCACGTCGCCGCCGGCCGAGACGTACCCGTCACGCGAGATCAGCGCGAGGGCGCGATCGACGGCCATGCCCTTGACCACGCCGTTGAGATCGAGCCGGAGCCCCGCCGGGCGCGAGAGGATTCGCCCGGCGAGGCTCACGGCGTCGGGGCGACCGCGCTGGGGCCTGCCGAGCGCGCCGTCCTGCGGCAGCGCGGCGAAGTCGCGGTCATACCCGGCCGCCTCGATCGCGCCGCCGAGGGTCGGGTCGACGAGGCCGCCGGTGCTCCGCGCAGCGTCCAGCGCGACGCGAACGACATGCGCGAAGAGGGGAGAGACGAGAACGGTGTCGCGGGGGACGGCATTGACGAGGCTGAGCTCGCTCGCGGGGCGGAACCGGCTGAAGATGCGATCCCACTCGTCGAACAGGCGCCGGATGCGGCCGAGCTCGGCCGCGGTGGCGCCGCCGACGACGACGTCGACGCCCATGCTGCGGAAGACGTCAGGAGACACTCGTGCCCACCTGCGGCTGCGAGCCGGAGCTCGGGCTCACCGAGCCCGAGCCGAAGCTGAAGCCGCTGTTGTCGTCGTTCGGAGTAGTAGGAGCTGCCGTCGTCCGAGGAGGACACCGGGGACGAGGTGCTCGCCGAAGAGGACGAGTGCTCGCGGTCTTGCCGGAGTGGCCCGACCAGGCGAGCCCGGCCGCCGCGGCGAACGCGACGGCGGCGCCCGCGCCGAGGGCCGTCTTGGCCCTCGACGCGCGGTGCCGCGCCTCCTCGATGCGCGAGGGGCGGGCGGGTTCCATCAGGCTGCCGTCCCGAGCGACGAGGACTGCCCCAGGGCCGGTGCCGGGCCAGGGCCGTCGAAGTCCGGCCGCTGCGGCATGGTGCCGTTCACCATGTCGGTGATGTGCTGCTCGCAGGTCCGAGAGGATCTGCGTCTGCTGCGCCTCGGTCAGGCGGCCCGCGGCGACGTCGGCCGCGATGTGCTGCTTCGCGTCCGCGACCATCGCCGCGACGAGGCCGTCGACCGTCTTGTCGTTCGCCTTGGCGACGTCGGAGAGCGACTTGCCCGCCTGAAGCTGCGTCATGCAGCTGCGACTCGGTCAGCGCCGAGGTACGTCGCCGCGGCGTCGAGGCCGGGGCCCGCCATGGTGGAGATGGCGACCACCGGGGCCGCCGCCGGGGCCGAGCCCGACGAGCGGGACGTCGCCGGCCTCGATGCGGGCCTTCAGCTCGTTCGCCTGGGCCTGCGGTGAGCCGGCCGGCGGTGACCGCCGCGTCGACCTGGTTGGAGAGCGCCTTCTTGAGCGCGTCGGACAGCTGCGTCGAGGTGACGCCGAGCTGGCCCGCCGCGTCCGCGACGATCGCGTTGCTCTCCGCCTGAGGGGAGGTGCTCTGGGTTGCGGCGACCGCTGCTCCGCCGCCCGCGATCGCGAAGAGCGCGACCGCGCCGGCGGCCACCGACCGCTTGTGACGCTTGATCATGATGATGCCTCCGTGTTGGTTGCTGCCTGCCATGGACAGCAGCTAACCGGGGCGGAGTAAGTCGGCCTTAAGACACCGCTGTGACTTCGCTGTGAACCGGTTCCGACGGTGCTGGAGACCGGAGGCGAAGCCGCATCAGCGTGCCGCCGCCCTCGGCGCGCTCGGCCGTGACCTCGCCGCCGTGGGCGTGCGCGACCTGCCGGACGATGGCGAGGCCGAGCCCGGAGCCGGGCATGCCGCGCGCGGCCGTGGAGCGGTAGAAGCGGTCGAAGACGAACGGGAGATCCTCGTCGGCGATCCCCGGCCCCTGGTCGCGCACCAGCACCTCGCCGTCGCGCGACGGTCACGTCGACGATCCCGCCGGGCGGGCTCCACTTGGCGGCGTTGTCCAGCAGGTTGCCGATCGCCCGCTCGAGCGTCGCGGGGACGCCGACCATCGGCGACTCCTCGAAGTGCGTCAGGAACGTGACCGTCGGGCGGTTGCGCTGGACACGCTCGAGGGCGGCCTCGGGCGACGAGGTCGAGGCGCATGTCCTCGGGCTCGCTCAGATGCTGCTCGCCGCGCGCCAGCTCGATCAGCTCGTTGATAGCTCGGTCATCTCGCCGAGCTGCTCGACGACGTCGTCGAGCAGCCGCTCGCGCTCGCCCGGCGGGAGCGGGCGGTCACGGGCGAGCACCTCGATGTTCGTGCGCAGGCTCGTCAGCGGCGTGCGCAGCTCGTGCGAGGCGTCGGCGACGAGCTGCGCGCTGGGCGCGCGTGGACTCCTCGAGCGCGGCGAGCATCTCGTTGAAGCGGGTGGCGAGCTGGCTGAGCTCGTCGTGGCCGTGCACCTCGATGCGCTGCGACAGGTCGCCGGTGGCGGTCACGCGCTCGGTCGCCCGCGTCAGCCGGCGGATCGGCGCGATCGCCGCGCCCGAGACGAGCAGGCCGAGGATCGCGGCCAGACCGATGCCGCCGACCGCGCCGACGAGAAGAGGATGGTTCGAACGCGGTTCACGGCGCGGTCGACCTGTGCGAGCGGCCGGGCGACCTGGATCGCGAACCCGGACTTGTAGCGGTACGGGAACGTGAAGATCCGGAGGCGTGTGCCGGGACGGTGTCGCTCGTGTAGAAGGCGCCGGCCTCGCTCGCGCGCGACCGCCAGTCGTGTCGGCGGTCGACGCGGGAGCGGCCACCGGCTGGGCCCGGCTTCGCGCCGGCTCGCCGCCGCGAACACGATCTGCGGATAGCCGCCGGACAACGCGAGGTCAGGTCCGTAGAGGGCGTGCTCGGAGCTGGTCGGGGTCGCGCAGCGTGAGCGCGCGCGCATCGTCACGAAGCGCGCTGTCGATGCCGGCGTACAGCTGGTCGCGCACGAGCGACGAAGAGCCCGGCCGATGCGAACACGATCGCAATCGCGACCGCCCGGTCGCGAGCAGCGTGATGCGGGCGCGGAAGCTCACTGCGGGCGGAGCGCGTACCCGACGCCGCGCACGGTCTGGATCAGGCGCGGGCGGTTGCCTGCCTCGGTCTTGCGGCGCAGGTAGCCGATGTAGACGTCCAGCGAATTGGAGGCGAACCCGAAGTCGTAGCCCCAGACCCGCTCGAAGATCGTCGAGCGCGTCAGTACCTGCCGCGGGTTGCGCATGAAGAGCTCGAGCAGGTTGAACTCCGTGCGCGTCAGCTCCATCAACTCGCCGCCGCGGCGGGCCTCGCGCGTGCTCGGGTCGAGCTCGAGGTCCTCGAAACGCAGCACCTCGTCGGTGCCGCCCGACCGGCGCAGCAGCGCACGCAGGCGCGCGAGCAGCTCCTCGAGCGCGAAGGGCTTCGGCAGGTAGTCGTCGGCCCCGGCGTCGAGCCCGGCGACGCGGCTCTCGACCTCGGCCCGGGCGGTCAGCATCAGCACCGGCACCGAGTTGCCCTCGCGGCGGATGCGGCGGCAGACCTCGAGCCCGTCGATCGTCGGCATGAGCACGTCGAGGATCACCGCGTCCGGGGTGCCGCCCCCGTTCAGCTTGGCGAGCGCGTCCGCGCCGTCCTCGGCCAGCTCCACCTCGTACCCTTCGAGCTGGAGTGCACGCCGGAGCGACTCACGCACCGCACGCTCGTCGTCGACGACCAGAATCCGCATGACACGCAGTCTGCCGCCCGATTGTGAACCAGCGTTAAGACGGCGCACCGTCTGGGAAGTCTTACCCGGGTCTTAGGCGCCATTCACCGTTGCTTTAACGCGTTGCTCCACTGTATGACGGACAACGCCGATAGAACGAGAGGAAAACGAGCCGACCATGTTCCCACCGTCCCAGCCTTCCCCCTTCCCGCCCCTTCAGCCGCCGGCGCCGCCGGAGCCGCCGGCGAACGAGAAACGCATCCGCTTTCGCACAGCCGTGACCGCGCTGCTCGCCGCGGCGGCGGTCGGCGCCACGACGGCGGCCGTCGTCACGGCCACCATCGATTCGTCCGGCGACAAGACGACGGTCACGCGGAACGTCACGGTCACGAACGCGCAGCCGACGTCCTCTGCGAGCGTCACTGAGCGTGAACGGCGTCTGGACGCGCGCCAAGAGCTCGGTCGTCGACATCAAGGTGCAGACGACCTCGCAGCTCGGCCAGCAGGGCGAGGCCCAGGGCTCGGGCTGGGTCTACTCCAAGACCGGCTACATCGTCACGAACGACCACGTCGTCAGCGGCGCGTCGTCGGTGACAGTCAACTTCCCGAACGGCGGCACCTACAAGGCGACCGTCGTCGGCGCCGACCCGTCGACCGACATCGCGGTCATCAAGGTCGAGCGCCGGCGTCGCTGCTCAAGCCGCTCGCGGTCGGCAACTCGAGCAAGCTCGTCGTCGGCGACCCCGTCGTCGCAGTCGGCAGCCCGTTCGGCCTCGACGGCACGGTCACGGCCGGCATCGTCAGCGCGCTGCACCGGCAGATCGACGCCCCCAACAACTTCACCATCAACGACGCGATCCAGACCGACGCCGCCATCAACCACGGCAACTCCGGCGGCCCCCTCTTCAACCTGCGCGGCGAGGTCGTCGGCGTCAACGCGCAGATCCAGAGCGACTCCGGCGACAACGCCGGCATCGGCTTCGCCATCCCCTCGAACACGGTGAAGTCGATCGCCGACCAGCTCATCTCCAAGGGCAACGTCAAGCACGCCTACCTCGGCGTCTCGATCACCGAGATCCCCTCGGCGGTGGCGGGGCAGCTGGGCGAGGCGGCCGGCGTCGCCGTCCAGGTGACGATTCCGGGCCAGCCGGCCGCGAAGGCGGGCCTCAAGGCGAAGACCGGCAACCGTGTCCTGGACGGCCAGCAGTACCCGACCGGCGGCGACGTGATCACCGCCATCGACGGGCAGTCCGTTTCCTCCGCGGCCGAGCTGCAGAGCCTCATCGACGCACACCGGCCCGGTGACCAGGTCCGGCTGACGGTCACGCGCAACGGTTCCTCGCGCACCGTGACGGTCACGCTCGGAACGAGGCCCGCTCAGGCCTCGTAGCTCCTCCCCTCAATCCTCCCCTCAAGGAACGGCGGGCCTCACGGCCCGCCGTTTCCGCTAGAACGACCGTATGCGCTGGCTCGGGGTCGCCGCCTGCTGTCTTGCGTTGGCGTCCCCGGCCGCGGCCGCGACACGGACGCTCGACGGGAGCGGCAACAACGTCCGCCACACGGCGTGGGGCGCCGCCGGGACGATCTACCCGCGCATCGCCCCGCCGGACTACGCCGACGGCATCGGGTCGATGGTCGCCGGGCCGTCGCCGCGCTACGTGAGCAACCGGATCTTCAACGACGTCGGCCAGAACCTCTTCTCCGAGAACGACGTCACCCAGTGGGGCTGGGCCTGGGCGCAGTTCGTCGACCACGACATCGGGCTCGCCGACGAGCGCCCGGGGGAAGACGCCCCGATCGCGTTCAGCGCCGCCGACCCGCTCGAGCGCTTCACCGACGACCTCGGCCTGATCGGCTTCTCGCGCACGCCCGCCGCGCCCGGCACCGGCGTGACCTCGCCGCGCCAGCAGCTCAACACGGTGAGCAGCTACATCGACGCGTCGAACGTGTACGGCACGACGGGGGCGCGGCTCACCTGGCTCCGCGACGGCGCGAGGCTTCTCCTCACGCCCGACGGGTACCTGCCGCCTGCGGGCGCGCGCACGTCCGCGCCGCCGATGGACCTCTTCGGCGCGCTCGCCGCGACGCCGGGCAAGGCGATGGTCGCCGGGGACGTTCGGGCGAACGAGAACGTCGCGCTCGGCGCGATCCAGACGCTGATGGCGCGCGAGCACAACCGCATCGTCGGGCTGCTCCCCCGCGCCCTCTCGGACGAGACCCGGTTCCAGATCGCGCGGCGCGTCGTCGGCGCCGAGGAGCAGTACGTGACGTACGGCCAGTTCCTGCACGCGTTCGGCGTGAAGCTCGCGCCCTACCGCGGCTACCGCCCCGCCGTCGACGCCTCGATCACGAACGAGTTCGCGACGGTCGGCTACCGCGGGCACAGCATGGTGCACGGCAACTTCGACATCTCGGCGCCGGCGGGGCGCTGGTCGGCTGCACAGCTCGCCTCTTTCCGGACCTCCGGCATCCAGGTCGATGCGGCCCGCGGGCGGTACCTGCTCGACGTTCCGCTCGATCTCACGTTCGGCAATCCCGACCTGCTGCATGCGATCGGGGTCGGCCCGGTGCTCCAGGGGCTCGGCAACGAGCGCGAGTACCGCAACGACGAGCAGGTCGACGACGCGCTGCGCAGCGTGCTCTTCCAGGTGCCGAAGACGACCGCGGCCGCCTGCGGCGACCCGCGCTTCGTGATCCCGAACTGTTTCTCGGGCGTGGAGGACCTCGCCGCCATCGACCTCGAGCGGTCGCGGGACCACGGCATCCCCGCCTATAACGCCCTCCGCCACGCGTACGGGCTGCCGCCGCAGACGACGTTCCAGGCGGTCACGGGCGAGCGCGAGGCTGCGCTGCCGTCCGAGCCGGACTGGATCGACGACCCGGCGTCGCTCCAGTTCGTCAGCCTGCGCAGCCGCGACGGCACGGGCATCGCGCCCGGCACGGAGCAGGCGCTCGAGGACGCGGTCAGCGGCGTGCGGCGGACGGCGCTCGCGTCCCGGCTCGAGGCGATCTACGGCGATGTCGGCCGACTCGACGCGTACGTCGGCATGGTCTCCGAGCCGCACGTGCGGGGCACCGAGTTCGGCCCGCTGCAGCTCGCCGCCTGGAAGCGCCAGTTCACGGCGCTCCGCGACGGCGACCGGTTCTTCTACGCGAACGACGCGGAGCTCGCGCGCATCCGCAAGCGGTACGGCATCGACTACCGCACGACGCTCGCGCAGCTGATCAGCCGGAACACCGGCGTGACCGTGCACGCGAACGTCTTCAAGCTCGTTCGCTGAGGGCGCGCACGCGGCGCGCGATCTCGTCGCGGATCGGCCGGACCCGCTCGACCGGGAGCCCGATCGGATCGGGGATCTGCCAGTTCTCGTAATGCTTGCCGGGCACGTAGGGGCACGAGTCGTCGCAGGTCGCGATCACCGTGTCGGCCCATTCGACGAGCTCCTCGGTGAGCAGCTGCGGCACGTGGTCCGAGGCATCGATGCCGACCTCGGCGAGCGCCTCGAGGACTTCCGGATGAGTTGCGGCGCCTGGCCGGCTCCCTGCCGACCGCGCCTCGTCGCCGGGGGCCGCAGCGCGAAAGAGCCGTTCGGCCATCACGCTGCGGCCCTGGTTTCCGACGCAGACGAAGAGAACTCTCAACAGCAGTCGTCGCCGTCGCGGCAGCAGTCGTCGCAGCAGCCCATCAGCAGCACGCTCCTCTCAGGTCGGTCACGGATGCGAGCGCGTCGACCGCCTGCGGCCGGAGCGTGAAGTACGCCCAGCGGCCGCGCTGCTCGCGCTCGACGATCCCGACATCCGCGAGCTTCTTCATGTGGTGCGACACCGTCGGCTGGGAGAGCCCGAGCGGCTCGACCAGGTTGCAGATGCACAGCGGCTCGCCGCTCGTCGCCAGCACGTTCACGATCCGGACGCGCGCCGGGTCGGCGAGCGCCTTGAAGAGCTCGGCGGTCTCGACGGCCGCCTCCTCCGTGAGGGCCGGGGCCGAGAGCGGCTCGCAGCACGCCACATCCATCGACGTCTATCTATACATCGATAGACATCGATCTGTCAAGCGGCCGCCACGGCCTCCTCCCACGGGCTCGGGCGCCCCGTCCCCGGCCGGCAGCAGTCCGGCACGCAGGTGTCGGGATTGGCGGGCAGGCTCCCGACCGTGAGACGCGGCACGGCCGGGTCGAGCCGCTCCTGGACCAGCTCGCGGACGGCGGCGACGAAGCGCGGGTGCGTCCCCGGCGTCTTCGCGCGGACGAAGCCGAGCCCGAGCTCGCCGGCGAGCCCGGCCGCCTCGACGTCGAGGTCGTACAGCACCTCGACGTGGTCGGACAGGAAGCCGAGCGGCGCCGCGACCACTTCGGTCACCCCGCGCGCGTGCAGGTCGCGCAGATGGTCGAGGATGTCCGGCTCGAGCCACGGCACGTGCAGCGGCCCACTGCGGCTCTGGTAGACGACCGCGTGGTCGCTCACGCCGGCCGCCTCGGCGACGAGCCGCGCCGCCTCGGCGAGCTGCACCTGGTAGGCACACCGCTCGGCCATAGCGACCGGGATGCTGTGCGCGGTGAAGGCGACGTGCGGCTCGCCCCTACTGTCCGCCAGCGCCGTGCGCAGCCGGTCGGCGTTTGCCTCGATGAAGCCCGGGTGGTTGAAGAGCATGCGCAGGCGTGGCAGCTCCGGCGCCTCGGGCCCCACCTCCAGCTGCGCGGCGAACAGGTTCTCGCGGTACTGGCGGCAGCCGGAGTAGCTCGAGAACGCCGAGGTCACGAAGCAGAGCGCGCGGCGAACGCCGTCCCGCGTCATCTGCGCCACCGTGTCCGGCAGGAGCGGGTGCCAGTTCCGGTTCCCGAAGTAGACGGGCAGGTCGATGCCGTGCTCGGCCAGGTCGCGCTCGAGCGCCGCGATCAGCTCGCGGTTCTGGGCGTTGATCGGGCTGACGCCCCCGAAGCGCATGTAGTGGTGCGCGACCTCCTCGAGCCGCTCGCGCGGGACGTTGCGGCCTCGCGTCACGTTCTCGAGGAACGGCATCACGTCGTCGGGCCCCTCCGGGCCCCCGAACGAAACGACGAGGATCGCGTCCGCGAAGTGATCCGGGAACGCCGAAACGGCGCCGTCGGCAGGCGGCTTCATGCCGCGAGCGTAGTTACGACACTTCGCGCTTGGTCATGGCCAGGATCTCCTCGTAGATCTCCTTGAGGCCATCCGCCGAGAGCGGCCCGCGGTTCGCGCGCTGCAGGTCCTGGATCATCCAGGCCTCGCGTGCCGGGTCCACGAAGTCGATCTTGCGCGACTCCTTGTACTCCTTGAGGCGCGCGACGAGACGCAGCCGCTTGTTCATCTGCTCGACGAGCGCGCGATCGGTGTCCGAGATCTGCGCGCGCATCTGGCGGATGACGGGATCGGAGTCCTGGCCCTCGCTCACCTCCGGAGCGTAGTCGAGTTCTCTCTACACTCGCCCAATGGCCGTCAACGGCTCCCCCGAGCTGCTCATCGTCATGGCCCGGGGGGCGTCCCCGGCCGAAGCCGACCATGTGGTCGAGCGGCTGCAGGAGGCCGGAGCCGAGGCTCGCGTGACCCGCGGCCGCGAGGCGACGATCATCGGCGCGATCGGCGAGCGCGAGCTGCTCGCGACGCTGCCGCTCGAGGCCTACCCCGGCGTCGAGCAGGTCGTCCCCATCGTGAAGCCGTATCGCCTGGTCTCGCGCGAGTTCGCCCCCGACGGAACGGTCATCGAGGTCGACGGGCACCGGATCGGCGACTCGTACTTCGGTCTGATCGCCGGCCCATGCACGGTGGAGACGCGCGAGCAGACGCTGGAGACCGCTCGCGCGGTCGCCGCCGAGGGAGTGACGATGCTGCGCGGCGGCGCGTTCAAGCCGCGGACGTCGCCCTACACTTTCCAGGGACTCGGCGCGGAGGCGCTGACGATCCTCCAGGAGGCGCGGGCGGAGACCGGCCTGCCGGTCGTGACCGAGCTCATGGACCCGCGCCACGTCGAAGAGGTGCTCGAGGTCACCGACGTGATTCAGATTGGCGCCCGCAACATGCAGAACTTCCTTCTGCTCGCCGAGGTCGGCCGCGCGAACAAGCCGGTGCTGCTGAAGCGGGGCCCGTCAGCGTCGGTCGAGGAGCTGCTGATGGCCGCCGAGTACGTCGCCAAGGAGGGGAACGAGCAGATCATCCTCTGCGAGCGCGGCATCAGAACGTTCGAGCGCTCAACCCGGTACACGCTCGATCTCGGCGCGGTGGCCGTGCTGAAGGAGGAGACGCACTTGCCGGTGATCGTCGATCCGTCGCACGCGGCCGGGCGGTACGCGCTCGTGCTCCCGCTCGCGCGCGCGGCCGCGGCCGTCGGCGCCGACGGGATCATCGTCGAGGTGCACCCGCGCCCCGAGGAGGCGCTCTGCGACGGGCCGCAGCAGATCCCCGCCGCAGCGTTCGGCGACTTCGCTGCGGCGATCCGCGAGCAGGTCGCGTTGATGGGCAAGCAGATCGGCTGAGTGCCTCCCTCCCGGCTGGCACTCGTCGGCACCGGCCTGATCGGGGCGTCCGTGGGACTGGCGGCGAAGCGGGCCGGCGCCCCCGTCGTGGCGGGGTGGGATCCGAACGGTGAGGCGCTGCGCGTTGCCGCGGAGCGCGGCGCGGTCGACGAGCAAGCGCCGACGCTCATCGCGGCGCTCGCCGGCGCCGAGCTGGCCGTCGTGGCCGGGCCCGTCGCGTCGCTGGCCGGGCTCGTGCGCGAGGCGCTCGGCGCGGCCGCTGAGTGCACCGTCACGGACGTCGGGTCGACCAAGGCGGCTGTGTGCGCCGCCGCCGGCGGGTCGCCGCGGTTCGTCGGCGGCCACCCGATCGCAGGCGCCGAGCTGCACGGCCCCGAGCACGCAACGGCGACGATGTTCGACGGCGCCACCTGGTACCTGTCGCCGCTCGCCGAGACCGATCCCGAGCGCTACCGCCTCGTCCACGGCTTCGTCGGCGAGCTCGGCGCGACACCGTTCGCGATCGACCCGGACGCCCACGACCGCCTCGTCGGCATCGTCTCCCACGTCCCGCACGTGCTCGCCAACGTGCTCGTCAACCAGGCGGGCGGCACGCGGATCGACGGCAACGACCCGCTCGCCGCCGCGGGGGCGTCCTTCCGGGACATGACGCGCGTGGCCGGGGCGAACCCGCGGATCTGGGTCGACATCCTGCTCGACAACGCCGACGTGGTCGGCACGCTGCTCGCCGAGCAGCGGCGCGAGCTCGAGCGGCTCGAGCGCGCGCTCGAGGCCGGGGACGCGGGCTTCCTTGCCCGCTGGATCGGCGAGGCGGGCGCCAACCGCCGACGGATGCTGGCCGGCGCGTTCGACGACCCCGGCGAGCTGCAGCGGGTGATCGTCCACGTCACCGACCGGCCGGGCGTGCTCGCCGGCATCACCCAGGCGCTCGGCGCCGAGCGGATCAACATCGAGGACATGGAGCTCGAGCACATCTCGCCCGAGCGCGGCGGCACGGTCACGCTGCTCGTCTCGGGCGCGACCCAGGCGGCGCGCGCGGCGGAGCTGCTCGAGGGGCAGGGCTACGGCGTCGTGGTTTCGCCGGTCATCGAGGAGTAGCGCAGCCGATCGCGCTCCTCTAGGAGCGGCGGCGGAAGAAGTCGACGATCGTCTCGACCACGACGTCGTTGATCTCGTGGCCGGTCGCCGGCAGGACGGCAAGCTCGCCGTCGGGGAGTGCGCGGTAGAGCGCCGCGCCCTCCTCGACCGGACAGAACATGTCGCGGTCGCCGACCACGATGAGCATCGGCACCGGCAGGTCACGCAGGTGCTCGGCCGTGTAGCCGTGCGGCTGCGAGATCCGTGGGAACGTCTGCGCGACGACCGTCCGCCAGTGGCCGGGCCCCTGACCTGCGTCGTGATCGGCCTCCATCAGCTCGAACATCGTCCGCAGCGGAGGAGCCCGCCTGGCGAGCAGCTGGAGTGCATCGAAGTCGGCCTCGGTGGCGTCGGGACTTCCGCCGAGCATCTGCCGAGTCATGGCGATGGTCGGGGCGTTCGCGTCCGGGTTGAACAGGTCGTAGCCGCCGACGTTGACCACACCGCGCACGAGGTCCGGATGCCGGATCGCCAGCACGGTCGCGATCTCGCCGCCGTCGCTGAACCCGCAGACGAGGGGACGGTCGAGCGCGAGCGCCTCGACGAGCGCGGCCGCGTCGTCGGCGAGCAGGTCGTACGAGATCGGGCCGCCGGGATGGACGGTCTTGCCGGAGCCGCGCAGGTCCTGAGCGACGACCCTGAAGCGCTCGCCGAATGTCGTCAGCCACGATGCCCAGGCCAATGACTGGCCGCGCCAGACCGGGTTCGTCGAGACCATGGCGTTGTCGAGCACCAGCACCGGGACGCCGTCTCCCACCTCGACGTGGTGGATTTCGATGCCATTCGCGTGGACGCTCGCCCCGCGGAGCTCTGGTTCCGTTCCGGTCGCCATCAGCCTCCTTCGGTGGGGAACCGAGCATACGACGGGGACAGGATTCGCGAGCCGCTGTGTACCTTGACTGTTACGTAACCATCTTGGTACATTGGCGCCATGGAGGCTGTTCTGCGGGCGCTGGCCGACGAGAACCGGCGGACGCTGCTGGAGACCTTGGCCGGCGGTCCGGCAACCGCGGGTGACCTGGCGGCGCTGCTACCGATTGCTCGCCCAGGCGTATCGCGGCATCTTCGGGTGCTGCGGGAAGCGGGGCTGGTCGAGGTTCGCCAGGAGGCACAGCGGCGGGTCTACGGCCTTCGCCCCGAGCCGCTCGCCGAGGTCGACGAATGGCTGGGCCGCTATCGGGCCTTGTGGGAACAGCGGCTGGATGCCCTGCATACCGAGGTGGCCCGGGGAAAACGCGAACGAAGGAGCATCAGATGACCAGCAACGCACGTGCAGGCCGCCGCATCCTGGGCAGCCTGCGATCAGCCGATGGCAAGGGCATCGTGCGCATGGAAGACCGCTTCGACACCGATATCGACGATCTGTGGTCGGCACTCACGGATCCCCGCCGTCTCGCCCGCTGGCTCGGCGAGGTGGAGGGCGACCTGCGCCTCGGCGGTGACGTTCCGCGCACGCTTCTTTGCCACCGGATGGGAAGGCACGGGGCGCGTGGAGGCGTGCGAGCCACCGCAGCGGCTGCAGGTGCTGACCAGGGACCCGGACGAGCCGGACGAGCACGTCATCGAAGCCACACTGGCCGCCGACGGCGACCAGACCGATCCTCGTCCTCGAGGAACGGGGCATGCCGCTGGAGCAGCTCGCCGCCTACGGCGCCGGCGTGCAGATTCACGTCGAGGATCTCGCCGCCTACCTCACCGGGCGCGAGCGCCACGACGACGTGCGGACCCGGTGGGAGGAGCTCGTCCCTGCCTACGAAGACCTGGCGGCCGACGTGAGCTAGTGCTTCTCGGTCCGTCCGACGGCACCGGTACTGTTTCCTTTGTTGGCTGAAGTGACAACAACGGACATGTCCGTTCGCGAGCTGCAGGACGAGCTCGCGGCGCTTGCCTCGCACCTGTACGCGGGGACCTGCCGCTTCCTCGAGCTCGTGGGCGAGCTCGACCAGCGCGGCGACTGGGACGAGTACGGCGGCGGCTCGTGCGCCGACTGGCTCGCGTGGCGGTGTGCGCTGCTGCCCCGCACGGCGCGCGAGCACGTCCGCGTCGCGCGGAGCCTCCCGGACCTTCCGCACATCCATGCCGCGTTTGCGCGCGGCGAACTCTCGTACTCGAAGGTGCGCGCGATCACCCGCATCGCGGATGCGGAGTCGGAGCAAGAGCTACTCGGGCTGGCTCGCTGCCTCACCGCCGCGCAGCTGGAGCGGGCCGTGCGGGCGTACCGTCGCGTCACGACCGATGAATCCGAGGCGCTCCATTTCGGCGCCTACCTTTCGGCCTGGGTCGACGACGACGGCTGCGTGATCATCAGCGGCCGGCTCGCGCCCGAGGACGGAGCGCTGTTCATGCGGGCGCTGCATGTCTTCCAGGGCCGTGTCCGGTGGGAGCGGGCGGTTCCGCGGAACCGCCGAGGACGCATGCCGAGGCGCTCGTGGACATCGCGGACACCGCGCTTAGCTCGAAGGCGCCGACATCGGGCGACCGCCATCAGGTCGTCGTCCACGTCGACCACGCGACCCTCGCCGGCGACGACGGCGAGGGCCAGTGCGCGCTCGAGGACGGGCCCTCGCTTGCGCCCGAGACCGCGCGGCGCCTGGCCTGTGACGCTTCCGTGGTCACGATCAGCGAGCGCAACGGCGAGCCCATGCGCATCGGCCGCAAGACGCGGACGATCCCACCGGCCGTGCGCCGCGCCTTACGGGCGCGCGACCACGGCTGCCGTTTCCCGGGCTGCGAGAACCACCGCTGGGTCGACGCACACCACATTCATCACTGGGCGCGCGGCGGCACTACCTCGCTGAGCAACCTCGTCCTGCTCTGCCGGCGGCACCACCGCATGCTCCACGAGGGCCGCTACAGCGTCGACGAGCGCCTGCGCTTCTACGACCCCTGGGGCTTCGAGATCCCGGCCGTCGCCCAGCCGCCGCCCGGGGACCCGAGCGCTGTCGTGTCGCGGGACGACATAGGTCCGGGGACCTGCGCCAGCGGCGAAGGCGGCCTGGACATGGACCTCGACATGACGGTGGACGCGATCCGCTCCTACAAGGACCGCGTGCTGGCCGCCTGACCGACAGCCGCGCTCACGCCCGCGCCCTCGAGCACGCGCCGGATCCCGCGAATCGCCTGTCCGATCCGCTGCTCGTTCTCGACCAGCGCGAAGCGGACGTAGCCGTCGCCGCCCGGGCCGAAGCCGGCGCCCGGGCTGACGGACACACCGGCCTCCTGCAAGAGCCGCAGCGCGAACGCGTGCGAGCCGAGCGGCTTGAACTCGTCCGGGATCGGCGCCCAGACGAACATCGTCCCGCGCGGGCGCGGTACCTCCCAGCCGATCCGGGCGAGCCCGTCGCAAAGCGCGTCGCGGCGCAAGCGGTACAGCTCGCAGACCTCGACGGGGTACTCGTCGTCGCGCATCGTCACCGTGGCGGCGATCTGGATCGGCTGGAACGTGCCGTAGTCCAGGTACGACTTCAGGCGGCCGAGGCCCGCGACGATGTCGGCGTTGCCGACGAGGAAGCCGACGCGCCAGCCGGGCATCGAGTAGCCCTTCGTCAGCGTATAGAGCTCGACGGCGACGTCCTTGGCGCCCTCCGCCGCGAGGATCGACGGCGGGCGATGCCCGTCGAATGCGATGTCGGCGTAGGCAAAGTCGTGGACGACGACCATCTCGCGCGCCCGGGCGAAGTCGACGAGCGCCTGCATGAAGTCCGCCTCGACAACAGTCGTCGTCGGGTTGTGCGGGAACGACGTGATGACGACACGCGGGCGCGGCCTCGTGGCCTGGTAGGCGGCGTCGAGGTTCGCGAGCACGTCCTCCTCCGTGCCCATGGCCACCTGCGCGACCGTCGCACCGGCGAAGGCGGGCGCGAACATGTGGATCGGGTAGCTGGGCGCCGGCACGAGCGCGGCATCGCCTGGCTCGACGAGCACCCAGAGCAGGTGCGCGAGGCCCTCCTTCGCGCCGATCGTCGTGATCGCCTCGCGCTCCGGATCGAGCGCGACGCCGAAGCGGCGCGCGTACAGGTCGCAGATCGCCTCCCGCAGCTTGGGGATCCCGCGGCTCGCCGAGTAGCGGTGGTTGCGGGGCTTCGCCGCCGCCTCTGTCAGCTTGTCGACCGCGACCTGCGGCGACGGGATGTCCGGGTTGCCGAAGCCGAGGTCGATGACGTCCACCCCGTCCCGGCGCAGCTGCAGCTTCAGCGCGTCGATCTGCGCGAACGCGTAGGGCGGCAGATCGGGAATGCGGCGAAGTGGGATCACGCGGGAATAATCGCTGCTGGCCGGTCGCTTTACTTTCTACTGTGTTGACGCTACCTTCCGAAACAGTGAAGCGCGCACGCCGGTCAGCCCACCTCATGTGTTGCTGTCTGTGTGCGCCCATTCCCGCGTCTCGGGTCGCCGGCTAGCTCTCCCAACAGCCAATGACCCGGGATCCGACATCGGTTGGAAGGACTCGCCGTACGCGCGAACGGGAGCCCGTGACCTGGGATCTCGTGCTCAAGCGCAACTCCGTCGAGCGACTGAAGCGGGAGAAGCCGCCGCTCGGGATCGTCGACGAGCTGCCCGCGCTGATCGCTGCCGGCTACGAGAACGTCGCCGAGGAGGACATCGTCCGGCTCAAGTGGTGGGGCCTCTACCACGACAAGCCGAAGATCGGAACGTTCATGCTCCGCATCAAGCTGCCCGCGGGCCTCGCGACGCCCGCCCAGCTTCGGACGATCGGAGAGGTCTCCAACCGGTACGGGCGCGGCTCGGGCGAGCTCTCGACGCGGCAGAACGTCCAGCTCCACTACCTCGAGCTCGCCGCGCTGCCGGACGTGCTCGCCGGCATCGAGGCGGCGGGGCTGACCACCGCCGGCGGCTGCGGCGACGCCGTTCGCAACATCACGGGCTGCCCCGTAAGCGGTCTCGCGCACGACGAGCTCTTCGACGCCACACCTGTGGTGGAAGAGGCGGCCGAGTTCTTCTACGGCAACCCCGAGTACTCGGACCTGCCGCGCAAGCACAAGATCACGATCGCGGCCTGCGCCGACCGCTGCAACGCGCCCGAGATCAACTGCATCTCGTTCGTCGGCGTGCTGCGCGACGGACAGCCAGGCTTCGCCGTGCTCGTCGGCGGCGGGCTCTCGTCAGTGCCGCGCCTGGCGCGCGACCTGGGGGTGTTCGTTCGCCTGGACGAGGCGCTCCCGGTCATGCGCGCGCTGCTCGATGCCTGGAAGGAGGACCCGAACTACCGGATCTCGCGCGTGAAGGCGCGCATGAAGTTCATGGTCGACGACCTCGGCCCCGAGGGCATGCGCGCCGAGTGCGAGCGGCGCCTCGGCTACCGGCTGCCCGACTACGAGCTGCCGCCGCCGCCGGCGTTCACCGACCACATCGGCGTCCACGACCAGCGCGACCCTGATCTCGTCTACATCGGCGTGCCCGTCCACCTCGGTCTCGCGAGCGGCGACCAGATGATCGCCGTCGCCGATCTGGCCGAGCGGCTCGGCGGCGACGTCCGGATCACCCGCCAGCAGAACTTCGTGCTCACCAGCGTCCCCGGTCCCGCGTCGACGAGACCGCCGCCGCGCTGGCCGAGATCGGCTACCCGCTGGAAACCGAGACCGCGCGCGGCAGCGCGATCGCGTGCACCGGCGAGCCGCACTGCAACTTCTCCGTCACCGAGACGAAGACGCGCATGGACGACCTCCTCGTCCACCTGGAGGGCCGCTTCGGCACGCAGATCGCCGGCCTCCGGCTCCACCTCGACGGCTGCCCGCACGCCTGCGCGCACCACTGGACGGGCGACCTCGGTTTCCAGGGGACGACCCTCCGCGACGCGGACGGCCGCAAGCGGCAGGCGTACGACATCTACCTGCGCGGCGGGCTCGGCCCGGACGCCGCGATCGCGCGGCCGGTCTTCCGCCGCGTGGCGACCGACGGGCTGAACGAGGCAGTGGAAGGCCTGATCGGCGGCTGGCTCGAACAGCGGCAGCCCGAGGAGAGCTTCCACGCCTTCTGCGACCGCCAGTCCGACGACGACCTGGGTGCACTGGCGGGGCTCGAGCCCGCCGTCACGCGAAAGGAGGCTGCGTGAACGTCGAGCTGATCGACGAGCTCGAGGCGGGCGACCTGTCCGTCGAGTTCGAGGGCGTTCATCCGCAAGACCTGCTCGAGTGGGCGTTCGAGCGCTTCGCCCCCGGGATCGCCATCTCCACGGCCTTTCAGATCGACGGCGTCGCCCTGATCGACATGGCCGCCGAGCTCGACGAGTCGGTGCGCGTCTTCTCGGTCGACACCGGGCGCCTGCCGCCCGAGACCCACGAGCTGATCGAGCAGCTGCGCGAGCGCTACCCGCACATGCAGCTCGAGCTGCTGGCACCAGACCCCACGCACCTGCAGCGGCTCGTCGCACGGAACGGCCCGAACCTCTTCTACCGCTCTGTCGAGCAGCGCCTGCTCTGCTGCAACGTCCGCAAGGTGCAGCCGCTCACGCGGCACCTGCACGGGCTCGACGCCTGGATCACCGGCCTCCGCCGCGACCAGTGGGCAAGCCGCGCCGAGATTCGCAAGGTCGAGATCGACCACGACCACGGGGCGATCGTGAAGCTGAACCCGCTCGCCGAGTGGACCGAGGAAGAGGTCTGGGACTACGTCCGCGAGCGCGGCGTGCCCACCCACCCGCTCTACGAGCAGCGGCTACTCGTCGATCGGCTGCGCACCCTGCACGCGGGCGACGCGCCCGGACGAGCCGGCCCGCGCCGGCCGCTGGTGGTGGGAGACGAACGCGCCGAAGGAGTGCGGCATCCACTGCGCGATCGAGACGGGCGGCATGGAGCACGAGCTGCACGCGATCCTCGGCGACGACCACCATCAGGAAATATGACTGACCTGCGGCCCGACGAGCAGGAGGTCGCGCGGGGCGAGGCACAGGCGGTGCTCGCCGTCGCGGCCGACCAGGGCTATCGCGACGAGCTTTCCTTACTGGTCGCCGCCGCGGACGAGGGCTCGCTCGGAGACGAAGAAGGCCGGACACTCGAGCGGCTGCTCGAGCTCGGCCTCCAGGCCGGCCGCATCCGCGCGGTCTACGGGCCTGGCGGCGAGCAGGCGGCCCTCCGCCTCTACCGCCGGCTGCCGCGCGGCGCCGAGGTCGGTGCCAGCGCACGCTCCGTGACGGAGGCCCTCGGCGGGCTCAGCGGCAGGCGGCTCGAGTCGATCTCCGTGGACGCCGTCGGCCCGGGCGCGTACACGCTCAGCGTCGCCGTCGACGGCGCCAGGCTGTCGATCCGCCTCGACCGCCAGGGCGCCCGCGTCGGGAGCCTCGGCACATGAGCCGCTACTACATGGCCTGCCTGAACCTGACCGGCCGGGAATGCCTCGTCGTTGGCGGCGGCACGGTCGGCACCGAGAAGGCGCGCGGCCTGCTCGAGTGCGGGGCGCGCGTCACGGTCGTCGCACCCGAGGTCGACCCGGCGCTGCTCGACCTGCCGGTCGAGTGGCAGCGCGGCCGCTACGCGACGTGGGACCTCGACGGGAAGTGGCTCGTCGTGACCGCGACGCCGTACCGCGACGTCAATCTCGCGGTGCACGAGGACGCCGAGCGCTACGGGATCTTCTGCAACGTCGCCGACGAGCCGGAGCTCTGCAGCTTCATCCTTCCCGCCGTCCACCGGGTCGATCCGATCGCAGTCGCCGTGTCGACCAGCGGCGCGTCGCCGGCGCTCGCACAGCGGCTCCGCGCCGAGATTGCCGCGGTCGTACGCCCCGAGCACGCCGACCTCGCCCGCGAGCTGCAGGCCCTGCGCCCGTGGGCGAAGGAGAACCTCGCCAGCTACGAGGAGCGGCGCGATTACTTCGCCCGGCTCGTGGAGGCGGCGTTCGAGTGACGGTCTGGCTCGTCGGCGCAGGCCCCGGCGACCCGGGGCTGATCACGGCCCGCGGGCTCGAGCTCATCCGCGCCTGCGACGTCCTCGTCTACGACCGCCTGGTCGCGCCGGAGCTCGTCGCCGAGGCCGGCGGCCTGCGCATGTCCCGCGACGGGTTGTCACAGGACGAGCTCAACCGACTGCTCGTGGCGCTCGGCCGCGATGGACGCGAGGTCGTCCGCCTGAAGGGCGGCGACCCCTTCGTCTACGGCCGCGGCGGCGAGGAGGCGATCGCGCTCGCGGAGGCCGGAGTAACCTTCTGCGTCGTGCCGGGGGTCTCCACCCTCGCCGCCGGCCCGGCCGCGGCCGGCATCCCCCTGACGCACCGCGGTGTGTCCGGCGGCGTGCGCGTGCTGACGGGCCGCGGCGAATCGGAGGGCGAGACGATCGTGGTGTTCATGGGGCTCGAGGCGGTCGGGGAGGTGTGCAGACGCCTCCGCGCGGAGGGAGTCCCGGTCTCGACGCCGGCGGCGATCGTCTCGCGCGCGACGCTGCCCGACCAGCGCGTGGTCGTCGCGACGCTCGGGACGCTCGCCGACGCCGCGGAGGGAGTGCCCGGGCCGGCGCTCATCGTGGTCGGCGAGGTCGTCAGGGTGCGCGCCCGTCTGCTCTCACTCGCGGAGGCCGCGTGAGCAGCACGCTGTTCGAGAAGATCTGGGAGCGCCACGTCGTGGCCGAGCCGCCCGGCGAGCCGACGCTCCTGTACGTCGACCTGCACCTGATCCACGAGGTGACCTCAGCGCAGGCGTTCGACGGCCTGCGCCTGGCCGGCCGCCCCGTGCGCCGACCGGACCGGTCGCTCGCGACGATGGACCACAACGTCCCGACGACCGACGGCCCTCCGGATGAGCTCGCCCAGCAGCAGCTCGAGGCGCTGCGCCGCAACTGCGAGGAGTTCGGCGTCCCGCTCTACGCGACCGGCAGCGGGCGCGAGGGCATCGTGCATGTCATCGGCCCGGAGCTCGGCGTCACGCAGCCCGGGATGACGATCGTGTGCGGTGACAGCCATACGGCTACGCACGGCGCCTTCGGCGCGTTCGCGATCGGCATCGGCACGTCCGAGGTCGAGCACGTGCTGGCGACGCAGACGCTGCCGCAGCAGCGACCGAAGACGATGCGCGTCACGTTCGAGGGCGACCTGCCCGGCGGCGTCACGGCGAAGGACGCGATCCTGGCGCTGATCGGTCAGGTAGGTGTCTCGGGCGGCGTCGGCCACGTGGTCGAGTACGCCGGCGACATCGTGCGCGGCTTCTCGATGGAGCAGCGCCTGACCGTCTGCAACATGTCGATCGAGTGGGGTGCCCGGGCGGGGCTCGTGGCGCCGGACGAGACGACGTTCGCCTACCTGGAGGGCCGCCCGGGCGCACCGCGCGACTGGGAGCGGGCGCTCGACGAGTGGCGCGCGCTGCCGACGGACGAGGGCGCCGCCTTCGACCGGGAGCTGACGGTCGACGTCTCGTCGCTCGCGCCGCAGGTCACCTGGGGGACGAACCCGCAGATGGTCGCGCCGGTGTTCGGCGAGGTGCCTGACCCCGCGGCGTTCGCCGACCCGGAGGAGCGCAGCGCCGTCGAGCGCGCGCTCGCCTACATGGCGCTGGAGCCCGGGACGCGGATCGAGGACATCTACGTCGACCGCGTCTTCATCGGCTCCTGCACGAACGCGCGCATCGAGGACCTGCGGGCCGCGGCCGCCATCCTTCGCGACCAGAGGGTGCACCCGTCCGTGCATGCGATGGTCGTCCCCGGCTCGGCGGCGGTAAAGCTTCAGGCGGAGGAGGAGGGCCTCGACCGGATCTTCACGGCGGCCGGCTTCGAGTGGCGGCGCGCCGGGTGCTCGATGTGCCTGGGGATGAACCCGGACATCCTGGCGCCGGGCGAACGCTGCGCCTCGACGTCCAACCGGAACTTCGAGGGCCGCCAGGGCGCCGGCGGGCGGACGCACCTGGTGTCTCCTGCCGTGGCCGCGGCCACGGCCGTCGCCGGGCACTTCGTGGATCCGAGGGCGCTCGCATGAGGGCTTTCCGCCGGATGACCGCGACCGTGGCGATCGTCGACCGCGTCGACGTCGACACCGACCAGATCATCCCGAAGCAGTTCCTGAAGCGGATCGAGCGGACGGGCTACGGCCAGTTCCTGTTCTTCGACTGGATGAAGGACCCGGAGTTCGAGCTGCGCCGACCGGAGTGTGTCACCGCCGAGATCCTGATCGCCGGCCGCAACTTCGGCTGCGGCTCGTCCCGCGAGCACGCGGCGTGGGCGCTGCAGGACTACGGCTTCGGCGTCGTCATCGCGCCGAGCTTCGGCGACATCTTCCGCAACAACGCGCTGAAGGTCGGGCTGCTCCCGGTGCAGCTGCCGGCCGGCGAGGTGCGCGGCCTGATGGAGAAATGCGCCGGCGGCGCCGAGATCACCGTCGACCTGGAACGCCAGGTCGTCGTCGACCCGGACGGCCGAGAGCTCCCCTTCGAGATCGACGCCTTCTCACGCCAGTGCCTGCTCGACGGGCTCGACGAGATCGCGCTGACGCTGCGGCGCGCGGGCGAGATCGACCGGTACGAGCAGGCCGCCGCCGGTCGCGTCGACACGCTGTCGCTCTAGACGCCGGCCGGATACGAGCCGAAGACGCGCAGCTGCCGTACGCGCCCGCGGCACTCGGCGAGCGCGCCCCGCGTCTCGACGTCGAGCGGATGCCCGGCGAGCACCGCGTCGAAGCGGTAGCGCCACGGCGACTTCGGGATCGGCCGCGAGACGAGCTGCACGAGGTCGATCTCGTGGCGGCCGAACGGCTCGATCGCGTGGTGCAGCGCGCCCGCGCGGTGGTCGGTCACGAACGAGAACGCCGTTCGCCAGTCCATGTGCACGCGGTCGATGCGCGTGTGCGTCGCCAGCGAGACGAAGCGCGTGTACGCCTCGGGATGGTCGCCGACGTCGCGCACGACGGCATGCAGCGGGTGCAGCCGCAGCGCGCGTTCGCCGACGATCGCCGCCTCGCCCGGCTCGCTCGACTCGGCCACCTCGGCGGCGGCCTCGGCCGTCGTCGACGTGGCGATCGCCTGCACGTTCGGCATCGAGCGCAGCAGCTCGCGGCACTGCTCGAGCGCGACCGGGTGCGACTTGACGACGCGGATGTCCTCGAGCGTGAGCGGCTCGCGCGCGACGAGGTGGTGCCGGATCGGGATCGAGGTCTCGGCGACGATCGAGACCGGCGTCTCGTAGAGCAGGTCGTGCGTCTCGTTCACCGGACCGGCGAGCGAGCTCTCGATCGGCAGCACGCCGTACGACACCTCGCCCTCGACCGTCGCCTCGATCACGTCGGCGAACGTGTCGCACGCCGACGAGCGCGGACGCGAACGGGAAGAGCCGCTCAGCGGCCGCCGCGCTGTGCGCGCCGGCGCCGCCCGCGTATGCGACCGAGGTCATCTCCAGCGGAGCGGCATGTCGAGGCCACACTTCGCGCAGTATGTCCGTGCGGCCCATTTGTGCTCGGCGCGCTCGCGCAGAACCGGCCGGCTCACAGCTGCAGAGATCGGCCTTGGCGTCGGTCTGGGGCGCGGATCCGTTCACGCTGTACAGAGTAAAGTTACGCAGCGAGACCGTCAAGCACGGCGTCCGTGAAGGACGCCGTCGTCGCGTGCCCGCCGAGGTCCGGCGTCGGCGCCGACGCGAGCGCTGCATCGACCGCCTCGTCGAGCGCGTCGCGCCAGGTCCGGCTCGCCCGCGCCGTAGCGCGAGCAGGAGCGCGACGGAGCGGAGCATCGCGGCCGGGTTGGCGATCCCGCGGCCGGCGATGTCGGGCGCCGAGCCGTGCACCGGCTCGAAGACGCCCGGGCCGCCGTCGCGCGAGGCTCGCCGAGGCCGCGAGGCCGAGGCCGCCGCTGGTCGCCCGCGGCGACGTCCGAGAGGATGTCGCCGAAGGTGTTCTCGGTCACGATACGTCGAACCGCACCGGGTCCTGGACGATCAGCAGGCCGGCCGTGTCGACGAGCACGTGCTCGAGCCGGACGTCCGGGTACTCGGGCGCGAGCCCGGTGACCACCTCGCGCCAGAGGCGCGACGTCTCCATCACGTTCGCCTTGTCGACCGACGCCAGCCGGCCGCGGCGCTCCCGCGCCAGCTCGAAGCCGCGCCGCGCGATGCGCTCGACCTGCGCCGGCGAGTACTCGCACGTGTCGAAGGCGCTGCCGTCGTCGCGGCGCCCGCTGGCGCCGAAGTAGAGCCCGCCGACGAGCTCGCGCACGATCAGCAGGTCGACGCCCGGCCCGCGCGTCGGGCGCAGGTTGGCGTAGACGTCGAGCTCGCCGCGCAGGCGGATGAGGCCCTGCTCCGGCCGCACCGGCGCGCCGTCGAACTCGGGCAGCCCGACGGCGCCGAGCAGTACGGCGTCGGCCGAGCGGCAGGCCTCGAGCGTCTCCTCCGGCAGCGGGTTGCCGGTCACGTCGATGGCGGCGCCGCCGAACAGGTGCTCCTCCACGCTGACCTCGAGCGGCAGCGCCTCGAGCACCCGCACGGCGGCGGCCGTGACCTCGGGGCCGATTCCGTCGCCGGGGAGGGTGACGATCCTCACCCGCGCATCTTCCTTACGCGACCAGGGTCAGTGCCTCCAGCACCGCATCGGCGTCCGGCTCGATCTCGATCGGGCGCAGGCGGTGGCCAACGGGCTCCAGCGTCTTCAGCCCGTCGCCGGTGACGAAGAGCACGACGCGGTCGCGAGGCGCCGACGTCGCCGTTCGCGACCGCGGCCCGCGAGCGCGCCGAGCGTGACGCCGGCGGCCGTCTCGCCGAACACGCCGGTGGTCGAGGCGAGGAGCAGCATGTTCTCGCCGACTGCGTCCTCGGCCACGACGTGGATGGCTCCGCCCGACCGCCGCACCGCTGCGATCGCGGCGTCGCCGTCGGCCGGGTTGCCGATCGCGAGCGACCGCGCGACGGTGTCCGGCCGCACGGGCTGCACTGCGCCGGCCCTCCGCGAACGCGGTCGCGACCGGGCGAGCAGCCGACGGGCTGCGAGCCGATCAGCCGCGGTGGCGGCCCGTCCGCGAGCCCGAGCGAGCGGAAGTCCTCGAAGCCGCGCTCGGTGCGCTGGAGCAGCGAGCCCGAGGCGACGGGGACGACGACCACGTCGGGCAGCTCCCACCCGAGCTGCTCGACGACCTCGTACGCGAGCGTCTTCGAGCCCTCGGCGTAGTAGGCGCGGAGCGTGACGTTGACGAATGCCCAGGGCAGCTCGAAGGACAGCTCGATCGTCAGCCGACTGCAGTCGTCGTAGTTGCCGCGGACGGCGTAGATGGTCGCGCCGTGGGCGGCGCTCGCAAGGAGCTTCTCGCGCTCGACGTCCGCCGGGCAGAAGATCGCCGCGTGGCATGCCTTCGGCGGCGGCGCGCGCCGCGACGGCGTTGGCGAGGTTCCCCGTCGAGGCGCACGCGAGCGCCTCGAGGCCGAGCTCCTGGCGCCTTGGCGCCGCGACGGCGACGACGCGGTCCTTGAAGGAGTGCGTCGGGTTGGCGGTGTCGAGCTTGAGGTAGAGCTCGCCGATGCCGATCTCGGCGGCGAGCCGCGGTGCGGCGACGAGCGGCGTGAAGCCCGGGCGCGAGCGCGCGGCTCGGCGGGCGGCGCGACGGGCAGCAGCGGCGCGTAGCGCCACAGCGACGGCGGGCCGCCGGCGATCCTCTCGCGGGTCGCGCTCGCGGCGAACGACGGCGCGGGTCGTAGACCGGTTCCAGCGGCGCGAAGCAGCGCGCGCAGGCGGACGACGGCCTCGAGTGCGGTGCTCGGTGCCGCAGCTGTGTACAGCGGAGGTGGGTGGCGGGCATGGGCTCCCTTTCGTCGTTCGCTCACCATCGTCCGAGCCGGTGGCTCGGCCGGCTTGGCACCGTGCTCTGTATGAGCCGGTTGCCGAGGCGTCATCGGGCCGGTTCCCTCGACCTCTCTCGATGCCGAGCGGGGATCGCCCGCCCTGTGCCAAAACAGTATAAAGTAAAGCGACCCAGCGCATGACCACCAACGACGACGTGGCGACCCTCGTCGCCGGGGAGGCAACCGCCGCCAAGCAGGCGCTCCCCGGCGTCGAGGACGCCGCGGTCGAGGTGGCCCTGTGGCATGCGGCCCGCCTCGTCCGCGAGCGCCGCTCCGAGCTGCTCGCCGCCAACGCCGAGGACGTCGCGGTCGCGGAGGGCCGCCTCGACGCCGGCTCGCTCGACCGCCTGCGGCTCGACGACGCGACGGGTCGAGGAGCATCGCGCTGTCGCTGGCGGAGACCGCCTCGCTTCCGCCGCTCGACCGCGACGTGCGCTCCTGGCGGCTCGACAACGGGCTGGAGATCTCCGAGCGGCGCGTGCCGGTCGGGACGATCGGAGCGAACTTCGAGGCGCGGCCGAACGTCGCCGCCGACGTCGCCTCGCAGGTGCTGAAGAGCGGCAACACCGTCGTCCTGCGCACGGGC
This sequence comes from uncultured Thermoleophilia bacterium, assembly GCA_963710465.1. GTDB lineage: Bacteria > Actinomycetota > Thermoleophilia > Gaiellales > Gaiellaceae > JACVRM01. Next base: position 225,141 of record CAVQAQ010000007.1, read on the forward strand.
GGCGCCGCGCTCGCGCACCGTGACGGCGCTGGTCGACCGCGCGCTGCGGCCGGCGCTCGAGGAGGCCGGCATCCCGCCGGGCGCGGTCGGCCTCGTGCGGACGCCCGAACGCGCGGGCGCCGAGGCGCTCGTCTCCTTGCCGCACCTGATCCCGCTCGTGATCCTGCGCGGGAGCGGCCCGTCGACGGCGGCGCTCGCGCGCCGCGCGGCGGAGCACGGCGTGCGGACGCTGGCCCACGCGGAGGGCGGCGGCGTGCTCTACGTCCATTCGGCCGCCGACCCGGCGATGGCGGCAGCGCTGGCGCGGGCGAGCCTCGACCGCCTCGGCGTCTGCAACCGGCTCAACCTTGCGCTCGTCGACTCGCGCGAGCAGGCGGCGGCGCTGCTGCCGCTCTTCGCGGAGCACGGCCTCGAGGTGCGTGCCACCGAGCGCGCGGCCGGGCTCGACGGCGTGGCGCCGCTCGACACGCGGCTCGGCCACGAGTGGGCCAGCGACCCCGACCGCGTCGAGCACCGTGACGCTCGACGTGGTCGACGGGCTCGACGACGCGCTGCGGATCGCGAACGACGAGACCTCCGGCCTCGCCGCGACGATCGTGACGGAGGACGAGGCGGCGGCGCGGGCGTTCCTCGACGGCTACCGCGGGACGGCGGCGTTCTGGAACGCGCCGACGCGCTTCACCGACGGCTTCGCATTGCTCGGCACGCCGGAGACCGGCATCAACGTCGACTCGACGCCCGGGCCGCGCGGCCCGGTCACGTACCGCGATCTCTGGCTGCGCCAGTACCGCGTGGTCGGCGACGGCACGCAGCACCGGTGACGGTCGTCGTCAAGCTCGGGTCGACGCTCGTCGTCGACGGGCGCGGCCGTGTGCAGCGCTCGCTGCTGCGAGCGCGCGCGGCGGAGGTGGCGGAGCTGATTCGGGGCGGCGAGCGGGTCTGCGTCGTCTCGTCGGGGGCCATCGCGCTGGGCCTGGCAGAGCTCGGCCTCGAGCGGCGCCCGAAGTCGACGCCGCAGCTGCAGGCGGCGTCGGCGGTCGGCCAGGCGCGGCTCCAGGCGGCCTGGGCGGCGGCGTTCGCCCCGCTCCGGACGGCCCAGGTCCTGCTGTCCGCCGGCGACGTGGCCGAAAGGAGCAGCTACGTGAACCTGCGCAACGCGTTCGACGCGCTGTTCCGGCTCGGTGTCGTCCCGGTCGTGAACGAGAACGACGCGACCGCGACGGACGAGATCACGTTCGGCGACAACGACGCGCTCGCCGCGCACACGGCGCTGCTCGTGCGCGCGCGTCTTCTGGTGCTGCTCACCGAGGTCGAGGGCGTCTACAGCGAGCACCCGGCGACCGAGGGCGCCACGCTCCTCGCCGAGGGCGACGCCGTCGGTGGCGCGGTCATCGGTCCCTCGACCGGCCCCGGCCGCGGCGGCATGGCGAGCAAGATCGCGGCTGCGCAGCTCGCGGCCGGGTCGGGCGTCCCGACGGTGGTCGCGTCCGGCCGCGGCGCCGACGGTGCTCGGCCCGATCGCGGCGGGCGAGCATCGCGGGCACGCGCTTCCGCGCCGACGAGAGCGGCGACAGCGCCTGGCGGCTCTGGCTCCGGCACGCGAAGCCGGCGACAGGCCGGATCGTCGTCGACGCCGGGGCGCGCAAGGCGCTCGTCGAGGACGGGCGCAGCCTGCTTGCCGTGGGCGTCGTCGGCTGCGAGGGGACGTTCGTGCCGGGCGACGCGGTCGAGCTCGCCGGCCCGGACGGCGCCGTCTTCGCGAAGGGCATCGCGAGCGCGGGCGCCTCGGAGCTGCGCCGGGCGGCCGCGCGGGCTCGAGGCTGTGCACCGCGACCGGCTCGTGGTGTACTGAGGAGCCGTGGAAGCGACGATCGTCGAGCGCGATGACGCGCCCGTGATGTTCAGGCGGGGAGCGGACGAGCAAGAGGGAATCACCCGCGCCTGGAACGAGCTCGAGGAGGCGGTCGGGTCCCTGCGTGGGCGGAAGTTCTATGGCGTGTTCGACGCCGCCGGTCACGAGTACCGGGCCTGTGTGCAGACCGTCGACGGCGACGATCCTGCTGCGCTCGGCCTCGAGCAGGGGACGCTCCCCGGCGGAAGGTATGCGCGCGTCCGCCTCGAGGGAGAACCGCCGGCCCTCTACGGGCTGATCGCGCCGACCTTCGAGCAGCTCGTGCAGCGGCCCGACCACGACCCGTCCCGGCCGGGCATCGAGTTCTACCGCCGGCGCGACGCGATCGACCTGCTGCTGCCCGTGCGGTAGGCGACTACGGAGCGCGCGTGATCGCGCCGTCCGAGGCGGACGACACGAGCGCCGCGTACTTCGCCAGCACGCCCGTCTCGTAGCGCGGCTTCGGCGGCGTCCACTCGGCAAGCCGCCGTTCGAGCTCGCCGTCCGGCAGCTCCGCCCGGAGCTCGCGGTTGTCCACGTCGACCGCGACGATGTCGCCGTCGCGCAGCGCAGCAAGCGGGCCGCCGTGGGCGGCCTCCGGCGCGACGTGGCCGACCATCAGCCCGTGCGTGGCGCCCGAGAAGCGGCCGTCCGTGACGAGCGCGACCGAGTCGCCGAGGCCCTCGCCGACCAGCGCGGCGGTGACGTGCAGCATCTCGCGCATGCCCGGGCCGCCGGCCGGGCCTTCGTAGCGGATCACGACCACGTCGCCCGGCTGGATCGAGCGCTCGGATACGGCCGCGAAGCAGTCCTCCTCGGAGTCGAAGACCCGCGCCGGGCCGCGGTGCAGCGTCCGCTCGTGGCCGACCAGCTTCACCACCGCCCCGCCGGGGGCGAGGTTGCCGCGCAGGATCGCCAGGCCGCCCGTCGGCTTGAGCGGGCGCTCGGCCGGCACGACGACCTCCTGCCCCTCCGTCTCCACTGCCGCCTCGCCGATCTCGGCCAGCGTCCGGCCGTCGACGTTCCTCGCCTCGCCGTGCGCCAGCCCGCCCCGCACGAGCTCCCGCGCGACCAGCGGCACGCCGCCGGCTGCGTGGAGATCGACGGCGACGAAGCGCCCGCCCGGCTTCAGGTCGGCGAGCACCGGCGTCGACGAGGCGATCCGGTCGAAGTCGTCCAGCTCCAGCGGCAGGCCCAGCTCGCGTGCGATCGCGATCAGATGCAGGACGCCGTTCGTCGAGCCGCCCGTCGCGGCGATCGCGGCGATCGCGTTCTCCAGCGCCTCGCGCGTGATGATCGACGACGGCCGCACGTCCTCGCGGACGAGGCGAACGACCATCTCGCCCGCCCGCTCCGCCGCGCCGCGCCTTCGCCGGGTCGAGCGCCGGCACGTCGCCGAGGCCGCCCGGCGAGATGCCGAGGAACTCGAGCGCCAGCGCCATCGTGTTCGCCGTGAACTGCCCGCCGCACGCGCCCGCGCCCGGACAGGCGACGCCCTCGAGCTCGTGCACGTCCTCGGCCGACATCGACCCGGCCGCATGCGCGCCGACCGCCTCGAACACGTCCTGGATGGTCACGTCGCGCCCGCGGAAGCGGCCGGGCGCGATCGAGCCGTTGTAGAGGACGAGGCCCGGCAGATCGAGACGAGCCAGCGCCAGCACGGCGGCCGGGATCGTCTTGTCGCAGCCGACCAGCACGACGAGCCCGTCGAGCAGGTGCCCGCGCGCGACGAGCTCGATCGAGTCGGCGATCACCTCGCGCGACACGAGCGATGCGCGCATGCCCTCGCTCCCCATCGAGACGCCGTCGGAGACCGCGACCGTGTTGAACTCCATCGGCGTGCCGCCGGCGGCGCGGACGCCGCGCTTCACGTCCACCGCCAGCTTCCGCTGGTTCAGGTTGCAGGGCATCGTCTCGATCCACGACGTGGCGACGCCGATCAGCGGGCGCGCGAGGTCCTCGTCGGTGAAGCCGGTGCCCTTCAGCATCGCGCGCGCGGGCGCGCGGGCGACGCCGTCCGTCAGAGCGGCCTGAATGCCGCTTCGCCGGATCGGATGGACGAGAGTAGGGGTCAGCCAACCTCTTGCGGCTCCGCCCCGAGCAGACCCTGCTTGCCCGCGAGCGCCCGCAGCTGCGCGCCGACCTCCTCGAGCTGCCCGCCCGTGTGGCGGGCGCGGAGCGCGGCGAAGCCCGGCCGGCCGGCGTCGTCGTCGGCGAAGAGCTCGCGCGCGAAGCCGCCGCTGCGGATGTCCTCGAGCATCGCGCGCATCGTCTCACGCACGCGGTCGTCGACGACCCGCTCGCCGCGTGACAAATCGCCGTACTCGGCCACGTCGGACACGGAGTAGCGCATGTACTCGAAGCCGCCCTCGTAGATGAGGTCGACGATCAGCTTCAGCTCGTTGATGCACTCGTAGTAGGCGATCTCCGGCTGGTAGCCCGCCTCGACGAGGGTCTCGAAGCCCGCCTTCATCAGGGCGGTGACGCCGCCGCAGAGCACGGCCTGCTCGCCGAAGAGGTCGCTCTCGGTCTCCTCCGCGAACGTCGTCTCGAGGATGCCGACGCGGCCGCAGCCGATCGCCGTGCCGTAGGCCAGCGCGAGCTGCAGCGCCTGCCCGCTCGCGTCCTGCGCGACCGCGACGAGACCGGGCGTGCCGGCGCCGACCTCGAAGAGCTCGCGGACGCGGTGGCCCGGGGCCTTCGGGGCGACCATGACGACGTCGTGATCGCCCGGCGGGACGATCCGGCCGAAGTGGATGTTGAGCCCGTGCGCGAAGAGGACGGCCGCGCCCGGCTCGAGGTTCGGCGCGATCTCGGCGTCCCAGACGCCCTTCTGCACGTGGTCGGGGAGCAGCACCGCGACGAGCCGAGCGCCGCGGACGGCCTCGCCGATCGACGCGACCGGCAGGCCCTGCGACCTCGGCGGCGACGCGGCTGGAGCTGCCCTCGCGCAGGCCGACGACGACGTCGACGCCCGAGTCGTGCAGGTTCAACGCGTGTGCGTGCCCCTGGCTGCCGTAGCCGATGACTGCGACCTTGCCGTTCAGCAGCTCGACGTTCCCTTCGCGGTGGATGGTGGCCATGTGGTGCTCCTTTCAGTGCAGGACGAGCTGCGTGCGGGGACTGGAGGCGGTCGAGGCGCGGCCGAGCGCGACGCGCCCGGTGCGAACGACTTCCTTGATTCCGTGCGGCCGGACGAGCTCCTCGAAGGCGTCGACCTCCTCGGGCGTCGCGCAGATCTCGAAGACGAGCGCGTCGCTGCCCACGTCGACGACGCGGACGGCGAAGACGTCGCGCAGCGCGGTCAGCTCCGCGCGGCGGTCGGGCGGCGCGGCGACCTTGAAGAGCGCGAGCTCGCGCTCGAGCCGCTCGCCGGGCGGGAGCTCGGTGATGCGCAGGACGTTGACGAGCTTGTGCATCTGCTTCTGGATCTGGGAGAGCGAGTGCTCGTCGGCGTCGACGGTGAGCGTGATGCGCGAGATGTCGTGCCGCTCGGTCGGGCCGACGGCGAGGCTGTCGATGTTGAAGCCGCGGCGCGCGAACATGGTCGTGATGCGCGTCAGCGCGCCCGGCTTGTTCTCGACGAGGACGGACAGGTAGTGCTTCACGCCGTGACCGCCTCCTCGTCGTCCGCCGGGTACTCGACGAGCTCGAGCGCCGCCGCGCCGGCGGGGATCATCGGGAAGCAGTGCTCGGCGCGGGTCGACGCGGCAGTCGACGACGGCCGTGCGGCCGCAGGCGATCGCCTCCGCGAGCGCGGCGCCGAGCGCGCTCCTCGTCCTCGACGACGAAGCCCTTCGCGCCGTAGGCGTCGGCGAGCGCCGCGTAGTCCGGGCACGTGGTGCGTCAGATTGACCTGCGAGAAGCGCTCGTCGAAGAACATGTCCTGCCACTGGCGGACCATCCCGAGGTGGCCGTTGTTGACGATCACGATCACGATCGGGAGCTGCTCGAGCACCGACGTCGCGAGCTCCTGGCACGTCATCTGGAAGCAGCCGTCGCCGTCGACGCAGACGACCGTCGCCTCCGGGCGCGCCGCCTTGGCGCCGATGGCGGCGGGGATGCCGTAGCCCATCGTCCCGAGCCCGCCCGAGGTGATGAACGAGCGCGGGCGGTCGCATCGAGGTACTGCATCGCCCACATCTGGTGCTGGCCGACGCCGGTCGTCCAGACGACGTCGTCGCGCCGGCGGTCAGCGCCTGGAGCGTCTCGAGCACGGCCTGGGGCTTCAGCATGTCGCCGCCGTTGCCGTAGCGCAGGGGGAACTGCTCGCGCCACCCGGCGATCTCGCGTGAGCCACGCGTCGGTCGCGCCGTCGCGCGCGTCAGCTCTGCCAGCTCGCCCGCGAGCCCGGCGAGCACCTCCTTGAGCGGCCCGACGACGGGGACGTCGGCGTGGCGGAGCTTGTCGATCTCGGCGGCGTCGATGTCGAGGTGGACGATCGTCGCGCCGGGCGCGAACGCGGAGAGCTTGCCCGTGACGCGGTCGTCGAAGCGAGCGCCGACGGCGACGACGACGTCGGCCTTGTTCAGCGCGTAGTTCGACCACTTCGGGCCGTGCATGCCGGGCCAGCCGAAATGGAGCGCGTGGCTCTCGGGGAAGCCGCCCTTCGCCATCAGCGTGGTGACGACCGGGAGCCGGCCGACCTCGGCCAGCTCGCGCAGCTCCTCGCAGTGCGTCGGCGTTCAGCACGCCGCCGCCGACGTAGAGGATCGGGCGCTGTGCCTCCGCGATAACGGTGGCGGCGTCGCGAATCTGGCGCGGGTGGCCGCGCCGCGGCGGGCGCCAGCCGGGCAGGTCGACCGCGCTCGGGTACTCGAACTCGAGCTCGGCCTCCTGGATGTCGCGCGGGATGTCGACGAGCACCGGGCCGCAGCGGCCCGTGCGCGCGACGTGGAACGCCGCCTTGATGACGTGCGGGATCTCCTGGACGTCCGAGACGAGCCACGAATGCTTGACGACCGGGATGGTGATGCCGGTGATGTCGCACTCCTGGAACGCGTCGGTGCCGATCAGATGCGAGCGCACCTGCCCGGTGATGCAGACGAGCGGCGTCGAGTCCATCCACGCGTCGGCGATCGGGGTGACGAGGTTCGTGGCGCCGGGCCCCGACGTCGCGATCGCGACGCCGACGCGGCCGGACGCGCGGGCATAGCCCTCGGCCATGTGCCCGGCGCCCTGCTCGTGCCGGGCGAGCACGTGGCGAATCGTCGTGCCGCGCGCGAACGCGTCGTAGGTCGGGAGGATCGCGCCGCCGGGCAGGCCGAAGACGACGTCGACGCCCTCGGCCTCGAGCGAGCGCAGGATCGCGTCGGCGCCGTTCATCCTCACGCGACGGCACCTCCGAACTCGAAGCGCAGGCCGTGCGGCAGCTCCTCGAGAACGCGGTCGCCGACGTCGGCGCTCGACTGCTCGGACGGCGTGCGTGCAACGGCACCCGCGAGCGTCTCGGCTGCGGCGCGCTCGCCGAGCCCCTCGCCGAGCATGAGCGCCGCGGCCAGCAGCATCGACCGCGGGTCGGCGACGCCCTGGCCGGCGATGTCGATGGCTGCGCCGTGCGTCGGCCCGAACACGCCGGGCGCCTGCGGGCCGACGCGGCCCCACGCCGCGATGCGGGTCGTCGACGTGCAGCCGGCGACCTCGGCGGCCGTGGCGATGTCCTCGAGCCGGCAAAGGATGACGTCGAGCGTCGCCGGCGACTCCACGAGCCGGCGAACGGCGTCGCCGAGCCCCATGCGCTCGAACTGGATCCCGTCCGCCTCCAGCGCGGCGGTGGCCGCGAGGCGGCGCACGTCGTCGTCGGCGCGGACGAGCGTGACGCGCGCGCGGCTGTGGTGCGCGATCTCGAAGGCCCGCTCGACCGTCCACGCCGCCCCGGCCTCGTCCAGCGGCGCCATCAGCGTGACCTGTGACCTGGCGTCCACGCGCACCCGGACGATGACGGCGCGCAGGTCGAGCTCGGGCTGCAGAGCCTCGACAGCGCCCTCGTCGTCGGCGGGCACGAGCACCGCCGAGGCGCTCGCCACCGCGCGGCGCGACGACGGCGGGAACGGGTTCCCGTGAGCGGACGAAGGCGGCCGACCCGAACGGGACGTGCTCGTCGTCCAGGACGAAGCCGTGCATCTGGGCGGCTGCCGCGGCGAGCCGCGACGCCTGGGCCGTGACCTCCGCGCCGATCCCGTGACCGGCGAGGAACGCGACGGAGTAGCGCTTGCGGCTCATGCCGTCACCCCCACGAAGACGTCGTTGAGCGTTACGCGGTCGCCGCGGTCGGCGAGCGCCTTGAAGCGGGCGAATGCGGCGGCCAGCGCGTCGCGGTCGAGCTCCAGCCCGGCCTCGGAGCACGCCCGCGCGAATGCGTGGCGGCCCGAGTGCTTCCCGAGCGGGAGCGTCATCGCGACGCCGAGCTCGCGCGGATCCATGATCTGGTACGTCGAGACGTCCTTCAGGACGCCGTCCTGGTGGATCCCGGCCTCGTGCGCGAAAGCATTTGCGCCCACGATTGCTTTATTCGGCGGAACTGCGTATCCCGTTAAGCGTTCGATGAGCTGGGACGTGCGCGCGATCTCGCCCGGGCGCACCCCCGTGACCGCTCCCAACAGGGGCTCGCGGACGCGCATCGCCATCGCGATCTCCTCCAGGGCGGCGTTGCCCGCCCGCTCGCCGATGCCGTTCACCGTGCACTCGACCTGGCCAACGCCGGCTTCGACGGCGGCGAGCGAGTTGGCCACCGCGAGGCCGAGATCGTCGTGGCAATGGGCCGAGAGCGTCACGTTCCGTAGAGACGGGCAACGGCGCACGACCTCACGGAGGAACGCCGCGTACTCGGCCGGAAGCGCGTAGCCGGTCGTGTCCGGGAGGTTGATCACGTCGGCGCCGGCGTCGACGGCGGCCGCGCACACGCGGGCGACGAACGCGGGCTCCGAGCGCGTCGCGTCCTCGCACGAGAACTCGACCTCGTCGACCCGGCCGCGGGCGTAGGCGACGGAGGCGGCGGCCTGGGCCTCGACCTCGTCCGGGGTCATGCGGAGCTTCTTCTCCATGTGGATGGGGCTGGTGGCGAGGAAGACGTGGAGCCGCGAGCGCGGCGCCTCCTCAAGGGCCTCCACGGCGGCGTCGATGTCCTCGCGGCGCGTGCGGGCGAGCGCGGCGACGGTCACGGAGCCGACGGCGCGGCCGACCGCGCGCACGCCCTCGGCGTCGCCCGGCGACGCGGCTGCGAACCCCGCCTCGATGACGTCGACGCCCAGCCGCTCCAGCTGGACGGCGACCTCGGCTTTCTGCTCGGGCCGCAGCGCGATGCCCGGCGATTGCTCGCCGTCGCGAAGCGTGGTGTCGAAGACTGCGATCCTGCGCGAACTCACGGCACTCCTCCTCTGCGCCCTCGGCACGAGGACGCACTTGTGGTGGGGACGGTCTGCGTGTGCGCCCGAAGCGCGTGTTCGCGTGCTCCCCCTAGAGGGGGAGAATCGAGATGAGCACGAGCGAAAGAAGCGATGTAGCGACGTCATCGATGACTCGCGCCGGTATTGCGTCGCGGCTCAGCTCGTCTCGCATCGTTGGCCTATCGTGACGGACGGGGCTTTACTCTGTCAAGTCGCTTTACCGAGAACAGAAATTTGTGTCCAAGCGGTATCTGCGGTTGCGAACGTCCGCCCGGGCCTTTACTCTGGACGCATGCCCATGACGCGCGTCTCGTCGATTTCGGTCTTTACGGCCGCGCGCGTCCTTGCGCGCTAGCCGGCGACTCGCCTCGCCCACGCCGGCTAGCTGAAACGCAAACGGGCGGCAGACCTCGACAGGAAAGGCGTGCATGGCACGCAGCCTCACCGATACTCCGCACCATCTCGAGCGCGATGCCTGCGGCATCGGCTTCGTCGCCAGCATCGGCGGCGAGCCGTCGCGCGCAGTGCTCGACCGCGTGCTCGAGGCGCTCACCAGAGTGCGGCACCGGGGCGCCGTCGCCGCCGACCACCGCACCGGTGACGGTGCGGGCGTGCTCCTGCCTCTGCCCGAGGCGCTTGCTCCCTCCTGGCCTCGGGCTGGCGATGGTCTTCGCACGCGGCGTCGGCGCCCGCGCGGCGGTGGAGGAGGCGTGTGTCGCCGAGGGTATCCGGGTCCGCTCGTGGCGCTCGGTGCCCGTCGACCCCGACGCGCTTGGGCGCGAGGCCCGCGCCAGCGCGCCGCGGATCGACCAGGCGGTGCTCGAGGCGCGCCCGGGCATGGACCCGGAGCTCCGCGCCTTCCGCGCCCGCCGCCGCCTCGACGGCCGCGACGACGTCTACGTCGCCTCGCTGTCGTTCCGGACGGTCGTCTACAAGGCGCTCTGCGCGGCCGACCAGCTGGCCGCCTTCTATCGCGATCTCGCCGATCCGGCGCTCGCGGTGCCGTTCGGCGTCTTCCACCAGCGCTTCTCGACGAACACCGCGCCGTCGTGGGAGCGCGCGCAGCCGTTCCGGATGCTCTGCCACAACGGCGAGATCAACGCCATCCGCGGCAACGTCAACTGGATGCGCGCCCGCACCGGCGCGCTCGGCCGCGACCATTTGCGGAGGGCCCGCTCCTCGACGAGACGAGCTCGGACTCCGGGATGCTCGACAACGCGCTCGAGCTGCTCGTCCGCGGCGGCCGCGACGTCGAGCACGCGCTCGCCATGCTCGATCCCGCCCGCGTGGCAGGACGACCCGGAGCTGCCGGACGACGTCCGCTCGTTCCACCGCTTCCACGCGGGGCTGGTCGAGCCGTGGGACGGCCCCGCGGGCGATCGTCTTCAGCGACGGCCGCGTCGTCGGCGCCGGGCTCGACCGCAACGGGCTGCGGCCGCTGCGCTACACGGTCGCCGGCGACCTCGTCTGCTGCGGATCCGAGGCAGGTGTCTTCGATCTGCCAGACGGGCCGGTGCAGCGGGGCCGCCTCGGCCCGGGCGAGCTGCTCGTCGTCGACCCCGACCGCGGGCTGCTGCACGACCGCGAGCTGAAGCGGGAGCTCGCCGCGCGCGCGCCGTACGGCCGCTGGCTCGGCACCTGGCGGCGCGCGGGCTCCGTCGGCGAGCCGGCACAGGCGCGCAGGGGAGGAGCTCGCCGCGCGGCACGTGCTGTTCGGCTACACGCGCGAGGAGCTGTCGGTCGTCGTCCGCCCCTCGGCGGCCGGCGGGCACGAGCCCACCTCGTCCATGGGCGACGACACCGCGCTGCCGCTCCTGAGCGGCCGCGGCGCGGCCGCTGCCGAGCTACTTCCGCCAGCGCTTCGCCCAGGTGACGAACCCGGCCATCGACCACATCCGGGAGCGCTTCGTCATGTCGCTCGGCACGCTGCTCGGCGGCCGCGCGCCGCTCCTGCTCGAGGTGCCCGAGGCGGCGGCGGGTATCGAGCTCGAGAGCTTCTTCCTGCTTCCCGTCCGCGCTCGGCGAGCTCGCCCTCGTCCGGCTCGACGCCACGTTCGATCCGGGCGAGGGCCTCGCCGCGGCGTGCGCCCGCCTCGGGGAACAGGCCCAGTCCGCAGTGCGAAGACGGGCATGGGATGCTGCTGCTGACCGACGCCGACGCGTCCCCGGAGCGCCCGCCGGTGCCGATCCTGCTCGCGACCTCGGCCGTCCATCACCGGCTCGTCCGGTCCGGGCTGCGGACGATGGCGACGCTCGTCGTCGAGAGCGACGAGCCGCGCGAGGTGCACCACTTCGCCTGCCTGCTCGGCTTCGGCGCCGAGGCGATCTGCCCGCGGCTGGCGCTGCAGACGGTCGCCTCGCTGGCGGCCAACGACCGGCTCGGCCGCGACCGACCCGACCCGCCCGAGGCACAGGAGCGCTTCCGGCGCTCGATCGAGGACGGCGTGCTCAAGGTCATGTCCAAGATGGGCATCTCGGACGTCGCGAGCTACTGCGGCGCGCAGATCTTCGACGCACTCGGGCTCGATCACGAGCTCGTCGAGACGTGGTTCCCCGGCACGGCCTCCGCGACGGGCGGGATCGGGCTCGCCGAGCTCCAGGAGGAGGCGCTCGCGCGGGCGGAGGCGGCTGCGGCCGCACGCCCGCGGCTCGAGAACCCCGGCTACGTCAAGTTCCGCAAGGGCGGCGAGCCGCACGCGACCAACCCGGACGTCGTCGAGGCGCTGCAGCAGGCGGTCAAGACGAACGACCTCGAGGCCGCCCACGCGCTGCGGCGTGCGGTCAAGCAGCCGAACGGCAACGGCTACGCGACCTTCGCCGCGCTCGTCAACGGCCGCGAGCCGATCGAGCTGCGCGACGTGCTCGAGCTCGCTGCCGCCGCCAGGCCGGTGCCGCTCGACGAGGTCGAGCCGGCCGAGGCCATCGTGCGCCGCTTCTCGAGCGGCGGCATGTCGCTGGGCGCGCTCTCGCCCGAGGCCCACGAGGCGATCGCCGAGGCGTTCAACAACCTGGGCGCGCGCTCGAACTCCGGCGAGGGCGGCGAGGACCCGGCGCGCTTCCGCACCGAGCGCAACTCGAAGATCAAGCAGATCGCCTCGGGCCGCTTCGGCGTGACCAACGAGTACGCGGCCTTCGCCGAGGAGCTCCAGATCAAGATCGCCCAGGGCTCGAAGCCGGGCGAAGGTGGCCAGCTGCCCGGCCACAAGGTCACGGCCGAGATCGCGCGCCTGCGGCACACGCAGCCCGGCGTGGCGCTGATCTCACCGCCGCCGCACCACGACATCTATTCGATCGAGGACCTCGCCCAGCTGATCTTCGACCTCCGTCAGGTCAACCCCGAGGCGGACGTCTCCGTGAAGCTCGTCGCCGAGGCCGGCGTGGGCGTGGTCGCGGCGGGCGTCGCGAAGACGCTTGCCGACGTGATCCACATCGCGGGCGCCGACGGCGGCACCGGCGCGAGCCCGCTCAGCTCGATCAAGAGCGCCGGCCTGCCGTGGGAGGTTGGCCTCGCCGAGACGCAGCACGTCCTCGCCGAGAACGGCCTGCGCGGCCGCGTCCGGCTGCGCGTCGACGGCGGCATCAAGACCGGCCGTGACGTCGATCGTCGCGGCGCTGCTCGGCGCCGACGAGGTCAGCTTCGGTACCGCGCTGCTGATCGCCGAGGGCTGCCTGATGGTGCGCTCGTGCCACGTCGACACCTGCCCGGTCGGGATCGCGACCCAGAGGCCGGAGCTGCGCGCCAAGTTCACGGCGACGCCGGCGATGATCGAGAGCTACCTGCTGCTCGTCGCCGAGGAGGTGCGCAGTCACCTGGCCGCGCTCGGGCTGTGCAGCTTCGACGAGGCCGTCGGGCGCAGCGACCTGCTCCGGCCGCGCGCCGTCGAGGGCCGCGCGCATCTCGCTCGACCTTGACCGCCTGCTCGCGCCGGCTCCCGGCGAAACGCGCTTCCAGCGCTCCGACCTGCCGGACGTGCAGGGCGGCGAGCTCGGCGAGACGGTCTCCGCCCGGCCGCAGGGCTGCATACCCGATCTCGAATCGCGACCGCGCGGTCGGCGCACGGTTGGCGGGGCGGCTCGCCCGCGACGGCGAGCCGGCCCCGCACTCGACGTCGGTCCGGTTCAAGGGCACGGCCGGCCAGAGCTTCGGCGCGTTCCTTCCCGCCGGCGTGGAGTTCGTCCTCGAGGGCGAGGCGAACGACTACGTCGGCAAGAGCCTGAGCGGCGGGCGCATCGTCGTGCGCCCGCCCGCCGCCGACGCCGGCGACCCGTGCCTCGTCGGCAACACCGTCCTGTACGGCGCCACCGCGGGCGAGCTCTTCTGCGCCGGTTCGGCGGGCGAGCGCCTCGCCATCCGCAACTCCGGCGCGACCGTCGTCGTCGAGGGCGCCGGCAGCAACGCCTGCGAGTACATGACGAGCGGCACGGTGGTCGTCATCGGCGACGTTGGCCGCAACGTCGCCGCCGGCATGACCGGCGGCGAGCTCTACGTCCACGACCCGGACGGACGGCTGGCGGTGCGGCTCAACGCGCAGCTCGTCGAGGCCGGCGAGCTCGACGCGGCCTCGGCCGAGCGCCTGCGCGACCTGCTCGAGCGGCACGCCGAGCTGACCGGGTCGAAGCGGGCGGCGCTGCTGCTCGGCGACTGGCCGCGCACGATCGGCGCCTTCCGCGTCGTGCGGCCGCGCGACGAGGTCGGGCGCATCGAGGCGCAGTCCGAGGGCACGGAGAGCGGCGATCCCGACGCCGAAGCGATCGCGGCCTAACGGCCTAAAAGTCCCGCGAGTAGCGCCTTTCCCTTGTAAAGCGGTACGATGACGTACGTGGGTCTGCACGTCTCTGAGGCGACCGATGTCCGGCGCGACGCAGTCGCCGCGGCATCGGAGATCATCGGTGCGAAGTGGACGTCGCTGATCATCTACGACCTCGGCGGCGGCAAGCGGCGTTTCCGCGAGCTCGAGCAGCTCTGTGAGGGCATCTCGAGCCGGACGCTCGCCGAGCGGCTCCGCACGCTCGAGCGCGAGGGCATCGTGCGTCGGTACAGCTATCCCGAGTCCCCGCCGCGCGTCGAGTACGAGCTGACGGACAAGGGGCGCGACCTGCTGCCGATCATCGAGGCGATGACGGCCTACGGGCGCTCCTGCGCTGCTGTCGGCCTAGACGCCCAGCGCTGACAGCACGGAGTCGATGTCGCCGTCGACGTCGGTCGCGTCGCGGTCGACCTCGCCCGCATAGGGCTTCAGCCCGGTGCCGGTGACGACGAGGACGACGCGCTCGCCGTCGACGATCGTCCCGTCGCGGATCAGCCCGATCAGCGAGCCGAGCGCGACGCCGCCGGCCGAGTCGGCGAGGATCCCCGTCGTCTCGGCGAGGAGCGCCGTGCGGTCGGCGATCTCGTCCTCGGGCACCGGGCGGATCGCGCCGCCCGACATGCGCGCCGCGCCGACGGCGAGGTCGCCGAAGACCGGGTCGCCGACGGCGAGCGAGCGCACCTCGGTCTGCGGGCGGACGCGTGAGAGCGGCCGGTCGTCGGCCCAGGCCGCAGCGAGCGGCGGGCAGCCGGCGGCCTGCGCACCGAAGAGCCTCGGCGTGCTGCCGTCGGCCAGTCCGACGGCCGTTGCCTCGGCGAATCCCTGCGCGAGCTTCGAGAACAGGACGCCCGACGCGACCGGCGAGACGACGGCGTCCGGCATCGTCCCGTCGAGCTGCTCGGCGATCTCGTAGGCGATCGTCTTCGCGCCCTCCGAGGCCACCGGCTGCAGGTTGCTTCCGAGGAAGCCCCACGGGAACAGCGCCCCGAGCTCCTCCTCGAGGCGCCGGCAGTCGTCGAACGAGCCGTCGACGGCGAGGACACGCGCGCCGTACGAGGCGGTCGGCGCGACCTCGAGGTGGTCGGACGGGACGAGGACGACGGCCTCCATCCCGTTGGCGGCCGCGCGGGCGGCGACGGCCTCGCCGAGGTTGCCGGTCGAGGCGCAGCAGAGCGTCTGGAGCCCGAAGGCATGCGCGGCCGAGATCGCGGTGGCGGCGATGCGGTCCTTGAAGGAGTGCGTCGGGTTCGCGCTCTCCAGCTTCAGCAGCAGCTGGACGCCGAGCGCGCGCGAGAGACGCGGCGCCGGCACGAGCGGCGTCATTCCGGGCGTGCCCGGGTCGGTGGGGGCGTGCGGGAGCAGGTCCTCGTAGCGCCACATGGATCGGCGCTCGCGGCGCAGGACCACGGTCTCGAGGCCGTACCCCACGTCCAGCGGGCCGTCGCAGTCGGGGCACGCCGCGATCGGCGCGAGCGGCTGAGTCCGTTCGCAGACGCGGCAGCGCAACTCCGCCCTCATCTCGCCTCCGCCTCCTCTTTCGCTAGTCGGCCGGGCGGTGTGAGCGAAACGCCGGCTAGCGCTCGTGCGGGCGCACGACCATAAGGCAAATCGAAAAGATCGCCGCGCGCGCCATTGCCAACGAGTGTAGGGCGGCCGCCGCCGACGCGCAAGCCCGTCATCGCTGCTCCTCCGGCGTCAGGGCAACGCGCGTCGTACCGTCGGCGGTCCGCGTCAGCCGCAGCGGCCACGTGCCGCCGCCCCGCGCGGGAAGCTCGACGTCGACCGCAGCGCTCCCGGCAGCGCCGACGCGCCGGCGGGCATGGAGCAGCTCGTCGTGCCGGGCGATCGCCGCGCGCAGCGCCGGGACGACGTCCGACTCGCTGAACGGCTTCACGAGATACGTAAACGCGCCGGCGGCGATTGCGCTTTCCACCGTGCGCCGGTCGGAGTAGGCGGTCAGCATCAGGATCGGCAGCGGGTGCTCGGCGTAGATCCGGCGAGCCGCCTCCACTCCGTCGAGGCCCGGCATGCGCACGTCGAGGATCGCCGCGTCCGGGTCGTGCTCGCGCGCGAGCGCGACCGCTTCGTCGCCATCGCGCGCCTCGGCGCAGACGTCGAACCCGTTGTCACGCAGCAACGCGGCGAGGTCGAGCCTGACGATCGGCTCGTCCTCGGCGATCAGCACCCGCGGCGCCCCGGCGGCGCCGAAGAGCCGCTCGCCGATCGGAACGCCGGTCTACATTCTGCCTCCACACCGCCTCCTCTCGGTCCACAAAAAAAGCCCCCGGAGGGCATACCGCCCACCAGAGGCTCCATCGCCTGTCAGCGCCAGACATCGGCACCGTGCTCAGAGGGTACCGCAAGAATGCGGCGGGTGAGCACCGATGGCGAGGCATCGCTCCGCCGAGACGTCCGCCTGCTCGGTGAGATCCTCGGCCGCGTGATCGTGGAGCAGGAGGGCCAGGCGTTCCTCGACCTGGAGGAGCGCATCCGCGCGCTGTCGCGCGCCGGCCGCGCCGGCCAGCCGCCGGCGGAGCTGCGCGAGGCGGTCGAGGCACTCGACCTCGAGACCCAGGGCAAGATCCTGCGGGCGTTCGCCACCTACTTCCAGCTCGCGAACCTGGCCGAGCAGCACAATCGCCTGCGGCGGCGCCGCGAGTACGAGCACGAGGAGCGCATTCCGCGCGAGTCGCTCGAGGAGGCATTCGTGCGGCTCGAGGGCGAGAACCTCGCGCCGGCGGCCAACGTCTCGCTGGAGCTCGTCTTCACTGCCCACCCGACCGAGGCGACGCGGCGCACGTTCCTCGCCGCGCACGTCCGGATCGAGGACGGGCTCACTGCGCTCGACGACCCGCGGCTGCCGCGGTCGCAGGAGGCCGAGCTGGAGGCGCGCTTCGCCGAGGAGATCACCGCGCTCTGGCAGACCGACGAGGTGCGCGACGAGCGGCCGCGCGTCCTCGACGAGATCCGGCACGGGCTCTGGTTCTTCGAGGAGAGCCTCTGGAACGCGGCGCCGCGCCTGCTCGCCGCCTACCGGGCGCACCTGCCGGGCGCGCCGCTGCCGTTGCGCTTCGGTTCGTGGATCGGCGGCGACGCGGACGGCAACCCGGCGACCGGCCCCGGCACGGTGGAGGCGGCGCTCGACGAAGCGCGACGGCTGGCGCTGGGCCGCTACCGCGACGAGGTGCGAGAGCTGGCGGCCACGCTCGGCATCTCCGCGAACCTGGCCGGCGCCTCCGCCGAGCTGCTCGAGTCGATCGCGAGCGACGAGCGCCAGCTGGCCGACTACGCCGCCGCGATCGGTGCGCAGAACGAGAGTGAGCCGTACCGGCGCAAGCTTTCGTTCGTCTGGTGGCGCCTGCGCGTCGACGATTACGCGTCGCCCTCCGCGTTCCTCGCCGACCTCGACCTGATCGACGCCAGCCTGCGCGCGCACCGCGGCACTCGGATCGCCGAAGGCGCGCTCGCCGAGCTGCGCCGGCGGGTCGAGCTGTTCGGCTTCCACGTCGCCAAGCTCGACCTGCGCTTCCACGCCCGCGACTTCGAGGCCGACCGCGAGCGAGTCGAGGCGACCTACGAGGCGGCCCGGCGGCTCCGTGACCGCCACGGCCCACAGGCGCTGGACACGGTGATCGTCTCGGGAACGTCGTCGCCCGCCGATGTGCTGGCGGCTCTCGGCGAGGAGCCGCTCTCGGTCGTCCCGCTGTTCGAGTCGATCGCCGACTTGCGGGCGGCGCCGGCGATCGTCGAGGAGCTACTCGACGAGCCCCGCTTTGCCGAGCGCGTGCGCGAGCGGAGCGACCGGCTCGAGGTCATGGTCGGCTACTCGGACTCCGGCAAGGACGGCGGCTACCTGACCGCCCAGTGGGAGATCCACCAGGCCCAGGAGGCGCTGGCGGCGCTGGCCGCGCGGCGCGGGATCGAGCTGACGATCTTCCACGGCCGCGGCGGCAGCGCCGGCCGCGGCGGCGGCCCGACGCACGCCGCGATCCTGGCCCAGCCCCCGGGGCATCCGCCCGGCCGGTTGAAGCTGACCGAGCAGGGCGAGACGATCTCGTTCCGCTACGGGCTCCCGGGGCTCGCGTATCGCGAGCTGGAAGGCGCTCTCTCGGCGACGCTGCTGGCCGCGTTCCCGCAGGTGACCGGCGCCGAGCCGCCGCGCGAGGATGTGCGCGAGACGATGGAGCGGCTCTCGGCCGCGGCCCATGCGCGCTATCGGGCCATCGTCTGGGAGGACGACGGCTTCCTCGACTTCTTCCGACAGTTCACGCCTGCGGACGAGCTGGCGCTGCTGCAGATCGGCTCACGGCCGGCGCGACGGCCGGGGAACGAGGATTACCTCGGCTCGATCCGTGCCATCCCGTGGGTGTTCGCCTGGACGCAGAATCGCTGCCTGCTTCCGGCCTGGTACGGCTGCGGCACCGCCTTCGCCGCCGCTGACCGCGACGAGCTCCGGCGCCTCTATCGCGGGTGGCCGTTCTTTCGCTCGCTGGTCGAGAACCTGGAGATGACGCTGGCCAAGTCGAGCCTCGGCATCTCGGCGGGCTACCTGGAGCTGGTCGACGACGCGCGACTCTTCGGCCCGATCGCGGAGGAGCACGAGCGCACGGTCGCAGGCGTGCTCGACATCGTCGAGGCACGCGAGCTGCTCGACCGGCACCGCGTCATCCAGCGCGCGATCCACCTGCGCAATCCGTACGTCGACCCGATGAACGCGATCCAGGTCGATCTGCTGCGCCGGTACCGCACGGCGGCGAGCGACGCGGAGCGCGAGCGCGTGCGGCGCCCGCTGCTCCGCTCGATCGCCGGCATCGCAGCGGCCCTGCGCAATACCGGTTAAGTCAGTGCCGCGCGACCCTGAACATGCGTTCGACCCTGTTAATACTCGATTTCGTTCAGGCGGCCGCTCTTCACGTCGTAGACGAAGCCGCGGATCGAGTCCTTGTTCGGGATGAACGGGCTCGAGCGGATCCTCGCGATCGACTCGCGCACGTCGCCCTCGAGATCGTCGAAGCAGTTCGCCGACCACTCGGGCTTGGCGCCGGTGTCGGCCTCGAGCTGGTCGCTGAACTGTTCGTCGGTGAAGGTGAGCATCCCGCAGTCGGTGTGGTGGATGAGGATGATCTCCTCGGTGCCGAGCAGCGTCTGCGAGATCGCGAGCGAGCGGACCTCGTCGTCGGTGACGACGCCGCCGGCGTTGCGGATCACGTGCGCGTCGCCCTCCCCGAGCCCGAGCACCTTCTGCGGGTCGAGGCGTGCGTCCATGCAGGCCACGACCGCGACCTTCTTCGCGGGCGGCAGCGGCAGCTCGCCCTTGTCGAACTGCTGCGCATACCGGTCGGCGTTGGCGAGTAGCTCGTCGGTGACGCTCATGGGGCCTCCTCTTCTCGGTTGACGGCTCTCCTCCGGGAGAACTAGGGACCGTCGCCCGCCATTCCCAGTTCAGGCAATCTCCATGCGGCGCGTGATTAGGATTCCCGGCCACTCTTCCCCATCCCGGAGGTCTCCATGCGTCCCGTCTTCGCCCTGATTGCCCTGTCTCTCGTGCTCGCCGCCGCCGGCTGCGGCGGCAGCAGCTCGAGCAGCACGACCTCCTCGACGACCGCGTCGACCACGACGGCCTCGACGGGATCCGCGAGCCTCTCGGCCGAGGTGCCGGGCGACGTCAAGAAGAAGGGCTCGCTGACCGTCGCCGCGGATGCGACGTACGCGCCCAACGAGTTCATCGGCACCGACGGCAAGACCGTCGTGGGCATGGACGCCGATCTCGCGAAGGCGATCGGTCACGTCCTCGGTCTGAAGGTGAACGTCGTCAACGCGACCTTCGCGACCATCATCCCGGGGCTCGCCTCCGGAAAGTACGACCTCGGCATGTCGTCCTTCACGGACACCAAGGAGCGCGAGAAGACGGTCGACTTCGTCACCTACTTCTCGGCCGGGACGTCGTTCTACGACAAGACCGACGGGCCGACGATCAACTCGCTCGCCGACCTCTGCGGGCATTCCGTGGGCGTCGAGCGCGGTACGACACAGGCCGACGACTCGACGGCGCAAGACGCGAAGTGCAAGAAGGCCGGCAAGGCCGGCGTCAAGGTGTCCCAGTACACCGACCAGAGCCAGGCGAACCTGGCCATCTCGAGTGGTCGGCAGGAGGTCGGCATGGCCGACTCGCCGGTGGCCGCGTACATCGTCGAGAAGTCGAACGGCAAGTTCAAGCTGACGGGCAAGTCCTACAACACGGCCCCGTACGGCATCGCGATCCCCAAGGGCAACGGGATGGCGAAGCCGGTCCAGGACGCCGTCAAGGCGCTGATGACGAGCGGGACCTACGCGACGATCCTCAAGAAGTGGGGTGTCTCCGACGGCGCGATCACGAATCCGCAGATCAACGGCGCCGTCAGCTAGACCCGGTCGGCAATGACGGTCGACGCGGCTCGGCCCGACGACATCAAGGCGATCCCGGTCCGGCACCCGGGCCGATGGATCGCGGCTGCCGTCATCGCGCTGCTCGCTGCGGGCATCGCCGCACTCGATCGCGACCAACCACCGCTTCGGCTGGAGCGTCGTCCGGCACTACCTGTTCTCGCACCAGATCCTGCACGCCGTCCTGGTCGACGATCGAGCTGACCGTCCTCGCCATGGCGATCGGGATCGCGCTCGGCGTCCTGCTCGCGGTCATGCGGCTCTCCGCGAACCCGCTCGTCTCCGGCGCCAGCTGGACGTACATCTGGTTCTTCCGCGGGACGCCCGTGCTTGTTCAGATCCTGTTCTGGTACAACGTCGCGGCGCTGTACCCGCGCTTCTCGATCGGGCTTCCGTTCGGGCCCGAGCTGACGAGCTTCAGCGCGAACTCCGTCATCACCACCTTCGTCGCCGGCATGCTCGCGCTCGGCCTGAACGAGGGCGCCTACATGGCGGAGATCGTCCGGGCCGGGATCATCTCGGTCGACGAGGGCCAGACCGAGGCCGCGAAGAGCCTGGGCATGACGCGCCTCTTGACCATGCGGCGGATCGTGCTCCCGCAGGCGATGCGGGTGATCATCCCGCCCACCGGCAACGAGACGATCTCGATGCTGAAGACCACGTCGCTGGTCAGCGCGATCGCGCTCGCCCCGCCGGAGCTGCTCGGCGCGGCGCAGAACATCTACGACCGCACCTACGAGGTCATCCCGCTGCTGATCGTCGCCAGCATCTGGTACCTCGTGCTGACGACGATCCTGACCGTCGGGCAGTACTACCTCGAGCGGCGCTACGCCCGGGGCGCGTCGCGGGACCTGCCCGACACGCCGCTGACGCGCCTGCGTCGGAACCTGTTCTCGTATCGGCACGCGACCTGACGTGCCCGACCCGATCGTCAAGGCCGAGGGGGTGCACAAGCACTTTGGCCGCCTCGAGGTTCTGAAGGGCGTATCGATGGAGGTGCAACCGCGCGAGGTCGTCTGCATCATCGGGCCGTCCGGGTCGGGCAAGTCGACGTTCCTGCGCTGCGTCAACCATCTCGAGAACGTCGATTCCGGGCGCCTGTGGGTGAACGGCGAGCTCGTCGGCTACCGGCAGTCGGGCGACAAGCTCTACGAGCTGCGTGAGAACGAGGTCGCGCGCGAGCGGGCGCGGATCGGCATGGTCTTCCAGCGCTTCAATCTGTTCGGCCACATGACCGCGCTGGAGAACGTGGTCGAGGCGCCGATCCGCGTCCGGAAGGTGGCGAAGTCGAAGGCGATCGCGGAGGGGCGCGCGCTGCTCGAGCGGGTCGGGCTCACCGACAAGATCGACAACTACCCGGCCCAGCTCTCGGGTGGCCAGCAGCAGCGAGTCGCGATCGCACGGGCCCTGGCGATGCAGCCCGTGCTGATGCTCTTCGACGAGCCCACGTCGGCACTCGATCCGGAGCTGGTCGACGAGGTGCTCGGCGTCATGCGCGCGCTGGCGAATGACCTGGGCATGACGATGATCGTCGTCACCCACGAGATGGGCTTCGCACGCGAGGTCGCCGATCGCGTGCTGATGATGGACGACGGGCAGATCATCGAGGACGGCACGCCCGAGCACTTCTTCACCGCTCCCACCGAGGAGCGGACGCGGCAGTTCCTGTCGAAGATCCTGTAGCGGAGAGGACCACGCTCGCGGCCCTCTCCGGAGGATCGTGCTACGGGGACGCCGCCGTCGGCGCGGTGGTGGTGGTCGTCGTCGTGGTCGAGGTCGACGGGCCGTACACTGCGCAGCGGACTTGACATAACTCGTGCGCTTTATCGACATGCAAATCAAAATGCAACTCTCCTCTTGAATCTGCATGTTTCTCGCGGTACTATCGGCACCGCCGTCAGTCCCCGATAGTTCCACTTTGAAGTGGAGCGTCTTGCCCGAGTCCGCCAGCTCGGATGCCTCTCCGGCCGCGCCGGGAGCGTCTTGCGTTCGCGTTCACGGGTTGGACGTGAAGAAAGGCCCCCGATGTCGAGCTTGCTGGAGTCCCTCGATCTTCCCTCTTTCGACCTCGACCGCCCGAGCGCGATCGATATCGCGCGGGAAAGCGTGCTGCGCTTTTCACCACGGGATTGGGACGGCGATGAGACGGTCCATTCGGCCGTCCAGCGCGCAGAGAGCCTTGGAAACGACCGTGTTGCCGCCCTCGCCTGCGCCGGAGAGCTGATCGCGGCACTCGCAGTCGAACGGCCCTGGGAGCCCGGAGCTGTCAGCCATATCGTCGCCGACATCGCCGACGTCACGGGCCTGTTCGCAGGGGAGATCCGGCTCGCACTCTTCCGGGAGGCGCTCGGAGACCCGCGGCTGGCCAGCCTGCCGCCCGGGCTCTCGATTCAGATGTCGCTCCGTCTTCTGCTGGCCTTCGCCCCGGTTGCCGCGGCCTCGTTCTGGGTCGTGAACCCCGCGAACTCGGTGCGCTGCGCCGTCCGCATCGGCGCCGGCGCGCGGCGGATGCGCACGGCGGCCGAGGAGGCCGTCCGCTCGGGGTCCGCGGTCAGAGGCGCGGCGACCGCGACCGCAGTCCGCCGCTGGCAGCACGTGGCCGGCGTCGTCGCCGCCCACGCGCCGGACGCGCACATGCTCGAGGCAGCAACGTACGTGCGCGAGACGGCCCGGCTGCTCGGCCCGGCGCTCGAGCGCGAGTCGCTGCTCGACCGCGGTACCGCGCGGGAGCATTCGCTCGTGGCGGCGGGCGAGCGCCGTCTCGCACGGCTCGGCTACGACCTCCACGACGGGCCGCTCCAGGACGTCGGCGCAGCGCGGCGCGAGCTGTTCCTGCTCCGCGACGAGCTCGCCCGGCTCCTCGGCGCGGCACCGGAGGCGAATGCAGCCCGGGCACATCTCGAGCGGCTCGAGGAGATGGTCACCGGCGGCGAGCTCAGGCTGCGCCAGCTGGCGCAGTCCGCCGAGTCGCCGGCGATCCTCTCGCGCCCGCTCCGCACGTCGCTCGAGGCCGAGATCACGAGCTTTGTCGCCGCAAGCGACATCGAGGTCGACGTGACGCTCGAGGGCGACCACGACTCGCTCACGGGCTCGCAGCGCATCGCGCTCGTCCGCATCGTCCAGGAGGCGCTGAGCAACATCCGCGAGCACAGCGGCGCGACGCGGGTACGGCTCTCCGTTGCGCGGTCGAACGGCGCCGTACGGGCCGAGATCGAGGACGACGGGCGCGGCTTCGAGCTCGAGCGAACGCTCGTCCGCGCCGCCAAGCGCGGCCGCATGGGCCTCGTCGGCATGAGCGAGCGCGCGCTGCTCCTCGGGGGCGCGTTCGACGTGCACAGCGCGCCCGGCGGCCCGACGCGCATCGCCGTGACGCTTCCCGAATGGCGGCCGCTCGACGCGGCGAACGCCGACCAGCCCTCCGAAGAGAACGTGCTCTGGGCCTAGCCCCCGCGACGAAAGGACAGTCATGAAGGTGCTCCTCGCCGACGACCACCGCCTCACCCTCGAGGGCGTCCGCCGCGCGCTCGAGAGCGCAGACGACATCGAGGTCGTGGGCGCGGCGACGGACGGAAGCCAGGTCCTGCCGCTGATCGGGCGCACGAATCCCGACGTCGTTCTCCTCGACATCCGCATGCCGCAGCTCGACGGGCTCGCCTGCCTCGACCGCATCCGACAGCGCTATCCGAACGTGAAGGCGGTCGCGTTCTCGGCCTTCGACGACCCGACGCACATCGACGCGGCCCTCCGGCGCGGTGCGTGCGGCTACATCGTCAAGACGATCGACCCGCGCGACCTGCCGTCGGCGCTCCGCCAGGCGGTCGAGGGCACGTTCTACTACGTGCTCTCGAACGGCGGCGACACGAGCGCGCTGAAGGCGAGCGGGCTCACGGAGCGCGAGATCCTGATCCTCAAGGAGGTCGCCGCCGGCCTCTCGAACGACGCCATCGGCCGCAAGCTCTGGCTCAGCGAGCAGACCGTCAAGTTCCACCTGCACAAGGTGTACCGCAAGCTCGGCGTCGCGAACCGCACCGAGGCGGCGCGCTACGCGTACGAGCACGGCTTGCTCGGCAGTGCGTAGCCATCGCTATCCCTCCGGTAGCGCAGCACTGACCGTTCGGCGGTCGTATCCGCACGCGCGCCGTGGTCTGCTGCGGGCATGGCCATTGCGGTGGGTCGGGAGGAGAACGTCCGCGTGCTGCGCCCGATCCGGGTGCTCGTGGTCTCGCGGGACCGGCCGTTCGTGGCGATGGCGAAGTTCCTGCTCGCCCGGGACGGCCTCGAGACGCAGTCGTCGACCCGGCCCGGCGACCTCTTCGAGCTCGTGCAGAACGGTGTCGACGTCGTGGTGATCGACGCGACGGCCTCGCTGGCCAACGCCGCCAGCGCCGCGGCGGAGCTCGAGGCGCTCTATCCCGGGATCGGCGTGATCGTCGTCTGCGACGAGCGCGGCCCGCAGGCACGCGCGCTTCCGGTGCTGCCCAAGTGGGCAGCGCTGGAAGGGCTCGGCGAAGCGGCCCGGCGTGCGTACCTCAGGCTGAGCCCGGCGTGACGCACGCCGTCGTCGCCGTAGCGCTGCTGGCGGTCATGGCCGTCCTCGCCGTGATCGACGTCCGCCGCCGGATTCTCCCGAACCGCATCGTCCTGCCGGCGACGGCGGCCGTGCTCACGGCCCAGCTCGTCTTCTTCCCGGAGCATGCGCTCGCCTGGGTGCTGGGCGCACTGCTCGCCGCGCTCTGTCTCCTGGTCCTGCACGTCGCCTACCCGCCCGGGATGGGCATGGGCGACGTCAAGGTGGCGCTCCTGCTCGGCGCCGCGCTCGGCGCGGCGGTCTCGGTGGCGCTGGTCACGGCCGTCGTGACGGCGGCGCTGGCAGCTGTGGTCGTGCTGGCCGTGCGCGGCCCACGCACTGCTCTGCCGTTTGGGCCGTTTCTTGCACTCGGAGCAGCCGTGGCCGTCTTTGCAGGCGAACCGCTTCTCCACGCGTACCTGTCGACGATCTAGCAATCCGCGGAGGCGGGTCCCCCGCCGCAGCGACGGCGCGCGAAGTCGCGTCTATTTCTTTCCATTTCCTTTCCATCCCTGAAGATCGTCATGGCGAGCGGAGCGAGCCGGATCTTCAGGGATAGACGTTCGATAGCGGGGACTACCCGTTCAGTAGGCGAAACCTCCGCCGCGAATTCGCAGACTCGTTCTTGCGTGAGAAACGTCGGCAGATATCTGTCGAGATCAACAAGGAGGTGAGCCGGGTGAATCGCATCTTCAACTTCTTCTTCCTCCGCCTTCAGCGGGAAGAGGGACAGACGATGGCGGAGTACGGCGTCGTCCTGGCCGTGATCACGGTCGCGCTCGTCGGGGCGTTCGCACTGCTGTCCGGGAAGATCAACACGGCGCTCAACAACGTGGCCAACGTCATCAAGTAGATCGCCCTGGAACGGCGGGCCCCCGCTCCCGCAGGGGCCCACCGTTCCGGCCACTCACCCTAATCAGCCATGACCAGACGACTTCAATTCCGCAACGAAAACGGCCAGAGCATGACCGAGTTCGCGCTCGTGCTCCCGGTGCTCGCGATGCTGCTGTTCGCGATCTTCCAGTTCGGGATCGTCTTCTACAACTACGTCCAGATCACGGACGCCACCCGGGCCGGCGCCCGGAAAGCCGCGGTCAGCCGCGACACGCCCGACCCCGCCGCGTCTGCCACCGCGACGGTGCGCTCCTCGGCGAACGGTCTGGACCAGAGCAACCTCGACGTCGCGGTCAACTCGAGCTTCACGCGAGGCTCCGACGTCACCGTCACGACGTCCTATCCCTACTCCATCAGCCTGCTCGGCCTTGTCATCAAGTCGGGCCGGATGACCAGCACGACCACGGAGCGCGTCGAGTGATGCGCGCCTGCCAATCGACCCCGCGATCGGAGAAGACGAGATGAATTCTTACCGCGCTCGCAACACCGCCATCGCAGGCGCGCTCGCCGCTGTCGCAGTCCTGCTCACGTTGGCCTACGTCCGCAATGTCAGGAACGACGCTCAGCAGGGCAGCTCGCTCGTGCGCGTCATGGTCGCAGTGCGCGACATCGTCGCTGGGACGCCCGGCAACGACGCCGCCCTGCAGCCGCGCGAAGTGCCACGCCGCGCGGTTGTGCCGGGGGCGATCACCAGCAAGGGAGAGGTCGCCGGGCTAGTCGCCGCCGACCAGATCTACGCCGGCGAGCAGGTCACGACCCTCCGCTTCGTGTCCGCCTCGGAGCAGGGCATCGTCGGCGAGCTGAAGGGCAACCAGCGCGCCCTCCAGGTGCCGGGCGACCAGAACCAGCTGCTCGCGGGGACTTTGAAGGCGGACGACCGCATCGACGTCGTCGCCTCGATCAAGTATCGCGTGCGCGACGTCAGCGGCGGGACCGCCGGCGCAGACATCGACCGGACCGCGAGCCGAATCGTCCTGCGCGACCTGCGCGTGCTCCAGGCGCCGGACGCTCCTACGAGCGACAGCACGCTGGGAAGCACGGGCTCATCGGCCTTCAACGCCATCCTCGCCGTCACCGACGCCCAGGCCCAGAAGCTGTTCTACGTCATGAAGAACGCCGACTGGTCGTTCCAGCTTCGGCCGAAGAACCGCCCGAAGGACAGCCCGGAGAGCGTCGACACGCTCGAGTCCATCCTCGGCGACGGCCTCAAGGGGGGCCAGCAGGCGCAGCTCACCGGCGGCTGGTCGCGGGGGAACCAGTGACCACCCTCGAGACGTACACGCGCCAGACCGCGCCCGGCGCCGCCCGGCTCGTCATGACCGGTAGCTGCGACGGCCTCGCCGAGCTCCGCGAGTCGCTCGCCGCCCACCCCGAGCTCGACCTGCGCGGGTGGTGCGAGGACATCGAGGAGGCCGCCGGCCTGCTCGGGCGCGGCCCCGCCGCCGTCCTGCACGCCAACGCCGACCCGGAGAGGCTGGACGCCGAGCTCGAGGCGATCCGGGTCTACACGGACGCGCCGGTCGTGCTGCTGACCGACAGCGCGCCGCTGCCCGAGGCGGACGTCGCCGCGGCGCTGTTCCTGCCCGACGACACCGACCAGGTAGCGCACATCATCGCCGGCCTGATGGGCGGCGGCGAGGCTGCGGACGCGACTGCTACGCAGCACCGCTTCTTCACGGTGTTCTCGCCGAAGGGTGGCACGGGCAAGTCCGTGATCGCCGCCAACCTCGGCGTCGCGCTCGCCATGAACGGCGTCTCGACGCTGCTGGTCGACCTCGGCCTCGAGCTCGGCGATGCCGCGCTGATCCTGGGCACCGAGCCGCGTCGGACGATCTACGACCTGGTCGCCGCCCCCGGCACGCTCGACGAGGAGAAGCTGCGCGGGTATGCCACGCGGCATACGAGCGGGCTCGACGTCCTCCCCGCCCCGCTCCGGCCGGAGCAGGCCGAGCGGGTCACCGAGGAGAAGGTCGCCCGGATCCTCGACGTCGCAAAGGACGCGTACGACGCGGTCGTCGTCGACACGCCGGCCTCGTTCCACGGGACGGTGCTGGCGGCCGTCGACCGCACTGACGCGCTGCTCGTCGTCTGCGAGCTCGACATGGCGACGCTCAAGAACGTCCGCGTCACGTTCGAGACGCTCCAGTTGCTGCGTGTCCCCGCCGAGCGGATCTCGCTCGTGCTCAACCAGCCGAGCCCGACGCGGGCCATGAAGCGCAGCGAGCTCGAGGCGGCCCTCGGCTCGCGGGTGCGGTTCAAGGTGCCCTACGACGCAGAGGTCCCGGCCGCGATCGGCCTCGGCAAGCCGCTCGTCCTCTCCGGCGGCGGCTTCGCGAAGGCCGTCTCGAAGATGGCCGGCGAGCTCGTCCCGAAAGGGTCGAAGCGGATCTGGTCGATCGGCGCCGAGCCGCGCAGCGGCACCGGCGACAACGGCAAGCAGCGGCGCTGGCCGCTGCGGAAGGGCTAGATCATGGGGCTCAACGACCGCATCGCGCATGCAGGCTCGAACGGCGGCGACCCGGCCGGCGACACGATCGTCGTCGAGCCGCCCGCGACCACGCCGACCCCGGCCGCGCCGCCCGCGCCCTCGACGGCGGCACCTGAGATCGGGCCGCCGGCGCGCGGTGCCGACCCCTACGCCGACCTCAAGTCCCGCGTCCACGGTGCCTGCATCGCCAAGCTCGGCACCGAGCTGCTCGTCACCGACGCGGACGACGACCTGACCGACCGTGTGCTCGAGGTCGTCGCAAGCGAGCTCGCGCTCGACCGGACGCCGCTGAGCCGCGAGGAGCGTGAGCAGATCCAACGCGAGATCGCGGACGACATCCTGGGCTATGGCCCGCTCGAGCCGTTCCTTCGCGACGACTCGATCAGCGAGGTCATGGTCAACGGCGCCGCCAGCATCTACGTCGAGCGCGAGGGCAAAATCGAGCGCACGCCGTCGACGTTCCTGGACGACAAGCACGTCCTGCGGATCATCGACCGAATCGTCTCGCTCGTCGGCCGGCGCATCGACGAGAGTTCTCCGCTCGTCGACGCCCGCCTCCCCGACGGCAGCCGCGTCAACGCGATCATCCCGCCGCTGTCGCTGAACGGGCCGTCGCTGACGATCCGCAAGTTCTCGCGCGACCCGTTCACGATCGACGACCTGGTCACGATGGGGACGCTCTCGCCGAGAGCGGGCGTGCTGCTCACCGCGGCCGTCCAGCGGGAAGCTGAACGTGCTCATCTCCGGCGGTACCGGCACCGGCAAGACGACGCTGCTGAACGCCCTGTCGGCCTACGTGCCCGGCGACGAGCGGATCGTGACGATCGAGGACGCCGCCGAGCTCCAGCTGCAGCAGGAGCACGTCGTGCGGCTCGAGTCGCGCCCGGCGAACATCGAGGGCAGCGGCGAGATCACGCATCCGCGACCTCGTCCGCAACGCCCTGCGCATGCGGCCCGACCGGATCATCGTCGGCGAGGTCCGCGGCGCGGAGACCCTGGACATGCTCCAGGCGATGAACACGGGCCACGACGGCTCGCTCACGACCATCCACGCCAACTCCCCTCGCGACGCCCTCGCCCGGCTCGAGATGCTCGTGCTGATGGCAGGCGTCGACCTGCCGCTGCGGGCCATCCGCGAGCAGATCGCCGGCGCGTTCGACGTCCTCATCCACCTCACCCGTCTCGTCGACGGCTCGCGGCGCATCAGCCACGTCACCGAGGTGATCGGCACGGAGTCCGACGTGGTCACGCTGCAGGATGTGTTCATGGCCCAGACGCCCGACGAGGGCGACGGCGCCATGGCCACCCTGCTCGGACCGCTCGAGTCCACGGGCCTCAAGCCGCAGTTCCTGCGCAAGCTCGGCGCCAGCGGCGTGTCGCTGCCGGCCGAGTTCTTCCACGCGGTCGAGAGCGACCGGTTTCCCTCGGCGTTCGCGACCCGCCGGAACGGCTGGGAGTCGGCGTGAACCGGCGCGACCTCATGCTGGCGGCCGCGGCAGTCGCGCTGCTCGCCTTCCCGCGCTCCGCGGTCGCAGGCCCCCTCCAGCTCAAGCGGGTCGACGTCCGCGGCTACCCGACCGTGCGCGCCGTGGTCGTGACCGGCACGCCGGCCGCGAAGGCGCCGGTCGTCCGCGAGGACGGGACCCCGGTCTCGGGCCTCCAGACCGAGAACCTCGGCAAGAACCGCAGCGTCGTCCTGGCGATCGACCGGTCGCAGTCCATGGCCGGGCAGCCGCTCGCCGACGCGATCGCGGCCGCACGCGCCTTCATTGCCACCAAGAACCCCGACGACCGCATCGAAGTCGTCGGCTTCGGATCCACCGCCGTCGGTCTCACCGGATTTTCCTCCGCGTCGATCGACGCCGACAGCGCGCTTCGCTCGCTTACCGTCGACCCCAGAGAGGGGACGGCGCTCTACGACGGGATTCGCGTCTCGTCGCAGGCCCTCCGCTCGGAGCCGGCGGGCGCCCGGGTCATCATCGTGTTGACCGACGGTCGCGATGCGGCGAGCAAGGCCACGCTGACGCGGGCGGTGGCGGCCGCCCGCGCGGCGCGGGCGACGGTGTACCCGATCGGGATCGAAAGCGACCAGTTCTCCCCCGGGCCGCTCCACCGGCTCGCCTCCGAGACGGGCGGCTCGTACCGCAGCGTCGCCTCGACCGGGCAGCTCGGACCGATGTACGCGCAGATCGCGCATGAGCTGCGGCTCACCTGGCGGATCCAGTACGTGACCGCAGCGCGGCCCGGCGACCACGTGCGGCTCGCGGCGACCGTGCCCGGCCAAGGAACGGCTGCCGGCGCCATCCGCATGCCGGCCGACAAGGGCACCGCCGCGGCGCCTGCCGGCGACTCGCTCCTGCCCAACCTGGCCCTCCGCAGCATCTGGGCACAGCTGCTCTTCGCGCTGATCATCGGCCTGCTCGTGCTCATGTCCGTCCGTATGGTGCTCTCGCGGCCCAAGGGCGCGTGGGCGAACGAGCGCGTGGCCCCGCACGTCGAGGCGACGGCCGGTGAGCCGCAGCAGAAGGCGCCGCGCCAGCGGTCGAGCTCGCTGGCCGGGCTCTACCGCGTGACCGAGGAGAAGCTGGGCGACGGCGAGACCTGGCACCGCCTCGACCGAATGCTCGAGCGCGCCGACCTGCCGCTCAGAACCGCGGAGCTCGCGTGGCTGTCCGTCGCCTGCGGCCTGATTGCCGGGATCCTCCTGGGGGTCGTCGGGCTGCCGGTCTGGGTCGCCGTGCTCGGCTTTGCCGGCGGCGCTGCCGCCCCCGTGACCTTCGCGTCCTACAAGGCGCGCAAGCGGATCCGGGCGTTCGAGGCGCAGCTGCCGGACGTCCTGATCACGCTGGCCGCGTCGCTCCGCGCCGGCCACGGCCTCCGCCAGGCGATCCGCGCGGTCGTCGAGGAGGGCCACGAGCCGGCGCGCAAGGAGTTCGGGCGCGTCGTCACCGAGGCGAGCCTCGGCCGGCCGATGGAGGAGGCGCTCGGCGACATGGCGCGACGCCTCGACTCGGAGGATTTCGACTACGTCGTCACCGCGGTCACCGTCCAGCGGCAGGTCGGAGGCGCGCTCGCCGGGCTGCTCGACATGGTCGCCGACACGGTGCGCAGCAGGCAGCAGTTCCACCGCAAGGTGCGCAGCCTGACTGCGATGGGCCGGCTGTCGGCGCTGATCCTCATCGCGCTGCCGTTCATCCTCGCGGTCGCGCTCACCGCCGTGAACCCGGGCTACATGGAGCCGCTCTACAACACCTCGACGGGCCACACGCTGATCGCGCTGGGCCTTGCCGGGATGCTCATCGGCTCGCTCTTCCTCAAGAAAATCGTCTCGTTCAGGGGGTGACGACGTGCTGCTGTTGATCCTCGCCATCTCGTGCTTCGTGGCCGCTGTGCTGGTGGTCGGCGAAGTGGCGGCCGAACCGGGCCGCGAGCGCACGCGGTCGATCCGGCTGGCGGCCGGCTACGGAAGGCGCGTCTACAACGACACGCTGGCCCCGGAGAGCTTCCGCGCACGTGTCGTGCTCCCGCTGCGGCAGCGGCTCGGAGGCCTCGTGCTGCGGGTGAGCCCGAAGACGACCGTCGCGGTCGTCGGCACGCGACTCCAGCGGGCCGGCCTGACGCGCCGCTTCACGCCGTACGGCTTCCTCGCCACGAAGGCGGCGTCCGCGGTCGTCGGCCTGATCGCCGGCGGGCTGCTCGGCGCGGCCGGCCCGGGCGGCACGGCGGGGCTGCTCTTCGCCGTCGGCGGCGCCGCGCTCGGCTACCTCCTGCCGGACACGTACGTGACGATGAAGACGCGGTCACGGCGCGAGCTGATCGCGGCCGACCTGCCGAACGCACTCGACCTGCTCGCAGTCAGCGTCGAGGCCGGGCTCGGCTTCGACGCCTCCGTCGCCCGCCTCACCGAACGCACCGATGGCCCGCTTACCGAGGAGCTGCAGCTGATGCTCCAGGAGATGCGGATCGGCGAGAGCCGCGAGAACGCGCTGAAGAAGCTGGCGCAGCGAACCGACGTGGCCGTCGTCTCGGGGTTCGTGCGCGCGATGGTGCAGGCCGACCAGCTCGGCATGTCGATCGGGCGGATCCTCCGCGTCCAGGCAACCGACGCGCGGCTGAAGCGCCAGGCGGCCGCCGAGGAGCGGGCCATGAAGGCGCCCGTGAAGATGCTCATCCCGACGGTGCTCTTCATCTTCCCGTCGATGTTCCTCGTCATCCTCGGGCCGGCGTTCATCAACCTCTTCAAGCTCTTCTAGGCAGTGCGGCGCCGGCTCGACACACACGACGAATCCGGCCAGGTGCTCGTCCTGTTCGCGATCTCGCTGGTCGTGCTGCTCGGGTTTGTCGGACTCGTCATCGACGTCGGGCACGCCTACTTCGTGCACCGCACGCTGCAGGCGGACGCCGACGCCGCGGCGACGGCCGGGGCAAACGACTTGCCGAGCGCGGCCAACGCCCTTGCAACGGCACAGGCCTATGGCGGAAGCGTAGGCGGCAAGAACGTGCGCGACAACATCCCAGGCGTTGCGACGACCGCAACGGCGAAGTGTCTCTCGCAGGCGCCGTGCAACCCCGTCAACGCGATCGTCGTCTCGGAGCACGCGGACGTGCAGACGTTCTTCGCACGGATCGTCGGCATCGATTCGATCGGCGTGACCGCGCGGGCCACGGCGTGCTCGCCGTGCGAGACCCGCCCGCTCGACATCATGCTCGTGCTCGACCGGACGGGCTCGATGTGCTCGGGACCACTACGGACGGCCGGACCCGGCGTGCACCGACCTCGAGAACGCGCGCGAGGGGTTGAAGACGTTCCTGCAGTTCATGGACCCGTCGGCAGTCCGCGTCGGCCTCGCCGTCCTCCCGCCCGCCGCGAGCATGAGCACGCGCTGCAGCAAGCCGCCGGACTTTTCGAGCTACAACGACAGTTCGGCGCCGTACGTGATCAGCCCGATGTCGACCGACTACGCCCGCGACGGCGCGCTGGACACCTCGTCCGACCTCGTCTCGACGATCAACTGCGTCCTCGGCGGCGGCGGCACGTCGTACGCGACCGCGCTCGAGGCCGCGCAGGCGGAGCTCGACGCCCACGGCCGGCCGAACGTCCAGGACGTGATCGTGTTCCTGTCCGACGGCGCCGCCAACTACGGGCCTTCCTACTACGGCGACACGTCGCCCTACCGCGTGCAACCGTGCCACCAGGGCGTCTCGTCCGCGGCGGGGATCAAGGCGCGCGGGACGCTGATCTACTCGATCGGCTATGACCTGGACGCGCTCGACGGCGGGGCGAACACGTGCGCGGACTCGTGGGGCAACCCGGAGGCGCCGTCGATCTCTGCGTACGACGCGCTGCGCGCCATCGCGACGAGCCCGGACACCTTCTACAACAAGCCCGGCCCCGGCGAGTTGAAGACGATCTTCACGAAGATCGCCTCCGACGTGACCGGCACGAGGCTCATCGATGACAGCGAGTCCTAGCGCCGTCGCGCCGGCCTGGGTCGGCGCCGTCACGCTGCGCAGGCCCGACGGCAACGTGGTGTGCGGGAGGTGCATCGTCGCTTCATCGCCGTGGCGCCGCATGCGCGGGCTGCTCGGGCGGCGCGAGCTCGGGACGGGCGAGGGGATCCTGCTGCGGCCCGCCTCGGCGATCCACTGCTGGTTCATGCGCTTCGCGATCGACGCCGTTTTTCTAGACGAGGACCTGGTCGTGCTGAAGGTCGCGCCCGACGTGGAGCCCTGGCGGATGCGCAGCCACCGCGGGGCCAAGGCCGTGCTCGAGCTGGCGGCCGGCGAGGCCGACCGGCGCGGAGTCGAGGTCGGCGACCGGCTTGCGGCGGAGGCGCTAGCGTAGCCGCGGGGAAACGGTCATGGCGCAGGTAGAACCCGGTGGACTCGGGGTGGTGGCCTATCTCGATCGGGAGATCGAGGACTCGGTCGCGGCGTTCAAGGATCCCCGTCAGGAGTGGCGCAGGCTCGTCTCGGAGCTGCTGGGGACGTTCTTCCTCGTTCTCGTCGCCGCGGGCGGCGGCATGATGGGTCAGGCGTTCCCGGACACGATCAGCCGCACCGCGGCGGTGGTCGCGCCGGGCCTGATGGTGATGGCGATCATCCTGTTCATGGGCAAGGTGTCGGGCGCCCATCTGAACCCTGCCGTCAGCATCGCGTTCTCGCTGCGCGGGGACTTCCCGTGGCGTCGGGTTCCCGGGTACGTCGTCGTCCAGTTGGTCGGCGCGACGCTCGCGTGCCTCTTCCTGCGGTGGGTGATCGACGTCTCCGCGACCTACGGCTCCAACTATCCCGCCACGGGGTTCTCGGGCGGAGACGCGTTCCTGATGGAGGCGGTGCTGACCCTGGGCCTCGTCTCCGTCATCCTCGGCACGGCGTCGGGAGCGCAGAACATCGGCATCTTCGGCGCGCTCGGTGTCGGCGCCTACATCGCTCTCGCCGGCCTGTGGGGCAGCCCGATCTCGGGCGCCTCGATGAATCCGGCCCGCACCTTCGGCCCCGACCTTGTCGGAACCGACTTCACGAGCTACTGGGTCTACGTCGCCGGGCCGCTTGTCGGCGCTGTACTTGCCGTCGGCATCGCCTGGATTCTCCGCGGACAGGGCGGCGGCCGGTCCGGATCCGCCGCAGCGCAGGGCGAGATTCGGACGGAAGTCCAGCGTCCCGACAAGGCGTGAAGACGGGACCCGGCTAGCCCGCTGTCCTGATCAGCGTCGCCTCCTCGAGTCGATAGGGCGTTCCGTCAGGGTGGAGCAGGCCCTGGAAGACGACGTCGCCGGCCGGCTCCGAGCCCGGCCACTGGTACCGCGTCTGGTCGGCGCCGATCATCAGCTCCCAGAGGTACCAGCCGATCCGATGCCGTTCGAAGAGCGGCAGGATCTCGTGGACCTCGCCGTGATTCGGACGGCCGAGTGCCTCCGTCGCGACGACCGGGCGCCCGAACGACACGGCCGCCTCGATCGTGCGCTGTGCTCCGTCCGGCTCGTGCGCCGGGCTGACGTAGAAGTGGATCGAGGTGAAATCGGAGAGCAGCGTGCCGGCCCAGCAGGCAGTGAGCGGCTGCGCCGGCCGAGCACGGCGCGCCCAGCCGAACACGGCGCGCAGCAGCGCGAGGCTCGGCTCCCGGCTCAGCGGCTCGTTGTAGAGATCCCACGCGACGATCCGCCGGTCCTTGGCGAACGTGGCAAGCAGGTCGTCGACGTAGCGTTCGAGGGCGGGCCGAAACTCGAGCGCCTGGCGTGTGCGGCCGGGCGACGCCTGCCAGTACGGGTTGTGCCGGCGCGGGCGCGCACCGGGCGCCTGCTCGCCGAGCATCGGCTCGGGGAGCCAGCAGTCGTCGAAAAGCACCGGCAGGACCGACAGGCGCTTCTCGGCGGCCAGCTCGAGCAGGTCCGCGAAGCGCTCGCGGAACACGACCGCGTCGTGCTCGTAGACCAGGTACTGCAGAAAGACCCGGATGCTGTTCAGTCCGAGCGCCTCGGCGTAACCGAGTTCGCGCTCGATCGTCGCGCGATCGAAGTCCTGCCACATCTGGGTCGGGTTGACCGCGTTCGAGGGCAGGTAGACGGCGCCCCGGATCTGGTTCAGCGACGTCACACCGTCAACGGTACGGCGCGCGACACGGACGCTACAGTCGATCGGCGACGCCCCCGTAGCTCAGTGGAGAGAGCAGCGGTTTCCTAAACCGCGTGCGCAAGTTCGATTCTTGCCGGGGGCATCCCGCTTGATTAGGCGCAAAACCGCTCTGCTAGGCGTGTCGCGGCCGATGCGCGAAGCCCTGCGAGTTTCCGCTCGACACCGCTGGTGTAAGCCGCTTCCTGACCCGCGTGCGCAAGTTCGATTCTTGCCCGGGGGCACACTTCCCATCCATCCAGTCATGGCCGGCGTCCCTTGTTGATCGGGACAACCTTCTTGTCGAGCTGAGGCTCCTTATACTGCGGCCCGTCAGTGACGTTTCTCTGGGAGGGAGAGGTCATGCTGAAGCGTTCGTTCTCGGCTCTCGTAGCTCTCGTCTTCGTTGTCGCGCTCGCCGTGACCGCAGCGGGTCAGGCGAAAGTTCGGCAGCCGACGCTGACTCCGCAGACGAGTGGCACGACGCAAGGACTGATTGCGGTGAGCCCGGTGAACCCGCGCGTTGTCTGGGCGTCAGGGCGCGGCGGCACGTTCGCCGTCACGACTGACGGTGGCGAGCATTGGCGTTCAGGAGTGCGTGCCCGGCGCCGAGGCCTTGCAGTTTCGTGATGTGCAGGGGTTCAGCGAGAAGGTGGCGTACCTGATGTCGATCGGCGGCAACCCGGGCGACTTCCGGATCTACAAGACCGTGGACGGCGGCTCGACATGGACGCTCCAGTTTCAGAACCAGAACGTCAGCGCGTTCTACGACTGCATGGCGTTCTGGACCCCGAAGCGCGGCATTGCGCACAGCGATTCGGTGAACGGAGTTTTTCCCGACCTGCGGACAACTGACGGCGCGACGTGGGAAGACATCAGCGGCAACATGCCTCCCGCCCTTCCCGGGGAATCTTCGTTCGCGTCGAGCGGCACGTGCGCTGCAACGCAAGGCGGGCAGAACGCGTGGATTGCAACCGGAGTAGCGTCGATCGCCCGCGTGCTCGCTACCAGAGACGGCGGGGACACCTGGAACGCCTACGACACGCCGCTCGTGAGCTCCCCGAGTGCGGGTGCGTTCACGGTGGCGTTTCGCGATCCGTGGCACGGCATCGTCGGCGGAGGCGATCTGGATCCAGCGGGACCCCAATAACGCGCGAACCGCGAGCTCCAGCGACGGCGGAAAGACGTGGACGGTGACGAATCCGCCGCCCGTAACAGGCGCGATATACGGCCTGAGCTATGTGGGCGGAGCGGATGCCGACGGACGCCCCGTTGTGATCACCGCCAACGACGGTGGGGCGGCGTGGACGCCGGACGAGGGGACGACGTGGTTCGCGCTTCCGGGCGTGACGGGTTACTGGGCTGTGGCCTTTGCGACTCCGAACGCCGGCTGGTTCGTAGGGACCGGCGGCCGAATTTTGAAGATCAGTTTTTGAACTGACAGGCGAGGACACCCGCCGACCCTCGCCTGGCACCAGGGTTGGACGATGGCGCCATTTGAATCCGGGGTGCTCGCCGCGGTGCCGGTCGGCGGCGAGCTCGATCGCGAGCGGGAGGCCGTCGAGACGGCGGCAGACCGCCTCGATCGTGGGGCTGGGCGCCAGGTCTCTCCCGACCCCTCGAGCCGTTCCAGGAACAGCGTCTCCGCATCGTGCGGACGCAGCGGCTCGAGTCGATCTCATGCTCATGAGATCCTCAGCGGCGCTGGGTCGTCACGATCACGCGCAACCCATCGGAGGCGGCGAGGAGCGGCGCAAGCCCAGTCGCGGCGGCGAGCACGTGCTCGAAGTTGTCGAGCAGCAACAGCAGCCGCTTCCCCCGCAGATAGCCGAGAAAGTCATCGGGAGCAGGCAGCGTCCGGGCTATCTCCGGCACGACGAGCTCAGGATCTGTCAGGCTCGCGAGAGGAATCCAGAACACTCCGTCCGAAAACGCCCCGACTAACTCGCCGGCTACCTGACGCGCGAGGCGAGTCTTACCCGTCCCGCCCGCGCCGGTGACGGTCACGAGCTGCGGCCCTTCGGTGAGCATCATATCGGTGAAGACGAGGGTGACGGTTCCGGAAGGAAGATCGCGCACTCGGCTCAAGGAGAGACGAGGCGCACAGCTTCGCTAGGGCGCTGGCGCATTTACTGGCGCGCACGCGGGCAAAGTGCCGGCCTTTCGCCTGCAAATGGAGTTTCCGCCCTCTGGTTCCTAAACCGCGTGCGCAAGTTCGATTCTTGCCGGGGGCATCCACTCGTCGATGCAGGAGGCGCGGCAGGCCTAGCTACGGCGCATTTTCGCCTGAGGACAAGAAGTGCGCGTCGCCCTCCTAGAGCTTGATGTGAAAGGCAGGAGGGTGGACAATCGACGTGATTGACCGTAACGAGCGGTCTTCCTCATTCGCTCCGTGCCGCGAGCGGCGATGATTCGTTTTCCGGGCGCGCCTACGGCAGGCAGTGAGGCACGTAAGGAGGGGAGATGCGAAGACGGATGTTTTGGCTCCTAGCGGGCGTGTCGGCCCTGGTCGTGGTCATCGCAGCCGGATCCAGTGGCGCTGCTTCGATTCCCAGCGGTCAGCGGACGTTAGCGCAGAACGTGCTCGAACCCGTTTACAACGACGAGAACGCCGGTCAGATCGGCTACATCATGCAGCCGGAGCACACAGCTCAACCGGTGCCTTCGAACCCGGCCGCGTGGGCACCGTTCTACCTCGTGATCTACCCGGTCGGATCAACGGCCGCGACGACGTACCTGTGCATGCATCTGCCGGTCGATAACTGCCCGACTCATGGCCCCGGGGTCGCTGCCTTCGCGCAAGCGACGTATCCAACCGTGTACGGCGCAGGTGTGATCGGTCATGACCACCTGATGGACTTCCCGGGCGGGCGCGACTTCCACATCGCCTGGGAGCCGATGTTCGTCTTGTTTACGCCACAAGGCGCCGCCGACGGTGCCATCAACCAGCACGTCCTCACGGACGCGCAGATCGCCGCGTTGGTCGCGAGCGGCGACGCGAAGGTCTTCCCGCGCCCAACCCGGACCTTCATCTGTGCCTCGGTGCCGGGGAGGCTCTACGACATGGCAACGCCGCTTGTTCCGTAAGACCATCGAGGCCTGACCCCTTCGGGAGTCCGAGAACTAGCTCGGGCTCCCGACCCCGCCCCCAGCCGGAAGTGAGGGAACAACGGGGGTAACGAGACCAATCAACTCTCGCTAAACCCACACATTTCCAGGGAGTTTTCGAATTGTCGCGCGGTTTCCTAAACCGCGTGCGCAAGTTCGATTCTTGCCGGGGGCACTTCCCTCGCGATGGTCTGTCAGGGCGAAACGCCATCTGTTTCGCCGTTCTGGCTGGCGCACGGGGATCGAGGTTTCCGCTCGACGCCGTTGGAGCCGGCGGTCGCTAGGGTCCCGGGACGATGGCTCTCGAACGCCCCGAGATCGACCCGCCCGAGGGCGACGTCCCCTTCGAGCTCGGGATCGAGGACATCGTCGTCGGCGAGGGGGCCGAGGCGACCAGCGGCTCGAAGGTCTCGGTGCACTACGCCGGCGTCTCGTTCTCGACCGGCGAGGAGTTCGACGCCTCGTGGAACCGCGGTCAGCCGTTCGAGTTCCGGCTCGGGAAGGGCCAGGTCATCCAGGGCTGGGACGCGGGCGTCCAGGGCATGCGCGTCGGCGGCCGCCGCAGGCTGACCATCCCGTCGGCGATGGCCTACGGCGCGCGCGGCGCCGGCGGCGTGATCAAGCCGCACGAGCCGCTCGTCTTCGTGGTCGATCTGCTGGCCGTCGATTAGGTCGGAGAGATGCTCGGGCGCTCGGCGCCTGCTCGGCTCCAGCTCGTCGTGCAGGTGGGACGAGACCGCGCGGTCCGGCCGGGCGGCGAAGAAGTAGATCGCGCCCGACGACCGCGATGATCACGATCACGAGAAGCGTGATCCAGTCGAGGTTGAACAGGGCGCCGCGGGCGCTGTCGAGCCCGGACGGCGCGACGATGTTCAGCAGCATGAGCCCGAGGTATGCAGCGGCCGAGATGTAGACCCACCACGCCCAGCGGCCGAGCTGGAACGACCCCTCCGGCACCCAGCCGCGCGCCCGGGCGACGATCGCGCCGATCACCGTCATCAGGAACGCGAGGTAGATCCCGCTGACGCTGAACGAGATCAGCGAGGTCAGGGCGCTGAAGTTCGCCGGGTACGTGATGAAGCCGAGATGGATGTTCGAGGTCGGCTGGTAGAAGACGAGCAGGGCGAAGAGCGCCGACACGACGGCGCCGACGACCAGGGCGTTGACAGGCGTGCGGAAGCGTGGGTGGACGCGCGAGATCCACGTCGATTTGGGCAGCGCCCCGTCGCGGGCGTACGAGAACGCGAGCCGGCTCCCGGCTCCCTGGATCGACGTGCCGCAGGAGAAGAAGGCGAAGATGACGATGACGAGCAGGAAGTCCTCGACGCCGCTCGAGAGCTGCGACAGGATGAACGGCACGCCGCCGCCCTCGATCGTGGACTTCACCGGCTGGTGCTCGGGCATCGCCAGGAGCAGCGCCGAGGTCAGGATGAACGATGCGATCCCGCCCCAGATGAGCGCGAGCCGCATGGATCGCGGCACTTTCCGGCCTGCGTCCTGGGTCTCCTCGGAGATGTCCCCGGCGGCCTCGAAGCCGTAGAAGATGTAGACGGGCGCCAGCACCGCGATCAGCGCTGCCCCGGTGAACCAGCCGCCGTGGAAGTCGAATCCGTACGGGTTGTTCGCGGCGTGGTCGACGCCCTGCGACGAGAAGAGGAAGCCGAGGCCGTGGTTGAAGCCGTGGATCGCCAGGATGATCGCGATCCCGAGCGTGCCGATGACCTCGACGCCGACGCCCAACCGGGCGACCAGGCCCATCACCTTCACACCCGTGATGTTCAGCGTCGTCTGGATGGCGAGCAGGATCAGCGTGATGACGAGGATCGTCAGGTGGTCGGCGGGATCGAGGCTCCAGCTGAACCAGTTGTGCGTCAGCGCGGCCACGTACGTCACGACGCCCGTGTCCACCGACGCGACCGTGATGAGCAGCGCGATGCCGTAGAACCAGCCCACGAACCAGCCGTAGCCGGCCCCGACCGAGAACTTGCTGTACTGGTAGAGCGCCCCGGCCACCGGGTAGTGGCTCGCGAGCTCGCCGAAGACGAGGGCGACGAGCAGCATCCCCGCGACCGGGATCCAGCGTCAGCCAGACGTACGACGGCCCCGCCGTGCCCACGCCGAGCACGAAGAGCGAGTAGATGCCGACCATCGGCGAGAGATAGGTGAACGCGACGGCGAAGTTGGAGAAGAGGCCGAGCGCGCGGTTCAGCTGTGGCTTGTAGCCGAGCGCCTCGAGCCTGGCGTCGTCGACGTCGGCCGGCGGATGGGCAACGGACTCTGATGGCATGCGTCCTCCTGGCTGCGCGGGGCGCGAGCCTATGAAGGACGGGCAGTGTTGTCAATCGGGAATCGTCAGGCCCCGATGAACAGCTCCTGTTCCCGCCAGACGTGCACGCGGATCAGCGCGTCGAGCCCGTAGAGCAGCTCCTGGAGGTAGGCGGCGTCGTTCACGTTGCAGCTCTCGATCTGGTGGATCCAGTCGCGGATGGCGAGGTGGTCGTACGCCAGGCACGGGTGCAGATCGTCGGCCACCGTCGCGTGCGGTTCGACGTCCTCCAGCAGGCGCAGCATCTCGCCGCGCAGGCGCTCGCGCTGCGGCGCACTCAGCGTCGGCAGCATCCGCGCGGCGAGCCGAAGCTCGGCGGTCAGGTGCCCGTTGCCGTCGTGCAGATGGTGGAACCCGATCGCGTCGACGGTCGTCATGGTCGTCTCCTCTCCGTAGCCGTTGCCCCGAGCGTGGCCCCGGCGGCGGGCGGCGCCATCCGCCTCGGTACCGATGGCGGATCGGAGAAATCCCTGACTGAGGAGCGCGACGGGCGCGGGCCGGGGTCAGGCCCGCGCCGCAGCCGCAGGTGCTACTTGGCCTTGAAGACGCCCTTCATGCCCGCCGCGGCGTGGCCGGGGACGGTGCACAGGTACGGGTAGCTCTTGCCCTTCTTCAGGGTGACCGTCAGCGTGGCGGTCTTGCCGCCGCTGATCAGCGGCGTCTTCTTGCCGGCGATCTTGAAGTCGTGGCTGAGATTCCCCGAGTTCTTGACCTTGAAGATCACCTTGCCGGCCGGCGCCGACGTCTTCGACAGCTTGAACTTCAGCGTGTCGAGCGCGGTGACGTTGACCGTGGTGGTCGCGGCCGACCTGGAGGCCGCGATGGGCACGAGCAGAAGCGCGCCCAGCACGACGAGGATGGCAACTGCAACAGAGCGTCTAGTCATCTGACCCCTTCGGTCGGTGTGATCAACAGCGCGGCCATCCTACTTGCTCTTTTGCGGAGGAGCGATGCGGACGGGCGCGTTGTAGCCGAAGTAGCGGTGGCGCATGAAATGGGCCGCGGCGGTCATGCGCATGTTGATCGCCCGCGCAGTCGCCCGGTCGAACGTCGCGGTGAACCAGGCGGGCACGGAGGGGTCGACCCACGAGGCCGTCAGCTGCTTCGGGGTGACGTTCAGCACCCGCACGTCGCGCCACTCCTTGCCCCATGGCGCCGTCGGCTGCGGGAGGATCACCGTCTGCGATTCCTTCCACGGCGCCTGCGGGCCGAGCCGGTCCCAGCGGTGGCGGCCGATGACGATGCCGCTGCCGGTCCCGCTGATGTCGTAGCGGAGGCTGTCCGGCGCGAGCAGCTGCCAGTGGGTGTTCAGCGTCCGGCCCGGCCCGGATGAGAGCCGCTCGACGAGCTGCACGGAACGCAGGCCGTCGAACACCCGGGTGGCCTGGCGCAGGAACGGCGTGCCCGGCCGCGGCGGCCAGGCGCCCGGAACCCGGAAGCGGAGCGCGTGCGACGCGCCGTTGCCGACGAGGGTGACCGCGAACTGGCGCGGATCCTTCAGCGGGACGGCGCGCGGTGTAGCACCCGTGGCCGCAGGAGACTGCCTTGGCCGTTCGCGAGCCCTGCTTGTTGGCCGCCGAGAGGGCGACCGAGAGCCGGTCGACGCCGTAGCCGCTCTGGCCGAGCACGGTCGCCGTCATGCGCAGCGGTGAGCCCGGACGGACGCCGAGGGCGACAGCGAGCTTGCCGGCCTCGCCGGCGAACACGACCTGGCCCCGGGCCGGCGGCGGAGCGTCGGCCGTCTCCGTCGGCGCCGGCGCCGCGATCGCGGAGACGTAGTCGCGGCCCGGACGCAGCGCCGTGAGCACGGCGACCGCGACCACGAGCAGGGCGAGCACGGCCAGCTCCGCCGACACGCTGCGCAACAGTCGCGCGGGGGCGGCTAAGCGCGCGTCTGCTTCCGATCGCGATCGCGACCGTCACCGCGAGCAGCACGGTCTTGACGAGGATGGCGCGCCCGTACCCCGTCGACCAGAGCTGCGATACC
This sequence comes from uncultured Thermoleophilia bacterium, assembly GCA_963710465.1. GTDB lineage: Bacteria > Actinomycetota > Thermoleophilia > Gaiellales > Gaiellaceae > JACVRM01. Next base: position 268,629 of record CAVQAQ010000007.1, read on the forward strand.
GAGCTCAGCTCGACGACCGCACGCGCCACGCCGGACGCGGCGATCAGAGCGACGGCCGGCAAGGCGAGCCGGGAGAACCGCCGTGGCGCCTCCGGCGCGCCACCGCGCATGAGCACGATCGCTAGCTGCACGAGCCCGCCGATCCAGAACGCCGCGGCCGTCACGTGCACGAGGTCGGCGACGGCCGAGAACGGCCGTTCGTTCCCCGCCGGCCGGAACGCGTGCCCGGCCAGCGTCGGCGCCAGGAGCAGCAGGGCCGCCGGGACGAGCGCCGGGACCACGAACCGGCCGAGAGCCCAGGCGAGCGAGGCCGCGATGGCGCCGAGCGCCGCCACGACGATGGCCGCCTGCGTCACGTGCCCGAACCGCGTCGCCGCGTCGTTGGTCGCGTGCAGCAGCCAGACGCCGCCGCCCGCCGCGCCCACGAGCGCGATCGCGACGGTCAGCGCGGCGTCCCTTGCGCGCGCGCGTGTAACTAGGAAGACGAAGAGCGCCGAGCCGCCGGCAACGAGGATCCCGCCGATGAGCAGCCAGCGCGCGGCGACGTCGAGCGTCGAGGGGTTGCTCGACTCGGCCTTCAGCACCGACTGCGGCTTCGCCCCACCCGACCCGACCCGGAAGGCGAGCACGCCGGACTCGAGGTGCCCGTCGTCCGAGACGATCCGCCAGCGGGCGCTGTAGTCGCCGTTCGCGAGCTTGAGCAGGGGGAGCACCAGCCGGTGTCCGCCGAGCTCGGTACGGGGATCCCCGTCCATCACCGAGCTGTGGCCGCTCGACACGACGGCGTTGCCCGGCGCGACCGTCACCGGGTCGTCGAACAGGATGCGAACGGCGTCGGGCGCGGTGGCGACGATCGCCCCGTCGGGCGGCGTCGTGCTGATCACGTTCGCATGCGCGAACGCCGCCGGCGCCCACACACAGGCGGCCAGGAGCACGGCAACGATCGCGGCCAGGCGGCGCACGAGACCCATGCTGCCTTTGCGTTACGCGGCTACCGCGGCAGCCGGATGCGGAGCAGCCCCTGCGGGGCCTGGTTCCTGGGGGAGGACGGGTAGAGGCCGGGAGCGACCGCGGCACCGGGCGCGGCGACCGTCCGGGAGAAGACTGGACGGTCGTCCATCCAGAACGACACGGCCTTCCCGCTCGCCGAGCCCGGGAGCACCATGCTGAAGTTGCCCCTCGCGTCCGGCCACCTGGCCGACACCGGGCGAATCGTCGCGTTCTTGTCGCCGGCGGACACGCCGACGAGCAGGCCGTCGTAGATGGCGCCGGGGTACGACGTCGGATCGGAGAACTTCATCGTCCCGGTGGCCGTGGCCGGGAGCTTGACGTCCAGTGTCGCGCTCTTGAGCCGCGCGAAGTTGGCGTTCTGGCCGGTCACGCCGCCGTACGAGGTGTCGCCGCTGGCGACGCCGACTGCCATCGGCACCGGGTCGGCGCCCTGCTCGTCCGAGGCGGTGAAGAACGAGACGTAGTGGCCGGCGCCGTCGCTGGGCTCGGAGAACGTCCAGAAGTCGCGGTCGCCGGTGCGTGAGACGACGACGGCGCCCGCGACCGGGTTGCCGTTTGCGTCGGTGATCGTGCCGGTGAGGCGGTACGTGTAGAGCACGACCGGCGGCGGCGGCGTCCCGTTGGGGCCGGTCACGCGGCCGCTGACGAGGATCCGGCCGCCGGAGATCTTCTTCGTGCTGACGCCGGAGAGCTTGTAGCCGACGCTGAAGCCGCCGAGCGCCTGCTTTACCGCCGCCTGCTGGGCGCCGGTCAGGCGCTTTCCGCCGACGGTGGCCTTGTCCGCCGACGCGACGCTGATCGGGTGGCGGCGCGCGACGGTGACGTCGGCGCGGTAGCCGAAGCGGCCGTTCGCGTCGGTCGCCGCCGGGAGCGTGTACGTGTCGACGCGCATCCGCGCACCCTGCACCGGGCGGCTGCCCAGGAAGAGGCGGCCGGTCGCGATCTGCTCGTTGGAGCCGGTCGCCTGCCACGCGCGGACGATGTTGTGGCCCTCGATGACGATGCGTGCGGCCGAGTCGCTCTGGGCCACGCGCGCGACCTGGGCCGGCGCCTCGACGCGCGCGGGAGCAGCCGCCGCGGGCGCGGTCTGCGGCGCGGTCGTCACCTCGGAGAGCCGGTCGAGGGCCGCCGGTGCGCGGTAGCCGCTCGGGCCGAGTGCGAACACCATCAGCTTCGTCGCCGTGCCGCCGGCCGACGACGTCGGCGTACCGCCCACCGTGATGGCGACGTACTCCTTGCCGCCGACCGAGTAGATCGTGGGCCCGGACGCGATCGGGTCGCCGGTCTTGAAGGTGAAGAGCACCTTGCCGGTCTTCGTGTCGAACGCGCGCAGGAGGCTGTCGCCGCCGCCGGCGAAGCCGACGCCGGTCGCGGTGGTCGAGACGCCGCCGCGCTCCGGCTCGGGCGTGTCGAACTTCCAGACACGCTTGCCCGTGTTGACGTCGATCGCGCTGATCGAGCCGTGATCCTTCCAGCCGGGCGCCGGAACGCCGAAGTTGCCGTTCGCGAGGCCGAGGAAGACGTCGCCGATCAGCTTGCGCTTCTTCTGGGTCGGCGTGAGCTTGGCCTGCACCAGCACCGCGCCTGTCTCGGCGGCAGCGTTCAGCAGGTAGTTCGTCGTCGGGTCGTACGCGGCCGGCGAGAAGTTCAGGCCGCCGATCGAGGCCGGGAAGATCGCCACCGGCTGGCCGGGCTTCAGCGACGGGTGCTCGACGCGGTCGATGACCTTGACGCGCTGGTAGATCGGCGCGCCGGTCTTCGCGTCGTAGGCGAACCAGACGCCCTCCATGGTCGCGACCGAGACGATCCGGCGGGTCTTGCCGCCGACCTTCGCCGTGTAGACGACGGGCGGCTGGGCCGTGTCGTACGCCCACTCGTTGTGGCCGAGCTGCTGCTGCCACCACTTGAGCTTCCCGGTGTGCAGGTCGACCGCGATGAGCGAGTCGGTGCGAGGAGCGGGCCCGGGGCGAAGACTCGGCACGTAGAGCGGCGTCGCCGAGCCGGTGCCGAAGTAGACGGTGTTCGTCGTCGCGTCGATCGAGACCGGCGTCCAGACGGCGCCGCCGCCGACGAGACGGCCGCGCGAGCGCCACTCGGTCTGCGGCGGCGGGATCGTCCAGAACGGGTTTGCCCAGGCGGGCGTCAGGTCGGTGTGCCAGCCCATGACGAAGCCGCGGACGCCGTACTCGGAGCCGGCCGCGCCCATGACGACGACGCCGTTCGCGCACATCGGCGCGCTCGTCTGTGAATAGCCGAAGTTCGCGGCCGCGCCGGGCACCGCGGAGCCGACCGGCACGCGAGCGAGCAGCTGGCCGTCGGACGGGCGCAGCGCGACGAGGTGCATGTCGAGCGTCGCCATGAAGAGCCGGTCGCCGCAGTAGGCGAGGCCGCGGTTGGCGACGATGCCGAAGTTGCGGAAGACGGCCAGGTTCTCGGGCTTGTAGCGCCAGATCACCTTCCCGGTCGTCGCGTCGAGCGCCCACGCGTTGTCGTCGTTCGTCGTCATGTAGAGCCGGTTGCCGATGACCAGCGGGTAGGACTGCTCGCCGCGGCGCACGCTCGCGTCGATGGCGCGGAAGTCGACGGTGAAGACGCGCTGGAGCGAGTCGACGTTCGCCTTCGTGATCTGCGTCAGCGGCGAGTGCCGCACCTGGTCGGGCGTACGGCCCCAGGCCGTCCAGTTGCCGTTGTCAGCCGCAACAGCGGTCGCCGCGGCGACCGCAAGACAGACTGCGGCAAGGACTAGCAGCAGAAAGGAGACCCTCCTTCTCATCCTCGAAACCCTGGGAGCCTAGTTCGCTGATGTTTGGAAGGCAATTCTGCACTTTCGGCCGTCGGCGCACGAGCAGGAACAGGAGCGGGATTGCGGCCAGTCCGGCGAGCCAAGGCGCGACCGTGGTGGCGCTGCGCTCCCGCCCGCGGAGGGCGGTAGGGCCGCTGCCGAGCGCAGCGCGGACAGCGCTCCCGGCGGACGCGGGCGTGGCCACGCGGCCACCGGTCGCGGTGGCCAGGCGGGCAATGGTCGCGGAGGCCGAGGGGTCGGGGCGGTAAGCCTCGGGCGTCCCGTCCGCTCGGTAGACGCGCTCGCCCTGGTCGCCGACGCGGACGACGACGAGCGACGTGCCGTCGAGCGCGCGCGCGACCGCGCTCGCGCTGAACGCCCTCGACTCGCCGTCCGTGAGCAGCACGATCGCGCGCCGCTTCGTGCCCGGCGCGAAGTAGCCGTCGCGCGCGACGCCGGCCAGCGGGCCGAAGGTGGTGGCCGTCGACGACACCGCCTCCGGCGGCGGCTGCTCGATCTCCGTGGTCGCAACGGTCGAGTTGAACGCCGCCTGATCGCCGACCGGGAACAGCTTCGGCAGCGCGCGGTCCGTGAGCGTCGCCACGCCCGAAGGTACGTCCTGGATCGCCGAACGGATCTCGAGCGCGGTCGCGCGGGCCCGCGCGAGTCGGTTCGGCGCGCCGGGGCGCGGTGACGCCGCCATGGAGCGCGAGATGTCGAGGACGAACAGCGCCTGCGCATCGGTGCGCTCCGTGTGGCCGTGATCGCGGCGGATCACCGGCTGCGCGGCGGCGAGGCCGAGCAGCAGGGGGATCGCGACGAGCGCGGCGATCGTCGCGCCGCGGCCCACCGCGCCGGGATCCGGCAGGCGAAGCAGCCGGCGGGCGAGGCCAAGCCGGCGCTCGGCCACCGCCAGCGCTGCGAGCGGGAGGACGACTGCAGCCGCCACGATGACTCCGGCCCAGGGCGTCAGGAATTGGAAGGTCATCAGTACCCCCGCCCCGGCGTCCCGCCGCCGGCGCCGCGCTTCCCGCCGCCGCGCGGGCCGGCCGACGGCGTCCCGCCGGCGCGCTGGCCATGAGCCTTCAGCAGGCGCAGCACGAGCTCGAGGTTGTACTTCGCCGCCTCGTTGCGGCCGTCGAGCTGCACCGCGTTCTGGAACGCGCCGACGCTCCCCTCCACCGGGGCCGGCGGGCCGGCCGTCGCGCCGCCGAAGGCCGACCCGAACGGCGAGTCGTTCGCGCTCGCGGTCGAGTCGGCGAAGGCGAGGATGCCGAGCAGATCATCGGCCTGCGACGCCTGGGAGCCGGACTGCGAGGCGCCGACGTCCGCAAGCGCGATCTCGGCGTCAATGCGTGCGCGGCGAACGAGGGTCGGGTCGTAGCCCCTGGCCTGCCGGCCGACGCCGCGATAGCAGGACAACTGCCCGCCGCAGAGCGAGATCGTCGTCGAGGGCGAGCAGGCGCCGGGCCGCGCCGAACGGCACCGTGGTATGTGCGCGGTGACCGTGCTCGATCGCGTCGCGCCAGCGCACGACGTCCGCGGCGAGCAGCACCAGGACGCCCGCGACGAGCAACGCCGCGCCCGCGAGGATCAGCCGCCACGGCCTCACGCTTGCCTCCAGGTCAGCCGCGCCGTCCAGAGCTCGTTCAGCGCCAGCAGAGCGACAAGCGCCAGCGCGACAAGCGCCAGCGTCCACGGAAACGGCGAGCCGCCGGCGGCCTGGCCGCCCGCACCCGGCAGCTCCGCGTGCGAGAGCGTCCCGCTGCCCGCCACGAACTTCTGAAACAGCTGCTCGTCGTCCTGCGACGGATTCAGCCCGACGACGTTCAGCCCGATGCGCTCCTGCCGGTAGGCCGTCGCCACGCTGCCGAGATTGGGCAGGTCGCTGGGATCGTCGTCGAGGTCGCTGATCAGCAGCACCTCGGGCCGCGCGAGGTGGTCGCCGATCAGGATGGAGCGCGCCAGGTCGAGCCCGGTCGAGATCTTGCGTGCCGGCGCTGAACGAGTCGGACCAAGGGTTGTTCGGGAAGGTGGGCGCGACACCCGGGCGCTTCTGCGGCGGCAGCGTGAAGAAGCGCACGATGGGCTGGAACGCCGCTGCCGGCGAGCCGGGCGGGAGCGCCTCATAGGCGCTGTCCGAGAACACGACGAGGCCGTAGCGGCCCCGGCTCTTGCTCAGCTCGGAGAGCGTCTGCCCGATCCGCGAGTAGGTGTCGGAGGAGATGCTCGCCGAGAGGTCGAGGACGACGATCCCGTTGGAGCCCCGCGGGCAGGAAGCGGATGTCGTGCGTGCGCGGGTGCCGTGAGACGAGGATTGCCGCCAGCGCCAGCGCGAGCAGGCCGAGCGCGGCGGCGGCGCGCACGATCTGCGTGCGGCGTGCCGGGCCGAGCAGCTCCCGGGTCGTTGCCAGCGGGATGATCCTCATTTGTCGAGCTCCTTCTCGAGCGCATCGGCGAGCTCGTCCATCGGCTGAGCGTCAGGGTCGCCGCGCCGCCATGCGAGCGCGGTCGCCGTCTCCTCGAGCGCGTCGTCGGGCGGCAGCTCACGCGAGACGAGCGCGAGCGCCTTGCGCCGGTCGGGCGCCGGCCGGCGCTCGGACTCGCGGAGCAGTGCGAGTGCACGCTCGAGCGGCGGACGCGCATCCGCGATCCGCTGCGCTTCGAGCCGCCTGCGGCGACGCAAGTCGACGGCGACGAGCGCCACGGCGCCGGCGGCAAGCAGGGCAGCGGCGGCCACCAGCAGCGCGGCCAGCAGGCCCGGGCGAATCCGGTAGGAGGGCGCCGCGAACCCGGTCTGCTCGCGCCAGCCCGGCGGCGACTTCGCGAGCGCGGAATCGGGGACCCGTCCGACGACGCGAAGTGCGGGCCACAGCACCCGGGCGCCGTCGACCCGGGCCGACGGGAAGTGAACGGTCTTGGGCGGCACGCAGCCGTCGTTCAGGCATTGCAGCCGGTACGTGACGGTTGTGCTCGACCGCTTCGGCGGGGCGACCGGCGCATAGGGGCCGAACTCGGCCTGGACATCGACGCCCTTCGGGGCGACGAGCGTCGCCGTCACGACGTCCCCGAAGCGCGCGGGATTCGGGGACAGCGCGGTGGTCGCCGCGGACGCGGGCGCCGCGAGCGCAAGCGCGGGTGTGAGCACGACGAGCAGCCTCACCGCCGCCGCCTCCGCGGCCCGGCGGCGCCGCTCCGACCAGCCGAGCAGCTCGCGGTCGATCTCGACCGGGTCGCTGGTCCCGATCACGACGGGCTCGAGACCCATCCGCACGAGGTCGTCGAGCAGCTCGCGCAGCCGGCGCTCGTGCGCCAGCCGGCGCTCGCGTGCCTCGCCGCGGCGGAGCCGCGTCTCGACGAGGCGGCCCGTCGCCGCGTCCGCGAACGGGACGACGACGGCCGGGAGCTCGGGGAAGCTCTGCTCCCAGACCGGGTCCTGGACCACCACCGGCACGACGTCCCAGCGCAGGGCGGTCGCCCGGAGCAGGGCGGCCGCGGGCAGCTCGCCGAGGAAGTCGGAGACGACGAACACGAAGCTCCCCGGAGGCAGCGCGGCCGCGGGCGCGGTGCAGGTGGGCGAACGCGCGCTCGAGCGTGTCGGGCGGCGCGTCCCAGCCGGCCTCGCCGGACGCGGTCGGCGATCGCCCAGCGGCCGCGGCCCGCGCGCGGCGGCAGCCAGTAGGGGTGCGTCGCTGTCGCCGGCCACGTCGAGGTAGCCGACCTCGCCGCGCGCGACGAGCGCGCTGACGACGATCGCGTCGACGACGGCCGCGACGGCCGCCGGCTTGGAGAGCCACGGCAGCGACGCGTCGTACAGCGCCATCGACGGCCGCCGGTCCGAGACGACGACGACGCGCGGCGCCTCGTCCTCGAAGTGCTCGCGGACGATGAACTGCTCGCGGCCCCGCGCCGACGAGAGGCGGGCCGACGCGTACCAGTCGATGCTGCTGATCGGATCGCCCGGGACGTACTCGCGCGAGCCGGCGACGTCGGAGCCGGGGCCGCGGCGGACGCTGGGCTGCTCGCCGAACGGCAGTCCCGTCAGCCGCCAGCGCGGCACGAGCGGGAAGGGCCGGCGCTCCTCGGGGCTCACTCGCGGCGCGGGGCGGGCGACCGGGCGGGGCTTCCCGTCCCAATCGGGCTCCGGCGGCGGCGCGATGGCGAAGCAGCGGTCGCGCACGATCGCCAGCGCGTCGTCGTACCGAAGCGAGCGGGTCTCGGCCAGGAACGACGGGGTCAAGATCAGCCGGTGGCCGAGCACGGGCAGGAACAGCCGCTCGACGTCCTGCGCGGTCACGTAGTCGCGGCCGTGCAGGAGCGACCAGGCGCGCGCCGTGCGGTCGAGCGCGAGGCTGCCGCGCACCGACGCGCCGAGCTCGACGCCCTCGACCTCGCGCGTCGCGCGCACGAGCCGGACGATCCAGCGCTCGAGCAGCTCGTCGACGTAGACGTCCTCGACCGCGCGCTGCAGCTCGCGCACCTCCTCCGCCGAGACGACCGGGTCGCAGCTCGTCGAGCGGGTGGCCGTGCCGCTGCTCGCGCATGATCACGAGCTCCTGGTCCTCGTCCGGGTAGCCGAGCGCGATCTTCAGGAAGAAGCGGTCGAGCTGCGCCTCGGGCAGCGGGAACGTGCCCTCCTGCTCGATCGGGTTCTCGGTCGCGATCAGCAGGAACGGGTCGGGCAGCGGCCGCGTGACGCCGTCGACCGTCACCTGCCGCTCGGCCATCGCCTCGAGCAGCGCGGACTGCGTCTTCGGCATCGCCCGGTTGATCTCGTCGACGAGCACGACGTTGGCGAAGATCGGCCCCGGCCGGAACTCGAACTCGCGCGTCTGCTGGTTGTAGACCGAGAGGCCCGGTCGTGTCGGTCGGCTGCAGGTCGGGCGTGCACTGGATGCGCTGCGAGACCGCGCCCTCGATCGCTGCCCGCGATCGCGCGGGCGAGCACCGTCTTCGCCGTCCCGGGCACGTCCTCGAACAGGACGTGGCCGCCGCAGGCCAGCGCGGCGAGCACGAGGCGGATCTCCTCGCGCTTGCCGTGGACGACCGTCTCGGCGTTGGCGAGCAGGCGTCCGGCGATGTCGACGGCGCGCTCGAAGGCGGGGCTGACGGGCTCCGTCTGCGGCGCGGTCACGCCGAGATCGTAGGGGCGACATCAAACCTTGTGGTATCTGTTGCGCCCATGAGGGTCGGGGTCCGGGTCGTCGTCGCCGTCGTTGCGGCGTCGCTGCTGGCGGTCGTCGCACAGGCGACGGCGGACTCCGCGACGTCGCCGGTGCGCTGGATCGTCTTCGCGGCGAAGCCCGACACGAACACGGTCGCACCGCAGCTTTACCGTATCCAGACCGACGGCTCGGGGCTGGCGCAGATCACGAACAGCGCGCAGCCCGTTGGGCAGCCGTCGTTCGCACCGAACGGCAAGGTGATCGCGTTCACGCGGCTGGGAATCGGCATCTTCACCGCCAACCTGGACGGCAGCGGGGAGCGCAAGCTCACGTCGGGCCGTGACGGCTACCCGACGTGGTCGCCGAACGGGAATCAGATCGCCTTCGTCCGAGTCAAGGGCTCCGACTGGCGCTTGTACGTGATGAGCGCAACGGGCAAGAACGTCCACCTCCTGCCCCGAGGCGCCGCCGGCCGGCCGGCCGAGTTGGACGAAGAACGGGAGGTCGATCTTCGTGTCGTCCGGCGGCCTCCTGGTGAAGGTCAGCGCGCTGAACGGCCGCATCGAGAACCGCTACAACGTCCAGCTCGACATCGCGGTCTCCCAGGGCGCCGCGCTGTCACCGGACGCGAAGGAACTCGCCTATGTCCATACGCGCCCGCCGACCGGGGCGCCCGACTGCGGCGATGCGAAGTCGCCGTGCCCCGCGTATGCGCTCTACCTCGCACCGATCAAGACCGGCCATCGCCGCAAGGTCGGCGACGACACCGGCGCCGCCAGCTGGTCGGCGGACGGCAAGGAGATCGCCTACGTGGCGACCGGCAAGCTCACGATCGACGTCGTCGAGACCGGTAAGAAGACGAAGCTGTCGGCGGGAACCCACGTCCCCCAAGCGGACCCCCCGCCTGGCAGCCGTGAACGGTCAGCGGATGGTGAAGATGCCCTTCATGCCGGGCTTCGCCCGGTCTGCCGGCAGCGCACCGTAGTAGGGCACCTTGCCGCGGTAGTCGAGGAAGAGCAGGAGGATCTTCTGCTGCGTTCGGCTTGAGCGGCGGCGGTGAAGCCGGTCTGGACGCCGGTCGCCGCTGCTTCTGGTCGGCCGAAGGTGAGCGTGTGCGGCTTCTTGCCGTTGTTGAGGAGGACTGAAGCGGGCGTAGTCGCCGCGGTACCGCCAACTTGGGGCGTCATCTTGATGCCGCGCGGTCGGTGATCGTGACCCTGATGTCGACGACCGGCGGCGGTGCCGTCGTCTCGGTCTGCGGGCCTGCGCGGCGCATCGACGTGCCGGCACGAGCGCCGCGCGCCGCGAGGGGAAGCGCCAGGAAGCCGCCGCTTTCACGCGCGCTAGCGTAGCAACGGCTCGTGGGTTCCAGATCTCCGCACGTATGCCGTCGCGGGATCGCCCTCGCGGCCGTCGGTCGCCGGCGTGCGGCGGCGGGACGGCCGGCCAGCGCCTGGCCGCTTCCGAACGGCGACCTCGCCGGCACGCGCGCCGCGCCGGGCTCGTCGATCGACTCCGCGACGCCGGCGCGGCTCCAGGCCAGCTGGCGCTTCCGGCTTCCGGGCGAAGCCGACCGTTCTCGGGGATCTTCGCGTCGACGCCGGTCGCAGGATCGCGACACCGTCTACGTGCAGGACCTGCACAGCAACGTCTTCGCGCTCGACCGCGCGAACGGTGCGCTGCGCTGGGTGCACCGGTTCGACGCGGCCAACGAGGGCCCGAACGGGCTCGCCGTCGACGCGGGCCAGGTCTACGGCGCCACCGACGCGGACGCGTTCGCGCTCGACGCGACAGCCGGGACAGCAGCTCTGGCGCCGGCACCTGACGAGCGGCGCACGGAGCAGTTCGTCGACGTCGCGCCGGTCGCCTGGAAGGGCTCGTCTTCACGGCACGGTCGGCTACCGCCGCGTCGGCCGCGGCGCGATCTACGCGCTCGACGCGGCCACCGGCGCGGTCCGCTGGAAGTTCGACACGATCGAGAAGCCGTGGGCGCATCCGCTGCGAGGCCGGCGGCGGCGGCGTCTGGTAGCCGATGTCGGTCGACGCCGACGGCCGCCTGTACGCGGGCACCGCGAACCCGACGCCGTGGGGCGGGACGCCGGAGCTGCCGAACGGCGCCGCGTTCCCGGGCCCGGTGCCGTACACCGACTCGCTCGCTCGTCCTCGACGCGCGCACGGGCCGCCTGCTCTGGCACGACCAGGTGACGCCGCACGACGTCCGCGACCACGACTTCCAGGCGACGCCGATCCTCCTGACGCGGCGAGCCGCTCATCGGCGCGGGCAAGGGCGGCCGGGTGATCGCGTGGGACCGCGAGGCACGCACCGGCGGCTCTGGGAGGCGACGGTCGGCATGCACCGCAACGACAGCGGCCCGCTGCCGGCGCCACCGCGTCGACGGTCTGCCCGGGGCTGCTCGGCGGCGTCGAGACGCCGATGGCCGTCTGCCGGCGGCCGGCGTCTTCGTGCCGGTCGTCGACCTGTGCGGCTCGGGGCAGCGCGACCACTCGCCAGGAGTGCTGACGAACGTCGACCCGTCGCACGGGCGCGGGCGAGCTCGTCGCGCTCGACGCCGCGACGGGCGCACGCTCTGGGACGCGGCGGCTGCCCTCGCCGGCCTTCGGCTGCGCGACGGTCGGCGAACGACGTCGTCTTCACGTCGACATACGACGGGCCGGCTCTACGCGTTCGCGACGGCCGACGGCCGGATGCTTTGGCGCACGCGCATGCGCGCGGGCGTGAACGCGTGCCCCGCCGTCGCCGGCGACCTGCTGCTCGTCGGCGCCGGCGTCGCCGCGGCCGGGCGGCGCGTCCCGGAGCTGGTCGCGTTCGTGCCTGGCTAGCGGTGCCAGATGACCGTGAACGGGTTCGAGGTGCCGAGCGATCGTGCCCGCGCGCCGTCCGCAGCGTCACGCGGTAGCTGAACGTCCCGAGCGTGTTGCCGGTCACGACGTTTGCTGAGCTCCGCCCCGAGGATCGTCGGCTCGAGCGAGGCGCCGACCAAGCCCCAGCCCGGGCTGTCCGGCGCGCTTGCTGCGCCTGCTTGATCGGGCGTCTGCTCGATGCCGGAGGAAGGTTCCGCTCGGCAGATGCTCGTCCGGCGACGCGTCGCAGCTCGCGACGCCGAGCGTCGTGTTGTACGATCGCGCAGACGTAGAAGCCGCTGCAGCTTCAGCTTGTCGAGCTTGAAGGACAGCGGCTCCAGGCGCCACGGACCGCCGCGCGACTTCGCCCAGAGCGTGATACGGTGTCGGCCGAGCGCGCCGGCGGCACTCGACGCGGCCGGCAGACGCGCCGAACGCCGAACCGGCGACGACGCGGCAGCGACGCGAGCGACGATGACCACGGCGAGCGAAGCACGCGCGGCAGTGTAGGTCGACGTCTGCGCGAATCGCCAGTTGACGTGTCATCAGAAAGAGTAACGTTGAAATGCGCAGACAGCCTGGTATGAGTAGGGTCACTGCTCGTCAACCCATGGAGGTGCCGCATGCGCGGGGTCGTTATAGCTGTTCGTCTCTGCGGTGTGTTGTTGCCGGCGTCTGGCCTCGGCGCGGCGATGGCCGCTCACGCGAGGCGATCACCCCGTCGCCGGCGTATACCGCCGCCCAGCTGAAGCCCCTCCGGGCAACAACTGGCTGACGCACATGGGCAACCTCGCCGGGCAGCGGCTACTCGTCGCTGAACCAGATCAGCCGGCGAACGTCGCCACGCTCAAGAGGCGTGGCACATCAACCTCGGCACGTGTCCGACGAAGGACGCGGCGTGCGGTTCCCTCGAGGCGAACGCGGTCGTCGACGACGGCACTACTACATCCAGACGCCGAAGAGCGACGTCTTCGCGCTCGACGCGGCGACGGGCGCAGATCTCTGGCACTTACGCCGACGTACGCCGACGCTACGACTGCCGACGGGGCCTTCCCGGCTCGGCGTCGGGCGGCAGCGCAGCCGGGCGTCGCGATCGGCGAGGGCAAGGTCTACGCGTCGGACCCGTCGACGGCTTCATCGTCGCGCTCGACCAGATGACCGGCGCGCAGGTCTGGAAGACCGAGGTCCTCCCGTGGCGCAAGGGCGGCAGCGTCTCGGACGCGCCGATCTACGTCCAACGGCATGGTCCTCACCGGCGACTGCGGCGACAACGGCGGGAGCGTCATCGAACGGCATGCACGCCTACGACGCCGTCAACGGCCGCGAGCTCTGGACGTGGGCGATCGTCCCCGCAGCACGGGCAGCCCGGCGGCAACACCTGGTCCGGCAACGGACCGCAACTACGGCGGCGGCGCGATGTGGGAGTCGCCCGATCGTCGACACGAAGCTGAACCTGGCGATCTTCGGCACGGGCAACCCGGTGCCGTGGAACTCGCGCGGCCCCGGCAAGAACCTCTACACGGACTCGATCGTCGCGCTGAACCTCTACACGGGCCAGCTCGTCTGGGGCTACCAGACCGCGCACCACGACCTCTGGGACTCGGACCTGCCGAACAACGGCGTCGTGTTCGACGCGCAAGTACAAGGTCCCGGTCACGGTCAAGGTGAAGATCAGGTACCGCGTCAAGGTGCAACGGCAAGCTCGTGACGAAGACCAAGACCGTCAAGAAGACGAAGCTGGTCCTGAAGACCGCGTCCGGGCGTCGCGTTCGTCAACAAGTACGGCATGACGTTCATCCTCGACCGCGAGACGGGCAAGCCGCTGCTCCCGATCAAGGAGGTGAAGGTTCCGCAGAGCACGGCGCCGGAAGTGAACACGTGGCCGACGCAGCCGATTCCGCAGGCCGACAACGTGCTGTTCAACAAGCTCGACACGGACGGCCGCCCGTGCACCGACGGCAACGTCATCGCAGACCAACGCGTACGTCCCGTTCGCGCAGGCGACGGCGCCCGACGGCAAGCCGTTCAAGATCGGGTGCGCGTACGACCCGTACGACACGACGCAGTACGTCGTGCACGCCGTTCGAGATGATGGACTGGCCGGCGAGCTCGTACAGCCCGGAGAACCAGACGTTCATCACGTGCGGGGTGACGGACCGGGCGATTGCGTTCGAGCAGATCCCGAGGGCCTCGCAGGTCGTCGGCGCGTTCGGCGGCATCGGCTGCGGGCTGCCTCGGCGTGGGCGACACGTCGACGGCGAACACCGGCAACTTCTCCGCGCTGAACGTGACGACGGGCAAGCTGGCGTGGCACCAGCACTGGCCGGCCCCGTGCTACAGCGGCTCGATGAACACGGCCTCCGGCATCACGTTCATCGGCTGGCTGGGCCAGGGCAACGCCCAGGACGGCAAGGGCTTCCTCGAGGCGCAGGACACGAAGACCGGTGCGTCGCTCTGGAAGTCGCCGCTGATGACCGCGCCGGTCGGCGCGGCGCCGGTCACCTACATGGTCGAACGGCAAGCAGTACGTGTCGGTCGCGGTCGGCGGCCAGAGCCACAACGACGTCTCGCGGCCGCTGGGCCTCACGAACCCGAAGCGGCTGCGCGACGACGCGATCTACACGTTCACACTGCCGTAACGAACCACTGCGAAAAGGGGCGGGCGCCTTCAGGCCCCCGCCCCTTTCGTTTTCCTAACTTGCGAGCGCAACTTCGCTGATAGCTTGGCCACTGCTATCTGCCGAAGACGTGCAGTTCGCGCATTCCGGCATGAACGAGGTGAGAGGAGCCTTACATCCATGCGACGAGTACTAGGGGTCTTGGCAATCAGCTCGCTCGCGCTCGCCGCGCTCGTCGCAGGCGTGCTGGCGGGCACCGGCGGCGCCATCCCGGGGAAGAGCGCGGCGTCGGTGACGAAGATCACGGTCACTGCGACCGAGTTCCATTTCAAGCTCTCGAAGGCCAGCATCCCGAAGACGGGCACTGTCGCCTTCACGGTGATCAACAAGGGCAAGATCGGCCACGACTTCAAGATCGCCGGGAAGAAGACGAAGCTGCTCAGCCCGGGGAAGTCCCAGACGCTTACCGTCAAGTTCGCGAAGAAGGGCCGCTACGCGTACCTCTGCACGGTGCCGGGCCACGCGGCGAACGGGATGAGGGGCACGTTCGCCGCCGCGACCAAGGCGGTCACGACCTCGACCTCCACCAACGGCTCGACATCAACCTCGACGTCAACCACGACCGTGACCGGGCCGTCCACGACGGTCAACGTAAGCATGACGGAGTACAAATTCACGCTCACGGTCAACGGGCAGGTGGTGAGCTCCGTGCCGCAGGGTCAGATCACGTTCGTGATCAAGAACGACGGTTCCCTCATACACAACTTCGACGTCGTGGGCCATAAGGCCGGCGCGATCCTCTCGCCCGGCCAGTCCGAAACGTGGACGATCGGCCTGGCGGCCAACGCGGGATACGGGTACCAATGTGACGTGCCATTCCACGCCGAGAACGGCATGACCGGGAGCCTGACGGTCACGCCGTCGTAAGCACGACGGCAGACGCTTTTCGGAAGGGCCGGCACCGCCGGCCCCTTTCGTTTTCGAGCTACGGTTGAAGCGTGCGCACCATCGTCCTCGTCGCGGTGCTCGTCGCGCTCGCGGCTGCGGCCGCCGGGGTCGCGAACCTCGCCCTGCTCGGCTACGCCTCCCACCGCAGCGACCCGGTCGGCAGGCTCGTGATCCAGCGCGGTCTGCCGCCCGCGCCGGCCGACGTGATTCGGCCGCGGCAGCACGTGCGCCCCACGCGAGAGGGACGACTAGGACGCCGCAGGCGCACCACTGCCTCGAGTCCGTGCGGGGCGGCCTCCTCGAGCTCGACCGTTCCGCCGTCCGCCCCACAAGGCGGCGGACGATCGCGAGCCCGAGCCCGCTGCCCTCGCCGCTGCGGCCGCGCCAGAAGCGGTCGAAGGCACGCGCCCGGTCCTCGGCGCTCATGCCCGGCCCCTCGTCCCGGACGCGGAGCTCGGCCCATCCGTCGCCGCGCCGCACGTCGACCGTGACGGCGGCACCCTCGGGCGAGGCCTCGAAGGCGTTCTCGAGCAGGTTGTCGACAACCTGACGCAGGCGGTCGGCGCGAGGCACGCGCGGTCGCCGTGCCGTCCGACGGCCGCCATTAGCCGCAGCCCGCGCTCCGCGGCGAGCGCCGACCACGCGTCGACACGCTCGCGCGCCACGCTCCGCCAGATCGACGGTCTCGCCGGCCGAACCCGCCTGGTCGGCGCGGGCGAGCGCGAGCAGCCCGTCGACGAGACCCGCCAGGCGCTCGACCTCTGCCGAGGCGCCGGCCAGCTCCCGCTGCCCCGAGGGGATCGACGTCGCGCGCGAGGTTCTCGAGCCGCAGGCGCAGCGCGGTCAGCGGCGTGCGCAGCTGGTGCGAGGCATCGGCCACGAACTCCTCGCGCGAGCGGACGAGCTGCTCGAGGCGAGCGACCGTCTCGTTGAACACGCGGGCGAGCGAGCGCACCTCGGGCGGCCCTTCGTCCTCGGGCGCGCGGGCCGAGAGGTCGCCGCGCCCGACCGCGTCGGCGGCGCCCTCGAGACGGCGCAAGGGCCGGACGACGAACGCGGCGAGGCCGGTCGCAGCCACGGCGGCCACGCGCGAGGGCGAGCGAGGCGATGCCCGCGAGCACGAGCCAGTAGCGGCGGATGCGGTCGTCGACCGTGGACGTCGGGTAGGTGATCCGAACGGCGCCGAGCCGGCCGCCCGGCGCGACGGGGACGGCGACGTAGAGCAGGTTCGTGCCGAGCGTCCGCGACGGCCGCGTGCCGGCGGCGATGCGGCCGCTCGAGCGCCCGGCGGATCTCGGGCCGCGAGGCGAAGCTCTCGGCGCCCGTGCCGCGCGGGTTGGTGTCGACGACCGCGGTGCCGCGCGCGGTTGACGACGACGACGCGACCGCCGGTGTCGGTGCGGTAGCCGTAGGCGACGGCCGCGAGGCGGCGGAACGCGGGGGTGTCACCCCGCCGCAGTGCGTCCTGCGCGAGCGACGCGAGCGTGGTCGCGTCGCGCTCGACCCGCGTCTCGAGCAGGTTGCGTTCGGTGCGCGCGTTCTGAACCCCGAGCGGGATCTCGAGCGCGGCCAAGCACCACGATCACGAGCCCGAGGTAACCGAGCAGGAAGCGCCGGCTCACGCGTGCAGGCGAAAGCCGACGCCGCGGACCGTCTCGATGAGGCCCGGGTCGCCCAGCTTGCGCCGCAGCGCGGCGACATGGACGTCGATCGTCTTGGTCGACCCGTACCAGGTCGTGTCCCAGACCTCCTCCAGGAGGCGCCGCCGGCTGACGGCGGCGCCGGGATCCCGAGCGAGCGCGACGAGCAGGTCGAACTCCTTGGGCGTGAGCTCCACCTCGCGACCGTCCATGTGCACGCGGCGGGCGCGCGTGTCGACCTCGAGCGCGCCGACGCACAGCGGCGCGTCGGGCGAGCGGTCGTGCGTGCGGCGCGTGACGGCGCGGATCCGCGCGATCAGCTCGCGCAGGCCAAACGGCTTCACGACGTAGTCGTCGGCGCCGAGCTCGAGCCCGACCACGCGGTCGGCCTCCTCCCCCCGTGCGGTGACGACGATGATCGGCACGCCCGAGCGCTCCCGCACGCGGCGGCAGACGTCGAGGCCGTCCATGTCCGGAAGGCGCAGGTCGAGCAGGATCACGTCGGCCTCGGCGGCGGCGAGCGCCTCGCCGCCGGTGCTTGCCCGGGCGACCTCGAACCCCTCCCGGCGAAGGCCCTCGGCCAGCGGCTCGGCGATGGCGTCCTCGTCCTCGACGACCAGCACACGCATGGCTTGATCATCGCCCAGCACGCCGTGGCGTCATCCGGTCTTTCCCGAACCTTTGCCATTCGCTGGCGGAGCTTTGCCGCGCGCTCGCCCATCCCTTGCGAGACCCGTCCTACCGTCGAAGGCGACGTTCAAGGAGGTCCCGATGAAGAAGATCCACGTCCTCGCCGTTGCAGCACTCCTCGGCTTCGCCGCGATCCTCGGCGTCGTCGGAGCGACCCGAACGACCGGGATCGGAGCTGCTGCACACGCCAAGGCGACCACGACAATGTCGGCGCAGCTCCACGCACGGGAGCGGAAGCTCCGTCAGCTGGAGCGGGCGCTCGCGAAAGCTCGCAGCCAGCGGCCGCCGGCGCTTCCACGCGTCCCCGCGGTGCACCATCCGGCGACTCCCCCGGCTGCGCCGGCCGTCCCGGCATCCGCGCCGCCTGCAGCCGCACCGGCGCCAATGGCGCCGCGCGTGATCTACCGCCGCCCGGCACCGATCGTGATCGTGCACCACCTGCACCACGGTGACGACGCCCACGAAGGCGGCGGGCACGACAGAGGCGGTGGCGGCGATGACTAGCCACGTCGGCCGGCTCTACGCGCTCGCGCTCGCCCTCGTCGTCATGTTCGCGACCTGGACCGCGATCGCGACGAAGCCGTGGGTCACGCAGACCGCGGCGGCGGATCCGCGCTGGACCGCCCTCGTCGCGCGGGAGCAACGGCTCCGCCACGAGAGCGTCGTCGTCAACCGCCTCGTCAAGCGCCGCTGGTCCGTCTACCGCGTGCAACTGAACAAGCGCGATGCGCAGATCGCGGCCGCGCATCGGGCTCAGCTCGCCGCCGATCGCCAGGCAGCCGCCGCGGCAGCTGCCGCCGCCGCTCAGCAGGCAGCGGTCGCAGCAGCACCCACGTACGCCGCGCCCGTGTCGGCCGCGGCGCCCCAGGTTCGCGTGGTGACCCTGCCGCCGCTGACGATCACGAGGACCTCCTGATGCGGCGGCGCACCTTCAGGGCGATGGGCACCGACATCGAGCTGCTCGTCGACGCTGAGAACGGCGACGGCACGCTCGACGCTGCCGAGGCCGAGTTCCACCGGCTGGAGGCGATCCTGTCCCGCTTCCGTCCGGAGTCGGAGCTCAGCCGGCTGAACGAGGCCGGCGCGGCGGACGCCGGCCCGGAGCTCGTCGCCCTGACCAGCCTCTCCCTCGCAGCCCGCGAGCTGACCGGGGGACGGTTCGACCCGACCGTCCACGACGCCGTGATGGCCGCGGGCTACGACCGCACCTTCGACGACGTCGCCCCGGACGGGCCGGACGCCAGGCCCGTCGCCTGCGGGGGCCGCGTCCGCGTCGAGGGGAGCCGCATCGAGCTCGACGCGGCGTCCGCCTCGACTTCGGCGGCATCGGGAAGGGCTGGGCCGCCGACCAGGTCGCGCAGATCCTCGCCGAGGCCGGGCCCTGTCTTGTCAACGCGGGCGGCGACATCGCCGTCCGCGGCGGCTCCTGGCCCGTCGGCGTCGAGGCGATGACACGTCGAGCTGACAGCCGGCGGGCTCGCGACCTCCGGCCGCGATCGCCGGACGTGGCGGCGCGGCGGGCGCGAGCTCCACCATCTGATCGACCCGCAGACCGGCACCTCGGCCGAGAGCGACCTCCTGCGCCTCACCGTGATCGCCGGGGAACGCCGTCGCGGCCGAGGTGTGGGCGAAGGCGCTGTACCTGCGCGGCAGCTCGGAGGCGGCCGAGGAGGCCGACGAGCGCGGCCTCCCGGCCGTGCTCGTCGCCGCCGACGGCACCACCCGAGTCGCCGGGGGGCTCGCATGAAGGACCCGACCTTCTGGATCCTCGCGCGGGCGACCGGGCTCACGGCGTACCTGCTGCTCACGACGTCGATGCTCGCCGGGCTGACCGTCAAGTCCCGGCCCTTCGGACGGGCGGTGAAGGCCGCCTCCGTCGTGGACACGCACCGCTTCCTGTCCATGCTCGCGATCGGCGCGGTCGTCGCGCACGGCCTGACGCTGGTGCTCGACTCGACCGTGCACATCGGCCTCGGTGCTCTGCTCGTCCCCGGGATGAGCGCCTACCGCCCGGCCGCCGTCGGCCTCGGCGTCGCCGCCGCGGAGCTGATGGTGCTCGTCACCGTCTCGTTCTCCCTGCGCAAGCGCATCGGCCAGCGCATGTGGCGCCGGCTGCACTGGGCCACGTACGGGATCTTCGCCCTGGCCACGGCCCACGGGCTGGCGGCGGGCAGCGACTCGTCGCGGCCCTGGGTCTTCGGCCTCTACCTCGGCGCCGTCTTCGCTGTGGCCACCGCCACCGGCTGGCGCGCGCTCACCCGCCCGACCAGACCGAAAGGAGCACCCCATGTACCGCATCGAGATCGACCGGTCGCTCTGTAGCGGCTTCGGCGCCTGCGCCGAGCTGGCCCCCGAGATCTTCGAGCTCGACGGCAGCGGCACCGCCCAGCTGCGCGTTGGACAGTCCGACGACCCGCAGGTATTCGAGGCGGAAGCGGCCTGCCCGATGGCCGCCATCCGGATCGTCGAGGAGGAGGCGGCATGAGGTCCGTCGTCGTCATCGGTGCAGGCCTCGCCGCCACCCGCTGTGCCGAGACGCTCCGCGCCGAAGGCTACGAGGGCCGCCTCACCATCCTCGGCGCCGAGCCCGTCGCCCCGTACGAGCGGCCGGCGCTGTCGAAGGAGTTCCTCGCGGGCACGAAGCCGAGCCGAGCAGCTCCTGCTGCGGCCGCCCGGGTTCTGGGCCGAGCACGGCATCGAGCTGAAGCTCGGCGACCCCGTCGCTGGCGTCGACCTCGGATCGCGCGTGGTGGTCACGACCTCCGGGGCGCTTCACTCCTGGGACGTCCTCGTGGTCGCGACCGGCGCTCGCCCGCGGCGCCTCCCGTTCCCCGTGCCGACCGGAGTGCACGAGCTGCGCACGCTCGCCGACGCCATCGCGTTGCGCCGCTCGCTCGTCCCGGGTGCCCGGCTCGCGATCATCGGCGGCGGCTTCGTCGGCGCTGAGGTGGCATCGACCGCGCGCGGCCTCGGCGTCAAGGTGACGTTGCTGGACCGCGGCGCCGCGCCGTTTGCCGCCCTGCTCGGCCGCGAGCTGGCGGAGACGCTGGCGGCGCGATTCCGCGCGCACGGCGTCCGACCTGCGGACCGGCGTCACCGCGACCGCGTTTCGCACGGACGGCGCCGGGCGCGTTAGCGGTGTCGATCTGGACGACGGCACCGCGATTTCGTGCGATGCCGCTCTCGTCGCCATCGGCGCGGAACGCGTCCCGCTTGCCTCCGGGCCGCGACGTCTACGCCGTCGGCGACGCCGCCGGGGGGCACGGCCACTGGACGGACGCCGCGACCGGCGGCGTCAACCTCGCACGCCGCCTACTCGGGCTCGAGCCGCTTCCGCCCCAGCCGCCGTTCGTCTGGTCGGATCAGTTCGGCCTCCGCCTCCAGCTGATCGGTGAGCCCGCCGGCGCAGCGACGATCGAGCTGGACGGCGGGCCGGCCGACTTCGTCGCCCGCTACCGGGCACGCTCAGGCGCGCTGATGGGCGCCGTGGCCGCGAACCGTCCGCGTGCGGCAGCGGAGCTCCGACGAGAATTAGTCGCAGGGAGCCGCTAGCTCTTTCGCCAGCGCGAGCGCGCCGAGCACGCCGGAGCGCGGCGCGAGCTCGGGCGCGACGACGGGCGGCGTCTCCACGTAGCCCGCCAGCACCCGGTCGAGCTCGCGGGCGACGTCCTCCACCAGGCCCGGGCGGGACATGACGCCGCCGCCCATGACGATGCACTGCGGCGAGAGCACGCACACGGCCGCCGTCAGGCCGAGCGCGAGGTAGCGTGCCTCGAGCGCCCAGGCCGCGGGGTCGGCGACCTCGTGCGGCGGCCGGCCCCAGCGGGCCGCCATCGCCGTTCCCGACGCGAGCCCCTCCCAGCAGTCGCCGTGGTAGGGGCACGACCCGGGAAACGGGTCGGCGGGGTCGTGCGGGATGCGGACGTGCCCGAACTCCGGGTGCGACAGCCCGTGGAGGAGGCGGCCGCCGGCCATGCCGCCGCCGCCGATCCCGGTCCCCACCGTCAGGTACACGAAGGTGTCGAGGCCGCGCGCCGCCCCCCACCGGTGCTCGCCCAGCGCGGCCGCGTTGACGTCCGTGTCGAACGCGACCGGCACGCCGAGCTCGCGGCCGATCGGCCCGGCGACGTCGGTGTGCGCCCAGCCGGGCTTCGGCGTCGTCGTCACCGCGCCGCGGTGCAGGTCGACGGGGCCGAACGAGCCGATGCCCACCGCCTCGACCGGATCGGCGGCGCGGAAGAACGCCACGGCGCGCGCGATCGTCTCGGCCGGCGTCGTGGTCGGAAAGGTGATGCTCGCACGGATGGCGTCGGGATCGGTCCCGACCGCACACGCCCACTTGGAGCCGCCGGTCTCGATGCCGCCGTAGAGGCTCATGCCGCGACGGCGCCGCACGAGCGCCTCACCGTGAACTGGGCCGGCAGCACGACCAGCCGCCCGTCGCCCGCAGCGCGGCCCTCTACCCGCTGCAGCAGCAGCTCGGTGCCGAGCGAGCCGAGCGTCTCGGCCGGCTGCGCCATCACGGTCAGGAAGGGATAGAGCCGCGACGCGTACTCGATGTCGTCGAAGCAGACGAGCGCGACGTCGCCGGGGACCTCGAGGCCGGCGGCCCGCACGGCCTCGATCGCGCCGAGCGCAACGAGGTTGTTCACCGTGAACACGGCGGTCGGCCGCTCGGCGAGTGCGAGCAGCCGCTCCATCCCCGCGCGCCCACCGTCGGCGTCGGCGGTCGTCCGCGCCACCAGCCGGTCGTCGAGCTCGATCCCGGCACGGCGCAGCGCATCGAGGTACCCGGCGCGGCGGTCGCGTGCGGTCGAGACGTCGTCCTCCTCGACGACGAAGCCGATGCGCCGGTGCCCGAGGGCCAGCAGGTGGTCCACGAGCTCACGCGCCCCGCCGACGTTGTCGCCGACGATCGCGTCCGCCTGTACGCCGGGCACCGTGCGGTCGATGAGGACGAACGGAACCCCGAACTTCGCCACCCGCCGCAGGTGCGTGCGCGAGCGGTCGCTGACCGGGGCGATCGCCATCCCCTCCACGCGATGGGCGATCATCTCCTCGATCACCTCGCGCTCGATGTCGAGGTCGGACCGCGTGTCGCACAGGATCATGCGGTAGCCGGCCCGCCGGGCGACGTCCTCGGCACCGCGGACGATCAGGGTGAAGAACGGGTTCGCGACGTCGGGGACGATCAGCGCGAGCGTGCCCGTCTTCTGGCGGATCAGGCCGCGCGCGAGCCGGCTCGGAACGTAGCCCAGCTCGTCGATCGCGCGCTCGACGCGCTCGCGTGTCGCCGGGCGGACCTTCTCGCTGCCGTTGATGACCCGGGAGACGGTCATCGACGAGACGGCCGCCTCCCGGGCGACGTCCTTGATGGTGACCGTCTGCAGCGTCGAGCTCATATTTGTGGGATCAGTAACACGCCGTCGGCGGCCGGACAAGACCGTATCAGGCGTAAGTCGTTCACCACATCTTGACTCCCCTTGCGCAAGTGTGTTATCGCTACCACCGCAGCTGGAGGTTCCGTAGTCAGGACACAGGAGGGCTGGTATGGGTAACCGAACCGCACGCGGGTCGGGAGGAGCCGCGCTTCGCCCGCTCCTCGTCGCATTCGTCCTCGCACTCGTCGGCGCCGCGATCCTCGCGACGGTCGCCGGCGCGCGTCCGGCGAAGAAACAGGCGACGATTCAGGTCGGGCTGATCACGAAGGACGTCACCAACCCGTTCTTCGTGAAGATGAAGCTGGGCGCGACCCAGCAGGCGAGCAAGCTGGGCGCCAAGCTGCTCTATGCGGCAGGGAAGAGCAGCTCGGACAACGCCGGACAGATCGCGGCCATCGAGAACCAGGTCACGGCCGGGGTGAAGGGGATCCTCATCACCGTCGCCGACGGCAAGGCCGAGAACCCGGCGATCGCGAAGGCTCGCAAGGCCGGGGTGATCGTGATCGCGCTCGACACGCCGACCGTGCCGCCCAGCGCCACGAACGCGCTGTTCGCGACGAACAACATGAACGCCGGCATCCTCATCGGCCGCTACGCCCGCGCGGCGACGAAGGGGAAGACGGTGCACATCGCGATGATCGACGAGCATCCGGGCTCGTCCGTCGGAGCGCTGCGCCACAACGGGTTCCTGAAGGGCTTCGGCATCAAGAACAGCGACAAGCAGGTCGTCTGCCAGGGCAACGGCGAGGGTCAGACCGCGCCGTCGCAGACCGTGATGGAGAACTGCCTGCAGAAGGATCCGGACATCGACGTCGTCTACACGATCAACGAGCCGAGCGCGGCCGGCGCCTGGACCGCGCTGAGCAAGGCCGGGAAGTCGAAGTCGGACGTCACCATCGTCTCCGTCGACGGCGGCTGCCAGGGCGTGCGGAACGTCAAGGCGGGGATCATCGACGCGACCTCGCAGCAGTACCCGCTGAAGATGGCGGCGCTGGGCGTGGCGGCGGTCGTGAAGTACGCGAAGACCGGCAAGAAGCCATCCGGCTACACCGATACCGGCGTCAACCTGATCGCCGGCAAGGCTGTCGCGGGCGTACCGTCCAAGAACGTTCGATACGGCCTCGCCAACTGCTGGGGCTAACCACGGTTCGACCCTCACCGATACGGGGCGCCCGGTCCTTCTCGCGGGCGCCCCGGTCGGGGAACTCCATGTCGTGAGACGATCGGCCCCGTGAGCGAGGTCGCCGCCGGCGAGCGGCCGCAGGTGCTACGCGCGTTCGACGTCGCGCGCCGCGTCATCTCCACGCCCACCGTGGGGCCGCTGCTGGCGCTCGTGCTGACGATGGCGTTCTTCACCCTGAAGAGCGACCGCTTCCTGCACGCCCAGAACCTGTCGCTCGTCCTCCAGCAGGTGATGGTCGTCGGCGTGCTGGCGATCGGCGAGACGCTGGTCATCCTCACCGCGGGGATCGACCTGTCGTGCGGCACGGTGATGGCGTTCGGCCAGATCGTGATGACGAAGATGGCGATCGACAACGGCGTCGCTCCGCTGCCCGCGATCGCGCTCGGCATTCTGGCGTGTGTCGCCTTCGGGTTCCTGAACGGGGGCCTCGTCGCGGGCCTCCGGCTACCCGCCTTCATCGTCACGCTCGGGACGCTGAACATCGCCTTCGCGCTGACGCACGTCTACTCGCAGGACCTCACCTACCCACCGGGGAGCACCGGCGCCTCCTCGCTGCCGAGCCAGATGCTCTTCTTCGGGCGGACGTTCAGCCTCGGCGGCGGCGACTGGACGTACGGCGTCGTGCTGATGTTCGCGCTCTACGGGGTCATGTGGTTCGTGCTGTCGCAGACGGCGTGGGGACGCCACGTGTACGCCGTCGGCGACGACCGCGAGGCGGCGCGCCTGACGGGCATCAAGACCAGCCGCGTCCTGCTCAGCGTCTACGTGGTCGCGGGCCTGACGTACGGCATCGCGGCGCTGCTCTTCGTATCCCGCACGGAGCTCGGCGACCCGAACGCCGGCCAATCGACGGAGAATCTCGACGCGATCACGGCGGTCGTCCTCGGCGGCACGAGCCTGTTCGGCGGCCGCGGCACGGTGATCGGCACGCTCATCGGGGCGATCATCGTCGGCGTCTTTCGCAACGGCCTCACGCTGATCGGCGTCGACGCCGTCTACCAGTACCTGGTCACCGGCGTGCTCGTCATCCTCGCGGTCGCCGTCGACCAGCTGACCCACCGGAGGCGGCTGTGAGCGAGCGCGAGCCGCTCCTGCAGGCACGCGGTCTGGTCAAGCGCTACGGCCACGTCGTGGCGCTCGCCGGCGCCGACCTCGAGCTGTACCCGGGCGAGATCCTCGCCGTCATCGGCGACAACGGCGCCGGCAAGTCGACGCTGATCAAGGCACTGTCGGGCGCGCTGCAGCCGGACGAGGGCGAGATCCGCCTAGCCGGCGAGCCCGTGCACTTCCGCTCGCCGGGCGACGCCCGCCGCGCCGGCATCGAGACCGTCTACCAGGACCTCGCCGTCGCGCCCTCGCTGGACATCGCCGCGAACATCTTCCTCGGCCGCGAGCAGCGGCGGCGCGGCCCGCTCGGCTTCCTGCTGCGCATGATGGACAAGCGCGCGATGCGCAGGGAGGCGACGCGGCACTTCGCCGAGCTGCGCATCGGCGTGACGTCGATCACGCAGCCGGTCGAGACGCTGTCGGGCGGGCAGCGCCAGGGCGTCGCAGTCGCGCGTGCAGCGGCCTGGGGCTCGCGGCTCGTGATCATGGACGAGCCGACGGCGGCCCTCGGCGTGAAGGAGACGCGCCAGGTGCTCGACCTGATCCTCCAGGTGCGGGAGCGCGGCCTGCCCGTCATCCTGATCAGCCATGACATGCCCCACGTGTTCGAGGTGGCCGACCGCATCCAGATCATGCGGCTCGGCCGCCGCGTCGCCGTCGTGACGCCGAAGACGCACACGATGCCCCAGGCGGTCGCGATCATGACCGGCGCGACCCCGGCCGAGCTCGAGCAGGCAATGACGACGGAGGAGTCCGGGTGACGCTGCGCTGGGGGCTCATGTCCACCGCGCGCATCAACCGACCGCGTGCTCGCCGGGCGCGGCGCTGTCCGACCGCGCCGAGATCGTGGCCGTCGGCGGCCGTGACGGCGCTCGCACCCAGGCCTACGCACGCCAGCATGGGATCGAGCGGGCGTATGCCAGCTACGACGCGCTGCTCGGCGACCCGGAGGTCGACGCCGTCTACATCTCGCTGCCCAACGGGCTGCACGTGGAGTGGAGCATCCGCGCGCTCGAGGCCGGCAAGCACGTGCTCTGCGAGAAGCCGTTCTCGCCGCACCCCGAAGACGTCGAGGAGGCGTTCGACGTCGCCGAGCGCGAGGGGCTCGTGCTCTCGGAGGCGTTCATGTGGCGGCACCATCCGCAAACGCACGAGCTGCTCAGGCTCGTCGGGGAAGCTGCCGTCGGGCCCGTCCGTGTCGTGCGGGCGCAGTTCAGCTTCGTGCTCGAGGACACAGCCGGACATCCGCCTCGACGCGGAGCTCGAAGGCGGCGCGTTGATGGACGTGGGCTGCTACTGCGTCAGCGCGATCCGGGCGATCGCGGGCGAGCCGCTCTCGCTCGCCGGCGAGGAGGTGCTCGGCCCGACCGGCGTCGACGTGGTGTTCGCCGGGACGGCGCGCTGCGCCGACGACGTGCTGGCGCACTTCGACTGCGGGTTCGCGATGCCGTACCGCGCCGGGATCGAGGTGGCCGGCGAGGACGGCGTCATCGTCGTCCCCGATCCGTGGCATGCCACGGAGCCGGGCATCGAGGTGCACCGCGAGAACGGCGTCGAGCGGATCGAGGTGCCGCACGCCGACTCGTACCAGCTCGAGCTCGAGAACGTCGCCGACGCGATCAGCGGCGCCGCGCCGCTGCTCCTCGGCCGCGACGACGCGGTCGGCCAGGCACGCGCCATCGAGGCCCTCTACCGTTCGGCGAGCTCGTGACGTACATCGCCGCCGACGATCGCTACGACCGCATGCCCTACCGGCGCTCCGGGCGCAGCGGCCTGAAGCTGCCGGCGATGTCGCTCGGGCTGTGGCAGAACTTCGGCGGCGAGCGGCCGCTGGAGCACAGCCGCGCGATCGTGCGCCGGGCGTTCGACCTCGGCATCACGCACTTCGACCTCGCGAACAACTACGGCCCTCCGTACGGCTCCGCCGAGGAGACCTTCGGGGCGCTGATGGACAAGGACCTGCGGCCGTACCGCGACGAGCTCGTCATCTCGACGAAGGCCGGCTGGGACATGTGGCCGGGGCCGTACGGCGAGTTCGGCTCCCGCAAGTACCTGCTCGCGAGCCTCGACCAGATCGCTCGCGCGCATGCGGCTCGACTACGTCGACATCTTCTACTCGCACCGCCCCGACCCGGAGACGCCGTTCGAGGAGACCATGGGCGCGCTCGACACCGCCGTGCGCCAGGGCAAGGCGCTCTACGCCGGCATCTCGTCGTACACGGCCGAGCAGACGCGCGAGGCCGCATCGGATCCTGACGTCGCTTGGCACGCCGCTCCTCATCCACCAGCCGTCCTACTCGATGCTCAACCGCTGGATCGAGGACGGGCTGCTGGACGTCCTGGGCGAGCTCGGGATCGGCTGCATCGTCTTCTCGCCGCTCGCGCAGGGGATGCTGAGCGACCGCTACCTGCACGGGATCCCGGAGGGCTCGCGTGCGACGCAGCACGGCTCGCTGTCGCCCGAGATGCTCACCGACCAGGCGCTGGCGAAGATCCGCGCGCTGAACGAGATCGCGCAGCGGCGCGGGCAGACGCTGGCGCAGATGGCGCTCGCCTGGACGCTGCGCGACCCGCGCGTGACGTCCGCGCTGCCCGGCGCATCGAGCATCGAGCAGTTCGAGGACAACATCCGCGCGCTCGACAACCTCGAATTCTCCGCCGACGAGCTGGCCGAGATCGACCGCTACGCGACGGAGAGCGACATCAACCTCTGGGCGGGCGAATAGCCTCGAGCAGGCGCTCGGTCTCGCGGATCAGCGGAACGATCTCCTTCCGCCGGTACGCGACAAGCGCCCGCTCCAGCGCCTCACGCTCATCGTCGGGCCGGCCGGCCGCGTGATGGACGTATGCCAGCGTCCGGTACGCGTCGCCGTGCATGAGCGGAAAGTCCGTCTCCAGCGAATAGTGGACGGCCTCGCGCGCGAGCTCGTCCGCAGCGGCGAGATCCCCGCGGTCCGCAGCCACGCGTGCGCGAACCCCGCGCCCGATGGCGAAGTTGACGACGTCCTCGGAGCCGCCCAGGTTCTCTCCTTCGATCGCCGTCCGCTCGGCTTCGTCGCGCTCGCCAGAGGCGTAGAGCACGTCGGCGAGTAGCACGCCGGTCGTAGAGGCGAACCCCACGGCTCCGAGCCGGAGCAGGTTGCGATACGCGTCCTCGGCGAGCCGCCGGGCCCTTGCCCTTCGCGTCGACGGCGACCGGCTCGCAGGACACGGCGTCCCGGACGAGCCGCCGCGTGTCCGCGCCGATCAGTACCTCGCCTGCCGCAGCGCCCTGCTCGAGCCGGGCGGCGACGTTGACGGCGTCGCCGGTGACCAGCGTGTCGACCTCCCCGGCCACCACCTCGCCCGTGTTGACGCCGATCCTCGCGGCGAGGCCGAGCGCCGGCACCGCAGCGCGCATCTCCCAGGCGGCCCGCACCGCCCGCAGCGCATCGTCCTCGTGCGCCACCGGCACGCCGAACACCGCCATCACCGCGTCACCCACGAACTTCTCCACCGTGCCGCCGTGGCGCTCGAGGATCACGCGCATCCCTTCGTAGTACGAGCGCATCGTCGCGCGCAGCGCCTCCGGGTCGATGCGATGGCCGAGCGCCGTCGAGCCGCTCAGATCGCAGAACAGGATCGTGACGACCTTGCGGACCTCACGGGGAGCCTCGGCGGGCGCCAGCGCCGCCCCGCAGCTGCCGCAGAAGCGGAAGCCGTCTGGGTTCTCGCTGCCGCAGGCTGCGCAGAGCACCCGCCGAATGTACTCCCGTTACTTCGTGAAGCGAGCCGCCTCTTCCGCGCCGCGCGTCGCGTCGCCGGCGCTGTAGGAGTGCGCGCCGGTCGCCCGCGAGCGCGCCGCCGTCAACGATCAGGTACTCCTCGCGGATCGGCCGCTCGTCGAACCAGCACTCGAGGATCTCGCGCGTGCCGGCGGCGTAGCGCGCCTGCGCCGACAGGGTCGTCCCGGACACGTGCGGCGTCATCCCGTTGTGCGGCATCGTGCGCCATGGATGGTCTGCCGGGGCCGGCTGCGGGAACCAGACGTCGCCCGCGTAGCCGGCCAGCTGGCCGACTCGCGCAGGCGCGCGCGACCGCGTCGCGGTCGCAGATCTTCCCGCGCGCGGTGTTCACGAGGTACGCGCCGCGCTTCATCGTCCCGATCAGCTCGTCGTCGAACAGGTGCTCGGTCTCCGGGTGCAGCGGCGCGTTGATCGTGACCACGTCGCAGACCGGGACGAGCGACTGCGGCGTCCTCGTGGAAGGTGAGGCCGAGCTCCTGCTCGACCTCGGCCGGCAGCCGGTGCCGGTCGGTGTAGTGCAGGCCGACCTCGAACGGCTTCAGACGCCGCAGCACCGCCGACCCGATCCGACCCGCGCCGACCGTGCCGACCTGCATGCCCTCGAGGTCGTACGAGCGGGAGGCGCAGTCGGCGATGTTCCAGCCGCCGCGCGACGGCCCACTCGTGTGAGGGCAGGTAGTTGCGGACGAGCGCGAGGATCAGCATGACGACGTGCTCGGCGACGCTGATGCTGTTGCAGTACGTCACCTCGGCGACGGTGACGCCGCTGTCGATCGCCGCCTGCAGGTCGACGTGGTCCGAGCCGATGCCGGCCGTGATCGCCAGCTTCAGGTTGGGCGCCTTCGCGATGCGCTCGGCGGTCAGGTACGCCGGCCAGAACGGCTGCGAGATGACGACGTCGGCGTCCGGCAGCGCGCGCTCGAACTCCGAGTCGGGCCCGTCCTTGTCGGCGGTGACGATCAGCGTGTGCCCGCGCGCCTCGAGGAACGCGCCGCAGCCCGAGCTCGCCGGACACGCTGCCGAGCAGCTCGCCGGGCGTGAAGTCGATCGCCTCGCGGCGTCGGCGTGGCCTGCCCGTCGAAGTAGCGCGTCGATCTCCGGGATGCCGTCGCGCGCGTACGACGGCGGGTACCCGTCGACCGGGTCGTCGTAGAGCACGCAGAGGATGGTCGCCATGAGTCCCTCCTGGTCGCGAGGACACCAGGATCCCCCATCGCCCCGCGACACGCCGGGGGATGCGGTCTAACGCCTGAACACGATCGGGGCGCAACTGCGCCCGATCGTGTTCAGCCGGGGAGGGCACGTGTTCGTCAAAACGTTGGTCGGCTTCGCTCTCGCTGGTGGTCGCGCCTGCCGGCGGAGCCGCCGGGATGCAGTGGTTCGACTGGCACAACGCCGTGCGCATGCCGCAGGATGAGACGCAATGAGCGTTCTGCGTCCAGAAGTACGGCGGCAGCTCACTCGGCACGCCCGAGCGGATCCGCCACGTCGCGAAGCGGGCGGTCGAGGCGGGCGACCGAGTGTGCGTGGTCGCATCCGCGATGGGCGACACGACCGACGAGCTGCTCGGCCTGGCGGGGCAGGTCTCGCCCACCCCGCACGCCCGCGAGCTGGACATGCTGCTCTCCGCCGGCGAGCAGATCTCGATCGCCCTGCTGTCGATGGCGATCCTGGACCTCGGGCGCGACGCCGTCTCGCTCACGGGCGCCCAGGCGGGGATTCACACCGACAC
The DNA here is from genome assembly GCA_963710465.1 of uncultured Thermoleophilia bacterium. Classification (GTDB taxonomy): domain Bacteria; phylum Actinomycetota; class Thermoleophilia; order Gaiellales; family Gaiellaceae; genus JACVRM01. Next base: position 299,593 of record CAVQAQ010000007.1, read on the forward strand.
GACCCACGGCCGCGCGCGCATCGTCGACGTCCGCGTCGACCGGGTGAGGGAGGCGCTGAACGCCGGCAAGGTCGTCATCGTCGCGGGCTTCCAGGGAGTGTCGCCGTCGCAGGACACGACGACGCTCGGCCGCGGCGGCTCGGACACCACCGCGGTCGCGCTCGCCGCGGCGCTCGATGCGGACGTCTGCGAGATCTACACGGACGTCGAGGGCGTCTTCACCGCCGACCCGCGCATCGTCACGGAGGCGGTCAAGCGGGACCGCGTCTCCTACGAGGAGATGCTGGAGCTGGCCGCGTCCGGCGCGAAGGTGCTCGCCGCGCGCTCGGTCGAGTACGCGCGCAACAACAGCGTGCTGCTTCACGTGCGGTCGACGTTCGCCGATACCCCAGGAACCTGGGTTCAGGAGGAGGCAGGAATGGAGCAGGCGGTCATCTCGGGCATCGCGCACGACACCTCGGAGGCGAAGGTGACCATCCGCAACGTGCCCGACCAGCCGGGCATCGCCGCCTCGATCTTCCGGCCGCTCGCCGACGCGCACGTGAACGTGGACATGATCGTCCAGAACGTCTCGGCCGCCGGGCACACCGACGTCTCCTTCACGGTGCCGAAGTCCGACCTGGCGACGACCGAGCCCGTGCTCCGGCAGATCGCGCGCGCCGTGGGCGGCGATGACATCACCACCGACGAGGACGTGGCGAAAATCTCGCTCGTCGGCGCGGGCATGAAGACGCATCCAGGCGTGGCGGCCGACATGTTCGACGCGCTCGCCGAGGCCGGCATCAACATCGAGATCATCTCGACGTCGACGATCCGGATCTCCGTCCTGATCCGCGCCGGGGACGTCGAGCGGGCGGTCAAGGCGGTGCACGACCGCTTCCGGCTCGCGGAGCCGGGCGTGCTCGAGGAGGCCTATGGGCAGCGTTGACGTCCCCGTCGCGCTGCTCGGCTACGGCACGGTAGGCGCCGCCGTCAACCGGCTGCTGACCGAGGGCGCCGACGACATCGAGCGCGCGACCGGCCACCGGCTGCGCGTGGTGCGCGCGCTCGTGCGTGACACCGAGCGTGAGCGCTCGTTCCCGGCGGGCGACGGCGTCCTGACCACCGACTTCGAGTCGATCGCGAGTGACAGCGAGATCGCAGTCGTCGCCGAGGTGATGGGCGGCGTCGACGAGACCGGCGAGCACGTGCTGCGGCTCTTGCGCGCGGGGAAGCCGGTCGTCTCTGCGAACAAGCAGCTGATCGCGCGGCGCGGCGACGAGCTCTTCGACGCCGCCTCCGAGGCGGGCGTGCAGCTGCGCTTCGAGGCGAGCGTGTGCGCCGCGATCCCGGTGATCAAGGTGTTGCGCGAGTCGCTGGTCGTCACGAACGTCCACCGCATCCTCGGCATCGTCAACGGCACGACCAACTTCATGCTCACGCGCATGGAGGCCGGCGACGAGTACGACGAGGCGCTCGCCGAGGCTCAGCGGCTGGGCTACGCCGAGGCCGACCCGACGGAGGACGTCAACGGCGCGGACGCCGCGGCCAAGATGGCGATCCTCGCAACGGTCGCCTTCGGCTCGCGCGTGCGCCTGGACGACGTCTCCTACGAAGGCATCGAGCGCATCCGCCCCGACCACGTGCGCGCGGCGCACGAGCTCGGCATGGCGGTGCGGCTGATCGGCTCGGCGAGCCTCGTCGGCGACGCCGTCGACGTCCGCGTCGAGCCGGCGTTCGTCGACCGCAACCACCCGCTCGCAGCTGTGGAGGGCCCGTTCAACGCGGTCATGCTGCAGGGCGACGCGATCCGCGAGATCACGCTCGAGGGCCCCGGCGCCGGCGGTCTCGAGACGGCGTCGGCCGTGGTCGCGGATATGGTCAGCGTCATCGGCACGACGGGCACGGGCTTCCTCCAGAACGACGCGTCGCTGGCGCACGCTCGAGCGGCTGCCGCCGGGCGAGCCTGCGCTCGCCGTACTACCTCTCGATCGAGGTCGACGACCGCCCGGGCGTGCTCGCCCACGTCGCGCTGCGGCTCGCCGAGGACGACGTCTCGGTTGCGCGGCTCAGCCAGCGGCAGCTGAACGGGGCGGCGTCGCTCGACATCGTCACGCACGAGGCGCCGACGGGCAGCGTCCGCGCGGCGGCCGCGAGCGCTGGCGCACCTGCCCGAGGTCCACGGCGAGCCGGACGTGATCTCGCGTCGTCTCCGAGCGCGGCGTATGACAGCCGCTGATCGAGCGCTACCGCGGCCGTCTGCCCGTCGGCGACGACGTGGAGCTGGTGACGCTCGGCGAGGGCTCGACGCCGCTGTTGTGGGCGCCGCGCCTCTCGGAGCGGCTGCGCATGGACGTGTGGCTCAAATGCGAGGGCGCGAACCCGACCGGCTCGTTCAAGGACCGTGGCATGACCGTCGCCGTGTCGCTGGCGAGGTCGAGGAGGGCGTGCGCGGCGGTCGTGTGCGCATCGACCGGGCAACACGGCCGCGTCGTCGGCCGCGTACGCGGCGCGCGCGGGCTGCCGGCGCTCGTCCTGCAGCCGGCCGGCGCGGTCGCGCTCGGGAAGCTGGCGCAGGCGATGGCGCTCGGCGCGAAGGTGCTGGAGGTGCGCGGGACGTTCGACGAGGCGCTCGCCGCGGCGCGCGAGCTGGCCGACCGAGGCACGCACGCGCTCGTGAACTCGCTCAACCCGCACCGCATCCAGGGCCAGAAGACGGCGGCCTTCGAGATCGTCGACGAGCTCGGCAACGCGCCCGACGTGCTCGCGCTGCCTTACGGCGGCGGCGGCAACACCTGCGCCTACGCGATCGGGCTTCGCGGAGGAGGGCGACGTGCCGCGCATCGTCGTCCGTCCAGGCCGCGGAGCGCCGGCAGACGGCGGCCTCGGCGATCCGCATCGCCGATCCCGTGCACCACGCCGAGGTCGATGCCGCGCTGGCGCGCAGCGGCGGCGAGATCGTGACGGTGGGCGACGACCAGATCCTGGAGGCCTGGCGCGACTGCTCGCGCACGAGGAGGGCGTCTTCTGCGAGCCGGCGTCGGCCGCCGGCCTCGCCGGGCTGCTGGCCGGACAGGAGGAGCGCGGGGCGTGCGCGGTCTGCGTCATCACCGGCAACGGCCTCAAGGACCCGGAGACGGCGCCGCGGCTGAGCCCGCAGCCGATCGCGGTGGACGCCGACCCGGACGCGATCGCCGCCGCAGCGTGACGCATCCGCGTCCGCGCGCCTGCGACCACGGCGAACGTCGGCCCGGGCTTCGACTGCGCCGGGATCGCCCTCGACCTCTGGAACGAGGTCGAGGTCGGCGAGGGCAGACGGCACGCCCGACGACCGGCACCTCGGCGTGCGCGCCTTCGCGCGCATCTCGTCGCCGCGCGGCCGGGCCTTCGACTGGGTCGACCGCATTCCCCGTGCCCGCGGGCTCGGCTCGAGCGCGGCGGTCGTCGCTCTCGGCCTCGTCGCCGGCGCACTTGCCGAGGGCCGCGACCCGGACCCCGAGTGGCTGCTCTACGAGGGCGTCGACCTCGAGGGCCACGCGGACAACCTCGCCCCCGCGCTGGCCGGCGGCGTCTGCCTGACCTGGGACGGCCGGATCCAGCGGATCGCGGATGCGGCGCCCGCCGTCCCGGTCGCGCTCATCCCCGAGACGACCGTGTCGACGTCCGCCTCGCGGGCGGCGCTGCCGAAGTCGGTACCGCACGGCGATGCCGCCTTCACCGCGGGACGCGCCGCCATGCTCGGCGCAGCGCTCGCGAACGGATCGGCCGACCTGTTCGCGCAGGCGCTCGCCGACCGGCTGCACGAGCCCTACCGCGCGAAGGACGCGCCGCTGCTCGAGGCGGTGCGGGCGGAGCTCCCCGTCGGCGCCATCGGTGCCTCGCTCTCGGGCTCGGGGCCGACGGTCCTTGTGTGGGCGGACGCCGGCGCCGTCGAGGCGTGCGTGGCCGAGCTGGAGGCTCGGTTCGCGGACGTCCGGGTGGAAGTGCTGGCCGTCTCACCGGAGGGCGCCGGGCCCTTCTAGCCGGCGAGGTGGACGAGCGTTGCGCCGTTGGCCGAGTCGGATTCCTGGCTCTCGACGAGCGGGTGCCTCGTCAGCTCCTCGCGCACCGCCTTGCGCACCGCGCCGGTGCCGCGGCCGTGGATGACGCGGACGAGCGGTAGGCCCGCGAGCGCTGCGTCGTCGACGAACGAGCGCACGGCCTCGCGCGCCTCCTGCGCCGGTCGGCCGCGAACGTCGAGCTCGGTCGGCACGTCCTGCGCCGGCGCCGCCGCGCGGACGCGCACCGCGGGCTCCGGCGCCTCGACCGGCGCGCGCCGCGCGTCGGGCCGGAGGCGCGCGAGCGGGACGCGGACGCGCAGGCCGCCCGGGGCCAGCACCTCGGCCTCGTCGCCCTCGATCGCGCCGATCGTCCCGCGGATGCCGAGGTCGGGCGCCTGCACCGGGTCGCCCGGCGCCAGCGGCCCGGACGCGACCGGCTCGGTGAACGCGCGCAGTGCCTCCTCGGCCTGCGCCGCCGCGTTCCGACGCGGCGCCGAGACGGCGGTCGCGCTCACGCTCGGCGCCTCGGCGGGCGTCCCGCCGGCGCTCGCGCTCGCGGCTGCCGCGCCGCCCGGATCTCGTCCCGCAGGCCGCGGAGCTCGGCGCGCGCCGCGGCCAGCTCGCGCTCCGCCTCGGTGCGCGCCGCCTCGCGCTCCATGCTCGCCGAGGCCCGCACGGCGCGAGACCTCCTCGGCCAGCTCCTCCTCGCGCTCGCGCGCCCGCTCGGTCGCCCGCGCCGCCTCGGCGTGCTCCTCCACGGCCGCCTCGCGCGTGGCGGCCGTCTCGCGCTCGGCCGCCTCGGCCTCCGCGAGCAGCTCGGCGACGCGCAGCCGCTCGGGGTCGACCCGCGCCGCGCGCATCGTCGACGACCGCCGCGTCGAGGCCCGAGCCGCTCGGCGATCCGCAGGGCGTGCGACGTGCCCGGCCGTCCGACGTCGACGGTGAAGAGCGGCGCGTACGTCTCGGGATCGAAGCCCGTGGCCGCGTTCACCACGCCGTCCGTCGCGCTCGCCCACTCCTTGACCTCGGCGTAGTGGGTGGTCGCGATCGTCAGGCGCGCCTGCGCGCACCAGGCGCGCGAGCAGCGCCTGCGCGAGCGCGGAGCCCTCGACCGGGTCCGTGCCCGACGCGAGCTCGTCGACGAGCACGAGCGACCGCTCGGTCGCGGCCTCGAGGATCGCGACCAGGTTGGCGACATGGCCGGAGAAGGTCGAGAGGCTCATCTCGATCGACTGCTCGTCGCCGATGTCGGCCAGGACCTGGTCGAAGACGGGCAGCGCGGCCTCTGTCGCCGGCGGGCGCAGGCCGGCCTGGTGGAGCACCGCGGCCAGCCCGACCGTCTTCAGCGCGACGGTCTTGCCGCCCGCGTTCGGGCCGCTGATCACGAGCGCGCGCAGCTCGCCGAGGTCCAGGTCGATCGCCACCGCGGTCGCCGGATCGAGCAGCGGGTGGCGCGCGCCAAGCAGCCGCACGGGCCCCGAGGCGTCGACGGACGCCCCGCGCCAGCGGCGTGAAAGCGTCCCGCAGGCGACGGCGAGATCGACCGCCTCGACCGCCTCGACCGCAACGCGCAGCGCAGCGGCGTGCGCGGCGACGGACTCGGAGAGCTCGCGCAGGATCCGCGCGACCTCCTCGCGCTCGGCCGCGGCCGCCTCGGAGAGGCGGTTGTTGGCCTCGACGATCGCGAACGGCTCGACGAACAGCGTCTGGCCCGGTCGCGGAGGTGTCGTGCACGATTCCCTTCACGCTCGCGCGCGCACTCGCGCGCACGGCCAGCACCGGCCGGCCGCCGCGCTCGGTGACGAAGTCCTCCTGCAGGTGGTCGCGGAGCTCGGAGCCGCGGGCGAGCCGGCGCAGCTGCTCGGTGACGTGGTGCCGCCCGTCGCGTAGCTCGGCGCGCAGCTTGCGCAGGCGCGGCGACGCCGTGTCGCGCAGGTCGGAGCCGTCCTCCTCGACGCAGCGCCCGATCGCCTCGGCCAGCGCGCCGAGCGCCGGGTCGACCGGCGCGGCGAGATCGGTCAGCAGGGGTGCGCTCTCCGCGTGGGCTTCGAGGTGCGCCGCCATCGCCACCGCCGTCACGGCCGTCGCCGCCACCTCGCGCAGCGCGCGGGCGTCAAGGATCCCGCCCCGCCCGGTGTGCGCCGCGGCCTCGCGCACGTCGGCGGCTCCGTGCAGCACCGGCTCCTCGGCGATGTCGAGCAAGGCGATTGCCTCGGCCGTCAGCGCCTGCCGGCGCCCCACCTCGGCCGGGTCGCCGGAGGGCTCGAGCGCACGGGCGAGCGCGGCGCCCGGCGCGGACGCGGCCGCCGCGGCCAGCCGCGCGGCGACGGCCGGGTACTCGAGCACGGCGAGGGCGTGGGAGTCCACGCACCCAGTCTAGGAAGGTGCCTCGGTCACGACCTCCACGGCGTAGACATCGTGGATGGCGCGCTCGAGGACCTGGCGGCGGGGTTCCGGCACCGTCAGGAAGCGCCGCGTCGTCGTGGCAGCGATCTGCGCCAGCTCGCGGCTCGCCGCGAGCGCCTGGCGGACCGCGGTGCGGTCGCCGCCGAGCGCGACGGCTCGGAGCCGACCCTGGTACGGACCGAGCACGCGCACCCCGTTCTCGGCGGCGGCCTCGACGAGCACGCGCGCCTGTCCCTCGCGGCGTCGGCGGAACCTGTTCGCGGAGGAGCCTCCCGCACGGTGCCGGCCGTGCACGTTGCGTGCGCCGACCTTCGAGGTCACCAGCTCCTCGCCCTCGAACACGCCGGCCGCGAAGCCGCCGAGGCGAACGAGCAGCACGCCGACGAGATGATCCTCGGCGACCGCCGCAAGCAGCGGCTCGACGTGGACGACCCCCCATTCGCCCTCCACCGCCAGGCCGAACGGCGGCCGGACGGTGACGATCTCGTCGGGGAGCTCGAGGCGCGCCTCGCCCCCGCGGTAGAGCGAGCGTCCGGGTGTCCCTTCCAGCGGCGCGAACCGCTTGCGGACGTTCTCCCGCACGATGAAGCGCCGTTCGGCCATGCGCGATTGTTATCGCGCGAGCCGGGTGGGAAGATCAGTGATCTCCACTCCGTCCAGAACGCATAGGTACGAATCCGATGACGAAAGGAGGCGTCGTGCAGGAGCACGCACAGGCGTCAATGGTCTCGGAGACCGACCTGCACGGCGGTCTCTCGACGACGATCTCCCGCAGCGCTGTCGAGGAGGCCCTCCGGCTCGAGGAGCCGCCGGAGCTCGTCCTCGACGTGACCGGCCCCGCCGGGGAGCGCAGCATCGCCGTCTCGTGGAAGCGGGACGACCTCGAGCGGCTGCTCCGCGAGGCGACCGGCGACAGCATCCAGCTCACCTTCGACCGCGCCGCCCTCGAGCAGGCCTTCGCCGACGACGTCGAAGCGCACGGCCTCAAGCAGAAGGCGGCCATTCTCGCGGTCGCCGTCGCCGCTGCGGCCGGCGTGGCCGGCGGAGCACAGGCGATGCCGATGGGGTCGGGCAGTGGCCCGGCAGTCGGCCAGGCCGACCCGACCGACGGCGGCATCATCAACCCGACGACCGGCATGCGGCTCGTCAACGAGCAGCCTGCCACGGGCGGCGAGAGCGTCATCTCCGAGATCGCCCCGGGCGCCGCCGCGCTCGGCGGCGCCGCGATCATCATCGCGGGCGCCGCGTTCGCGTTCGGCAACGCAGGCCAGCGCCGCCGCCCTGCGGTCACCTAGCTGTGCTCACGGAGCCGGGGCGTCCTCGCGCCCCGGCTCGCACCTCGGCAGCTCCACAACGAACGTGGCGCCGGCGCCGGGCTCCGAGCTGACGCCCAGGCGCCCGCCCATGCGCTCGACGAGCTCGCGCGAGATGTAGAGCCCGAGGCCCGTGCCGCCGGGCGCGTGCGTCAGCTGCGGGTCGGCGCGGAAGAACTTCTCGAAGATGCGGTCCTGGTCGGCCAGCGGGATGCCCGGCCCGGAGTCGCTGACGAGCACGCGGACCGTCCCGTTGTCGGGCTCGACGCGCACCGCGACCGTGCCGTCCCCGCCGTACTTCAACGCGTTGTCGAGCAGGTTGACGAGCACCTGCTGGAGGCGGTCGCCATCGGCCGACGCGGTGGTGTCGCCCGCCCCGACCTCGACCTCGAGCGCCGGCGCCATCGTTCGGACGGTGGCGCGGGCGAGCTCGGCGACGTCGACGGGCTCGGTCTCGACGCGGGCGGCGCCGCGGTCGAGCTGGCTCGTGAGCAGCACCTCCTCGGTGATCTGACTCAGGCGGGCGGCCTGCTGCGCGATCACCTCGACGAGCTCGCGCCGGCTGCCGCGGTCGAACTCGACGTCCTCGCGCAGCAGCGTCAGAGCCGCGCCGTAGATCGCTGCCATCGGCGTGCGCAGCTCGTGGGAGATCGTCGTGATGAAGTCGCTCTTCGCCTCCTCGAGCCGCCGGTCGCCCGTGACGTCCCGGAATGCGTAGACGACCCCCGGCGTCGCGCGGACGGCCACGAACGAGAGCCACAGCTCGCGGCCCGCCCACGGAGACCGGCAGCGTGACCGGATGGGCCGCCGACCCGGCCTCGGCGGCGGGCACCCGGTCGGCGATCGCGGCCCAGTCGGGGAAGGCCTCGGCCGCGGGCCGGTCCCGGACGGACGCCGCGCGCATGCCGAGGAGAAGCTCGGCCCCCCGGTTCCAGAAGCGAACGCGGCCCTCGTAATCGACGAGGAAGATGCCGTCGCCGACCGCCTCGAGCACCGCCGCGGCCTGGGCACGCTCGGCGGCGACGGCGCGCGCGGCCGCCTCGGCCACCGCCAGGCGCCGCTGCTCCTTCTGCAGACGGGCGTGCCGGACGGCGATCGCCGTCTGGGTGACGATGCCCTCGAGCACCTCGAGCTGCTCGGGCGCGTACGTCACGCGATCGCTCATCAGCTGGACGACGCCCACCACGCGCCCCTCGTGCTTGATCGGCACCATCATCGCCGCCTGCGCCGCCGGCGGGCCGGTCTCGGAGATCTTCTTGAGCTCGCCCCCGGCGTCGACCTCGTAGTACGTGCCCTCGTCCTTTACCTGCTCGCGGACGTCGTTCACGAGCAGCGACTCGCCGGTCATGATCACGCGGCTCTGCATGCCGCCGCCCTCACGATTCAGGGGAAGCGGCGGGAAGATCGATGCGTCGAGTCGCTCGCCGTCGGCCCATGCGTACTCGCAGCGGAACACCTCGGTCACCGTGTCGAACGAGGAGAAGACGACACCGTCGTGCTGGATGACGTCGGCGAGCAGCTCGTGGAAGCGGTCGTAGACGCCGTCCGGCTCGACGGTCGCGCCGAGCTCGCGGGCGACATGCAGCAGCAGCTCGGCCAGCTCGGCCTTGCGCTGGAGCTCGGATGCTCCCATCGCCGCCGACGGTACCGCAGCGTGTTGACCGCCGCCTCCCCCGCTGATTTCGTGAAGCGGGTGGAGTTCCGGATCCTCGGGCCGCTCGAGATCGGCGACGGCGAGCGGGTGCTCGCGCTCGGCGGCGCGAAGCGCCGCGCCGTCGCCGCGCTGCTGCTCCTGCACGCAAACCGCGTCGTCGCGGCCGAGCAGCTGATCGACGGCGTGTGGGGCGACGAGCCCCCTCCCTCCGCGACGGGGTCGCTCCAGAACCACGTGCTCCGGCTCCGCCGCGAGCTGGGCGACCGGCTCGTGACGCAGGCGCCCGGCTACCTGATCCGCACCGAGCCGGGCGAGCTCGACCTCGAGCGCTTCCGGCGGCTCGTGGAGGGTGCGCGCGGCGCCGAGCCGGCTGAGGCAGCAGACCGTTTGCGCGAAGCGCTCGCGCTGTGGCGTGGCGCGCCGCTGGCCGACCTGGCCGGAGAGCCGGCCGCGGCGGCGGCGGCTCATCTCGGCGAGCTGCGCCTCGAGGCGCTGGAGCGCCGGATCGAGGCCGACCTCGCGCTCGGCCGCCAGGCCGAGCTCATTCCCGAGCTCGAGCAGCTCGTCGCGGAGGAGCCGTTCCGCGAGCACTTCCGCGCGCTGCTCGTGCTCGCCCTCTACCGCGCCGGTCGGCAGGCGGACGCGCTCGCCGCCTACGCCGGCGCGCGCGCGACGCTCGTCGAGGAGCTGGGGACGGAGCCCGGCGAGGAGCTCCAGGAGCTGCAGCGCGCGATCCTGCGCCAGGATCCGGCGCTCGGCGGCCCGCCCGCCGCGCCGCCCTCGGAGACGACCCGGGTCGAGGCCGCCCGCAAAACCGTCACGGTGCTCCTCGGCGACCTAGCGGTCGCCGAGGCCGACCCGGAGGCGAGGCGCGAGCGGCTGCGGAGCGTGCGCGAGCAGGCGCTCGCCGCGGTCGCCGCCCATGGCGGCGAGCCCGGCCACACCTCCGACGACCGCGTGCTCGGGCTCTTCGGCGTCCCGGTGACTCGCGACGACGACGCGCTGCGCGCCGTGCGGACAGCGTGCGAGCTCCGGGCGAACGGTCTCGTCGCCCGCGCCGCGGTCGCGACCGGCGACGTCATCACCGGCGACCGCGCGCAGGGAGAGCCGCTCGCGTCCGGGCCGCCGCTCGAGGAGGCCGACCGGCTGCGCGGAATGGCGGCCATGGACGAGGTGCTGGTCGACGCGCGCGCCTGGCGGCTCGTGCGGCATGCGGTCGAGGCAACCGCCCGGGACGGCGTCCACGCCGTGACGGCCGTGGTCGCCGACGAGGCCGTGGTGCGGCGTCTCGACACGCCGTTCGTGGGCCGCGGCGACCAGCTCGACCAGATCCTGGCCGCGTTCAGGCGCTCGACCCGCGAGGGACGCGCGCGCCTGGTCACGGTCTTCGGCTCGCCGGGAGTCGGGAAGACACGCCTCGCCCGGGAGACGATCGACCGTCTCGGCGAGGCCGCGACCTGTCTCGTGGGGCGAACGCCGGTCGGCAATGCGTCGACCTACGCACCGCTCCGAGACGCGCTCGAGCCCGTCGCCGGCGGCTCCGTGCGCGCGTGGGCGTCAGCCGTGCTTGCCGACGACCCCGACGGGAGCCAGGTGACCGAGCTCGTAGCGGCGGCGGTCGGCGAGACTGCGTCGACGGGCCCGGTCGACGACGTCGCCTGGGCATTTCGCCGCCTGCTCGAGGCGCTCGCGCAGAGCCGCCCCGTCCTCCTGGTGCTCGAGGATCTGCACTGGGCGACGCCCGCCTTCCTCGATCTCGTCGAGCACGTCGCCGGGCTGGCCCGCGCTCCGATCCTGATCGTCGGTCTCGCGCGCCCCGAGCTGCTCGACACTCGCCCCGAATGGGCAGGCGGGCTACTCGACGCGGCCACCGTGCTGCTCGATTCACTGCCCGAGACGGACGCCGAGACGCTGCTGGCGTTTCTCACGGCCGAGACCGCGGTCACCGCAGCGCGCCGCGACCGAATCCTGGCCGCGGCCGACGGGAATCCGCTGTTCCTCGAGCAGCTCGTCGCGGCCGCCCGCGACCGCGACGACGGGGCGATCCCGGACAGCATCCATACGCTGCTCGCCGCCCGTCTCGATCAGCTCGGCGACCGGGAGCGGCACGTCGTCCAGGCGGCCGCCGTCGTGGGCCAGTCGTTCCCGGCGACGATCGTCGAGAAGCTCGTCGACGCGGACGTCCGGCCGACGCTGCTCATGCTCGCTCGGCGGGACTTCGTGGAGCCGGACGCGCCACGCATGCCGGGCGAAGACCGTTGGACCTTCCGGCACTCCCTCCTGCGGGACGAGGCGTACGCGAGCATCCCCAAGCGACGCCGCGCGGCGCTCCACGAGCGCACTGCCGGCGTCGTCGCCGAGCTGGCTGCCGGCCGGAGCCTCGACGTCGACGAGCTGGTCGGCCGCCATCTCGAGGCCGCGTACGGCGCGCTCGCCGAGGTCGACCCCGCCGCTCCTGAGCTGCCGCGCCTCGCCCATGAGGCCGCGGCACACCTTGGCGCCGCCGGCCGGCGTGCGTACGGCGAGCTCGACGTCCACAGTGCCGCTGACCTGCTTCGGCGCGCCGCAGCACTGCTCCCGCCCGGCGACCCGGACCGGATGGCGTACGTGCCGCGGCTCGTGGACGCGCTCGGGTGGATTGGCGAGCGCGACGAGGCGAAGCGGGTGCTGGACGAGGCCGAGGCAGCGGCCGACCCCGCGGACGAGCACCTGGTCGCCCGCCTGCTCGTCGAGCGCTGCAGCATGTCGCTCTGGGGCGGCCCGTCCCGCGACCCGGAGGAGATGCTGGCGGATATGGCCCGCGTCATGCCCGTGCTCGAAGCCGCCGGCGACGACGAGACGGTGGCGCAGGCGTACATCACCCGGTTCCACGCATGGGAGCGCTTCCGGGGGCTTGGCCCGCTCGACGAGAACCGTTCGAGCCTCATAATCGCCGCGGAGCGGGCGCGTGCGGCGGGTGCGGTGTCGATGGAGAGCATGGCGGTCAGCTGGCTCTGCGTCATCGTGCGTCGCGGGCCGTGGCCGATCGCGCAGGCGACCGAGATCGTCGAGCGCACGCTGGCCGACCCACCGACGCGTTTCGCCCACGCGTCCGCGCTGGGCGGGCTCGCCGGCCTGCGCGCCATGGACGGGCGCTTCGACGAGGCACGGCGGCTCGCAGCCGACGGCCACGCAATCTTCGAGGACGCCGGTCTGCCGCAGACGGCCGCCGCCGACCTCATCGGGGTCGCCGAGATCGAGATGCTCGCCGGCGACGGCGCGGCGGCGGAGCCGATCCTGCGCGAGGCGATCCGCCGGCTCGACGCCCTCGGGGACCGCTTCAGCATGGTCAACGCGGCGTGGCGGCTCGCACTCGTGCTCGTCGATCAGGGGCGCGACGAGGAGGCCGCCGTCTACGTCGAGCGTGCGGGCGAGGCTGATGCCGGCCTCCTGGTACGCGGCTGGCGCGAGGTCATCTCGGCGACAATCGCCGCGCATCGCGGCGATGTCGGGGAGGTGCGCCGGCACCTGGCCGCGGCCGACCAGACGCTGACGGAGACCCATGCCGGCATCCTTGCGGACATGGGCCTGCAGGCGGCCGAGGCCGCGGCGCGCGTAGGTCTCTCCGAGGATGCGGCCGGCTACCTGCGGCGGGCGCTCGAGCTTGCGGAGCGCCTCGAGTACCGCGTGACGGTGGAGCGCGCCCGCGCACGGCTGGCCGCCCTGGGCAGTCCCGCCGAGACGCGGTAGACCACCGCGCCGCGGACACCGCCGTTCGCGACGACGAGGGTCGGGCGCTGGTATCGATCGCTCGCGCGCAGACCCGCCGGCACGCGGAACGTCAGCGCCCCACCGACCGTCCGCGCGGCAAGGCGGCGCTCGACCGGCGGCTCGCCGGCGCGCGGGCTCGCCACCGCATAGCTCAGGACTGCCTCGCCGTGGCCGTGCGCAAAACGCACCGTCACCGAGCGCGTCGAGCGCGGCATGCGGACGAAGTGGATCGCAAGCGGGCCGACGGAGGCCGTGCGCACGCGGTGCAGCATCGGCAGGTGCTCGAGCGTATCGCCGTATGCGCCCGCGACCCAGGCGGCGTACTCGCCGAACGTGCGGGCGAACGGCCGGTGCGCGACCTGCTCGTACGTGGCGGCAAGTGTCGCCGCCTCGCGCCCCGGGCGCCGGCCGAGCGCTGCGAGGTATGCAGGCAGCAGCTGCGGCCGGCGCACGTCGAGGTAGCGCCACAGGAGCTGGGCGCCGTAGCTCTGGGCGGTCATGCTCGTCTCAGGTGCAGCGAACCAGTGCCGGAGCTGCAGGGACGAAACGATGTCCTCGACCTCCGGGAAGACCCGCGTCTCCATGGCCGCGGCCGTGCCCTCGAGCACCCAGGCGTCCAGGGGCGGGTCGATCGTCGGCCGGAAGTAGGAGAACTGGACGAGGTGGAAGAGCTCGTGCGCGACGGTGCCGTCGAGGCTGCCGAGGCTCGCCGTCGGGCTTGGGTCAAGCCAGTTGGACACGGCGAGGAAACCGCCGCCCTCGGCGTCGGCCGCCGGGAAGGCGACACCGAAGTAGCCGGCCGCAAAGCGCGAGATGTAGATGTCCGGCCGGCCGTCTGGCCCGCCCGCGTCGGCGAGGATGCCTGCGAAGCCGCGCCGCTCGTAGTAGGTGAGGGCCGTGTCCGCCGCGGCGCCGACGCGCTCGACGTAGTCGGGGACGCCGTCCGCGTCGTCGTCGTTGAGCGGTGGGGCGCTCACGCCAAGCGTCACGTAGTGCACCACCGCGCGCTCCGACGCGTACGTGTGCGCCGGTGTGACGTAGTCGTTGAGGACCTGGATCGCGTTCGGCGCCGCAACCTCGAACGCCGCCGGAACGGCGTCGGGGCGCTGCCGCTTGGCCGCGGTCGCCGCCGGGGCGAGGGCCGCTGCAAGGAGGAGCGCCACGAGGGTTGTGCCGAGCGGTTTCATCTACCCGAGCGTCGCGCGGCGCGGTCACAGCGCTCTCACCGCCGGCTCACAGGCGCTCACATGCGAACAACGTTCTTACAGGGCGTGTAATGGGTAAGACCGCCGTGGGACTGCACGCCAAAGAGCAGGGGTCGGCAAGGAGCAGCAAATGACTCGGAACCCAGCGGTGTACGTCCAGACGAACGACGCGCTGTCCAACGAGGTGCTCGCATTCGCCCGGGGCGCCGACGGTGCGCTCGGCGCCGGTAAGCGGTACGCGACCGGCGGACGCGGCACCGGCAAGCCGCATCTCGCCTCGCAGAGCTCGGTGGTGCTCGACGACAACGGCGACTGGCTACTGGTCGCAAATGCCGGCAGCGACGACATCACCCTGTTCGCCGTCGTCGACGTCGGGCTCAGCCTCACCGACCAGATCGCCTCGGGCGGGTCGACGCCGACCAGTGTCTGCGTCCACGGCTCGCTTGTCTACGTCCTGAACAACGGCTCGGCGTCGCTCAGCGGCTTCCGGATCGAGGACGCCGGTCTGCTGGCCATCGCCGACTCGGCGCGATCGCTCAGCTCGCCCGACGCGGACGGCGCCCAGGTCGCCTTCAGCCCGGACGGGCAGACGCTCGTCGTCACCGAGCGCGGCACGAACAGCATCTCGAGCTTCGCCGTTCGCGCCGACGGCACGCTCGACGGGCCGTCGACGATCCCGTCTGCGGGCGCCACGCCCTACGGCTTCGGCTTCGCCGGCGACGCGCTCGTCGTCACCGAAGCGTTCGGCGGCGCCCTGGGCGCTGCGTCTGCATCCTCGTACACAGTCGCGAAGCCGGGTAGGCTCGCCCCGGTGACCGGCTCGGTGGCCAACACCCGCAGCGAGGTGTGCTGGGCGGTCGTGACCCGCGACGGCCGCTACGCGTTCGTCACGAATTTCGGCGACGGCACGATCTCGAGCTTCACCGTCGGCGAGGGCGGCGCAATCGAGCTGCTGGAGGCCGTTGCGGCGTCGACGCGCATGGGCGAGAAGGGCATCCGCGACGAGGCGCTGACCCCGGACGGGCGCTTCCTCTACGCGATCGACGCCGACGCGCAGCGCCTCTTCGGCTGGACAGTCGGGCCCGACGGCGGCCTGTCGCCGGTCGGAGAGATCGAGGGCGTACCGGAGACGGTCGCCGGACTGGCGGCGAGCTGATGCCCGTCATCTCTCGCGGCTTCCACGGCCGCCACCAGGACGAGCCGGCCGACCGCGTTCCGCCGGGCCAGTACGTCACCGCCGATTTCCCGGTCCTCTCTGCCGGGCCGACCCCGCATCCCCAGCTGGACACGTGGACGTTCGAGATCCAGCGCGGCGGCGATCTCCTCGCATCGTGGACCTGGGAGGAGTTCCAGGCCCTCCCGCGCGAAGACGTCACGCGGGACATCCACTGCGTGACGAAATGGTCGAAGCTCGACACGACGTGGGAAGGCGTGTCGGTCGACACGCTGCTGGAGAAGGTCGACGACGATTCGGCCTACGTCCTCGCCTACTCCTACGGGGGCTATGACACGAACCTGCCGCGCGACGACGTCACCGACGGGAAGGCGTGGGTCGTCGACACGTTCGGCGGGGAGCCGCTCGATCCGGAGCACGGCGGCCCGGCGCGGCTGCTCGTCCCGCACCTGTACTTCTGGAAGAGCGCGAAGTGGGTGCGCGGCCTGATCATGCGCGACGAGGACGATCCGGGTTTCTGGGAGTCGAACGGCTACCACCTGCGCGGGGACCCGTGGCTGGAACAGCGGTACTGGGGCGACTGACATGGCTCGTGGCCGAGGTGGCCGCGACCGTCACGGAGACGCCGCGCACGCGCACGCTCGTGCTCGACGTGCCGGGCTGGGGCGGCCACCGGGCCGGCCAGCACCTCGACGTGCGCCTGACCTCGGACGAGGGCTACCAGGCGGAGCGCTCCTACTCGATCGCGTCCCCGCCGGATGACCGACTGGCGATCACCGTCGAGCGGCTCGAGGACGGCGAGGTGTCGCCCTACCTCGTCGACGTGGTGCACAACGGTGACGCGTTCGAGGTGCGCGGGCCGATCGGCGGCTACTTCGTCTGGGAGCCGGGCGACGAGCGGCCGGTGCTGCTCGTCGGGGGCGGGTCGGGCGTGGTGCCGCTGATGGCGATGGCGCGCGCACGAGCCATGGCCGGCGCCGACACGCCCATGCGCCTGCTCTACTCGTCGCGGACGCTCGAGGACGTGATCTACCGCGAGGAGCTCGATCGGCTGGCGCACGGCGGCTTCGACGTCTCGTACACGCTGACCCGCGGGCAGCCAGCGGGCTGGAAGGGGTACGCGCGGCGGATCGACGACGACATGCTGCGCGAGGTCGCGTGGCCGGCGGCCGATGCGCCGATCGTCTACGTGTGCGGCTCGACCCGCTTCGTGGACGCCGCGGCGGACGGGCTCCTGCGGCTCGGCTACGACCCGGGCTGGATCAAGACCGAGCGCTTCGGGGCGACAGGCTGATGGACGACCGGCGCCTGGACGGCAACGCGATCGGCGGCGATCTGATGGAGCTCTTCGGGACGGAGATGACCGTCGCGTGGGCGGTGTGCGGCTCCTGCGGTGCCCATGACCAGCTGGCCGAGATGCAGGTCTTCCGCGACGCGCCCGGGATCGTCGGGCGCTGCTCGCACTGCGAGGCGGTCCTGCTTCGCATCGTCCACGCCCCCGGCCGCACCTACGTGGAGCTCACGGGCGTCGCGAGCCTTGAGATGCCTGCCTCGGGCTAGTCCTCGCCGTCCCAGTAGTCGAGCATCGGCCCCGGGCGGCCGAGCAGGATGCGCTCGCCCCCGGCGCTGCGCGCGCCGATCTTGCCGCTGTCCGGGTACTCGACGATCTCGGGCATCACCATCGTCGAGAGCATCAGGACGCGCATCGGCTTCTCGGTGCGGTTGATCACCTGGTGGAAGCCGTCGGCGCCGCGCCGGAAGACGGCGACGTCCCCTTCGCGCAGCGTCTGCTCGCCGTCGGCGGTGCGCAGCGTGGGCTCGCCGCGCAGGACGACCAGCCACTCCTCGTTCGCGTGGTGCGTGTGGTACGGGAAGAGCGTGTTGCCGGGCTCGAGCTCGTACATGCTCCCGCCCATCAGCTCGGCGCCGAGCCGCTGCCCGATCCACACGTCCTTGGCGCGCCAGCCTTCGCGGTC
This sequence comes from uncultured Thermoleophilia bacterium, assembly GCA_963710465.1. GTDB lineage: Bacteria > Actinomycetota > Thermoleophilia > Gaiellales > Gaiellaceae > JACVRM01. Next base: position 317,090 of record CAVQAQ010000007.1, read on the forward strand.
CTCGATGCGGTCCCACTCGTCGGCGCCCAGGTTGAAGACGTCCACGGCGGGACCCTACGACAGTCCGCCGCCGGCATCTAGCTTTGTGCAATGGCGGTGAGCCACCGCGCGGCGGGCGAGGAGCGGGTCACCCCGCTCGAGCTCTTCTTCGACCTCGTGTTCGTGTTTGCGATCACCCAGGTCACCGGCCTCGTCTCGCGCAACCCGACCTGGACGGGCGTCGCCCAGGGCCTCATCGTGCTGGCGCTGCTATGGTGGCCGTGGACGGGGTACGCGTGGCTGACCGGCACCGTCGACCCCGAGGACAGCGTCATCCGGCTCGTGATCTTCGCGGCGATGGGCGCGATGCTGGTCGCGTCCCTCGCCGTGCCTCACGTCTTCGGGGACGACGCGATGTTGTTCGTCGCCGCATACGTCGCGGTCCGCGTCGCGCACTTCAGCCTCTACGTGCTCGTCGGCCCGCGGCGACCGCGAGCTGCTCGGCGCGGTCGCGCGCCTCGGCGTCCGGCGCCGCGCCCAGCATCGCGCTGCTGGTCGTCGGCGCGGCCATCGGCGGGGATGCGCAGATCGTGATCTGGGCGGCGGCGATCGTCGTCGACTCGCTCGGCGCGGTCATCCGCGGCGCCCGCGGCTGGCATCTCGCGGCCGGGCACTTCGCCGAGCGCCACGGCCTGGTCTTGCTGATCGCGCTCGGCGAGTCGATCGTCGCGCTCGGCGCGGCCACGGTCGGCGCCCCGCTGGACGCCGGCATCGTCCTCGCCGCCCTGCTCGGGCTCGCCGTCGCCTGCGCGCTGTGGTGGGCGTACTTCGACGTCGTCGCCCTCGCCGCCGAGCGCCGCCTACGCCGCGCCGAGGGGTCGGAGGCGCTCGCGATCGCACGCGACTCGTACAGCTACCTCCACCTGCCGATGATCACGGGGATCATCTTCTTTGCCGTCGGCGTGAAGAAGACGATCGCCCATGTCGGGGACCCGCTGCACACCGTGCCGGCCGTGGCGCTCTGCGGCGGCGTCGCCCTCTACCTGCTCGCCCACGTTGCGTTCCGGCTGCGGAACATGCGGCACCTGGAGCGTGCGGCGCGTCGTGTGCGCCGGCATTCTGCATCGCGCTGATCCCGGCCGCCGTCTCGCTGCCGGCGCTGCTTACGCTCGCGCTCGTCGCCGCCGTCTCCGCCGGGTTGATCGCATACGAGGCGATCCGCTACGCCGACGCGCGCGAACGGCTGCGGCGGGCGGCGCTGTCTCCGGGTTAGCTACGCCGACTCGGCGGATGCCTCGGGCACCGGCTCGCTGGGTGGCACCCGCAGCAGGCGCGCCGGCGGTCGGCGGCAGCCACCAGTTCCAGCGGCCCATGACGGTCATGATCGAGGGCACGAGCGTCGCGCGGATGACCGTCGCGTCGAAGATGATCCCGGCTGCGAGGCCGATGCCGAACTGCTTGATGTCGGTGCCCGGGCTCGTCGACAGCACGAAGAACGAGAACCCGAGCACGAGCGAGGCGCTCGTGACCAGCTTGCCCGTGCGCGACAGCCCGAGCCGGATCGCCTCCTTGGTGTTGCCGATGTCGTCGTAGGCCTCGCGCATGCGGGTGAGCATGAAGACCTCGTAGTCCATCGAGAGCCCGTACAGGAACGCGAAGATCATCAACGGGATCCAGGAGATGATCGCGCCGGTCGCGGGGACGTGCCAGATCGTCTCCGAGCCGTGGCCGTTCTGGAAGATGATCACGATGATCCCGTAGGCCGCCGCGAGCGAGATCAGGTTCAGGATCACCGCCTTCAGCGGCAGGAAGACCGACCGGAACGCGCGCATCAGCAGCACGAAGGTCAGCAGCACCACGAACAGCAGGACGTAGAGGAAGTTCCCGTAGACGGCGTGCACGAAGTCGCGCGACTCCGGCTCGGGCCCACCCAGGGTCACGCGCAGGCCACCGCCGACCTCCGCGGCCGCCGCCGGCAGCACGTCGTTCTGTAGGTGAGTGATCGTCCCCCGCACCGACTTGGCTGCTGCGTCCACCGAAGGGAACGCCTCGATCACGGACAGCCCGCCCCGCGACCAGCCCGGCGGCGCCGCGGCGCCCGAGACGCCCTCGGTGCTCCCGACCTTCTGCGCGATCCGGTCCAGCTGAGCCTGGGTCGCGTTGCCCTCGACGACCACGGCGAACGGCGCGAGCACGCCCGGCGAGATGCCCGAGTCGACGAGCGCCGCGAGGCCCCCGTGTGCGTCGCCCGCCCCCGGGTAGTCCTTTGCCTGGGCGTCCGCCGGGTTGAGCTGCAGGCCGTAGAAGACGAGCACGGCGACGATCGCGAGCCCGGCCAGCCCGACGGGGATGGGACGCCGGGTGACGAAGCGCGCCCAGCGGTTCCAGAAGCCGTGCTCCGGGTCGTCGCTCCCTTCGACGATGCGCCGCGGCATCACGCGCACGCTGTTGATGCGCGCCCCGAGGACGTACAGCATCGCGGGCAGCAACGTGATCGCCGTGATCACCGAGACGGTCGGGATCAGCAGGCCGCCGATGCCGATCGAGCGGATGAACGGCAGCGGCAGGATGACCATGCTCAGCAGGCCGACGGCCACCGTCGAGCCCGACACGATCACCGAGCGACCGGCGTGTGTCATCGTCTCGACGACAGCGTCCTCCCGGTCGCGCCCGTGCCGGATCTCCTCGCGGAAGCGGAAGATCATCAGCAGGGAGTAGTCGATGGCTACGCCGAGCCCGACGAGCGCGACGAGGAACTGGACGATGATCGAGACGTCGGTGATGTACGTGAGCGCCCAGATGAGCGTGAACGTGTTCAGGATCGAGACGCCCGCGACCATCAGCGGGAAGGCGACCGCCGGCAGCGTCCCGAACGTGAAGAGCAGGATGACGAGCGCGCCGAGCGCGCCGATCAGCGTCTCCACGAGGATGCTCGGGCCGCCCGTGTTGCCGCCGCTCGACTCGTTGTAGAGCCGGTCGATGCCGGTCAGGTACGTCTGGACGCCCGCGGGCGCGTTGCTCGCCAGTGCTTGCTTCACCTGGTCGTACTTGATGCCTCCGAAGCGAGACCTGCCCGGCGGGGTAGATCTCGGCGAACGCGACGCGCCGGTCCTTCGACAGGTACGCCGGGTTGTGCGTGGTGAACCAGGAGCTCACCCTCGCGCCCGGCTGCTTTGCGGCCGCGGCGGTGAACGCCTTGCCGGCGCCCGGAATCGTCGTGATGTCGCGATCCGCCTTGAGCACCGCGACGACGGGTGTGATCTCGCCGCTGCCCAGCTTGTGCACGACGCGCTGGTTGGCCTCGTACGCCGAGTAGCCGGGGATCGAGAACGACTCGAACCAGCGATTCGAGACCTGGATCGCCGAGAAGACTCCGAAGAGCGTGAGCGCGATCCACGCCACGATGACGAGCGACGATTCCGGATGACGCCGTGAGCGAGCCTCTCCACGAGCGGCAAGCTACCGAGAGGGCCCGCGCTCCTTCAACTCCAAACGTGCGGGTTGGCTACGCGGCGCGGCACTGAGGCGAACTCGCGGGAGGATGTCGCGCCCGTAGGTCTCGAGCGTCTCTTGCTGCCCCTCGGTCATGAGGTAGATGTTGAACTGGTCGACGCCGACCGACTCGAGCTCGCGCAGCTTCGCGATCGCCTGCTCGGGCGTGCCGAGCACGCAGAACCGGTCGCAGATCTCGTCGGTCACGAATTCGCCGTGCGCGGCTCCGACGCGGCTGTGGTCCTTGTAGTCGTAGAACTTGCGCGCCTTGACGAAGTCAGTCAGCGCGGTCGGGATCTCGGAGTCCCAGCCGTACTTCTCGATCAGGTCCATGACGTGGTTCGAGACCATCGCCGGGAACCAGCGAACCTGGTCGCGGGCGGCGGCCATGTCGTCGCCGATGTGGCTCGGAGCGCCGACGATGCACTTGAGCTCGCTCGGGTCGCGGCCCGCCTCCTCGGCCGCCTTGCGGGCCGTGCCCATGATCCACTGGATGATCTGCGGGTCGGCGAGCTGGATGATCACCCCGTCCGCGACCCGGCCCGCGACGGCGAGCGCCTTCGGCCCGTAGCCGGCGATCCACATCGGGATGTCGGGCAGGTCGGTCCGCGCCCATTTCAGCTGCAGCTCCTTCTCGTTCCACACCACGGGACGGCCGTTCATCAGGTCCTTGATCATCGCGCAGCGGGCCTCGAACTCGGCCACGCGCACGGGCTTGAGCCCGACGACGCGGCGGGAGGAGTCGCCGCGGCCGATGCCCATCACCATGCGGCCGTTCGAGAGGTCCTGCATCGTCGCGTACCAGCTGGCCGTGACCGTCGGGTCGCGAATCCCCGGGTTCGTCACGAAATGGCCGAGCTTCAGCTTCGACGTCCGCTCGGCGACGACCGGGAAGGTCGCGTACGAGTCCTGCCAGAGGATGTGCGAGTCGTAGGTCCAGCCGTACTCGAACCCCTGCTGCTCGACCTGCTGCATCAGGTCGAAGAACCGGGACATGGGCGGGTCGGGCAGAACCGTGACGCCGAACGTCAGCATGGCGGGCCTCCTCGGTGAGCGGCTGAAGGCAGCCGATTACATCACGGGGAGCCTTCGTCCGGCCGACCCGGGTACGCATGGCCGCCTCCGTGGTGACGATCAACCTCGAGTACTCTCGCCGTGAGCCGCCGCGCGGCGGCCGGCGGCCTTGGCCTCGGCCTCGGCGCCGGGTTCAACATCTCCACGGTCGGGCCGTCCGCGGACGTGCTCGCGCAGGAGTATGCCGTGCGCCTGGGCGTGATCGGCTTCCTGACGACCGCGCTCTTCGTCACGCACCTGGCTGCGCAGCTGCCAGGCGGACGGCTGATCGACCGGCCAGGGTGCGCGCACAATGGGCCTGCTCGGGCTCGCCGCCGTCATCGCCGGGAACGCGCTCGGCCTCACGGCGGGCACGCTCGCGATCGGCATCGCGGGTCGGCTCGTGACCGGCCTCGGCACCGGCGTCGGCTTCGTCGCCGGCAGCGACTACGTCCGCGCCAAGCTCGGCACGCCGACGGCGCAGGGGCTCTACGGCGGGTTCAGCGTCGGCGGCGCGGGCCTCGCAATCGCGCTCGTGCCGCTCGCCGCCTTAGCGGTCGACTGGCGGGCGCCCTACGTCGCCGGGCTCGTCGTCGCCGCGGTCTTCCTTGCAGTGCTCTGGCTTGCCCCCGAGACGAGCTTGTCCCGGCAACGAGCTGCGGGAACCCGTGGTCGATGCTCCGCGACCGCCGGCTCTACCCCCTGGCGGCCATCCACACGGCCTCGTTCGGGTTCAGCGTGATCCTCGGCGTCTGGACGGTGTCGCTGCTCGAGCACGACGGCTACCGCAGCGAGGCCGGCGGCGCGATCGGCGCGCTGACGCTCCTGGGCGGGCTCGTCACGCGTCCGCTTGGCGGCCGAATGATGGAGCGCTGGCCGCAGCGAACGGCGCGGCTCGTCGAGTTGAGCATGCTCGTGGCGCCGCCGGAACGGTGCTGCTGCTGCTCGACGTCCCCGTTGGGTTGCGCGTCCTCGGCGCGGCAGCGCTGGCCTCGCGGCCGGGATCCCGTTCGCCTACGCCTTCACGCGGGCGCAGCAGCTCCGCCGCGACGCGCCCGCGCTCGCGACCGGCTTCGTCAACAGCTGCGCGACGCTGACGATCCTCGTTGCGCGCCGCTAATTGGCTTCACCTTCGCGCTGCCGGGCGAGGGCGCCCTCGGCTTTGCCGTGGTCGCGGTCATATGGGCGGCCGCCGCCCTTCCGCTGCATGCCGGGCGGAAGGCGGACGCGGTTGCGCCGGTGCCGAGCGACTAGATCGAGTTCCATGCGGCCTGCGGCACTCGTGCTCGCCCTGACGGCAGGGTCGGTGGCGGCGATCGACCTCACCCAGAAGGCGCTGGCCCTGAGCCGGCCGGAGGCGGTCGTGGGCCACGAGCGGCTCGCTCGGCTACGTGCTGGCCGGCGCGGGCGCCACGGCGGTGTGGGCGGCGGCGATCGTTGTCGTCGGCTCGCTGCCGATCGCATTCGCAGGCGGGATCGCCGTGGGCGGCGCGATCGGGAACCTGTCCTCGCTGCTCTTGTTCCCGTCGTTCCGCGGCGTGCCCGACCCGCTCGTCGTCGGCCGGCTCGCGTTCAACCTCGGCGACGTCGCGGTCGTCACCGGCCTCGTGCTCGTCGTCTCGACGACGATCGTGTTCGCGGTGCAGAACCGGGCGCGCTTGCGCGAGCCGGTTCGCGTCAGAGGCTAGGAGCCCGCCACCCAGGAGATCGTGCGATCGGCCAGCCGGTCGAGCGCCCGCACGGAGAGCTCCAGGTGCTCCGGCTTCGTGTCCTCGAGCTTCGTGTGCGAGAGGCCGCGCAGGCTCTGGACGAAGAGCATCACCGTCGGCACGCCCGCGCGCGCGACCTCGGCCGCGTCGTGCAGCGGGCCCGAGGGCAGGCGGTGCGACGTGCCCGCGACCTCGCGGATCGCGTCCTCGGCGAAGCCGACAAGCGTCTCGTCGAACAGGATCGGCTCGATGTTCCAGATCCGCTCCACTCGACGTCGATGTTCTCCTCGGCGGCGAAGCGCTCGCGCGGCCTCCTTCGCCTCGGCGAGCATCTGCGCGAGCGTGCCGGCGTCCAGGTGGCGCTGGTCGAGCAGCTGCTCCGCCGTCTCGACGACCGAGGTGACGATGCCCGGCTTGCAGACGACGCCGCCCGAGGTGCAGACGGCGCCGCCGCCCGCGCGGCGGGCGATGTCGCGGATCTCGAGCGCGAGCTTCGCCGCGCCGGCAAGCGCGTCGCGGCGCTGGTCCATCGGCGTCGAGCCGGCGTGGGCGGCCTGGCCGCGCCAGGTGATCAGCGAGCGCTCGACGCCGAACGTGCCGATCACCGCGCCGAGCGGCAGATCCATCGACTCGAGCACCGGGCCCTGCTCGATGTGCAGCTCGAGGTAGGCGGCCGCGTTCTCGAGCTGGCGATGCGCGTCGAGCGCGCGGTCGAGGTCGACGCCGTGCTCGCGCGAGCGCCTCCGCAGCGGATCGCCGTCCGCGTCGGTGCGCTTCCGCAGCTCGTCCTGGTCGGCCATCGTGCCGGACGCGGCGCTGGAGCCGAACAGGCTGCGCCCGAAGCGCGCGCCCTCCTCGTCCGCCCAGTTGACGAGGCGCACGGTGACGCGGCGGCTGCCCGTCCGCGGCGATCCGGCGCAGCACCTCGACGCCGGCGACGACGTTGAGCGCGCCGTCGAGCCAGCCGCCGTTCGGCACCGAGTCGATGTGGCCGCCGATCAGCACGGCGCGCTCGGAGGCGCCGCGCAGCGTCCCCCACTGGTTGCCGGCCTCGTCGACCTCGTACTCGAGCGGCAGCCCGGCGAGCTTCTCGCGCAGCCACTCCTGCGCCGTGCACCCAGGTGTCCGTCCACGCGACGCGCTGCGCGCCGTTCTCGTCGCCGGTCAGCTCGCGCAGCTCGCTTCAGCTCTTCGACGGTGCGGCTCGGGTCGAGGGGCACGCTGCGACTCTAATCCGCGTTGCGGTAAGAATCGCGCGCATGGTCTGCCGTCGCCGCGACCGCGCCTGCGCGCCCGCCCCGCAGCGAGACGGCGAAGCACGCCGCCTCGCGCGTGCTCGTCCTCGTGCTCGTGCTCGGCGTGCTCTGGGCGCTCTGGGAGGGCTACCGCTGGCTGTGGATGCACTACGGCTGGACCCGGCCGTTCGTCGTCGACGACTCGACGATGCCGCACCTGCACGGCATCGTCGGGGCGCTGTTCGACCGGACGTCGAACGGACCAGCTGCTGATCGACTACCTGTTCCACGCCGCGCTCTTCACCGCGAAGGAGGCCGTCGTCGGCTTCGTGTTCGGCGCCGTCCATCGGCTTCCTGCTCGGCGCGTTCATCGCCCGCTTCGGCGTGCTCCGGCGCGGCGTGATGCCGTACGTCGTCGCCTCGCAGACGATCCCGATCGTCGCGATCGCGCCCATCGTCGTCGTCGGGCTCGGCAACGTGTCGATCGCGGCTGGTCGCCGCAGGCCGTGGGAGCGGGTGGCCGTCATCGCCGCGTACCTGACGTTCTTCCCGGTGACGGTCAACACGATGCGGGGCCTCCAGTCGGCCGATCCGCGCGCCGTCGAGCTCATGCGCTCCTACGCGGCGGGCGAGTGGGCCGTCTTCTGGAAGCTGCGCGTGCCCGCGTCGCTGCCGTTCCTGTTCTCCGCCTTCCGCGTCGCCGCGACCGCCTGCGTCGTCGGGGCCATCATCGGCGAGCTGCCGTCGTCGATCCAGGACGGCCTCGGCGGCGCGATCCTCAACTTCAACCAGTACTACTCGCTCGACGCCCACCTACCTGTGGGCGACGAACCTCGATCGCCGCCGCGCTCGGGATCTCGTTCTTCCTCGCCATCGTGCTCGCCGAGAAGCTGATCGTCCGCCGCCCGCCGGAGCAGCTCGTATGAACGACCGACGGCACCGTCGTCTCGCTCAGCGGCGTGACGAAGACGTTCCCGCAGCGGCGGCGACGACCGCGCTCGCAGGGCATCGACCTCGAGGTCGAGCGCGGCGAGTTCATCTCGCTGATCGGCCCCTCCGGGTGCGGCAAGTCGACGCTGCTGCGCATCGTCGGCGACCTCGTCGAGCCGTCGGCGGGCGAGGTCGCTCGTGAACGGCAAGTCGGCGCACCAGGCGCGGCTCGACCGCGACTACGGGATCGTCTTCCAGGCCGCGGTGCTCTACGACTGGCGCACGGTCGCGAAGAACATCGCGCTGCCGCTGGAGCTGCTCGGCTGGGACCGCGCGAAGCGCGCCGACGCGCGTGCGCGAGATGCTCGACCTGGTCGAGCTGACGGGTTCGAGACGCACTACCCCTGGCAGCTGTCGGGCGGGATGCAGCAGCGCGTCTCGATCGCGCGCGCGCTCTCGTTCGCGCCCGCGCTGCTGCTGATGGACGAGCCGTTCGGCGCGCTCGACGAGATGACGCGCGAGCGGCTGAACCTGGAGCTGCTGCGCATCTGGCGCGAGACGGGCTCGACCGTCGTCTTCGTCACCCACTCGATCTCCGAGGCGGTCTTCCTCTCGACGCGCGTCGTCGTGATGTCGCCGCGCCCGGGGCGCATCGCGGGCATCGTCCCGGTCGACCTGCCGCAGCCGCGCAGCGGCCGAGACGCGCGAGGAGCCGCGGTTCTTCGAGCTCGTCACCGCGGTGCGCGAGCGGCTCCACGGCGGCGGCGCCGACGAGCGTCGAGGACGCTCGGAGGCGGTCGAGTGAGCACGGCCGCCGTCGCCGCGCCGACGCGCCGGCCGCTCTCGCGCGCCACGTCGCTCTACTGGCTGCCCGCCGTCCTCGTCTTCGCGCTCGGCCTCGCCGCCTGGCAGTGGCTGCTTCCCGGCGCTCGGCGTCGCAGCGCTATCCTGCTGCCGCGCTTCTCGGACGTCGCTGACGCGCGTTCTGGAGACAACCGCGACCAGCTGCTGGAGGGCGGCGTGGATCACGTTCAAGGAGGCGATCGGCGGCTTCGTGATCGGCTGCGCGGCGCGCGTTCGTGTCCGCGCTCGTCCTCGCCCGCTGGCGCCCGCTCGGCGACGCGCTGATGCCGTACATGATCGCCGCCAACGCGATCCCGATCATCGCCTTCGCGCCGATCACGAACGCGTGGTTCGGGATCCTCAGCCCGTGGTCGAAGATCACGATCGCCGCCGTCCTCTGCTTCTTCCCGGTGCTCGTCAACACGCTCCGCGGGCTGACATCCGTGCGCCCGGAGTCGATCGAGCTGATGCGCTCGTACGCGGCGCGGCGAACTGGCGGATCTTCCGCCGCGTGCGGATCCCGACGTCGCTGCCGTTCGTCTTCGCTGCCTTGAAGGTCGCGTGCGTCCTCGCGATGATCGGCGCCGTCGTCGGCGACTACTTCGGCGGTCGACGCGACGCGCTCGGCGTCGCAGATCCTGTCCCGGTCGTCGATCTGCCCAGTACGAGATGGCCTGGGCGGCGATCCTCGTCGCGAGCCTGCTCGGGCCTCGCGTTCTACGCTCGCGGTCGCGCTGCGTCGAGCGCCTTGCCTGCGCTGGCATCCCGCGACGCGGAGCCGACTCGAGTGAGAGGGTTGCGAGCACTGGCGCCCGGTCGGCCGCCACGGACCAGAGGAGGGACAGAGTGAAGAGGACGTAGGTGGTACCTGCTCGTGGCGGCGGTCGCCGCGCTGGCCGCGCTCGCGGCGGCAAGCATCGCGGCCGCGGGGTCGGCGGCACGCAGCTGACAAGGTGACGCTCCAGCAGCAAGTGGGTCGACGCAGGCCCAGTTCGCCGGCTACTACGCGGCGCAAGGCCAAGGGCTACTACAAGCAGGCCGGGCTCGACGTGAACATCAAGGTCGGCGGCCCGGACATCATCCCGGAGCAGGTCGTCGCTCGGCAAGCAGGCGGAGTTCGGGATCGACTGGCTGCCGAGCCTGCTCGCACAGCGGGACACAGGGCAACGACCTCGTCAACATCGCGCAGGTGTACGCGCGCAGCGGCACGACCGAGGTGACCTGGAAGGACAGCGGCATCAACACGTTCGCGAAGATGCGCGGCAAGAAGTTCGGCGTCTGGTTCTTCGGCAACGAGTTCGAGCAGCGCGCCGCGCTCGTCGAAGCACGGCATGGACCCGGACAAGGACGTCAAGCTCGTCAAGCAGCACCTTCGACATGAACCCGTTCCTGAAGCGCGCAGGTCGACGCCACCTCGGCGATGACGTACAACGAGCTCGCCCAGATCCTCGAGGCGAAGAACCCGAAGACCGGCAAGCTGGTACACGCTCAGGGACCTGAACGTCTTCAAGTACAACGACCTCGGCACCGGGATGCTCCAGGACGGGATCTTCGTCCGCGGCGACTGGATCAAGGACAAGGCGAACCAGGCACCGCCGTGAAGTTCCTCGAGGCGTCGTTCAAGGGCTGGGTCGTACTGCCGCGACCACTACCAGGAGTGCACGAACATCGTGGTCAGCAAGGGCACGGCGCTGCCGAAGGGCCATCAGCTCTGGCAGATGAACGAGATCAACGCGCTGATCTGGCCGAACAAGAGCGGCATCGGGGTCATGGAGCCCGGCCGCGTTCAAGCAGACGGCGAACATCGCCTACAAGTACAAGGTCATCAAGAAGCCGGCGACGTCGGCCGCGTACCGCAGCGACCTGGCAAGAAGGCCGTCGCCGACCTCAAGAAGCAGGGCGTGACGTCTACGGCAAGAGCTTCAAGAAGGCCTCGTCAGCTGCGCAAGGAGACGGCCGCTCGACCGTCACGTCCGCGACGAGCGGCACACGGCTCCAGACCGGTCGCGGCGACGCTGCCAGGCGCCGCGCTGCGCGGCGCCGGGTACGCCAACGAGGAGGGCGCGTGAGATGTCAGTTCTGATCAAGGGCGGCCGCATCGTGACGGCGGCCGACGACTACGTCGGCGGACGTCTTCATCGAGGACGAGACGGTGACGCTCATCGGCGAGTCGCTCGACCGACGGCCGACCGCGTCATCGACGCGGGCGGCAAGTACCTGCTGCCAGGCGGCGTCGACCCGCACACGCACCTCGACATGCCGTTCGGCGGCACCGTGACGATCGACGACGTCGAGTCCGGCCAGACGGCCGCGGCGTTCGGCGGGACGACCACCCACGTCGACTTCATCATCCAGCCGCAGGGCTGCGACCTTCGGCCAGGCGCTCGACGAGTGGCGCTCGAAGGCCGAGGGCAAGCAGGTCATCGACATGGGCTATCACATGGCGGTCACCGACCTGAAGGACGGCGGCACGCTCGAGGAGCTCGCCACGCTGCCCGACCAGGGCGTCACGTCCTACAAGCTCTTCATGGCCTACAAGGGCGCGCTCATGGTCGACGACGAGACGCTCTTCAGGACGATGCAGGTCGCCGCCGAGACCGGCGCGCTCGTGATGGTGCACGCCGAGAACGGCGACGCCATCGACGTGCTCGTCAAGGAGGCGCTCGCCGCCGGCAACACCGAGCCGAAGTACCACGCGCTGACGCGCCCGCCCGAGACCGAGGGCGAGGCGACGAACCGGGCCATCCAGCTGTCGCGCGTCGCCGGCTCGCCGCTCTACGTCGTGCACGTCTCCTGCAAGGAGGCGGTCGAGCCGATCGAGCTCGCGCGCGAGAAGGGCTGGAACATCCACGGCGAGACCTGCACGCAGTACCTGTTCGTGGACTACACGTTCCTCGAGCGCCCGGACTTCGAAGGCGCGAAGTACGTCTACACGCCGCCGCCGCGGGCGAAGGAGAACCAGGACGTGCTCTGGAACGCCCTGCGCACCGACGTCCTCTCCGTCGTCTCGACCGACCACTGCGCCTTCCTCTGGGACGGGCAGAAGACGATGGGCCGCGACGACTTCTCGAAGATCCCGAACGGCGGCCCGGGCCTCGAGAACCGGCTGCACATGCTCCATGAGTTCGGCGTGCGGGGCGGGCGGATCTCGCTCAACCGGCTCGTCGAGCTGTGGGCCACGAACCCCGCGAAGCTGTTCGGCCTGTATCCCCGCAAGGGCACGATCGCGGTCGGCTCCGACGCGGACATCGTCGTCTTCGACCCGGAGAAGCGGCTCACGATCTCGGCCGCCACGCAGCACTCGAAGTCGGACTACAACCTCTACGAGGGCACGACGGTGACCGGCTCGCCGGAGGTCGTCCTGCTCCGCGGCAAGGTGCTGGTCGACGGTGACGAGCTCGTGGCGCAGCCCGGTGTGGGGCAGTTCATCCCGCGCGCGCGGTTCGGCGAGCAGCTGACCGCCGGCGTGGCCGTCTCCTGAGCGAGACCCCGGTCGACGACTGGGCCGCGTTCTACGACGCGGTCGCCGAACGCCCCGCGCACGACACCGTGCTCGGGGCGCTCGCGCGCTTCGAGGCACCGGGCTTCGGCGTCGACCTCGGCTGCGGGCAGGGGCGCGACACGTTCGCGATGCTGAAGCGCGGCTGGCGCGTGCTCGCGATCGACGCGGAGCCCGAGGCGATCGAGCGGCTGCGCGCCCGCGCGGGGGACGAGCCCCGCCTCGAGACGCGCGTCGCGTCCTTCGCGGAGGCGCAATGGCCGGAGGCCGACCTCGTCAACGCCGGCTACGCGCTGCCGTTCTGCCCGCCGGACCGAGTTCGACGGGCTCTGGGAGCGGCTCGTCGCCTCGGTCCGCCCGGGCGGGCGCTTCAGCGGTCAGCTCTTCGGCGACCGCGACGAGTGGGCCGGCGACGACCAGCTGACGTTCGTGTCCCGCGACCGGGCGCTGCAGCTCCTCGAGCCGTTCGAGCTCGAGCGCTTCGACGAGGAGGACGAGGACGGGAAGACAGCGCTCGGCGACGCCAAGCACTGGCACGTGTTCCACGTCGTGGCTAGGCGGACCGCTGATGCAGTGAGGACGTGACCTCGGCGAGCTCGAGGTGCATTCCCTCGCGGGCGAGCAGCGGCGGCTCACCGTTGCCGTTCCAGAGCTCGCGTGCACGGTCCTCGATCTCGTCGAGCACGCCGTCGGCATGCCACGGGTCGTGATGAAAGAGCACCAGCCTGCGCACCCCGGCGCGGAGCGCGAACGTGACGGCGTCCGTCACGCTCGAGTGGCCCCAGCCGACGCGCTCCGGGTACTCGGCGTCGGTGAACTGGGCGTCGTGCAGCAGGAGGTCGACGCCCAGGGCGAGGTCGCAGCCGGGAATCCAGTCGGCTCCGACCTCGGCGAGGTCGGCCCCGAGCGCGGGCTCGTGGTCCGGGATGTACGCGACCGACGACGTCCCGGACTCCAGGCGGAAGCCGACCGTCGGCCCCGGGTGCGCAACCGGCGCAGCCGAAACGCGGAAGCCGGCCAGCTCCCACGGCTCATCCGGCACGTCGTGGAAGACGAGCTGAGAGGGGACGTCGGACACGTCGATCGGGAAGAGCGGCGGCGAGAGGTAGCGGGCGATGCGCTCCTGCAGCGTCCGCGTGGGCGAGGGCGGGCCCCAGATGTGCAGCTCCATCTCGGGATGCCAGAGCGGCAGGAAGAAGCCGAGCCCCTCGAGATGGTCGAGGTGCAGGTGCGTCAGCATGAGGTCGATGCGCGCCGGCGCTCTCGGCCATGAGGTGCTCGCCCAGCGGCCGCAGACCGGTGCCCGCGTCGATGATGACGAACCCGTCCGGGTGGCGAACCTCGATGCACGACGTGTTCCCGCCATAGCGAACCGTATGCCGCCCTGGGGATGCAAGTGACCCGCGGCAGCCCCAGATGGTGATCCGCACGGCTAGGCCTCGTCCTCGCCGTTCTCCCAGAAGATCGCCACGACGCCGCCGAGCTCGTCAGGGCCTGTCATCAGCGGGAACGCCGTGATCGCGATCGTGCGCCAAACGCCGTCGACGCCGCGCAAGCGCCGCTTCCCGTGCGTGGGCCGGCGCTCGAAGAACGCGATGCCGAGCGCCCGGTCCTCCGGCTCCAGGAACTCGCCTTCCAGGTTCTCGATGTCGAACGTGTCGACGAGCTCCGGCACCGTCAGCTCCCCGACCTCGGCGAACGAGCGGCCGAGGACGTGCTCAGCGGCCTCGTTGTAGAAGATCAGCGTCCCGTCGCCGTCGGCGACGAACATCGGCATCGCGAGCTGCGACGCGAACTCGCGGGCGAGAATCAGGACGAGGCTCTTCTGGCGTCGCACCGCCACGGGTCGAGCCTACCCGGGCCGGCGTACCAGGGCGATTCCCCATGCCTCGCCCGCCGCGAACAGCGCATCGGCGTCGACCTCGTCGGCCCAGCCGATGAAGTGCCGCTCGGGCTGCTCCGGCGTCGACCCGAAGACCGCGAGGCGGTCGCGGACCGGCTCTCGCTCGAGGTGGTCGCCGCGCTCGAGCGCGGCCTCGCGCTCCTCACCGACCGGCCCTTCCATGTAGCCGCGCGGCATCAGGGCGGGCCTGGTGCGCTCACGTGATGCCCGACCAGCCGCGGCGAGCCTGTCTTGCCCTCCTTGCTGACGTGGATCGCCACCCGCTCGCCGTCGCGCTCGATGCGGCGGACGATCCACGGGCGGCCGTCGACCGACGAGTGCCCGAGGGTGTCGCCGACCTCCGGGACGGGGCCGTCGTGGACGCCGCGCCACAGCTCCTGGCCCTTGCTGTTCTCGCGGATCCAGATCACGTCGCCGTCGATGCCCTGCTGAGACGGGCGCGGAGCCGCCCGCCGCCCAGACAGCCTGCGGGTCGAAGCTCGGCTGCTCGCCTCGCGTGATCGCGCGGAAGCCCAGCCTGATCTCGTCCGGGGTCGGGTTCCCCCACGCCCAGAAGCCGCACCAGATCCCGTGGATCCGGAGGTGCGTGTCGAGCAGGAACGTGAACGGCAGGTGCGGCAGGTGCCATTCGTCGGTCAGCTCGAGCAGGTCGAGCTCGTGCGCGACCGACCGGTCCTCGTCCGAGAGGAACGGGAACTGCGCGCCGATGCCGGCGCGGAACGCGCCGTTCACGTACGGCTCGTCAACGGTCACGGCGGCGATGCGGCCGTACTCGCGCTGGATCTCCTCCTGCATGGTGACGAGCCCGCGGACGCGGACCTGCTCCTTGGGGCACCACCAGCCCCGGACGAACGCCAGGAGGAGCGGACGCCCGGCCGCGATCTCGCTCAGCGCGAGCTCGCGGCCGGTGGTCTCGGGCAGGGTGATGTCTGGAAAGGGATTGCCGACGGTGAGGTCGGCTCTCACTTCGCCGGCACGCCGACCGGGCAGGACACGCCGGTCCCGCCGAGGCCGCAGTACCCGTTGGGGTTCTTCGCCAGGTACTGCTGGTGGTACGGCTCGGCGTAGTAGAACGGCCCGGCCTCGGCGATCTCGGTCGTGATCTCGCCGTAGCCGGCCGCGTTCAGCTCGGCCTGGAACGCATCGCGGCTCGCCTCGGCGGCCGCGAGCTGCTCCGGCGACGAGGCGTAGATCGCGGAGCGGTACTGCGTGCCCGCGTCGTTGCCCTGGCGCATGCCCTGGGTCGGGTCGTGGCCCTCCCAGAACGCGCGCAGGATCTCCTCGCGGCTCGTCTTCTCCGGGTCCCACACGACGAGCACGGCCTCGGTGTGGCCGGTGCGCCCGCTGCAGACCTCCTCGTAGGTCGGGTTCTTCGTGAACCCGCCCGCGTAGCCGACGGCCGTCGTGTAGACGCCCGGGAGCTTCCAGAAGATGCGCTCGGCACCCCAGAAGCAGCCCAGCCCGACGACGAGGGACTCGTAGCCCTCGGGGAACGGCGGGGTGATCGGCGTGCCGAGCACCTCGTGGCGCTCGGGCACGGGCATCGTGGCGTCGCGGCCCGGAAGGGCGTCCTCGGGGGCGACCATCTCGGTCTTGTGACGCTGGAACAGGAACATTCGGTCTCTCAGTCCTCCTCATGCCGCAGTGCGGCGGAATTGATGCAGTAACGCAGCCCGGTCGGCTGCGGGCCGTCCTCGAACACATGGCCGAGGTGGCCGCCGCAGTTCGAGCACATGACCTCTGTGCGCTTCATGAACCAGCTGCTGTCGGTCTCCTCGTCGATCGCCTCCTCGGCTGCGGGCGCGGAAAAGGCGGGCCACCCGCACCCGGAGTCGTACTTGGCGTCGGAGGAGAAGAGCTCGGCGCCGCAGCCGGCGCACCGGTACGTGCCGGGCTCGAACGTATGGTCGTACTCGCCGGTGAACGCGCGCTCGGTGCCCTTCTCGCGCAGCACGTGGTACTGCTGAGGGGTCAGCTCCGCGCGCCACTCGGCGTCGGACTTCTTGATCTTTGGCATACCCTTAAGTCTGCCCGGGCGACGGCTTTGTTACGGGCCTCCTCATCCACGTGAGCCAGTCGAGCGGCGCCTCGATCAGCAGCGGGTGAGGAACGTAGCCGTCGACCCAGGGACGGTGAATCAGCGCCGTCCGGTCGTAGTGCAGGGGAACGATCGCGACCCGTTCAGCCACGAGCAAGCGGTCGATCTCGCGGTAGGCGTCAGCCGCTCATCCTGGTGGCGGAGCGCGCGGGCACGCTCTGACCAGCCCATCGAGCTCCGCAAAGCCGCGAAGGGGGGAATCGGCGATGAAAGAGATCCCAGCACTCCGTGAGGATCCGGGAAATCCGGATACCAGCCCCAGATCCACAAGTGCGAGCGGCTGATGGCCTCGTCCATTCGCGGCAGCTCGGAGACCTCGACGGCGACCTTGGCGCCGAGTGCCTCCCAAGCGTCGACGAACGGCTGCGCGTACGTGGGGATCTCGTGGACGCCTTCGTCGATCACGAAGGTGAGCGCCGGCAACCCCTGGCCGTCTGCATGGCCTGCCTCGGCGAGCAACTCGCGCGCCCGCGTCGGGTCGTACGGTAGGCCGATCCGATGGGAGTGCCCCGGGATCGCGGGCGGCAGGAATCCGCCCCGCCCGACCGGCTGGCTTGGCCCGGTCCACCCCGCCTCTGTCTGCTCCGTGTCGAGACGCGAGGGCGAACGCCCTGCGAACGCGCTCGTCGTCGAAGGGTGGGCAGTCGGCCCTGAACCCGAGGTACCACGTGCCCATGGCGGCTCCCGCCGCCACGACCGTGTCGTCCCCTGGCGGGATCGTCTCCGTGTTGGTCGACGCCATGTCGCCACGCCCGCTGCGCCAGCTGCCCAACCACGAAACGCCCAGCGGGAACTGCGAGAACGATGCCTCGGCGACATTGCCGCGTGTACCGGGCCAATCGTCGCGCGCCCGCAGCGTTGCATGCTTCTCGTCGAGCTCGCCCAGCATGAACGGGCCGCTGGAGACGAGGTTCGCGGGGTCGCGCCAAGCGTCGCCGAGCGTCTCGCAGCTGTGCTTGGGCCACGCGAAAGCGGGCGGCATTGCCAGCACGTAGAGGAAGAGATTCGACGCCGCTCGCATGTGGATGTCGAGCGTCAGCCGATCCTCCGCCACTGCCGTCTTGATCGGGCCCAGGAGCACGCTGGAGGCCACCTTCTCGTCCCGCATGCGTCGCAGGGTGTAGGCGAAGTCCTCGGCCGTCACCGGGACGCCGTCGCTCCACGAGGCGTCGGCGCGTATCCGAAACCGATAGGTCAGGCCGTCGTCGGAGAGCGAGAACTCCTCCGCGAGGTCCGGGACGACGTTCATCTCCGGGTCGAGCGTCACGAGGCCGCGGAAGAGCTGGGCTGCAAGCCAGACGTCTCCGGTTTGATACGTGCCCGGCGTGTAGTCGCCGATTGTCGAAATGAGCACCTCGATTCGGGCTGACGGCTCACTGCGAACCGGGATCGGTGCCGGCAGACTGAAGGCCAGCCTGTACATGGCAGCCGCCTGCTCGAACTCGAACGCGAGATAGTGGCTCAGGCCGAGCTTCAGGAGCGTCGCCCGCGCGCGCGAGTCGTCCTCGGCAAGCAGCTCGATCGCCTGCCGATAGAACTCGCGCGCCTCCTCGTTCGCGAAGAGCGCGCGGGCGGCGTCGCCGGCCATGAGCAGGTAGTCGACGGCGACGGCGGGCTCATCCGACTCGGCTGAAGTGCCAGGCGAGCAGCCCGTAGACCTCGCCGAGCGAATCCCGATGGAGCTCCTCGAGCGCGCGGCCGACCTCGCCGTGCAGAGCCGGCGCCGCGGCTCGAGCAGGCTGCGGTAGGCGACCTCCTGGACGAGCCCGTGGCGGAAGCGGTACTCGGGCACGGGCGCGCCGCTCCTCGACGACGAGATCGAGCCGCTGCAGCTCGGACAGCGCGCGGCGGAGCCCCTCGTCGGCGCCACGCGCTCGAGGAGCTGCAGGCCGAAGCTCTGGCCGATGACCGCTGCCACGTTGACGACCTCGCGTGTGGCCGCGTCGAGCCGGTCGAGCCGCGCCTGCAGCGCCTCCTGGACCGCCGACGGGACGGCGAGGTCGAGCTGGCCATCGCGCTCGGCCAGCGCGCCGCGCTCGACCAGGTCGGCCAGCGCCTCCTCGAGGAAGAACGGGTTGCCGCCCGCCCGCTCGGCGATCAGCGCCGCGAGGGCGTCGGGCAGCTCGGCGCCCGCTGCGGCCCCGGCCGCCAGCTCCCGGCTGGCGGCTCCGTCGAGCGCCTGGAGCTCGACCTCGTGGAACCGGTGCGGAAGCCTCCGCCGCGCGGCGTGCGCGAGCTCCCATGACCGGTGGTCACGCTCGCTCCGGTGGAGCAGGACGAGCACGACCGCTTCCTCGTCGGCGACCATCGGCGAGCTCCTCGAGCAGGTCGAGCGTTGCGTCGTCGGCCCAGTGCAGGTCCTCGGCGACGAGGCAGACGGGCTGGTCGGCCGCCAGCGCCGCTACGACCCGCGCGACTGCGTCGACCGTCTGCTGCTGGACGCTGTCACGCGAGATCTGCCGCAGCTGCTCCGCCGCGGACGCCTCGAGTGTCAGCCCGAGCAGCGTCGCGAGGAACGGATAAAGGTCGGGCTCGTCGTCGAGCGCGGCAAGGGCGGCCTTGAGCTCGAGCCGGACGCGCGCCTCGGGGTCGGAGACGCCGAGGCCGAGCCAGCTGCGCAGCAGGTCGCGCACCGGCCAGTACGGGATCGCCTCGGTATACGGCGAGCGCGTGACCGACGAGGACGCGCACCCCCGGCGCCCGCCCGCACGCCTCGCGCACGAGCCGCGACTTGCCGATCCCGGGCTCGCCGGTGACGGAGACGATCGCTCCCCGCCCGTCGAGCGCGTCGTCGAGAGCGTCCGTGAGGACGGCGAGCTCCGGCCTCGCGGCCGACGAATGGCGTGCGCGCGGCCGGTTCAGACGGCCTCGAGCTCAGCGGTGACCAGGAACGCGTGCACCGGCGCGCTCTTGCCCTTGAGCTCGAGCTCGCCGAGGTCGTCGAGCGCGAACGCGCGCGCGACCTGCCGGGCGGTCTCGGCGCCGACGGCAACGCCGCCGTCGCCGGCCACCGTCTGTAGCCGGGCCGCGACGTTCGCCGTGTCGCCGAGCGCGTTGTAGCGCTGCTCGTCCGGGCGCTCGCCGACCAGCACCACGGGCCGGTGTTGACGGCCACGCGCGCGGCGAGCTCGATCCCGTACGCCTGCGCGACCTCGCCGGCGTAGGCGCCAAGCGCGTCGTGGATGGCGCGCCCCGCGCGCACCGCTCGTACCGAGTCGTCCTCGTGCGCGACCGGCGCGCCGAACACCGCGAAGAGCCCGTCGCCGGTCAGCTGGGCGACCGTCCCGCCGTAGATGCGCACCTGCTCGGCCATCAGCTCGACGACCTCGTCGAACAGGAACTTCGAGCGGTCCGGGCCAAGCTGCTCCGCGATCGCGGTCGAGCCCGCCACGTCCACGAAGAGCGCGGCGACAACCCGACGCTCGCCGCCCGGCTCCGCCATGGGCCAGTTATACGCGGCTTAGGTCAGCGCGTCTGCGGAAAGCCCAGGTCGACCTTCGACGTCGCGGGATCCGGCCAGCGGCTCGTGACCACCTTCCCGCGCGTGTAGAAGGAGATGCCCTCCGGCCCGTAGATGTGCGAGCTGCCGAAGAGCGAGTCCTTCCAGCCGCCGAACGAGTAGTACGCGACCGGCACCGGGATCGGCACGTTGATGCCGACCATCCCCGCCTGCACGTCGAACTGGAACTGGCGCGCCACGCCGCCGTCGCGCGTGAAGATCGCCGTCCCGTTGCCGTACGAGTTCTCGTTCACGAGCCGCACGGCCTCCTCGTACGTGTCGACGCGCACGACGCCGAGCACCGGGCCGAAGATCTCCTCGAGGTAGACGTCCATGTCCGGCTTGACGTTGTCGAGCAGCGACGGGTTGAGGAAGAACCCGCCGCCGTCCGGGGCGTTCTCGCGCCCGTCGGCGACCACCGTCGCGCCCGCTTCGCTGCCCTTGTCGATGTACGACGCCACCTTGTCGCGGTGCTCGCGCGTGATGAGCGGGCCCATCTCGACGCCCTCCTCGAGGCCGTTGCCCACCTTCACCTTCGGGATGCGCTCGTGGATCGCGTTGACGAGCGGGTCGGCGACGTCGCCGACCGCGACCACGACGGAGATGGCCATGCAGCGCTCGCCGGCCGAGCCGTAGCCGGCGCTGACGGCCGCGTCGGCGGCCTGGGCGACGTCGGCGTCGGGCAGCACGATCATGTGGTTCTTCGCGCCGGCGAGCGCCTGGACGCGCTTGCCCGCCTTCGTCCCGCGCTCGTAGATGTACTTCGCCACCGGCGTCGAGCCGACGAAGCTGACGGCGTCGACGTCGGGGTGGTCGAGCAGCGCGTCGACGGCGACCTTGTCGCCGTGGACGACGTTGAAGACGCCGTCCGGGATCCCGACCTCCTTCAGCAGCTCGGCGATGAGCAGGCTGGCGGACGGGTCCTTCTCGGACGGCTTGAGGATGAACGTGTTCCCGCAGGCGATGGCCGGCGCGAACATCCACATGGGCACCATGGCCGGGAAGTTGAACGGCGTGATGCCGGCGACCACGCCGAGGGGCTGGCGGATCGAGTAGACGTCGATGCCGGTCGACGCCTGCTCGGAGTACTCACCCTTGAGCAGCGTCGGCACGCCGCAGGCGTACTCGATGACCTCGAGCCCGCGCGCGACCTCGCCGAGCGCGTCGGAGAGCACCTTGCCGTGCTCGGCGGTGAGGATGCGCGCGATGTCCTCGCGGTGCTGGTGGAACGTCTCGCGCATCCGGAAGAGCAGGTCCGAGCGCTTCGAGAGCGACGTCGAGCGCCAGCCCGGGAACGCCTCGCGCGCCGCCTTCACGGCCCGGTCGACCTCCTCGACGGACGCGAAGTCGACTGCGCCTGACTGCTGCCCGGTCGCGGGGTTGAACACGGGGCCGCTGCGGCCCGACTCGCCGGCGACGGAACGCCCGCCGATCCAGTGGCTGATGCGCTTCACGTCACTGCCGCGCTCGGTCTGCGCCTCGAGAACCTCGGTCATCACTGCCTCCTCAGAAAGCTCCAGCCGAGCTTAGCGGGCCTCGATCGGTCGCCCAACCACGAGCGCGTCGACCAGGCGGGCGTCGAGCTCGCGGTACGCGGCGTCGGGCTCCGCGCCGAGCGCGTCGAGCGTCTTGCTGAAGAAGCAGCGCGCCGAGGCGGCGGCGACCACGTCGAGGATCTGCGGGTCGCTCAGACCCAGCCCGCGCAACCGCGCCACATCGTCGGCGGTCACGGCGGTCGCGTCGCGCGCGACCGTCGCGGCGAGCTCCATGACGGCGCGGTCGACCTCGTCGAGCGGTCCGTGGCCCTCGACGATCGCGCGCACCTGGTCGGGGTCGTAGAACTCCTGCACGAGCACCTTGCCGTGGGCGAGCATGCAGTAACTGGAGCGCAGCTCGCGCGCCGCGGCGAGTGTGACGAGCTCATAGCGGCGCAAGTCCATCGATCCGCGGAGCGCGGTCACGAGCTGCCGCCAGGCAGCCCAGAGCTCGGGCCGGTGTGCGAAGAGCCGGGTCATGTTGGAGACATAGCCCTGCTGCTGCCGGTCGGCCTCGTACAGCTCGCTCTCTGCCGGGGTGTCGATGAACGCCATGCCCTTCCCATCCCTCCTCGCTCGGGTACCGGCATATGGTCGCCGCGCGGCAGTGAGTGCCGCTGCCACCGCACGCGGGCTCAGCCACCCAGCGCCACTCTGAGCCAGTCGCGCACGGCGTCGCGCACCGCCGCCGACATCTGCCTTCAGGCCATGGTCGCCGCGCACCTCGACGACGGTCCGGTTCGGGCCGGCGGGCGGCATGCCGAACGGGTCACTCACGCCCTGGACGACGAGCGTCGGGACGGTCACGGCGTCGAGCTCGAGCAATCGGGTCTGCGCCGGCCGTCCCGGCGGGTGGAGCGGGAACGCGAGGCAGACGACGCCGACGGCTCCGGTCTCCGCGGCCGTCCGGCAGGCCACTCGCGCGCCCGACGAGCGGCCGCCCACGACCAGCGACAGCCCGCTCAGCTCGTCCTCGCGAAGCCGCGCGATCACCGCGAGCCAGGCGGTATCGAGCTGGTGGGCCGGCGCAGGCGACCGCCTGCCGGCGACCCGGTACGGCTGCTCGACGAGCACGACCGTCAGGCCTTCGCCGAGGGCCGCGTCCCGGGCCGCCGCGAGGTCCGGCGCGCCGACGCCACCGCCGGCTCCGTGCCCGAGCACGAGTACTGCCCGCGCCGAGCCCACGACGTGCAGGTGAGCCCGCGCGGGCCCGTGCGGCGTATCGATCTCGAGCAAAACCGGTTCGGCCACGCCGATAGGATCACCACATGGCCATCGTCGGCGCAGACCCGCAGGCAGCGGAGCGGATCCGCGAGCTCGACAGGCGCTACGTGCTGCACTCGTGGTCGGTGCAGAACGCGATCAACCCGCTGCCCGTCGCGGGCGCGGAGGGACGCTACTTCTGGGACTACGACGGCAACCGCTACCTCGACTTCGCGTCCCAGCTCGTCAACGTCTCGATCGGCCACCAGCACCCGAAGGTGATCGCGGCGATCAAGGAGCAGGCCGACCGCCTCTGCACGATCGGGCCGGGGATGGCCGAGGAGAGCCGCTCGGAGCTGGCGCGACTGCTCGACGAGGTCACACCCGGCGACCTGACCATGTCGTTCTTCACGAACGGCGGCGCGGAGGCGAACGAGAACGCAATCAAGCTCGCGCGCTGGTACACCGGCCGACACAAGATCATCGCGCGCTACCGCTCGTACCACGGCGCGACGGCGGGCGCGATCACGCTCACCGGCGACCCGCGCCGCTGGCCCGCGGAGCCCGGCATCCCGGGCGTCGTGCGGATGCTCGACCCGTACACCTACCGCTGCCCGGCCGGACACCCTGACCCGTGCCCGGTGTGCACGGGCGCGCCACATTTCGAGGAGATCCTCCAGTACGAAGGCGCCGACACGGTGGCGGCGGTCATCCTCGAGACGATCACGGGCACGAACGGCGTGATCGTCCCGCCGGACGGCTACCTCCAGGCGATCCGCGAGGTCTGCGACCGCCACGGGATCCTGCTCATCTGCGACGAGGTCATGGCCGGCTTCGGCCGCAGCGGCCGCTGGTTCGCCTGCGAGCACTGGGACGTCGTCCCGGACATCCTCACGGTCGCGAAGGGCCTCAACTCGGGCTACGTCCCGCTCGGCGCGATGGTCATCAACCAGCGCCTGGCGGACTGGGTGCGGGACCAGTACTTCGCGGGCGGGCTCACGTACTCCGGCCACGTCCTGGCGTGCGCCTCGGCGGTCGCCTCGATCGAGGCGTTCAAGGAGGAGGGCATCGTCGAGAACTCGGCCGCCATGGGCGAGTACCTGGCCGGGGAGCTGCCGCGCCTCGCCGAACGCCATCCGTCGATCGGCGACGTCCGCGGCAAGGGGCTCTTCTGGGGGCTCGAGCTCGTCAAGAACCGCGGAACCCGCGAGCCGCTGGTGCCGTTCAACGCGTCGGGCGCCGACGCCGCACCCGTGGTCGCGCTCGGCAAGGCCGCCATGGAGCGCGGCCTCTACCTCTTCGTGCACTGGAACGTCGCGATGATCGCCCCGCCGCTGACCATCACGCGCGAGGAGCTCGACGAGGGGCTCGGGCTGCTCGACGATGCATTGACGGTCGCGGACGAACACGCCGCGTAGAGTCTCCGGCATGGAGACATACACGACTGGCACGTGGATCGTGAAGGCCGGCGAGGAACTCGCGTTCGTGGAGGCCTGGACGGAGTTCGCGAGCTGGGCGAGCGGCCAGCCCGGCGCCCAGACGATGCGCCTGACGCACGACCTGAGCGAGCCGCAGCGCTTCTTCAGCTTCGCCCCCTGGGACGATGCCGGCGCAATCCACGCCTGGAAGGGCTCGCCGGAGTTCCGCGAGCGCATGGCGAAGGTCCGGCAGCACACCGAGGGCTTCACGCCGTGGGAGCTCGAGCTCGTCACGGCAGTGGCCGCCGGTTCAGCCGTGAGCGCGTAAGACCCTGCCCGGCCGGGTACACAAACGGGTCATGGACCACGTTCGCTTCTCCGGCACGGAGCTGCGCACCCTGCCCGGCCTCGTGATGACGCCGCGCCCGGCGACCGAGGCGGTCGTCGCGACGGCGCTCGCGCGCATCGGCGACGAGCCGGCGCGGGTGGCCGACGTCGGAACCGGATCCGGCGCCATCGCGATCGCGATCGCCCGCTCCTCCCGGGCCGACGTGTGGGCGACGGACACCTGCCCCTGGTCGGTGACCCTCGCCCGACTGAACGCGATCGACGCCGGTGTCGACGAGCGCGTGCACGTGCTCGACGGCGACCTGCTGGCGCCCGTCCCCGGCGAGCTCGATCTCGTGGTCGCGAACCTGCCGTATCTCCCCTTCGCCGACCGTGCCCTCTACCCGGACCTCGCCGCCGAGCCACCGGCGGCGGTCTTCGCCGACGGCGACGGGCTCGATCCCTACCGGCGGCTGCTCGCGCAGGCCGAGCCGCGCCTGCTCGCGGGCGGTGCCGTGATCTTCCAGCTGCACCGCGAGGTCTTCGTCACCGAGCGCGCCGAGCTTCCTGCCATGCGCGCCCGCCTCGACGAGCTCGCGCCGGCGCTCGCCGCCTAGAGGCCGAGCAGCCCACGCAGCTGGCGTCCCGGCTCTGACTACCCTTCGCTCGCCGTGCCGCGCCTCGCGATCATCCAGGTCGGCGCCGGCATGTGGGGACGCAGCTGGGCGGAGGTCGTCGCCAAGGCGCGCGGGTTCCGGCTGGCCGCGGTCGTCGACGCGGCCGGGGCCGCCCGCACGTGGGCAAAGGCCGAGCTGGGCGTGCCGGCGTTTGCGACGTTCGAGGCCGCCCTCGACGGCACCGAAGCCGCCGCGGTGCTGCTCGTCTCGCCGCCGTCGACGCACCGCGCGCTGACGGAGGCGGCGCTCGACCGCGGGCTGCATGTCGTCACGGAGAAGCCGATCGCGCTCGACCTCGCCGACGCGCGGGCGATGGCTGATGCCGGCGAGCGGGCCGGTTTACACGTGCTCGTCGCGCAGAACTACCGCTTCCGTCGGCAGTCGCGGGCGCTTCAGCAGCTCGTCGCGGAGGGGACGCTCGGGCAGCTGCTCGGCGTCCGCATCGCCTGCCGGCGCGACGTGCGCAACGCGTTCGTCCTGCGCGGGGACTGGCGCGCGACGATGAGGCACCCCTACCTGATCGACATGGCCATCCACCATGTCGACATGCTCCGGATGATCTCCGGTCAGGAGATCGCGGAGGTCGACGCCCGCGCCTGGCGCGTCCCCGACAGCCCGTTCGAGCGCGAGCCGACAGTTGAGGCGCTCCTGGCGCTCGCGGACGGCACGCCCGTCGCCTACGAGGGAACGTTCGCGGCCGCGCGCAGCGAGACGTCCTGGAACGGCGACTGGGAGCTGGTCGGCACCGAGGCCCGCGCGACCTGGACAGGGGGAGTGCAAAACCCGTTGCGCGGCACCGTCGCGCTGGAGCGCTACGGCAGGCCGCCCCGGCGCGTCTCTCCGCCGGTGCTCCCGGCGCTCGACCGCGTGGGCGTGCTCGAGGAGCTGCGGCGCGTAGTGCACGACGGCGTGGCGCCGGAGGTGAGCGCCGCCGACAACGTGAGGACCTTTGCGGCCGTCCTGGCGATCGCGCGCTCCATCGACGAACGGCGCCCGGTCGCGCCGTGAAGCTCGGTCTCTTCCTCGCGCTCTTCCATGACCGGCCGCTCGGCGAGGCGCTCGCGGCGGCGCGCGCGGCCGGCTGTGAGGCGGTCGAGATCTCGACCACCGGTCCGCACGGCGGCGAGGACCTGGCCGCCGCAGCGGCCGCGCACGGCCTTGAGATCTCGGCGCTCTCCTGCCATGCGAACCCGCTGCACCCCCACCGCGAGATCGCCGCGCGGGCCGACCGCGATTTCCGCGACACGGTGCGTCGCGCCGCGAGCGCCGGCGTCCCGACCGTCATCACGTTCGCCGGCTGCCCGGGCGACTCCGAGACGTCGCAGCGGCCGAACTGGGTGACCTGCTCCTGGCCCGACGACTACCCGCAGACGCTGGCATGGCAGTGGAACGAGCGGGTGCTGCCGTACTGGGCAGGAGCGGCCGAGTTCGCACGCCAGCACGGCGTCCGCGTCGCCATCGAGCCGCATCCGGGCTTCGTCGTCTACAACACGGCGACGATGCTGCGGCTGCGCGCCGCCGCCGGTGACGCGGTCGGCGTGAACTTCGACCCGTCGCACTTCTTTTGGCAGCAGATCGACCCGCTCGCGTCGGCGCGCGCCCTTGCCGGGGCGATCTTCCACGTGCACGCGAAGGACACCGGCTTCGAGCCGGCCCGGGTGGCGGTCGACGGCGTGCTCGAGACGAGGCTCGACCCCGGCGAACGGGCCTGGATCTTCCGGACGGTAGGGGAGGGGCACGACGCAGGCTGGTGGCGCGGCCTGGTCGGCGCATTACGCAACGCGGGCTACGACGGTGCGCTTTCGATCGAGCACGAGGACCCGCTACTCCCGCCCGACGAGGGGCTGGCGCGGGCGGTGGCGACGCTTCGCGCCGCGCTCAACTAGTCGAGCCCGAGCAGCGCTCGCAGGCCGCCGGCCGCGACCACGCGGGCGAGCTCGTCGAGCGAATCGGACACCGCGTCGGCGAACGCGGCGGCGCCACCGAAGCGGGCCAGCGTCTCGCGCGGGACGAACTTCAGCAGCAGCGCCGAGGTCCCGGGCGGCAGCGCTGCGAAGTGGACGGTGAGGATGCCGTGGTCACGGAGCAGGAGCATCGCGAGCCCCGCGGTCGCCTCGACGGGGACGAGCGTCTCGTCGCGCGCGCCGATTGCGGCGAGGATGTCCTCGCCCTCGAGCTTGACCGCAACTGGCGTGCGCACGCGCCCAGTCGGGCAGCGCCTCGGCGAGCTCCGCCGTCGTCGCGACGAGCTCGCGCACCCGCTCGGGCCGGTACTGCTCGAGCGAGGCGACGACGGCCGGGTAGAGCATCGGCCGCGCCTCGAGGCCGAGCTCGATCGCGCGAGCGCGGATGCGGGCGACGAGGTCGGCCTGGCCGCCGACGAGGCCGAGGCGCGGGCCGACAGTGCCGTACTTGTCGAGGCCCGGTGACGCCGGCGGCCGCGCCCAGCTCGAGCATCCGCGGCTGGCCGAGGACGGCAGGGCCGACGCGTGCTCCGCCCGCATCGTCGACGAAGACAGGCACGTCGCCGGCGAGCTCGACTGCCCGCGCGATCTGCTCGGCGGTCAGCGCCTCGTACGTCACGGCCAGCCGTGTGATGACCAGCAGGTCCGCCCCGTCGAGCGGCGCACCAAGTTCGCGCAGGTCCTCGAGCTCGCCGCCGGCGAGGGCGACCGCGCGCCGAACGGCCGGGTGGCTGTAGCCGGCCGAGAGGCCGACAACCCTGCCGCCGGGCGGGACCAACACCTGCATGGCCGCGACGATGCCCGCCGTCGTCCGGTTCGCGAGGAAGACGTCGTCACGGCCGGGCACGCCGCCGAGGTGCTCGAGGCCGAGCTCGGTCAGACGCTCGCCGTACAGCGCCGGCGCGAGCTCGTCGTCGAGCGGCCCGCCCAGCTCCGGGAACGTCATCGAGCGGACGAGGCCGGTGAAGTCGTAGAGCGTTCCGTCGGCGTGGCGCCGGGCGACGATCCGCCACGCCGCCCGGAGCTTCGCAATGTCGTCGGCGGTCGAGCGCAGCAATTTCCCGCGCGCATACGGCAGCTCGGAGGCGACGGTCGTCACACGAGCCGCTTCTCGAGGTAGGTGGCCAGCCGCGTCAGCGGGAACGAGATGGCGAAGAAGGCGACCATGATCACGCGAAGATCTCGAAGGCCTTGATCTGCCCGATCCCGATCGGCGGGTAGGCGGAGAGGCGCTCGTTCTGGCGTATGGCGGTGCCGAGCAGGTCGGAGCCGCCGATGACTGCGACGAGCGTCGTGTTCTGGATGATCCCGACCATCAGCGTCACGAGCGGCGGGAGCAGCCGCCGAAGCGCTTGCGGGAGTACGACGAACGTATGGCGACCGACCCAGCCGAAGCCGAGCGCGGCGGCCGCCTCGTGCTGCTCGCGCGGGATCGAATGCACTGCGCCGCGCGTCGCCTCGGCGACCTGCGCGCTGCCCCACAGCGTCAGCCCGATGATGCCCGCGGCGATCCAGGAGAACGTGAGTCGCGGGCTGATGAGTCGGTGCGAAGTAGTAGATCATGAAGAGCGTGACGATGATGGGCAGCCCGCGCCAGACCTCGATGTAGAGCCGGATGAGGGCGCGCGTCGGCAGGAAGTCGATCGTCAGCAGTACGCCGAGCACGATGCCGACGACGCAGGCTGCCGACGAGCGCTCCCGCCGCGATCTTGAGCGTGTTCGTCAGCCCCTCGTGGATGATGTAGTGCGCGGTCGGATCGACCCACGACGGCAGCAGCGCGAGCATCGCCTACGCCTTCTCCGGGAGCGCGAGATGGTTCTCGAGGACGCGCAGGCCGATCGACATCGACCAGACGATCGTGAGGTAGACGACGGCGAGGACCGTGAACGCCTCCGTCGTCTGCAACGTCAGCGCGTTGATGTTCAGCACCGTCGTGGTGAACTCGTTGTAGCCGATCGCGTAGACGAGGGCCGTGTTCTTGACGACGGAGATGTACGTGTTGATCGACGACGGCAGCGAGATGCGCCCGCCGATCGGGAGCGTGACGTTGAGAAACGTCCCCGTCCTGCCGAAGCCGAGCGCCAGCGCCGCCTCGCGGTAGTTCTGCGGGACGGCCAGGAAGCCGGCGCGGAAGTTCTCGATGTTGTACGCGCCGCCCCAGAGCATCACCGCGAGCCAGGCGACCGTGAAGCGCGTCGAGCGTGATGCCGATCTCCGGGAGCGCGAAGAAGAGGAAGAAGATCTGGAGGAGGATCGGCGTGCAGCGGATGACCTCGACGTAGACGGCCGCCACCTGGCTCACGACGGGAACGCGGTATGCGCGGGCGGCGCCTCCGAGCACACCGATGACGAACGCGCCGGCGATCGCGATCGCCGAGATCTCCAGCGTGCGGATGAGCCCCCAGAGGAGCGCATGCCAGTTGTCGCTGATGAACGACCAGTCGAAGGCGAGCAGCATGAAGAACCTAGGAGCGGCCGCCCGGGCGGCCGCTCCTGGGTCGCGTTGCTCCTACGGGCACACCGTCGACGGGTCGACCGCGTTGTACTGGGAACGTCTGCTTCGGCCGGAGGATGTTCTTCTGGAACGAGGCGAACACCCTGTTCGGCACGTTGTTCTTGAGGATCGTGTTGAAGAGGTCCTTCTGGCGCATGAAGTTCAGGCGCGAGTCGACCCACTTCTTCATGGCGACGTTGCCCTGCTTGATGCCGATGCCGTACGGCGCTGCAGGAACCCGTCGTCGGTCAGCTTCAGCGTCGGGTCGTTGACGGCGATCCCGAGCACGACGGTGTCGTCGAACATGAACGTGTCCGCCCGGCCCTGCTGGAGCGCAAGCTGCGAGTTCGTGACGGTGTCGGTCACGAGCAGCTTCGTGTTCGGGAAGCACTTCGAGACCCACTTGTCGTAGATCGACCCGCGGGTCGTCACCACCGTCTTCCCCGCGAGGTCCGCGGTCGAGTGGATCGACGAGCTGTTCGGCACGAGCAGCCGGCCGGTCGCCTTGTAGTACGGGATCGAGAAGTCGATCCGCGTGTCGCGGTCCTGGCTGTACGTGAACGTCGCGATTTCCAGGTCGGTACGGCCCGTCGTCAGCGACGGCTCGCGAGCGGCCGTCGGCGTGCAGACGAAGGTGACGCGGTTCGGGCGGCCGAACGCGTAGCGCGAGAACCACCTGGCGATCTCCACGTCGAAGCCGGCATGCTCGCCCTTCACGTTGATGTAGCCGAACGGCGGCGAGTCGCACTTCACGCCGATGCTCCAGCGCTTGTGCGCCTTGATCTCGGGCGGCAGCGGCGGCGGCTTCGTCGCCGACGCCTTGTGAGCTGCCCCTCCTTGGGTAGGCGCCGCGACGCCCCACGCCGCGGCTGCAGCGGCAACGACCGCCAATGCGGCACACACCCCCAGCAGCTTCTTCATTCGACCCCTCCTTCCTGATCGTCGATGTGCAGCTCGTCGAGCGAGTCGGCGAGCTGCAGTGAACGGCGGAGGAAGCGCTTGGTGCGCTCCTCCTTCGGGTGGTCGAGGACATTCGCCGGCACGCCCTCCTCCACGATCCGGCCTTCGTCCATGAAGACGAGCCGGTCCCCGACCTCCCGCGCGAACTGCATCTCGTGCGTGACGACGAGCATCGTCATCCCCGCGCGAGCCAGGTCGCGCATGACGAGGAGCACTTCGCCGACGAGCTCTGGATCGAGCGCCGACGTCACCTCGTCGAACAGCATCACGTGCGGCTCCATCATCAGCGCACGCGCGATCGCGACACGCTGCTGCTGGCCGCCCGACAGCTGATGCGGATACTGGTCTGCCTTCTCCTCGAGGCCGACACGCTCGAGCAGCACGCGCGCCCGGGCCTCCGCGTCACGCCGCGGCAGCTTGCGGATGCGGCGGGCCGCGAGCGTGACGTTGTCGATCACCTTCAGATGCGGGAACAGGTTGAACTGCTGGAACACGATCCCGATCTGCTGGCGGACCGACGACACTCTCGTTCCCTTGGCGGTGACCTCCTCCCCCTCGAGGAAAACCCGGCCCGAGTCGACCGGCTCGAGCAGGTTGACGCAGCGCAGCAGGGTGCTCTTCCCGCTCCCGCTCGGCCCGATGACGACGAGCACGTCGCCGCGGTTCACGCTCAGGTCGATGCCGTCGAGCACGAGGTTCGAGCCGAAGCTCTTCCGGACCCCCTCCAGGCGCACCATCGGGCCGCCGTTCTGGCGGTGGTCAGGCGATGGCGCGAGGACGCTGTCCGCGGCGTCGGCGCCTCGCGTCGGCTCCCCGGGCGAGCTCACTGTGCGAGCGATTCTGAAAGAAAGGTGAACAAAGGGCAAGATGCCCCGCGTGCGGACCGCCCTGATGATCGAGGGCCAGGAGGGCGTGACCTGGCCGCAGTGGGTCGCCCTGGCGCAGACGGCGGAGCAGGCGGGCATCGAGGCGCTCTTCCGCTCCGACCACTACTCGACGGTCACGGGACGGCGCGGGCGGCTCGCTCGACGCGTGGACGACGCTGGCCGGGCTCGCGGCCGTGACGGAGCGGCTGCGGCTCGGGACGCTCGTCTCGCCGGTGACGTTCCGGCACCCATCGCTGCTCGCCCGCGCCGTCGTCACGGTCGACCACATCTCGGGCGGTCGCGCCGAGCTCGGCATGGGCGCCGGCTGGATGGAGCGCGAGCACCGGGCGTTCGGCTTCCCGTTCCCGCCCTACGAAGATCGGGCGGCAATGCTGGCCGAGCAGATCGAGATCGTTCACCGCCAGTGGACGGAGGACAGCTTCTCGTTCCACGGCGACGACTACGAGCTCTCCGACTGCGACGCGTTGCCGAAGCCGGTGCAGCGGCCGCACCCGCCGCTGCTCGTCGGCGGCAAGGGGCGCCGGCGCACGCTCGAGGTGGCCGCGCGCTGGGCCGACGAGTACAACGCCTTCCACGTCGAGCCCGAGTTCTTCCGCGATCTACGCCGGCGGCTCGACGAGACGCTCGTGACCGTGGGCCGCGAGCCTGGGTCGGTGCGGCTGTCGCTGATGACGCCGCTCGAGGAGCTGGACGGCCGGGCTGATGCGCGAGTACGAGGCTGCCGGGGTCGAGCGGGTGTTC
This sequence comes from uncultured Thermoleophilia bacterium, assembly GCA_963710465.1. Lineage (GTDB taxonomy): Bacteria > Actinomycetota > Thermoleophilia > Gaiellales > Gaiellaceae > JACVRM01. The sequence goes on from CAVQAQ010000007.1 coordinate 349,537, forward strand.
CTGCAGCACCTCGACCACGAGGACCTCGGCGCCGTCGAGCGGATCGGGCGGGAGCTGGGCTAGCGCACGGACGGCCCGGTCGGGCCGCCCGTGCACGAGAGGGAGTCCCGTCTAGCCCACGAGCTCCTGGAAGCGCGCGTCGCCGCGCACGGGGTCGAAGTCGTCGTCGTCCCGCGCGAGCGTCGCGAAGCCGCCGCTCCGCGGCGATCGCCTTTGCGAGATGCTCGAGCGCCTCATCGGTCTCGCCGAGACGGCTCTCGCAGCAGGCGAGGTTGTAGAGCGCGAGCGGCATACCCGGGTGCTCCTCGAGCACCTCGTTGAGCTTCGCCGCCGCGCCCGCGAAGTCGCCCTCCTGGTACGGCCCGAACATCGGGGCCACGATCCAGCCCGGCGTCTGGTTGTACGCCACCCCCGGCGCACCGCCGACGATGAGCACGGTCGTGTCCTGCTCCTCCGCGACGGCGCCGCGCGTCACGCCCGGCTCGACGAAGACCAGCGTTCCCGTGGGAGCGTCGATCTCCTCGCCGTCGACGGTGAAGCGTGCGTGCCCCTTGAGCACGACGTAGAGCTCCTGCTGGCCGTTCGACACGACGCCCGACTCGCTGTGCTCGTTGATCACCTGACTGCCGGCCTCGACCGCCCGCATGGCGTTGACGCCGAAGCCCTCGATACCGAAGTGCTCGCGCACCTTGTGCCGGACGCGCCCCGCGCTGACGACGCCCTGCTCGATGTCGTCGATCGTCGCGACCGAAAATCCCGTCTTCGTGGTTGCCATCCTCCGCTCCTTTCGCCTAGACCTGCGACAGCACCGGCCGCTCACACGCGAGCCGGAGGCCGACCTCGACCAGCCAGAACCCGAACCGGCGGCGCGCTCCGCCGCGCGATTCGCCGTGATGCCCCGCTTCCGCCATGTGGGCGGCCCGCAACAGGGCCAGCTGCCTTCTCGTATCCACATCCATCGGGTACACGCTGACCTCCCTTTCCCCGCCGTCAACTATCTTTACGTCGAGAAACTCGTCTACGGCATTGTAAGAACGGAGATAGCTTGACGTCAAGAGAAATTTCGGAGACAGTGCGAGGGATGGCAAAGGCGGCCGATCAGGAGGATTCGATCGACCGCATGATCGCGCGCTGGGCACCCCACTCTCCCGGCGATCGACCTCGAGGTGGAGACGATCGTCCAGCGCGTCCAGAAGCTGCAGCGCTACATCCGCCGGCGCATGGACGAGACGCTCGCGGACGTCGGTCTCAGCTGGAGCGAGTGGGAGGTGCTCGGCCAGCTGCGGCTCTCGGGCGAGCCCTACACGAGCTCGCCGGGGAAGCTCGCGGAGCACGAGCAGCTCTCGAGCGGCGCGATGACGGCGCGGCTCGACCGGCTCGAGGAGCGGGGCTTCATTCGCCGGCTGCCCGACCCGGACGACCGCCGCGGCGTGCTCGTCGAGCTCACCGAATCGGGGCTCGACGCCTATTTCGCGGCCGTCGGCGTCCAGGCGGCCAAGGAGGCATCGATCGCCGAGCCGCTCACGGAGCGGGAGCGTGAGCAGCTCAACGGGCTGCTCCGCAAGGTCATCGTCGGCTTCGAGCAGCCTGGCGAGACGACCAAGGACTGCTAGCTACAACCTTCCCGCCTCGGTGATCCGGGCGAGGAACTGCTGCGTCCGCTCCTCGCGCGGTGACGAGAAGATCTGCTCCGGCAGGCCCTCCTCGAGGATGACGCCCGCGTCGAGGAAGCAGACCCGGTTCGCGATGTCGCGCGCGAACGACATCTCGTGCGTGGCGATGATCATCGTCATCCCGCCCTCGGCCAGCTCGCGGATGAGGTTGAGCACCTCGGCGACGAGCTCCGGGTCGAGCGCCGAGGTGACCTCGTCGAGCAGCATCAGCTGCGGCCGCATCGCCAGCGCGCGCACGATCGCGACGCGCTGCTGCTGGCCGCCGGAGAGCCGGTCGGGGTAGTCGTCGCGCTTGTCGGCGAGTCCGATCCGGCCGAGCAGCTCGAGCGCCTGCGCCTCGGCGTCGGCGCGCGAGAGACCGAGTACCTGGCGCGGGGCAAGCGTGACGTTGCGCAGCACCGTCATGTGCGGGAAGAGGTTGTACGCCTGGAAGACGATCCCGATCCGGCGCCGGACCGCGTTGAGGTCGACGCCGGGCGCGGTCACGTCCTGCCCCTCGACGACGATGCGCCCGCGGTCGATCGGCTCGAGCAGGTTCACGCAGCGCAGCAGCGTCGACTTGCCCGAGCCCGAGGCGCCGATCAGGCAGACGACCTCGTGCTCCTCCAGGGCAAGGTCGATGCCGCGCAGCACCTCGTTGCCGTCGAACGACTTGTGGACGTCCTCGAGCCGGACTGCCTCGCTCACCGGACGCCTCCTGCCAGCCGCCGCTTGCGCTCGCGCGCGATCAGCCAGTCGGTAAGGCGCGCCAGGGGGATCGTGAGCGCGATGAACAGCAGTGCGGCCACCACGTACGGCGTGTAGTTGAAGTCGGCGGCGCTGATGATCTGCGCCTCGCGAAACGCCTCGACGGGGCCGAGCAGCGCCACGAGCGCCGTGTCCTTCTGGAGGCCGATGAAGTCGTTGAGGAGCGGCGGCACGACGCGGCGCACCGCCTGCGGGACGACGACGAAACGCAGCGACTGCCCCCGCGTCAGGCCGAGCGAGCGTGCCGCCGCGTCCTGGCTCGGGTGCACCGATTCGATGCCCGCGCGGTAGACCTCTGCGACGTACGCCGAGTAGACGAGGACGAGCGAGGCCGTGCCCCAGAAGAGCTCGGACGAAGGGACGCCCGACAACTGCAGCGCCGGCACGCCGAAGCCGAGCAGGTACACGACGAGGATCGTCGGGATGCCGCGGAACACGTCCGTGTACACGGTCGCGAGCAGCCGCACCGGGAAGAACACGGGGCCGGGGAGCCCGCGCAGGATCGCGATCGCCAGCGCGAAGATGAGGATGAACACCTCTGCGATCAGGAAGATCTCGATGTTCAGCTTGAGAGCGCGGAGGATCTTCGGGAACGAGTACGTGAACTCGTCCCAGCTGAAGAACGCCTGCTTGACCTCGGGCCAGCCGGCGGAGGTGACCACGATCAGCGCGATCGCGCCGAAGACGATGACCGTGCTGGCGGTCGCGACCGCCGTGCTGCGGCCCGCGCTTCCGGCGCCGAGGATGCGCGAGGCGCGACCCGGGTCGTTCAAGAGCGGGACGCTACTGCAGCACGGGCGGGCCGCCCGCGTTGATCCACTTCTGCTGCAGCTGCTTCAGCGTCCCGTCGGCGCGGAGCTGGCTCAGCGCCTTGTTCAGGCACGGGATCAGCGAGCTGCCCTTGGCCGTGACCAGGCCGAAGTGCTCCTGCTGCCCGCCGGTGCTCGGCAGGCGCCCGACGATGAGCCCGTTCGGCACCTGGACGCCCGCCATGTAGAGCGCCGTGGGGTAGTCGACCACGATGCCGTCGACCTGGTGTGCCTTGATCGCGGAGACGACGTCGTTGCTGTTGCTGTAGACGCTGGGCGAGCTGCTCGGCTTGATGGTCTCGCTGATCGCGTCGCCGCTCGTGGTGCCGAGCTGGTAGCCGAGCTTCGCGTCCTTGAGATCCGCCAGCGACTTCGCGTTGGCGATCTTCGAGCCCTTGTAGGACACGACCGCCTGCTCGACGTCGTAGTACGAGTCGCTGAAGCCGACCGCCTTGGCCCGCTTCGGGTTGTACGAGACCTGGTTGATGTCGAAGTCGTACGGCTTCGAACCCGGCTTGAAGAGCTGCGTGAACTGCTGGACCTTCCACACGACCTCCGGGTCGGTGAAGCCGAGCTTGTGCGCGACCGCGTACGCGACGCCTGCCTCGTAGCCCTTCTTTGTCGGCGTCGTCGTCGGGTCCCAGGGGGAGTCGGCCTTCTTGCCGATGAACCACGGCGGGAACGACGGGTTGTCCGTCGCGATCGTGAGCTTCCCGGGCGTCGTCAGCTCGAGCGTGCTCTTGCTGCACGACGCCGCCTGGGTAGAGCCGGTCGTCGACGTCGTACCGGAGCCGGAGCTGCTGCCGCCGCACGCCGCCGCGGCGACCGCCAGGGTCGAGAGCGCGAGAGCCGACAGGAGTGCGCGCCGCATCGGCGCCAAGTCTAAAGGCGTCCGGCCGGGCCCTGGAGTTCAAGGGGGCTCGGGAGGGTCCGAGAGGAGAGGGTGGGCCCGGCCGGAATGTCGCTTTCATGTTCCCCGCCCTGGCCCGGCGACAAACATGGCGCGGCTCCGTCCGCAGCCGTTCGCAAAATCCCTCGATCGGAGCATTGAGGCTCTTGCGTGGGGGATCCACCGTTCGGGTTAGCGGCGCGCCGCGCCGTGCTCCGATGACCAGCTGCCTGCGGCCACTCAGGATTCGCCTGGTCGACCCCACGAGGGTCGCCGATCTGCTCGCGTACCTGCGCGAGCGCGGCTGCATCGCGGAGCAGGTCGACCCGGTCGCCGTCGACGTCTGGCCGGCGCCGCTGCTGCACGAGGGGGCGGGCGACGGGCTCTGCGCGGCGTGCGGCGAGGAAGTCGAGGAGGCCCTACGCCGGCTCGGCTCGCCCCGCTGCCACGACTGTCGCATCGAGGCGCCGACCGCCGTCGGTGCGGCGATGAACGGCGACGCGCGCCACCGCTGCCGGCGGGCACTCGCCGACCTGCAGGAGCACCTGCGCGAGTGGCGCGTGGCCGACGGGTCCGCCGTCGCCGTTCTCGACGACTAAGGGCCTCTGGCGGAATGCCGCTCGTTCGGCGGCGCGGGATGCTCGTTCCGAGGCAGCGCCCGCCGACGGACACAGGCTGCGTTTCGCCAGAGGCCCTTCAACCGTCCGAGACGAAGGGGAGGCCGCTGGCCACCACCTTGCGGCCGGCGCGCGTGTAGATGACGTCGACCGTCTCGTGCTTCCGGTACGTCCCGGCGATCCCCAACAGCATCGAGAGCCAGCGCCAGAAGCCGAGCTTCCCCTCCTGCGCAAGCGGGCGGTTGAAGACGAGCGTGCCGTCCTCGATGACGTAGTCGGTGCCGGGCTGCTGCGCGACGCCGTTGATGTAGACCTCGAGCGGTTCGCGCGCGTCCCGGGGCAGCACGACGCGGCTCGAGCCTTGCGACTCCTGCGACGAAGGTGCGGGGGCCTGCTCCACCCTCCTAGAATGCCACCCGCCGTGCGCCGGAGCTTCCTCGCCATCGTGGTCCTCGCCGGCGCGCTGGCCCTGCCTGCCGTCGCGCTCGCCGGCACCGGGGACGCCGGGCTGTCGCCGATCGACCCCTCGTCCGAGAACGCGCACGGGATCACGGCGATCTGGTGGTTCGTGCTCGCGTGGGCCGGCGTGATCTTCCTGCTCGTGACGGTGCCGCTCGTCGTCTTCATCGTCCGCTACCGCAGCCGCGGCCGCGCGCGGACGTCCGAGGGCCCGCAGGTGCACGGCTCGACGCGGCTCGAGCTCGCGTGGACGGCGTTCCCGATCGCGGTGATCATCATCCTCGGCGCCTTCACCTTCTGGAAGCTCGGCGAGGTCAACGACCCCGCCGGCGCCGCCGGGAACCCGGGCACCGTGCTCGTGCAGGGACGGCAGTTCTACTGGCAGTTCGTCTACCCGAACGGGGCGATCTCGATCAACGAGCTGCGCCTGCCCGTCAACCAGGTGACGACCCTGAAGATCACCGCGCCGGTCAACGACGTAATCCACAGCTTCTGGGCGCCGGCGCTCGGGCCGAAGCGCGACGCGATCCCGGGGCGGGTCAACACGCTCAAGCTCAAGCCGCTCGACCAGGGCTCGTACGAGATCCGCTGCGCCGAGCTCTGCGGGCTCCAGCACGCGGTCATGGACGGGACCGTCGTCGTCGTGCCGGCCGCGCAGTACACCGCCTGGGTCGACGGGCTCGGGGCTGCCCAGAAGACGCCCGCGGGCTCGCTCGCCCTCGGCAAGGAGATCTTCCAGGGCGGCTGCGCAACGTGCCACGGCCTGTCGGGCGAGGGCCTGGTCGGTCCGCCCCTCGCCGGGGTCACCTCGAACATCGCCGGCGTCGAGCAGACCGTCCGCGACGGCCGGAACACGATGCCCGCCGTCGGGCAGGGCTGGAGCACGGCCGAGCTGCACGCACTGATCGCGTACCTCGGGCAGAAGTTCGGGAGCACGGGTGGCAGTTCGGGCTGAGACACCCACCTACGACGTCCCCTGGACGAGCGGGCGGATCGCGAGCTGGATCGCGACCGTCGACCACAAGCGGATCGGGATCCTCTACATCTCGACCGCACTCATCTTCTTCCTGTTCGGCGGCGCGATGGCCGAGCTCATGCGCGCGCAGCTCGCCCGCCCGAACGAGGACTTCATCGTGCGCAACTCCTACAACGAGCTGCTCACGATGCACGGGACGATCATGATCTTCCTGGTCGTCGTCCCGGTCTGGGCCGGGCTCGCGAACTTCCTCGTGCCGCTGATGATCGGCGCGCGCGACATGGCGTTCCCGCGGCTGAACGCCTTCTCGTACTGGATGTTCGCGCTGGGCGGCGTCGTGCTGCTCGGGAGCTTCTTCGCGAAGGGTGGCGCGGCCCACACCGGCTGGTACGGCTACCCGCCGCTCTCCGTGAAGGCGCTGGGCCACGGCCAGGACCTCTGGATCCTCGGCCTGCACATCCTCACGATCTCGTCGCTCGCGGCGGCGATCAACTTCGTCGTGACGATCCACAACATGCGCACCGCCGGCATGACGTGGATGCGCATCCCGCTGTTCGTCTGGACGATCGAGGTCTACTCGTGGCTGCTCATCGTCGTGCTGCCCGCGCTCGCGGTCGGGCTGACCCTGCTCCTGCTCGACCGCCAGGCCGGGACGCACTTCTTCATCCCGGCCGCGGGCGGCAGCCCGCTCCTCTACCAGCACGTCTTCTGGTTCTTCGGGCACCCCGAGGTCTACGTGATGATCCTGCCCGCCTTCGGCGTGATCTCCGAGGTGATCCCGGTCTTCGCGCGCAAGCCGATCTTCGGCTACAAGGCGCTCGTCTTCGCGACCGTGGCGATCGGCTTCTACTCGCTGCTCGTCTGGGCCCACCACATGTTCGCGGTCGGGCTGCCGATCGGGCTGCAGGCCTTCTTCATGGTCACGTCGCTCACGATCGCGGTGCCGACCGGGATCAAGATCTTCAACTGGGTCGCGACCACGTGGCGCGGGAACCTGATCTTCGACCCGCCGATGCTGTGGGCGCTCGGCTTCATCCTGGTGTTCACGATCGGCGGGCTCACGGGCGTCATGGTGGCGCTGTTCCCCTTCGACTGGCAGGTGCACGACAGCTACTTCGTCGTCGCGCACATGCACTACGTCATGTTCGGTGGCGCGATCTTCGCGATGTTCGCTGCGCTCTACTACTGGTGGCCGAAGATGTTCGGCCGTAAGCTTGGCCGGCGCCTGGGCATCTGGAACTTCTGGATCGTGTTCGTCGGCTTCAACCTGACCTTCTTCCCCCAGCACATGCTCGGGCTGCTCGGCATGCCGCGGCGCGTCTACACCTGGGACGGCGACGGCTGGTGGCAGGCGTACAACCTGATCTCGTCAATCGGCTCGGGGGTCATGGCCTTCGGCATCCTGCTCTTCTTCGTCAACGTCTTCTGGTCACGGAAGGGACGGGTGCCCCGCGTCGGCAACGACCCCTGGCTGGCGGACACGCTCGAGTGGTACGCGACCTCGCCGCCGCCGCCGCACAACTTCGACCGGGTGCCGTACGTGACGAGCGCCCGGCCGCTGCGTGACCTGCGCCGCCGGATCCAGGAGGGCGTCAATGCGTGAGACGGCCCCCGGCCCCTGGCTACGCGCGACCGCGATCGCCGGGGCGGCGGGTTGCCTGCTGGCCGTCGTCAGCGGCACGGCCGGCTGGGGCACCGCGCACCGCGTCCTCGCCGCCTTCGCGCTCCCGCCGCTGATCGCGGTGGTGGTCGCCGCCTGGACGGCGCACCGGCGGCTGCTCAAGCCGGCGCTGGCGTCGGTGCTCCTCTTCGCCGCAGCCGCGGCCGTAACGATGGACGTGGCGCACGTCGCGCTGGCGACCCTGGCGTTCGCCTCCGCCTCCGTGACCGCGGCGCTCACCTTCCGCGGCGAGCCGGCGCCCTCCGGCCCGTGGCGCGACTACGTCACGCTCACCAAGCCGCGGATCATGTCGCTGCTCTTGCTCACCGGCGCGTGCGGGATGTTCATCGGCGAGGGCGGCGTCCCGCCGCTCGGCGAGCTGGCCGTATTGCTGGCGGGCCTCGCGCTCGCCTGCGGGGGAGCGAGCGCGTTCAACCACGTGATGGACGCCGACATCGACAGGCTGATGGGCAAGCGCACGGAGAAGCGGCCCGTGGCCGCCGGCCGCGTGGCCCCGGCGCGCGGGATCGAGTTCGCGCTTGCGCTGTCGGCGGCGTCGTTCGTCCTGCTCGCCAGCCTCGCCAACGTGCTGTGCGCCGTGCTCGCCCTGGTCGGCAACCTCTTCTACGTCCTCGTCTACACGCGCTGGCTCAAGCGCTCGACACCGAGCAACATCGTCATCGGAGGCGCGGCCGGCGCGGTGCCGCCGCTCGTCGGCTGGTCGGCCGCGACCGGCAACCTGACGCTGCCGGCGCTCTACCTCTTCCTCGTCGTCTTCCTCTGGACGCCGCCGCACTTCTGGGCGCTCGCCCTGCTCATCCGGCGGAACTACGAGGCGGCGAAGGTGCCGATGCTCCCCGTCGTCCGGGGCGAGCGCGAGACGGTGCGCCAGATCCTCCTGTACTCGCTGGTGCTTGTCGGCGTGACGCTGCTCCCGCTCACGTGGAGCATGTTCGGCGTCGGGTACGCGATCGCCGCGCTCGTGCTCGGGGCGATCTTCATCTGGATGGCGTGGCGGCTGCGGCGGGCGCCGAGCCCGCGCGGCGCGGCGCTGCTCTTCCACTACTCCTTGCTGTACCTGGCGCTGCTGTTCGTGGCGATGGCCCTCGACGCGGTCGTGGGCGTGTGAGCGAGCCGGAGGTCGAGCCGCGGCACCCCGGCCGCACGGTGCCCGTCACCGAGCCCGATCTCGCACTCCAGCGCAAGAACGTGCGCTTCGGGCTCGCGCTGTTCGGGCTGTCGATCCTCATCGCGATCGGCACGGTGCTGGTCGCGTTCGCCTACTTGCAGTTCGACTAGGACAGCGCGTACCTCCGGTGCCGCGCCACGCTTCCGAAGCTGCGGGTCTTCTTCGGCGGCGACCCGATCCGGTCGATCACGCTTACCCGCGATGAACAGGATCTTCCTGGCGCGGCCGGAGCGGGCCGCCAAGGGCATCCCGCTCGCCGTCAAGGACCTCTTCGACACGGCGTGCCTGCACGACGACGTACGGGTCGGCGGTCTTCCGCCACCACGTACCCACCGAGACGGCTGCGGCGGTGCGGCTGCTGGAGGCGGCGGGCTACGCGAACGTCGGCAAGACGAACCTGCACGAGTTCGCGTACGGGATCACATCGGTGAATCCGCACTACGGGACGGTGCCGAACCCACGCTTCCCGGGTCGCATGGCCGGCGGCTCGAGCGGCGGCTCGGCGGCCGCCGTCGCGGCCGGGCTCGCCGTGGTCGGGCTGGGAAGCGACTCCGGCGGCTCGATCCGCATCCCGGCAGCCTGCTGCGGGCTCGTCGGCTTCAAGCCGACCTTCGGGCTCGTCCCGATGGACGGCTGCTTCGCGCTCGCGCCCTCCTTCGACCACGCCGGGCCGATCGCGGCGTCGGTGGCGGACTGCGCCGCGGCGATGGCCGCGCTCGCGCCCGGGCTGGCGCCGGCAGACGTCGAGATCACGGAGCTCCGTGTGGGCGTCGCCTGGCTCGAGCACGCCGATCCGCTCGTGCGCGCGCGTGTGAGCGAAGCCGCGGATCTACTTGGCGCCCGGCGGGTCGAGCTGCCGCTGCCCGAGGTCGGGCCGGTGTTCATGCGCGAGGTCGCCGACGTTCACCGCGACCTGTTTGCCGAGCACGCGGCCGAGTACGGCGCCAACGTGCGCGTCAAGATCGAGCGCTGCCTCGCGCTCCCCGACGAGGCCTTCGAGCGCGGGCTGGCCTCCCGCGCGGAGTACCGCGAGCGCTGTGATGAGGCGATGGAGGGGCTCGACCTGCTCGTCACGCCGACGCTCGGCTCCGTCGCGCCGCGTCTGCCGGTCGACGACCTGGAGATCCGCGACGCGACGGTCCGCCTGACCCTCCCGATGAATGCGCTCGGCTGGCCGGCGCTGGCGCTGCCCGGCGGTCCGGCCGAGGACGGCCTACCCGCTTCTGTCCAGCTGGTCGGCAAGCCGGGCGACGATGCGCTCGTGCTCGGCGCCGGCGCGGCGCTCGAGTCCCTCCTTCTGGCGAGCGGCGGCGGGCGGGCCGTTGCCGATGCGTAGAGCACCATGCGTTTCTGGCTCGCCGCTCTGGCCTTTGCGGTCCTCGCTTCGTCCGCAGCCGCCGCGACGTCGCTGCACACGGTCCGTGTCGACGACTTCTCGGTGAGCGTCCCGAGCGACCTGGCGGACGCTCACCCGGATCGGCACGGTCCGGCTGATCACGACGACGAAGGTGCCCGAGAACGGCTTCTACGTGAACGCCAACGTAGTGGTGACGCCCGACGAGGGCGCCCCGCCGACGGCGATCCGGTCGCGGCTGCTGATGGCGTTCCGCAGCGCCGGGATCCACATCACCAGCCTCGCCATCGGCAGCGCCCGGCTGCCTGCCGGAAGCGCAACGGTGATGCGCTACCGCGGCACGATGGGCGGGCACCGGCTGCGCTGGCTGGCGTACATCCTGCACGCGCACGGGCGCGCGTACGTGCTGACGTTCACGGCCGGCCAGACGACATTCGCTGGCAACGCATCGCTCTTCGCGACGATGGCCAGGAGCCTCCGCATAGGCTGAGCCCATGACGGCCCCAGCGGGCGACCTGGCGTTCGCGCTCGAGCTCGCGGACGCCGCCGACGCGATCACGCTTCCCCGCTTCCGCGCCGTCGACCTGCGGGTCGACACCAAGCCCGACGACACGGTCGTGTCGGACGCGGACAAGGCCGCCGAGGACGCGATCCGCGAGCTCGTGCGCACGCGCCGCCCCGGCGAGGGCGTGCTCGGCGAGGAGGGCGGAGAGGACCGCACCGGACCCGGGGTGCGCTGGGTCGTCGATCCGATCGACGGCACCCAGAACTTCGTCCGCGGCGTTCCGATCTGGGCGACACTGGTCGCACTGGAGCGCGAGGGGCAACCGGTCGCCGCCGTGGCGTCCGCGCCCGCGCTGCGGCGCCGCTGGTGGGCGGAGCGCGGCGGCGGCGCCTTCGCCGACGGCGAGACGATCCACGTCTCACACATCGTCCGGCTCGAGGACGCGTCGGTGTCCGTCACCAGCCCGCGCGCCCTGGCGCAGGCCGGCTACGAGCGCCAGTACATGGCGCTCAGCCACGCCGCATGGTCGAGCCGGGGCCTCGGCGATTTCTGGCAGCACTGCCTCGTCGCCGAGGGCGCCGTCGACGTCGTGCTCGAGCCGGAGCTGAACACGTGGGACTACCTGCCCGTGCAGCTGATCGTCGAGGAGGCCGGCGGACGCTGCACCGACTTCGACGGCAACCCGCCCGCGCACGGATCGTCGTTCCTGTCGACGAACGGCGTGCTCCACGATGCGGTGATAGCGGCGCTGCGCGGCTAGCTCCCGTTGCCGTGCCAGGACTCCCAGAGCTCGGCGTAGGAGCCGTTCTGGGCCACGAGCTCGTCGTGGGTGCCGAGCTCGCGTAGCAGGCCGTCCTCGACGACCGCGACCCGGTCGGCGTCGTGCGCCGTGTGCAGGCGGTGGGCAATGGCGACAACGGTGCGGCCGCGCAGAACCGAGGCGAGCGAGCGCTCCAGGTGCCGCGCCGCGCGCGGGTCGAGCAGGGACGTGGCCTCGTCGAGGACAAGCGTGTGCGGGTCGGCCAGCACGAGGCGCGCCAGTGCGAGCTGCTGCGCCTGCGCGGGCGTGAGCGGCGTGCCGCCGGCGCCGACGACCGTCTCGATCCCCTCGGGGAGCCCGGTCGCCCAGTCCAACGCGTCGACCGCATTCAGCGCGTCGACGAGCTGCTGCTCGCCGGCCTCCGGCCGGGCCAGCCGCAGGTTCTCGGCGAGCGTCCCGACGAAGACGTGGTGCTCCTGCGTGACGAGCGCCACCTCGCGGCGCAGCGTCTCGAGCGGGAGCTTGACGAGTGAGACGCCGCCCACCTCGACGCGGCCCTCGCGCGCCGGGTGGATGCCTGCGAGCAGACGGCCGAGCGTCGACTTCCCCGCGCCCGACGGCCCGACGACGGCAACACGCTCGCCGGGCTCGAGGTCGAGGTCGATGCCGTGCAGGACGTCGCGGCCGTCGACGTACGCGTACCGCACCTCCTCGGCGCGCAGCCGCTCGTCGTCCGGGCGCTCGTCGCCCTCGGTGCGGTCGGGCGGCACCCGGTTGATGCCGACCAGCCGCGCGAAGGAGCTGGCACCGACCTGGATCTCGTCGAGCCAGGAGATCAGGCGGTCCACAGGGTCGGCGAGCTGCACGACGTAGAGCGCGATCGCCGTCACCTCGCCGATCGTGGCGTGGCCGGCGGAGACGAGCCAGCCGCCCCACGCGAGCGCGGCCGCGATCGGCAGCACGTAGGCGAACTCGGCGGTCGGGAACCAGATCGTGCGCAGGTAGAGCCCGCGGAACTCCCAGTGCGCCGAGTTGGCGAGGTCGGCGTCGATCCGGCCGACCCGCTCCTCGCCCAGGCCGAGCGCGTCGATCGTTCGGCCGCCCTCGACGATCTCGCTCACGGTTCCGGCAAGCGTCGCGTACGAGGCGCGCTCGGCCAGGTAGGTCTGGGGCGCGCGGCGCAGGTACCAGCGCGTGGCGATCCATAGCGCCGGCACGCCCGTCAGGCACGAAAGCGCGGCGAGCGGGTTCACGATCACGGCGGCCACGACCGTGAGCGTCGCCGTGACCGCGGCGATGAGCGTCTCGGGGACGGCGAAGCGGATCGTCCGCGCGAGCGCGTCGACGTCGGCCGTCGTCCGCGAGACGAGGTCGCCCGTGCCGGCGCGCTCGACGGTCGAGAGCGGCAGCGCGAGCACGCGCCGCATGAAGTCCTCGCGCAGCTCGGCGAAGATCCGCTCGGAGAGCACGAACGACGTCCGCCGCGCGAACCACGTGAGAATCGTCTGCGCGATCAGGAAGGCGGCCAGCACGGCCACGAGGGTGTCCACGTGACTGGTCGTCGTCCCGTTCTGAACGGACTGGACGAGCGCTCCGAGCAGCGCCGGGCCGGCGAGGCCGCAGGCGGCCGCGACGCCATTCAGGGCGATCACGCCGGCCAGCCCGCGGCGGTGCCTGGAACCGAGGCGCCGCGCCTGCGCGCGGAGCTCCGGCCCTTCCGCGACGGGAAGCAGCTGGTTCACTCCTCCTCCGCCCCCCGCGTGACGATCTCGCGGTAGCGCGCGTTCCCGCGCAGGAGCTCGCGGTGGCTGCCCTGCGCCGTGACCCGCCCATCCTCGACGAGCACGACGCGGTCGGCGCGGTCGAGCACGAGCGGGCTCGCCGTCACGACGACCGTCGTCCGGCCGGCGCGCGCCTCACGGAGCCGCCGTGCGATCCGCACCTCGGTGTGCGCGTCGACGGCGCTCGTCGGCTCGACGAGGACGAGGATCTCCGGGTCGGCGAGCAGCGCCCGCGTCAGGGCCAGGCGCTGGCGCTGGCCGCCCGAGAACGAGCGGCCGCGCTCGTCGATGACCGAGTCGAGCCCCTCGGGCAACGCCTCGAGGACGTCCTCGGCGTTTGCCACCGCAATTGCCTCGTCGACTGCCCCGTCGTCCGCGCGCCGCCAGGGGTCGAGCACATGGCGCAGCGCGCCGGAGAAGAGGACGGGGTCGGACTCGCTGACGACGATCCGGCGGCGCACCGTGGCCACCGGCAGGTCGGCCAGGCGGACGTCGCCGAGCGCGGCGCCGTCGTCGACGAAGCGCCCGATGCGATCGGCGACCTGGGCCGTCTCGTGCGGCTCCGAGGAGACGAGCGCCGTCAGGGTGCCCGGTTCGACGACGAGCCCCGACTGCGGGTCGCTGAGCGCGACGCCCGCCGGCGGCTCCTCGGCCGGCTGCTCCGGGTCGCTCACGGCGGGCTCGATGGCGAGCACGTCCAGCATTCGCCGCGCGCCGACCAGTGACCGCGTCATCTTGTCCACCGCCTCGGCCGCGGTGCGCAAGGGGATGACGAGGAACGCGGCGTAGCCGTAGAACGCGACCAGCTCGCCGGTGCCGATCTTCCCTTCGAGCGCGAAGCGGGCGCCGATCCAGGTGACGAGCACGACGAAGAGTCCCGGGACGAAGACCTGGGCAGCATCGAGGGTCGATTGCGGCACCGCCACTCGAACGCCGGCACGGCGCACGTCCTGCGACTGGCGGCGGTAGCGGTCGAAGAACGCCTGCTCGCCCCCGATGCCGCGCAGGACGCGCAGCCCCGCGGCCGTGTCGGCGCCGAGCGCTGTGAGCGCGCCGACCTCGTGGCGCTGGTCGGCCTGACGCCGCTGGAGGGGCTTGATCACTGCGCCGAGGAGCAGGACGAGGATCGGCACGCCGAGGAGCACGATTAGGCCCAGCACGACCGACGCCGACAGGAGGACGATCGCCACCGCGATGTAGGCGACAACCGCTCCGGACAGCCGGGCGGTGATGTCGAACGCGGCGCCCGCGCGCATTGCGTCGTTCGAGATGGTGGCCACGACCTCGCCGGTCGAGGCGCCGCCGCGAATCGCGGGCCCGGTGCGCGCGATGTGGTGGCCGACGATCTGGGCCATGCGGAAGGACGCCCGGATCCAGTTCTGCACGGCGAACCGGTGCCGGAGCACGCCCGCGACGGCCTGCACCACGCCCAGGCCGAGCAGCACGAGCGTCCACTCGACAAGCGCCTGGTTGTCCTGGTCGGCGATCCCCTTCTGGATAGCCGCGCCGATCGCGAACGGCATCAGCGCCTGCGACAGCATCCAGAGCACGCCGAAGAAGACCCCGCCGACGAGCGTCGGCACCTGCTGACGGCCCACCCAGAGGAGAAACCGAAGCGGCGACCGCCGGTCCGGGACGCCCGGATCGTCGTACGGGAGACGCACCATGGCTACGTCTCGAGCAGGGCGCGGATCTCCGCGACCGCCGCGTCCCAGAGCTGCTGCATGTCGCCGTCGGGTCGGTGATAGACGCCGCCGAACGAGCCGTCGCCCAGGGCGGCCCGTGCCTCGGCCGCCGACCACGCCTGGTCCAGGGCCACCATCGGCTTCGCCTCACCGGGCAGCTCGACGCCCGCGAGGCGCGTCCACGGGAAGTTCTCCATCCACGAGGCGTGCGAGCCGTCGCCCATCGCGACGATCAACTCGCGCTGGCGGTCGCTCGACCACCAGTCGTGCCAGCGCACGCCGTCGCCGACGACGTGCTCCGCGGCGAACGAGTTGCCGCCGTGCCCGTTCACGATGAGCACGCGACGGAACCCCTGACCTTGAAGCGAGCCGAGCAGGTCGCGAAGGAGCGCGACGTACGTTTCGCGGCCGATCGACAGGCTGCCCGGGTAGGCCGTGAAGCGTGGCGTGACGCCGTACGCGAGCACGGGCAGCACCGGGATCCCGAGCGGCTCCGCCGCCTCGACCGAGACCCGCTCGGCGAGCCGGTTGTCGGTCGCGAGCGACAGGTAGGCGTGCTGCTCGGTCGACCCGAGCGGCAGCACGATCCGGTCGTCGCGCTCGAGGTACGCCTCGAGCTGCATCCAGTTCAGGTCGGCGACGCGCACACCGTGGTTCTACCGGAGGCGCGGAGAAGTGCGGATCAGGCGTGCCGCACGTGCTCGCCGGCCGCCGCCCGCGCCGCCGCCTCGTAGAAACGGTCGCGGCCGAAGCGGTCAAGCTCGCCACTGAGCAGCGAGCCGGGCGAGGCGCGCGGAAGCGACGGCTCGGCGATCGCCTCGCCGTCGACTGAAACGGCCTCGACCTCCTCGGCCTCGCGCTGGCAGAGCGCGACCGGCCGGTCGAGACGCGAGCGCAGCCAGCCGGCGAGCAGCAGCGCGTCGGCCTCGGGGCCGTGTACGTCGACCTCGTTGGCCTCGGCGACGCCGGGCCAGGCCCGTGCGATCGACTCCCGCCAGGGCAGCGTCCGCGCCCACACGATGTCCGAGACCGCGAGGTGGTCGCCGAAGTGCTGTGCAAGGCTGCCGTACGCCCCGTGGAGCCCGTGCTCCCACTCGCGCGAGTCGACGACCAGGCGGTCGACGAGCCCGGCGAGGCGCTCGAACGTCGGGTCGCCGAAGGACGGCTTTCCGCGCCAGCGCAGGAAGACCGGCAGGTCCGGGAGCAGCAGTGCCACCACGACGCTCGCGGGCGCCTCCGCCCGGGAGCCGCGCAGCGTCAGCTCGACCAGCTCGGTGCAGACCTGGTTGGTGCCGAGGGGGAAGCACTGCATCGATACCCGTGCGTCGAGACCGTCCGGGTCGTTGGGGCGCGGCAGGAGCAGGATCGTTCGGGACGGATAGAACTCGCCCAGGTCGTCGAACGTCGCCCGCGCCTGCGCCTCCCACGCCGGCGGCACCCAGGCGACGTGGGTCATCACGCTGGTGAGCTGTTCCGTGCCGTCGTCGGTGGCCCGCAGCTGCGACAACTCGTGCTCCACATCATCGAGCCGGACGTCCTGGCCGGCCCACTCGCCGAGAACGGTCGCGGTCAATGCCGGCGCCAGGAGCGGCCGTCGCGGTGCGTCAGCTCGTCGGCCGAGCTCGGCCCCCACGTGCCGGCCGCGTAATTCGGGAACGACGGACGGTCGCGGCGCCAGAACGCGACGATGGCGTCGACGAGCGACCACTGCTCCTCGATCTCATCGGCGCGCATGAACAACGTCGCGTCGCCGAGCATCGTGTCGAGGATCAGCCGCTCGTACGCCTCGGGCAGGTCGGTGCGGAACGTGCCGCCGTAGAGGAAGTTCATGTTGACGGTGCGGATCGTCATGCCCTGGCCCGGCACCTTCGCGCCGATCGCGAGCGAGACCCCCTCGTCCGGCTGGACGTGGACGAGCAGCACGTTCGGACGCAGCCCGTCCGCGGCCCCCTCGTCGAAGGGCGGGTGTGGCGCGCGCTTGAACTGGATCGCGATCGTCGTCTCGCGCCGCGGCAGCCGCTTGCCCGTGCGGACGTAGAAGGGCGTGTCGGCCCAGCGCCAGTTGTCGACGAAGAGCTTGGCGGCGACGTACGTCTCCGTCATCGAGTCGGCCGCGACGCCCGGCTCCTGGCGATAGCCGGGCACCTCCACGCCGTCGATCCAGCCGGGGCCGTATTGGCCGCGGACGACGTCGTCGGGGCCGGGCGTGTGCAGCGCGCGCAGCACCTTGACCTTCTCGTTCCGGATCGACTCGGCGTCGAAGTCGGGCGGCGGCTCCATCGCGGTCAGCGCAACGAGCTGGAGCAGGTGGTTCTGGAAGACGTCGCGGATCGCGCCCGCCTGCTCGTAGAACGACGCCCGCCCCTCGATGCCGATCTCCTCGGCGACCGTGATCTGCACGTGGTCGATGAACTGGCGGTTCCAGACCGGCTCGAAGATGCCGTTCGCGAACCGCAGCGCCATCAGGTTCTGGACCGTCTCCTTGCCGAGGTAGTGATCGATGCGGAAGATCTCGCTCTCCTCGAAGTGCTCGGCGAGCATGGCGTTCAGCTCGCGGGCCGAGGTGAGGTCGTGGCCGAACGGCTTCTCGATGATCAGCCGCGTCCAGCCCGTCGTCGTACGCCGCTTCCCGAGCTCGCCGACGAGCATCGGCATCGCAGCGGGCGGGACGGCAAGGTAGTAGACGCGGTTCCCCTGCGTCTGCCATTGCGCGTCGACCTGCTCCAGGTGGGTGCCGATGCGGTCCTCGCCGGCGTTCTCGGAGAACTCGGTGGGAACCCAGGTGGTGCGCTCGGCGAGCCAGTCCCAGACGTCGTCGTGCACCGGGTCGCGGCCGTGCTCCTCCACGGCCCGGCGCATCGCCTCGCGGAACGCGTCGTCGGTCATCTCGCTGCGTGCGGAGCCGACGACGGCGAAGTGCTCCGGCAGGAGGCGCCGGAACGCGAGCGAGTACAGCGCCGGAAAGAGCTTGCGCGCCGTCAGGTCGCCCGAGGCGCCGAAGATGGTGATGACGCACGGCTCCGGCGTGCGCTTGAGCCGCAGCCCCTCGAGGAGCGGGTTCGCCGTGGTCTCTGCAGAGGCGACCATCAGCGCGGGTCCGCGGTGGCCGCCGTGGCCTCCTCGGGGTGGATCGCGTGCCCGCCGAACTGGTTGCGCAGCGCGGCGTTCACCTTGGCGGCGAACGACTCGTCCTGGCGCGAGGCGAAGCGGGCGAAGAGCGCGGCGGTGATCACCGGCACCGGAACGTCCTCCGCGATCGCCTCGGCGATCGTCCAGCGGCCCTCGCCTGAGTCGTCGACGTAGCCGCGGATCTTCTTCAGGTCGGAGCCGTCCTCCTCGAAGGCCCGGTACAGGAGCTCGAGCAGCCAGGAGCGAACGACCGACCCGTAGCGCCAGATGCCGGCGATCTCGTGCAGGTCGAGCGGGAACTCGGAGCCGCGCATGACCTCGAAGCCCTCGGCGTAGGCCTCCATGAGCCCGTACTCGATGCCGTTGTGCACCATCTTCACGAAGTGCCCTGCACCGGAGGGCCCGACATGCGCGTACCCGTCCTCGGGCGCGAGGGTCAGGAACGCCGGCTCCACGACCGCGACCGGCTCGTCGTCGCCGCCGACCATCAGGCAGTAGCCGACCTCGCGGCCCCAGATGCCGCCGGAGACGCCGGCGTCGACGAAGCGGATCACGTGCTCGGCCGCCTCGTTGTAGCGCCGCTGCGAATCGCGGAAGTTCGAGTTGCCGCCGTCGACGATGATGTCGCCGGCCTCGAGCTCGTCGAGCAGCTCCTGGAATGCGTCCTCGGTGGGCGGCCCCGCCGGGATCATCAGCCAGACGACCCGCGGCGGCTGTAGCTGGGAGACGAGCTCCTTCAGCGAGGACGCCGTTCCGCCGCCCGAGCGGGCGTACGTCTGCACCTCGTGCCCGTTCTCGCGCAGCCGGATCGTCATGTTGCCGCCCATGCGGCCGAGACCGACCATTCCGAGTTTCATGCGACGTCCTCCAGTCGTACGCGAACGATGCGGCGCCCGCGCTCGCGCAGCGCCTCGAAGTCGCCCTCGGCCTGAGCGGCGATCAGCTGCCGGAAGCCGTACGGCTTCCCGGGATCGGCAGCTCCTCGCCGGGGTCGTCGACGACCTGGATGAAGAGCCCTGTGTCCGGGCCACCCTTGTGCAGCTGCCCGGTCGAGTGCAGGTAGCGGGGGCCGAGCCCGGTCATCAGCGGCCGACCGGTCGCGCGCACGCGCTCGACGAGCGGCTCGAGCTCCGCCTCGCGCGCGGGATCGATGAACGCGCACACCGCGACGTAGTCTCCCGCACCCGCGCTCGCGAGGAGCTCGTCCAGCGATCCCTGCGGCTGCAGATCGACCGTCTCGCCGCGCTCGAGCACCTCGTTCGTCTTGTCCTTCGCCGCCTGGACGTTCGGCTGGTCGAACGGGTTGATGCCGAGGATCGAGCCGGCGACGGCCGTGGCGAACTCCCAGCGGAAGAACTCCTGGCCGAGCTCGTACGGGGACTCGAGGCGGACCTCATGCGGTCTGGACGTCCGGGCCGTCGCCCTCGACGGGCACGAGGCCTTTGCCGTCCTTGCCAGTCGACTCGGCGAGCAGCTGCTGCACCCAGAGGTCGAAGCCGCCCGTCGCCTCGGTGAGTGCCACCTTGTCGCGGCCCTGACGCCACGCCTCGCCCATGGCCAGCCCGAGGTCGAGACCCGGGTTGCCCTCGCCGAAGCGGCATGCCTCGCGCATCTCCTCCGCCCGCTCCAGCAGCCGCCGGGCGTCGAGGCCCATCAGGATGGCGGGCAGGATTCCGAACGGCGACAGCGCCGAGTAGCGACCGCCGATCGAGGGCTCGCCGTAGGCGACGCCGACGAAGTCCCGCTCGTGCGCGAGCCGCTCGAGCGAGGAGCCGGGGTCGGTGACCGCGGCGAACCGGGTGGCCACACCGCCCGTGCGCTCCCAGAAGTACTCGAGATGCGACCGCGTCTCGATGGTTCCACCCGACTTCGACGAGGCGAGGAAGAGCGTGCGGCCAAGGTCGAGCGAGTCCGTCAGACGACGGATCGCCGCGGGATGCGTCGTGTCGAGGACGTGGAATACATCGGCGTCGAACGAGCGCCGGAGAACCTCCGGTGCGAGGCTCGAACCGCCCATGCCGAGCAGCACGACCTGCTCGTAATGCGCCCGCTCGGCCAGCGAGAAGAGGATCTCGAGATCCTCGAGCAGCCGGATCGGCTCGTCGAGCCAGCCCAGCCACTCGGCCTCGTCGTGGCCGGTCCAGAACGTCGGGTCGCGCGCCCAGATGCGCTCGACGATCTCGGTGCCGGTGACGGCGCTCACGGGCGGAACCGTCTTGCGGGGACGGCCAGGCGTTTCATGCCGGGGCCAGCTCGCCGCGCTTGGCCCGCACGCCGTCGAGAAGCTCGTCGAACGATTGCGCGAACTTCTCGACGCCCTCCCGCTCCAGCGTCTCGATGACGTCGTCGTAGTCGACGCCGACACGGGCGAGCTCCTCGAGCACGTGGTGGGCCTCCTCCACGTTCGCGTCGAGCGTGCGCGCGACGTGGCCGTGATCCTGGAAGGCGCGGATCGTCTCCATTGGCATCGTGTTGACCGTCTCGGGCCCGATCAGCTCGTCGACGTAGAGCGTGTCCCGGTACTCGGGGTTCTTCGTGGAGGTGGACGCCCAGAGGCAGCGCTGCCGCCGCGCGCCCTGCGCCTCGAGCCGCTGCCAGCGCTCGGAAGCGATGACGCCCTGGTAGTGCTCGTAGGCGAGCTTGGCGTTCGCGATCGCGAGCCGGCCGCGCAGGGCGAGCGCCTCGCTGCCGATCGCCTCGAGCCGCTTGTCCGCCTCGGTGTCCACCCGGGAGACGAAGAAGCTCGCCACCGAGTTGACGGTGGACGGGTCGCCGCCCGACTCGATCAGCCGCTCGACACCGCGGATGTAGGCCTCGAAGACGTCGGCATAGCGCTGCAGGCCGAAGATCAGCGTCACGTTGATGCTCTTGCCGCGCGCGATCATCTCCTCGATCGCGGGTAGTCCGGGCGCGGTGCCCGGGATCTTCACGTAGAGGTTCGGGCGGTCGACCCAGTCGTGGAAGCGCTGCGCCTGCTCGATCGTCCCCTCCGTGTCGTACGCGAGGCCGGGCTCGACCTCGAGCGACACGTAGCCGTCGAGGCCGCGGGTGCTCTCCCAGACCTGGAGGAACAGGTCGCACGCTCCGCGGATGTCACGGACGGCAAGCTGGAAGAAGATCTCCTTCGGATCGTCCTCCTCGCCCAGCAGGTCGCGCAGCTGGTCGTCGTACACGTCACCCTCGGACAGCGCCTTCTGGAAGATGGTCGGGTTGGAGGTGACGCCGACGACGGCATCGTCGACCATCAGCCCGGCGATCGTCCCGTCGCGGAGCCAGGTTCGGGACAGCGAGTCGATCCAGACGCTCTGGCCCTGCTCCGACAGCTCGTGCAGTCGTGACTTAGCCATGTGCTCTCTCCATTTCCTCGATCTTGTGGAGCCTTCGTACGTAACGCTCGCCGCCATCGAACTGCGCGGCGAGGAATATCCGGACGAGGTCGGCGGCAAGCTCCGGGCCGACCACCTCGGAGCCGAGGCAGAGCACGTTCATGTCGTCGTGCTCGACGCCCTGGTGCGCGGAGTAGACGTCGTGGCAGATCGCGGCGCGGATGCCGGCGATCTTGGAGGCCGCGACCGAGGCGCCGACACCCGAGCCGCAGATCAGGATTCCACGCTCGGCGCGGCCGCCGCGGATCGCCTCGCCGATGTCCCGCGCCTTGTCCGGGTAGTCGATGCGCGGCTGTGGCCGGTCGGTGCCGAGATCGACCGCCTCGTGTCCGAGGCGCGCGACCTCCTCGAAAACGCGCTCGCGCAGCTTCACGCCGCGGTGGTCGAATGCAAGCGCGACCTTCACGGGTGGCTGTGCTCCACGGTCGACTCCATGCGCGCGATGCGGCCTTCCCGGAAGGCGATGACCGTCTCCTCGCGGCTCGTGTAGGCGGGCGAGCCGTCGTCGCGCCAGCGGTGGACGAGGTCCGTGACCTCGATCACCAGGCCGTTGCGCTGCTCGTAGGCGCGCGCGGCGATGTCGGACTCGATGTTGTCGAAGCCGTCCGCGTCGCTCAGCAGCTGGATCCAGCGGTCCGCGCCCTGGTAGTGCCGCCCGCTCGGGCGAACGATCTCCACGTCCGGGTCGAGCAGCTGGCGCGCCGTTTCCCAGTCGCGGTCGTCGAGCGCCTCCCCGTAGCGCCGTGCGACGTCGACGGTCACAGCAACGAGGTTACACCGGGGGTAAATTCCCAGCGATGGCTGACGCAGCCTTCCTCCGCGAGCTCGGGCAGCAGTTGCGCGTGGACTCGGTGCGGGCCGCGGCCGTCCCGAATTCCGGGCATCCGACGTCGTCCATGTCGGCGGCCGACCTGATGGCCGTGCTGCTCGCGAACCACCTGCGCTACCGCTTCGACTCGCCCGAGGATCCGGCGAACGATCACCTCATCTTCTCCAAGGGACATGCCTCGCCCCTGCTGTACTCGATGTACAAGGCGGCCGGCGCGATCACCGACGCGGAGCTGCTGACGTTCCGGAAGTTCGGCAGCCGGCTCGAGGGCCATCCGACGCCGGTACTGCCGTGGGTCGACGTCGCCACCGGCTCGCTCGGCCAGGGCCTGCCGTACGGGGTCGGCGTGGGGCTCGCAGGCAAGCGGCTCGACCGCCTCCCGTACCGCGTGTGGGTGCTGCACGGTGACAGCGAGATGGCCGAGGGCTCCGTCTGGGAGGCGTTCGAGCACGCCGCCTACTCCAAGCTCGACAACCTGACGGCGATCATCGACGTCAACCGGCTCGGCCAGCGCGGCGAGACGATGCACGGCTGGGATCTCGACTCGTACGCCAACCGGGCGCGCGCGTTCGGCTGGCATGCGATCGAGATCGACGGGCACGACGTCGAGGCGATCGACCGGGCCTACACCGAGGCGGAGTCGATCCGCGACCGCCCGACGGTCATCGTCGCGCGCACGTTGAAGGGCAAGGGAGTCAAGGCCGTCGAGGACAAGCCGGGTTGGCACGGCAAGGCGCTCGACAACCCCGACGAGGCGATCGCAGAGCTCGGCGGAGAGCGCAACCTCCGGGTCGAGGTGCACGCGCCCGAGCCGGGCGAGCCCCACCGCTTCGAGCCGACGGGGCCGCTGGAGCTGCCGCGCTACGAGCTCGGCTCCGAGGTGGCGACGCGCAAGGCCTACGGCGACGCGCTGGCGGCGCTCGGCACCGCCCGTGGCGACGTGGTTGCGCTCGACGGCGAGGTCTCCAATTCGACCTACGCCGAGTTCTTCGCCAAGGAGCTGCCGGAGCGGTACTTCGAGATGTTCATCGCCGAGCAGCAGCTGGTCGCCGCTGCCGTCGGCATGCAGGTACGGGGCTGGCGGCCGTTCGCATCCACGTTCGCGGCGTTCTTCTCGCGCGCCTACGACTTCATCCGCATGTCGGCGATCAGCCGGGCGACCTACTCGCTCTGCGGATCGCACGCAGGCGTCTCGATCGGCGAGGACGGGCCGTCGCAGATGGCGCTCGAGGACATCGCCGCGCTCCGGGCCGTACACAGCTCGACCGTCCTCTACCCGTCCGACGCGAACCAGACCGCGAGACTCGTCGCGACGATGGCCGACCTCGAGGGCATCTCCTACCTGCGCACGACGCGTGCCAACACGCGGGTCATCTACGGGCCGGATGAGGAGTTCCCCGTCGGCGGGTCCCGGGTGGTGCGCTCGTCGGACGACGACGAGGTGACGATCGTCGGCGCCGGCATCACGCTCCACGAGGCGCTCAAGGCGGCCGACGCGCTCGCCGCGGAAGGCGTGCACGCGCGTGTGATCGACCTCTACTCGGTGAAGCCGGCGGACGGCGAGACGCTGCGCGCCGCCGCGGAGGCCACGGGCGGCCGCGTCGTGACGGTCGAAGACCACTGGCCCGAGGGCGGCCTCGGAGAGGCCGTGTTGTCGGAGCTCGCCGACTTCGAAGGGCAGCAGCTCCACTTCACGAAGCTGGCCGTCGGCGACATGCCCACGTCGGGCAAGCCGGCCGAGCTGCTCGCGGCCGCGGGCATCGATGCCGAGGCGATTGCCGCGGCGGCGCGCGCACTCGTCAGCGCCGCAGTCGAAGCCTGATCCGGCACGCATCCGGCACAGACTCGTTGCGCATGCCGTGGTACCGGGGTCTGACCCCGGTCTGGCGCCTACGCTTGATGCGTGGCCGTCGTCATCGCCAGCAACCTCAGGAAGGAGCTCGCCGGAGACGTTCTCTTCGACGGCGTCAGCTTCAAGGTCGAGCGCCGGGAGCGGCTCGCGCTCTCCGGCCCGAACGGGGCCGGCAAGACCACGCTGCTCCGGATGCTGGCCGGGCAGACCGAGATCCACGGCGGTGAGCTCGCGTTCCAGAAGGGCACGCGCGTGGCGCTGCACGACCAGCGCCCGCCGCTCGAGCTCGGCCTGACGCTCCGCGAGTACGCGTTCTCGGGCGCCGGCGACGTGATCGCCGCCGAGGAGGAGCTGGCGCGACTGGAGCAGGCGATGGCCGGCGGCGACGCCCGCCCGGAGACGCTGGCCCGCTACGGCGAGGCACAGGCGCTGCTCGAGCACGCGGGCGGATACGCGTGGCGCGAGCGCGCGCGTGGCGTCGCTCCGCGGCCTCGGGTTCCGCGACGACGACCTCGACCGGGAGCTGACCACGTTCTCGGGCGGCGAGCTGACGCGCGCCTCGCTCGCGCGCGCGCTCACGGGTGGCCCGGACCTGCTGCTGCTCGACGAGCCCACGAACCACCTCGACGTCGAGCGGCTCGAGTGGCTGGAGCGGGAGCTCCAGTCGATCGACGCCGCCGTCATCCTCGTCGCGCACGACCGCTGGTTCCTGGAGGCCGTGACGACCTCGGTGCTCGAGCTCGAGGGAGGCCGCTCGCTGACCTTCAACGGCACGTGGCACGCCTGGCGCCGTGAGAAGGCGGCGCGCGCCCTCTACGCCGGGAAGGAGGCCGACCGGATCGCCGTCGACATCGCCCGGCTCGACCGCTTCGTCGAGCGGTTCCGCTACAAGAAATCCAAGGCGAAGCAGGCGCAGGCGAAGCTCACGCAGATCGCGCGCCTGAAGGACGAGCGCTCGACGCACACGGGCGAGCTCGAGCGGCTCACGCGCAAGCAGCGCAGCCTCGGCTTCGAGTTCCTGAAGCCGAAGCGAAGCGGCCGCACGGTGCTGGAGGTCGACGGCGTGGCCGTGCGTGCCGGGGACAAGGAGCTGCTCGACCACGTCTCGTTCGCGCTCGAGCGCGGCGAGCACGTCGCGCTCGTCGGGCCAAACGGCACCGGCAAGACGACTCTGCTCGAGACGATCCTGTCCCCGGACCCGGGGCCGGACACCGGGAAGATCCGCCTCGGCCACGGCGTCGAGCCGGCGTACTTCTCGCAGCAGGAGATGGAGCTCGATACCCGCGGGACGGTGCTCCAGTGCGTCCAGCGCGCGACCGGGCTGCAGCGGCCGGACGCCCAGAATCTGCTCGGCCGCTTCCTCTTCTCCGGCTGGGACGAGCAGACCAAGGCGGTCGCGGTGCTCTCCGGCGGCGAGCGGCGGCGGCTCGCGCTGGCGATCGTGGTCGCGTCGGGCGCCAACCTGCTGATCCTGGACGAGCCGACGAACCACCTCGACCTTGAGAGCCGCGAGGCACTCGAGGCCGCCCTCGAGGCCTACCCGGGCACGGTGCTGCTCGTCTCGCACGACCGCGCGCTGCTCGACGCGATCGCCGAGCGCACGCTGGCGATCGAGGACGGCACCATCCGCGCCTACGACGGCGGCTGGGCGGAGATGCTGCGCCGGCGCGAGGAGCGCGCCGCGCCTCCACCTCCCCCACAGCGCAAGCCGAAGCCGGCAAGCCCTAGGCCTCCTCCGCCGCGCGGGCCGAGCGAACTGGAGCGGCTCGAGCAGGAGATCGCGACGTGCGAGGCCGAGGTGGCGGGTCTCGAGGCGAAGCTGGCCGAGGACTGGGCGAACGTGGAAACGCTGCAGGCGCACGCCGCGCGCCGCGAAGCCCTGCGTGCGCTCATCGCGCGTTGGGAGGAGGTCTTCGAGCAGGCCGGCGCCTAGAGCCGCTTCTCGAGGCAGCGGCTCAACTCCCGCGCGGCGTAGACGCCGTAGCAGGGGATGGGCTCGTACCCTGAGGAGCGGTAGAGGCCGAGCGCGGTCGCCGACTGGTCGCCGGTCTCGAGCACGACACCCGTGTAGCCGAACGCCCGCGCCCGCGTCTCGAGTTGCTCGAGCACGAGCCGCCCCAAGCCGCGACCACGCGCGCCGGGCAGGACGTACATCCGCTTCAACTCGGCGCGGGTCCCGTCGAAGCGGACGATCCCACCACACGCAACCGCCTCGCCGTCCTCGTCGCGAACGACGAGGAAGACGCCGTCCGGCGGCGTGAACTGCGACGCCTCGCGGGCCGGCCCGATGTCGTTCCCGCCCTCGCCGTAGAGGGCGAGCATCTCTGCCTGCTGCGCCTCGGCGAGCCGGACGACGTCGGGCGAGTCGAACGGCTCAGGACCAGAACGCATCGAGTCGTAAAGCCTCAGGACCAGAACGCATCAAATTGTGAATCAAGTGGGACGGCCGTCACTTCCGCCCACTGGCCGTCGCGAATGCGGATCACGAGTCCCTGGTCGACGTCGAGGTCGATGCCGTTGCGGCTGCCCTGCGCGCGGTAGATCGCGACCGCCCAGTCGTCGTCGGCCAGGACGCTCCGGAGCCGCGATCGGTAGGTGCCGCCGGTCTCGAGGCCGGTGCGGCGGAGGAACTCGACCACCTCGCGGCGCCCCCGGTACTCGCCGCTCATGATCGTGTTGCCGGGGACGCGCCACACGATGTCGCGCGCGAGGCCGGCCGAGATGACCTTCGCGTCGCGGCCGAACGCCCCGAAGATCCGCCGCGTCAGCGCGGCGTTCGGGTGCTCGCTCACTCGTCGGTGAGGGTCGCGACGACCGCCTCGGCGATGACCCGGAGCGGACGGCCCGAGACCTGGCTGGCCTTGCGCAAGCGCGCGAACGCCTCGTCCTCGGTGAGCTTCTCCTTCGTCATCAGCAGCCCCTTGGCCCGCTCGATCGCCTTGCGCGCGGCGAGCGCCTCGGCCAGGGACTCGGCCTCCTCTCGGACGGCAATCAGCTCGGCGTGCCTGGCCCGCGCCGTCTCGATCGCCGGCAGCAGGTCGGTCTCGCGGAACGGCTTCACGAGGTAGCCGAAGACGCCCGCCTCGATCGCGCGCGAGACGAGCTCCTCCTGGCCGTACGCGGTCAGCATCACGACGGGGATGGGCCGCTCGTCGAGGATCCGCCGGGCGGCCTCGATGCCGTCGAGGCGCGGCATCTTCACGTCGAGGACGGCCAGGTCCGGGCGCTCCGAGACGGCCAGGTCGACCGCCTCGATCCCGTCGCGCGCCTGCGCGCAGACCTCGAACCCGGCACGCTCGAGCATCTCCGCCAGATCCATGCGGATGATCGTCTCGTCCTCGGCGATCAGGACACGCGCCACCGGACGAGTCTAGGGACAGTCCCCTCCGCCGAGGGGACTGTCCCGACCGGTCGCCTAGATGCGCTCGGCCAGTCCGAGCGCGTTCCCGTCCGGGTCCTTGAACGAGGCGAGCTTGACCATTCCCTCGACCTCGTGGACGTCACCGTCGAACACGGCGCCGACAGACTCGAGGTGCGCCTTGGCCGCTTCGATGTCGGCGACCGTGAAGGTCGGCTGCATTCCCCCGCGGGTCTCGTCATCCGTCTGCCCGAGCCCGATGTGCACGCCGTCGATCGGGGTCGAGAGCTCGCACCACTTCCAGTCGTCGAGCTTGTAGATCAGCTCGAACCCGAACGCCTCGCGGTACCAGCCGATCGCCCGCTCGAAGTCCGTGACGTTCACGGCGATGGTGACGTGGTCGCCGTATGCGAACGGCGTGTGCGCAGGGGCGGTTGCCGTCTGCTGACTCATGCTGCCTCCTTCGGTTCGTCGTCCGAGCCGGGGAAGGCGACCTCTCCTGCGGGCGTCAGCCACGTGACCACGTCGACCCGCATCCGTCCCGCCTGCACCGACGGGTCGCTGCTCGCGAGCTCGCGCGTCTCTTCGAGCCCGGTGCGGTAGATGCAGATGCCGCGGAACGTCTCGTCCTCCTGGTCGCGGAACGGCCCGGCGGACAGGAGCACCCCGCGGTTGCGCATGGCGTCGAGGTGGGCCAGGTGCGCAGCCTGCAGGCGGTCGAGCTCCTCGTGCGAGAGCTCGAGCGCGCGGGGGCCGCGGTGGAGCAGGACGAGGCTGTAGCAGTCGAATTCCATTCGGCTCCTTTACATCACGACGAACGTTGAGCGGGATAATCGACACCACGACGCTCGACGGCTACCTCGAGGCGGTCATGGACGCCGGGGCGCCTGGCGTGATCGCCCTGTCCGCCGGCCCGGAGGGACGCTGGGAGCAGGCGGCCGGTCTCGCCGACGCCGAGACGGGGGCTCCCCTGACGTCCGCGCATCGCTTCCCGATCGGAAGCCTGACCAAGACCTTCGTCGCGACCGTCGTCCTCCAACTCGTCGCCGATGGAGCACTCGAGCTCGACCGGACGCCCGATGGGCTCGATGCGACCGTGCGCCAGCTGCTCAACCACACGAGCGGGCTGCCTGACGCCCACAGCATGGAGGAGCTGCTCGAGCTCTACCGACTCGATCCCACGCAGCGTGCGTACGGCATCCCGCGGGAGACCGCGGCGCTCGTGCTGGGCAAGACGCGCCTCTTCCCGCCCGGCGCCGACTGGTCGTATTCCGGGAGCAACTACCTCATGCTCGGGCTCCTCATCGAGGACGTGACCGGTTCGACGCTGCGGCGCGAGCTCCAACGCCGGATCTTCGAGCCGCTCGGGCTGACGGCGACCGATCTGCCCGACGCACCGCCCGAGGACCTCGCACGC
This sequence comes from uncultured Thermoleophilia bacterium, assembly GCA_963710465.1. Taxonomy (GTDB): domain Bacteria; phylum Actinomycetota; class Thermoleophilia; order Gaiellales; family Gaiellaceae; genus JACVRM01. The sequence goes on from CAVQAQ010000007.1 coordinate 378,612, forward strand.
GGGTATCTCCCCCCGGACAACCCGCTGCTGCCCGCGCCCGGTCAGAGCCTCGTCGACGTCACCGAGGTTCTCCCGGGCGACTATGCCGGCGGCGGGGTCGTGTCGACGGCAGACGACGTCGCGCGCTTCCTTCACGCGCTCCTCGGAGGCGAGCTCATCGCGCCGGAGCTTCGCGCCGAGCTGCTGCACACGGTCGTCTCGGACTGGGACGAGAGTGACGGTTACGGGCTCGGGATCGAGTCGATCACGTCGATCGGCGACGAGACGTCACCGTGCGGGCAAGCCTGGGGGCATCTCGGCTTCACGCTCGGGCATACGACGATCGCGCTCTCGAGCGAGTCGGGCGACCGCCAGGCGGTGGTCCTGGTCAACACCCATCCGCTCACCGACGACACGTGGAACGCGATGGCCCGGCTCGCCTGGGCCTGCTACTGCGGGAACACGACCTGAGCGCGCAGGCCGCCGTTCACCTCGAGCGTGAGCGTGCCCCGCAGCTCGTCCCGGACGAGCGCGCGGACGATCGAGAGCCCGGTTCCCTGGAGCTCGCCGGATACCCCGGGTCCGGTGCCGTCATCCGAGATCGCCAGCCGCACGTCTCCGTTCTGGCGCGCGAGCTCGACGCGCACCGAAGACCCGCCGTGCTCCAGGGCGTTCTGGAGCAGCTCGCTGAACACGAGCGCGAGCGCGGTCGCGCGGCTGCCGCCGAGCTCGACGGGCTGGAGATCGGTCTCCACCTGCTTCGACACGCCGAGCCCCTGCACGAGCATCGCGCGCAGCCGGTCGAGCAGGGCGGCGAGATCGACCTCCTCGTCCCGCTGCTCCGTCAACACCTCGTGCACCGCGGCGATGGCGAGGATGCGGTTCGCCGAGTCACCGAGCGCCTTGGCCGGGTCGACGCCGTCCGCGGCGCGCGCCTGCAGGCGGAGGAGCGAGGCGACCGTCTGCAGGTTGTTCTTCACGCGGTGGTGGATCTCCTGCGCGAGCACGCCGCGCAGGACGGCTCGCCCGTGCTCCAGCGCCATCGCCGCCTGCTGGGCGATCGAGGCGAGCATGAGCTTGTCGTCCTCCGAAAACGGGGCATCGCGGTCGGCCACGAGCTCACCGATCTGCCGGCCCTTCCAGCGCAGCGGCAGCCGCACCGCGTGGGCGCCGGCGCGGCCCTCCGGCCAGGCGATGCGGCCGTCCTCGAGCACGAGGGCCGCGCCCGTCGCGTCGACGGCGTCCATCGTCGTCTTGACGATCGCCTCGAGCGACTCCTCGAGGTAGAGCGACTCGGAGACCGCCTCCGAGATCCGCGCCAGCGCCTCGAGCTCGGTCACGCGCCGCTGGGCAGCGGCGTACAGACGCGCGTGCTCGATCGACTGCGCCACCTGGCCGGCGATGCCGACGAGGAGCTCGATCTCCGCCTGCGTGAACTCACGGGGCCTCGAGGGTGCGGACGTTGAGCGCACCCTCGAGCTTCTCGCGCATGAGGATCGGCACGGCGAGGATCGACTCGTACTCCTCCTCGTGCAGGTTCGGGAAGACCTTGAAGCGCGGGTCGAGGTGCGCCTGCGACGAGAGCATCACGGGCTCGCGCTGCGCCGCGGCCGCGCCGGTGATGCCCTCGCCGGGCCGCATGCGCGGGCGGCGCGTCTCCTCCTCGACGGCGGCGCCGTGCGTCGCCCCCAGGACGAGCTCGTCGGCCCGGTCGTCGTAGAGGTAGACGAAGCAGGCATCCGCCTCGAGCGCCTCCGCCACCTTGCGGGCGATCAGCGCGAGCACCTCGTCGAGGTCGAGCGTCGAGTTGACGGCGGCGATCGTCTCGGTAAGAAGACGCAGATGACGGGCAGGCGCGTCCACGTTGCCAGTCTAGGCGTCCGATTCCCAGATTAGGCTGCCGCGCAGGTGTACCACGCCCTCCTGTTCCTGCACGTCCTGCTCGCGTTCACGCTCGTTGCGGCCGTGACGCTCTTCTGGGCGCTCATCTTCGGCGACGCCGGCCGGGACGCGCGATCCTGACGCCCGCGGCGGCGATGTGGCTGGGACGCGCCGGCGCGATCATCGTCGGCATCGGCGCGGTCGGCGTCCTGATCTTCGGCATCTGGCTCGCGATCGAGCGGACCGCGTACCACCCGTGGGACGGCTGGATCCTCGCCTCGCTGATCTTCTGGGTGATCGCCGTCGGCACCGGCCAGCGCGCCGGCCGGTCCTTCCAGCGGGCGGCGATGGACCCGGATGACGCGGCTGTGCTCCGCCGGACCGGCCTGCAACTGCAGACGGTCGCGGGCATCTCGCTGATCCTGCATCCTCGTCCTCATGGTCTGGAAGCCCGGCGCGTGACGCTCGCGGACATTCGGCCCGACGGCGCCTGGGAGGCCTCGCTCTTCTTGCACGTGCTGGGCGCGATGCTGCTCGTCGGCGGCCTGTTCGTCGTCAGCGCGTCGCTCGATCTACGCGTGGCGCGCCCAGGAGGACGCCGACGAGACGCTGCGCTCCGCCGCTTTGCCTACCTGACGCTGTTCTTCGTCGTGCTGCCGGCGTTCTTCGCCATGCGGATCGGGGCCGCGTGGGTACTCGAGCGCGTCGCCGTACAACAGCGACCAGAACTGGGTCGGCATCGGGTATGGCGATCTCGGACGCCGGGTTCCTCGTCCTGATCATCAGCCTGATCCTGGCGGGCATCGGCATCCGCCGCATGCGCACGCGGGGGTGGCCGCGTGGGCGCGCGGGTGGTCACGGTGCTGAGCGTCGCGCTCCTCATCGCATACGTGGTCGCGATCTGGGCGATGACGACGAAGCCACGACGTGATGCGCCCGCTAACAAACCCCTAACGAGTTCGGACGCATTCTCTTTGCAGCCTGTGGGTACGGTCGGTTCCGTGAGCACGATCGACGTCGATCTCCGCACGACGGTCGGCTTCCGCGTCACAGACGCGGCGGGCCGCCTGCTCGGACGCGTCGAGTGCCCGATGTACGGAACGCGTCCCGACGAGCCCGACGCGCTGTCGGTGCGGGCGCGCCGCTTCTTCGCATCGCGGCGGATGGTGCCGGCGGACGCGATCTCCGAGATCGACGGCGCCGAGCGCCGCATCGACCTGCGGGTCGACCGCGACGCCCTTCCGCGCTTCCTCTAAGCGCTCCGGACCGGAATGACCACGAGCTGCCTCAGGGGCGGGCAGCTCGCGATCGTGTCGACCGCCCGGCTTCCCGCCGTCGATCGTTTCGCGCCACAACGACCACGAGCTGCCTAAAGGCAGCTCGCGATCGGCCGTCAGCGGCTCCGCCGTCCGCCAAGTCAGCGGAGCCGGTGAACGACTCCCATTCTTGCTCCTTTTTCGGGGCCCGCGTCTACGTGTCTGTCAGAGGACAGGGCCGGCGGCGGGTGCCGCCGGCCCTCGAGACGCCGCTACAGAGACTGGCGAGGTACCGCTGCATCTCCCAGTCCGTGAGCTGCACGCGGTAGTCGTCCCACTCGCTCGCGCTTGAGCTCGACGTAGCGGTCGAAGATGTGCGGGCCGAAGGCCTTGCGCACGAGCTCCGAGCCGGCGAGCTCGCTGATCGCCTCGCCGAGTGTCTCCGGCAGGGCGACGATCCCGCGCTCTGCCCGCTGCTCCGCGGTCAGGTGGTACAGGTTCGTCTCCATCGGCTCGGGCAGCTCGTAGCCCTTCTCGATCCCCTCGAGCCCCGCATGCAGCAGCGCCGCGAACGTCAGGTACGGGTTGCATGCCGGATCCGGACAGCGGATCTCGGCCCGCGTCGCCTGCTCGTTCCCGGGCTTGTAGAGCGGGATCCGGATCAGCGCCGAGCGGTTGCGCCGCGACCACGCGACGTAGACCGGGGCCTCGTAGCCCGGGCACGAGCCGCTTGTACGAGTTGACCCACTGGGCGAACACGGCCGAGAGCTCGCGCGCGTGCCGGAGCTGGCCCGCGATGAAGCCCTTGCCGACCTCGGACAGGCTCCACTTGTCGTCTGCGTCGAAGAAGGCGTTGCGCCCGTCGGTGAAGAGCGACTGGTGCGTGTGCATCCCGGAGCCGTTCTCGCCGAAGATCGGCTTCGGCATGAAGGTCGCGTGGTAGCCGGCCTTCTTCGCGATCTCCTTGACGATCAGCCGGTAGGTGAGCGTGTGGTCGGCCATCTCGAGCGCCGGCGCGAAGTGCATGTCGATCTCGTGCTGCGACGGGCCGACCTCGTGGTGGACGTACTCGATCGGGATACCCATCGACTCCAGCGCCCGGACCGTCTCCTGGCGCAGCTCGCTCGCGGCGTCCATGCGTGGTCATCGCGAAGTAGCCGCCCTCGTCCAGCGTCTTCGTCCCTTTCGAGTCCTCGAAGAGGAAGTACTCGAGCTCGGGGCCGACGTTGAACGTGTCGAAGCCCATCGACGTGCATCCGCTCGAGCGCGCGGCGCAGGACGTAGCGCGGGTCGCCCTCGTAGGGCTCCCCGTCCGGCGTGACGACGTCGCAGATCATGCGCGCCGACGCGCGTCTCGCCCTCCTTCCAGGGCATCACCTGGAACGTGCCGGGATCCGGGATCGCGACCATGTCCGACTCCTCGATCGCGTTGAAGCCGGTGATCGACGAGCCGTCGAAGCCCATCCCGTCGTCCAGCGCGCCCGCGAGCTCCGACGGGGTGATCGCGAAGCTCTTGAGGTGACCCTCCAGATCCGTGAACCAGAGCAGGACGAACTCGATCCCCTCCTTCTCGACGCGCTTCAGCACGTCCTTGCGCGCCTCCTCGCTCGAGGTCGCTCTGTTCCTCGTCTCGACCTGCGACATCAAAAAACCTCCTCCGAAAATGCAAAAAGCCCCGGGCGAGAATACGCCCGAGGCCTCGTCGCCTCCAAACGAACTCACCCATCCTAGACGATCCGTGCGCGTACATTCGCGTGGTGACCGGACGGATCCCGGACCTGGAGCTGGTCGAGCTCGAGGCGTACCGGCGCTTCTTCGCCGCCGGCCACGGCGCCCACACCGCGGAGGTCGGCGGTGCGGCCCTGCTCGCGCTGCCCGGCATCTCCTCCACGATGCTCAACCGTGTCGCCGGGCTCGGACTCGCGGAGCCCGCCGGCGAGCGGCACCTCGACGACATCGCGGCGTTCTTCGAGTCGTTCGGCGTCGAGTACGCGATCGCGGTCGCGCCGCAGGCGCAGCCGGCCGAGCTGACCGGGCTGCTCGCCGAGCGCGGGTTCGCGTCGGGCTACGGGTGGACGAAGTTCACGCGCGCCGCGGACGAGGCGTCCGCCTCGATCACGGACCTGCGCGTCGAGCTCGTCGGCCCGGAGCGCGGCGAGGACTTCGCGCTGGTCGTCTCCGAGGCGTACGAGCTGCCGGCGGACGCGGCAGGCCCGCTCGCCGTCACGCCGCAGCTCGAGGGCTACAGCTGCTTCGTCGCCTACGCGGATGACGAGCCCGCCGCTGCCGGCGCGCTCGTCGTGCTGGGCAAGGCCGCGTGGCTGGGGTTCGGCTCGACCCGTCCGGCGTTCCGGCGCCGCGGCGGGCAGCGGGCGCTCTTTGCGGCCCGGGCCCGGCGGGCGGTCGAGCTCGGCGCGACGACGCTCGTGACCGAGACCGGCGAGCTGCTCCCCAGCCGGCCCGCGGACTCGTACCGGAACATCGTGCGGGCAGGGTTCAGGCCGGCATACGTGCGGCCGAACTTCCTGTCGCCGGCATAGGGACGTCGCGGCGCAACGTCAGCCAGGCCGGCTGCTCGATGTACCCGAGCTTCACGTTGACCCGGCGCATCGCCTCGTTGCCGGCCTGCGTGAACGTGATCAGCTCGCGGTAGCCGTGACGGCGGCCCAGGCGATCTGTGCTTGCTTCAGTGCCGTGCCGATGCCGCGCCCGCGGTGCGTCCGTAGGCACGCGGTCAGCCCGTGCTCGAGCAGGCCGTCGACGGGCCGCGAGATCAGAGCCGCGAAGCCGACGACCTGGCCCTTCTCCAGCGCCGCAAACGCGATCGGCCCGTCGAACTCCTCGCGAACCCAGTCGTCCCACGCCGGCGCCGGCACGGCCACGGAGAGCGGGAAGTCGGCCCACGCCTGGCGGGTGATGACGTACGCCGCCGGTCGCATCGCCTCCGTCAGCTCGACGATCTCGACGCCGGCCGGCCGCGGCGGAGGCCGCTCGTCACCCTGCAGCGTGCGAACGAGCTCCACCTGGCGGTCGACCTCACAGTAGCCCCGCTGCCGCGCGAACCGCAGTCCGTCGATCGACGCCTCGGACACGTGCGCCGACAACGCGTTCGGCATAAGCGCGACCGCGTGCCGTTCGAGCTGCTCGTAGAGCGCCGAGCCGACGCCCTGCCGGCGTGCCTCCGACAGCACGCGCACCTCGAGGAAGAGGCGGCCGGGCGAGTCCGACGGCGCCGCCATCGCGGTGCCGACCGCGCGGCCCCCGTGCTCGGCGACGAGGTAGAGCCGCTCGGGCTGGCGCGCCCACCGCTCCCCGATCACCCCCACCGAGACCGGCTCGCGCGGCGTGATCGCGTTCCATACCGCGACCACGCCGCGCAGCCCGTCCGCGTCGTCGGCGCACCGGACGGCCATTAGCCCGACCGCTTCAGCTTCCCGTGCCGCTTCGCGTGGATCTCGCCGCGCCGGAAGATCTCCAGTCCGAGCGGGACCGCGACCGCCCCGATGATCAGCAGCGGCCAGATGAACGGCCACATCTGGGACACGCCCCAGCCGTCGAGGATCGCGTGCCGGATCCCGGCCAGCGCGTAGGTCGCCGGCGAGATCTTCGACAGCCACTGCATCCACTCCGGCAACACCGACACCGGGTAGTAGACGCCCGAGACGACGAGCAGGATGCCCTGCCCGACGAACCCGATCTGCATGCCCTTCTCAGGCGAGATCAACGGCAGGACGGCGGTCATCATCCCGATGCCGATGAACGAGACCGAGGCGATCGCCAGCACGACCAGGGCCGCCGCGAAGTTCGCGTCCGGCATGTGCAGCCCGAAGAACGCCGCGATGACGACGAACACGATCGTCGCCCGCACAAGTCCGTAGAGCACGGCGAAGAAGCCCATCCCGATCAGATGCACCGGCCGTGAGAGCGGAGCCATGAACGTGTACTCGATCGTCCCCTCCCAGCGCTCCCACGCGACCGTCTCGACGATGATCTCGAACACGATCCCGAGGTACGACCAGATGACCGCTCCGATGAGGAGCTGGGTCGTGACCCGCTGGACGTCGATCTGCCCGCCGGTGGCCTCGATGCCGTCGGCGATGAAGACGATGGTGAGCGTGTTCGCCGCCGTCCAGGCGAAGAACGCGAGCTCCCACCACGCGTAGCGCTTGACCAGGTACCAGTTGCGCTCGAGGACGCCGCCGAGCCCGATGAACTCGTGCCGCAGCGCCTGTGCAGCCCCACGCATCAGGCCCACACCTCCCTCTCGTCGTCTTTGTCTTCCTCCCGCTCCTCCTCCTCGAGCGATGCGCCCGTCGCCGCGAAGAACGCCTCCTCGAGCGTCTCGGCGCCGTAGCGCCGCTTGAGCTCGTCGGCCGGCTCGAGGCACAGCAGGTCGCCGCGGTGCAGGATCCCGACCCGGTTCGCGAGCGACTCGGCCTCGTTCATGTCGTGCGTGCAGAGCAGGATCGTCGCGTCGTGCGAGGCCCACACCTCGCGGATGAACTCCTGCACCTCGAGCTTGGAACGGGGATCGAGGCCCGTCGTCGGCTCGTCGAGCAGGAGCAGCACGGGCGAGGTGAGGAGCGCCCTGGCCAGCGCGACCTTCTGCTGCATGCCGCGCGAGAGGTTCTCCATCGATTCGCCGCTTCGCTTCGCGGGAAAGCCGACCCGCTCGAGGATGTGCGGGATCTTGTCCCGTGTGTCGGCGGAGGTCATCCCGTAGAACCGCGCGGCGTAGGCGAGGTTCTCCTGGGCCGACATCTTCTTGAAGAACGAAGCCTCGACCGACACGCGGTTCACGAGCCGCCGGATCGCCCTCGGCTCCTTGAACACGTCGTGCCCGAAGATGCGCGCCGTTCCGCCGTCGTGCAGGAGCAGCGTCGAGAGCAGGCGGATCATCGTCGACTTGCCCGAGCCGTTCTGGCCCAGGATGGCGACGCACTCACCGCGCTCGACGGTGAAGCTCAGATGCTTGATCGCGGGCACGCGGCGGCGGCGCTTGGGACGCAGTCGCCCGGCCTTCTCCTTGCGGATGAACTCCTTGCGGAGCTCGACGACCTCGATCGCCGCACCGGACCCGGTGTCGCCGCGGGCACCCACGCGTTCGATCGTCGTCTCGTTGGTGTGAATCATGTGCGGTGCTCCTTCGGTCGTCGAGAACAGTGCGCGGCGCCTCCAACGGGAGGCCCGCGCGCGGAAACCGGTTCTCAGACCAGGCGCAACATCGGTCGAGGGAGCGCGCGACCGCACTCACCGGCAGCGAAAAACGTGGCACAAGTCCTTGACTGCCGCCCCGTAATACCTACATCGGTGAGCAGACGTTCGCCGTAGAAGGCGAGCGTCTGAGGCAATGGCGCCTCGGGACTCTGGAGTCCCGGGGCTTTTTTCGTGGTCCGGACACGACATGGAGATACGAGCAATGCGACCGGACGACTGGCCGGCGGTGAGCGCGATCTACAGCAGGGCATCGCGGGCGGCAGGCCACGTTCGAGACGGAGGCCCTCCTGGGACGCGTGGGACGCGCTCACCTCGCCGGCCACCGGCTGGTCGGCGGCAGGACGGGCAGATCGTCGGCTGGGCGGCGCTCGCGCCCGTCTCGCGCCGAGTGCTACGCGGGCGTCGCCGAGAACAGCGTCTACGTCGCGCGCGAGCGCGCGGGCCGGGCGTCGGCACCGCGCTGCTCGACGCGGCTCGTCGCCGACGCGGAGCTCGCCGGGATCTGGACGATCCAGGCCGGGATCTTCCCGGAGAACGAGGCGAGCCTCGCGCTTCACCGCCGCTGCGGGTTCCGGGTCGTCGGCGTGCGCGCGGCGCATCGGCCGCCTGGACGGCCGCTGGCGCGACGTCGTGTCCTGATGGAACGTCCGATCGGAGGTGATCCGGTGATCAAGGTCGAGGCAGTCGTGATCCGCGAGCGGGTCGAGACGGTGATCGACGCCGTCGAGGAGGCGACCGGGCCACGTCGGCGTCACGGTGGTCGAGGCGGTCGGCCACGGCCGCGAGCGCGGCATCACGCACGAGTACCGCGGCCGGATCTTCGAGTCGCGGTTCCTGCCGAAGGCCGCTCCTCACGTTCGTCGTCGACGACGAGCATCGCCGACGCCGTGGTCGCGGCGATCGCCGACGCGGCGCGCAGCGGCAACGAGTCGGGCGACGGGCTCGTCTGGACGAGCGCCGTCGAGAACGTCACGCACAACCGGACCGGGCGCAGCCTGGAGGAGGTGGAAGTCGGATGAGCACGCGCTCGCAGCAGGGTTGTCGAACGGATCTGCCATCGCGGCCAGCACGATCTGGGTCGTCATCGCCGCCGTGCTGGTCATGTTCATGCAGGCCGGCTTCGCCTTCCTCGAGGCGGGACTGACGCGGATGAAGAACGTCGGCCACATCGCCGCGAAGAACGTCCTGATCTTCGGCGCTCGCCTCGATCGTCTACTACTTCGTCGGGTTCGGCATGGCCTTCGGCGACGGCGGCAACGGCCTCGTCGGCGGCTCCGGCTTCATCCCGTCCATCGACGAGCTGCTCGCGGTCGGCCAGTCGCCGTTCTCGTGGTTCAGCGAGATCCCGGGCGCGGCGGGCTACATGTTCGAGGTCGTCTTCTGCGCCGTCTCGCTCGCGATCGTCTGGGGCGCGATGGCCGAGCGGACGAAGCTCTGGGTCTACTTCGCCTTCGGCGTCGTCTTCACGCTCATCTACTCGCTCGTCTCGCACTGGATCTGGAGCCCGGACGGCTGGCTGTTCTCGAAGGGCATGCAGGACTTCGCCGGCTCGACCGTCGTCCACTACCAGGGCGCGCTCGCCGCGCTCGCCGGGGCGCTACTGCTCGGGCCGCGCATCGGCAAGTTCGGCGCGGACGGGAAGCCGAACGCGATCCCGGGGCACAACATGGCCTTCACCACGCTCGGCGTCATCATCCTCTGGTTCGGCTGGTTCGGCTTCAACCCGGGCTCGACGCTCGGCGTCGACTACGGCGGCATCGGCTTCTTCGCGTACGTCGCGCTGAACACGAACATCGCGGCCGGCGGCCGGCGTACTCGGCGCAGTGATCACGTCCTGGATCGTGATCAAGAAGCCCGACCTTTCGATGATGCTGAACGGCGCGGTCGGCGGCGCTCGTCGCGATCACCGCCGCGTGCGCGTTCGTGGCGCCGTGGGCCGCGATGGTGATCGGCTTCGTCGCAGGCGTGATCGTCGTCCTCGGCGTGCTCGCTCGTCGAGCGCGTGCGCATCGACGACCCGATCGGCGCCATCTCGGCGCACGGCATGGCGGGCGTCTGGGGCACGCTGTCGCTCGGCTTCCTCGCGCTGCCGGCGCAGGCGAAGAGCCTCGCCACGGGCCAGGGCGGCCTCTTCTACGGCGGCGGCTTCCACCAGCTCGGCGTGCAGTTCCTCGGGCTCGCCGCGGTCGGCGCGTTCACGTTCACCGCCTCGTTCGGCGTCCTGTGGCTCATGAAGGTGACGTTCGGGATCCGGACGGCGCCGGAGCACGAGACGGCCGGCCTGGACGTGTCCGAGCACGGCATGTGGGGCTACCCCGAGTTCTACATCCCGGTCCCGGGCGGCTACGGCACCGAATCGCACGGGCACCTCGGCGTCCCGCACGAGCATCCGGCCGGAGCGGCCGCGCTGGCCGCGACGGCACTGCCCGAGACGCCGTTACCGCGACCCCTCTAGGTGGCAGCTGCGGGGGGCGCCTCGGCCGGCGCCCCCCGCGAGCTGTCACTGCAGCGCGAACGTGACGGTGAGCGCTGCGGTCGTATCGACGGTGCCGGGCTCGACCGGCGTCTCTGCCTTCGCGGAGGCGCTGTCGAAGGCCATCGGGTACGGCGGCCCGGCCGCGCCGCCCTCGACGACCTTGACGACCGCGCCGACGCTGCCGCCGGCGGCGTCCGCGACGGCCGCCGCCTTGCGCTTCGCATCGGCGAGCGCCCGGTGCAGTGCTTCGGCCTCGTACTGGTCGGTATCGGCGACGGTCAGGTTCGGGCCGGAGACGTTGGTGGCCCCGGCGCCGCTCGCGACGTCGACGATCGCGCCGGCACGGTTCACCGAGGTCTCGACAGAGACGGAGCCGGAGGCGGTGTAGCCGGTGACCTTCCCGTCGCTGTCGGTGGCCGGCCAGACCGAGACCTGGTCGGTCTGGATGTTGTCGTCGGCGATGCCGGCTTCCTTCAGCGCGGCGATGAGGCGCTGCATCGCGCGGGCGTTGTCGGCGCTCGCCTCCCGGGCGGTGGTGGCCCGGGAATCGACCCCGAACGAGAACCCGGCGCGGTCCGGGGTCACCTTGACGGTGCCGTTGCCGTTGACGGTGATGGTGCGTGTGATGCCGGCGTCGCCGTGGGCGGCGGTCGGGAGGCCCACTCCGGCGAGCGCGACCGCGGCGAGACCCGCTGCGGCGACGGCGGCGATGACGATGAGTTCGGGACTTCTTCATGCGCGCGTATACGCCGCCGCCGCGCCCCGCGTCACGCGAGAGGTTCCTCCGTGCACTACCAGTTCGTCGACTGCCGCTGGGAGCTCGGCAAGCCGGGCCTCGGGCGCGAGCTGTACCACGCGGGGCACATCCCCGGCGCCTCGTTCCTCGACGTGGAGGCCGACCTCTCGGACCTCTCCGTCGAGGGCGCGGGACGGCACCCGCTCCCGTCCGCGGAGGCCTTCGCGGACGTGGCCGGGCGCGCCGGGATCGGGCGGGGCGTGCTGGTGGTCGCCTACGGGTCGCATGGGCGGGGCCGAGCGGCTCTGGTGGCTGCTCCGGCACTTCGGCCACGACGACTGCGCCGTGCTGGAAGGCGGCCTCGACGCATGGCGCGGGCCGCTGACAGCGGGGCCGGAGGCGGTCGAGCCGGCCGTCTTCGTCCCGCGCGCACGCGAGGACGACACGATCGGCGTCGACGAGCTCGTCGAGCGGCTGGCCGAGCTCGTGCTGCTCGACGCGCGCCCGCACTACCGGTACCGCGGTGAGGCGAACCCCGTCGACACGCGTGCCCGGCCGCATCCCCGGCGCGATCAGCACGCCGTGGGCGGATCCGCTGCGCACCGTGCCGGAGGGCGACGTCGTCGCCTACTGCGGCTCCGGCGTGACCGCCTGCGTCACGCTCCACCGGCTGCACCTCGCCGGGCGCGACGGCCGGCTCTACCCCGGCTCGTGGAGCGACTGGGAGACGCGCGACCTGCCCCGTGAGCGCGGCTGAGGGTCCGCCTCGGCGGCAGGCCCTCCACCACTAGACGACTCGACTAACGCGAAAGCGCCTCCTCGAGCGCCCGCTTGGTGATCACGCGGGCGAGCTCACGGCGGAACTCCGAGCTGGAACTGACGTCGGCCGGCGGCTCGGTGCCCTGATCGGCCAGGGCGGCCGCCTCGTGAGGGCGTACCGCGTGTCCGCCCCGGCGTCGCGCGGCGCGCCCGCGAGACGCTCCTCGGCCGCCGGCGCGCGCATCGGCACCGGCCCCATGTTCGTCAGCGCGATCTTCGCCTCGCCGATCGTCCCGTTCGATCTGCGGACGAGCGCGGCCACGCCGACCGTCGCCCAGTCCTGCGCCCGCCGGGCGAACTTCACGTACGACCAGCCGACCTCAGGCCCGAGCTTCGGCACGCGCAGCTCCGTCAGCACGTCCTGCGGCCCGAGCGCGACGTCGAACAGGCCGCGACAGAAGTCGACCGCCGGCATCGCCCGCTCGCCGCCGGGCCCCCTGACGACCAGCTCCGCGTCGAGCGCGACCAGCACGGTCGGCAGGTCGGACGCCGGGTGGCCGTGCGCGATGGAGCCGCCAATCGTGCCGCGGTGCCGGACCTGGGGGTCGCCGATCAGTCCCGCCGTCCACGACAGGATCGGGCAGTGCTCGTGGACGAGCGGGTCGTGGTTGAGGTCGTGGTGCCGCGTGCCCGCGCCGATCGCGATGCGGTCGCCGGCATCGCGGACGCCGCTGAGCTCGTCGATGCGGCCGATGTCGACCAGCAGCGACGGACGCGCGAAGCGGAGCTTCATCAGCGGCAGGATCGAGTGCCCGCCGGCGATCAGCTTCGCATCCTCGCGTGAGCCGAGCAGCTCGACGGCCTGGTCGACCGACTCGGCCCGCTCGTAGTCGAATCGTGCGGGAATCATGACCGTGCCTCCTGGATCGCGCGCCAGACTCGCTCGGGGCTGGCGGGCATGTCGATGTCGGTCACCCCGTACGGCTCGAGCGCGTCCAGCACGGCGTTGACGACCGCCGGCGTCGAGGCGATCGTTCCGGTCTCGCCGACGCCCTTCGCACCGAGCGGATGGTTGGGGCTGAGCGTGACAGTCCGGTCGAGCTCGTAGGTCGGCAGCTCGGCCGCGGACGGGACGAGGTAGTTGACGAGAGAACCGGTCAGCAGGGTGCCCTCCTCGTCGTACACCGCCTCCTCGTAGAGCGCCTGGCCGACGCCCTGGGTGATGCCGCCTTGCACCTGGCCGTCGACGATCTGCGGGTTGACGACGGTGCCGACGTCGTCGACCGCGACGTAGCGGACGAGGTCGGCCGCGCCCGTCTCCGTGTCGACCTCGACGACGGCGACGTGCGTGCCGCTCGGCCAGCTGAAGACGGCCGGGTCGTAGACGGCCGTCTCCTCGAGCGCGGGCTCGAGGCCGTCGGGGAGGTCGTGCGCGTGCCACGCGGCGAAGGCGGCCTCCTTGACCGTCATCGTGCGGTCGGTCCCGCGCACGCGGAACGTCCCGGCCTCGTACTCGAGGTCGGCCTCGGCCACCTCGAGCCCGTGGGCGGCGATCCGCTGCGCCTTGGCCACGATCTTGTCGGTGGCGCTGCACAGCGCCGCCATGCCGATCGCGAGGCTCCGGCTGCCGTACGTGTCCATCCCGAGCGGCACGACCGAGGTGTCGCCGTGAAGCACCTCGATCTCGTCGTAGCCGACGCCCAGCCGGTCGGCCACGACCTGGGCGAACGTCGTGTCGTGGCTCTGCCCGTGCGGCGTCGTCCCTGTCAGGACCTGCACGGTCCCCGTCGGCAGGAAGCGGATCGTCGCCGCCTCCCAGCCGCCCGCGACGTACCGCAGTGCGCCGAGGATCCGCGAGGGCGCGAGCCCGCACATCTCGATGTAGGTCGAGAAGCCCACGCCGAGCTGCCTGGTGTCGCCGCGTTCGCGGCGCTCCGCCTGCTCGCGCCGAAACCCCTCGTAGTCGAGCATCTCGAGCGCCCGGTCAAGCGAGGCGTGGTAGTCGCCGGAGTCGATCGTCAGCCCCGAGGCGAGGTCGTAGGGGAACTCCGAGATCAGGTTCAGCCGGCGGAGCTCGACCGGGTCCTTGCCGAGCTTGCGCGCGAGCGCGTCGACGGCCCGCTCGATCGCGTAGGTCGCCTCCGGCCGGCCGGCGCCGCGATAGGCATCCGTCGGCGTCTGGTTCGTGAACACGCCCGAGCATTCGAACGAGTAGCCCTTGATGTCGTAGGCGCCGCCGTAGACCCAGGCCCCGAGCAGCGGCGTGCCGGGCGTGATGATCATCAGGTAGGCGCCCATGGAGGCCGTCAGCCGGACACGGACGGCGGTGATCTTGCCCTCGGCCGTCGCCGCAAGGGAGATCTCCTGGATCATGTCCCGTCCGTGGTGCGTGGCGACGGCGTTCTCGGTGCGCTCCTCGATCCACTTCACGGGCAGCTTCGTGCGCTTCGCGAGCACGATCGCGAGCCCCTCCTCCGGGTAGACCTGGAGCTTCGCGCCAAAGCCGCCGCCCACGTCCGGCGCGATCACGCGGAGCTTCGACTCCGGCACGCCGGTGGCCAGCGCCATCGTCACGCGCGTGATGTGCGGGATCTGAGTCGACGTGTAGAGCGTCATCTCGCCGGTCGCCGGGACCGGGTTCGCGATCACGCCGCGAGGCTCCATCGGGTTCGGGATCAGGCGCTGCTGGCGGTAGCGCTCCTCGACGGTGACGTCGGCCTCGGCGAAGAGCCGATCGACGTCCTCACCGCCTGTTAGCGGCCACGTGTAGCAGTGGTTCGTGCCGAACTCGTCGTGCACGATCGGCGCCCCGTCGGCGAGCGCCGCCTCGACGTCGGTCACGGCCGGAAGCGGCTCGTAGTCGACCTCGACGAGCTCTGCGGCGTCCTGGGCGAGCGCGCGGCTCACGGCGACGACGACGGCGACGCCGTCGCCTGCGTAGCGGGCCTTGTCGGTCGCAAGTGGGTAGTGCGACGGGTTGTTGATGTCCTCGGTGACGGGCCAGGCCATGGGCAGCGGCCCGGTCCAGTCGCCTGCGAGATCGGCGCCCGAGAAGGCCGCGACCACGCCTTCCGCGGCGCGCGCCTTCGTCAGGTCCACGCTGCGGATGCGCGCGTGCGCGTACGGGCTCCGCACGAGAGCCATCCAGACCATCCCCGGGATCGAGATGTCGTCGACGAAGCTCGCCTGGCCGGTGAGGAGCCGCGCGTCCTCCTTGCGCGGCGGAGAGGTGCCGACGAGCGTCTCCACGGTTTCGTCTTGTGTGACAGTCATCGCCGGCCTCTCAGACCGTCGCGGCCGACTGGCGCACGGCCTTGACGATGTTGACGTAGCCGGTGCAGCGGCACAGATTGCCCTCGAGCGCCTTCCGGATCTCGGCCTCGCTGGGATCAGGCCGTTCCCGCAACAGGCTGACGGTGGCCATCACGAACCCCGGCGTGCAGTAGCCGCACTGGAGCGCGTGCTGCTCGTGGAACGCCTGCTGCACAGGATGAAGCCGGCCGTCGTCGGCGAGGCCCTCGATGGTGGTCACGTCACCGCCGTCGGCCTGGACGGCGAGCAGCGTGCACGACTTGACCGACTCGCCGTCGAGCAGCACCGTGCAGGCCCCGCACGACGACGTGTCGCAGCCCACGTTCGTTCCGGTGAGCCCGAGCCGCTCGCGCAGGAAGTACACGAGCAGCTCGCGCGGTTCGACCTCGGCCTCGTGCCGCGCTCCGTTGACGGTCAGCGCTAGTGATCGCACCCTCACTCTCCTCCCTTCAACCGGGTTGCCCGCGCGTGGCGCGCGGGGCGTCGAGAAGTCGGCGCTCGGCGGCGAGCATACGACTTCAGCCTTGTATCCGCCGAATACGATGGCCAGGTGCCGTTCGGTTCGGTTGACGAGGCGCAAGAGGCGCTCGAGCGCGCGTCGTACCTCGCCGACCGCGGGCTCGCGACGGCGGTCTTCCTGGCATTGCGCATGCGGCGGCCGCTGCTGCTCGAGGGCGAGCCCGGGGTCGGGAAGACGGAGGTCGCGAAAACGCTCGCGGCCGCGCTCGGCGCCGACCTGATCCGCCTCCAGTGTTACGAGGGCATCGACGCCGCGCAGGCACTGTACGAGTGGGACTACGCGCGCCAGCTGCTCTACGCGCGCGCGCTGCAGGCGGGCGAGATCGACGTCTCGCAACGGGTGGCGGAGCTGTACGGGCCTGAGTTCCTGCTGGAGCGGCCGCTGCTGCGCGCGCTGCGCGCCGGGCCGTCGGCCGTGCTGCTGATCGACGAGCTCGACCGGGCCGACGATGAGTTCGAGGCGTTCCTGCTCGAGATCCTGTCCGAGTTCGCGGTCACCGTCCCCGAGCTGGGGACAATCGCGACACCGGACCGCCCGCCGGCCGTGATCGTGACCTCGAACCGCACCCGCGAGCTCCACGACGCGCTCAAGCGGCGCTGCCTCTACCACTGGATCGACTTCCCCGACCTCGAGCGCGAGGTGGCGATCATCAGGCTCCGGGCGCCCGAGGTGTCGGACACACTCGCCCGCTCGGTCGCCGAGGCGGTCGCGCGCCTCCGCGGGCTCGACCTGCTCAAGCCGCCCGGTGCCGCGGAGGCGATCGACTGGGCCCAGGCGCTTGCACTCCTCGGCGCGGCGTCGGCGGACGGCGAGGCGGCGCGCGAGACGCTCGGTTGGGCGGTCAAGAACCACGACGACCTGCGCCGGGTCGAGGCGGCCCTGCCGGAGGTCCTCGCTGGCTGACCCGGTCATCGAGCTCACCGAGTTCGGCCGCGCGCTGCGGGCCGAGGGGCTTCCGGTCGGCACGGACCGGATCGAAGCGTTCTGCCGCGCCGTCGAGCACGCCGGCCCGGGACAGCTCTACTGGGCCGGTCGGGCGACACTCGTCTCGCGGCGGGACGACATCGCGGCCTACGATCGCGTGTTCCGAGGGTGGTTCGGCAATTCGGTCGCGAAGCGGCCGCGGCCGCGGCAGATCACTGCCCAGGCGCGCGGCTCGACCGCGCTCGCGAGCAGGGTCGAGGTGCTGAAGGAGCGAAGCTTCGCGCGCTGCTCGCCGGAGGAGCTGGCGCAGCTGGCCGCACTGATGGACCGGTTGCGCATCGAAGCTCCACGCAGGCGCTCGCGGCGCCGCCGCCCGGCTGCGCGCGGCGTGCCGGACCTCCGCCGCACGCTTCGGCGCTCGTTCCGCACGGGCGGCGAGCCGGTCGACCGCGTTTGGCGCGAGCGCCGGCGCGTGCGCCGACGGCTCGTGTTCGTGCTCGACGTCTCGGGCTCGATGGCCGACTACTCGCGAGGGCTCCTGCTCTTCGCACACACGGCGCTGCGCGCCGACCCGCGCTGGGAGGCGTTCTGCTTCGGCACCCGGCTTACTCGCGTCACCGGGGCGTTCGCGGCGGCCGGCGTGGACGAGGCGCTGCGGCGGGCGGCCGAGGAGGTCGTCGACTGGAACGCGGGCACGCGGATCGGCGACTCGGTCGCGCGGCTGCTCGCGCGGCACGCGAGCATCGTCCGAGGCAGCGTCGTAGTGATCTGCTCGGACGGGCTCGACGTCGGCGAACCCGAGCTGCTGCGCACCCAGATGGCGCGGCTCTCGCGGCTCGCGTACGCGGTCGTGTGGATCAACCCGCTCCACGAGTACGCCGGCTACGAGCCGCTCGCGCGCGGGATGGCCGCGGCGCTTCCCTCGATCGACCTGTTCGCCGCGGGCCACAACCTGGCGAGCCTCGAAGCGGTCGCGGCGCAGCTCGAGCGGATCTGATGCGGCCGGGAGAGTGGCAGCCGGCGGTGCCGTACCTGAACACGGCGAGCCTCGGCCTGCCGCCTCGTGTGGCCTGGGAGGCGCTGCAGGCGGCGCTCACCGACTGGCGCGCGGGACGCGGCATCTGGGAGGAGTGGAGCGAGAGCACCGGCCGGGCGCGGGCGGCCTTCGCGCGGCTCGTCGGCGTGAGCGAGGACGCAGTCGCGGTGGGCGCCACCGCCGCCGAGCTGGTCGGGCTCCTCGCCGCGGCCGTGCCGGCCGGGTCGCGGGTCCTGACCGCCGAGGGTGATTTCACCTCGATCCTCTATCCCTGGGTGGCGCAGGGGCACGACGTGCGCGCGGTTCCGCTCGAGGACATCGCGGACGCGGTCGACGCGAGTACCGACGTCGTGGCGGTGAGCGCGGTGCAGTCGGCGAACGGTGCCATCGCCGACCTGGACGCGATCAGTGAGGCCGCCCGGGCCGCGAGGGCGCTCGTCGTGCTCGACGCGACCCAGGCCTGCGGCTGGCTCCCGCTGAAGGCCGGCGACTATGACGCCCTCGTCTGCGGCGGCTACAAGTGGCTGATGGGGCCGCGCGGCACGGCGTTCCTCACCCTCGGCGAGCACCTCGCACAGCGCGTGACGCCCCTGCACGCGAGCTGGTTCGCGGCCGACGACGTGCACGGCAGCTACTACGGACTGCCGATGCGGCTCGCCTCGTCGGCGCGGCGCCTCGACACCTCCCCGGCCTGGTTCTCCTGGGTCGGCGCAGCGCCCGCGCTGGAGCTCGTCAACGAGCTCGGCGTCGACGCGATCCACAAGCATGACGTCGGACTGGCGAACCGCTTCCGCGCCGGGCTCGGCCTCGAGCCGGCCGGGTCGTCGATCGTCGCGACCGACGTCCCCGACGCCGCCGAGCGGCTGGAGGCGGCCGGAGTCCGCGCCGCGACCCGCGCCGGGTCGCTGCGCGCGTCGTTCCACGTCTACAACACCGAGGCGGACGTGGACGCGACCCTGGACGCGCTGCTGCGCTAGGCGGCGACAGCCCCGGTGGCGGTGCTTGTGCCACCGAAGTTGTCGAGGTAGGGCTGCCAGCGGGTGGGGATGGTGTGCGCGGCGAGCCGGATGAAGAGCACCGGCGCCGGCGCCCTCGGCGGCGAGTGGAGCGTCATCGAGACCTCGTGGAGCAGTCGGTCGCCCTTGCGCAGGTTGCACGGCGCGCATGAGGTGACGACGTTCTCCCACACGGAGCCGCCCCCTTTCGAGCGGGGGACGACGTGATCGAGGGTCAGCCTGCCGCCCGTCTCGCCGCAGTAGACGCAGCGCCAGCCGTCACGCGCGAACAGGGCGCGGCGCGAGATCTTGCGCTGGATGATCCGCGGCACCCGGACGTAGTTCAGGAGCCTGATCACGTGCGGCCACGGATAGGTATCGGTCGCCGATCTGAGAGGCTCGTCGAGCTCCTCGATCACTTCGGCCTTGCCCTTGAACACGAGGACCCATGCCCGGCGCACCGAGCACACGTTGAGCGGCTCGTAACTCGCGTTCAGCACAAGAACCTGCTGCATTGCTCGAAAAGTACCACCGGGCCTGGAGACTGAACCACGCGCCGATCAGCCGGAGAGCCGTTCAAGCCCGTCTGACGCGTCAGCGCGCGGCGGCCGTAGTTACTGCGACATCGCGCGCTCGACCGCCTCCGCCTCTTCGGGCGAGAGCGCGATCGGAGCGCGGCCGCGGTCCAGCTCCTTGACGTAGATCCGCGCGTGGTCCCGGCCCTGGATCGCGCTGACCACGATCCCGGTCCTGGCCGAGTCGAGCAGGGCCAGGGAGGCGGACTGCTGCCCGCCCAGGCCTTCGAAGGCGTCGTAGCGGACGACCGCGGTCTTCCCGACCGAGCCGTCGACGCGCCGGTCGACGCGGCCGAGTCCCGCCGCCACCTCGTCGACGGCGCGGTGCAGGTC
Organism: uncultured Thermoleophilia bacterium; assembly: GCA_963710465.1. Classification (GTDB taxonomy): domain Bacteria; phylum Actinomycetota; class Thermoleophilia; order Gaiellales; family Gaiellaceae; genus JACVRM01. The sequence goes on from CAVQAQ010000007.1 coordinate 398,611, forward strand.
GTCGATGCGCCCCTGCAGCGAGACGGCGAAGTCGACGAGGTCGCCCTGCTCGCCGCCGAGCAGCACCTGCTGCGCCGCGCGCACGCGCCGCAGCCTGACGGCAAGCATCACGGCGAGGACGAGCGCCGCCAGCGCGACGGCCGCCGCGACGGCGGCGACGACGATTGCGCATCGTCGACGCACTCATGCGATCAGCCTAGGGGCCGAGCGAGAACGCGACCGGATAGTCGACCGAGTTGTTGTCGGTGTTCGCCTCGTTCGGCACCGGCTTCACCTCGGCCGTGACCGTGGTCTCCGGGCCGATGGGGACCGTGTTCGGCACCGGGAACGTGAGCTGGACCGTCGTCCCGGGGCTGATCGACGCGATCGTCTGCTGCTTGACGATGTTGGCGCCCTCGGTCTTCTTGATCGTCAGCGTCACCGGCACCTGCACCTCCTGGATCTCGCCCGAGTTCTTGACCGAGACGCGGAAGGCGAGCTGCGGCGAGGCGATGACGATGTTCGTCCCTGACGTGTTCAGCGGCGTCGGGTTGCCCTGGTTGCCGGGCAGCCAGACGGTGCCCTCGATCCCGTCCCCGCGGCGGACGTTCTTCGAGATCCCGGCCGTCGACCCCTGGATCCGCTTCCAGACCGGCCGCAGCTGGGCGATCGAGACGAGGTTCGGGTCCTTGAGGAAGTTCGAGTCCGGCACGGCGACGCCATGGACGCCGCGTGAGGCCAGCTCTCTCTTCGACGGCTCCTTGAACAGGTCGTCCCAGATCACGTCGCTCGCGACGAAACGGTTCGCCTGGTTGGCGAGGACGGTGGCCGCCGCGGTCGGGTTGGTCGTCTTCGCCGTCTGCGCAAACGCCGCGGACATGCCACGCAGGCCGCTCTCGCGCAGCTGGAGCGCGGTGATCATCTCCTGGTTCTCGGTGCGCAGCGCGCCCGGCGGGTTGATGCCCTGCGCCTCCTGCACCGCCTGCGCCTGCCGGACCGCCAGCCCGTTCAGATTGTCTTCGACCTTGGCCACCTTGATCCCCGGCGTGGCGAGCAGCAGCTGGAACTGCGTGCCGACCTGCTGGGAGTCGGTCGCGACCGTCTGAACCTTGCCCATGTAGTTCTGGTAGGTCGACTGCTTGCTGTCGCCGCGGCAGCGATCGACCACGAAGACCAGCAGGACGACGACGACGATGAAGCCGACGACGAGCCCGACGAGCCGCAGGAGCGGCGTGTAGTTGGTCGGCGGACGCTCCGGACCGCGCGGGGACCGTCGGAGCGGCGACCGGCTACGAGGTTCGTCCTCCTCGGGCTCCGGCTCCTCGAAAAAGTCGAAATCGATCTCGCTGTCGCGCTCGCTCATCCGGCTTCGCCGGGTGACTGTATAGCTCTGGTCGGATCGGAAAGGACTTTCCGACGCGTTGGCCAAGATGGCGTCCTGTGTCTTCGGTCGCCGCTGCCCTTCCGCGCGACGAGCTTGTCCTCGGCCGCTACCGCCCCGTCCAGCCGCTTGGCAGCGGTGGCTCCGGCTCGGTCTGGCTCGCGCGCGACGAATTCGAGGGCGACGACGTCACGCTCAAGATCGTCCCGCGCGAGGGCAAGGCGGCCGCGCGCGCCGAGCGCGAGCACGAGGCAGCCGAGCGGCTCGACCACGAGCGCTGCCTGAAGGCCAGAGACTTCGGAACGGACGCCGACCACTCGTACATCGCCTACGAGTACGTCCCCGGCGAGACGTTCCGCCATGCACTGCGCGCCGGCCGGATGAACGACGGAACCACGGTGGAAGCCGGCGCGCAGATTCTCGACGGGCTCGCGCATGCGCACGGGCTCGGCATCGTCCACCGCGACATCAAGCCGTCGAACATCCTGCTCGCCGACGACGACGGGGTGTCCGTACGCCTGCTCGACTTCGGCCTGGCGCTCTTCGACGAGGCCGACACGCTCACAGCCGCGGGCGATGTCCCGGGCACGCTCGCCTACATCTCGCCGGAGCGGCTGAAGGGCCAGACGGCCGACCCGGCCGCCGACGTCTGGGCCGTGGGCGTCCTGCTCTGGGAGTCGCTCGCCGGCTTCCACCCGTACTGGACGTCGTCCATGCTGGACACGGCCAAGAAGATCCAGGACGCGCCGCCCTCGCTCGGCACGGTGCGCCCCGATCTTCCGGCCGCGCTGATCGAGATCGTCGACCGGGCGATGTGCCGCGACCCGCGCAAGCGCCCCACGGCCACGCGCATGGCGGCCGCCGTGCGCAGCGCCTGGCGCAGCCGCCAGCGCCGGCGCCGTCCGAAGAGGCAGAAGCAGCGCCTGCACTTCCGCACGCCGCCCGTGGGCCGCATCGCTGCCGTCGGGCTCGCCGCGATCGCGAGCGGCTGGGTCGTCGCGACGGTGCCGTTCTTCCCGGGCGGCTGGGCCTGGATCGCCGCCGCCATCGCCGCCGGGCTCACGCTCGTGCGCGACCGTGCCGGGCTGGCCTTCGCACTCGCGGTGCCGGTGCTCCCGCTGGGCAACGTCTCGATGGGCCTCGCGCTCGCCTACACCACCGCTGCCACCCTCTGGCTGGCGCTGATGTGGGGCGAGCCGCGCCGCGGCCTGCTCTTCGCCGCCGGGCCGCTGCTGGCGCCGGTCGGCCTGGTGGGCCTGCTCCCGCTGATCGCGCTGTCCATCAAGAGCCCGCTCCGCCGCGCCGCCACCGCGGGCGCCGGCGTCCTCACGGCCGTCGGGGTCGCCGGCATCGCGGGCGCGTCGCTGCCGTTCGCGAACGAGCAAGCGCCGTCACGCCTGGCCCTCGGCGCGACGGAAAGCCCGCGCGAGGCCGCCTCCATCGTCCTGTCCACGCTGGAAGCCCACCCGGTCACCTTGGTCGCCGCGGCGATCGCCGCGCTGGCTGCCGCCGCGCTCCCCGTCGCTATCCGCCGCGGCTACCTCGGGATCGCCGGGTACGGCGTCGCCGTCGTCGCCGTCTCACTCGCCGCCGGCGTCGGCATCGCGGCACTCCCGGCCGTCTGCGCGACCGCGCTGACATGCATCGCGCTCGCGACAGCCCGGTACCTGCGTGAGCCGGACGTGCCCCTCTCCCAGCTCCTCGCAACCGCGCGGGAGCGCGTGCTGGGCGGCCTCGTGCCGGCTCCCGGGCGCGCCTCCGCGGATTAACTAGACTCGTCCGCCGGGCAGAATGCCGCGGTGAGCGTACTCAGAAGCATCGAAGGGAAGATCGAGGCGCTGTTCGAGGGCGTCTTCGGGCGCGCGTTCCGCACCCACGTCCAGCCTGTCGAGCTGGCTCGGAAGCTGGCGAAGGAGATGGACGACCACCGGCTCGTCTCGGTCTCGCGCGTCTACGTGCCGAACGAGTACACGATCTACCTGTCCCCCGGCGACCGCGAGCAGTTCTCGTCCTACGAGGACGCGCTGCGCAGCGAGCTGCAGGAGTACATCGCCGAGCACGCGCGCCGCGAGGACTACGCGCTGACCACGCGGCCGCGAGTGCACTTCGAAACGGACGACGACCTCACCGACGGCGTCTTCGGGATCGCGACGCAGATGATCGAGCCGGGCGCCGACGGCTCCCCCGAGCCTGCTGTCGAGGCGGGTGCAACCATGATCTACCGCCCCGAGCCACCGCCGCCCGCACCGGAGCCCGAGCCGGAGCCGGAGCCCGAGCTGCCCGCGACCCTGAGCGTGAACGGCAGCGCGCACTCGCTGGAGAAGGAGCGCGTGGTCATCGGGCGCTCGAAGGACTGCGACATCCGCCTCGACGACCCGAACGTCTCGCGCCACCATGCCGAGGTGCGCCGCGAGGGGGCGGCCTACTGGGTCGTCGACCTGGACTCCACGAACGGGGTCGAGCTCAACGGCAGCCGGATCCGCCGCTCGCGGCTCAACGAGGGCGACCGCATCACGATCGGCTCGACCGATCTCGTGTTCGGCCACGCCGCGTGAGCGGGCAACACCGAGCGAGTTAGAAGATGCTAGGAGCCACCAGCACCGTGAACGTCGACGAGGCGCTGCTCGCGCTGAAGATCGCGTTCCTCGTCATCCTCTACCTGTTCATCTGGCGGATCGTGCGAACTGCGAGCAAGGACCTGCGCCTGCCGCAGGAGAGCTTCGTGCTGACGCCCGAGGGCGCGCGCGAGCGGCGCAGCCGGCGCTCGTCCGGAAAGCTCAGGGTGCTGCAGAGCCCGGCGCTGACGGTCGGGCACACCATCGGCATCGACTCCGCGCCGGTCCAGGTCGGCCGTGGCGGCCAGAACGACGTCGCCATCGAGCGCGACGAGTTCGCGTCCTCCAACCACGCCCGCTTCATCGCTCAGCGCGACGGCGTCTGGCTCGAGGACGTCGGCTCCTCCAACGGCACCTTCGTGAACGGCGAGCGGGTCGAGGAGCCGCGCCGCCTCGCTCCCGGTGACGTCGTGCGCATCGGCGAGACTGACCTGAGGTTCGAGGTATGAGGATCAGCGCGCACGCGGCCGCGACCCACGCCGGGCGCAAGCGCCGGCACAACGAGGACGCGTACGTCGAGCGGCCGCCGCTCTTCGCGATCGCGGACGGGATGGGCGGCGCGCGTGCGGGCGAGGTCGCGTCGCGCCTGGCCGCCGCCGCGCTCGAGGACGACCGCGTCCCCGGCGGCGAGCCCGAGGAGCGTGTCGTCGAGCTGATCCAGGAGGCGAACCGCCGCGTCTTCGAACGCGCCAACGAGGACGCGTCCGCGTCGGGGATGGGCACGACGATGACGGTCGCGATCGTGGACGACGGCAGCGTGACGATCGGCCACGTCGGCGACTCGCGTGCCTACCGGCTCCGCCACGGAGACCTCGAGCAGCTCACCGACGACCACTCGCTCGTCGCCGAGCTCGTACGGAGCGGCCGGCTGACGCCCGAGGAGGCCGACGCGCATCCACAGCGCTCCGTGATCACCCGCGCGGTCGGCACCGACCCGGACGTCGATGTGGACGCGTTCACCGTCCCGGCCGAGGCCGGCGACGTCTACCTGCTCTGCTCCGATGGGCTGACCGACATGCTCGACGACGGTGGCATCCGCACCGTCTTCGAGGAGCATCCGGACGACCTCCGCGCGGCGGCGAAGGGGCTCGTGACCGCCGCCAACCGCGTGGGCGGCGACGACAACATCACGGTTGTCTGCTTCGCCATGGACGAGGACGTGCCCGAGGGCGCGACGGCGGCCATGGAAGCGATCGAAGGGCCGACGGAGGAGAACGCGCTCGACGACACGCTCCACGGGCTCGACGCGCCGACTACGAAGGCGCTCGAGCCGCTCGAGGAGCCCCGCCGTGGCCTGTTCGCTCCGGCACTGCTCGGCGCCGCCGTGATCGCGATCGTCGTGCTCGTCTGGCTGGTGCTGCGCTGATGGGCGCCCGCAACCGCGAGCTCTGGAACCTGATCGTCGTCGGCCTGCTGATGAGCGCGGGCTTTGCCAGCGTCTACATCGCACGCCAGGAGCAGGTCTCGTCGGCATCGCTGACGGCGGCGGGCTTCTTCTTCGCCCTCTACCTCGTCGCGCACATGGTCGCCCGCTACACGGTGCCCTACGCCGACCCGTACCTGCTGCCGCTGGGCGGGCTGCTCACGGCGATCGGGCTCACGGAGATCTACCGGCTCCACACCGACGACGCCTTCCGGCAGGGGACCTGGGTGGTCGTCGGGGTCGCGCTCTTCTCGCTCACGCTCATCGCCCTGCGGCGCGACTACCGCCAGCTCGAGTCGTACAAGTACCTCTTCGGCATCGCTTCGATCCTGTTGCTGCTGCTGCCGGCGCTGCCGCACTTCGGCGCGACCGTGAACGGCGCCCGCCTGTGGGTGCGGGTCGGCTCGCTGCAGTTCCAGCCGGGCGAGCTCGCCAAGATCTTCCTGATCGTCTTCCTGGCGGGCTACCTGCGCGAGAAGCGCGAGGTGCTGGCGCAGGGACGGATCAAGGACTACGGCCCGCTGCTGGCGATCTGGGGCGCGGCGATGCTCATCCTCGTCGAGACGCACGACCTCGGCAGCGCGCTGCTCTTCTTCGGGATCTTCCTGGCGATGGTCTACGTGGCCACCGGCCGCGCGGTCGTCGTCCTGATCGGCCTCGTCCTCTTCGTCGGAGGCGCGGCCTTCGTCTACCACTACACCGCCCGCGTGCAGGAGCGCGTCCAGGTCTGGCGCGATCCCTACAAGTACGCGCACGACCAGGGCTACCAGACGCTGCAGGGCCTCTACTCGATCGCGCACGGCTCCTTCGGCGGAACGGGCCTCGGCAAGGGCACGTTCACGACCACGACGGGCCAGCAGATCATCCCGTACGCGAACACCGACTTCATCTATGCAGCGCTCGCGCAGGAGCTGGGGCTGATCGGGCGTCGCCGCGCTCGTGCTCGTCTACATGCTGGTCGTGCTACGCGGCATGCGCGTCGCGCTGCTGGCCGATGACGGGTTCTCGAAGCTGCTGGCGGCCGGGCTCACGTTCGGGTTCGCCCTGCAGACGTTCATCATCGTCGGCGGCGTCGTGCGGATCATCCCGCTGACCGGGATCACGATGCCCTTCGTCTCCTACGGCGGGTCGAGCCTGCTCTCGAACTTCGTGCTCCTCGCCGGGCTGATGCTCGTCTCCAACCGGTCAAACCGCCCATGAACCACCAGATCACCCGCCTCGGCGTCGTCGCCGTCGTCCTGCTCGCGTCGCTCATCGTGATGACGACCTACTGGCAGGCGTGGGCGGCCACGGACCTCGCCGACCGGCAGGACAACGCGCTCGAGACGGTCGCCGCGCTCACCGTCAAGCGCGGGAAGATCTATGCGGGCAAGACGGTGGTCGCGACGAACGTGAAGCGCCGGGTCGGCGGCCAGACGCTCTACTTCCGCCGCTACCCGGCGGGCGGGCTCTTCTCGCAGGTCGTCGGCTACTCGACGCAGGTGCGGTCGCGCGCCGGGCTCGAACAGTCCGAGAACGACTTCCTCACCGGTGCGAACACGAACCTGTCGACCGTCCTGGACACGACGCTGAACAAGCTGCAGGGGAAGACGGTCACCGGCAACAACGTCCATCTCACGCTGCGCCCAGGCGCGCAACGGGTCGCGTACCAGCAGCTCGGGAGCCGCTGCGGCGCGGTCGTGGCGATCGAGCCGTCGACCGGGCGCGTGCTCGTGATGGCTTCGACGCCGACGTACAACCCGAACCTGATCGAGAAGGACTACAACAAGGTCGCCAACCAGCGCACGGGCTGCGGCGGGAAGCTCGTGAACCGGGCGACGGCCGGCCTCTACGCGCCCGGCTCGACCTTCAAGGTCGTGACGACGACCGCGGCGCTCAACTCGGGCAAGTTCAAACCGACGTCCACGTTCGACGACCCGGGCTACTGCGAGGAGTACGGCAAGCGGGTCTACAACGCGGAGACGAACTCGCCGTTCGGCACCGTCACGCTCGCCGAGGGTCTCCAGCACTCGATCAACTCGGTGTACTGCAACGTCGGCAAGGCGCTCGGCGCGATCAAGCTGCTCGACACGGCCAGGGAGTTCGGGTTCTACGACAAGCCGCCGCTCGACCTGCCGAGCGGCGAGGTCAAGGCGAGCGGCCTCTACAAGAACAACAAGCTGTTCTTCCCGAAGAACGACTTCCAGGTCGACCCGGGCCGGCTGGCGTTCGGGCAGGAGCGCCTCGGCGTCACGCCGCTCCAGATGGCGATGGTCGCGGCGACGGTCGCGAACAAGGGCGTCCTGATGAAGCCGCAGCTCGTCGAGAGGATCACCTCGCCGAGCGGCAAGACGGTCGTGAAGCTCCACCCGGACGCGCTCAACCGCGCCATGACGCCGGCGGTCGCCGAGGAGATCAACCAGATGATGCAGTCGGTGGTCGCCGCGGGGACCGGGACGAACGCGCAGATCCCGGGCGTCAAGGTCGCCGGTAAGACCGGGACGGCGGAGACGGGCGTCGCCGGGCGGAACACGACGTGGTTCATCAGCTTCGCCCCCGCCGACGACCCGAAGGTCGCGGTCGCAGTCGTCGTCGAGAACCAGCCCGGCGTCGGCAACACGTACGCGGCCCCTATTGCAAAGGCCGTCTTGCAGGCACTCTTGCCGAAGGCGTCGAACTCTCACCCCTAGGTCTATGGCCACCTCGGACACGCTGATCAACACGCTCTTCGACGGGCGCTATCGCATCCTGCGCCGGCTCGGGCGCGGGGGGATGGCGGACGTCTACCTGGCCGAGGACGAGGAGCTCGGGCGGCGGGTCGCGGTCAAGATCCTCAACGACCGCCACGCCGCCGACGAGCAGTTCGTGGAGCGCTTCCGGCGAGAGGCGACCAACGCCGCCGGGCTGTCGCACCCGAACATCGTCTCGATCTACGACCGCGGCGAGGCCGAGGGCACCTACTACATCGCGATGGAGTACCTCGAGGGCTCGACGCTCAAAGACATCGTCGGCCGGCGCGGCCCGCTGCCGGTCGGCGAGGCGATCGGGTTCACGCGCGACATCCTCGGCGCGCTGAAGGTCGCGCACCGGAAGGGCATCGTCCACCGCGACATCAAGCCGCACAACGTCATGTGCGATGCCGACGGGCGCGTGAAGGTGACGGACTTCGGGATCGCGCGCGCGGGGGCCAGCCAGATGACCGAGGCCGGCTCGATCATCGGCACCGCGCAGTACCTGTCGCCCGAGCAGGCGCGCGGCGGCGTCATCGACGCGCGCTCCGACCTCTACTCGGTCGGCGTCGTGCTCTACGAGCTGCTGACCGGGACCGTGCCGTTCAACGGCGACACGACGGTCGAGATCGCGATGAAGCACCTCTCCACCACCCCGGAGCCGCCGTCGGCACGTCGCCCGGAGCTGCCGCAGGCGCTCGACCAGATCGTGCTGCGCGCGCTCGCGAAGGACCCCGACGAGCGCTACCAGACGGCCGAGGAGATGGACGCCGAGCTCGCACGCGTTGCCGAGGGCTATCCCGTCAGCCCCGAGACCGCCGAAGCGGCCACCCAGGTGCTCGCCGGCGCCGGCGCGATCGACACGGCCGCGACGGCGATCGCGCGCGCTCCCACGGCGATCACGCCGCGCCCGCCGGCGCCGCCGCCGGCCGGCATACCGCCATACCGGCCGCCGAGCCGGGGCTACTACTACGAGGAGCCGCCGCCGCGGCGCCGTGCCGTCTGGCCGTGGGTCGTCGTCGGCCTACTCGTGCTCGCGGCAGGTGGCGCCGTGTTCCTGGCCTGGGGGAAGATCCAGGACCAGCTGAACAAGAACACGGCCGTCGCCGTGCCGTACGTCGTCGGGACCAAGGAGATCCTCGCGGTGCGGAGGTTGCGCGAGGCGGGGCTCACCGTCACCTCCGGAACCGGGGGCAACAGCTCGATCAAGCGCGTGCCCAGCGCAACTGTGCCCGTTGCGGTCGTGATCTCGCAGGATCCGCAGGCGGGGGACAAGGTGCCGAAGGGCAAGCTCGTGAACCTGCAGGTGTCCACCGGCGCGCCGGAGGCCGTCGTGCCCGATGTGCGCGGGAAACAGCTGAGCGACGCGATCGAGGCGCTCGCAGCGCGTGGCCTCCATTCCGCGTATATGAACGTGCCGTCGAGCAAGCCGGCACTCACGGTCGTCGCGCAGGATCCCGCGCCCGGGAAGACGGTGCCCACGAAGACGACGGTGCACATCAATGTCTCCAAGGGGCCGCAGCAGGTTTCGGTACTGAACGTCGTCGGTCAGACGTACGACGCCGCGGCGGCGCAGCTGCAGGGCGCGGGCTTCGCCGTCGCCCGCCAGGACATCGAATCGAATGAGCAGGCGGGTGTCGTGGTCGCGCAGAACCCGCTGGGCGGCTCGGTGGTGTCGGAGGGCGCCAAGATCACGCTGTCGGTGTCGAAGGGCCCGACGGCCGTCAGCGTGCCGGACGTGACGGGCCTCGACGAGGCGACGGCGACGGCGCAGCTCCAGGACAAGGGCTTCGTCGTCCAGTCGCGCGACCGCGTGACGTCGGACTCGACGGAGGACGGGCTCGTCCTCGAGCAGCGGCCGGCGGCGCTCGTGAAGGTGAAGCCGGGGTCGACGGTGACGATCTTCATCGGCCGCTTCCAGGGCACGTCGAGCAGCAGGGGCCACGAGCACCACGACGAGCACGACGCCGACCGTCCCGTGAGCGAGCGCATCCGCGTCGCCATCCTGACCGGCGGCCGCTCGAGCGAGCACGACATCGCGCTCGCCTCCGCGAAGTCGGTCGTCGAGTCACTCGACCCCGACCGCTACGAGGCCGTGCCGATCGAGATCGGCCGCGACGGCCGCTGGGCACTCGAGCCGGGCTCCCGCGGGGAGCTGACCAACGGCCGCCCCACCGGAGATAGTGGCGGACAGCCACTAAGTCCGGCTGAAGCGGCAGAAACGCTGCCGGTGCCGGTGCGCGAGGCGACGCCGGCGATGCTCGGCGAGGTCGACGTCGTGTTCCCCGTGCTGCACGGCCCGTTCGGCGAGGACGGGACGGTGCAGGGGCTGCTCGAGCTGGCCGGCGTCCCCTACGTCGGCGCGGGCGTCGCCGCGTCGGCGCTCTGCATGGACAAGGACCTGATGAAGGCGGTGCTCCGCGACCGCGGCATCCCGGTGACGCGCAACGTGACGCTGCGCCCGGGCGAGCCGTGGGAGAACCCGTACGGCTTCCCGGTGTTCGTGAAGCCGGCGCGGCTCGGCTCCTCGGTGGGGATCACGAAGGCGACGACGCCCGACGAGCTGGATGCCGGCATCGAGCTCGCGTTCCGTCACGACGAGAAGGTGCTGGTCGAGGAGTTCGTCGACGGCGTCGAGGTCGAGTGCGGTGTGCTCGGCAACGAGGCGCCGATCCCGTCGCTCCCGGGCGAGATCGTCGCGCATGCCGACTGGTACGACTTCGGCGCGAAGTACGACGAGGGCGGCATGGAGCTCGTCATCCCGCCTCGCCTCGGCGACGAGGTCGTCGACCGCATCCAGGAGCTGTCGGTGCGCGCGTTCGTCGCCACCGACTGCGAGGGCATGGCGCGCGTCGACTGCTTCGTGCGCCCGGACGGCGAGGTGCTGATCAACGAGCTCAACACCATCCCCGGCTTCACGGCGACGAGCGTCTACGCGAAGCTCTTCGCCGCGACTGGGATCTCGTACCCGGAGCTGCTCGACCGGCTGATCCAGCTCGCGCTCGACCGCCACCGGCGGCGCGCGAAGCTCGAGTACTAGCGCCTACGGGCCCTTGCCGCCGCCGCCGGTGGCGTTGGGGTTGGCGTACCATGAGCCCCCTCACGCGTCGGCAGTACCCGACCGCCCGCAGGCTAAACCCGCACGCCAGCGTTAGCTCTTTGCGCGCACCTCGTTGACGTGCACGGCGCTGTTCGGGCCGAGGTTCGTGATCCAGACGACGTAGTAGCGGTGGCTGCTTCCGTCGAGCGTGAACGTCGTCGTGAGGCCTGCCGTCTTGCTCGCTGACACCGGCGCGAAGACACCCCCGCTGGAGTCGCCGGCACGAATCTCGGCCGTGAAGCCCGGCGTGTTGGTCGTCGACGGTCATGGTGCGGACCTTCGTCAGTGAGCCCGCGTCGAGCACGACCCCGACGCCCGACTTGTTCAACGCGCCGCTGGTACTCCTCGGTCGTCCAGTACGTCTGCGGATTCCGGTCGGTGGCAAGCGGCGCCTGGGCGTTGTGCTCGCCGGGCGTTCCCGTGCCTTGCGGGTCGTAGGCGGTGACACCGCGTGAGCCGCACAACCTTGCCGGCGGACGAGCCGCCGCCACCGATGCCGGTCGCCTTCGACGCACCCTTGGTCAGCACGTAGGCGCCGACCGCCGCTGCGACGACGACGGCGACCGCGAGCAGCGTGATCACCATCATGCGCAGCGCGCGGCGCGGCGCGGCGCGGCTTCTGGCGGGCCACCGGCGGCACGATCACGGTCGCGGACGAATCGTGTGCCACGGGGACGTCGCCGCGACGGCACGCCTCGAGCTCCGCGACCAGGTCGCTCATCGAGGCAAAACGGTCGCGCGGCTCCTTCGCGAGCGCCCGGCGCACCGCGGCGTCGAGCCGCGGCGGAACCTCCGGCCGCACCGAGCGGACGCTCGGAATGGGGTCGTGGACGTGTCGCATCGCCACCGCGACCGGCGACTCGGCCTCGTACGGCACCCGTCCCGTCAGGAGCTCATAGAGCACGACGCCGAGCGAGTAGATGTCGCTTGCCTCGCCGGCGGGCTCGCCCTTCGCCTGCTCGGGGGCGATGTAGTCGCTCGTCCCCATGATCGTCCCCGTCAGCGTCAGCCCTTCGGTGCCGCGGGACCGGGCGATGCCGAAGTCGGTGACCTTGACGCGCCCCTCCTCGGCGAGCAGGACGTTCTGAGGCTTGATGTCACGGTGGACGACGCCGCGCTCGTGCGCCGCCTCGAGCGCCTGGGCGATCTGGATGCCCAGGTCGATCACCGTCCCGACGGGCAGCGCGCCCTCGCGGGTGACCAGCTGCTTGAGGTTCTCGCCCTCGACGTACTCGAAAACGATGTACGGCCGCCCGTCGTCCTCGCCGCGGTCGATGACCGTGACGATGTTCGGATGGGCCAGCTGCGCGGCGGAGCGGGCCTCCCGCTGGAAGCGCTCGACCGCCTCCTCGTCGGAGACGTAGTGCTCGTGGAGGATCTTCACCGCCACGGGTCGCTCGAGCATCCGGTCGTGCGCGCGGTAGACCGACGCCATCCCGCCCGAACCGACGACCTCCTCGAGCTCGAACCTGCCCGCGATCATCTCCCCGACCACCTCGAGAGCGTAGTTCGCGGCGGATGAAGGCCGTGTGAGCGGTTAGCCGGCGAGCTCGTCCATGGGGAGGCGGCCGCCAGAGGCGTGGAGGGCGGCGTCGAGCGCCTCCTCCCACACCTCGAGCGCCTCGTCGAGCTGCGCGTCCGAGACGACCAGCGGAACCAACACGCGGATGCAGTTGCCGTAGATGCCGGCCTTCATGAGCAGCAGCCCACGGGCGGCGGCCGCCTCGACGACGGCGGTCGCGAGGTCCGGCGCCGGCTCCTTCGTGTCGCGGTCCCGGACGAGCTCGATCGCCAGCATCGCCCCGAGGCCCCGGACATCGCCGATCGCAGGGAAGCGCTCCTGCCAGCGGAGCATCCGCTCGCGGATCGCCTCGCCGATCTCGCCCGAGCGGCCGACCAGGCCCTCGTCGTCGATGACGTCGAGCACGGCGAGCGCCGCAGCCTGCGCGACCGGGTTGCCGACGTAGGTCCCGCCGATCGCAGAGTCGCCGGGCGCGTCCATGATCGCCGCCTTGCCGATCACGCCCGAGAGCGGGAGGCCGGCGGCGATCGACTTCGCCATCGTGATCAGGTCCGGCTCGACGCCGTAGTGCTCGATCGCCCACATGCGCCCGGTGCGCGCAAAGCCGGTCTGCACCTCGTCGACGACCATCACGATCCCGTGCTCGTCGCAGATGCGGCGCACGCCCTCCATGAACGGGCGCGGCGCTACGAGGAACCCGGCTTCGCCCTGCACGGGCTCGATCACGACCGCGGCGACGTTCTCGGCGGCGACCTGGGTGATGAGCGCGCGCTCGAGGGCGTCCAGCGCGGTGCGGACGTCGGGGCCGCGGTAGTCGTGCGCGAATGGAACGCGGTAGACCTCGGGCGCGAACGGCCCGAGCCCGGCCTTGTACGGGTGCGTCTTGGAGGTCAGCGAGAGCGAGAGCAGCGTGCGTCCGTGGAAGCCGCCCTCGAATGCTATGACCGCGGGACGGCCCGTATACGAGCGTGAAAACTTGATCGCGTTCTCGACCGCCTCGGTGCCGGCGTTGAAGAACGCGGCCTTGGTCGGCCCGGCGATCGGGATCGTCGCGCAGAGCCGCTCGGCGAGCTGGATGTAGACCTCGTACGGGACGATCGTGAAGTCGGTGTGGGCGAAGCGCGAGAGCTGCTCCTGCGCCGCAGCGACCACGTCGGGATGGGAGTGGCCGACGTTCAGGCAGCCGACGCCGCCGACGAAGTCGACGAAGGTGTTGCCGTCGACGTCGGTGATGAGCGCACCGCGCCCCTCCTCGATCACGACCGGCAGGTAGATCGAGAGCGGGTTGGCAACGACCTGCTCCTTGCGGGCAAGGATCTCCCGCGAGCGCGGGCCCGGGATGTCGGTCCTGATGTCGATCGCGCGGGTGGCCGCCATGACCTCACGATAACGGAGCGTGCGGCCGGTCTGTATAGATGAATACCCGTGTTGCAACGGGCTGCCGCCGGGTAGCGCAGAATCCCAGGCATGCCGCTGGGCCGCCGATCTGCCGCGGACGACGGGCCACGGGTGCGGCGGATCCTCGTCGGCACCGACCTCTCGCCGACGGCCGGGCGCGCCGTCGCGTGGGCGGCCGACATGGCCGCCCGCTACGAGGCCGAGCTGCTGCTCGTCCGCGTCGTGGCGGCCGACACCACGGCTGCGCGCGACGAGCTCGAGCGCTACGCCGCCGGCGTCGCTCCCGGGGCGACCGCACTGGTCGCCGTCGGCGAGGACCCGGCCGATGCGATCGTCGCGGCCATCGAACGCGAGCGCGCCGACGTCGTCGTGGTCGGCAGCGTCGGCATGCGCGGACGCAAGACGTTCCTGCTCGGCAACGTCCCGAACCGCGTCTCGCACGCGGCCGGCTGCACCGTGGTGATCGTCAACACGGCGGACGGGTCGTGACGACCGAGGAGACGCGGCCCGAGGATCTGCCCGCCGGCCTGCTCGGGCGGGCGACGCGTATCGGCGTGGTCCTGGCCCGCCATGGCCTGCGCGAGCGGCGCGGCGACGAGTCGGACGCCGTCCGCGCGCGTCACCTGCGCGAGGCGCTCGAGGAGCTCGGCCCGACGTTCGCGAAGCTGGGCCAGGTCCTGTCCACGCGGCCCGACCTGCTGCCGCCGGAGTACGTCGAGGAGCTGTCGGCGCTCCAGGACCGGGTGCCGCCACTCGCCGAGCACGAGGTCGTCGAGGTGATGGAGGAGGAGCTCGGCGTCCCCTGGGAGGACGTCTTCGCGAGCATCGACCCCGTGCCGATCGCCGCCGGGACGATCGGGCAGGTGCATCGGGCGCAGCTCGAGGGCGGCGAGCGTGTCGTCGTGAAGGTGCAGCGGCCGACCGCACAGGACGAGATCCTGCGCGATGTCGCGCTGCTCGAGCTCTTCGCCGAGCAGGTCGCCGGGCGCGATGTCTTCCGCGCGGTGGTCGACATCCCCGCCGTCGTCGAGCACCTGTCCAGCTCGCTGCGCCGGGAGCTCGACTTCTGCATCGAGGCGCGCAACATCGAGCGGCTGCGCGAGGTGCTCCAGCCCTACTCGCGGCTCGACGTGCCGCGCCTCTACGACACGTACACGTCCTCGCGGCTACTCGTCATGGAGGACATCGAGGGCGTGCCGCTGCGCGAGGCGCCGCCCGGTCGCGAGCGCGAGGAGGCCGCCCGCCAGCTGATCGAGGCCTACTACCACCAGATCCTCACCGACGGCTTCTTCCACGCCGATCCACACCCGGGGAACCTGCTCTGGTGGCAGGAGCGCATCTACTTCCTCGACCTCGGCATGGTCGGCGAGGTGCCGCCGGAGGTGCGCGAGCTGGTCATGCTGCTCCTGCTCGCGTTCTGGCAGGAAGACGTGCCGTTCCTCGCCGACGTCGTGCTGATGCTCGGCGGCGCAACGACGACGCCGGACGACCCGGAGGCGTTCGAGCGCGAGCTCGGCGACCTGCTCGGCACCTACCGGCACACGGCGCTGGCCGACATCCAGCTCGGCCCCGTGATCCAGCAGATCACGGAGATCTCTGCCCGTCACGGCGTGCGCCTGCCGGCGTCGATGGCGCTGACCGGAAAGGCGCTCGCGCAGATGCAGCTCGCCGCCTCGGAGCTCGACCCGACGCTCGATCCGATGTCCGTCGTCGACTCGTTTCTGCGTCGGCAGCTGACGACGCAGGTGCGTGGGCTGGCCGACCCGAAGCGCCTGTACTACGACGCCCAGAAGCTCCGCGCCCGCGCGTCGAGACTGATCGAAGGCGTCGAGCGGGTCGTCGGCGCGCGGCCGGGCGAGCGGCTCACGGTGAGCTTCCGGGGGCCGGAGCTGGAGCGGACGATCCAGCGCGCCGCCCGGCAGGTCGCGCTCGCCTTCGTGGCCGCCGGCACGTGGACGGCAACGGGCGCGACGGCGGCCAGCGACCAGATCGGCGGCTGGGCTCCGCTCCTGCTCGGCATCCTGGCGGCCGTGGTGACGGCGTTGCTCTTCGCGGATCTCTGGCGCTGGCGACGCTAACGGCGCAGCGCCTTTCGGAGCCGCCGCCCGACGACCACGGCGACCATCCACATCAGCGCGCGCAGGACCGTCCGCTCCACGCGGCCGAGAGTCTTCGGCGGCGGCTTTTTCGTCGGCACGGCTGGCGGTTATCGTGACTGATCCGTGAGTCAATCGCTTCCCACCGGCACCGTCACCTTCGTTTTCACGGACATCGAGAGCTCTACGCGGCTCCTGCACGAGCTCGGCCCCGACTACCACCAGGCGCTTGCGCAGCACCACCGCGTGCTGCGCGAGGCGATCAGCGGCGCCGGCGGGCGCGAGGTCTCCACCCACGGCGACGCGTTCTTCGCCGTTTTCACTGAGGCCGACGGCGCCGTGGCGGCGGCGACCACGGCCCAGCAGCAGCTCGCCACGCAGGAGTGGCCGCGGGGCCGCGAGCTGCGCGTCCGGATCGGCATCCATACGGGCGCCGGCGTCGTCGGCGCCGACGACTACGTCGGGATCGACGTCCACGCCGCCGCGCGCGTCTGCTCGGCGGGCCACGGCGGCCAGGTGCTGCTCACCCGCGCGGCGCGCGACGCGATCGTCACCGAGACGCCGCTCCTGGAGCTCGGCCACCACGTGCTGAAGGACCTCGAGGAGCCGATCGAGCTCTTCCAGCTCGCCGTCGACGGCCTGCCGCAGCAGTTCCCGCCGCTCAAGACGCTCACGAACACCAACCTGCCGGAGCCGCCGACGCCGATCATCGGCCGGACGCGCGAGGTGCACTACGTCCGCGAGCTGCTCCTGCGCAGCGACACGCGGCTCGTCACGCTCACGGGGACCGGCGGCAGCGGCAAGACGCGCCTCGCGCTCGAGGTCGGCCGCGAGCTGGTGGAGAAGTTCCCGAACGGCGTCACGTTCGTCGCGCTCGGCGGCATCAACGACGCCTCGCTCGTCGTGCCGTCGCTCGGCGAGGCACTCGGCGTCGAGGCGTCGAGCGGCCGCTCGCTCGAGGAGGCGCTGCACGACCACCTCAGCGAGCGCCGCATGCTGCTGATCCTCGACAACTTCGAGCACGTGCTCGGTGCGGCGCCGCTCCTCGCGCGCGCGCTCGCGGGCGCGCCCGGCGTCACCGTGCTCGTTACGAGCCGGGAGCGGCTGCACCTCTCGAACGAGCGCGAGCTGACCGTGCCGCCGCTGAGCCCGACCGACGCGGTCGCGCTGTTCACGGCGCGCGCGAAGGCGGCGCTGCCAACCTTCGAGGACAACGAGCTCGACCGCGAGGCCATCGAGCAGATCTGCCGGCGGCTCGACGGCCTCCCGCTCGCGATCGAGCTCGCGGCCGCGCGCGTGAAGCTGCTCTCGCCCCGGGCGCTACAGGGCAGGCTCGGGCGTCGGCTGCAGCTGCTCACCGGCGGCGCGCGCGACCTCCCCGAGCGGCAGCAGACCTTGCGGGCGACGATCGACTGGAGCTACGAGCTGCTCGAGCCGACCGAGCAGCGGCTGCTCGCGCGGCTCGCGGTGTTCGCGAACGGGTGCACCCTCGAGGCCGCGGAGGAGGTCTGCGACGCGTCGCTCGACGACCTCGCGTCGCTCGTCGACAAGAGCCTGCTCGGCCGCGCCGACGACGGCGACGAGCTCCGTTTCCTCCTGCTCGAGACGATCCGCGAGTACGCCTTCGAGCGGCTGCGCGAGATCGGCGAGATCGACGAGGTGCGGCGCCGGCACGCCGAGCACTACCTCGCCTTCGCCGAGCTGGCGCGCGACGAGCTGCGCGGCGCCGGGCAGGCCAGGTGGCTGGCGTCGCTCGACAAGGAGCACCCGAACCTGCGCGCCGCGGCCGAGTATGTGCGCCGGGCCGGCGACAAGGAGGTCGAGCTGCGCTTCGTGTCGGCCCTGTGGTTCTTCTGGATCGTGCACGGCCATCTGACCGAGGCGATGGCGACCGTCGACCGTGCGCTCGAGGGGAGCACGACGCAGCCCGTCGCGCTGCGCGCCGACGCGCTGAAGGCCGGGGCTGCCCTCGCGCATCGGATGGGCGACACGCGGCGGGCGAAGCTCTACGCGAAGGAGAGCATCGACCTCTACCGCGAGCTCGGCGACCTGGGCGGCGAGGCGAGCGCGCTGACGACGCTGGGCGGCGTGGCGCTCGTCGAGGGCGACGGCACGCGCGCGCGGCAGCTCTACGAGCAGGCGCTCGGGCTGGCGCGCTCCCTCGACGACCCGTTCCGGCTCGCAAGCGCACTCGGGAACCTCGGCTACCTGCTGCTCATGGAGGGGGACAACGACCGGGCGGGCCAGCTGTTCGAGGAGGGGCTGATGGTCTTCCGCCGCCTGTCCAGCGAGGAGGGCGTCGCGCGCTCGGCGCTGAACCTCGCCTTCGTCGCGTGGCAGCGGTCGGCGTTCAAGGAGTCGGAGGCGCTGATGAAGGACGCGCTCCGACGCTTCGGCAGCATCGGCTCGCGCGAGGGCATCGCCTACTGCCTCGAGGGGCTAGCCGCCGTGGCCGTATCCCATTCGGACTTCGTCCGCGCGGCGCGCCTGCTCGGCGCGTCCGCAGCGGTCTACGAGACGCTCGAGCTCAACCTCGACCCCTTCGAGCTCGCGCTGCACGGCTGGACGGTCAACGAGGCGCACGGGCAGCTCGGCGGCGAGTACGACACGGAGCATGCCGCCGGGCGCGCGCTGTCCGTCGAACGCGCGGCCGAGTACGCCCTTGCCGACAACGTCGTGCTCGCCGGTGCCTGAGCTCCGCGAGGCCGACGCCGACGCCGACCCGTTCGTGCAGTTCGCCCGCTGGTTCGCGGATGCGGGCGAGGCCGTCCCGGTCCCGGAGGCGATGGCGCTGGCAACCGCGACGCCCGAGGGCGCGCCGTCGGCGCGCATGGTGCTGCTCAAGGACGCCGGCGTGGACGGGTTCGTGTTCTTCACGAACTACGACAGCCGCAAGGGGCGCGAGCTGGCGGCGAACCCGCGTCGCGGCGCTGCTCTTCCACTGGCAGCCGCTCGGCCGCCAGGTGCGGGTCGAAGGGCCGGTGGAGCGGCTCGCCGATGCGGCGTCGGACGCCTACTTCGCCACGCGGCCGCTCGGCGCCCGCATCGGCGCGTGGGTGTCGGCGCAAAGCGAGGTGATCGGCTCGCGCGACGAGCTGGAGGCAGCGGTGGAGACGATGCGCGAGCACATGGGCGCCGAGCTCGACCGGCCGCCGCAGTGGGGCGGCTTCCGGCTGCGGCCCGAGGTCTTCGAGTTCTGGCAGCACCGCGACGACCGGCTCCACGACCGCTTGCGGTACCGCCGTCAAGCGGACGGGTGGGTTCGGGAGCGGCTGGCGCCGTAGGGGCCGGGACAGCCCCTATGATCGCGCCGTGGTTCTTGCCGACCGCACGATCCGGCGGCTGCTCGACGAGGGGCGGATCGGCATCGACCCGTACGACGAGTCGCTCTTGCAGCCGTCGTCCGTGGACGTTCGCGTCGACCGGTACTTCCGGGTCTTCCACAACAACCGCTACCCGTACATCGACGTCCGCGAGCCGCAGGAGGAACTGACCGAGCTCGTCGAGGTCGAGGACGACCGGCCGTTCGTGCTCCACCCCGGCGAGTTCGTGCTCGGGTCGACGCTCGAACGGGTCACGCTTCCGGACGATCTGGTCGCCCGATTAGAGGGAAAAAGTTCATTAGGGAGGCTCGGCCTGCTGATCCACTCGACGGCCGGCTTCATCGACCCCGGCTGGGACGGGCACGTGACGCTCGAGCTCTCGAACGTCGCCAACCTCCCGATCACGATCTACTACGCCATGAAGATCGGGCAGCTCTCCTTCGTGCAGCTGACCGAGCCGGCCGAGACGCCGTACGGCGCCGACAAGCTCGGCTCCAAGTACCAGGGCCAGCGCGGCCCGACCCCGAGCCGTTACTGGCAGAACTTCGAGCAGGAGCCCGTCCGCTGATCCTCGTGACCGGCGGCACCGGCTTCGTCGGGCCGCGGGTCGTGCATGCCCTTCGGTCGCGGGACCTGCCCGTGCGCGCCCTCGCGCGGAAGCCGGAGCGCGAGAGCAAGCTGCGCTCCTGGAACGTCGAGCTCGTCCAGGGCGACATGACCGATCCCGAGAGCCTGAAGCGGGCCGTCAACGGTGTCGACACCGTGGTCCACCTGGTCGCGATCCGCCAGGGCAAGCCCGAGCAGTTCCGCCGGATCATGATCGAGGGCACCGAGAGCCTGCTGGACGCGGCCAACGCGGCGGGGGTGAAGCGGTTCGTCCTCATGAGCGCCCTCGGCACGAACGAGGAGACGAAGGATCTCGTCCCGTACTACGGGGCCAAGTGGGCCGAGGAACAGCACGTGAAGGCGTCCGGCCTCCCGTACGTCATCTTCCGGCCGAGCTTCATCTTCGGGGAGGGCGGCGGCATCCTGCCGACGTTCGCCAAGCTCGCGAAGCTCGGGCCGGTGACGGCCGTGACCGGCAAGGGGACGCAGCGCATCCAGCCGATCTGGATCGACGACCTCGCGCAGTTCTATGCCGAGTCCGTCACGCGCGACGACGTCGTCAACCGCACCTGGGAGCTGGGCGGCCCCGACCGCGTCGACTGGAACGAGTTCTGGACGCGGCTCCGCCGCGTCCTTGGCATCAGGCGCCGGCCGACGGTGCACGTTCCGATGTGGTTCATGCGGGCGAACGCGGTGATCACCGAGCGGCTGCCGGGCAACATCCCGCTGACGCGCGACCTGCTGAAGATGCTGGAGGCCGGCGACAACGTCACGGCCGACGACTCGGCAGCCGAGACGTTCGGGGTCAAGCTGATGCCGCTCGACGAGCAGTTGCGCCGCGGCACCGCGTAAGGCAAGCTCGACCGTCGTGACCGAGCGTCTCGCTCGCGCCTCCGCGCGCCATCCGTGGCGCGCGATCGGCGGCTGGATCGCCGCAATCGTGGTCTCCTTCGCGGTCATCGCGACTCGCTCGGCGACGTGCTGACGAGCGACGCCCGCCTGGAGAACAACCCCGAGTCCTACCGGGCGTACGACCTGATGGCCGCAAGGCTGCCGCCGGACCCGAACTACGTCACCGAGGTCGTCATCGTCCGGGCGCGCTCCCCGCAGGCCGACGTCGCCGCCGTGAAGGCGTATACGCGGCGCGTGGCGAGCGACCTCGACGCGACGGGCAACGTGGACATCATCCAGGCGCCGGCCGCGATCTCACCCGACCGCAAGGCCGCGCTGATCACCCTCCACATGACCCGGGACGGCGCCATCCCGTCGACCGTTCATCGGATCGAGGCGTTGAGCCGCGGCGCCTTCGCCGTGAACATGACCGGCAACGACACGGCCGATGAAGACACGTCGAAGCTGTCGCAGGAGGACCTTCAGCACGGCGAGCTCTTCTTCGGGCTGCCCGCCTCGCTGCTCATCCTGCTGATCGTCTTCGGGACGCTCGTCGCCGGCGTGCTCCCGCTGGTGATGGCGCTCGTCGCGATCATCGTCGCGCTGGCGCTCGTCGCGATCGTGGGCCAGTTCGGAGACCTCTCCGTCTTCGTCGTGAACATGCTCACGGGCATGGGGCTCGCCCTGGGCATCGACTACACGCTGTTCGTCCTCTCGCGTGTCCGGGAGGAGCGGGGCGCGGGGCGCGAGAAGCTCGACGCGATCGCGACGGCCGGCATGACGGCAAGCCGCGCCGTCGTCTTCAGCGGCCTGGCGTTCATCCTCGCCATGACCGGCCTGCTGCTCGTGCCGAGCTCGATCTTCCGCAGCCTCGCGTGCGGAGCGATCCTCGTCGCGATCACGTCCATCGCCGCCGCGCTGACGCTCCTCCCTGCCGTGCTCGCGCTGTTCGGCGACCGCGTGAACGCGCTGCGCGTCCCGTACCTCGGGCGCTCGGCGGGCTCCGAGAGCCGTTTCTGGACGGCGATCGTCGACCGTGTCATGCGGCGCCCGGGCATCGCGCTTGCGCTCAGCGCCGGGTTTCTCCTCCTCTGTGCAGTGCCTGCCTTCCAGCTCAAGACGGGCGAGAACGGGCTGAGCACGCTGCCCGACCGGTTCCCGTCCAAGCAGGGCTACCTCGCCTTCCAGCGCTCGTTCGGCGTAGGCACCACGGACTCGGTGCAGGTCGTCGTCGACGGCGACCTGCACACGCCCTCCGTGGCTGCAGCCGTCCGGCGGCTCACCACCGCCATGCGGCGCAACCCGGAGCTGCGCCGCGTCGACCCCGAGCTCCACCCCGACGCGCAACCTCGCCGTGATCGAGGCGCTCCCGCGCGGCGACAGCAAGGCGACGCGGCGATCGCGACCGTCAAGCAGCTCCGCTCGACGATCGTCCCGGCCGCACTCGCGGGGGCGCCCGCCCGCGGCCTCGTGACGGGCGAGACCGCCGAGTCGGTCGACTACCGGGCGGTGACGAGCGCCTGGCTGCCGCGCGTGCTCGTGTTCGTCCTCGGCGCTCAGCTTCGTGCTGCTGACGCTCGCCTTCCGCTCGATCGTGGTCGCGCTCGAGGCCATCGTCCTCAACCTGTTGTCGGTCGGGGCCGCCTACGGGCTGCTCGTGCTCGTCTTCGTGAAGGGCGTCGGCAACGAGCTGTTCGGCTTCCAGCAGGTCGACATCATCGAGGCCTGGGTGCCGCTGTTCCTGTTCAGCGTGCTGTTCGGGCTCTCGATGGACTACCACGTGTTCCTACTCAGCAGGATCCGCGAGCGCTACTCCGAGACCGGCGACAACGACGGGGTCGATCCGGTTCGGCGTGGGGTCAACCGCGCGCTTGATCACGGGCGCAGCCCTGATCATCATCGCCGTGTTCGCCGGCTTCGCGCGCGGCGACCTGGTCGCGTTCCAGCAGATGGGGTTCGGCGTCGCGGTCGCGCTGCTCATCGACGCGACCATCATCCGCTCGGTGCTCGTGCCGGCCAGCATGAAGCTGCTGGCGCGCTGGAACTGGTACCTGCCGGGCTGGCTCGAGTGGCTCCCGAACATGCACGTCGAGGCGCCGCATGCGCCCGGCGCCTCACAACCGTCCTAGAAAAGAATCGGGGCCGCCGAAGCAGCCCCGAATCCGGTTACCAGCGGTGAATTGGTAAGGACGCCTGCCGGCCGTCGCTAGACGGCGGCGCTTCAAGCGAGTCCCCCACGCTGGCTAGACGATTCCCCTGTAGGTCTCGGGGACAGCGTCCCTACCCGCTGGTACCTCCACTGCCCGTACTCGAATCTGTCACGTCCGGACCACCTCCTTTCCGTGGTTACCCAGAGTGTAGCCACGACGTGAGGACGATCGACACCTCGAGCCCGCGGTCGAGCGGGAGGGTCACGCTCTCGAGCGCCGGGTCGGCCTGGCGGGCGGCCGAGTACGCGGCGAGCGGATCGGGGTGCGAGATGACGTTGTCGGCGACGACGAGCGCGCCTGGCTCGAGCGCCGGGCGCTCGACCGCGAACAGCCGCTCGTAGTCGTCCTTCTCCGCGTCCAGGAAGACGACGTCCGCCGCGCGCGGCAGCGACTGGAAGGCATCGCCCTCGACGAGCTCGGCCTCGACACCGGCGTCCGCGATGTTCCGCCGCCACGCGTCGCACTTCAACGGGTCGGCCTCGAGCGAGGTGACCCGCCCGCCCGACAGGCGTGCGCCGGCCGCGAGCCAGATCGTCGAATACCCGCGCGAGGCGCCGATCTCGAGCACGCGGCATCCGGGCCGCGAGGCGACGAGCGTGAAGAGGAAGCGCCCCGTGGTCGCGCGCGACCTGCCGCGAGCGCTGGGCCGCCGGCAGCCCGCGGGCGCGCTCCTCGGCGTCCTCGGCCTCGAGCCGCGCGAGCACCGCGCGGACGCGCTCGTCGAGCATCAGTCGACCTCGATGTCGACCTTGATCATCCCGCTCTCGTCGACGCGCACCGGGAACGTCTGCACCGGGGCGTAGGCGGGCGGGTTCAGGACGCGGCCGGTCTTGATCTCGAACTTCGACCCGTGGCGCGGGCAGATGACGGTGCAGTCCTCCAGGTCGACCTCCCCTTCGCAGAGCGGGCCGTCGTCGTGCGAGCAGCGGTCCTCGATGGCGTAGAGCTCGCCGTCGAGGTTGTAGACGCAGGCGCCGTCGTAGCCGGCGTGGACGATCCGGTGCGAGCCCGGCGGGAGCTCGTCGAGCGGGCAGACGTCGACTTCCAACTACCTGAGCGTCAGATCGGCCGCGCTCGTCCACTCCTCGGGGAGCGGCGTGCCCTTCGCCTTGTGCAGCGCCACCTTCAGGACGCCGAGCCCGAGGATCGCGCACTTGAGACGCACGGGCGTGAGCGGGATGCCGACCTCCTCGAGCAGCTCCTCCTTCGGCATGGCGGCCACCTCGGAGGCCTTCCGGCCCTTGACCATCTCCATCAGCATCGAGGTCGACGCCTGGCTGATCGCGCAGCCCCGGCCCTCGAAGCGGATGTCGCGGATGGTGTCGCCGTCCTCGTCGAAGGCGACCTCGACCGAGACCTCGTCGCCGCAGAGCGGGTTCATGCCCTCGGCGGAGGCGTCCGCGTGCTCGAGGTGCCCGTGCTGCCGCGGGTTCTTGTAGTGGTCCAGGATCAGCTCCCGGTACATCTGGTCGAACTCGCTCACGAATCGAGCTTAGCGGGCCAATTAGCATCCGCAGATGAGCTGGGACGAGGGCTTCGCTGTCGCCTACGACGACTGGGCGGCGCACATGACGGAGGACGTCCCGTTCTACGTCGAGCTCGCGCGAGCCACGGAGGGGCCGCTCGTGGAGCTCGCGGTCGGCAACGGCCGGGTCGCCGTCCCGGTCGCACGGGCGACGGCGCGAACCGTGATCGGCATCGACACGTCGCCTGCCATGCTCGCGCTCGGTCGCGAGGCCGCCGACAGGACCGGCGTGATGCTCGACCTCCGCGAGGGCGACATGCGCGACCTTCGCCTGGAGGAGCCTGCCGGTCTCATCTACTGCCCGTTCCGCGCGCTCCTCCACCTGCCGACCTGGTCCGACCGGAGACAGACGTTCGAGCGGGTGGCCGCAGCGCTCCGGCCGGGCGGTCGCTTCGCCTGGAACGCATTCGCGTTCGACCACCACATCGCGGCGCGGCTGGACGGCGCGCACCAGGACGACCCCGTGCCCCACTCGCTCCGCTACGACGTTCCCGATAACCGCATCGACATCGACCTCGACGGCGGCGGGCGCAGCTCGCTGTGGTGGGCGACGAAGAACGAGTGGCTCGGGCTGATCGACGTGGCCGGTCTCGAGCTCGAGTCGCTCCACGGCGGGTTCGCGGGCGAGCCGCTGACGGACGACAGCCGCGAGTACGTCTTCGTCGCGCGCCGGCGCTAGCCGAAGACGCTGCGGGCCTTGTGCAGCCCCTCCACGAGCCGGTCGATCTCCTCCGGCACCGTGTAGAGGTAGAAGCTCGCCCGGTTCGTCGCCGCCACGCCCAGCCGGCCCATCAGAGGCTGGCAGCAGTGGTGGCCGGCGCGGATGGCGACCCCGCCCATGTCGAGGATCTGGGCCACGTCGTGGGGATGGATCCCGTCGAGGTTGAACGACACGATTCCCGCCCGCTTCTCGACCGGCGGGCCGTAGAGCCTGATCCCCGGCACGCCCTGAGAGCTGGTCCAGCGCGTAGGCGGTCAGCTCGTGCTCCCAGGCCTCGATCGCCTCGAGGCCGGCTGCCTCCAGGTAGTCAACGGCTGCGCCGAACCCGACCGCCTCGGCGATCGGCTGCGTCCCCGCCTCGAACTTGGCGGGGACATCGCCCCAGGTCGTGTCCTCGAACGTGACCTTGCGGATCATGTGGCCGCCGAGGTTGAAGGGCTCCATCGCCTCGAGCAGCTCCAGCCGCCCCCAGAGGGCGCCGACGCTCGTCGGCCCGCACATCTTGTGCGCCGAGAAGGCGAGGAAGTCGGCGTCGAGCGCCTGCACGTCGATGCGCCTGTGCGGCGCCGCCTGGGCGGCGTCGACGACGACGATCGCGCCCTGGCCGTGCGCCCAGGCGGCTACCCGCTCCACCGGGTTCACCGTGCCGAGCGCGTTGGAGACGAGGTTCATTGCCACGACCTTGATGTTCCCGGCCGCCGGCAGCCCGTCGAGCGCGTCGAGGTCGAGCTCGCCGGCGTCGTCCACCGGGATCATCCGCAGCGTCGCACCAGTGCGCTTCGCGATGTACTGCCACGGCACGAAGTTCGAGTGGTGCTCGAGCTCGGTGACGACGACCACGTCGCCGGGGCCGAGGTTCGACAGGCCCCAGGCGTACGCGACCAGGTTGAGGCTCTCGGTCGCGTTGCGCGTGAAGATGATCTCGCGCGGGCTCCGCGCGTTGATGAAGGCGGCCAGCTTCTGCCGTGCCCCCTCGTAGCCGGCAGTCGCGCGCTCGGAGAGCGCGTAGACGCCGCGGTGCACGTTCCCGTAGGACGTCTCGTAGAAGTCGCGGATCGCCTCGAGCACCTGCCGCGGCTTCTGCGAGCTGACCGCGGAGTCGAGGTAGGCGAGCGGCTTGCCGTGGATCTCCTGCTCGAAGATCGGGAAGTCGGCCCGCAACGCGCGGGCGTCAAGCTTCTTCGCGGTCGTGACCGCCATCCAGCCATGGTACTCGCGGGCCTGCGGCGCAGGCCGTGCGCGTACGGGCTAGCTCGCGGCGCTCGCGGGCGCGACCGACCGGCAGGCGTCGACGAGGCCGTACCAGTCGACCTTGTCCACGACCTTCATGCCGATCTCCGCAGACTCGCGCTCGACCTCGTCGTCCACGAACGCCGAGAAGAGCACGAGCTGTCCGTCGAACCCGTCCGCGACCAGGCGCTGGGCGACGTCGAGACCCGTCATCTCGGGCATGCGGAGATCGAGCACGACGAGGTCGTAGCGGCCCGCGGCGGCGCGCAGCAGCGCCTCCCGGCCGTCGGCGGCCTCGTCGACGTCCCACCCCTCGGTCGACAGGACGATGCCGAGCATGCTGCGGATGTCGTCCTCGTCGTCCACGACGAGCACACGGCCAAGTGCAGATTCTGTCGTCATCGCTCCTCCTTCCATCGGCCGCCACAGCTCAGCCTTGAGCCCCATCTTCCCTGCCGGGGCGGCTCCCGAACTCCCCCATCCGAGGGAATCGGGAAGAACCGGGCGCCTGCGGGACACGAATGACGGTCATCGACCTCCATGGAAGGAGCCATCCAATGCGGTATCGCGTTCTAACCGCCGTCGTCGCCGTCGTGGCGGCCGCTGCCTGGGCCATCGCGGCGAGCGGTGCAATGAGCCCGGTCGTGTCGGCCAAGATGACCGGCGGAGGCGAGTCCCCCAAGGGCCCGGCCGGCGCGTCCGGCCTCGCCATCATCCACCTGAACGCGGCGAAGGGCACCGTCTGCTGGCAGTTCAAGAACGTCAAGGGCGTCACGGGCCCGAACGCCTCGCACATCCACAAGGGTGGCAAGGGCGTCTCCGGGCCGGTGTTCATCCCACTCGGCGCCAAGTTCGCGCTGAAGGGCTGCACGACCGCGTCGAAGAGCTCGATCACCGCCGTCGAGTCGAAGCCCGGCGCGTACTACGTCAACATCCACAACGCGAAGTACCCGAACGGCGCCATCCGTGGCCAACTGGTCACGGGCGCAGCCGGCTAGGAACACAGCGGAGGGGCGGCTTCGGCCGCCCCTTCATCAGCTGAACGTGAAGGCGTAGCCCGAGATGCCCTGCGAGAAGCGCAGCTCGAGCAGCCCGGTGCGCAGCTGCGGGAAGCTCGCGAGCGTGTAGAGCCGGGGCTCGCCGCGGATCGCCACCGTCTTCAGCGGCTTTCCATCGACGACGACCTGCACGCTGCCCCGGCCGCCGAGCACGAGGTGGATCTTCTGCGCGGCGAAGCGGAGCCGGAGCCGGGCGAACGGCCCCGAGACGATCCGCTGCTCGAGGACCTTCCAGCTGCCCGAGTAGGCCAGGTCGTCCTGGGCGAGCCGCGCCGGGAACTTGTACAGCGCGTAGCGGTCGTAGGTGACCCGGCCCGGGAAGCGGTCGAGCCGGCCGTAGCCCAGGTACGACTCGGGCGTCATGAAGTGCTGCGGCGTCGTGTCTGCGACGTCGGTCATCGGCTGCGTTGCGTCGCCGAGGTACTTGCGGATCTGGTCCTCGGTCTCCGAGTACTGACCCTCGCCGAAGTGGGTGTGCCGGACGCGGCCCGTACGGTCGATGAGGTACTCGGCCGGCCAGTACTCGTTGTGGTACGCCGTCCACGTCGCGTACTTGTTGTCGAGCGCGACCGGATAGCGGACGCCGAGGTTCTTGACGGCGGTGCGCACGTTCGACGGGACGTGCTCGAACGCGAACTCGGGCGTGTGCACGCCGACGATGACGAGGCCGTCCTTCCGGTAGCGGGCGTCCCAGGCCTTCAGGTGGGGAAGCGTGCGCAGGCAGTTGATGCACGAGTAGGTCCAGAAGTCGACGAGCACGACCTTGCCGTGCAGCTGCTGGAGGGTCAGCGGCTTGCCGCCCGGCGTGTTGATCCAGTCGGCGATGCCGGTGAAGTTCGGCGCCGTCGGGCCCTTGGCCCCGGCAGCCAGGGCCGCGCCGCCGCCGCGCAGGCCGTGCAGCTCGCGCTTCGCGATCGAGCTGTTCTCGACGTGGTCCTGGAACGCCTGCGTGTAGCCGGGGAGGACCGTGGTGAGGCGCTGGTCCCACCCTTCCGCGATGACGAGCGCGGTGACCGCGAGGACGAGGCCGGCCGCGACGCGCACGCGCGGCGCCTCGCGCTTCAGGAAGCCGACGCCGGCGGTCAGCTTCTGCGACCCGAAGAGGATCGCGAGCATCGGCAGCGCGGCGCCGGCCGCGTACGCCAGGGTCAGGAGCACCACGCGCACGCCGACGTTGCCCGTCGCCGAGAGCGACGCGACCGCTGCGAACACGGGGCCTGCGCACGGCACGAAGACGAGTCCGAGGCTCGCGCCGAGGACGAAGCCGTTGCCCTCCGAGTTCACGCGGCGGCGGGTGAGCCGGTAGAACGGCCGCTCGACGAGGCGCGCGACCGGCGGGAAGATCAGCGTCGCCGCCAGGAGGAACAGCAGCCCGATCGCGAGGTTCCGCAGGAAGTCGTCCGGCAGGCCGAGCGCGTCGAGGAGGGCTGTCCCCGCGAGCGTGAAGATGGTGAAACTGCCGACGAGTCCGGCCACGATCGCGAGCGGCCGACGCTTGCTCGTCCCGGTCGCGCCGCCGACGAGCAGGATCGGCAGCACGGGGAGCACGCACGGCGACAGCGCCGTGACAATCCCGGCGAGGAACGCGATCCCGAGCAAAACCACCATTACGACCCCCTGCAGCGTAGTTCCGAGGTGTTACCGGAGGCTTAATTTCCAGTCGCTACGGTGCTGCGATGCGCCTGGTCTTCGCACTTCTCGGCCTGCTGGCGCTGGCCGGTGCGTCGGGGGCCGCCACCACAAAGCAGGGCGGCGACTGGACGCGGTTCGGCTACGACGCGCAGCGCTCGTCGAGCGGCCCGGCCGCCACCGGGATCACGGCGGCGAACGTGCGCCGGCTCGTTCGTCAGCGGGTCGAGCTCGACGGGACGGTGGACTCCTCGCCGATCTACCTGCGCGACGTCACCGTCGCCGGGCGCGCGCACGACACCTTCTTCGTCACGACCACCTACGGCAAGACCGAGGCGCTCGACGCGGCGAACGGGCGCGTGCTCTGGCGCTTCACGCCGCCGGGGTACTCGTCCTGGGCAGGCTCGGCGCGCATCACGAACGCGACGCCGCTCGCCGACCCGAGCCGGAAGTTCGTCTACGCGGTCTCACCGGACGGGAAGATCCACAAGCTGTCCGTCGCGAACGGCCGCGAGGCGGCCGGCTGGCCGGTCACGATCACCCGCGACTCGACGCACGAGAAGATCGCGCCGCCGCTCAACTACTCGCGCGGGCTCGTCCTCGCCGCGACCGGCGGCTACATCGGCGACGCGCCGCCGTACCAGGGGCACGTCGTGTCGATCGACGCCGCGACCGGCCGCATCCGCCATGTCTGGAACTCGCTCTGCTCCAACCGAACGGGGCTGATCACGCCCTCGAGCTGCGGCGAGAGCGACTCGGCGATCTGGGGCCGCGGCGGCGTGGTGGTCGTCCCCGGCACGGGCGACCTGCTCGTCGCGACCGGCAATGCGAAGTTCGACGGCCGCACGAACTGGGGCGACAGCGCGCTGATGCTGTCGCCGGATGCCTCGCGCCTGCTCCAGAACTGGACGCCGACCGATCAGGCGACCCTGAACGCGACCGACGGCGACCTGGGCACGACCGTTCCGGCGGTGCTGAGCTCGCGGCTCGCGGTGCAGGGCGGCAAGGACGGGAAGCTGCGGCTGCTCTCGCTTGCGCGCATGAATGGCAAGGGCGGGCACAGCGCGAAGACGGGCGGCGAGCTGCAGACGCTGCCGCTGCGCGCGGGGCTGTTCACGGCCCCGGCCGTCTGGAAGGGCGTGGGTCTTCTGCGGCACGTTCTCCGGCACGCAGGCGTTCCGCCTCGTGGGCAGCCGACTCCGCCAGGCCTGGTCGAACGGCACCCCGGGCACGAGCCCGGTCGTCGCCGGCGGCCTCCTCTACGTCTACGACCCGGACGGCGGGCTGAACGTCTATCGGCCGACGACGGGCGCGCGCTTCGCGCAGCTGCCGGCCGGCAGCGGGCACTGGAACAGCCCGATCGTCACCGACGGGCGGATCGCGCTGCCCGAGGGGAACGCAAATGACCACTCGCTCCGAGGCGTCCTCGACATCTACCGCTCTTCGACGAGCTGACTAGTTTGGGTCGCATGGTCGAGACCGAATCAGACCTGCGCGAGGTGATCGGCGCGCCGACCGAGCTGGTCTCAGGGAAGGTCAGCGACCGGCTCAACGACATCTTCCGGGAGTACATCGAGCGGT
The DNA here is from genome assembly GCA_963710465.1 of uncultured Thermoleophilia bacterium. Lineage (GTDB taxonomy): Bacteria > Actinomycetota > Thermoleophilia > Gaiellales > Gaiellaceae > JACVRM01. Next base: position 429,607 of record CAVQAQ010000007.1, read on the forward strand.
CGCCGTTCGTCTGCGTGGCAAGCGTCTCGCGAGACGGGGCTCTCGACGTTTCCCCACGTGGCGACCCCGCAGGATTCGTCCGCATCCTGGACGAGCACACGCTGCTCATCCCGGAGCGGCCGGGGAACAGGATCGCCGACACGCTCACGAACGTGCTCGAGACGGGGCGAATCGGGCTGCTCTTTCTCGTTCCCGGCGTCGGAGAGACGTTTCGGGTCAACGGGAGCGCCCGGATCGTCGACGACGCCGAGTTGCTCTCGGCGAGCACCGTCGACGGCAAGGCGCCGCGCCTCGGGTTGCTCGTCACGGTCGAGGAGGCGTACACGCAGTGTTCGAAGGCGTTGATTCGCTCCGACCTGTGGAACCCGGCGCGGCACGTGGACCCGAAGACGATGCCGACGTCGGGTGAGATGCTGAAGGCCGTCAGCGACCCGACGCTCGACGTCGACGAGTACGAACGCGCCCGTGCCGAGCGATACCGCAGGCGCGAAGGCCTCTACTAGGTGGCGCGTGGCCGTCCGGCACGAACGCGCACCTAGACAGCGTCGTCCTGGACCTCTACCGGCTGCGCTGACGTCGTCCGGCGCGCGACGAACCGGGCGCGAGCGCCGAGGCCGAACAGTCGAAGATCGACCCCAGCAAGCTGCGGGACTCCAACGCGTGGTCGCTATGGTCGCGGCGTGTCGGACTACGTCTTCACGATGTACCGCGCCGACAAGTTCTACGGCGCGGATCGCCAGGTGCTGGCGAACATCTCGCTGTCGTTCCTGCCCGGGGCGAAGATCGGCGTGCTCGGCCCGAACGGCGCCGGCAAGTCGACCTTGCTGCGGATCATGGCGGGGCGCGAGGAGCCGTCGAGCGGCGTCGCCGAGCTCGCAAAGGGCGCTAGCGTCGGCCTGCTCGAGCAGGAGCCGCAGCTCGACGAAGCCAAGGACGTGCGCGGCAACGTCGAGGACGGCGTGCGCCCTGTCCGCGACCTGCTCGACCGCTTCAACGCCGTCTCCGCGGCCTTCGGCGAGCCCGACGCCGACTTCGACGCGCTGCTCGCCGAGCAGGGCACGGTCCAGGAGGAGATCGACCGCCGCGACGCATGGACGCTCGACACGACGCTCGACCGTGCGATGGACGCGCTCCGCCTCCCCGACGGCGACCGCGACGTCACCACGCTTTCCGGCGGCGAGCGGCGGCGGGTTGCGCTGTGCCGGCTGCTGCTGTCCTCGCCGGACCTGCTGCTCCTCGACGAGCCGACGAACCATCTCGACGCCGAGTCGGTCGCCTGGCTGGAGCGCTTCCTCGCCGAGTACAAGGGCACCGTCGTCGCGGTCACCCACGACCGCTACTTCCTCGACAACGTCGCGGGCTGGATTCTCGAGCTCGACCGCGGCAAGGGCATCCCGTTCAAGGGCAACTACTCGTCCTGGCTCGAGCAGAAGCAGGCGCGGCTCGCCGTCGAAGAGAAGACGGAGTCGGCCCGCCAGCGCACGCTCGCCCGCGAGCTCGAGTGGGTGCGGATGAGCCCGCGCGCGCGGCACGCGAAGTCGAAGGCGCGGATCACCGCCTACGAGCAGCTGCTCGCCGACGACGGCGCGAAGAAGCTCGACCGTGTCGAGATCCACATCCCGCCGGGGCCGCGCCTCGGCGACACGGTCGTCGAGGCGGACGGCGTCGCGAAGGGCTTCGGCGACCGGCTGCTCTTCGAGGACATGTCGTTCTCGCTGCCGCCGGGCGGCATCGTCGGCGTGATCGGCCCGAACGGCGCCGGCAAGACCACACTCTTCCGGATGATCGCCGGCGAGGAGCAGCCCGACGACGGCGCGCTGCGGGTCGGCGACACGGTCGAGCTCGCCTACGTCGACCAGGCCCGAGCCGACCTCGACCCGGCGAGCACGGTCTGGAAGGAGATCTCCGGCGGCCACGACACGCTGGCGCTCGGCAAGCGGGAGGTCAACTCGCGCCAGTACGTCTCGTGGTTCAACTTCAAGGGCTCCGACCAGCAAAAGCGAGTGGGCGACCTCTCCGGCGGCGAGCGCAACCGCGTCCACCTGGCGAAGCTCCTGCGGTCGGGCGGCAACCTGCTACTGCTCGACGAGCCCACGAACGACCTTGACGTCGACACGCTCAGGGCGCTCGAGGACGGGCTGGCGGACTTCGGCGGCTGCGCCGTGGTGATCTCGCACGACCGCTGGTTCCTGGACCGCGTCGCGACGCACATCCTCCACTTCGACGGCGACTCGCAGGTGACGTGGTTCGAGGGCTCGTACGCCGAGTTCGCCGCGTGGATGAAGGAGACACGCGGCCCCGACGCGCTCGAGCCGCACCGCATCACCTACAAGCGGCTCGTCGCCTGAACGGGCGAGGGCCGCAGAAGCGGCCCTCGCGTGTCAACCCAACGCGGAGTTGGGGCCTAGACGAACGCCTTGACGAAGACGTCGACCTCCTCGACCGGGAACGTCTCGGTCTTGAGGTACTCGAGCGCGCCGATCTTGCCGAGCGCGCGGAACGCCGCCTCGTTATCCGGGAACTGGATGATGGTGAAGAACTCCCAGGGACCCATCATCGCGAACCACCTGTCGAGCGTCCCGTGCTCCTTCTCGACGATCAACTGGATCTTCTCGAGGAACTTGGGGATCTCGGGCAGCTTCTCCCTGCCTTCGGGAGTCAGCTGGAAAAAGCTGACGTACGTGAACATCTGCACACCTCCCTTCGCAGATCCCCAAGAGCCTCGCCCGGGGGTGTCCGCAGGGCATCCGCGGGCTCCGGGATGCACGCTGCCGAGAAGTACTGAGCTACGGTCTCCGGGTGGACGGCGAGCGCCCGCACTACAACCTCACGCTCGCAATCCTGGTGCTCGCCGGCGCGGCATTCTCGCTCCAGCAGACGATGGTGTTCCCGTCGCTGGCCACCTTCCAGCGCGAGTTCGGCACGACCACGGCGTGGGCGAACTGGGTGGTGGCGGCGTTCCTCGTCTCCGGCGCCGTGCATGACGCCGATCCTCGGGCGGCTCGGCGACCAGTACGGCAAGGCGCGGATCTTGCAGGTGAGCCTCGGGCTGTTCGTGCTCGGGTGCCTGGGCGCGTCGACCGCGTGGAGCATCTGGTCGCTCATCGCGTTCCGGGCGGTCGCGGGCGCCGGGGCGGCGCTCTTCCCGCTCAGCTTCGCGATCATCCGCGACGAGTTCCCGCCCGACAGGGTGAAGGTCGGGATCGGGCTTCTGTCCGCCGTGTTCGGCGTCGGCAGCGGCTTCGGCATCGTGCTCTCGGGGATCGTCGTCGACAACCTCGGCTGGCGCTACCTCTTCCTCTTCGGCTTCGTGCCGGTGACCATCGCGATCCTCCTCATCCGCCGCTACGTGCCGGAGTCGCCGGTGCGCACCGAGGCACCACTCGACATCCCGGGCGCGGTGCTGCTCTCGGCCGCGCTGGTGACGCTCCTGCTCGGGCTGACCGAGGGCGAGTCGTGGGGCTGGACGTCGGGGCGCCTGGTCGGAGCGCTCGGCCTGGCGGCCGTCCTGTTCGCCTCCTGGGGGATCGTCGAGCGCCGCTCGCGCGCACCAATGGTGGATCTCGGGATGCTCTCGCAGCAGACGGTGCTGCGGACGAACATCACGACGCTGATCGCGGGCTTCGCGCTGTTCGGCTGCTTCGTGCTCGTGCCGCGGTTCGTCGAGACCTCGTCGGCCGACGGGTACGGGTTCGGCGCCAGCGCGACGGTCGGCGGGCTCTACCTCCTGCCCAGCTCGATCGCGCTGCTCTTCGCCGGGCCGATCGCCGGCCTGGCGGGGCGGCGCTGGGGGTCGAAGGTCCCCCTGGCGGCCGGAATGCTGCTGATCAGCGTGTCCGCGACCCTGCTCGGGTTCGCCCATCACCGACCCTGGCACATCATGGCGGCGACGGCGGCGCTCGGTGCAGGCGTGGGCGCGGCGCTTGCGACCGCGCCCGCGCTCGTGACGGAGAACGTCCTGCCGACGGAGACCGGCGTCGCAACCGGGATCAACACGGTCGTCCGGATGGTCGGCGCCGTCATCGGCGGCCAGATCGCGGCCGCCCTGCTGACCGCCGAGACGATCGGGGACACCACCGTGCCGGCCGAGAGCGCGTACACGACCGCGTTCGCGCTGAGCGCGATTGCGGCACTGGTCGCGTTCTTCGTCGCGCTTTCGATCGAGCGCCGTCCGCAGGCCGTCCTTGCACCCGCCGAGGTGCTCGACTGACGTGGAGATCGTCCACGCGCCACCCGAGCTGCTCGACCGCCTGCGCGGGGCGTGCCTCTGCCTGCCCGAGGCGGTGGAGGCGGGCGGCGTCGGCAACCCGTCCTTCAAGGTGCGGGCGAAGATCTTCGCGATGCAGCACGGCCACCAGGGCCGGCCGTCCTGCTGGATGAAGGCGCCGGAGGGCGTGCAGGGCATGCTCGTCGGCCACGATCCCGGCCGGTTCTTCGTGCCGCCGTACGTCGGCCACAACGGCTGGGTCGGCGTCTGGCTCGACGGCGCGACCGACTGGGAGGAGCTCGCCGACCTCGTCGAGGAGAGCTACCGGATGACAGCGCCGAAGCGGCTCGTCGCAGCGCTCGACAGCTGACCGGCGGCTACTTTCCTGCCATGCCGACGAACCCGCTCGACGCGGTCAGGCAGCTGGGCGACCAGCTCCGCCGCAGCGCAGGCCCGGAGCTGGAGGAATGGCTCGGAGACCGGCTCGCGCCGAAGCGGCTGCCGCCGCTCCCGCTGAGCGAGCTCCAGGCCGAGCTCGACTCGCTCGTCGGGCTCGAGACGGTGAAGGAGCAGGTGCACGCGCTCGTCGCCTTCCTGCAGGTGCAGGCGCGGCGCAAGGAGCACGACCTGCCGGAGGTCGCGACCAGCCAGCACCTGGTGTTCCTCGGCAACCCCGGCACCGGCAAGACGACCGTCGCCCGCCTGCTCGCCCAGATGTACCGCTCGATGGGCCTGCTCCAGAAGGGCCACCTGGTCGAGGTCGACCGCGCGTCGCTCGTCGGCCAGTACGTCGGCGCCACGGCGATCAAGACGAACCGCGCGATCCGCCGCGCGCTCGACGGCGTGCTCTTCATCGACGAGGCCTATTCGCTGGCGCCCGAGGACGGGCGCATGGACTTCGGCCCCGAGGCGGTCGAGGTGCTTGCTGAAGCGGATGGAGGACTTCCGCCACCGCCTCGTCGTGATCGTCGCCGGCTACCCGCGGCTGATGCGCGGGTTCCTCGACTCGAACCCGGGCCTGCGCTCGCGCTTCGCGCGCGAGATCTCGTTCCCCGACTACACGAACGACGAGCTGGTCGCGATCAGCGAGAAGATGGCGGGCGACGCCGAGTACACGCTCGAGCCGGCCGCGATCGAGACGCTGCGGCACATCTTCGAGAACGCCCAGCGCGGCGAGGGCTTCGGGAACGCGCGCTTCGCGCGCACGATCTTCGAGCAGGCGCTGAACCGGCAGGCGCTCCGGCTCGCGCGCGTGGAGGGCCGCGACCTCACCGAGCTCGACCGCGCGGAGGTGACGACTCTCACGGCCGACGACGTCGCCACTGCTGCGCAGACGCTGGGCGAGGAGCCCGAGCGCAAACGGCGCCGCTGGCTCGGTTAGCGTTCGGGACATGGATCCCGACGCCGCCGAGCTCCGCGTCCTCGGCTGCCTGATCGAGAAGCAGCGGACGACGCCTGACGTCTATCCGCTGTCGCTGAACTCCCTGCGCCTCGCGTGCAACCAGGCCACGAACCGCGATCCGGTCGTCGACTACGACGAGCCGACGATCCGCGAGGCGCTCGACCGGCTCTCGCGCCGGCGCTGGGCACGGCTGGCGAGCGGCCCCGGCAGCCGGGCGGTCAAGTACCGCCACCTGCTCGACGAGGCGCTCGGGCTTTCCGCCTCGCAGCTGAGCGTGCTGGCCGTGTTGATGCTGCGTGGGCCGCAGACGGCGGGCGAGCTGCGGACGCGCACCGAGCGGCTCTACCCGTTCGCCTCGTCCGACGAGCTGCACGAGACGATGAGTGAGCTGACCGCGCGCGAGCTCATGGTGCGCCAGGAGCGTCGCCCGGGCCAGAAGGAGGAGCGCTACGCGCAGCTGCTCGGCGGGGACTCGCCGGCGATCGCGCCCGCTCCGGCGCCGGACTCGCTGGAGGCGCGCGTGGCGCGGCTCGAGGAGCAGATCACCGAGCTGCTCGACGCGCTCGACGCGCGCTAGGAGAGCTTGGCGGGCATCCGCTCGTCCGGCGGTGCGTGATGCTCGTTCCGAGTGCTAGGACGCAGGGAGCTTCGATAGCGGAGCTATCGGGGCGACTGAGGACGACGCATCGGTGCGAGCAGCGCGTGCCGACGGGCACAGTCTGATGCCCGCCAAGCCCTCCTACTAAAAGCGGCGCTCGCCCGGGAGCGGCTCGCCGAGGGCGTAGAGCAGCAGCTCGCTGATCACGGCCGCGGCGGCGAACGCAACGGCAAGCCCGTGCTGTCCGACGCCCCAGAAGGCAAGGACCGCGGCGAGGAAGATGGCCGCCTCGATCGGCGCGCGCACCTTCAGCGGCACCGGGAAGCGGGCCCTCGGCGCGACGAACAGCCCCCAGACGACCACCGCGAGGAGCGGCAACCCGAGACCGAGCACCAGATCGGCCACTGTCGAGTCGCCGACATGGAAGCCCCACCAGGCGAGCGCGACGAGGGCGCCGATCTCGAGCACGAAGCGCAGGCCGAGGTTGGCGTAGCGGACGGTGTCCACTCAGAGCTCCCGGATGACGCGGCACGGGTTGCCGGCCGCGAGCACGCCGGCCGGGACGTCACGGACGACGATGCTGCCCGCGCCGACCACCGAGTCGTCGCCGATCGTGACACCGGCGGCGATGACGGCCGCGGCGCCGATCCAGACGTTCTTGCCGACGCTGATCGGCTCTCCGTACTCGAGCATCTGCTCGCGCTCGCGCGGGTCGAGCGGATGCGTGGCCGCGCAGAGCTGGACCGCCGGCCCGATGAGCGTCCCCTCGCCGACACGCACGGGCGTGACGTCGAGCACGACGCAGTTGAAGTTCATGAAGACGCGGTCGTCCAACTCGACGTTCCAGCCGTAGTCGCAGAAGAAGGGCGGCTCGATCCAGACGTCCTGACCGACGGACCCGAGCAGCTCCTCAAGCAGTTCCCGGCGCTTCCCCGGCTCGTCCTGGGTGGTGGCGTTGTAGCGAGCGGTCAGCGCCCGCGCGCGGGTGCGCCCGCGCATGAGCTCCTCGTCGGTGGCGAGGTAGAGCTCGCCCGCAACCATCCGCTCACGCTCGCTCGCCATCGCGGCCCCGGACCCTAATGCTGGCACAATGGACGCAGCGAACAACAGAAGGGAGGTGGAGACATAGCCAACAAGGAAGAGAAGATCGAGATGGAGGGCGAGGTCGTCGAGGCGTATCAGAGCGGCCAGTTCAAGGTCATCCTCGACAACGGCCATCCGACCATCGGCTACACCGCCGGCAAGATGCGCCGCTACCGCATCCGGATCAACCCGGGTGATCGCGTGAAGATCGAGCTGTCGCCGTACGACCTCGATCGCGGCCGCATCGTGTACCGGAACCGCTGAGCGCGCGGTGCTGCTCTACAACAGCCCGATCTCGGGCAATTGCTACAAGGTGCGACTTACCCTCGCGCACCTCGGCATCCCGTACGAGACGCGTTTCGTCGACGCGGTCGACCGGACGCTGTCGCGCGACGAGCTCGAAGGCCTGAGCCCGACGCGCCGCGTGCCGACGCTCGTGCTCGACGACGGCCGCCCGCTGGCCGAGTCGAACGCAATCGTCTGGTACCTCGGTGAGGGGACGCGCTTCGTGCCGGCCGAGGCGTATGCCCGCGCGCAGATGCTCCAGTGGATGTTCTGGGAGCAGTACGAGCACGAGCCGGCGATCGCCGTGCTCCGGTTCCTGAAGACCTATTCGGGCCGCCCGGAGTCGTACGAGGCCCAGCGCGACCAGCTGCACAAGCGCGGCGTCAAGGCGCTCGACGCGATGGAGCGACACCTGGAAGGGCGCGAGTGGTTCGCCGGCGACGCCATGTCGCTCGCGGACATCGTGCTCTACGCGTACACGCACGCCGCCGGTGAGGGCGGGTTCGATCTCGAGCCCTACCCGGCCGTGCGCGGCTGGGTCGACCGCGTCGCCGCCGAGCCGGGGCACGTCCCGATCGAGTTTTAGAGGCGTGATGGCCGACGGCCCGACGCTGCCCGAGCTGGTCAACGGGTACCGCGCGGCGCAGGCGATCCACGTGGCCGCCGTGCTCGGCATCGCCGACCAGCTGGCGGAGGGCCCGCGCACCGCCGACGAGCTCGCCGACGCCGTCGCCGCGAATCCCGACAGCCTCTACCGGCTCCTGCGCGCGCTCGCGAGCGTCGGCGTGGTCGAGGAGCTCGACGAGCGGCGGTTCGCCCTCGCGGATCTCGGTCAGGGCCTGCGCTCCGACACGCCCGGCTCGCTCGCCGGCTGGGCCGCCTACATCGGGCGCCCGCCGTTCTGGGACAGCTGGGGTGCGCTGTTGCACAGCGTGCGCACGGGCGAGAACGCGTTCCGTCATCTGCACGGCGAGAGCGTCTGGGAGTACCGCGCCGCGCGGCCGGAGGAACAGGCCGTGTTCGACGGGGCGATGGCAGCGATAACCGGCGCGGCCAACCGCTCGGTCCTCGACGCGTACGACTTCGGCCGGTTCGCGACAGTCGTCGACGTCGGCGGCGGAAACGGGACGCTGCTCGCCGCCGTGCTCGAGCGCCATCACGCCGTCCAGGGCGTGCTCTTCGACCAGCCGCACGTCGCTGCGGAGGCGAACGAAGTGCTCGCGCCGTACGCCGGCCGCTACCGGATCGTCGGCGGCAACTTCTTCGAGTCGGTTCCGGCCGGCGGCAACGCCTACGTGCTCAAGGCGATCATCCACGACTGGGAGGACCCCGAGGCGATCGCGATCCTGCGCGCATGCCGGGAAGCGATGGCGCCGGAGGCCACGGTCCTGCTCGTCGAACGCGACCTCGGGCCGCCGAACGCGGCACCGGAGGCCAAGTTCTCCGACCTCAACATGCTCGTGAACCCGGGCGGGCGCGAGCGGACGTACGACGAGTACGGACGGCTGTTCGAGCAGGCGGGCCTGCGGCTCATCGGCAGCATGCCCTCGTCCTCCGGCTGGGCCGTGTTCGAAGCGCGCGCCGGCTAGGCCTGCGGGATCCGCGCTTCGAGCGCCGCGCCGAGCGCCTCGCGCACCGGCTCCAGCTCGATGCGGTCGAGCACGTCGGCGAAGAAGCCGCGCACGATCAGGCGCTCCGCCTCGCTGCGCGAGAGGCCGCGGGCCATCAGGTAGAAGAGCTGCTCGCGGTCGACCTGCCCGATGGTGGCGCCGTGCGTGCAGCGCACGTCGTTCGCCTCGATCTCGAGACCGGGGATCGAGTCGGCGTGCGCCCGCGGCGACAGGAGCAGGTTGCGGTTCTCCTGGTACGCGTTCGTCTTCTGGGCTTCCTTCTCGACCTTGATCATCCCGCGCCAGACCGCGGTCGCCCGGTCACGCAGGGCCCCCTTGAAGGCGAAGTCCGAGGTCGTGTTCGGCGCCTGGTGCAACTGGAAGGTGTCGAAGTCGAGGTGCTGGCGGCCGTCCGCGAAGTAGGCACCGGTCACCCGCGACGTCGCGCCCTGCCCGGCGAGGTCGTTCTCGATCCGCACCTTGCCCTTCTTGGAGCCGAAGCCGCCGGCCACCCAGTCGAGCTCGGCGTCGCGGCCGACCCGAGCCCTCTGCGAGGCGAAGTGCCATGTCTCGCGCGCCAGGTTCTGGAGCGACACGTACTCGACCTTGGCGGCCTGGCCGACGAAGATCTCCGACACCGCGTTCGAGTAGCCGGCCGTCTCGCCGGCAGCGCCGGCGAACTCCTCGATCACGCTGAAGCGGCTGCCCTCCTCGGCGACGACGAGCAGGCGCCAGAAGCGCGCGCCGCCGTCGGGCGGATTGGCGACCCGGACGTAGAGCGGCTGCTCGAGCTCGACGCCCTTCGGGACGTGCACGAGCAGGCCATGCTCCCACGCCGCGGCGTTGTGCGCGGCGAACTTCTCGTTGGCGCCGACGAGCGTGCCGAGCAGCTCGTGATCGGTGAGCGGCTCGAAGCGGATGCCCTTAGGTGGGGTGACCTCGATCGTGATCCCGCCCACATCCATGAGCGCCAGGCCGGCCACGTCGATGTCGAGCATCGTCTCGGCGCCCTTAACAGGGACTGTCCCTGTTAAGGATCCGTTCGAGGCGAAGCTGTCCGGGTCGAAGCCGCGCAGGTCGGTGAACCGCCACGGCTCGTCGGTCGTGGTCGGGAACGGCAGCGCCTCGTAGCGCTCGAGCAGCTCTGTTCTCACGGTGCGTACCTCCGGTGCAGGATCAGCGAGTTCCCGTCCGGGTCCTCGAAGAAGGCCATGTTGCAGACGCCGGAGTCCCGCTGGCCGGTGAACTCGACTCCCTTCCGCTGCAGCTCGGCGCGGGCGGCCGCGACGTCGGCGACGCGTAGCGCGATCCCGTGCGCGGCGCTTCGCGGGAATTCGACGCCCATTCGCTCGGGCTCCCAGAGCGCCAGCGTGACGTTCCCGGCCTCGAACTCGGTCGGCTCTCGCGGGTTCTGCGGGAGCTCCAGGACGTCGCGGTAGAACGCGGTCGCACGATCGACGTCGCGCGTCGGGACGTCAACGAAGTCCACCCGCTCGACCTTCATGGATCGTGACGACGGTGCAGGACGACGCCGTTTCCGTCCGGGTCCGCGAAGAACGCCATCTCGCGCACGCCGTCGTCGACTACCTCGCCGAAGAACTGAACGCCCTTCGCCTCGAGCTCCGCCCGAACCGATGCGACGTCGCTCACGCGCAGCGCGAAGCCGCTCCGGTTCGGCGAGAACGCCGTCCCGATCCGGTTCGGATCCACGATCAGCAGCCGCACGTTGCCCGTGTCGAACGCCGGGAAGTCGGTGTCGGCTTCCGAGCGCGGCAGGCCCAGCGTCTCGCCGTAGAAGACCTCGGCGCGCGCCACATCCTGCGTCGGTACCGAGATGAAGTCCGTTCCCTCGATCACTGCACTGCGAGCGCCGCCGGCTCCCTAGCCGACGGAGCCTTCCATCTGCAGCTGGATCAGCCGGTTCAGCTCGACGGCGTACTCGAGCGGGAGCTCCTTCGTGATCGGCTCGACGAAGCCGCTCACGATCATCGCCGTCGCCTCCGCCTCGTTCAGCCCGCGCGACATCAGGTAGAAGAGCTGCTCCTCGCCGATCTTCGACACCGTCGCCTCGTGGCCGATATCGACCTCGTTCTCGTCGATGCGGATGTACGGATACGTGTCGGTGCGCGAGTCCTCGTCGAGGATCAGCGCGTCGCACACGACCTTCGACCTGGCGCCGTGCGCGCCCTTCGCCACCTCGAGCAGCCCGCGGTACGAGGAGCGGCCGCCGTTCTTCGAGATCGACTTCGAGGTGATCACCGAGGTCGTGTTCGGCGCGACGTGCACCGCCTTGCCGCCCGCGTCCTGGTGCTGGCCCTCGTTCGCGAACGCGATCGAGAGGACCTCCCCGTGCGCGCCCTCGCCCATCAGCCAGATGGCGGGGTACTTCATCGTCAGCTTGGAGCCGAGGTTGCCGTCGACCCACTCCATCGTCGCGTTCTCGTAGGCGACCGCGCGCTTCGTGACGAGGTTGTAGACGTTCGTCGACCAGTTCTGGATCGTCGTGTAGCGGCAGCGGCCACGCGGCCGGACGATGATCTCGACGACCGCCGAGTGCAGCGAGTCGGACGAGTAGATCGGCGCGGTGCAGCCCTCGACGTAGTGCACGTAGGCGTCCTCGTCGACGATGATCAGCGTCCGCTCGAACTGGCCCATATTCTCCGCGTTGATGCGGAAGTAGGCCTGCAGCGGCTGCTCGATGCGCACGCCCGGCGGCACGTAGATGAACGAGCCGCCCGACCAGACGGCCGAGTTCAGCGCCGCGAACTTGTTGTCGTTCGCCGGAATGACCGAGCCGAAGTACTCCTTGACGATGTCCTCGTGGTCGCGCAGCCCCGAGTCCATGTCGAGGAAGAGCACGCCCTGCGACTCGAGATGCTCCTGGAGCTTGTGGTAGACGACCTCGGACTCGTACTGGGCGCCGACGCCGGCGAGGAACTTGCGCTCGGCCTCGGGGATCCCGAGCCGGTCCCACGTGTTCTTGATGTCCGGCGGCAGGTCCTCCCACGAGGTCGCCTGCTTCTCGGTCGGCCGGATGTAGTAGTGCATCGCGTCAAAGTCGATGTTGCCGAGCTCGCCGCCCCACGTCGGCAGCGGGCGCGCCTCGAAGTACTCGAGCGCCTTCAACCGCTGGTCGCGCATCCACTGCGGCTCGTTTTTCTGCTCGGAGATATCGGCGACCACGTCGCGCGTCAGGCCGCGGCCCGACTTGAAGAAGTAGTCCTCCTTCTCGTGGAAGCCGTACTTGTAGTCATTCCCGATCCCTGCAACAACCTCTGTCTCGTCAATCGCGGTCATGACACCACCTCCGGCGTAAACGCCTCGTAGCCCTCTGCCTCGAGCCTGTGTGCCAGCTCGGGACCGCCTTCTTCCACGATACGCCCCCCGACGAACACGTGGACGAAATCGGGCTGGATGTAGTTGAGAATCCTCTGGTAATGGGTGATCAGCAGCGCGCCCATGTCCGGCCCGACGAGCTCCTTGACGCCGCCGGCGACGATGCGTAGCGCGTCGATGTCGAGGCCGGAGTCGGTCTCGTCGAGGACGGCGATCTTGGGCTTCAGCATGGCCATCTGCAGGATCTCGACGCGCTTCTTCTCACCGCCTGAAAACCCGTCGTTGAGGTAGCGAGACGCCAGCTCCCGCGAGATGCCGAGTCGCTCCATCACTGCCAGGAGCTCCTTGCGGAACTCGGGGATCGGCACCGGGTCCTCCTCGCCGGCGCGCGCCTTGCGGGTCGCGTTGATCGCGCTCCGCAGGAAGTTCGTCACCGTAACGCCCGGGATCGCGTGCGGGTACTGGAAGGCGAGGAAGAGGCCGCGCTGCGCGCGCTCGTCGGCCCCCAGCTCTGTCACGTCCTCGCCGTCGAGGAGGATCTGCCCCTCGGTGATCTCGTAGGCCGGGTGGCCCATGAGCGCGTAGGCGAGCGTCGACTTCCCGGAGCCGTTCGGGCCCATGATCGCGTGCACCTCGTTCGAGGCCACGCTCAGGTCGACACCCTTGACGATCTCGGTGCCGTCCTCGAGGGCGACGTGCAGGTTCTTGATCTCCAGCTGAGCCAAAAGTTTGTGCCTCCGAAAGTTAAGGCGCGCCGCCGGTTCGCAGCCACGCTCGTAACACGATCGTACCCGAGGGCTACCCATCTCCGAAGGGGCGAAATCACCCGTAGCCCGCCGCACCGTGCTGCTACCCTCGTGCCATGCCCGGAAACATCGGCTGGCAGGGGCTCGTGCTGATCCTGCTCGTGCTGCTCGTCGTGTTCGGCCCGAAGCGCCTCCCGGAGCTCGGCCGCTCGCTCGGCCGCGGCATGCGGGAGTTCAAGGACTCGGTGTCCGGCGACCACGATCACGAGCACAAGGAAGACGCGGCGCACGTCGAGGCGGAGCCGCACGAGATCGGCCCCGCGCCGAACTCGGCGTCGGGCGACGTGGTCGAGCCGCAGCCCCGCGAGCGCGACACCGTCGTCTAGGCCGGCATGCCCCTCCTGAGGGGTCCGCTACCGAAGCGCCTCGGTCACGAGGAGGAGGCGTCGCTCGTCGAGCACCTGACCGAGCTCCGCACGCGGATCATCATCTGCCTGGTCGCGCTCACCGTCTGGTTCTGCATCCTCTTCTTCGGGCTGCGGCACAAGCTGATCGACTGGCTCTCGGTGCCGCTTCCCAGCGGGATCGGCAAGCCGATCACGCTGAGCCCGTCCGAGCCGTTCATGACCTCGTTCAACATCTGCTTCTGGACGGCGCTCGCGCTCTCGCTGCCGATCATCGTCTGGCAGCTGTGGGCGTTCCTCGCCCCGGCGTTCTCGGAGCAGGCCGACCGGTCGGTGGTGAAGCTCGTCCTGGCCGCATCGGGTCTGGCAGCGATCGGGATGGCGTTCGCGTACTGGGTCGTCCTCCCGACTTCGCTGCGCTTCCTGCTGAACTTCGACGCCGCCCAGTACCACACCGAGATCCGCGCCAAGGACTACTTCGGCTTCGTGGCGCTGATGATCTTCAGTATCGGCCTGATCTTCGAGCTGCCGATCTTCATGATCGGCCTCGTCCGGCTCGGGATCCTGTCGTCGGACACGCTGCGCCACAACCGCCGCATCGGCTACGGGATCGTCGTGATCATCGCGGTGCTGCTCCCCGGCATCGACTTCGTGACCATGACCGTCCAGACGGTGCCGCTCCTCCTTCTGTACGAGGCATCGATCTGGGCGACAGTGATCGCCGAGCGCCGGGCGGCTAAGCCGGAGCCGCAGCCGGCGTAAGGCGTTCCCAGGCGGCGGTCAGCACGTCGCCGAGCTTGCCGGCGATCTCGTCAAACTGCGCCTGGCCTGCGACCAGCGGCGGCGAGATCTGGATGACCGGGTCGCCGCGGTCGTCGGCGCGGCAGATGAGCCCGGCCTCGAAGAGCGCCGGCGTCAGGAAGCCGCGGAGCAGGCTTTCGCACTCGTCGTCCGAGAAGGCCTGACGGGTCTCCTTGTCCTTCACGAGCTCGAGCGCATAGAAGTAGCCGGCGCCGCGCAGGTCGCCGACGATCGGCAGGTCGAGCAGCTGCGCGAGTGTGCGGCGGAAGGCGTCCTCGTTCGCGCGCACGTTCTCGATGATGCCGTCGCGCTTCATGATCTCGATGTTCTTGAGCGCCACTGCGCAGCCGACGGGATGCCCGCCGAACGTGATCCCGTGCGCGTACATCGAGGCGCCGCTCAGGAACGGCTCCATCACGCGGTCGGTCGCCACGACGGCCCCGATCGCCGCGTAGGCCGACGACAGCCCCTTCGCGCAGCAGACGATGTCCGGCCGGATGTCGTAGCGCTCCGAGGCGAACCAGCCGCCGACGCGGCCGAAGCCGGTGATCACCTCGTCGGCGGACAGCAGGACGTCGTAGCGGTCGCAGATCTCGCGCACGCCCGCGAAGTAGCCGGCCGGAGGCGTGAAGCAGCCGCCCGCGTTCTGAATGGGCTCCATGTGCACGAGGCACACCGTCTCCGGGCCCATCGACTCGATGGTCGTCTCGAGCTCGGCCAGCAGGAAGCGCGTGAACTCTTCCTCCGTCTCCTCCGCGGGGCGGTGGTAGCGGTTCGTGTTCGAGACGTGCCGCACCTCGGGCACGAGCGGCTCGAAGGGCATGCGGATGGCCGGGATGCCGTTGATCGACAGGGCACCGAAGGTCGTGCCGTGGTACGCGACCTGCCGCGCGATCGCCTTGTACTTGCGCGGCGGGGGGGCGCCGACGTGCTCGTCGTGCCGCACCTCGAGCGTGGGCACGTGCTTCGACCCGCGCGCGAGGTAGTACTGGCGGGCGAGCTTCCACGCGGACTCGACCGCCTCGGAGCCGCCGGAGACGAAAAAGACGCGGTTGAGGTCACCGGGGGCGAGCGACGCGATCTCGGCGGCCAGCTCGATCGACCGCGGGTGTGCGTACGACCAGTTGGTGTAGAAGGGCAACTGGCGCATCTGCGCGAGCGCTGCCTGGCCCATCTCCTCGCCGTACGAGTAGCCGATGTTGACGCAGAACAGGCCAGCCAGGGCGTCGAGGTAGCGGCGCCCCTCGGCGTCCTCGAGGTAGCAGCCGTCGCCGCGCACGATGATCGGCACGTCGCCATCCGCGTACGACCCCATGCGCGTGAAATGGAGCCAGAGATGGTCGCGCGCCGCCTGCCGGAGGTCGGTCACGGGGTCGTCCCCAGAACCGGCTTGCCCTCCAGCGCGAGCGAGCCCGAGTCGGGCGCTTCGATCAGCACGTCCACCTCACGCGCCCGGACCGGCGCGCCCAGGATGTACCCGACAACCGCGAGCGCCGCAACGACGGCCAGCGTGCCCAGGGTCAGCACGAGGAACTTCGGAAGCGACACGCCCCACGTGTCGTGGAAGTTGTACTCGATCCCGAAGAGGCGCTCGAGCGTGCTCGGAAAAACAGCCACCCACGAGCCGAGCGCCACCCAGAAGGTGATGAGCGCCGTTGCGACCCAGATGCCCCAGGGGTCGAACGGCACCCGGTAGGGCCGGTGTACCTCCGGGTACTTGCGGCGGAGGACGGCGGCCGCCGGGAAGATCCACAGGTAGGAGATCAGGGTCGTCGAGATCGCGATATCGAGCACGACCGTGAAGGCGCTGGCCGTGCTCTGGTTATTGAGCAGCTGGATGGCCGCGATCGTGAACGCGCTCGCCACGACCCCGGACAGCACGTTCACGCGCACCGGCGTGCCGAGCTTCGAGTTGAAGACGCCGAAGAACCCGGCGAAGGCGCCGTCGTAGGCGGCGACCGCCTGGATGCGGTCGGAGCCGATCATCCAGACGGCGCCCGACGTCATGAGCGTGAAGATGAACAGCAGCGCCATGACGTCGAACATCGTGTTCGAAGCCCCGCCGTAGACCGTGAAGACCTCCTGGATCGCGTCGATGAAGCCGCCGATGTTCGTGATCGCCGACTGCGGCAGGACGAGCAGGATCCCGAGGATCGGAACCGCGTAGAGCAGCACGCCGGCGATGCCGCTGCGGACGACGGAGACCGGCACGTCGCGTCTGCGGGTTCACCATCTCCTCTGCGGCGCCGTTCGGGAGCTCGAAGCCGACGTAGTTGAAGAGCAGGTACGGGACGAGCCCGAGGAAGACGGCCATCGACGGGCTCAGGTCGCCCGCGGAGATCCCGTGCACGCCGTGCTCGATTGCGTACAGGACGACGGTGAACGTGAAGAAGCCGAGCACGATGATGCGCGCGAACCCGCCGGCGGTCGGGATCCACTTGCCGTAGGAGAGCGCGGCAATGGCGACGCCGATCGAGAACCAGACGAAGATCAGCTTGAACGCGTAGTCGCCCGCCGAGCCGCTGCCGATGTCGGGGAAGTGGTTGCTCGTGTTCCACGCCTCGGTGGCGATGAACGCGAGCGAGCCGCCGACCCAGAGCGGGTTCGTGATCCAGTAGAAGACGGCCGCCATCCCGGCGTGGAAGCGGCCGAAGGCGAGCTTGACCCACTCGTAGGGGCCGCCCTCCTGGGTGAAGGCGCTCCCCACCTCCGCCATCACCAGCGCATAGGGCAGCACGAAGGCCACCGCCAGCACGATCAGCCACGTGAACCCCTCTCCGCCGCTCGACGCGACCAGACCGAGCGTGTCGAGGCCGACGAACGCGCAGATCAGGAAGAAGAGCATGTCGAAGCGCCGCAGCGACTTCTTGAGCTTGCTCTTCTGGTGCAGGGCGAGCTCGGTCGTCTGCTCGACCGGGCGACCTAGGCCAACTGGCGTGTCCACGGTGTGCTCCTTTCGGCCGGCGGGACGCGGGCGCCCCAGTCGAAGGCCTGCTTCCAGAGGTCGAGGTAGAGAAACGTCTCGGTCGTGACGACGCCCTCGAGCTCGCGCAGCCGGTTCGTGACCGCGAAGAGGTGCGCCCGGTCGGTACAGAGCACCTCGGCGAGGACATCGAAGTGGCCGGCCGTCACGACCACGTACGACGACTCCTCCCACGCAGCGATCGCATCGGCGACGGGCCCCGGCGGCCCTGCCGTGCGGATGCCGATCATCGCCTGCGAGTCGTACCCGAGCCCGAGCGGGTTGGTGACCCCCGTGACCTGAAGGATGTTCTCGTCGCAGAGCCGCGCGTAGCGGGCGCGCACCGTCGCCTCGGAGACGCCGACGGCACGCGCGATGCGCCGGAACGATTCCCGGCCATTGCGCTGAAGGGCCTCGATGATGGCGACATCGGTCGCGTCGAGGCTGTGCGGGCGGGAGACGGCGCCGCGCTTCGCGTTCCTCCCACTATCTGCCGAATCATTACGCAATGCGCGGCGATTCTACGCTGTCGCCGCGCATTGCGTCAACGATCAGGCCAGCTTGACCGCGACGTGCTTGATGCGCGTGTACTCCTCCATGGAGTACAGCGACATGTCCTTGCCGTAGCCGGACTGCTTGAAGCCGCCGTGGGGCATCTCCGAGGCGAGCGGGAACAGGTGCTCGTTGACCCAGACGGTGCCGAAGTCGAGCCTCCGGGCGGCTGCCAGCGCCCGGCCGACGTTCTCGCTGAAGACCGAGGCGGCGAGGCCGTAGCGCACGCCGTTCGCCATCGCGATCGCGTCGTCGTCGGAGGCGAAGCGCTGCATGGTCACGACCGGGCCGAAGACCTCGTTCTGGACGATCTCGTCGCCCTGCTCGACATCGGCGACGATCGTCGGCTTCACGAAGAAGCCGCGGTCGCCGAGCGCGCCGCCGCCGGTCACGACGGTCGCGCGCGCGGGCAGCCGCTCGAGGAAGCCGAGCACGCGCTCGCGCTGCTCGGCCGAGATGACCGGGCCCATGTCGACGTCGTCGCCCTCGGCCGGGTCGGCGACCTTCATCGCCTCGATCACGCTCTTCGTCGCGTTGACCACGTCGTCGTACACGGCCTCGCTGACGAGGATGCGCGACGACGCGGTGCAGTCCTGGCCGGAGTTCCAGTAGCCGCCGATCTTGACCGCCTCGGCGACGGTCGCCGGGTCGGCGTCGTCGAGCACGACCATGGGCGCCTTGCCGCCGAGCTCGAGATGGACGCGCTTCAGCGTGTCGGCCGCGTTCCGCGCGATCAGCTTGCCGGTCTCGACGTCGCCCGTCAGCGAGACGAGCGCGATGTCCTCGTGCCGGACGACCGCGTCGCCGACCGGGACGCCGTCGCCGGTGACCACCTGCAGCACGCCGGGCGGGAGCACCTCCTGCGCGAGCTCCGCGAAGCGGAGCGTCGTCAGCGGCGTCTGCTCGGCCGGCTTGATGATCTGCACGTTGCCCGCGGCGAGCGCCGGCCCCATCTTCCAGACGACCATCATCAGCGGGTAGTTCCACGGCGTGATCCCGGCGACGACGCCGAGCGGCTCGCGGCGGACGATCGACGTGTAGCCCTCGACGTACTCGCCGGCGCTCTTGCCCTCGAGCGTACGGGCGGCGCCGGCGAAGAAGCGCAGGTTGTCGGCCGAGAACGGCATCTCGTCCGCCGCGATCGCCATCGGCTTGCCGACGTTCTGCGACTCGAGCTTCGTCAGCTCGTCAGCGTTCTCGTCGATCAGGTCGGCGAGCTTGAGGAGGAGCTCCATGCGGTCCTTCGGCGTCTTGTTGCGCCACTCGTCCCAGGCCTTCTTCGCGGCCTCGACCGCGCGCCCGACGTCCTCGGCTGTACCGCGCGGGACCTCGGCGATCACCTCGCCGGTGGACGGGTTGAGGACCTCCATCGTCTCGCCGCTCGACGAGTCCACCCACTCGCCGCCGATGAACTGCTTGTGCCGGGTGACTGCGACTGCCATGTCTCCTCCTCTGAAACGCCTACGTCGGAACCTAACGCTGCCTGAGCACGCCCGTATCGCGCGTGAGCTTCACCGAGATGAACACCGGGACGAGCGTCACGAGAATCCACACGAGCACGACCACGTTGACCTGCGGGAGCTCGGTGCCCTGCCGGATCGCGCCAAGGATCCAGAGCGGCAGCGTGTTCTGGGCCGCCGTGAAGTAGGTCACGATCACCTCGTCGAACGAAAGCGCGAAGGCGAGCAGGCCGCCCGAGACCAGCGCGGTCGAGATCACCGGCCAGATGACGTAACGGAATGTCTGCCAGCCGTCGGCGCCGAGATCCATCGACGCCTCGACGAGCGAGCCCGGCGTCCGCCGGAGCCGGGCGATCGCGTTGTTGTAGACGATGACGATGCAGAACGTCGCGTGCGCGATCACGATCGTCCAGAGCGAGAGCTGGATGTTCCCGGTCGCGTAGAACGAGTTGAGCGCCATGCCGGTGACGATCCCCGGGAGCGCGATCGGCAGGATCAGGATGAGCGAGAAGGCCTGGCTGCCGAAGAAATTGAAGCGGTGCACGGCGAACGCGGCGGCCGTGCCGAGCACAAGGGCGATCGCGGTCGCGAAGAACGCGACCCGCACGGACAGCCAAAGCGCGTCGCGAATCTCCTGGTTGCGCCACGCGACCGCCCACCACTTGGTGGAGAACTGCGTGATCGGCCAGCCCTGGACGTTCGTCTTGTTGAACGCATAGACGCCGATCAGCACGATCGGGAACAGCAGGAAGAGCACGACGAGCGCCGACCATGCCGCGAGCGCGATGCGAGTCCCGCGCGACTCCACTACAGGGCCTCGAATGCGCCGAGGCGCTTCGCGACGAACAGATAGACGGCCATGACGAGGATCGGGACGATCGCGTAGGCGGCCGCGAAGGGGACGTCGTTCGCGATGCCGACGTTCGCGTAGACGACCTGGCCGATGAACTGCGAGCCGCCGCCGACCAGCTGCGGCGTGATGAAGTCGCCGAGCGTCAGCGAGAAGGTGAAGATCGAGCCGGCGACGATGCCGGGCAGGGCGAGCGGGAGAACGACCGAGCGCAAGGTCCGCAAGCCGTGCGCGCCGAGGTCGCGCGACGCCTCGAGCAGGGAGTCAGGGATGCGCTCGAGCGACGCGTACACCGGTAGCACCATGAACGGCAGCCAGATGTACGAGAAGACGATCCAGATCGCCCAGTCGGAGTAGCCGACACCGAGTGACGGCAGGCCGAGCTTGCCGAGTGACCAGTTGAGCACGCCGTCCTCGGCGAGGATCAGCCGCCAGGCGTAGACGCGCGCGAGGTAGCTCGCCCACAGCGGGATCAGCACGCAGACGAACAGGAGCGTGCGCATGCGTGGCTTCGCGACGCGGGCCATGAAGTACGCGAGCGGGAACGCGAGCACCGCGTCGGTGACCGTGACGGCGAAGGCGATGCCGATCGTGCGGAGGGCGATCCGGCGGTAGGTCGGGTCGTCCAAGATGGTGCGGAAGTTGTCGAGGTTCCAGTGCTTGACGAGGTGCGTCGTGAACGGGTCGACCGTCCAGAATGCTGAAGCGAGCAGCGCGCCCAGCGCCAGCAGGTAGACGAGGACGAACCAGGCCAGTGGCGGCAGCAGCAGCGCGCTGCCCTTCAGCCACGAGCGGCGCCAGAACGCCGCCGAGGCGGAGAGGCGGGCCGCCCGCAGGCGGCCCGCCCCGCTCTCGAAGACGGACATCAGCCCGCCGCCGAGCCCGCTACCCCTTGATCGAGATCCAGGCCTGGGACCACTTCGTGTAGTCCATGCAGTCCTTCTTGCCGTTGCCGCAGTCGGCGACCGGCGTCTTCCAGAACTTCAGGGACCGGTAGTAGGGCAGCGGCTCGTCCGCGTGGTACGCGTGGCACGAGCCCTTCTTGATCTTGTTCATGTACGGGCAGGCCTTGGAGTTGACGGGGGTCTCGGGCCAGAACACGGCCTGCTGCGCCTGCACCTTCGGCTGCGAGATGTAGTTCCACCACATGTACGCGCAGTTCGGGTGCTTCGACTTGGACGACAGCATCCAGGTGTCGAGCCAGGCGGTCGCCCCCTCTTTGGGGAGGGTGTCCGCGACGGGGACACCTGCGGCCTTCGTCTGAGCCGTCGCCTGTGGCCAGCCCGACCCGATGACGACGCCGCCGTTCTTGAACAGCTGGGACTCGTCGGAGGCGTACGTCCAGTACTTCTTGACAAGCGGCCGCTGGTCCTTGAGCAGCTTCACGACCGCGTCGAACTGCGTCTTGTTCAGCTCGTACGGGTCCTTGATCCCCAGCGAAGGCCTCGCCCTCGAGAGGTAGAGCGCCGCGTCGGCGATCTGGATCGTGTTGTCCGGCACGGTGATCTTGCCCTTGTACTTCGGGTCGTAGATCGCCGCCCAGCTCGTCGGCTTCTTGGTGACCGACTTGGTGTTGTAGAGCAGGACGTTCGGCCCGAACTGCAGCGAGATCCCGTAGTGCTTGCCGTCGACCGTGTTGTTCGGCGGCGACTTGAACGGCGCGTAGAAGTCCTTCCAGGGCTTCACCAGATTCACGTTTGTCTCCTGGATGGACCCGCCGTAGATCAGCCGCAGGCTCGCGTCGCCGGACGCGGAGACCATGTCCCACTGTCCCGGGTTCCGGGTCATCAGCGTGACCATCTCGTCCGAGGTGCCGGCGTACTTGTAGGTGATCTTGCAGCCGGTCTGCTTCACGAACGGCTTGACCCACGACGCATCGAGGTAGCCCTCCCAGCCGACCATCGTCAGGGCTCCTTCGCCTGGACCGATCTTGGTCGGCAACCCGCTCGCAGCCGTACGCGACCCGACGCCGACGGCCGGCACCATCAGTGCCGCGCCGACCACGACCACGGCGGCCGCGACCAACCAGTGCCGTCTCTTGACCCTCATTCCGTTTCCTCCTCGTGTGGGACGTTGATGGTGAACGCGTCCTCGGGCGCCCACGCGAGCGTGACGGCACGTCCCTGCTCCGTCCGGACCTGCTCCGACGTGGATTCGAGGTTCTGGCGCACCACGACCAGCGTGCCGCCGCCGTCGAGACGGACCCGGTAGCGGGTCACGGGGCCGAGGTACACGACCTCCTCGACATGGCCCCTCTCCGTGCTCGACGCCGGTGGGGCCTCCACCCCGTCGAGCATGCGGATCTTCTCCGGCCGGATCGTGAACCGCCGGCCGTGGCGCTCGATGATGTTCGACACGCCGACGAAGCCGGCCACGAACTCGGTCGCCGGGCGCTCGTAGACGTCGGCCGGGGAGCCGACCTGCTCGACCCGGCCCTGGTTGAACACGGCGATCCGGTCGCTCATCGCGAGCGCCTCTTCCTGGTCGTGCGTGACGTACACGAAGGTCTTGCCGAGGTCCTGCTGCAGTGCCTTGAGGAAGACCTGCATCTCCTGGCGCAGCTTCAGGTCGAGCGCGCCGAGCGGCTCGTCGAGCAGTAGCACCTGCGGGTCGTTCACGAGCGCGCGCGCGAGCGCGACGCGCTGGCGCTGGCCGCCCGAGAGCTGGAGCGGCTTGCGGCCGCCGAGCCCGGCGAGGCGGACGCGTGCGAGCGCCTCCTCCGCGCGCCCACGCCGCACGCCACGGCGGATGCCCTTGACGCGCAGCCCGTACTCGACGTTCTCCTGCACGGTCATGTGCGGGAAGAGCGCGTAGTCCTGGAAGACGGTATTCACGTCGCGCTCGTACGGCGGACGGCCCGCGACGTCGTCGCCGCCGAGCAGGATGCGCCCGGCGTCGGGCCGCTCGAAGCCGCCGATCAGGCGCAGCGTGGTCGTCTTGCCGGACCCGGACGGCCCGAGCATCGTGAAGAACTCGCCGCCGAGGATCTCGAGGTCGAGCCCGTCGACGGCGCGGACGTCCCCGTAGCGCTTCGTCAGCCCCTCGAGCAGGACGGCCGGCGCCTGTCCCTGCCGGGGCGCAGCGTCAGGCGGCGCCGCTGCGGGCAGCGACAAGCGACTCCTCCAGGATCTCCAGGCCGCGCGAGAGGTCGTCGTCGGCGATGACGAGCGGGACGAGGACGCGGACGACGTTGCCGTACAGCCCGCACGAGAGCAGGATCAGGCCGCGGTCGCGCGCGGCCGCCACGGTCGCGGAAGCAAGCTCGGGCGCCGGCTCCTTCGTCTCCCGGTCGCGCACGACCTCGAGCGCGATCATCGGCCCGAGCCCGCGCACGTCGCCGACGATGTCGACGCGCTCGGCGATGTCGTCGAGCCGGCCGCTCAGGCGCGCGCCGACCTCACGCGCGCGCGCGAGAAACGCCGGCGAGGACACCTCGTCCAGGACCACCGCCGCCGCGGCGCATGACAGCGGGTTGCCGCCGAACGTGCCGCCAAGGCCACCGGGCGCGACCGCGTCGATGACCTCCGCGCGGCCCGTTACCGCGGCGAGCGGCAGCCCACCGCCGAGCGACTTGCCGGACACGAGCAGGTCGGGCTCGACGTCGTACTGCTCGATCGCCCAGACCGTGCCGGTGCGTCCCACGCCCGCCTGCACCTCGTCGTCCACGTAGAGGATCCCATGCTCGCGGCACACCTCGAGCAGCCCGGCGGGAAAGTCGAGCGGCATCGGTATGAACCCTCCTTCGCCCTGAACCGGTTCGAGCACCATGCAGGCGACCGTCGCCGGGTCGAGCTCGCGGCGGAAGAGCAGGTCGAGCCCGTCAAGCGCCTGGTCGGTCGAGACGCCGCGGTAGGGGTACGGCACCGGCGCCCGGTAGACCTCGGGCGCGAACGGACCGAAGCCGCGCCGGTAGACGAGCTTCGCGGTCATCGTCATCGTCAGGAGCGTGCGGCCGTGGAACGAGTTGTCGAAGACGACCACCGCAGGCCGGCCGGTGGCGACGCGCGCGATCTTGACGGCGTTCTCGACCGCTTCCGCGCCGGAGTTGACGAGCAGGCTCTTCTGCTCCTCGCCCGCGCAGGGCGAGAGCTCGGCGAGCCGCCGGCAGACTTCGACATACGGCTCGTAGAGACCGACCATCACGCACTGGTGCAGGTAGCGGTCGATCTGCTCGTGCAGTGCCGCCACCACGGCCGGCGGCCCGTGGCCGAGGTTCTGGCAGCCGAGCCCGCCGGCGAAGTCGATGTAGCTCCGCCCGTCGACGTCAACGACGCACGCTCCCTCGGCGCGGGCGACGACGAGCGGCGTCGTGGCCACCCCGCGCGCGACGTAGCGCGAACGGTCGTCGGCGATGCGCGCCGACGCACTCTGAGGTGCGGTTTGCATCACTTTCGACCCCATTTGCTGCGCATCACGGCAGCATTCTGCACGGTGCGTAGCGAAAGTGAAAGAGAACCGCGCAAACCTTGAGGATTCGCGCGGCCTAGCCCATAGTGGTGCGTCGAGGCGCTCAGGAAGGAGGGGTTTACCGAAGATGGCGAGGACACCACTGGCAAGCCGGCTGCAGGATGCACTGTCCGAGGCGGCCGATCAAGGATGGACGCGAAGGAAGCTGCTCTGCCGCGCCGGGATCGCGGGTGCCGCAGTCGCCGGGCTGGGCCGCCTCGTCCCGGCCGCCGAGGGCGCGACCGCGCCGAGCATCGCCGTCGTTGGCGCCGGCCTGGCGGGGCTGTCGGCCGCCTCCACGCTGAAGAGCGCCGGCTACGCGTCGGACATCTACGAGGCCTCCGACCGCGTCGGGGGCCGCTGCTGGACGATTCGGGGCGCGTTCGCCGACGGGCAGATCGGCGAGCACGGCGGCGAGCTGATCGACCAGGGCCACACACAGGTGCGGCAGCTCGTGCAGGCGCTCGGGCTCGACCTCGACAACCTCGCCGCCGCCGAGGTGAACGGGACCGAGATGCTCGGCTACTTCGACGGTGCGCCGTACACCTTCGCCGCGGCCACGAACGACCTGAAGGCGGTGTGGCCGAAGCTGCACTCCGACCTCTCGGCCGCGAGCTACCCGACGCTCTGGAACCTCAACACCGAACGCGGACGCCAGCTCGACGCGATGTCGATCGTCGACTGGATCAACGAGAGCGTCCCGGGTGGGATCAACTCGAAGCTCGGGCAGCTGCTGGACGTCGCCTACAACATCGAGTACGGCGCGGAGTCGAAGGATCAGAGCTCGCTGAACCTGATCTACCTGCTCGGCTACCAGGGCCCGGGACAGCTGCGCATATTCGGCAAGTCGAACGAGAAGTACCACGTGCGCGGCGGCAACGACCAGATCGCCCAGCGGCTCGCCGACGCGGTCGGCCGCGACCGCATCTCGCTCGCCACCGAGCTGGTCGCGATCGCGAAGAACGGGATCCGCTTCGACCTCTGGTTCTCCAAGGGCGGATCGACCTACAAGCGCACGTACGACCGCGTGGTGCTCGCGCTGCCGTTCTCGATCCTGCGCTCCTCGGTCGACTACTCGAAGGCGGGCTTCGAGCCGCGCAAGGTGACGGCGATCGAGCAGCTCGGAATGGGGACGAACTCCAAGCTGCACGTGCAGTTCACCGAGCGCTGGTGGAACGGGCTCGGCTGCAACGGCGAGACGTACTCCGACCGCGGCTACCAGAACACCTGGGAGGTCTCGCGGGCGCAGGCGGGCGCGTCGGGGATTCTCGTCGATTACACCGGCGGCAAGATCGGTGCGAGTTTCGGCAGCGGGACACCGGCCCAGCGCGCACAGCAGTTCCTCGGGCAGATCGAGCCCGTGCTGCCCGGGCTGTCGTCCCACTGGAACGGCAAGGCGACGGTCGACTTCTGGGCCGGCTACCAGTGGTCGAAGGGCTCGTACTCCTACTGGAAGGTCGGCCAGTACACGGCTTTCGCGGGCATGGAGCGGGCGCGCCAGGGCAACTGCCACTTCGCCGGCGAGCACACCTCGATCGACTTCCAGGGCTACCTCAACGGTGCCGTCGAGTCGGGGCAGCGCGCCGCGAACGAGGTCCTCGCCGATCTGAAGTAACGCCCGAGACATTCCGCGGTTTGCAGCTACGCTTGGAGGGCGATGGCTCGTTCAGCAGCAGGCCGCCGACCGAAGCCGGTCACCGCGTCCGACCGTAGTGCGCGCCGGGCTGCGGCGCCGCCGCCGCAGCCGCGCCCGGAAGACCTCATGTTCTTCCCGCGCCTGCGGAATCACGCGAAGTGGATGTTCGTCTTCCTCGCGCTGGTCTTCGGCTTCGGGTTCGTGATCTTCGGCGTCGGCTCGAGCCTGCCGAGCGGCCTCGGCGACATCCTGAAGGGCGGCGGCTCGTCGTCGTCGCAGCCGAGCGTCTCGGACGCGCAGAAGGCGATCGCGAAGGACCCGAAGCACGCGCAGTCGTACATCGACCTGTCGCAGGCGTACCAGCGCAACGGCAATATCGACGCCGCCATCCCGCCGCTGGTCACCTACACGAAGCTCAAGCCGAAGAACCAGAACGTGCTCCAGGAGCTCGCCGGCCTGTACTCGATCCAGGCCAGCAAGGCCCAGCAGGTGGCGTCACAGGCGAATCAGGACTACACGGCCGCGAGCGGGCTTTCGACGCTCCAGACGGGCTCGACGTCCCAGCTGTTCCAGCCCGGCGCGCTCGACAAGACCATCCAGGACGCCGCCGCGACCCGCGGCCAGGCGGCCAACACCAAGATGAACGTGGCGTACAAGAACGCTGCCGGCACGTACGGGAAGCTCGTGAAGCTGGCGCCGCGCGACTCGCAGCTCTGGTTCCTGGACGCGCTTTCCGCGGAGCAGGCGAGCCTGAACCCGAAGGCGATCGCCGCCTACAAGCAGTTCCTGAAGCTGTCGCCGAACGCGCCCGAGGCCGCCCAGGTGAAGCAGCGCATCAAGCAGCTGCAGACCGGCTAATCGAGCAGCGGCGGCGCCGTCGTGTCAGGTGGCGGCATCACGCGGATCAACCGCTAGACTCGCGCCGCCGCTCCCCGCGGCACCCACAACAATGGACTTCTCCGTACGCACAGAGCAGCTGTCCGACGACGCCTACGTGATCGCACTCGCGGGCGAGGTCGACCTCTACACCGCGCCCGAGTTCAAGACGGAGCTGCTGGACGTGATCGCCAAGGGCGCAAAGCACGTCGTCATCGACCTGTCGGAGACGACGTTCATCGACTCGACCACGCTCGGCGTGCTGGTCGGCGGGGTGAAGCGGCTGCGCACGAACGACGGTCAGCTGTCGCTGGTCTGCTCCGACCGCAACATCACCAAGATCTTCGAGATCACCGGCCTCGACCGCGTCTTCACGATTCACGCCTCGCGCGACGAAGCGCTCGCTGCGCTCGCCTAGCCGCGGAAAGTCCGGCGCCGCGCCGCCCGGCCGCGTAAGCCGAACAGCTCTTGCGCGGCACCATGACGACTTTCCGCGGTCTGAAAATAGACGCGACTTCGCGCGACGTGGCTCCCGGCGGGCAAGCCCGCCTCCGCCGGTTGGATTAGCGCCGACGGGCGCGGACTGTCCGCCAGATACCTGCCGCGATCAGGCCGAAGAAGACCAGGAGCCCCGCCCAACTGCCCAGGACGACGGACGCGATGACGATCGCCGCGAAGAAACCGAGCGCGAGCAGGACGAAGTTGAAGGCCGCGCCTTCGCTCCGAAGCGGGTTCTGCACGCTCCTACCCCGAGCGCGACGCCACGACGAAATGGGCGACCGCCTTGATCTGGGCGGGTGTCAGCGTGCCCTTGAACGCAGGCATCGGGCCGCCGCCGTTCTCGACCTGCTTGATCGCGCCCGCCTCGGTGATCGTGGACTTGTCGAGGTTCGGGCCGACCGTCCCGGTCGAGCCAGCTGCCTTGAGCGTGTGGCAGCCGGAGCAGCCGGCGGAGTTGAAGATCGCCTTCCCGTCGGTGCTGCCGCTGCCACCACCGCCGCCGCCCGCCTCCGCCGGGGGTCGAGCCGACCGGAGCGGGGCAGCCGTGCGCCTTCGCCCTGGCCGCGGTGATACCCGCGACGCAGGCGACGAAGCTGGCCACGTCGTTGACGTCCGAGCCCTTGACGATGTTCGCCGGCATGCCGGGGTCGCCGGTGGCCGGCTGCGTGTTCGGGTACTTGATCTGGATCCCGACCACGTTGCGGATCGTGCTCGCCGGGTAGCCGCGCTCCTGGGCGACCGCGAACGCGGCGTCCAGGTTCGGCCCGATGACACCTTTCGTGCCGGCGTTGGCGAGCGTATGGCACGAGCCGCAGTTCGCGGCGAAGAGCCTCTGCCCGTTCGTCGCGTCACCGCTCGAGACCGGCCCGCCCGTGCCGCAACCGGCCGCGAGCAGCGCGAGCGTACCGAGGAGTGCTGCCGGAAGTCCCCTGCGCACTAGAGGAGGTAGACGGTCGTGTAGACGATGATCCACATGACGTCGACGAAGTGCCAGTAGATGCCCGGGATCTCGACCCCATGGTGGTGCTCGGGCGAGAAGTGGCCGCGGAACGACCGGATGGTCACCATCGTCAGCAGCGTCAGGCCGATGAACACGTGCGCCCCGTGGAGGCCGGTCAGCCCGTAGAAGACCGTGCCGAACGCGTTGTCGTGGGGCGCGAACCCGATGCGCGAGTATTCGCGCGCCTGCGTCAGCAGGAAGCAGAGGCCGAGCGCGAGCGTGAGCACCATGCCCGCCTGCAGGCCGGCGCGGTTGCCGCGCTTGATCGACTGCGTGGCCCAGTGCATCGTGAAGCTCGAGGTCACGAGGATCGCCGTGTTGACGCCGGCGACGTACTTCGGCAGCTCGTCGCCGGACGGCGGCCACGCGCTGTCGTTGATCACGCGGATGAAGAAGTAGGCCGTGAAGAACGAGCCGAAGACCATGATCTCCGACGCGATGAAGAGCAGCATCCCGAGCGTCGCCGAGTTGACGCGCGAGCTCTGGTTCGCGACAGGCGGGCCGTGGTGATCGGCGTGGCGCGGCGGCGGCGCTCATACGGCACCCGCCATCTGGCTCTCGGCCTCGACCACGACGTGCTCGACGGGAACGCCGGCGTCCTTCCGGAGCCGATCGACGACGTCGCGGCGCAGCCAGCTGCTCGGCTTCTCGCCGGGGAAGGTCGAGACGATGATCTCGTCCACCCGCTCATCGGCGATCGTCTGCAGCGCCGCCGTGTAAGGATCCGGATGGGCGACCTGGCCGTGGGCGTCGATGCCCGCCGCGCGGAGCTCGGCGAGCGCGGCGCGCAGCCGTCGCTCGGCCTCCGGGTGCGATCCCTGGCTGGGGTCGCTCTGCGGGCTGATCAGCAGGAAGCTCGCCGGCGACTCGGCGGCGCGCTCGCGGATGCGGTCGAGCAGCGGCTCGCCGACGACGGTCTCGTTCGCGATCACGAGCACGTTCTTCTCGCCGCCCGCCGTCTTCTCGACGACGACGTGCTCCACGGGGATGTCGCCGGCGACCGAGCGGATTCGATCGAGGGCGTTGCGGCGCAGCCAACCCGACTTCTGCAGCGGGTGCGTCGAGACGATGATCTCGTCCGGCGGCTGGTCGAGCTGGTGGAGCTGGTCGCGGACGGCATCGGCCGGATCGCACTCCACGACCATCCCGTGTGCAGCGATCCCCGCCTCGCGGAGGCGGGTGAGCGTGCGGTCGAGCCTGCGCCCCGCCGACGCGCGGCGGGTGTCCTCGTAGACGACGTAGCCCTGCCGGGGCGGGTTCACCGGGCTGAGCACCGTGACGTCGATCTCACCCTCGGCCGCGCGGCGGCGCAGCGCCTCGATCAGCGACTCGCCGCCGACGGTCTCGTTCGCCACGACCAGGATCCTGGTCAGTGTCGAGTCTCCTGGAGCTCGCCGGCGTGATTCACCGGCCAGGACGGCGTGACGCGCCCCCGGGACGCCGTACTCGTACGGGCTGCCGACCACCTGCGGGATCTCGTCGAAGTTGAACAGCGGCGGCGGCGAGGAGACCTGCCACTCGAGCGTCAGCGCGCGCCACGGGTTGCCCGGTGCACGTGGGCCGCGCGCCCAGCTGTTGATCATGTTGTAGAGGAAGATGATGAACGAGGCCCCGAGCACGAACGACGCGATCGACATGAACGTGTTCCAGGTCTCGAACCTCGGCCCGTGGTCGGCGTAGCGGCGCATCATCCCCTGCGTCCCGGTGAGGTGCATCGGGAAGAAGGTGGCGTTGAACGCCACGAGTGTGATCCAGAAGTGGATCTTCGCCAGTCGCTCGTCGTACATGCGGCCGGTCATCTTCGGGAACCAGTAGTAGATCCCCGCGAAGATCGTGAACAGCGATCCGCCGAAGAGCACGTAGTGGATGTGCGCGACCACGAAGTAGGTGTCCGAGACGTGGATGTCGATCGGTACCGAGGCGAGGTAGATGCCGGAGAGCCCGCCGATCACGAACATCGACAGGAAGCCGAGTGCCCACAACATGGGTGCGGTGAAGTGGATCCGGCCTTCCCACGTCGTCGCGAGCCACGAGAAGACCTTGATCCCCGTTGGCACGCCGATCAGCAGCGTCGTGATCATCATCGGCACACGCAGCCACGGCGCCATGCCGGCGACGAACATGTGGTGCGCCCACACCGAGAAGCCGAGCACGACGATCGCGCACAACGACAGCGCCATCAGCCGGTAGCCGAAGATCGGCTTCCGCGAGAAGACGGAGATCACCTCCGAGGCGATCCCGAACCCGGGCAACATCATGATGTACACCGCCGGGTGCGAGTAGAACCAGAAGATGTGCTGGTACCCCAGCGTGTAGCCGCCTAAGTGGGGGTCGAAGTAGTGGGTGCCCATGATCCGGTCGAACAGCACCATGAACTGGGAGCCCGCGATGAACGGCGTGGCGATGACGACCAGCAGCGACGTCGTGAAGTTCGCCCACACGAGCAGCGGCATGCGCCAGAACGTCATCCCGGGCGCGCGCATGGTGATGATGGTCACCAGGAAGTTCAGCGCGGTCATCACCGACGACGCGCCTGCCCACTGCACGGCCATGTTGAAGAACGTCTGGCCGAGCGGCAGCGACGTGGAGAGCGTCGGGTAGCCCGTCCAGCCTGCGGCGAACGGACCGCCTTCGACGAGGAAGCTCGTCAGCATCATCGTCCCGGCGATCGGCAACAGCCAGAAGGAGAGGGCGTTCAGGCGCGGGAACGCCATGTCCGGCGCTCCGATCATCAGCGGGATGACGAAGTTCGCAAGGCCGGCGAACGCCGGGATCACGAACAGGAAGATCATCAGCGAGGCGTGCGCCGAGAAGAGGCCGTTGTAGGTCTCCGTGTCGGTGAACTGCATCCCCGGGCGGGCGAGCTCGGCGCGCACCAGCATCGCGAGCAGCCCGCCGGCGAAGAAGAAGAAGATCGTCGTCGTCACGTACTGGATGCCGATGACCTTGTGGTCGGTGTTGACGCGGAAGTAGTCCTTCCAGGTCTTGGCACCGTGGCCCGAGTGGTCGTCGGGCCGCGTCGGCTTCCCGAGGAAGTAGTGGACCCAGTAGTCGAAGGCGCCGAGGCCCGCCAGGAAGCCGACCGGCAGCGCGGTCAGCAGGCTGACCGTCACACACGTCTCGGTCTGCAGGATCGGCGTGTAGCCGCCCCACCAGCGGAGCAAGACAACAATGCCGAGGCCGATGCCGGCGAAGAGCGCCGACATCCACGCGGCGCGGATCCAGCCGGGGCCGGTCAGCCAGTGCAGGCGCGACGGCGGCGCGCCGGACGGCGCGTCGTGGTGCTCGTGCGAGGCGGCGACGCTCGTCACGAGGAGCCCTTGGTCAGGAAGGCGACAAGCTGGTCGATCTGCTGCGCGGGAAGGCTCTTGAACGACGGCATCACGTTCGGGTACCCGGGCTGGATGTAGGCCGAGGGATCTTGGATCGATTCCCTGACGAACGCCTCGAGCGGCTTGTTCGCCTGCTTGGCGTAGGCGGGCAGCTTATCGAGATCGGGGCCGACCTTCCCGGTCGCACCGGCCGGCGCGAACGTGTGACAGCTGGCGCAGCCGTTGTTCGTGAAGAGCGCCTTGCCGGCTGCCGCACCGCCACCGTGGGCCGCGGTCGAGCTGCCGGTCGCCCACTTCTGGAAGTCCGCCTGACGCATGACGAGCACCTGCCCGAGCATCGTCGAGTGCCCGAGCCCGCAGAGCTCGGCGCACTGGATCACGTAGTGCCCCAGCTTGGTCGGCGTCACGTTGATCGTCGTCGTCTGGCCGGGGACGAGGTCCTCCTTCTGGCGGAACTCCGGCACGAAGAACGAATGGATGACGTCGCGTGACGTCATGTCCAGCTTCGTCGTCCGGTTGATCGGCAGCCGCAGCGTCGTCGACTGGAGGTTCCCGTACGTCGGGTAGGTGAAGTTCCAGGCGAACTGCTCGCCCAGGACGTTGACCTTGAGCGCGTTCTTCGGCGTGTCGCCGTTCTTCGCCAGGACGACGGCGCTCAGGACCCCGATCGCGGTCACGAGCACGAACGGGATCGCCGTCCACGTGATCTCGAGCCCGGTGTTGCCGTGGATGGGCGGCCCGTCCGTGTCGTCGTCAGGGGGCGCGCGGAAGGCGACGACCGAGTACAGAAAGACCGCGGCCACGACCGCCCAGACGCCGATGCAGATGCCGGTGACGACCCAGAAGTCGAAGTCGATGCGGTCGGCCTCCTTCGAGTCGGCCGCCGGCAGCCAGGGCAGGAAGATCGCAATCGCGGTGGTGACGGCCGCGACCCCGATGGCAATGAGGAAGACCCTGAACGCCACTCCCTTCTGCACGGGCGCGCAGACTACAACGTCGAGCGAACGGAGGATCGCCTTCCGATCGAGGGCACCGCGTTGGACGGTGGTTAGACGCGTCCGAGGGGCGGGTAAGAGGTGCGGGCAGTCATTCGAACGCGCGCGCACCACTTGAAGGACGAAGGAGGAACCACAAACCACATGGGTATCGGGGTCAGCATCTTTCTCATTGCGGTCGGGGCGATCCTGGCCTTCGCCGTCAACGCACAGGCGAACGGGATCGACATCCAGACGGTCGGCTGGATCGTCCTTGCCGTCGGCGTCATGGGCCTCGTGCTCTCGATGATCTTCTGGTCGAGGTGGGCAGAGCCCGGCCGCTTCACGAGCCGGCGCCGCACGTACGTGGAGGAAGGCCCGGCCGCACCACCGCCGTACTAGGCAGGACCGAGGAGATCGGCCGGGGGCGGGGCGGCAAGAGCACCCCGCCCCTGGCGCGTGAAGGAGAGCGACACGACAGACACACGTGATGGCCCTGGCCGGGAGTGAAAGGCAGCAGGCGCCCGCCCTGCGGACAGCGGGGGGTGCCTTCGGCCGGCTGGCCGGCCTGGCCAGCGGCGGCCCGTGCACGGCCGCCGACGTGCTCGAGCTGCTCTGCACGGAGGTGCGCTCTGCCTTCGGCTACGAGCGTGCCGCCGTCCTTCACCACGACGCGGGTGCGGGCACGGTGCTGCCCGTCGTGCGCCAGCGGCTGGACTGGCCCGACTGCGCGCTCCGGGTCGCGAAGCTGCCGTTCGTCGCCGAGGCGCTCGCGCGGCGTGAGGCCGTCGCGTCCCGCGGCGAGGCCTCCGGGCTCGAGTCCCCCGTCGCAGTGCCCTTGCTCGTCGCCGGCCGCTGCCCCGCGATCGTCGTGGCCGACCGGCCGGCAGACGCGCCCAACGAAGAGGCCCTTGAGCTGCTGACCGCACTCGGGTCGATGGGCGCCGTGCTGCTCGAGCGGGCCGACCGTGACGGCGACCTCGAGGACGACCTGGCGGAGCTCCAGCACATCGACCGGTTGAAGACCGACTTCGTCGGGATCGCCTCCCACGAGCTGCGCACGCCGATCGCCGTCGTCCATGGCATCGCGGCGACGCTCTACCTGCGAGGCGGCGAGCTTTCGGAGGAGCAGACGCTCGAGCTGCGGGGAACGCTCTACGAGCAGACTTCACGGCTCGCATCCCTCGCGCAAGGCCTGCTCGACCTGTCCCGCGTCGAGGCCGGCGCGCTCCAGGCGCAGCCGCGCCGCTTCCGGCCGCGCGACCGCATCGCGGCACTTCTGCGCCAGATTGCTCCCGACCGCTTGGCCGACGTGCAGCTCGAGGTGCCGCCGGACTGGGAGATCGTCACCGATCCCGAGGCGCTCGACCGCGTCGTCGGCAACCTGATCACGAACGCACTCCGCCACGGCGTACCGCCGGTCGAGGTACGGGGGCTCACGGCCGACCCGTTCCGGCTCGTCGTCGAAGACCACGGCGCCGGCGTCGACCCCGCGTTCGTCGGCCGGCTATTCGACCGCTTCTCGCGCGGGGGCGCGCGCGAGCGGGTGGACAGCGCCGGGCTGGGGCTCGCGATCGCCCGTTCGTATGCGCACGCGCTCGGCGGCGACCTGACCTACGGCCGCGAGGCGCGGGGCGCGCGCTTCGAGCTACTGCTGCCCGGGTCCCGAACCGCTAGCTGAGACCCGTCAGCGGGTCGACGGCGGCGCCGCGCAGGCGCACCTCGAAGTGCACGTGCGGGCCGGATGCATCCCCGGTCGCGCCGACGAGTCCGATCCGCTCGCCGACCGTGACGCGCCGGCCGACCGAGACGAGCGGCTTCGAGAGGTGGGCATACATCGTCGCCACCCCACGCGGGTGCTGGATCGTCACGACGATGCCCCAGCCGCCGCCGAGATTTCCGGCCCAGCTGACTCGCCCTGATGCGGCGGCGCCGACCGGCGTGCCCCTGGACGCCGGGTAGTCGATCCCGGTGTGGAAGCGGTTGCCGCGCGGGCCGAACGTGTCGGTGTACGGCGTGGCGAGTGGTGCGCGCAGGGCGATCGGGCACGTCGCCGGCGGCTGTTTCAGCGCGGCGATGACCGCCGGGCCGGCGATGCCGTCCTGAGGCAGCCTGGCCCAGCGCTCGAACTTGCGCAGCGCGCGGTCGCTATGCGAGCCGAACGCGCCGTCGATCGTCGCGGAGGGGAAGCCGTGCCACGCGAGCATGAACTGGAGTGCCGCCGCGTCCCACCCCACGGCGCCATCCGAGACGGGGCGGCTCCCGAGCGGGTGGCGTGCGAACTTCCCGAGGGCGCGCAGGGTGCGCCGGCCGAACAGCCCGTCGCCGCCGAGCCGCTGGACGGCGGCGATGGTGCCGGTGCCGGCCAGCCCGTCCACCGGCCCGGTGTACACGCCGCGGGCGCGCAGCGCTACCTGCAGCGCGGCCACGTTCGGATCGCGCCCCGGGTCCGGTGTCGCGGTAGTGGCACCGGACCCGATGGCCAGCAGGGCCACGAGCAGGGCGAAGAGAGCGCGGCGTGGCATGCCAGTGCCCTGGATCGGCCAGACGCCTCGATCGAGCGACCCTCGTTCGAGGGAGCGATACGTTGGCGGCGTGCGCCGCCTAGTCATCGTCGCCACGGCGGTCGTGCTGGTCGACAGTACGCTCTACGCCGCCCTCACGCCGTTGCTTCCGCACTACGCGGACCGCTACGACCTGTCAAAGGCGGGTGCAGGCCTGCTCGTGGCCTCGTACGCCGCCGGGTCGCTCGTCGGCGGCATTCCAGGCGGGCTCGCGGCCGCACGCATCGGGCCGCGGCGCGCGGCGTCCGCCGGCCTACTGACTGTCGCCCTTGCCAGCATCGTCTTCGGGCTCGCCACGACGCCGTGGATGCTCGGGATCGCACGGTTCACGCAGGGCGTCGGCGGGGCGCTCTCCTGGGCCGGCGCGTTCTCGTGGATCGTCGCCAGCGTCCCGCGCGCCCGCCGCGGTGAGGCGATCGGCACGGCGATGGGCGGTGCGGTGGTCGGCGCGATGCTCGGGCCCGTGATCGGCGCCGTCGCGGGCCTCACGAACGAGCGTGCGACCTTCGTTGCGTTCGCGCTGATCCCGACCGGCTTCGCGCTCCTGGCCCGGCGACTGCCGGAGTCGGGGACGCAGCCCGCCGAGCTGCGCTCGCTCGCACGCGGCCTGCGCGACCGCAGGCTCCTCGGCGGGCTCTGGCTCATGACGCTGCCTTCCCTGCTGTTCGGGCTGATGGCGGTGCTCGTGCCGCTCCACCTCGACGCGCTCGGCTGGGGGCCTGCGGCGATCGGCGGGCTGTGGCTCGTCGCCGCGGGGATCGAGGCCGTGATCAACCCCTTCCTGGGCCGGCTGATCGACCGGCGCGGCCTCCGCCTGCCGGTCGTGGCCGCCGTCACGGCCTCCGCCGCGGTGGCCGTCGCGTTCGCGTTTGCCGACTCCGGGGTCGCGCTCGCGCTGCTCGTCGTGGTCGGTGCCCTCTCGTTCGGTGCGCTCTTCACGCCGGGGCTGGCCCTGATCGCGTCCGGCGCCGACCGTGCCGGCGTCGCGCAGGCGCTCGCGTTCGGGGCGATGAGCACCGCGTGGGCGCTCGGCAACATCCTCGGCCCTGCCGGTGGCGGCGCGCTCGCCAGGGGCACGAGCGACGGCGTCGCGTTCGTGGTCGGCGCCGCTGCCTGCGTGGCGACGCTCGCGGCGATCAGCCGGAGCGCGCCGCGCGCTGGCAGAATCGCCGGCGGCGGACGAGTGGCTCACCCGGGTGCGTGACGCCCTCTCCAGCGAGTCGGGCAGCTCCCCATACGAGCTCGAGCGGCCGCGCGTAGATCTCGTCCGGGTCGGGCCTGAGGCCATTCCAGTGGGATTCTGCGCGTGCCGCGCCGGAAACGCACCTCCTCGGCCCCGAAACGGCCGTCTCGCTCCCTCGCGTGAGGCGTCTTGATCCTCCGGACGAGGATCTTCCGTGCAGAACGCCGCGAGTTCCGCTCAATGAGGGAGTGCCGCCGGGGGGCGGCATACGTCAGGGGTCAGCAGCGACGCCTACCGGTACGTGGTCTTCGTAGCCGAAGTCAAGTAGGCCCGAGTCCCCGGGCGAGGTCTCGTGACCGGCGCCGCCAGAGCCCGAAGACGAGGTACGCGACGATCGCGATGTTGACGGCGAGGCCGCCGGCCTTCCAGATGCTCGGGTGACGGACGACCTCGTAGATCTCGACCGGGATCAGCAGTGAGGTCGCGACCACGGTGAGGTACTCGGCCCAGAGCTGGTCGAGCCACAGCCCGACGCCCTCCACCAGCTCCAGCGCCCCGTAGCCGAGCGCCCCGAAGGCGACGATGCGGAGATCGGACGCGTGCAGGTGGTGCAGGTACGTGACGATGCGGTGCAGGAAGTGGCGCCGCGGGTCGAGCTCGATCGCCCGGATGATGCTGTCCGCCTTCTTGCCGAAGTCGGTGTGGAGGTGGAAGAAGAGGTAGACGCCGGCGGCGACGAGCAGCAGGCCACGGACGGTCCGCTCGACGGCGATCAGCTTGAGGACGCGTCGTCGGCGCGGCGGGTCGGCGGCGCTGGTCACGCCGGGGACTATCTCCCGTCCCCGCACCGATAGGCGCAGGCGGCGGTACCATGGGCGGCCGCTTCCGCGCCTCGGGCGACTGCGAAGCTGCCAGGGCCGTTAGCTCAACTGGCAGAGCAGGGGACTCTTAATCCCAAGGTTGGAGGTTCGAGTCCTCCACGGCCCACTCTCCAAAGACCCTTGGCGAACGCAGGGAAACGCGCAGCGGATCCGCTGCTTCGCCGATGACGCCCAGACGCCGCCCGGCAACCATGCCTGCCGTCCGGATCCAACAGCGAAAGGAGCAGTGATGGCGGACAACTCAGTCGCCTACGTCGCTGTCTACGACGACGTGAGCTCGGCCCTGGCCGACCTCGACGCGTTCGGGCAGCTGCACGACGACGACATGATCGGCAAGTACGACGCCGCCGTGATCGACCAGGAGGACGGCAAGCCGAACATCGTGAAGCGGGTCGACCACCCGCAGATCAACGCCGTCGCGGAGCTGGTCGGGAAGGGCGCGCTGCCCCGCGGCGAGCTCCGCGACGCAGCCAAGGAGCTCGAGCCGGGCGAGGCCGCCCTCATCGTCGTCGGCGAGCCGACGCTCGAGAAAGGCTTCGACAAGGCAGTGACGCGGGCGAACAAGGTCGCGAAGGAGTCGTTCGACGCCTCCGCCGACACGCTCGCGGACGACCTGATCGCAGCGGCGCGGAGCTAGAAGCCCGCCGCATACGGCCGCCGTCGCCGCGGGGCGGCGGCCGTCCCTCAGTCCTCCACGGCGGTCGCCTCGGCTTCTCGTGGAGTCCGGCGAGGTCGAGCCAGTCGCAGGATCAGGGCAAGCGACTGTTCCGGGCCCGGCCAGAGCTCGCGGATCATTGGTTCGCCGCCCGCTCTGACGAATTGCCGCAGCACGAGCGCGACGATGATGGCATCGTCGAGCTGCCCGGCCACCGGGATGAAGTCAGGGACGAGGTCGAAGGGCAGGCCGAGATAGGCGACAAGGCCGAACAGCAGCAGCTTGCGACGCCGTGGCACGCGGGGATCGCGCGCCAGACGCGTCATGAGCACGATGCAGTCGGGGATGAACGTGGCAAACGCGCGTGCGTCGTCCCGCCGCCCGCGGATCACAAGCCAGGCGACGAATGAGGCGTATATCGCCAGGGCGACGCCGAGCGAGATCAAAAGCCAGGCCCACAACGGCACACGCCGAGGCTAGCGGGCAGCCACCGCGCCGACCGACGCTGCTGCCTTCTCGACCAGCTCGGCGACCTCGGCAGGGTGCGAGACCATCGCGACGTGGCTCGACGGGATCTCGACGGTGGTCGCGCCCATCCGCTGCGCGAACTGCCGCTCGGCGTCGGGCGGGATCGCCTCGTCGTTCTGGCGACGAGGTACCAGGACGGCAGCGACTTCCAGGCCGGCACGCCCATCACGGTCCTCGAAGGCCGACAGCGCGAGCGGCTGCTGCACCGCGTACATCATCCGTGCCCAGGTCGGGTCGACGTCGGCCGCGAAGTGGTTGACGAAGTCGTCCTCGGAGAGCCAGCCGAAGCCTGCGAGCGTCCGTGAACAGATGGGCGAGCGCCGGCGTGGGCGGGCCGCCCGAGAGGAGCGCGCCGAGCGACTCGCCCTCGTCGAGCCCGAAGGCGGCGATGTAGACGAGCCCGACGACGTTGGGGGCCTCGTCGCCGAGCGCGGTCATGATCTGCCCGCCGTAGGAGTGGCCGACGACGATCGTCGGGCCGTCCTGAAACTCGAGCACCTCGCGGAGCCGCGCGACGTCGTCGGCAAGTGAGGTGAGCGGAAACTGGGGCGCCCGCACCTGGAAGCCCTGGCGCCTGCAGGCGCTCGATGACGCCGCTCCAGCAGGAGCCGTCGGCCCAGGCTCCGTGGACGAGGACGATGTTCGGGCGGTCGCTCATGCAGGGCGGCGAGTTCTTCTTCAAGCTCTCGTCGCAGTCGGCCCCCAAGGGCAAGGTCACGTTCGTCTTCAAGAACGTCGGCCACGTGCAGCACGACTTCGCGATCGACGGCAAGATCACGAAGCTGATCGGCCCGGGCAAGAAGGCGACGCTGGTCGTGAACTTCGCGAAGGCCGGCAAGTACCCCTACCTCTGCACCGTGCCCGGGCACGCCGCCGCGGGCATGAAGGGCACCTTCACCGTCCACTGATCAGGTTCGGGGCGCTCCTTCGCCAGACGAAGGAGCGCCCCTCCCCGTCGGCAGAACGCCGCCATCGCATCCGGCGTCATCGCCGTGACCGCGGTCGCCTTCCTGGTCGTGTACAGCGCCGACCTGATCACCGCGCTTCCGTAGTCGGTCGCCGTCGGCCCAGCGGAGACGGCAGCTCAGTCGCGGTCAGTAGGCTCGGCCTCGTGAAGGTCCTCTCGGTCGTCGGGAACCGGCCGCAGTTCATCAAGTCAGGCCCGCTCTCGGAGGCGCTCCGCGATGCCGGGCACAACGAGATCGTCGTGCACACCGGGCAGCACTACGACCGGGCGCTCTCGGAGATCTTCTTCGAGGAGCTCGGCCTCGCCCCGCCCGCTCACCGGCTCGACTTCGGAGGGCTCCCGCGCGACGAGATGCTCGCCCGCATGCAGCCGGCGCTCGAGGACGTCATCCGCGGCGAGGAGCCCGACTGGCTGATCGTGTACGGCGACACGAACTCGACGCTGGCGGGCGCACGCGCCGGGCGAGCGCTCGACGTGCCCGTCGCGCACGTGGAGGCGGGGTTGCGCAGCGGCGACTGGTCGATGCCCGAGGAGCACAACCGGGTCGAGACCGACCGCCTCGCCACGTTGCTGCTCTGCCCCGACGAACGCTCGGCGCAGACGCTCGCCCACGAGGGCGTGGACGGCCGCGTCGAGGTCGTCGGCGACGTGATGCTCGATGCAACTCTCCGCCTCGCGCCGATCGCGCGCGAGCGGTCCGGCGCGCTCGGGCGGTTTGCCGTCGAGCGCGGGCGGTACGTGCTCGCCACCATCCACCGCGAGGCGAACGTGGAGCCGATACGGCTCCGCACCATCATCGAGGCCGTCGGGCGGCTCGCGGAGCCGGTCGTCTTCCCTGCGCATCCGCGCACCCGCTCACGCCTTGACGAGGTGCCGCCGAACGTCGCGCTCTCGGAGCCGCTCGGCTACCTCGACCTGGCCGCGCTCGCGTCGCAGGCCCGCGTGATCGTCACGGACTCCGGCGGGTTGCAGAAGGAGGCCTACTGGTACGGCGTTCCCTGCGTGACCGCGCGGCCCTCGACCGAATGGGTCGACACCGTGGAGCTCGGCGCGAACGTGCTGGTCGACGCCGACCCCGGCGCCCTCGTCGCCGCCGTGCGCTCGGCACACATGCCGGACGGCCTGCCGCGGCTGTACGGCGACGGGCATGCCTCGGCGAGGATCGCGACGGCGCTGTCTATGCTCGCGCCGATGAAGGAGACGACCTGACGACCGTCGGCGTGGTCGGCCTCGGCTACTGGGGCCCGAACCTGGCGCGCAACTTCGACGAACTGGGCACGCTGACGTGGCTCTGCGACGCCGATCCGGAGGCGCAGCAGCGGTTCGCGGCGCGCTACCCGCAGACGCGCGTCACGGGCGACCTCGACGACCTGCTCGCCGACCCCCAGCTGGAGGCGGTCGTGATCGCCACCCCGGTGCCGACGCACTACCCGCTCGCCAAGCGGGTGCTCGAGGCCGGCAAGCACGTCATGGTCGAGAAGCCGCCCGCGATGCACGCCGACGAGATGGACGAGCTCGTCGCAATCGCCGAAGAGCGCGACCTGACCCTGATGCCGGGCCACCTGCTGCTGTACCACCCCGGCGTCCGCAAGCTGAAGGAGCTGATCGACGCCGGCGAGCTCGGCGACGTGCTCTGCATCTATGGCAACCGCCAGAACCTCGGGATCGTGCGCACCAACGAGAACGCGCTCTGGTCGCTCGGCGTCCACGACCTGTCGGTGATCCTGTACCTGCTCGACGAGGACCCGGTCGAGGCCGTCGCGCACGGCCGCGACTTCCTGACCGAGGGCGTCGAGGACGTCGTCTTCTGCTACCTCCGCTTCCCCTCGGGGAAGATCGCGCACATGCACCTGTCGTGGCTCGACCCGCACAAGATGCGGCGGATGACCGTCGTCGGCGACCACAAGATGGCGGTCTTCGACGACATGGAGCTCGAGCGCAAGGTGACCGTCTACGAGAAGGCGCCGTGGAAACGGGCCGAGACGTACGGCGAGTGGCAGACGCGCAGCGGCGACATCTACATCCCGAAGATCCCGACCGACGAGCCGCTGCGGCTCGAGTGCCAGGAGTTCCTGCGCCTCGTGCGCGGCGAGGGCGATCGCCGCAAGGTCGCGAACGACGGCGCGATGGTCGTCCGCGCGCTGGAGCGCCTCACCGAGTCGCTGTCGGCGGTCGGCGCCGCGTGAGCTTCACCACCGGTGAGCACGTCGTCATCTACCCCGGCACGGTGATCGGGGACGGCTGCGTGATCGCCGACGGCGTCGTGCTGGGCAAGCAGCCGTCGCTGTCTCCGCGCTCGACCGCGAAGCGCGAGGAGCTGCCGCCGCTCGAGATCGGCGCCGGGACGATCGTGTCGACGGGCGCGATCGTGTTCGCGGGCACCCGACTCGGCGAGCGGGTCATCGTCGGCGACCAGGCCTGCGTCCGCGAGCGCGTGACCGTCGGCGACGACGTCGTCATCGGCCGCGGCTCGCTGGTCGAGAACGACACGACCATCGGCGCGATGACGCGGATCCAGGCGGACGCGTACATCACCGCGTACTCGACGCTCGAGGAGGACGTGTTCATCGCCCCGTGCGTCGTCACGACGAACGACAACTTCATGGGGCGCACGGAGAAGCGGAAGAAGCTGCTCCGCGGCCCGACGATCCGCCGCGGCGCCCGTGTGGGCGGCGGCGCCGTCCTCTGCCCGGGCGTCGAGGTCGGCGAGGAGGCCTTCGTCGGGGCCGGCGCGGTCGTCGTGCGCGACGTCCCGCCGCGCGTCGTCGTCGTCGGGAATCCTGCGCGCGTGCTGCGCGACGTGCCCGGCGAAGAGCTTCTCGGCTAGCGCTTGAGCCGAAGCGTGTAGCTGCCCGCCTGCGCCGACGCCGCGGTCACCTCCACGAAGTACCAGCCACGATCGGTGGCTCGGTACCTGAACCCCGCCCGCTTGCCCGCAGCAACCGAGCGCTGCGCCAGCGGCTTGCCCGGCAACGCGATCCTTCGGGTGCCCGGGCGGAGCAGCGACACCGTCGCGCCCGTCGTGACGGCGTTCAGGCCGACCCCAAGCTGCTGGCCGTCCTTGAGGAAGACGCGGTACACGTCGTTCGGGTCGTCCCAGGCATCGAGCGTCGCCTTCAGGGTCTGCTCGCCGGGCAGCGGCGTGTACGCATCCGTCCCGACGTCGTCATTGGGCTCGTAGTCGTCCGGGGGCGGCGTCAGCCCCGCGCGGTTCAGCGCGCCCTGGATGTCGAGCATGCCCCAGCCGCTCGCATCGTCGCGGCCGACGCTGCAGCGCTCGCAGCCGTCGGCGGTGGTCATGTCGTCGGCCGAGCGCTCGAGGATCGCCTCGACCTGGTCGGGCTGCAGGTCTGGGCTGGCCGCCATCAGCTCCGCCGCGGCGGCCGAGACCTGCGCGGCCGCGAACGACGTGCCGTCGCCGTGGCGGAAGTCGTCGGGGCCGCAGTTCGAGTAGCCCTGGCACTGCGGCTTGTCGGTGCTCAGGTCGCGCGGCACCGTGGACAGGATGCCCATGCCCGGGGCCGCGATGTCGTTGTAGATCGGGTCGCCGTTCGAGAAGTCGGGGACGCTGCCGTCCAACGCGGTGGCGCTGACGCCGAGCACGTGCGGCAGCGCGGCCGGGTAGCTCGCCCAGCGCCACGGCAGCTTGGTCGCGCCCTCACCGTTGCCGACAGCCGCGACGACGAGCGCGCCCTTCGAGACCGCGTACTGGACGGCGTCGGCCTCGAGCTGCGAGTACTCGTCGGACGAGTCGCCCGGGTCCCGGAGGGCCGCGAGGCTCAGGTTGATGACACGGGCGCCGCTGTTCGCCGCCCAGCGGATCGCACGCGCCTCCGCCTCGGGGCTGATCGTCCCGTCGGCGCGCACGACCTTGGCGACGAGCAGCCGCGCGGAAAAGCCGATGCCGGCGATGCCCGTACCGTTGTTGAGCTCCGCCGCGATCAGGCCGGCGACGAAGGTGCCGTGCCCGATGGCGTCCGTCCGCGGGTTGGGCGAGTCAGGGACGAAGCTCTGCGCGTCGTCGATGCGGTCGGCGAGCTCCGGGTGGGAGGCGTCGATGCCCGAGTCGATGATCGCGACCTTGACGGTGCCGAGCGTGGGCCGCACCGGCCACGTCGGCCACGCGTCGAACGCGTGGATCGCG
This sequence comes from uncultured Thermoleophilia bacterium, assembly GCA_963710465.1. Classification (GTDB taxonomy): domain Bacteria; phylum Actinomycetota; class Thermoleophilia; order Gaiellales; family Gaiellaceae; genus JACVRM01. Next base: position 473,590 of record CAVQAQ010000007.1, read on the forward strand.
CGAGACGTACCACTGGCGCTCGAGCATCGGGTCGTTCGGCGTGAACGCGAGCACGCGGTCGCGCTCCAGGTGCTCCACGTAGGAGACGCCTGGGCGTCGACGACGCGACCGGCGCGTTCGCGACCAGGGCGAAGGGGGCGAGCCGTCGACACCGGCGAGCCCGTCTGCGCCTCGATCCGCGCCGCGACGGCGTCCACGGAGGCGCCGTGCTCGAGCCCGATCGCGTAGCGGCCGCCCGACGCCGGCCCGGCTAGTGCGAGCGCGAGGGCGGCGGCTGCCAGGACGGCCCTCACGGCACGGCGCCGAGCGCCAGGACGGCGCTCGTCCCGGCGGCGAGGCCGTCGCTCGCAGGCAGGCGCGCCCGGTACGCCCCGGGGCGCATGGTCACGGTCGCGTGCCAGCGCCCGGCCGCGTCGATGCGAGCCCCGGCGACCGGCTTCCATGCCGGCTACAGAACGTCGTTGCACCTGCAGGATGGTGCCAGGTCGCGCCGGGTGTGACGAGCCGACGAAGCCGGTGCCGTCGGTCGCGGCCTGCATTTTCACGAGCGGCATGACCGTCACGGTGACGGGCTTGCTCTTCACGACATCGGTCCTGAGCCGGTACTGCGTGGTCGCGGTCGGCGTCAGCGCCACGGACACCGTTCCGTCGCTGCGCGGCGCGACCGTGCTCAGGGCCGCCCAGATCGTCGAGCCCGCCTGCTGCTGCTCGACGGTGACGTTGCCCACCGCCCGCGCGAGCCCGGTCAGGGAGAACAGCGTCCCGTACGGGACCGGCGCGGCCGGCTGCACCAGCCCGAGCTCGCCGATCGTGAACCACGTCGAGCGCAGGCCGAGCGCCTGCCGGAAGTCCGCGGCGGCCATCGCCGGGCCGACCGTCGCGCCCGGGCCGACGCCGGCGATCTGCGCGACGCGCTGTGAACCGTTCATGGTCATGCGGACGTCGAGGACGGGGCCGCTCATCTTCAGCGCCTTGGCGAGCTTGTCCGGGCTGATCGCGGCCGGCTTCCAGTCGTGGTAGGGCGAGGCCGTGTCGTACGGGTCTGCCACCGACACGAGGTAGGGCGCTGGCGGCGAGCCCGGCCACACGTCCTGGATGGCGGCCGTGCGGCCGCCGGACGTGGAGAAGTAGTAGGTCGACGCCACCTTGCCGTTGTAGAGCACGACCTGGCCGGCGGTCGCGTCCACCGCCGCGGTGGTCGAGTCGACCTCCGCGGCAATGCCCCGGTACACCTGGCTGCGCGTGTCGCGGTAGAGGTCGAAGCCGCCGCCCTGCTCCAGGTGGGAGAGCGCGTACGAGCGCGCGACGACGGCCTGCGCCTTGAGCGCCTCGGCAGGCCAATCGTCCGGCACCTCAGAGGGCACCACTCCGTACAGGTATTGCGCGAGCCCGACCACGTTGATCACCTGAAGCTTCCCACCCGCGACGCTCACCTCGAACTGGCCGCGATAGGCGCGGCCGCCCAGCGAGAGCGGCTGCGAGCGGGCAGCGAACGTCAGCGGCCCGCTGAGCTTCTGGGGCTTGGCCTGGTCGTCGACGGGGAGCTTGAGGCCGGGTTTCAGCGCGTACGTGCCCGCGGCGAGCGTGTGCGAGTCACCGTTCGCGTCCTTGACGCGCATGTCGTCGTCGGAGGCGATCGCGACGGACGGCGCGTTCTGCGCGAGCAGCACGCGCACCCGGCGGACGGGTGTCGGGCCGAGCGTCGTGTGCGGGTAGTAGTGGGCGAGGATCTTGGGGTACGTGACACCGGCCTTCGCGTAGCCGTAGGTGCCCCACTGGCTGAGGCCGACGCCGTGACCCCAGCCGTGGCCCATGACGACGAACTGCGGCGAGGCCAGCCTGGTCAGGTCCACGGGGCTCGAATCCGACGTCTTCGCGCCGGCTGCTGCTGGCACGAGCACGACGACGAGGAGGACGAGTGAGGCTACGCGGGCGGTCACGGGCTCCCGGGTGCTCTTTTCGACCGGTTCCCACCGGTGCTTGAGCGGTCGCGACCCGCCGCAGGCTAACGCATCTCCCGACCGCGTCCAATCCCTCTTTACAGGGCTCTTACGTTCGGTTTCCGGTCAGGACGAATCGGATACCGCCTCCAGGGGCACCTTCGCCCACGCTGGCATGCAAGTCGAGACCAATGTCCTCCCGGAGCGCTACCACGACCCCGTGCGCATCGGGCACGGCGCCATGGGCGATGTGCTGCGGACGCGCGACACGGTGCTCGACCGCGACGTGGCGGTCAAGTTGCTCGCCACGCGCTTCGCCGAGGACGCCGACCTGCGCGCCCGGTTCACGCGCGAGGGACTCGCCGCCGCGCGGCTTTCGGGCGAGCCCGGGATCGTGACCGTCTACGACGTCGGCGAGTGGCACGGGCGTCCGTACATCGTCATGGAGTACCTCGGCGGAGGCTCGCTCGCCGACCGGCTCGCGCAGGGTGTCCCGCCCGTGGCGGAGGCGCTCGTGTGGCTCGAGGAAACCGCGAGGGCGCTGGATGCAGGGCATCGCCACGGCATCGTCCACCGCGACGTCAAGCCGGCCAACCTGCTGCTCGACGCCGGCGGCCGCGTGCACGTCGCCGACTTTGGCGTCGCCAGCGCAGGCGGGCTCGACTCGCTGACGGCGACCGGGACGATCCTCGGAACGGCCGGGTACCTGTCCCCGGAGCAGGCCCGGGGCGAGCGGGCGTCGCCGGCGAGCGACCGCTATGCGCTCGCCGTCGTGGCGTGGGAGCTGCTGGCCGGCGAGCGGCCGTTCGCGAACGATTCGCCGACCGCCGAGGCGACCGCGCACCTGCGCGAAGCGCCGCCGTCGCTTTGCGGGCGCCGCCGTGACCTCCCGTGCGCGGAGCTGGACGCGGTCTTCGCGCGCGCGCTCGCGAAGGATCCCTCCGTGCGGCCGGGGAGCGCACGCGAGCTGGTCGCCGAGCTCCGGCACGCGCTGGCCTCCGGCGCCCAGACGACGCAGGTCATGCCGCGCGCCGAGCCGGCGGCGGCTCGGCGGTCGTCCCGCCGGCTGCTCGTTGCCGGGCTGCTCGTCGCGGCCCTGATCGCGGGCGTGGCGCTCACAAGCACGCTGGGCGGCGGGAGCGACAACACGCAGCGGACGAGCGTGCGCACCGTGCGCGTCACGCAGCGCGGCACCACCGTGACGACGTCCGTGACCGTCACGGCGACGGCACCGACGACCGCCGCGCCGCCGGCGGGCGGCAGCCCGACCGCCCTCGTCGACCAGGCCACCGCCGACCTGAACGCGGGGCGCTACCAGCAGGCGGCCGCCGAGGCGCAGTCGGCGCTGAGCCGGCTGGGCGGCACAGGCCAGCTCTACGAGGCCTACGCGCTGTACGACCTGGGCGCCGCCCTCGCGAACCTGGGCGACTGCAAGAACGCCGCAGAGATGCTCAAGGACTCGGAGAAGATCCAGGGCCACCGCAGCGAGCTCGAGGCTGCCAAGCACCTCTGCCACGGACGTCCATAGGATTCGAGCGAATGCGACTTCTCGTCACCGGCGCCGCCGGGTTCATCGGCTCGAACTTCGTTCGCTACTGGCTGCAGCAGCACCCGGGCGACCAGGTCGTCGCCTACGACCTGCTGACCTACGCCGGCAACCGCACCAGTCTCGCCGACCTCGAGGACGAGATCCTCTTCGTCGAGGGCGACATCGGCGACCTGGAGCTGGCCGAGCGCACGCTGCGCGACGAGCGCATCGAGGTGGTCGTCAACTTCGCCGCCGAGTCGCACAACTCGCTGGCCGTGCTCGACCCGGCCCGGTTCTTCCAGACGAATGTCGTCGGCACGGGGGCGCTCTGCCACGCAGCCGTCCAGGCGGGCGTGGAGCGCTTCCACCACGTCTCGACGTGCGAGGTCTACGGCGACCTCCCGCTCGACACGGACGAGATGTTCACCGAGGAGTCGCCGTACCGGCCCCGGACCCCGTACAACGCCTCGAAGGCCGGCGGCGACCACGTGGTGCGGTCGTACCACGAGACGTTCGGGCTGCCGATCACGATCACGAACTGCTCGAACAACTACGGGCCGTTCCAGTTCCCGGAGAAGGTCATCCCGGTCTTCACGACCAACGCGCTGGACGACATCCCGATCCCCATGTACGCGTCCACCCAGAACAAGAGGGAGTGGTTGCACGTGCTCGACCACTGCACGCGGGATCGACCTCGCGATCACGAAAGGGACGCCGGGTGCGACCTACAACGTCGGCTCGGGCGTCGAGGTGTCGATCGAGGAGCTCGCCGACCTGCTGCTCGAGCTGACCGGCAAGCCGCAGAGCCTGAAGACGATCGTGGCCGACCGCCCGGGGCACGACCGCCGCTACCTGCTCGACTCGTCGAAGATCCGCCGCGAACTGGGCTGGGCGCCGATCATCGGCTGGGAGCAGGGCCTCCGCGACACGGTCGAGTGGTACCGGGCGAACCGCGCCTGGTGGGAGCCGCTCAAGGAGCGCGCGCCCGTCTCCGAGACGGCCTGGCGCTGATCAGCCGAAGACGTCGTAGCGCGTGCCCGACCACCGCCAGTCGTCGGGGCCGGCGCACAGGCCGGCTCGAACAGGGTTGAGGATGACGTAGCGGCATGCGGCGAGCAGGCGGCGGTCCGATTCGATCGAGTCGCCAACGCCGCCCAGAAGCGGTCGCCGAACAGATGGCCCCGCCGGTCGTGGCGACGGTTGTAGCCGCTCGCGTACAGGCCATTGAGGCGGTGGAGGCCCGCGGAGAGCGCCTCGCGGCCGGCCCAGGCGACTAGGTGGTAGTGAGTCGTCATCAGGCAAAAGGCATCCATGCGCCACTCGAAGCGGTTTACGACCGAGTGGAGCAGCGACAGGAAGCGCAGCCGATCGGGATCGTCGCGGTAAACGGCGATGTCGCCCGCGCCGCGCGTGACGATATGGAACACGCCCTGCTCGGGGAGCGCGATGGGTGCGCGGAACGCGGGGCATCGGTGGTCACCGTAGGGCCGTCGGCAGCGCGGGCACTCGCCACCGTGGATCAGATCGTCACGCTCTTGTTCCGAAGGCCATGCCTCAGCCAGACATCTCCAGGGGACAGTCCCATGAAGTGCGCGACCGTTCGGAGGGGCAGCGGCGCCTGGCACCGAGACGCTGCTCAGGCGGTTTCGTCGAGCCGGCGCAGGCACTCGAGCAGCCCCTCGCGCCAGTGCGGGAGCCGGGGCGCGCCCGGGCGCTCGCTGCGCAGCACCGAGTACGCGGGCCGGGGCGCCGCCGCGCCGTACTCGGCGGTCGTGATCGGGACGACGCGGCAGTCGAGCCCCGCCTCGGCGAAGATCGCCGCCGCAAGCTCGGCCCAGGAGCACTCACCCCCTGCGACCAGGTGCCATACACCCCGCGGCAGCTCGACGACCGAGCGCGTCGCCTCCGCGAGGTGCCCGACGTACGTGGGCGAACCGACCTGGTCGCCGACGACGCGAACCTCGTCGCGCTCCGCGCCCAGCCGCAGCATCGTGCGCACGAAGTTGTGCCCCGTCTCCCCATAGAGCCACGACGAGCGCACGATCCACGCGTCGCCGGCGACGTGCTCACCCTCCAGCTTCGTCGCCCCGTACACCGACTGCGGGCGCGGCTGGTCGGATTCGACGTACGGCTCGCCCTTCGTCCCGTCGAAGACGTAGTCCGTCGAGAAGTAGACGAGCGGGGCGCCCAGCTGCACCGCGTTCCGCGTCCCGGTGACGTTCACCTGGGCCGCACCGGCGGGGTCGGCCTCGGCGTCGTCGACCCTCGTCCACGCCGCCGCATGCAGGACGAGATCCGGGTCGACCCCCGGCGGCGCCGGCTCCACCACGTCCCACTCGGCACGCGTCAGCGCGGTGACGTCGTCGTCCGCGAACGCCTCCGTGAGCGCGTGGCCGAGCTGGCCGCCGGCGCCCGTGATCAGGACGCGGCGCGCTGGTCCCGCTCCGAGAGGATCGGCGAGGACGTGCTCCACAGGTGCGCAACGCGAGGGTCGTCCCAGGCGACGCCGTGCTCGTCCGGCTCCGCGGGGTCGTACTCCTCCGTCACGAGGTAGAAGAACAGGCAGTCGGTGAGCGCCTCGTACCCGTGCGCCCGATGGCCGGGCACGTAGATCGCGACCGGGTTGTCGTCGCCGATGTCCTCGGTGAACGTCTCGTCCGTTTCGCGGTCCAGGACGACCACGCGCACCATCCCCTGCAGGCAGACGAAGAGGTCGTCCTGACCGCGCTCGTGGTAGTGCAGCGCACGGATCACGCCCTGCTGCGAGCGCACGAGGTTCGCCTGCTTGACGGGCTTCGGGAGCCGGCTCGCGCGCATCAGCTCCATGAACCACCCGCGCTCGTCCTCGAATCGCCGGAGCGGAATCCGCGTGACGATCACTTGTTCACCCCGGTCTCCTCGATCAGCCGCCCGAGGTCGGCGAGGTCGCCCCAGTGCTTCCCGCCGTCGTGCCACCAGCCCTGGACGCGCTCGACCGCGAGCCGGCCCTGCTCCGCGTAGACGCGGTTCACGTCCGTGATCTCGAGCTCGCCGCGGGTCGACGGCTCGAGCCCGTCGATGATGTCGAACACATCCGGCGGGTAGCAGTACAGCCCCACCACGGCGTCCGCCGACGGCGGCTCGGCGTAGCGGGTGTCGACCCGGCCGGCCTTCTCGACCACGTCGGCCACCCCGCCGTCGCCGTCGTAGACGATGACGCCGAAGTTCTCGGGGTCCGGCACCTCCTTGGCGAAGACGAGCGCGCCGTCACGGCTCCAGCCGTCGATCGCCTCCGCCTGGGCGTGCTCGAAGATGTTGTCGCCGAGGCAGACCACCAGTCCGTCGCCACCGACGAACGCGCGCGCCATCCCCACGACCTGCGCGATCCCGCCGGGCTCGACCTGCACCTTGTAGCTGAGGTCGACGTCGAACAGCGGCTCGCCGCTCGCGCGGGACGCCACGCGCCCGTCACCCAGGAGGTCGATGAAGTCGCCCGCGTGCTGCTGGCCGGTCACGAGCAGCACCTCCCGCACGCCCGCGCGCTGTAGCAGCTGGAGCGGGTAGTAGACCATCGGCCAGCGGCCGACCGGGAGCAGGTGCTTGTTCGTCACGCGGGTCAGCTCCTGGAGTCTCGTCGCCGTCCCGCCTGCGCAGATGAGTCCTTTCGGCACGGCGCGATGCTACTGGTGGATCGGTTCGTGCCCGGTGCGTTAGTTTCCAGGTGGGGATAGTCGGCAACATGTCCCGAATGAACCCGAGGAAAGGACTGCAGTGGCCAGCACACGCGATCGCATCACCGACCGGGCGGACACGGTGAGGCCGTACGTCGAGCGCGCGATGACCGACGAGAAGATCCGCGACGACATCCGCGACGCGGTCGCCGCGGCCCGCCAGATCTACGACGAGCTGATCGGCAACCGCAGCATCACCACGATCGCCGGCCGGATCGCAACCGACCAGGACATCCAGGACACGCTGCGGCAGGCCATGGACAACCTGCGCAGCGCGGCCGACCGCGTCCAGGGCAAGCAGAGCCACACGGCGCGGAATGTGATCCTGTTCAGCGGCATCGTCGTCGGCGTGCTCTTCAACCCGGTGACCGGCCCCGCAACACGCGAGTGGCTCAAGGGCCTGATCGGCGGAGGCTCCGGCGCGAGTGACTTCGGCGGCGAGAGCGACGCCGTCAGCAGCAACGGCTCCTAGCTAACCGCGGTCGAGCGGACGCGCCGGCACCCGTACGCGGGTGTCGCGCGATCCGCCTGCGTTCACGCTCTGGAGACCGCCGGCCGGCCTGACCGCGCGCCGCAGCGACGCGGGATCGAGCCCGCTTGCCGTCGAGATGTCGGAGGACTGGAGCAGGATCGCGCCGGCCTTGGGCACATGGCCGCCGAGCGGCGGCGCCCAGCCGACGACGCCCGTGATCGGCACGTCCGTCAGCCGGGCCCACGCCTGCAGGTACGTCGTCGGGTCGACGGCGCCGTCGTAGCCCAGGTAGAGCATCGAGACCGGGTGGATCTCGAAGTGCAGGTGGTACGGCGTCCCGCGCGCGTCGCCGGTGTTGCCGACGAAGCCGATCACGTCCCCCGCCTGCACGGGAACGCCGTTGGCCGTCCGGGTCGCGAGCGCGGAGAGGTGCGCGTAATAGAACTCGTCGCCCGCCGTGTCGCGCAGCCAGACGCGCAGGCCGCCGATGTCGTTCCAGCCGACGGAGAACAGCGTCCCGTCGGCCACGGCGAGAAGCGGCGCTCCGAGTGGCGCGAAGATGTCGTCGCCGTGATGCCAGGACACGTCCGCGCGCGGCGCGCCGAAGGTATCGGAGAACGAGCTCGGGCCGTAGACCGGGAAGACGTACCCGCCCGCGGTGAGCGGCGGGCGCACCTTGCTGGGCGTCTGCCGCGGCAGGTCGAGGCTCAGGCCTGGCCCACGCTTGTCGGTCCTGTCCGGCGCCGTCGTGGTCGTCGCAGTGGTGGTCGTCGTCGTCGTGGCATCGGGCGTGGTCGTCACCGACGGCGCTGCGGTCGCCGGCGTTCCCGCCTGGACGGTCGCCTCTGCCGAGCCGAGCAGCAGATCCGTGCCCGCGGTCAGACCGCCGTGGTCGAGCACCAGGTGGACATGGAGCCCGACCGCCGAGACATGGAAGCCCGGCATGCCCTTCGTCCCGGACAACGCCGAGGTCTCGTCGAGCAGGGTGAGCGTGCCCCAGTCCGCGAGGGGCACCTGCGTCCCCGGCGTCGCCGCGACCTCCGCGCCCAGCACCTTCAGCCCGAGCACCTTCGTGCCCGCGTAATCGCCGGTCGCGTTGGACGGCACGGCGCCGGCATTGACGTGCGCGGCGACCGTGTCGGCGGTGATCTCGCCCCCGAAGAGCGAGACGGCGGTCAGGTCGGCCGCCGCCCTGCCCGTGGAGATTCCGCGCGACTGGGCGGCCGCACTCGACGACGTCATCGCGACGTTGACGATCGACCCGTCGGCCGGATACGCGTAGGGCATACGCAGCGCCGCGTGTGCGGGCGGTGCGGCCGCCGCCGAGATCACGGTTGGCGTCGCGCCGTCGGGCGGGACGATCGAGACGACGAACGCCTTCGCGCCTGCGGAGGCCGACACGCGGTCGCGCGACGCCGACGCGCCGGCGGAGACGGCGACCAGCAGCGCGACGAGGGCGGCCAGGAGCAGCCCGAGGCGAAGGCGACGCACAGGGCCATTATCGGCCACGAGCGACGGAATCGTCGTCCGATTTTGCTCGCGCGCGCCAGGCGATCTGCATCGCAACCGCAATCATCAGCAGACCGAACAGCCGACGGAGCGTGCTCTGGGGCAGTGCCGTGGCGATCTGCACCCCCGCTTCGACGCCCACGACGGCCGCCACGCCGATGACTGCCGCAGCGCGCCAGCGGACGTTCCCGTAGCGCTGCTGCGCCCACGTCCCGGCCGCGACGGTCGGGATGATCGCGAGCAGCGACGTCGCCTCCGCGTTGATCTGTGACAGCCCCAGCGCGAGCGTGAGGACGGGCACGAACAGGATGCCGCCGCCGACGCCGAAGAGACCGGCGGCCACGCCGGCCGCGAAGCCGACCGCGATCGCGATCGCGACGTCGATCACGAGATCACGAGGTAGGCGCCGATGGCCGCGAGCAGCGCGGAGAAGGCGAACGACAGCACACGCACGGGCAGCCGCTGCTGCAGGACGGCGCCGGCAACCGCGCCGGCTGCAGCGGGAATGCCGACGAGCAGCCCCGGGCCTACCTCGACGTGGCCGCGCACGGCGTAGAGCGTCACCCCGACGAGCGCGATCAGGCCGATGGCGGCCAGCGACGTCGCTGACGCCTGCCGCTGGTCGAGCCGAAGCCAGAGGACCAGGAGCGGCACGATCACGATCCCGCCACCTACGCCGAAGAGCGCGGAGAACACCCCGGAGACGAGGCCGATCAGGACGAGCCGCAGCGTCGTTCCCCGGTCGGCCACGCGCGGAGGATACGGCCTGCGTATGCTCCGCCTCGTGCAGCTGCCGCCCGAGGTCGCCTCCCTGGCGGCGGAGCCGCGGCTGGCGGCGCTCGTGCTCGACGTCGACGGGACGCTCGCGCCGATCGTTGCCCGGCCGGAAGACGCCGCCGTGCCACCTGCTACCCGTGCGGAGCTCGAGCGGCTTCGCCGCCGGTACGCGCTTGTCGCGTGTGTGAGCGGGCGGAGCGGTGACGACGCCCGGCGCATCGTCGGCGTCGACGGGCTGCGAGTACATCGGCTCACACGGCCTCGAGCTCGCGCCCGAGGCGGCCGCGTGGGCCGGACGGCTGAGCGCGTTCGCGGCGACCGTCGACTGGCCGGTCGAGGACAAGGGCGTGACCGTCTCCTTCCACTGGCGGACCGCCACCGACCAGGACGCGGCCGAGCGCTTCCTCCACGACGTCGCGGGCCGCGCGCGCGCCGAGGGCTTCGACGCACGCTTCGGCCGCAAGGTGCTCGAGCTGCGTCCGCCGGTCGACGCCGACAAGGGCACCGCCGTGCGCGCCCTCGTCGCGGCGCGCGGCCTGCGACGCGCGCTCTACGCCGGCGACGACACGACCGACGTCGACGCGTTCCGCGCCGTGCACGAGCTCGAGCTGGGGATCGCCGTCGCGGTGCGATCGGCCGAGCTGCCGGGCCCCGTGGAGGCGAACGCCGATGTCCTGGTCGACGGCACCGCCGGGATGCTCGACCTGCTCAGCTCGCTCTGAGCACGTTCCAGGCGCGCGCCACGTCGGCCTCGGTCGTGAAGACGTTGCCGACCGCCAGACGCAGGACGTAGCGCCCGTCCAGCTCCGTCGGCGAGATGAAGATCTCGCCCGACCCGTTCACACGATCGAGCAGTGCGCGGTTCTCGTCGTCGCCGCCCTCCCGCCGAAAGCACACGACCGAGAAGCGCCGCGGCGCGACCACCTCCCAGCCGGGCTCGGCCCGCACCCACTCCTCGAAGAGCGCGGCGAGCCGGACGTGCTCGCGGATGACCGCCTGCAGGCCGCTGCGGCCGTAGCAGCGCAGGACGGCCCACAGCTTCAGCGACCGGAACCGCCGCCCGAGCGCCGGACCGTAGTCGGAGAGGCTCAGCTCCTCCTCGGCGCCGGAGCGCAAGTACGCCGGAACGAGGCTGAATGCCTCGCGGAAGACGTCGGGCCGGCTGGTCCAGATGCAGGAACAGTCCGTCGGCACGAGCAGCCATTTGTGTGCATTCACGACGAGCGAATCGGCGCGGTCGACGCCGTCGAAGGCCCACCGAAATTCGGGGCAGACCATCGCCGCGCCGGCGTAGGCGGCATCGACGTGCAGCCAGGCTCCGTCGGCGCGGTCGGCGATCGCGCCCACCGGGTCGACGGACGTCGACGACGTCGTCCCCACGGTCGCGACGACCGCGCACGCGTCCGTGAGGTCGAGTGCGTCCGGGCGCAGGCGGAACTCGTCGTCGGCCGGCGTCTTCCGCGTCTCGAGGCCGACGATGCGCGCCGCCTTCTCCACCGACGAGTGCGCGTGCTCGGAGCAGACGACGACGCGCGCGTCGGGCCGCAGCGTGCGTGCGGCCGCGAGCGCGGCGAGGGTCGACGTGGATGCGGTGTCCTCGATGTGGCCGTGCCACCCGGCCGGCAGGCCGAGCAGCTGGGCGAGCCACCCGACGGCGACGTACTCGAGCTCGGTCGAGACGGGCGAGGCCTGCCAGCGGATGGCGACCGTGTTCAGCGCGGCGGCGAGGAACTCGGCGAGGATGGCCGGCTCGGACGAGCTGGTCGCGAAGTAGGCGAAGAAGCGCGGGTGGTTCCAGTGCGTGACGGCCGGAAGGAGCACCTCGTCCAGGTCGCGCAGCACGTTCGCAAACGGCTCCGGCTCCTCCGGCGGCTCCGTGGGCAGGCGCCCGGTCAGCTCGCCCGGCTCGACCTGTGCGAGCACCGGCAGGTCGCCCACGCGCTCCAGGTAGCGCGCGACCCAGTCGAGCGTCGCCTGTCCGTCCTCGCGGAAGCTCATCGTGGGCGGATCTTGCTCCAGGGCTTCGTGTTCAGCACCTGGTCGGCGGTCATCCACGCGCGCCGCGCCTGCGCGGCGCCGATCTCGACGTACTGCAGCGTCTCGACGCCGTGGCCGTCGCTGTTCACGGGCATGCGCACTCCTGCCTCGGCCGCAGCACGCGCGTGCGCGTCGTTGAGGTCGAGCCGGTCCGGCTGCGAGTTGATCTCGAGCGCGGTGCCGGTCTCGAGCGCGACTTCGATGAGCCGCTCGACGTTCACGTCCGCCGGCGCGCGCTTGTTGATCTTGCGGCCGGTCGGATGCCCGATGCAGTCGACGTGCGGGTTCTCCATCGCGGCGAGCAGCCGCTCGGTCGGGTTGCGGTCGAAGCTCGAGTGCAGCGACGCGACCACCCAATCCCGGCGCGGCGAGCGCGTCGTCGTCCATGTCCAGCGAACCGTCGGGGCGGATGTTGACCTCGACGCCCTTCAACAGCTTCAGCGGCTTCACTCGCTCCGCGACGGCATCGATCTCCTCGGCCTGCGCCTCGAGGGCGCCGTCGCGCAGCCGGTGGGAGTGGTCGCAGATGGCCAGGTACGCGTAGCCGCGTTCCCGCGCCGCGTTGGCCATCTCCTCGACGGTGTTGCGCCCGTCCGACCAGCGCGTGTGCGTGTGCAGGTCGCCGCGGAGCTCTGACGCCTCGACGAGCTTCGGAATGCCGCCTTCGCGTGCGACGGCCAGCTCGCCGCGGTTCTCGCGCAGCTCCGGCGGGATGAACTGGTAGCCGAGGAAGGCGTACAGCTCCTCCTCCGAGCGGGTCTGGAAGACCTCTTTCGTCTCGACGTTCTGCACGCCGTACTCGGAGATCGAGAGCCCGCGGCGCACCGCGTCCTCGCGCAGCGCGACGTTGTGGTCCTTCGACCCGGTGAAGTGTTGGAGCAGGTCGCCGTACGACTCGGGCGGAACGACGCGCAGGTCGAAGCGGAGCCCGTCATGCGAGACGACGGTCGCCTTCGTCGGCCCCTGGGCGGCGACCTCGGCAACCCACGGGAGCTTCGTCAGGTACTCGGTGAGCGCCTTCGGGTCGGTCGCCGTCGCGATGATGTCGAGGTCGCGGACGGTCTCGCGGCGTCGGCGCGCGCTCCCCGCCTCGGAGACGAGGTCCGCGGCTGGTGCTCGCGCAGCACCTCGACGACGGCGAGCAGCGCCGGCAGCGCCGTGCCGAGCAGCGTCCGCGGCGGGCCGGCGGGCTTCGCAGCAAGCGCCTTGATGACGTTCTCCTCGGTCTTTGCGCCAAGCCCTCGGAGCGTACGGAGCTGCTGCTGCTCGGCCGCCGCGCGCAGCTCGTCGCGCGTGGTGATGCCAAGCTCCTGCCAGATGCGCCGCACCGTCTTGGGACCAAGGCCGGGCAGCTGCATGAAGGTGACCACCTCGGCGGGGACGCGCTCCTTGTGGCGCGTCAGCGTCTCGATCTCGCCCTTCTCGACGATCTGGACGATCTTGCCCTCGATCGTCGCGCCGATCCCGGGCAGCTCCTTCGCGCGGCCGGCGAGGGCCAGCTCGGCCACCGGGCGCGGCGTCTCCCGGATGAGGCCGGCGGCGCGCCGGTAGGCGATCACCTGGAACGCTTCGGTGTCCTCGAGCTCGAGCAGGTCGGCCAGCAGGTCGAACTGGTCGGCGACGTCGCTGTTGCGAGGGAGCCCCGTCGCCACGCCCCGATCTTATTGTGCGTCCGTGCGCGCCCTGATCTGCCTGCCCACCTACAACGAGCGCGAGAACATCGAGCCGATGCTGCGCGCGCTGGGCGAGGTGCGCGGCCCCGAGGACGAGGTGCTGGTCATCGACGACAACTCGCCCGACGGCACCGGGGAGATCGCCGACCGGCTGGCCGCGGAGCTGTCGTACGTGCGCGTGCTGCACCGGCCGCGAGAAGCAGGGGATCGGGCCCGCGTACCTGGACGGGTTCCGCGAAGCACTGGCCGCCGGCGCCGAGCTCGTCCTGGAGATGGACTGCGACTTCTCGCACGACCCGAAGGACGTCCCGCGGCTGATCGAGGCGACAGCCGGCGCCGACCTGGTGCTGGGCTCGCGCTACGTGCGCGGCGGCGGGGTGCGCAACTGGGGGCTCGTGCGCCGGGTGATCTCGCGCGGCGGCTCGCTGTACGCGCAGCTGCTGCTCGGGCTGCGCGTCCGCGACCTGACCGGCGGCTTCAAGTGCTACCGGCGCGCCGTGCTCGAGGGGATCGACCTGGACGCCGTGTCGTCCGCCGGCTACGCGTTCCAGATCGAGACGACCTACCGCGCGATCCGCGCCGGATTCAGCGTCGTGGAGGTTCCGATCACCTTCGCCGACCGCGAGCAGGGCGGGTCGAAGATGAGCCGGGCGATCGTGCTGGAGGCCGTCTGGCGCGTGCCGCTCCTACGGCTCGGCGCCCTCCTGCGGCCGGCTGTAGCCAGTCCGCCCACGCGCGCTCGTAGTCGTGCCGCCTGCGCGCGCCGGGCACCGGCGCGGCCGGCGCGCCGCCGGCGAAAAGGGTCGCCGTCGGGAGGCTGAGGACGCCGTAGCGAGCGGCCGTGAGTGGATTCGCGTCGACGTCCATGCGCACGAACTCGACCCCTTCGTGCTCGGCCGCGAGCGCGGTGAGGATGGGCTCAACGGCCTTGCACGGCCCGCACCACGGCGCCCAGAAGTCGACGACAACCGGCCGGGGCGAGCGGAGAACGTCGCGCTCGAACGACGCGTCGGTGACCGCACGCACGTCAGGCGGTCTCGGTCGACACGATCACCGGCTCGGCCGACTGCCGGATGTGCGGCTCCGGTCGGTCGACGGACTCGGGGCGCACGCTGATCCGCGGATCGATGAACGCGAGGATGATGTCGGCGATCAGGTTGAGCACGAGGATCAGCAGCATGATCCAGATGGTGATGCCCAGGATCATGGGCATGTCGCGGCGGGCGAAGCTCTGCACGGCGAGCTGCCCGACACCGGGCAGGCCGTAGACGCGCTCGATCAGGATCGCCCCGCCGATCGGGCCGGCGATCGCCATTGCCATGTCGGCCCCGGCCATGGCCACGATCGGCGTCATCGCGTTGCGCAGCACGTGCCGCCGCACGACGATGCGCTCAGGCGCGCCCTTCGCGCGGGCGGTGCGCACATAGTCCTCGTGCAGGGTCTCCATCACGCTCGCGCGCACCATGCGGACGTAGACGGCTGCGAACAGGAGCGCGAACGTGAACCAGGGCATGAGCAGGTGCGACGTCCAGTCGACGGGGCCGCCGCAGCTGGCCGACCGGATTGACGAGGTTGCAGTAGCCGCCCGCCGGCGCGACGTGGAAGTGGCCGGCGAAGGTGTAGCGGAGGATCATCCCCAGCCAGATCGGGTGCACCGAGATCCCGATCAGCACGAAGACGACGCCGAATCGGTCTAACAGCGAGCGCGGCCGAAGTGCCGACAGGACGCCCAGCGGGATGGCGATGAACATCCACGCGACCATCCCGCCGATGATCAGGGAGAGCGTGATCGGCGCCGCGGTCATGATCTTCTGGGTGACCGGCTGCCGGTCGACGACCGAGTGACCGAGGTCCTGGTGGGCCGTGATCCGCCAGACGAACCTCGCCCAGTCGACGTAGAAGGGGCCGTTGAAGGCGTAGAGATTCTTGATCGGGAGCCCCTCCGTCTCGTTCGACCGCGTCGCCCGGAGCGGGTCGGACGGAATCATGAAGAAGAGGCAGAACGTCGCGAACGTGAGCACCAGGAACAGCACCACCGACCAGATCACGCGTCCGACTAGGAACTGGAGCACCTGGGTCCCTCCCCCCGCCCGCCGGGCGCGGTCGCTCGCCCGGTCAGCGTACCGCCCGCTTCACGGCAGTCAAGCGTCGCGCGTGAAGTGCTCCCAGCCGGCCAGCAACAGCGGCTCGCCGGCCAGGAGGAGCACGAGACCGTCACCCGGCTCGCAGCGCCCGATGACGGGGAAGCCGCACGTGCCCGCCTCCCCCACGGGCATCGCGGCGAGCAGCTCATAGTCCTCACCGAAGGCACATACGAGCTCCCACGGCGATCGGTTGACGCGCGCCGCGATCTCGGCCACGCCCTCTGCCACCGGGACCTGTTCCAGCTCCACGAAGACGCGGCAGCCCGAGCGGGCTGCCAGATGGCCGGCGTCGGTGGCCAGGCCGTCCGACAGATCGAGCATTGCACTGGCTTCGACGGCCAGCCGGCGCCCCTCGGCCAGCCGCAGGGGCGGACGGAGGTGCGCACGGACGAGCGGCGAGTCGATCCCATGGCGGAGCGCCTCGAAGCCGGCGGCCGAGGCGCCGAGCGGACCCGTGACGACGAGCACGTCGCCAGGCCGGGCACCCGAGCGGCCGGGCACCCGCGGCGAGTGGCCGAGCGCGGTGACGCTGAGGACGAGCTGCTGCGCCTCGGTCGTGTCGCCGCCGATCACCGGGACGCCGGTCTCGGCGATGCCCTCGTAGAGCTCGAGGACATCCGCGACCGGGGTCGCCCCGGGCGCGGCGAGCGTGACCATCAGCCCGAGCGGCTCGGCCCCCGAAGCGGCGAGGTCGCTCAGATTGACGGCAGCCGCCTTCCAGCCGAGGTCGCGCATCGACGTCCAGTCGAGCCGGAAGTGGACACCCTCGACGAGCGCGTCCTGCGTGACCACGAGATCGGGGGGCACGCGCGCCGCATCGGCGTCGATGGCGCGTGCGAGGCCGCGCCGCTCGAGCTCCACGAGCAGGCCGAGCTCGCCGAGGTCAGCGAGCCGCGTCAAGCCCCTGGATCGCTTCGACCAGCGCGCGGGCGTCCCCCGCGGCGCGAATGACCGCGACGCCGGCCGCGCCGGCGCGGATGCAGTCGGCGACGTTCGAGGCGTCGACCCCGCCGATCGCCACGACGGGGACGGAGACGGCACGGCAGATCGCGGCGAGCCCCTCGAGCCCGATCGGTGGGTCGGCGTCCTCCTTCGACGGCGTCGCCCAGACGGGGCCGGCGCCGATATAGGCGGCGCCGCGCGCCGCGGCGTCGGCCGCCTCCTCGACCGACGACGCCGAAAGGCCGAGCAGGAGCCCGGCCGCAAGCGCACGCTCGGCGCCCTCGTCCGAGCGGCCGAGGTGCACGCCGTCCGCGCGAAGCTGGAGCGCCGCGTCGACGTCGTCGTTGACGACAAAGGTCGCAGGCAGTGCGCGGAACGACCGGCCCGCCGCGACGACCTCGGCCGTCGGCGTGTCCTTCAGCCGCAGCTGGACGACCGTCGCACCTCCCGCCACCGCACGCTCGGCGGTCTCGAGGTCGCGGACGATCGCGTGCAGCCTCACGCGCGCGTGACGCGCGCGCGGCCGTCCAGCGTGTCCGGGTCGAGCGCGGCGAGCGCGTCGTAGAGGCCGACGTGGAACGAGCCCGGGCCGTGCGCATCGACGGCGGCGTCCTCGCCGGCGACGCCGAAGGCGGCAAGCGCCGCGGTGGCCGCCTCGAGCGGCGGCGCAACGGCGAGGAAGCAGCCCGTGATCGCCGTGGACATGCAGCCGGTCCCCGTGACCATGGCGAGCAGTGGGTGACCGTTCGCGACCGCGTTCACGGTGTCGCCG
This sequence comes from uncultured Thermoleophilia bacterium, assembly GCA_963710465.1. GTDB lineage: Bacteria > Actinomycetota > Thermoleophilia > Gaiellales > Gaiellaceae > JACVRM01. The sequence continues at coordinate 491,094 of CAVQAQ010000007.1, forward strand.
TCGGAGACGTGGTCGACGGGGCCGGTGACGGCGGCGACGGTGCCGAGCGCTCGAGCGGCCGACTGCGCGAGCTCCGCGTTGCTCTCGGTGCCGACCGACTCCACGCCGTGGATCTCCGCCTCCCGCCCGGCGAGCGTGGCGATCTCGGCCGCATTCCCGCGCACGACCGCAAGCTCGATCTCACCGGCGATCCGGCGCGCGGTCTCCGTCCGGTAGTCGGTGGCGCCGGCGCCCACCGGGTCGAGCACCACGGGGACGCCCGCGGCGTTCGCCGCGCGCCCGGCGAGGAGCATCGCTTCAACCCAGGGCGCCGAGAGCGTGCCGATGTTCAGGACGAGCGCGCCGGCGGCGGAGGCCATCTGCTCCACCTCCTCGCGCGCGTGGGCCATGACGGGCAGCGCGCCGATCGCGAGCGTGGCGTTGGCGGTCTCGTTCATGACCACGTAGTTGGTGATCTGGTGGACGAGCGGCCTGCGCTCGCGCAGCCGGCGGAGGGCTGCGCCGATCACGCCGCGAGCACGTCCACGGGGCCGTCGCCCCGGCCGAGCTCCGGGTGGCCGTGCTCGACCGCGCGGGCGGCGAGCACGGCGGCCTCGCGCGCTGCGGCCGGGAGCGGCCAGCCGTGTGCCAGAAGACCGGTCAGCGCGGCGGAGTGCGTGCACCCGGCGCCGTGCGTCGCCGCGATTCCGTGGCGCTGCACCGGGATCTCGATGTGGTCGGCCCCGTCGAAGAGGTGATCGACCGGCGGATCGCCGTGTCCGCCCGTCACGATCACCGCGGCGGCCCCGCGGGCGTGGATCGCCTCGGCGAGCTCGCGCCGGCTGCCTTCGCCGCCGGCCAGCGCCTGCGCCTCCATCAGGTTCGGCGTCACCACGGTGGCAAGCGGAAAGAGCCGGTCGACCAGCACGTCGACGGCATCCGCCTGCAGCAGGCGTGCACCCGAGCTGGCCACCATCACGGGGTCGACGACAAGCGGCACGGGGTGGGCCTCGAGGAAGTCCGCAACGGTCTCGATGATCTTCCCTGAGAAGAGCATCCCGGTCTTCGCGGCGTCGACGCCCGGATCCCGGAAGGCCGTCGTGATCTGCAGCTCGACAAACCCGGGCGGCACCTCGAGCGTGCCGTTGACGCCCATCGTGTCCTGGGCGGTCAGCGCGACGATCGCGGTCATGCCATGGCAGCGCGTCGCGGCGAACGCCTTGAGGTCGGCCTGGATGCCGGCGCCGCCCCCGGAGTCGGAGCCGGCGATCGTCAATGCTCGTGGAACCACAGCTCTCCCTTCGCGGGCATTACCCCGATCAGGTTCGCGGGTGTGATCTCAGCCCCGCCGCGCGGCGGAGCACCCCGGTGAGCCAAAGCTAGCATCGGTTGATGAGCCGAACGGTCGACGTCGCGCCCTGGGACGACGTCCTCGCGTCCTCCGACGACGAGCTGGCCTACCTCGGCATCGAGCCGTCGCGGGACGCGGAGCTCGTCGACCTACCGCCGGGGCTGCACCCGCGCGTCGCCCAGGCGCTGGCGGCACACGGCATCGACCGGCTGTACTCGCATCAGGCGCACGCCTGGCTGGCGGCGACCCAGGGCCGGCACCTGATCGTCACGACGGGGACGGCGAGCGGCAAGACCCTCGCCTTCAACCTGCCCGTGCTCGACGCGCTCGCGCGCGAGCCGAAGCAACGTGCCCTCTACCTCTACCCGACGAAGGCGCTCGCGCAGGACCAGCTGCGCGGGCTCACGGAGCTCGGCGTGCCGCGCATCCGGGCGGCAATCTACGACGGCGACACGCCCGGCGAGCGGCGCTGGCAGATCCGCAAGTGGGCCAACGTCGTCCTCACGAACCCGGACATGCTCCACATCGGCATGCTCCCCCACCACGACCGCTGGGGCGACGTGCTTGCGAACCTGCGGTACATCGTCGTCGACGAGGCGCACGTCTACCGCGGCGTCTTCGGCTCGCACGTCGGCAACGTCCTCCGCCGCCTGCGCCGCATCGCCCGGGTCTACGGCTCCGAGCCGCAGCTCCTGCTCGCCTCGGCGACGATCGCCAACCCCGCCGAGCTGGCGCAGACGCTCGCGGGAGTCGAGGCCGAGGTGATCCACGACGACGGCGCGCCGCGGGCCGAGCGCACGGTCGCGCTCTGGAACCCGCCCCTGACCGACGCGGAGCTCGGCCTGCGCGCGAGCGCGCTCGGCGAGGCGTCGCGGCTGATGGCGGGCCTCGTCGAGCAGGGCCTGCGCACGCTCTGCTTCGCCAAGAGCCGCAAGGCAGCCGAGCTCGTGCACCGCTTCACCGCCGACCGCCTGGACGCCGAGCTGGCCGGTCGCCTCTCTCCGTACCGGGCGGGCTACACGCCGGCCCAGCGCCGCGAGATCGAGCGGCGGCTGGTCGAGGGCGAGCTGCTCGGCGTGGCAGCGACGGACGCGCTCGAGCTCGGCATCGACGTGGGGCTGCTCGATGCCGTCATCTCGGTCGGCTTCCCGGGGACGATGTCGAGCCTGCGCCAGCAGTGGGGGCGCGCCGGCCGCCGCGGGCACGGGCTCTCCGTGCTCGTCGCGAGCGAGGATGCGCTCGACCAGTACTTCATGCGCGAGCCGGAGACGCTTCTGCGCCGGCGCGTCGAGGCCGCCATCCTCGACCACGAGAACGACCGCGTCCTCGACGGCCACGTCCGCGCGGCTGCCTTCGAGGCGCCGCTCGACGAGCAGGACACGCCGATCCTGGGCGAGCGGGCGCTCGAGCGGGCGGCTGTCCTCCCCGAGCTCGAGCACACGAAGGCGGGATGGGTCTGGAACGGGCGCGACTACCCGGCCGCCCGCTTCGGCCTTCGCTCCGCCTCGCCCGACCCGTTCACGATCGTCGACGAGGAGACCGGCTCCGTCCTCGGCGTCGCCGAGCGCGAGCGCGCCTACTCGACGGTGCACGACGGCGCGATTTACCTGCACGCAGGCGAGTCGTACCGCGTCACCGCACTCGACCTCGAGGGCCGGGCAGCGCTCGTCGAGCCGTTCCGCGGCGACTACTACACCCAGGCCAAGAAGGAGACGACGACGGCGATCGACGAGGAGCTGCGCCGCATGCGCGCGCTCGGCTGCGACGTCTTCTTCGGCCGCGTGACCGTGACGGAACAGGTCGTCGCCTTCCAGCGCAAGGCGATTCGCGACGGGTCGACGATCGACCTCGAGCCGCTCGACCTGCCGGCGACCCAGTTCGACACGGAGGCGATCTGGTTCCTGCCGGAGCCCGAGCAGCTGCACGGCTCCGAGCAGATGCCGCGGCTGCTCGGCACCCTGCACGCGGCCGAGCACGCCCTGATCGCGCTGCTGCCGCTGTGGGCCATGTGCGACCGCTGGGACATCGGCGGCCTTTCCACCAACGTTCATTTCCAGACCGGGCGGCCGACGATCTTCGTCTACGACGGCCACGCCGGCGGCGTCGGCATCACCGAGCGCGGCTACAGCGTCTTCGGAGACTGGGTCGCCGACACGGCGCGCATGATCCGCGGTTGCCCCTGCGAGCACGGCTGCCCCTCCTGCGTGCAGTCACCGAAGTGCGGCAACCTGAACGAGCCGCTCGACAAGAGCGGTGCGCTCGCGCTGCTCGACGGGATGCTGGCTTGAGCCGCGTGGTCGATTCGCGGCCGTCCCGTTCGTCGGTGACATAGACCGACCAAGGAGGCCAAATGAAGTTTCTGCTCATGATCCACGGCGACGAGACCGGCTGGGACGAGCTCCCGGCCCAGGAGCAGCAGGCACGTCGCGAGCAGTACGGCGCCGTCGCCTGCCGCGACGAGGTGCTGAACGCGAGCGAGCTCGGCCCGACGTCGAGCGCGACCACGGTCCGCGTCCAGGACGGCAGCACGCTCGTGACCGACGGCCCGTACGCCGAGACGCGCGAGGCACTCGGCGGCGTCTTCCTGGTCGAGGCGTCATCGATCGACGACGCGCTCGAGCTCGCCCGCGCGCTGCCCGCCCCGCAGGGCCGCGGCGGGATCGAGGTGCGTCCCGTCTACGGAGACGAGTCATGAAGTACTCGCTCCTCATCTACAGCGACCCGTCCCGCGCCGCGGCGATGACGCCCGAGGAGATCGAGCAGGCCCGCGCGGAGGTCATGCCGCAGTGGATCGAGCTCTTCGACTACCTCCGCTCGCACGCGAAGTCCGTCGAGGGCCTCGAGCTCGACGGCCCGGAGACGGCGAAGACGCTGCGCTACGAGGACGGCCGCCCGGTCGTCACCGACGGCCCGTATGCCGAGACCAGGGAGCTGATCGGCGGACTCTTCCTCATCGAGTGCAACGACCTCGACGAGGCGATCGACATGGCGGCACGCGTGCCGATCGCGTCCCGCGGCTCGGTCGAGATCCGTCCCCTGGTAGCACGGGGGGCCGGCGGATAGACGCGGTCGCACGCGCGTTCCGTGAGGAGTGGGGCCGCTCGCTCGCCTACCTGGCGCGCACGCTCGGCGATCTCGACCGCGCCGAGGACGCGGTGCAGGACGCGTTCACGATCGCGCTCGAGCGCTGGCCGCGCGACGGCGTGCCGGCCAACCCGGGCGCGTGGATCGTCACCACGGCTCGGAACCGCGCGATCGACCGGATCCGTCGCGAGCGAAACCTCGAGCGCAAGACGGAGCTGCTCGCGCGGCTGGAGGAGGTGGCTGCGACGGACGACCTCGACGAAAGCACGATCCCCGACGAGCGGCTCGGGCTGCTCTTCACCTGCTGCCACCCGGCGCTGGCCGCGGACGCGCAGGTGGCGCTCACGCTGCGGCTGGTCGGCGGGCTGCAGACGCCGGAGATCGCCCGCGCCTTCCTGCTCCCCGAGCCGACGCTGGCCCAGCGGCTCGTCCGCGCGAAGCGGAAGATCCGGCAGGCCGGGATCCCGTTCCGCGTGCCGCCCGACCACCTGCTGCCCGAGCGGCTCGGCGTCGTGCTCGCCGTCGTCTACCTGATCTTCAACGAGGGGTACGCGGCGACGGGCGGCGAGGGACTCGTGCGCGCGGAGCTGTGCGACGAGGCGATCCGCCTTGGGCGGCTGCTCGCGGTGCTGATGCCCGACGAGCCGGAGGCGCTCGGCCTGCTGGCGCTGCTGCTGTTCCACGACTCGCGGCGGGCCGCACGCACCGGCCGCGACGGCGGGCTCGTCCTGCTCGCCGAACAGGACCGCGCCACCTGGAACGGCGCCGAGATCGCCGAGGGGACGCGTGTGCTCGACCGCGCGCTTCGACTCCGGCAGCCCGGGCCGTACCAGCTGCAGGCTGCCATCGCCGCGCTGCACTCCGAGGCGCCGACGGCGGATGCGACCGACTGGCCGCAGATCGCGGCGCTCTACGGCGAGCTCGCGCGCGTCCAGCCCTCGCAGGTCGTCGAGCTCAACCGGGCGGTGGCCATCGCGATGGCCGACGGGCCCGAGGCCGGGCTGGCGCGCCTCGAAGGCCTTGACGAGCTCGAGCGCTACCACCTGCTCCACGCGACGCGTGCCGACCTTTTGCGCCGGCTCGGGCGCGCCGACGAGGCGGCGGCCGCCTACCGGCGGGCACTCGACCTGGCGACGAACCCCGTCGAGCGGGCCTTCCTCGAACGGCGGCTAGGCGAGGTCGCGGAGGGCGAGCTCGACCGCCTCGGCGGGTGAGCCGACCCGGTCGACGCCGCGCAGCTCCCAGCCCGGCTCGACCACCACGACGCGGCGGCCGAGACGCATCGCGAGCCCGATCTCCGCCAGCGTGCCCCACGAGCCGCCGACCGCGATCACCGCGTCGCCCGAGGCGACGACGGCGAGATTCCGGGCGTGGCCGATCCCGGTGACCACCACATGGTCGCTCCACTCGTTCGCTCCGGCGCGGCTCTCGCCGGGCACGACCGCGATCGTCGTCCCGCCGGCGGCCTTGGCGCCCCGGGCGGCCGCGGCCATCACCTCGCCGCCACCGCCCGTCACGACGGCCGCCCCACGCTCGGCGAGCAGCCGCCCGACCTCCTCGGCCCGGCCGACGTGCTCGGCCCCGCTCCCGATCACGGACACCTGGATCACGTCCGGATGGTAGAAGCGCCCCGTGGAGCGCGCGGCCGACCACCTCGAGCGGGCGTTCGCGTTCCTGCGCCGGGGCGACGTGCGCGGGACGGCGGAGCGTCCGTCGCGCTTCGGCACCGCGGTGCTCACGCCCGAGCTTCCGCTCCGCTACGACTCGAACCTCCTCTACGTCGACCGCCCCGTCTCCACCCCCGAGGAGCTCGCGGCGGAGGCCGACCAGATCTTCTCGGAGGCCGGCCTGCGCCACCGCGCGATCCTGTTCCGTCACGCGGACGAGGGTGAGCGCGTCGCGGCCGAGCTCCCGGGCTGGGCGCCCGAGCGCCACGTGGTCATGGTGCAGCTACGTGAGCCGGAGCCGGTCGACACCGGCGGCGTGGCCGAGGTCGGCCACGAGGGCGTCCGTGCAGCGCGGGAGCGGGTGATCCGCGGCTACGACTGGGGGACGCCCGCGGTGGCCGAGCAGCTGCTCGACTACAAGCCGTTGCTCGAGCGGTGGGTGACCGTGCGCTCGTTCGGAGCGCTCGAGAATGGCGTCGTCGTCTCGTACGCCGACCTCTACGTCGGCGGCCATGAGGCCCAGATCGAGGACGTGGCCACGCTGCCGGAGCACCGCGGGCGCGGCCACGCGAAGGCCGTCGTCACCCGCGCGGCCGCAGAGGCGCGCACCTCGGGCGCCGACTTCGTCTTCCTCGTCGCCGACGCAGAGGACTGGCCGCAGGAGCTGTACCGGCGGCTCGGTTTCGACATCGTCGGCGGTTACGTGAAACTTCTCCGCCGCGCGGAGTAGCATCCCGCACATGGGACTGCGGGAATGGTGGGGTCGCCTGGTCGGCGACGGCGACCGCGTCGAGCGGGAAGAGGACGCGATCCGCAACGCCGGCCCGGACGGGCCCGAGCCGCTTGAGGACTACGAGGGCATCAAGGACGACGTCCAGCTAAGGGAATACGACTTCGCCGGGGCGGAAGCCGCGGAGGAAGATGAGGAGGCGACCTGATGGGCCTGAACGAGTGGTGGAAGCGGATCACCGGCAGCACGAACGACGACCCGGCTAAGACTGGGCTTTCCGAGCCCTCGGAGGCGAGCTACGACGAGCACCAGTCGCAAAAGGCAGACCAGTACGTGGACCAGCGCGATCCCGGCGTCACCGGAATGGTCGACGACGAGTTCAAACGGGGCCCCTAGCCGCTCCTACGCCTGCAGCCGCTTCAACGCCGGCTCCAGGCGCTGCTTCGTCGTCAGCACCGGCGCGTAGAGGTCGCCGTGGCGCTCGACGCGTGCCAGTACCGCCTCCATCGTGAACGCCGTCGGATCGAGGTCGGCGGTGACCTCGTCCCAGCGCAACGGCGTCGAGACCGAAGCGCCCGCGCGCGGCCGCACCGAGTAGACGCTCGCAATCGTCTTGCCCTCGCCGTTCTGGTTCGCGTCGACCAGCACGCCGCGGCGCTTCGCCTTCGACCACTCGGTGGTGACGAGCCCGCGGTGGGTGCGCGCGAGCGCCCCGGCGACGATCTCCGCGAAGCGGCGCGTATCGGCGTACGTGTAACGGCGCTCGACCGGGACGAGCACGTGGATGCCCTTGGACCCGCTCGTCTTCGGGAAGCACTCGAGCCCGAGCGCGTCCATCACCTGCTTCACGAGCAGGGCGACCTCGACGGTCTCGGGGAAGCCAACGCCCTCCGAGGGATCGAGGTCGAAGAGGACGAAGTCCGGGCGGTCGGGCCGGTCGATGCGCGAGTACCACGCGTTGAGGTCGATGCAGCCCATGTTGACCATCCAGAGCAGCGATAGCTCGTCGTTCACCAGCGGCGCCTGAATCTCGCGGGTGCGCCGCGGCGCCTCACGCGTCGTCGCCCTGACGGGCACGCGCTTGATCCACTCGGGCATCCCGCGCGGCGCGTCCTTCTGGAAGAAGAACTCGCCCTGCCAGCCGTCGGGGTAGCGCTTGAGCGTGAAGGGCCGGTCGTGCAGATACGGGACCACCGTGGGCGCGACCGCACGGTAGTACGCGAGCAGGTCACCCTTGGTGATGCCCTTCTCCGGCCAGAAAAGCTTGTCGAGATTCGAGAGCTTCAACAGGTGGCCGCCAATGCGGATCTCGTCCTCGACGGGGAGCTCCTGGTGGACGTCCTGCGGCGCCTTGTCCTCGCGCAGGCCCTGGTACACCGGCTGGCGCAGGTGCTCGTCGTGCGTCCATTCGCTGAACGAGACCTCGCAGACGAGCTTCGGCTCGACCCAGACGACGTCCCCCTTGCGGACGCGCGGCATCTTCGGCGCCTCGGCGAACGGCGTGTCCTGGCGTTCGAGCGGCCCCATCTTCTCGCGGAGCCGCTCGATCTCGGCCTCGTTGAAGCCGGTGCCGACATTGCCGACGTACTGGAGCTCGCGCCCGCGGTACACGCCCAGGATGAGCGCCCCGAACCCGGCGGAGCGGCGGCCCTGGCCCTTCGTGTAGCCGCAGATCACGAACTCCTGGCGGCCGTGCGTCTTGATCTTCTGCCAGTCGCGGGTGCGCTTCCCGGGCAGGTACCGCGAGGAGGCCTTCTTGGCCATGATCCCCTCGAGGTGCTGCTGCTCGGCGGCCCGGAAGAGCGCGGGGCCGTCTTCGAACGCCTCGGAGAGCCGGACGGTCCGGTTGCGCTTGTCGAGCAGCGCCTCGAGGCGCTTGCGCCGCTCGGTCAGCGGGAGGTCGATGACGGGCTCGCCCTCGATCTCGAGCACGTCGAAGACGAAGTAGACGATGGGCGTGTCGGGCTTGCCCTGCTGCATGAGCGAGAAGCTCGAGCGGCCGCGCTCGTCGAGCGCACAGACCTCGCCGTCGAGCAGGCAGTCGGGCGAGCGCACGGCCCGCGGTAGGGCGTTCGCGACCGAGCGGAAGCGCTCCGTCAGGTCGTTGCGGCGCCGGCTTGCGAGCATGGCGCCCTCGCCGGCGACGAGGCGCGCAAGCGCGCGATAGCCGTCCCACTTGACCTCGAACAGCCACCCGGGGCCTGCCGGGACCGTGTCGGTGAGGGTGGCGAGCATGGGGTCGTACTCGGTCCGCTTTCCAACGGCCGGCGTGGACGCGTCGCGCTTGCGCAGCAGCAGCCAGTTCTTCTCCTGCCCGTCCAGATGGGCGGGGACAAGCGTCCAGGTTCCTTCGAGCCGCTTGCCGTGCAGGCGAACGGTCAGGCCGCCGTCGCGCTTCTCCTCGACCAGCTCGTACGTGCCGTGATCCCACACCTCGACGCTGCCCGCGCCGTATTGCCCCTTGGGGATCTCGCCCTCGAAGGTGGCGTACTCGAGCGGGTGGTCTTCGACGTGCACCGCGAGCGCGCGAGCGCCCGGCTCGAGGGGGATGCCTTTTGGCACTGCCCAGCTCGCGAGCGCACCGCCGATTTCCAGGCGAAAGTCGTAGTGGAGACGGCGCGCGTCGTGGCGCTGGACGACGAAAATCGGCTGTTTTCCAGGCTTTTTCCTGCTTTTGAAGGGCTCCGGCGTCTTCTTCGGGTCGCGTTTTCGCCCGTATTCTTGCAGCGACATGCCTGATTTCTAGCCGTCCGGACAGGGCACGGCTCGGGGGATAAGGCTGTGGATGGTGTGGAAAACGCCCTAGGAGGGTGCGGCAGAGGGTGCGAGCGCCTCGGTGAAGACGCCGATCCTACGGAACCGCTCCCGGCGACGCCGGCGCAACTGATCGCCGGGGATGCCCTCGAGGCTGCCGAGCGCGTCCGAGAGCGAGCGCCCCAGCAGCCGGGCGGACTCGTCGTGGTCGGTATGCGCGCCGCCCGGCGGCTCCGGCACGATCCCGTCGATGACGCCGAGCTCGAGGCAGTGGCGCGCGTCAGGGCGCAGGGCCGCGGCCGCCTTGGGCGCCTCTTTGACGTCGCGCCACAGGATGGCGGCGCAGCCTTCGGGCGAGATGACCGAGTAGAGGGCGTTCTCCTGCATGAGCACCTTGTCGGCGAGCGCGATCGCGATCGCGCCGCCGGACCCGCCCTCGCCGATGATTGTGCTGACGACCGGGACGGGCAGCCGCGCCATGATCGACTGTGAGGCCGCAATGGCGCCGCCCTGTCCGTGCTGCTCGGCGGCGACGCCCGGGTAGGCGCCGGGCGTGTCGACCAGCGTGAGCAGCGGGAAGCCGTGGCGCTCGGCGAGCGTCATCGCGCGCATGGCCTTGCGGTAGCCCTCCGGGTACGCCATGCCGAAGTTCCGCCGGGTGCGCTCGGCGATGTCGCGCCCCTTCTGCTGGCCGATCACGATCACGGTGCGGCCCTCGAAGCGCGCCATGCCGGCGACGAGCGCCTGGTCGTCGGCGCGCGCGCGGTCGCCGTGGATCTCGACGAAGTCCTGGCAGATTCGCTCGATGTAGTCGAGCGCGTACGGCCGCTCCTCGTGGCGAGCGAGCTCGACCGACCGCCAGATCTCGTCCTCGTCGATCGGCGCCCCGATACGGTCGAGCTGGCGCTGGAGCTTCGAGAGCTCGCCCGAGATGCGGGCGCCGCGCAGGAGCGGCAGCGAGCGAAGCTTGCTCAGCCGCTCGCGGAGGCGGATCTCGTCCTCAGCGGCCATCGAAGAGCATGAGGAGGCGAGTGACGTAGTCGCGGAGCTCGGGTCGCGGGACGATCGCGTCGAGGTGGCCGAAGCGGTAGTTCGACTCGGCCAGCCCGAAGTCGTCCGGGAGCTTCTCGCGCGTCGTCTGCTGGACCACGCGAGGGCCGGTAAAGGCGAGCAGCGCGCCCGGCTCGGCGACGGTGATGTCGCCCAGCGTGGCGAAGCTGGCCAGCACGCCGGCCGTGGTCGGGTGCGCCATGACGGTCACTATCGCCCCGCCGGCGTCGTGCAGGTCGGCAACGGCGCAGACGGTCTTCGGCAGCTGCATCAGCGACAGGATCCCCTCCTGCATGCGCGCGCCGCCCGAGGCGGTCACGGTCACGAGCGGGACGCGGCGTTCTGCGGCGGTCTCGCAGGCGCGGGCGAACTTCTCGCCGACGACGCTGCCCATCGAGCCGCCCATGAACCCGAAGTCCATGACGGCGAGCTCGCAGTCGTGGCCGCCGATCGCGCCCCCGCCGATCACCATGGCATCCCCGAGCCCCGTCGCGAGCTCCGCCTCGGCGATCCGCTCCGTGTACGGGCGCAGGTCGAAGAAGTCGAGCGGATCCTTCGACCGTAGGCCGGAGGCCTCCTCGGCGAAGCTGCCCTCGTCGACGAGCTGCTCGATGCGCGCCCGCGCGTGCACAGGGAAGTGATGCCCGCACTGCGGGCAGACGCGCAGAGTGCGATCGAGCTCGTCATCGCGGTAGTGAGAACCGCAGGAAGGGCACGTGTTGGCCGGGCGTTTGCCGTTGGCGTCCGGCCCGGGGTCGTGCCGGTGCTCGATCGAGACGTCGATCCGCTCGGCCACGAATGAAGTCTACGCGGCAGTCATACGACGGCCTCGTACACGTCGAACTGCTGCGTGGGCGCCATCCCCGCCCGTTCGTAGAGCCGGACTGCGCCGGTGAGGTTCTCGGCGTCGACGCCGAGCCCGACCTTCGGACGCCCGCGGGCGCGCAGCTCGGCGAAGGAGTGCAGGAGCAGCGCGAGGGCGAGGCCGCGGCGACGCCACGGGCGCCGCACGGCAAGCAGCTCGACCCAGCCGAGGTCGGGATCGCCTTCGGCGCTCGGGCGACAGAGTGAGATGCCGGCGATCTCGTCACCGTCCCACGCGATGAACCAGAGCGACGGGTCCCAGTCGGCCGGGATCACGAGCCCGCGCCAGATCTCGAAGGACGTGCGGGCGGAGCCCCAGTGATCCTCGAACGCCTCCTCGTCGACCTGGTGGACGCGCTCCAGGTCGTGGTCGGGGTCGAGCGGGCGCAGCTCGATGCCTTCGGGCCACACGGGCGCCGCAGGCGGCTCGTCGAGCGGGGCGACCATACGAAAGAAGTGCCGCACGAGGTGGTAGCCGTTCCGCCTGTAGATGCCCGCGACACGCTCGTCGGGCTCCGCGCAGCCGGCGTGGATCTCCGTCCCGGGCCGCCCGCGTTCGCGGGCCAGGCGGTCAGCCTCGGCGAAGAGCTCCTCGCCGAGCTCGACCGTGCCGAGCTCCGGATGAAGCGTGACCCGCAGCCAGATGATCGCGTGGTCCTCGGCGATGTCGACCGCTGCTGCCATCCCGGCAAAGCGGCCGTCCGGCAGCGCCGCCGCCCGCAGCTCCATGCCTGGCAAGGCGAACCACTGCTCGATCTCTGCGGCGTCGGTGATGTTCTCTCCCCACATCGCGTGCCCGTGCGCGTTCAGCAACTCGAGTGCGGCATCGATCTCGTCCTGGCGCGGGGCGCGGATCTCAGTCATCGACGAGGAGTTTCTCCCATACGACGATCCGGTAGAGGACGCGCATGCCGGCGCGCTCGTACAGGCGCGTCGCGCCCGTGGGGCTCTGCGCGTCGACCTGGAGCGCAACGGTGCGCTCACCCCGCTCGACGAACGCACAGAACGCGCGTCGCAGCAGCGCCTCGCCGATGCCCCGGCGGCGCCACGCGGGGCGGACGCCGAGGGTATCGACCCAGCCCCAGTCGCCGTTTCGCTTCGAGTCGCAGAGCGCGACGCCCGCGATTGCGTCCGCGTCGGCGGCAACGAGATACAGCGACGGATCGTGCCCCGCCCGGCCGAAGTTGCGCCGCTCGAAGTCCTCGAACGGACGGGGCGAGTGGAGCCAGCCGCCGACGGAAAACGCCTCCTCGACCGCAGCGTGGATCGCGCGCTCCTCCCCGGGTCTGTGCGGGCGGATCTCGATGCCCTGCGGGATGACGACCTCGGGTGCTGCGTCGAGCTCGATCACCATCCGCCACTGGTGGCGGACGTCTCGGTACCCGCGGCGCTGGAAGAAGGTGGCTCCGCCCTCGAGCGCGACGTAGTGGAGGAAGGTGGCGCCGCGCTCGCGGGCCGCGCGGGCCTCGACGGTGTCGACGAGCAGCGAGCCGACGCCGCGGCCGCGTGCCGCCGGGTCGACGTAGCCGTCGGCCAACAGGCGACGCCCCTGCATACCTGCTTCGAAATCGACGTAGCCGGCGAGGCGCCCGCCCAGCTCGACGACCCACGCGTCGCGCCGGAGGTCGAGGCCGGCCCAGTGCTCCTCGAGGCCGGCGCGCGTCCAGTCGGAGCCGCCCCATGCCGCGGTGTCGTGTGCTCGCATGAGCGCGAGGACGGCGTCGAGGTCGTTCCGGCGCGGCGGACGGACATTCACGGCTGGACGAGCTCGTCGAGCGTGTCGGCCAGCCCGGTGAGGTCAGCCAGCTCACGATCGGGGGGCGGGTCGGGCCGCTCGCCGAGCCGGTTGATCCAGACGCTGCGTAGGCCCAGTTCGCGCGCGGGCGCGATGTCGTGGAAGCGGCTGGCAGCCACATGCACGTGGCCTTCCTTCGGCGCTCCGGTGCGCGCGAAGAACTCCTCCCAGTGCCGGTGCGCAGGCTTGTACGAGCCGATCTCGGAGGCGACGACCGTCTCGTCGAACGGCACCCCGAGCCGCGCCTTGGACGCCTCGATGAAGTCGCGGTCGGTGTTGGAGAGGATCGCGAGCCGCCAACCGCGCCCGCGCGCCTCCGCGAGCGCCGCCGGCGCCTCAGGGAATGCCCGCCACGACGGCAGCGAACGGCCGAGCGCATCCTCCTCGCCCGGAGGCACGTCGCCGAGCCGCGCGAGCACCGTGGCCATCACGTCGCGATAGGACATCCCGGGCTGTTCGACTTCGACCTGCGGCTCGAGCTCGTGGTACCGCTGCAGCAGCGCGTCGGCTTCTCCTTCAGTCCAGAGGCGCGCGAGCTCGAGGCGGATGCCGCCGTTCCAGTCGATCAGCGTGCCGTAGCAGTCGAACGTGGCCCAGCGAGCCACCGGCATTCAAGCGTCGTACTTGGCGAACACGACGCAGGCGTTGTGCCCGCCGAACCCGAAGGAGTTGTTGATCGCGACGCGCACGTCGGCCTCACGTGCCTCGTTCGGGATGTAGTCGAGGTCGCACTCCGGGTCGGGCTCCTCGTAGTTGATCGTGGGCGGCATGACGCCGCGATTCACCGCGAGAATGGTGAAGATCGCCTCGATCGCACCCGCGGCGCCGAGGCAGTGGCCGGTGGCGCCCTTCGTCGAGGAGATCGGGGTCTTGCGCGCGTGCTCCTCACCCAGGGCGAGCTTGATCACTCGGGTCTCGGCGGCGTCGCCGAGCGGCGTGGACGTCCCGTGGGCGTTGATGTAGCCGACCTCGGTCGGGTCGACGCCGGCGTCGCCGAGCGCCATCGTCATCGCGCGCGCCGGGTTGGCGCCTGTCGGGTCGGGCTCGGTGACGTGCTTTGCGTCAGACGAAAGGCCGTAGCCGAGCACCTCGGCGTAGATCTTCGCGCCGCGCGCCTTTGCGTGCTCGAGCTCCTCGAGGACGACCACCCCACCGGCCTCGCCCATCACAAACCCGTCGCGGCCGGCATCGAACGGGCGGCTCGCCTTCTCAGGGGCGTCCATCCGCCGCGAGAGCGCCCGCATCGCGGTGAAGCCGGCGATACCGACCTTCGTGATCCCGGCCTCCGTGCCGCCGCAGAACATGACGTCCGCCCGGCCGAGCCTGATCGAGTCCATGCCGTCCCCGATGGCCATGTTCGACGCCGCGCAGGCAGTGCACTGGGACGAGAGCGGGCCGCGCGTGCCGAGCTCCATCGAGACCCAGGCAGCGCCCATGTTCGGGATGATCTGCGGGATCGAGAACGGGTTGACCCGGTCGGGGCCGCGCTCGATGAGCTGGTCGTAGCAGTCCTGGAACGCCTTCAGGCCGCCGATCCCGGTCGCGATCGCCGCGCCGACGCGGTCGGCCTCGGGCCGGACGTCGAGCCCGGAGTCGGACTCGGCCTGGCGCGCCGCAGCCGTGATCATCTGCGCGAAGCGGTCCATGCGCCGCGCCTGCTTGTGCTCGATCCAGTCGGACGGTCGAAGTCCTTCAGCTCGCAGGCGAAGTCGACCGCATAGTCGGTGGTGTCGAAAGTCGTGATGCGGTTCGCGCCGCTCTTCCCCGCGGTGAGGTTCGCCCAGGTGGTCTCGATGTCGTTCCCGAGCGGCGTCACCGCGCCGAGGCCGGTCACGACGACCCGTCTTCTCCCGTTCATGCTCATCCGCTTCTCCCTACATGCCCAGGCCGCCGTCGACCAGCAGCACCTCGCCGGTGATGAAGGCAGCCTCGTCCGAGGCGAGGAAGCGTACCGCTCCGGCCACGTCGCCCGGATCTCCGAGCCGGCCCAGCGGCGTGTTGTCGAGCATCGTCTGCTGCAGCTCCTCGGGCAGCACCTCGGTGAGACGCGTGGCGATGTAGCCGGGCGCGATGACGTTGGCGCGCACGTTGCGCGAGCCCAGCTCGCGGGCCAGCGCCTTCGTGAAGCCGATGATGCCCGCCTTCGCGGCGGAGTAGTTCGTCTGCCCGGGATTGCCGTGGACGCCGACGATGCTGGAGATGTTCACGATCGCCCCCGAACGGCGGCGCATCATCCCGCGGGCCGCAGCGCGGCAGGTGTAGAAGACCCCGCCGAGGTTGGTGTCGATGACCTCGCGCCAGTCCTCATCCGGCATGCGGGCGATCAGCCCGTCACGCGTGAGGCCGGCGTTGTTGACGAGCACGTCGAGGTCGCCCGCCTCCTCGACCAGACGCTTTGCCTGCTCCGGGTCGGAGACGTCGGCCTGAACTGCGCGGCCGCCGATCGTCGACGCGACCTCCTCGGCCTCGTCCGCGCCAGACCGGTAGCCCACCACCACGGACGCACCTGCGCGCGCCAGCTCTTCGGCGATGGCACGGCCGATTCCGCGGGAACCGCCTGTGACGAGCGCCGTCTTCCCGTCGAGCGACGCGAACGTCACGTGGTCTTGGACAGGCTCTCTTCGAGCTGGTGCAGTGCCGCGACGCTGTTGACCGAGACCGTCTTCACGCTGCGGTCGATCCGCTTGACGAGCCCGGAGAGCACGTTCCCGGGGCCGACCTCGACGAACGTCTTCACGCCCTCGCCGATGAGGCCGCCCGCCGACTGGGTGAAGCGGACCGGCGCGGTCAGCTGGTCGACGAGCAGCGTGCCGAGCTTCGTCGCCGGCTCGACCCTCGCCGTGACCGTCGACATGAACGGGTGCGTCGTCTCACGGAACGGGACGCGCTCGATCGCCGGCCGCAGCCGCTTGGCCGCGCTCGCGACCAGCGGGCTGTGGAAGGCACCCGACACCTTCAGCTTGATGGCTCGTCGCGCGCCGAGGCTCTGGGCCTCGGCGCTCAGCTCCTCCACCGCCCCGTCCTCGCCGGAGACGACGATCTGGCCGGGGCAGTTGTAGTTCGCGGGCCACACGCCAAGGATCTTGCGGCAGAGGTTCTCGACCACGTCGTCGTCGAGCCCGAGCACGGCGGCCATCGAGCCAGGGCGCTCACGCGCCGCCTCCGCCATCGCAAGGCCACGCTCACGCACGAGCTCGATCGCCTCCTCCAGCGTCATCGCGTCCACGGCGGCAAGCGCCGCGAACTCGCCGACCGAATGGCCGACGACGAAGTCCGGCTCGATGCCCTGCTCACGGATGGCGGCCAGGATCGCCAGGCTGGTCGCCACGAGCGCAGGCTGCTGCACCTCGGTCTCCGTCAGCTCCTCGACCGGTGCCTCGAAGCAGAGGCGGCGCAGGTCGAGGCCGGACGCCTCGCTCGCCCGGTCGAAGACCTCCATCGCGGCCGGGATCGCCTCGGCCACTTCCCGGCCCATGCCGGACTCCACGGAACCCTGTCCGGGAAAACAGAACGCAATCTTGCTCATGAGCCTCCGTTCAAGGTCCACGTCATCAGCGCCGAGCCCCAGGTGAGCCCGGCGCCCATACCAGTCATGAGTACGAGCTCGCCGGCCCGAAGCCTGCCATCCGCCGCGGCGTCCGCGATGGCGAGCGGGATCGAGCCCGACGACGTGTTGCCGTATCGGTCCGCGTTCACGACGACTCGATTCTGCGGGATTCCGAGCTTCTTCGCTGCGTAATCGATGATTCGAACGTTCGCCTGGTGCGGGATGTAGACGTCGACGTCGTCGACCGTGGCCCCGCACTCGTCGAGGATGTCGTGCGCCGACGACACGAGGATGCGGGTCGCGAACTTGAACACCTCGCGGCCGTTCATCCGCACGAAGTGGTCGCCCGCCGCGAGCGACTCGGCCGTGGTCGCCTCGCGCGAGCCGCCCGCGGGCAGGTAGAGGTGTACGCCGCCGGCGCCCTCCGCGCCAAGCTCGAAGCCGAGGAACCCGCCCGCGTCGACGTGCTCGAGCACCACCGCGCCCGCGCCGTCGCCGAACAGCACGCAGGTGCCGCGGTCGTTCCAGTCGACGATCCGCGAGAGCACGTCGCCGCCGACCACGAGCGCGCGCTCGGAGAGGCCAGCGGCGATCATGCCGTAGGCCTGCGCCAGCGCGTACATGAAGCCTGTGCAGCCCGCGGACAGGTCGTACGCGGCAGCGTCCGGCGAGCCGATGGCGTCGGCGAGCAGCGCGCCGGTGGACGGAAAGAGCATGTCCGGCGTGACCGTCGCCACGACGATCAGATCGATGTCCTTCGCCGCGACGCCCGGCCTGCTCGAGCGCCTGGTGGATGGCCGGCAGGCAGATGTCCGACAGCGCCTGCTCAGGAGCCGCCACGCGCCGCTCGCGGATCCCCGTGCGCTCGATGATCCATTCGTCCGAGGTGTCGACGAGGGTCGAGAGCTCCTCGTTCGTCACCACGCGCTCCGGCGCGTAGGCGCCAAAGCCGGTGATCGAGATGGGCCGCTGCCCGTTGGCCTTCGCGATCACGTTCTAACGCTCCACCGCGAACGTCAGCGTGCCCCGAGCGGCCAGCTTGCCGCCGACCTTCGCGGTGGCACGGCCGCGGCCGATCGGGCCGCGGATCCGCTCCAGCTCACACTCGAGCTCGAGCTCGTCGCCCGGCTCGACGATGCGCTTGAAGCGGACGCCGTCGATGCCGGCAAAGAACGCGATGCGGCCCCGGTTCTCCTCCTCGCTGAGGACGGCGACGGCGCCGGTCTGGGCCATCGCCTCGACGATGAGCACACCCGGCATCACCGGCCGCCCGGGGAAGTGCCCGGCCGTCCAGAATTCGTCATCGCGGACATGCTTGCGCGCCACCACGCGGCGCCCCGGCTCGAGCTCGACGACCTCGTCGATGAGGAGGAAGGGGGGTCGGTGGGGCAGGATCGCCTCGATCTCACTACGTCCCAGGCCCACGAGGCGCCTAGTGTAGACCGATGGGCGACCTCGACCCGGAGGCGGTCGTGCCGCTTCTGCGCGGGCGGCTCGGGCGGCCGTACACGTTCGTTGCGGAGACCGAGTCCACGCAGCTGCTCGTTCCGGCGGACGCGGCGGAGGGCATGGTCGTCGCCGCCGACGTCCAGACTGCGGGCCGGGGGCGGCTCGGCCGGCGCTGGGAGGCGGCGGCCGGGACGAGCCTGCTCTTCTCGCTCGCCCTCGTGCCGAAGGTGGCCCCCGAACGGCTCCCGTCCCTGACCCTCGTCGCAGCGCGGGCGGTCGCGGACTCGCTCGGGGTCGAGTCGGCGATCAAGCACCCGAACGACGTGCTCGTGGGCGGTCGCAAGATCGCGGGCGCGCTCGGGGAGGCGCGCGGCGACCTGGTCGTGCTGGGGATCGGCGTGAACGTCAACGTGCCGGCGGGCGCGCTGCCGGCCGAGACGGTGACGCCGCCCACGTCACTGCTGGTCGAGACCGGCGTGCGCCACGACCGCGGAGAGCTGCTCGCGGAGATCCTCGCGGCGCTCGAGGGCCGGTACGACGCGTGGCTAACGGAGCGCTAGCTGTGCGCTGCGGTTGCCGGCTGCGTCGGTCGCGACGACGACGAGCGGCGACCCCTGCACGCTGACGCTGCGCGTCACCCCCGCCTGCGCCCGCGCGGTCACGGTTCGTCCGGCCGCGGTGAAGGTCAGCGTCGCGTCCTCGCTCGAGCGGATGCGGAGCGGGCTGCGGCTCACGAGCTGCAGCGCCGGAGCCGCCGTGTCGACGACGACCGGGGCGCTCTGCGTGACCGTGCCGACGCCGTTCGTGGCGCGAACGGCGAGCGTGTAGGTCCCGTCGCGGGACGGGGGTGCCGTCCGCATCGGTGGCCGCCCAGGCCGCGACCGTGTCGCCGGCGGGAAGCGCAGCCGCGGCGAGCGTCACCGGCGGTGCGCCGCGCCGGGTCGCGGTCACGACGACGTCGGCAGGCGTCGTGAGCGAGTAGGAGTAGGTCAACGCGTCGGCGATTCCGTCGCCGTTCGGCGAGATCGCCGCCGGGAGCACGGCGAGGCGCGCAAGCGTGCGGTTGACGCTGACGCCGACGGTGGTCGTCGTCTGGCTCGCGCCGGCCGTGGCGGTGAGGATGACCGAGTAGGCGCCGTCCGCGAGCGCGTCGGCGGGCCAGGTGAGCGAGTGCGTGCCGGCCGTCTGCCGGCCCTGCGGCATGGTGAACATGACGTCGCCGAACGGGTCGACGACCGTTGCGGTCACGGTCGAGGCGCGCCCAAGACGGTACGTGACCAGCCCGGTGTCGGCGTGGCCGTCTCCGTCGGGCGAGACGACGGCGGGTGAGGCGGCCGCCGTGATCGCGAGCGTCGCGGAGCCGCCGCTGAACGAGCCGGACGCCGGCCGCACCGACGGTCCGCTGATCGACCAGCGGTACGTGCCGGCGGGAACGCCGGTCGCGTCCCACGTCCAGTCGATGGCCGCCCCGAAGCCGGAGCCGCTTGCGACCGGGATGCCCTCCCCATCGGCCACGTCGACACGCCACGCGAGCGGCCCCGAGAGCCGTCCGGTGAAGTGGACGAGCCCGCCGGGCTTGCCCTCGACGAGCGGCGCGTACAGCTTCGGCAGGCCCGTCTTCGCCACGGCGGCAGCGATGGTCGGAAGCAGCGCGTAGGCCCTGTTGCCCGGGCAGGAGGTGTAGCCGGTGTCGCGATGGCCCGAGATCGCGCGCAGCGTCACCCGCTTGCCGGCGCGGTATTCCGGATTGCCGCCGGACGCGAAGGTCACGCGCGAGAGCGGGTCGACGTGGGCGATGTCCAGCCGCCAGGCGAGCAGGCGGACGAGCGCGGCGCGGGCAGCGGCCGAGGGCGACGCCGCGCTGTACGTCCCGATCAGCGCGACGCCCACCGAGCCATCGTTGAAGCCCTCCGCGTGCGCACCGATCACCGGGCGGTCGATGCCGCCGTAGCGGCCTTCGAAGATCTGGCCGAAGCGGTCGACGAGAAAGTTGTAACCGATGTCGTCCCAGCCGTTCGAGTACACGTGGTAGACGGCGATGGCGCGCACCATCGCGGCCGACTGGGCCGGCGTCGCCGGGCTCGCCCCGGCGGTGTGGTGGACGACCGCGAAGCGCACTGCAGGCGCGAAGCGCACCGGCACCTTGCGCCGGTAGCCGGTGTCGGTGCCCGCCCAGGCGCGGCGGGGAATGATCCCGGGCGCGCCCGTGTAGGTGAGGCGGCGAACCGGGAGCAGCGGCCTCGAGGGGCTCGAGACGAACGTCGTGCGCAGACGCATGACACGGCCGTGCAGGCGGTACTGGATGCCGTGGGCAGGCCCCGTCCACCAGGGGCTCCCCACCCTCCACGGCCCCGGCCGGTCCGGCCCGTCCTCGGGCTCCGGCCGCGCGGCGTGCCAGGCGCTCCAGCCCCGGGCGGTACGGACGCGGAACTCGACCGTCCCGGGCCCGCGCGAGCTGACGCCCACGAGGTCGAACCGGAGCGGCGCGGAGCGGGTCAGCGCGGCGCGGCCGCCCGGCGTGAGCTCGCGCGTGACGGCGTGCGGGCCGGCAGCGCGGGCTACCGCGGGGACGACGAGCAGGGCGGCGAGGGCGAGGACGACGGCTCGCATCGGCGGATGCCTACCGTGCCAGCACGACCGGCCGGCGACAAGTCCGGCGCTAGAATCTTTACAGCGGTGAAAAACCTGTTTGTGCGGGTACTTCTCGTCTCGCTCGTGGTCGCCGGAGCGGTGACTGCAACCGCGTCCGCGGCCAGGCCCCGCGTCCTCGCCGTCGAGTTCAAGAACGACGTCAACCCGGTCACGGCCGACTACGTGACGTCACAGATCGACCGCGCCAACAGGGATCACTACTCGGCGATCGTCATCCAGCTCGACACCCCGGGCGGGCTCTCCGACTCGATGCGCGACATCTACCAGGCCGAGCTCCGCTCGAAGGTGCCGGTGATCGTCTACGTGTCGCCCGCGGGCGCGCGGGCCGCCTCAGCCGGCGTCTGGATCGGCCAGGCGGCCGACATCCTCGCGATGGCGCCGCAGACGAACATCGGCTCCTCGACGCCGATCGACGTGGGCGGCGGGAACATCCAGTCCGACCTCCGGCGCAAGGTCATCAACGACGCTGCGGCGTCGCTCCAGACGCTGGCCAAGAACCACGGCCGCAACGCGCAGTGGGCCAGGCTCGCGGTGACGCGAGGCGTCGAACCTGACCGAGTACCAGGCGCTGCAGCGCCACGTCATCGACGTGATCGCGCCGTCGTTGCCGGCGCTGCTGCACAAGATCGACGGACAGAAGACCGTGCCGAAGGGGATCGTCCTGGACACCGCCGGCGCCGAGGTCACGCAGGTTCACATGTCGCTCTGGAAGCGGATCCTCGACACGCTCATCGACCCGAACCTGATCGTGCTCCTGCTGTCCCTCGGGGTGCTCGGGATCACCATCGAGATCCTCCACCCCGGGCTGATCTTCCCGGGCACCTTCGGCGCGATCTCACTGATCACCGCGTTGTTCGGGCTTCAGGTGCTGCCGATCAGCTGGTCCGGCGTCCTGCTGATGGTGCTCGCCGCCGGGTTCTTCGTCGCCGACCTCTACCTGCCGACGCACGGGGCGCTGACGCTCGCCGGCCTGGCGAGCTTCACGGTCGGGGCGCTGATGCTGTTCGACCCGGCGGGCTCGGCCTACAGCACGTCGCTCTGGGTCGTCCTCGCGATCGCCGGGACAATCGCCGTCCTCTTCGCGTTCGTGATCACGAAGGTGGTGCAGGCACGCCGCGCGAAGCCGCAGACCGGGATCGAAGAGCTGCGCGGCGAGATCGGCGTCGTGCGGCGCCCGCTCGACCCGGAGGGCGTCGTCTTCGTGCACGGCGAGCTCTGGCGGGCGCGCTCGACGAACGGGCCGATCGCCATGGGCGAGCACGTTCGCGTCGAGCGCATCGGCAGCGACCTGCGGCTGGACGTCGTACCGGCGTAGTGTTCAGCTCGTGATCGCTGCACTGATCGTCGTCGCAGTCGTCGTCCTCTTCCTGCTGTTCATCCTGACCGCGGCGGTCAAGGTGGCGCGCGAGTACGAGCGCGGCGTGATCTTCCGGCTCGGGCGGCTGAAGTCGCCGCCGAAGGGGCCGGGCCTCTTCCTGCTCATCCCGATCGTCGACAAGATGGTCAAGGTCGACCTGCGCACGGTCACGCTGAACGTGCCGCCGCAGGAGGTGATCACGAAGGACAACGTCCCCGCCCGCGTGAACGCCGTCGCCTACTTCCGGATCATCGACCCGGAAAAGTCGGTCGTGCAGATCGAGAACGTCTTGAACGCGACCTCGCAGATCGCGCAGACGACGCTGCGGTCGGTGCTGGGCCAGCACGTCCTGGACGAGCTGCTCTCCGAGCGCGAGAAGATCAACGAGATCCTCCAGCGGGTCATCGACGAGGCGACCGCGCCCTGGGGCATCAAGGTCTCGATCGTCGAGGTGAAGGACGTCGAGATCCCCTCGAACATGCAGCGGGCGATGGCGCGCCAGGCAGAGGCCGAGCGCGAGCGGCGTGCGAAGGTGATCGCGGCCGAGGGCGAGTTCCAGGCATCCCAGCGGCTGCGCGAGGCGGCGGAGGTCATGTCCCACGAGCCCATCTCGCTCCAGTTGCGCTACCTGCAGACCCTTCTCGACATCTCCGGCTCGGCGTCGACGACGATCGTCTTCCCGGCGCCGATCGACCTGATCGCGCCGTTCCTCGACAAGCGCAACGGCTCCGGCTCTTGATTCCTGAGCTCCGCCGCGACCCGCTCTCGGGGCGGTGGGTGGCGCTTGCGCCGTGGCGGGCGCAGCGGCCGGGAGCGACACGAGAGCGACTGGAGCCGGAGACACAGGAGGAGCTCGACACCTGCCCGTTCGAGGCAGGGCGCGAGGACCAGACGCCGCCGGAGACGTTCGCGGTCGGCCCGCCGGGCCGCGAGCCGAACACGCCGGGCTGGACCGTACGGGTCGTCCCGAACAAGTACCCGGCCTTCGAGCACCACGAGGTCGTCATCCACACCCCGCGGCACGTGCGCATGTTCGGCGAGCTGACGGCCACGGAGGTGGACGACGTCGCGGTCGCCTGGCAGGCGCGTGCCGATGCCGCGCGGGCGGCCGGGTTCAACTACCTGCAGGCGGTCCTGAACGAGGGCCGGGCCGCCGGCGGCAGTTTGGCGCACACGCACTCACAGCTCCTATGGCTGCCGGAGCCGCCGCCGCTCGTACGCGAGGAGGCCGCCGGGGACTGCGCCGTCTGCGCACTGCTCGGGACGAGCGAGCGGATCGCCGAGCGGGACGGCGTGCTGCTGGTCTCCCCGTTCGCGGCGCGCGGCGCCTACGAGCTGCTGATCACGCCCGAGGAGCACACGGGCGACGCGTTCGCCGACCCGCGCCTGCTCACCGCGGCGCTCGGGCTGCTGGCGAGCGGCGAGCAGCGGATCGCCGCGATCGAGGGCCAGCTGCCGACGAACGCCTGGCTGCACACGGCCCCGTTCGGCGGCGAGGGGCACTGGCACCTGGAGGTGCTGCCGCGGATCTCGGCAGTCGCAAGCCTGGAGCTCGGAGCCGGGATCTGGATCAACTCGCTCGCGCCGGAAGTCGCGGCCGAGCGGTTGCGGGACGCGGGCTAGTCCTCGTCGGGCTCGAGGTCGGGCTCGGCCTCGTCGTCCGGCTCGAGCTCAGCGTCCTCAGCCTCGGCGACGACCTCGGGCGCTCCGCCGTTGGTCGACACCGTTTCAGCGACCTCGACGTCCTCGTCCTCGTCGGACTCGACGACCGGGGCGAGCGTGGAGACCCGCTCATCATCGCCGCGAAGCCGCATGACGATGACGCCCTGCGTGGAGCGGCCGGCGCGGCGGATGCCGTCGACCGGCATGCGGATGACCGTGCCGTACGTGGAGATGAGCATCACGGCGTAGCCTTCGCGGACGGCGAGCGCGCCTGCGAGGCGGCCCTTCCTGTCGGTCAGCTGCACGGTCTTGACGCCCATGCCGCCGCGGCCCTTGACCGGGTAGTCGCGGATCGGCGTCCGCTTGCCGTAGCCGTTCTCGGTCACGACGAGCAGGTCCATGTCCTCGCGTGCGATCTCGCAGGCGATGACCTCGTCGCCGGGGCGTAGCTTCATGCCGGTGACGCCGGCGGCCGGGCGACCCATCGAGCGCACGGCAGTCTCGTGGAAGCGGATCGCCTGGCCCATGCGCGAGACCATGAGGATGTCGTCGTCACCCGTCGAGAGGCGGACGTCGACGAGCTCGTCGTTCTCGTCGCGCATCGACAGCGCGATGATCCCGTCGGCCTTGAGGGGCGTGTTGTAGTCCATGAAGCGGGTCTTCTTGACGATCCCGTTCTTCGTCGCGAAGACCAGGTACTCGGCCTCCTTGAACTCCCGCGTCGCGATGACCGTGCGCACCTTCTCGTCCTGGCGGAAGGGCAGCAGGTTGACGATCGCGCGGCCCTTGGACTGCCGTGACCCGAGCGGCAGCTCGTGCACCTTGAGCCGGTAGACCTTGCCGACGGAGGTGAAGAAGAGCAGGTAGTCGTGCGTCGAGGCGACGAAGAGGTGCTCGATGTAGTCCTCGTCCTTGAGATCCATGCCCATGACGCCGATGCCGCCGCGCCGCTGCTCGCGGTAGGTCGTGACCGGCAGCCGCTTGATGTAGCCCGAGCGCGTGATCGCGATGACCATGTCCTCCTCGGCGATCAGGTCCTCGAGGTCGAACTCGCCCTCGGCGGCCACGATCTCCGTGCGGCGGTCGTCGTTCTTCGTGTAGTCGTCCTTGATCTTGAGCAGCTCTTCGCGGATCAGGCCGTCGATCCGCGACTCGTCGCCGAGGATCGTGCGCAGCTCTGCGATGCGCTCCTGCAGCTCGCGGTGCTCGTTCTCGACTCGCTGGCGCTCGAGCGCGGTCAGCGCGCGGAGACGGAGGTCGAGGATCGCCTGCGCCTGGATCTCGCTGAGGTCGAACTCGCGCATCAGGCCTTCGCGTGCCGCCTCGGTGTCGGCGGACCCCCGGATGAGCTCGATGATCCGGTCGAGGTTGTCCAGAGCGATGAGGTAGCCCTGGAGGACGTGCGCGCGGGCCTCGGCCTTGCGCAGCTCGTACTTCGACCGGCGGGTGACGACCTCGCGCTGGAAGTCGAGGTAGTGCTGGAGCAGATCGCGCAGCGCCAGCGTGCGCGGCACGCCGTCGACGAGCGCGACGGCGTTGTAGCCGAACGTCGACTGCAGCGGCGTGTGCTTGTAGAGCTTGTTCAGGACGACCTGAGGGATGGCGTCGCGCTTCAACTCGATGACCATGCGCATACCGCTCCGGTCGGAGAGGTCGCGGACATTGGAGATCTCACTGAGCGTGCCGGTCTTGACGAGCTCGGCGATCTTGGTGATGACGCCGTCGTCGCCACCCTTCTTGACCGCGTACGGGAGCTCGGTCACGACGATCGCCGACTTGCCGCCGCGCAGCTCCTCGGCGTGTGCGCGGGCGCGCATGACGACGCGGCCTCGGCCGGACCGGTACGCCTCGCGGATGCCCTCGCGGCCGAGGATGATCCCGCCGGTCGGGAAGTCCGGGCCTTTGATGTGCTTCATCAGCCGGTCGACATCGATCGACGGCTCGTCGATCAGCGCGACGAGCGCGTCGGTGACCTCGCCGAGGTGATGCGGCGGCATGTTGGTCGCCATGCCGACGGCGATCCCGGACGACCCGTTGACGAGCAGGTTCGGGAAGCGCGAAGGCAGCACCTCGGGCTCGCGCCGCGACTCGTCGTAGTTCGGCTTGAAGTCGACGGTGTCGGCGTCGATGTCCTCCAGCAGCTCCGTCGCGAGCTTCGCGAGCCGGCATTCGGTGTTGTGGCTGACGAACCCGTTCGTCAGGAACGAGTGGTCGTCGGTGTCAACGCGCAGCGAGTAGACAGCCTGGACGCCGGCGTCTTCGACCGACGCCACCTCGGCGTAGTAGTAGTCACCGGTGGTGAGCGGCTCGACGACCGTGCGCACCTCGTCGGACTGGATGCGCTCGAGGATCGCGGCGCCGCCGCGCTCCCAGCGCTCGACACGGTCGATGTTGTTCTTGCGCAGCCACGTCGAGTCGGTCTCCGAGCGGATGTAGTCCGCGAGGAACGGGACGTGGTCCCGGCTGAGCGCACGGCTCGCGCGCGGGACGATATCCAGGTGGCGCTCGAGCTTCTCCTGCTTGGCACCGATGAAGCCGATCTCCCGCGCGAAGATCCGCGCGTCGCGGCGGTTGGTCAGGACGACCTTGATCTCGCCCTTCTCGTAGTGACACTGCCTGCCGATGATCCCGAACTCGAGGAGCAGCAGCTGGACGTCACGTGCGAGTTGCTTGCTGTAGGTCGAATACGAGACCTGGATCGAGTTGCGCGGAAGCAGTGAGGACGAGCCGTCACCGGTGAAGGTAGCGCATCGCTGCCGCCGGATAACCGTCGATATTACCGAAGTTACCTTGCCCGTCCACGAGCGGATAGCGCAGCGAGAACGGCTGCGCCATCCGGACGAGCGTGTCGTAGATCGCCGTATCGCCGTGTGGGTGATACGAGCCCATCACGTCGCCGACGACACGCGCGCACTTGAGGCGCGGCCGGTTCGGCTGCAGGCCGGCCTCGTGCATCGCGTAAAGGATCCGACGGTGCACGGGCTTGAGCCCGTCGCGCACGTCCGGGAGCGCGCGCGAGACGATGACGCTCATCGCGTAGTCGAGGAAGCTCGAGCGCATCTCCTGCTCGAGCTCGCGCGACTCGATGCGCCCCGGGTTCAGGGGCTCCATGTTCGACGGGCTAGACATCCAGGAAGCGGACGTCCTTCGCGTTCTCCTCGATGAAGACCCGGCGCGGCTCCACCTGGTCGCCCATCAGCATCGAGAAGAGGCGATCGGCCGCGGCGGCGTCCTCGACGTCGACGCGCACGAGCATCCGGTTGGCCGGATCCATCGTGGTGTCGGCGAGCTCCGAGGCGTCCATCTCACCGAGGCCCTTGAAGCGGTTGAGCGTGATGCCGTCCTTGGCGAGGTCGACCACCTGCGAGCGCAGCTCCTCGTACGTCTCCGCGTGCCGCGTCTTCTTGCCGAGCGCGATGTCGAACGGCGGCGGGCCGACGATCTCGCGCAGGCGCGCGTAGGCCTTGCGCAGGTTCGCGTAGACCGGCGAGCCGAGCAGCTCGGCGGAGACGACGACGTGGCTGGCCGCGCTCGTCTCGCGCTCGACCACCTTCAGCCGCGCGCCCTCGTCGCCCTGCTCGATGATCGACACCTCGTGGCCGTTGCCGTCGAGCGAGGCGAGCGCGACCCCGAGATCCCCCAGCGCGGACGCGTCGGTCTCGACAAGCCGGTGCTTGATGACGAAGTTGGCCGGCGCTGCGCCGAAGTCGGAGCGTAGGCGCGACGCCCACCCGTCGAACTCGTGCAGCGACTTCACGAAGCGGCCGTAGCGCGCCTCCGTGAACTTCTGGGTGTCGCCGTCGCGGTCGGTGAGGTCCATGTCCTTGATCACCTCGCGGGCAAGCAGGTCCTCGAGCTGCGACTCCTTCTCGATGTAGAGCTCCTGGTTGCGCACCTTGACCCGGTAGAGCGGCGGCACGGCGATGTGGACGTGGCCGCGCTCGACGAGCTCGGGCATCTGCCGGTAGAGGAACGTGAGGATCAGCGTGCGGATATGGGAGCCGTCCACGTCCGCGTCCGTCATGACGATGATCCGGTTGTAGCGCAGCTTCGAGACGTCGAACTCGTCGGCGATCCCGGTGCCGATGGCCGTGATGATCGCCTGGATCTCGGTGTTCGAGAGCACCTTCCCGATGCGGTTCTTCTCGGCGTTGATGACCTTGCCGCGCAGCGGCAGGATCGCCTGGAAGAGCCGGTTGCGCGCGTCGACGGCCGAGCCGCCGGCGGAGTTGCCCTCGACGAGGAAGAGCTCCGCGGACTCAGGATCGTTGAGCTCGCAGTCGGCGAGCTTCCCCGGCAGCGAGTTGCCGTCCAGCGCCGACTTCCGCCGCGTCAGCTCGCGCGCCTTGCGGGCGGCCTGGCGCGCGTTCCGCGCGGCCACGGCCTTGGTGATGATCTGCTTCGCGTCCTGCGGGTTCTCCTCCAGGAACTCGGCGAGCCTCGCGTTGACCGTCTGCTTGACGAGGCCCTCCACCCAGGGGTTGCCGAGCTTGGTCTTCGTCTGCCCCTCGAACTGCGGCTCGCGCAGCTTCACCGAGATGATCGCGGCGAGGCCCTCGCGGACGTCCTCGCCCTCGAGGTTGTCCTCCTTCTCCTTGAGCAGGCCCTTCTCGCGTGCGTAGCGGTTCAGCGTCGACGTGAGCGCGCTCTTGAACCCGGTCAGGTGCGCGCCGCCCTCGTGCGTGTTGATGTTGTTCGCGAACGAGAACACGGACTCGACGTAGGACGAGTTCCACTGCATCGCGACCTCGACGGCGCCGCCGTCCTGCTCGCCCTCGAAGTAGACGACGTGCTTGTGGACCGGATCCTTGGCGCCGTTGACGTAGGCGACGAAGTCCCTGATGCCGCCCTCGGCATAGAACTCGTCGCGCGTCTCGCCCTCGCGCTCGTCGATCAGGACGATGCGCAGGCCCTTCGTCAGGAACGAGGTCTCGCGCAGCCGCTGCACGAGCGTGTCGCGCGACCACTCGATCTCCTCGAAGATCTCGGCGTCGGGGAGGAAGCTGATCGTCGTGCCGGTGTCGGTCGCCGTGCCAACCTCCGTCAGCTCCGTGGTCGGCTCGCCGCGGCAGAACTCCTGGCGGTACGCCTTGCCGTCGCGGTGCACATCCGCGACGAGCCACTCGGAGAGCGCGTTGACGACGGAGACGCCGACGCCGTGCAGCCCGCCCGAGACCTTGTAGCCGTCGCCGCCGAACTTGCCACCCGCGTGGAGCTTCGTCAGCACGACCGTCAGCGCGGACAGCCCCTGCTCCGGGATGACCTCCACGGGGATGCCGGCGCCGGCGTCGCGGACGGTCACGGAGTTGTCCGGATGGAGGGTGACCTCGACGTAATCGTTGCGTCCGGCGAGCGCCTCGTCGACGGCGTTGTCGACCACCTCGTAGATGAGGTGATGGAGGCCGCGGGAGCCGGTCGAGCCGATGTACATGCCCGGCCTCAGCCGGACGGGCTCGAGGCCCTCCAAAACGGTGATGTCTTTTGCGGTATAAGCTGCTTCAGCCATTAAAAAATGCCTGCATTTAAGCCATTTGCAGGCTTTGGACAGTCTAGCAGAACGGCCGGTCGTCCGGCGCCTTCGAGAGGCTTGCGGCGGCCGCTCTGGCGATCAGATTTCGTAACGTTTCGTCCCCAACCGCAGCGGCCACGCGCTCGGCCTCGGCGAGGGCCTCCGGACTGGTCTGGGGACCGGCTGCGGAGGCCTCGAGCGGCGCCTTCATCGCCACGGCCGGCAGCCGGCCCGGCGCGAAGCGCAGGCCCGTCACGACCGCCTCCCCTGCGACCTGTTGCTGGAGGCGGGGCAGCACCTCGCCGCGAAGCTGCGTGAGCTCGAACGCCCAGGCGGAGGAGCTGGTCGAGACGTGCAGCGTGCCGTCGCGGGCGAGCTTCGCCGGCCAGGCATTCCGGGCGACCGCATCGCCGACCGCGGCCGGCCAGGCCGACACGATCGCGGCCATCCCCGCCGCGCCCGGGAACCGCCCCAGCTGGCGGCGCACGTCGTCGCCGATCGGCTTCACGCCGCCACCCCCGGGCGCACCTCGACGAGCTGGGCCGGCTCGGCCGGCAGCGCCCCTGCGCTCGTCGCCGTGACGATCGTCTGGCCGCCGGAGGCGATCCGCGCCGCGAGCGCGCTTCGGCGTGCGCCGTCGAGCTCGGAGAGCACGTCGTCGAGCAGCAGGAGCGCCGGGCGGCCGCGGTCGGCGAGGACGGCGGCCTCGGCCAGCAGGAGCGCAAGCACGGCGACGCGCTGCTCACCCTGCGAGCCGAAGAGCCGTAGGTCGCGCTCCCCTGCGTGGATTGCCACGTCGTCCAGATGCGGGCCGAGCGTCGTGAACCCACGCTCGAGATCGCGGCCGATCCGTGCCTCCAGGGCCTCGACGGTCGGAGCAGCGCCCTCGTACGCGAGCGTCGCACCGTCGAGCCCGAGCTCGCCGGCGCGTTCCGCGAACAACGGGTCGAGCAGTGCGAGCGCCTCCTCGCGTGCGGCGACGAGCTCCGCGGCCAGCTGCGCGACCTGCTCCGTCCAGGGCGCAAGCGCGTCGCGCTCCGAGGCGCCGGCGGCGATCCGGCGCAGCGCGGCGTTGCGGTGTGACAGCGCGGCGCCGTAGCGGCCGGGAGTCGAGGTACGCGTCGGGAGCAGCCGCCCCACTGAGCGGTCGACGTACGCGCGGCGCACCGCGGGGCCGCCCTTGACGACCGCGAGCCGGTCGGGCGTGAACACGAGCGTGGTCAGCTCGTTGCGCAGCTGCTCGGCGCTCGGCAGCGCCGCGCCGTTCATGCGGACGCGCTTCCCCTCGCGGCGGCGGAGCGTCACCTCGACCTCGACCGGCGACGCCTCCCGTCTGCCGCCGACCGTGATGCGGCCGGCGTCCTGGCCGAAGCGAATCAGCTGCGCGTCCACCCGGGTCCGCGGGGAGAACCCCTGTGTCCCGACGTGCAGCGCCTCGAGCAGGTTCGTCTTCCCCACCCCGTTCGGGCCCACCACGAGGACGGTGCCCGGGCGAAGGGCGAGGCTCAGGCGCTCGTACGACCGGTAGTCCCTCAAGACGAGATTCTCGACAATCACCGGCTGGCGGAGGCCGGCTTGCCCGGCCGCAGCCACCCCGCGCGAAGTCGCGTCACTTTTCGTATCGAAAGGGGGAGCTCGAGGGGGAAACGCGAGCGAAGCGAGGGTTCCCCATTCGAGTAGAGCGAAGCGGTCTCCGCGGACTAGCCGGCGAGCCGAATCGGCATGATCAGGTACCAGAAGTCGCGTTCTGCCGACTGCAGGAGGCCCGGCCGGAGTGGGCTGATCAGCCGCAGCACGATGTCGTCGCCCTGCACGGACTCGATGCCCTCGCGCAGGAACTCGGGGTTGAAGCCGATCTCGAGCTCATCGCCGCTGAACGGCACCGGCAGCGACTCCCGCGCCTCGCCGACGTCGGGCGTTCGCGCCGAGATGGTCAGCTCACCCTCGGCGAAGCGCAGTCGCAGCGGCGAGTTGCGCTGCGACACGACCGCGACGCGGCGGACGACCTCGAGCAGTTCCTCGCGCGGCAGCGTCAGCTCGTGCTCAAACGTGTCCGGCAGCAGCTGCTGGTAGT
Source organism: uncultured Thermoleophilia bacterium (assembly GCA_963710465.1). Taxonomy (GTDB): domain Bacteria; phylum Actinomycetota; class Thermoleophilia; order Gaiellales; family Gaiellaceae; genus JACVRM01. The sequence goes on from CAVQAQ010000007.1 coordinate 522,618, forward strand.
TCGGGAACTGGCCGTCGATGCGGCGCGTCGTCAGCAGCACGCCGGCCTCCGGCAAGGAGAAGACGAGCTGGTTGTCGTGCATGCCGAGCTCGAGCTCGCCGGCGCCGGCGGCGACCCGCGTGACCTCGCCGAGCGCCCGTGCCGGCACGATCGCCTCCAGGTCGGGCGCCGCGCCCTCGACCTCGGTCTCGCGCACCGACATGCGGTACGAGTCGGTCGCGGCCATAACGAGCTTGCCGCCTTCGAAGCGGACGAGCACCCCCGTCAGCACCGGACGCGACTCGTCACGCGACGCGGCGCGACTGACCTGCGCTGCGGTGCTCACCAGCGCGTCCGCATCGACCGAGTGCAGCTGCGCGGCGGTCGCCTCGGGCAGCCGCGGGAAGTCCTCGGCGCTGAGCGTGTGCAGCCGGTAGCTCGCCGTCCCCGACGACAGCTCGACGATGCCTTCCTCCGGCCGGTGTGTGAACGACACGTCGCCGCCGGGGAGCAGCCGCGCGATCTCGACGAGCAGCCGGCCGGGCACGACGACGCGTCCCTCCGACTCGACCTGCGCGTCGAGCGACGAGCGCAGCGAGAGCTCCATGTCGGTGGCGGCGAGGGTCAGGCGGTCGCCCTCGGCCTCGAGCAAGATCCCGGACAGGACCTGCACGGTCGTCCGGGTCGACAGAGCACGCGACACGATGGCAAGGCGACGGACGAGCTCGTCCCGCTCGCAGGTGAGGCTCACGCCCGTCCTGGTTTCCACCACTGTCTCTATATCCATGTTCTTTTTAAAAGCTTTTCGATCGTAGTGCTAGGGAGTGTGGACACCGGGGAAGACGGCACCATGCGGCTCTGCTCCACGGATTGCGCTGGGGGTCCCGAATGGGGAGAACCGGCCCTCGTCAACAGGGACACGGCTCATCGGACCTGCTTCACACGGGCCGTGAGCTCTTGTACCAGGTTGTACACAGACCTGTCCTCACGGATCAGGCGAGAGATCTTGGAGGTCGCGTGGATGACGGTGGTGTGGTCGCGGCCGCCGAACTCCCGGCCGATCTTCGGCAGTGAGGAGTCGGTCAGCTCGCGTGACAGGTACATCGCGACCTGGCGCGGGTAGACGATGTTCTGCGAGCGCTTGTCGCTGCAGAGCTCGTCTCGCGAGATGCCGAAGCGCTCGGAAACGGTCATCTGGATGCGCTCGATCGAGACCTCGGGCACCTCGCCGCCCGGGAAGACATCGCGCAGCACGTCCTGGGCGAGCTCGACGGTCATCGGACGGCCGGTGAGCGAGGAGAAGGCGACCACGCGCGTGAGCGCGCCCTCGAGCTCGCGAATGTTGGTCGACACGCGCCCGGCGATGAACGTGAGCAGCTCGGGGTCAGGAATGTGGATGTTCTCCGTCTTGACCTTCTTGCGCAGGATCGCGATGCGCGTCTCGAGGTCAGGTGGCTGCACGTCGGTGATCAGCCCCCACTCGAAGCGCGAGCGCAGCCGGTGCTCCAGCGTCGACAGCTCGCGCGGCGGGCGGTCGGACGAGATCACGATCTGCCGGCCCGCCTCGTAGAGCGTGTTGAAGGTGTGGAAGAACTCCTCCTGGATCCGCTCCTTGTGCTCCAGGAACTGGATGTCGTCGATCATGAGCACGTCGTAGGTGCGGTAGCGCTGCTTGAAGCCCTCGATGCGCTTGTCGCGCAGCGAGTTGATGAAGTCGTTCATGAACGTCTCGCTCGTCACGTAGCGGACCGACATCTCACCTGCGTGTTCGGCGACGTACTGGCCGACCGCCTGGAGCAGGTGGGTCTTGCCCAGGCCGGTGCCGCCGTAGATGAAGAGCGGGTTGTACGCCTGGGCCGGCGCCTCTGCGACGGCGAGCGCTGCCGCGTGTGCGAAGCGGTTGGACGACCCGATCACGAACGAGTCGAACGTGTACTTCGGGCTCATGCCCTCGGCCCGCGCTGCCGGCCCGCGGACGGGTGCGGGCCCGTCGACCGCCGCCGGCGCGTCGCGAACGACGAGCTCGATGGCGAGCTCCGAGCCGGTCGCCTCGCGCGCGCTCGCGGCGATCAGGTGCACGAAGTGACCCTCGATCCAGTCGCGCGTGAAGTCGTTCGGGACGGCCAGCGCGAAGCTCCCGTCCTGCAGCTCGTCGCCCTCGACCTCGCCGAACCATGTGCGGAAGGTCGAGTCGTTGAGGGATTCCTGAAGACGCCGGGAGACCTCGGCCCAGAGGTTCTGTGCTGTCTGGTCTGCTGCGCCTTCCACGGCTTCCGCCGAGCCCCTCCCTCGTCGCCGACGAGGGGCGAGCATAGCAGTGTCGCGAGCTGCGCTCAACGGTGTATATCTGCCATAAGAAACGGCCTATTTGCAGGGAAAACTCTTCGTCCACACAACTCTCAACACCTGTGGAAATGACCCGTCTGCGCAGGCGGGTTTCCCGGAGTTTGCGGCTCTTTCCCGCCCTGTGGAAAAGGGAAGCAGTGACCCGTTCTCTATACTTTTCGGCCGGGCGCCGACCGGCGCCTGCTCACTCTTCAGAGGACACAGATGAAGCGCACGTACCAGCCCAACGTCCGCCGTCGGAAGCGCAAGCACGGCTTCCGCGCCCGCATGTCGACCCGCGCCGGCCGCATGATCCTGAAGCGCCGCCGCGCGCGCGGGCGGAAGCGGCTGTCGGCCTGACGGCCCGGGATCCGCTCCCGACGCCCGTGCAGCGCAGGCACCGCCTCTCCCGCTCCCGCGACTTCGACGCCGTGTACCGCCAGGGCAAGTCGGTGTCGACCCGTGCGCTTGTCCTCTACTGGTTCGAGCGGCACGACGACAACGACGCGGACGCGCGCGTCGGCATCGCCGTGCCGCGGAAGGTCGGCACGGCCGTCGTGCGCAACCGGGTGAAACGGCAGCTCCGCGAAGCCTGGCGGGCGCAGCTCGAGCGCGCCACGCCGGGGCGCGACTACATCCTGCTCGCGCGGCCCGGGCTCGCCGAGGCGGCCGAAGCCAACGGGCTCGACTGGCTGTCCGCCCGCATCGGCGAGGCACTGGAGCAGGCGACGCCGTGAGCCGCATCCTCCGCCTGCCTGGATACGCCGGCGTCGGCCTCGTGCTGGCCTACCGCTACACGCTCGGCATGCTCTTCCCGGCGAGCTGCAAGTACCACCCGTCGTGCTCGCGCTACGGCATCGAGGCGCTGAAGCAGTACGGACTCGTGCGCGGGAGCATCCTCACCGGCTGGCGGCTGCTCCGCTGCAACCCCTGGAGCCGCGGCGGCGTCGACCACGTGCACGATCAGACGCTCTTCCGGAGCCGCTCGTGATCCTGCCAATCCTCCCGATTCTCGCCATCCTCGGCCCGATCGAGCGTCCGCTGCGCTGGGGCCTCGAGCACCTGCACTCCGACGTCGGGCTTACGTGGGCCTGGTCGATCGTGGTCCTGACGATCCTCGTCCGGCTCGCGATGGTCCCGCTCACCGTCCGGCAGATCCACTCCATGCAGCGCATGCAGGTCTTCCTGCCGCAGATGAAGGAGCTCCAGAAGAAGTACAAGGGCGACAAGCAGAAGCAGAACGAGGAGCTCATGAAGTTCTACCGGGAGCACAACATCAACCCGGCTGCCTCGTGCCTGCCGATGCTCGTCCAGATCCCGATCTTCTTCGCGCTGTACTTCGTCCTCAAGGACTTCGAGAAGACGGTGCTCAAGAACTACCCGGGCTCGGACCTCGGCTGGCTGCACCTCGTTCCGAACATCACCGACAACATCACGGCTCACTGGTCGGGCTACCTGCTGGTGATCATCTACGCCGGCAGCCAGGTGGCGTCCACGTACTTCATGTCCACGACCATGGATCGCACGCAGCGGATCCTGTTCATGGTCCTGCCGCTCGGGTTCGTCTTCTTTATCCTGAGCGGCAGCGTCGTGTTTCCGGCCGGGTTGCTCCTCTACTGGGTGACGACGAACCTCTGGACGGTCGGGCAGGGACTCATCACGCGCCGCCTCGTGCCGCGCACCGCCGCCGCCGCAGAGGGTGAGAAGCGCTCATCGCGGACGGCGCCCGGCACGCGGACGTCCGGGCAGCCCGCGCCCGCAGGCGCGCAGGCGGCCGCTGCACCACCGACGGCGCCCCGTCGCGTGAAGCGCAAAAAGCAAAACCGCGCGAGGCGTTAGTGGAGGTCGAAGCCACCGGTGAGACGGTCGGCGAGGCAAAGTGGGCCGCGGTGCGCGAGCTCGAGCGTCTGGCGCCCGGGCTCGACAAGGGCAGCGTCCGCTTCCAGGTCGTCTCCGAGGGCGAGCGCGGGCTGCTCGGTGTCGGCTACTCGCCCGCGCGCGTGATCGCCTTACTCGATCTCGAGGACGCGCAGCCGGCCGGAGAAGAGGCCGCCGGGCCGGTCGCGTCGCGCGTACGTGAGGTCCTGGGGCAGGTCGTCGCGCAGCTCGAGCTCGACGCCGCCATCTCGGTGCGGGAGGACGAGGAGGCGGTGACGGCCACGCTGACCGGGGGCGACCTCGGCCGCGTGATCGGCAGGCACGGCCAGACGATCGACGCCCTCCAGTACCTGGTCAACGCGATCATCCATCGAAGCGACGAGTACAAGCCGGTCGTCGTCGACGCTGCCGGGTACCGCGCCCGGCGGGAGGCGACGCTCGGGACGCTGGCCGAGCGGACGGCCTCGCGCGTTCGCGCGTCGGGCGAGGAAGTGTCGCTCGAGCCGATGACCTCCGTCGAGCGGAAGATCGTGCACATCCATCTGAAGGAGCTCGGGCTCGAAACGCGGAGCGAGGGCACCGAGCCGAACCGCTACGTCGTCGTCTCGCTCCCAGCCGAGTAGCGACCCGCGGCTCGCCGTCTGGCTGGACGCGCTGCTGGCGGTCCCGGGCCTGACCGGGATCGCTGATCGCGGCGCTGCCTACCGCCAGCACGTGCTCGACAGTCTTGCCGCGGTCGACGTCGTGGCCGGGTCTGAGGGCCCGATCGTCGATGTCGGCTCGGGTGGCGGCGCGCCAGGGATCCCGCTCGCCGTGGCAATGCCGGAGCGCGCGGTGACGCTGCTCGAGGCCAACGGCCGGAAGTGCGACTTCCTTCGACAGGTCGCAGGGGACTTCCCGAACGTCCGCGTCGTCCAGGGCCGCGCCGAGGAGCAGGAGACCGATGTGTGGGGCGTGGCCGTAGCGAAGGCGCTCGCGGAGCCGGCGGTCGCCACCGAGTGGTGCCTGCCGCTGGTGCGACCAGGCGGGATCGTCGTCCTGTACACGGCGGCGGATGCCGACGCGGTTCGCGTCTCGGCCGTGGCCGCCCGGGTCGGCGGCCGGGACGCCGAGGTCGTGCCGGTCTCGGACACGCGAGCGCTGCTACTGATCCCGAAGCTCGAGTCCACGCCCGCCGGCTTCCCCCGCCGTCCCGGCGCCGCCCGAAAACGTCCTCTCGCGTAAGTACCCTGCTGCTCGTGGCCGGGACGATCTACGCCCTTGCGAACCAGAAGGGCGGCGTCGGCAAGACCACGACGGCCGTCAACCTCGCCGCCTGTCTCGCGGAGGCCGGGGAGCGGGTGCTCGTGGTCGACCTCGACCCGCAGGCGAACGCCACCTCGGGGCTGGGCGTCGAGCGGTCGGAGCCGTCGACCGCCGACCTGCTCGACGGCGCCACGTTCGACTCAGTCGTCCAGCACACGCGCTTCTCGAATCTCGACGCGGTGCCCGCCAGCCCGGACCTCGCAGGCTCGGCCGCCGAGCTCGGCCGCCGAGACGCGAGCGAGCGGTACCTGGCCGACGCGCTGGCGCCGACGCGCGATCGCTACGGGTTCATCTTCGTCGACTGCCCGCCGTCGCTCGGGCCGCTGACCGTGAACGCGCTCGCCGCCGCCGACCGCGTGCTCGTGCCCGTCCAGGCCGAGTACTACGCGCTGGAGGGGCTGGCGCAGCTGCTGCAGACGATCAGCGTCCTGCGCGCGAAGCTCAATCCGGGCCTTGCGGTCGCCGGCGTCGTCCTGACGATGGTGGACGCCCGCACACGGCTCTCGGCCGACGTCGCGACCGAGCTCGACCGCCACCTCGGCGACCTGCTTTTCCGCGCGCGCGTCCCGCGATCCGTCCGCCTCGCCGAGGCGCCCAGCCACGGGCTGCCGGTGATCCACTACGACCGCCGCTCCGCCGGTGCTGCCGCCTACTGGGACGTCGCGAATGAGCTGATCGAGCGCGTCGCGCAGCACCGCGAGAGTGCCGAGGCGACCGACCTCGTCCTGGCGGGGGAGCGCTGGTGAGCGAGCCCGCGCGGCGCGGCCTCGGCCGCGGCTTCGAGGTGCTCATCGGCGGCGGCTCCGAGCCGCAGCTGATGCACATGCCCGTGGAGATGATCCATGCGAACCCGCGCCAGCCGCGGCGCCGGTTCGAGCAGGAGGCGACCAACGGGCTCGCCGAGTCGGTGCGTGCCCAGGGGCTGATCCAGCCGGTCGTCCTCCGGCAGCGCGAGGCCGGCGGTTACGAGCTCATTGCCGGCGAGCGCCGCTGGCGCGCCGCCCAGGAGGCGGGACTGCCGACCGTTCCCGCGATCGTCCGCGAGGCCGACGACCGCGACGCGCTGCTGCTCGGCCTCGTGGAGAACGTCGCGCGTGAGCAGCTGTCCCCGGTAGAGGAGTCGCGCGCCTACGCCGTGCTGGTCGACGAGTTCGACCTCTCGCTGGGCGAGGTCGCCGACCGTGTCGGCAAGGCGAAGCCGACCGTCTCCAACCGGCTACGGCTGCTGGAGCTGCCCGACGACGTGCTGGCCATGCTCGGGCGCGGCGAGCTCACCGAGGGCCACGCTCGCGCAGTGCTCGCAGTCCCGGATCACGAGGGCCGGCGGAAGCTCGCACGCCAGATCGTGCGCAGCGGCATGTCGGTCCGCGCCGCGGAGCGCGCCGCCCGCTGGGCCGGCGCCCGCCGCAAGCCGCAGAAGGGCCGATCGTCGGTCGACCCGGCGCTGGCCGAGCGGGTGGGCGAGGCGCTCAAGGGACTGCTCGGCCGCGACGCGTCCGTGCGCCCGGGGCGGATCGAGATCCCCTACACCGACCGCTGGGATCTCGCCGAGCTGGCCGAGGCGCTCGAGCGCGTTTCCGCCCGCGCCGCCAAGAGCGCCTGAAGCGCCGCCCGCGCGACGGCGGGCATCGCGGGCTCCGGAAACGAGAACGTCGAGCTCGCATTGATCTCGCAGAGGACGTACGCGTCGTCTCGCCCGAGCAGGAAGTCGGCGTCCCAGATCACGGGCAGCTGATCTCGCTCGACGCCGACGATCGCCTGAAGCTCGGGCACCCATCGTGACTCCATCTGCCTGCGGAGCTGCTCGTAGGCGCTCGGGGGCCTGAAGACCTTCTCGGCCGGCAGCGTCGCAGCGAGCTCGAGCTCGAGGAGCCCGCGCGGGTACTGGTGCGCGAAGCCGACCACCTCGTCCCGGCAGAGATAGACGCGGATCATCCCCTCGGCCAGCCGTGGCTGGAACGGTTGCTCGACCATCAGGCCGCCGTTTGTGAAGTACGGCCGGCAGCGGTCGATGAAGGCATCGAGCGGCTCGACGAACGGCGCGGCGCCTTTCGCGGCCTGCTGGACGCGCACCCCTCCCGGGTCGAGCTCGACCTTCCAGACGCCCTGGCCGCCCATCCCGCGCTGCTGCTTGAGCACGACCGGCCCGCGTGCAAGCCGCGGCGGCAGCTGCTCGCCGAGCTCGTCGACGGTGCGGTACAGGCGGGTCTCCGCGCTCCAGCTCATCGAGGCGGTGTCGACGAGCACTCGCTTGGTCGCCATGCGGAGGATCACGTCCGGGTGCGCGCTGACCCAGACGCCGGCGGCGGCCGCCTCGCGGAGCAGCGCGTCGAGGCGGGAGCGGTCGAGCCCCTGCTCGATCGGGTTCACCCAGACGAGCACGCCGTCGAGGGCGAGGAGCTGCTTCCGGAGTGCGCCCGCGCGGTCGTCGGAGTAGACAACCGGCTCCGCGCCGATGCCAAGCGCCGCAAAGGCGGCGAACATGCCGTACAGCCTGGGCCGGGCCGCGTCGGGCGGGTCCCATTCGGCCCGCCAGAGTAGGCCGATTCGAGGCGCTGGTCCGGACAACGGGAGTGGGCGATCCTGGACTCGAACCAGGGACCTCCGCCTTATCAGAGCGGCGCTCTAACCAGCTGAGCTAATCGCCCGCGCGGCCCCGGATTGTAGCCACGGCCAGGCTGTTAAGCCCCGACCGCCGGACGTTTGTCCGACAGGCGCCTCGCTAACATCAGAAGAGTCGCCATGCAGGAGATGGTCATCTACGGGGTGAGCTTCGATCTGGTCGGCAAACAGCCGATCGTGCTGCTGAAGACGGCGGACGGTAACCGCTACCTGCCCATCTGGATCGGGCAGCCGGAAGCGGCCGCGATCCTCATGAAGCTCCAGGGCGCGTCCACCCCGCGGCCGATGACGCACGACCTCTTCGCCGACACGCTCGAGCAGCTCGAGGCGCAGGTCGTCCGCATCACCGTCACCGAGCTGAAGGACAACACCTTCTACGCGTCGATCACCGTCCAGCAGAACGGCTCCGAGATCGAGATCGACTCGCGGCCGTCCGACGCGATCGCGCTGGCCGTCCGCGCCGACGCTCCGATCTTCGCCGCCGAGCGCGTGATCGAGGAGTCCGCGATCGAGTTCGAGGGCGAGGAGGTCAACGAGGAAGAGATCGTCTCCGACTTCCGCAAGTTCCTCGAGAACGTCACCCCCGACGAGTTCGCCGTCGAGGAGGAGGAGGAGGAGCCTCAGTAGTGGACGATGACGGTGGTGCCGTAGCCGTTCAACGCGAACAAGCGCGGCGCGAGCCACATCGGGATCCGCACGCAGCCGTGTGAGGCGGGATACGCGGGCACGTCGGGGTACCCGTGGATCGCGAAGCCGCGCAGGAAATACATCGGGTAGTACAGGACCCAGTCGAACCCGACCACCTTGCGATACACGTGAAAGGTGCCGACCGGCGTGTTCCCGGTCGCGCCCGTCGAGACGTGCGAGATCAGCACGACCCTGCCGTTGCGGACGAGGAAGAGCACCTGCTTCGTCCTGTCGACCTCGATGTGGTCGCCGCCACCGAATTCCGGGGCCGGGCGGGTCGAGGTGGCGAGCACCTGCCAGAAGCGGCTGTCAGGGAGCCCGGTGCGCGGCAGGCCGTGCACCTCCTGGAACGCGAGCAAGGCGTCGGAGTCGTCGTCCGAGAAGAGATCGTCGACCCGCTCGAGCGCGTAGCCCTCGTCGTTCAGCCGCTGCGCGAGGTCGAGCACCTCGGGGCCTTGCGAGCCGAGCCGCAGGTCGGGCATGCGGACGGTGGCGTCGAGCAGCCGTGACGCCGGCTGGTAGCCCGCTTCCGGGGTGAGCTTCGCGACCACCCGGTAGGCCGCCGTCTTGCTCGTGCCGAGCGGGAGGCGGACGACGGCCCGACCGGTCGCGGAGTGCACCAGCTGCCCGCGCCGGTAGACGCTGACGGTCACGCGGCCCGCCCCGATCGGATCGACGATGGCGACCGCCGCGGCGCGGCTGCCGACGATCGCCGCGCCCGCGACCTTCAGGTCCACGTTTGGCCGGATCGTCACCGGCACCGCGGCGGAGGCGACGTTGCCGAGGAGCACCTTGTAGGACGCGGGCGTGCGCGGGCGGATGGCGACGCGGAAGCTCCCGTCGCGCTTGACCGCACCGTGCGCGGTGATACGTCGGCCGCGTGCAACCTTGACCTCAGCGCCTGCGAGCGTGGGCACCACGCGCCCCGTGAGCCAGGCGCGCTGCCCGGTCGGAATCGCCGCCGGCGCACGCAGGGTGAGCGCGATCGAGGTGATGGTGACCGTGGTGCGTGTCTCCTCAGCCGTCGGGGAGGTCCCGACGGCTGTGACCGTCCAGCGGCCGGCGGGAAACGACCTCGTTACGCTCGGGCCTGCCGCGGTTGCGCCGCCGGGCAGCTCCCAACGGTATGAGGCCGCGTTCCCCGAAGCGGTCAACGTTGTGGTGAGTGGCGCCGCGCCCACGGCCGGCGAGGCCGCGACGGACACGGACGGGGCGGCGGCGAGCGCCGCCTGGAGCGGCATGGCGGCGGACACCACGGCGACGGCGAGCACGCGGCGCACACCCGAAGAGTAGGTCAGGTCGTGACGGAAGCGATGAGCGCGATCGCGTTGAAGATCCCGTGGACGAACATGCCCGGGATGACGCTGTCTGTGCGGTTGCGGATGTATGCGAGCCCGGCGCCGAAGAAGGTGAACACCGGAAGCGCGGCGGGGATGCCGTGCACGGCGGCGAACAGGAACCCGACCGCCACGATCGCCGGCCATTCGCCGTAGCGCACGAGCAGCGTGAAGCCGAGGCCTCTGAACGTCAGCTCCTCGACGATCGGGACGAAACACGCGATCAGGAGGAAGTTGGCAGCGAACTGGGCCGTGTGACCCGACTCCCAGCCCGACGGCGTCAGCCCCTGGTCCTTGCCCGGCTGGAGCAGCGGACTCTCCACGGCGAGGATGACGTAGACGGCGACGATCAGCGCGGCGCCCAACCCGATGGCCCGTGGCCACGAGCGCGGCCGGTAGAGGGCGAACATCCCGCGCACGTCGCTCCGGCCGGCGATCGCCAGCATGATCGCGAGCAGGATCACGATGAAGGTGCCCTGGTTCGCCACCGTCGACCACTGGAAGACGGCGTTCTTCGGCGGGCTCGCCGTCGCGTTGCCGTAGAAGTTGGTCGCCGCCAGCAGGCCGACGACGGTCAGCCAGGCGATCAGCCGCCCGTCGCTCCGCGCCTCGGCGGGGAGCGGCCGCGTCACCTCCATCCGCGAAGCACCTCCGCGAGCGGTGCCGGCGCGAACCGGAGCCCCGCGGCCCGCGCGCCCTGCTCATCCTCCGCGGTGTCGCCCACGTGCAGCGTGCGGTCAGGCGCGACGCCGAGCCGCTCGAGCGCGACGCCGAAGATGGCCGGGTCCGGCTTCGCGGCGCCTGCCTCCGCGCAGCTCACGACCACGTCGAGCTCGATCCCCGCCTCGCGCAGCCGCTCGCCGAGCGAGCAGTCCCAGTTCGAGACGACGGCGACCGCGAGGCCGCGTGCCCGGAGCTCAGCGAGCCCCTCGAGGACGCCGGGGAGCGGCCGGAAGGCGATGGCGTGCATGAACCCGTCCGTGAAATCGAGGTCGGCGCCGAGCGCGTGGACGAAGACGCGGGCGCAGCCGCGGCGGAGCGCCGTCAGCGACGCCGCATCCCGCGCCTCGCATTTGTGGCGCGAGTAGTGCTCGACCTCGGCCAGGAACGCCTGCTCGACCGCGTGCTCGTCGCGCTCGACGCCCGCCTCGGCGAGCGCCTGCCGGAGCCGGGCGACGTGGTCGTCCAGCTCGACGAGCGTGCCGTACGCGTCGAGCGTGACCGCGTCCAGGGCGGACGGGCTCACGCCACCCACTGCCAGAGCGCCCACTGGACGATGAAGAGGCCGAGCAGCATCGAGCTCACGGAGACGATCGCGGCATGCAGGCGCGGCCGCCCGCCGAGCGACGCCAGCGCCAGGAAGAACGGGAACACGACGAGACCGAAGCGCGGCAGCGACTCGAGCGGCCAGCCGCCGCTCGGCGAGCTCAGCGGCAGCGCCAGGCTCAGCGCTGCGAAGAGCCCGTAGGGCGCGCCGAAGCGGCGCCACGCAAGCACGGCGAGCACGACGAAGAGGGCGAGGAAGGCGAGGTTCGTCAGGTTCACGGCCGCCGTCTGCAGCGGCGTCCAGGCGTGCACCGAGGGCCAGTAGACGTGGCCGCCGTCGCCGACCCAGAGCTGGCGCACCCCGGCCACGCCGGAGCGCAGCCCGTCCCATACGCCGCCGAGCGGCCCGGCCGGCGAGAAGTGCCGCCAGTGGCGTTGGGCGCTCAGGAACGCGAGTGGGTGGCCGACCTCCGCCCAGAGCACGAACGGGTAGGTGCAGAACGCCGCCGGCGCGATCGCGAGCCGCGCCACGGCTCGGAGCCGCCCCGACCGCCAGGCCAGCACTCGCGAGCGCCGGCAGCAGCGCGACCGCGGCGGGTCGCGTAAGCAGCGCCAGCCCGCAGACGGCCCCGGCCTCGACGAAACGGCCTCGCTCGGCGAGCAGGAACGCGGCGACCGCCAGCAGCAGGTAGAGCGACTCCGTGTAGACGGCACCGAGGAACAGCGACATCGGGAACACGGCGACGTAGAGCACCGTGCGCCGTGCGCCCTCGGCGCCGAGCCGCGTCTCTGCCAGGCGGTAGAGCAGCATGAAGGCGGCGAGCCCGCAGGCGAGCGAGATCGCGATTCCGGCCAGGATGTAGTGCCCGCCGAGCACCCGCCCGAGCAGCGCGACGCTGCCGGGGTAGAGCGGGAAGAAGGCCGCATCGTTGGCGTGCGCGCCGTAGCCGTGCTCGGCGATACGGAGGAACCAGACGCTGTCCCAGCGCGCCCACACGTCGGTGACGCGTCCGAGATCGTGCGTCAGGGCGGGGTCGTCGTACTTCCACGCCTTCGGGTTCCTGCTGCCGTCGAGCGCGGTGAGCGCGAGCAGCGCGGCGAGCCAGATGGCGGCGCGGCTCCAGAGGAAGATCTCGACGGCCGGGTTGCGCGCGGCCGCCGGGCGGTGCGCCTCGGAGTCCCGCGCGCGGGCGGTGCGCACCCGTTGACCGACGCCCACGACGCGCCGATGATAACGGCCCGTGGCCGACCGCCTGTTCAGCGTTCAGGAGGCGAACGAGGCGCTCGAGACCGTTCGCCCGCTCGCCGAGGAGATGGTGCTCCGCCGCCGGGCGCTGCGCGAGCTCGAGGATGAGCACGAGGCGCTCGCGGTGGCGGCGGCAGGAAATGGCCACGGTTTCGATCCCCGGTCGGCCGAGGCGCGCATGGAGGCGGTGCAGCAGGAGCAGACGGCTCTTGCCGAGTGCGTCGCGCGAATCCAGGCCGCCGGTGTCCAGGTCAAGGACCTCGACACGGGGCTGCTGGACTTCCCGTCCAAGCGCGACGGCGACGTGGTGCTGCTTTGCTGGCGGGTGGGCGAGCCGGAGATCGGCTGGTGGCATACGGCGGAGGAGGGCTTCGCGGGCCGCAAGCCTTTGATGGAGTAGCTGCCCGTCCGACCGCGCACGTAAAGAAGCGGCATGCCCTCGTGGACGCGCGCCGCCGTTGCCCTCGCTGCGATCGTGGCGGCGGCGATCATCGCGAAGCTCGTCGACCGCTGGATGGCCCGGCGCGAGCTCGCGCCGGAGGCCGTCACCCGCTACCGCGTGCTGCGGCGCACCATCATGGTCGGGATCGTCGCGTTCGGGATCCTCTCGGCCCTGCTCGTGATCCCTTCGGTACGCGCGGTTGCGGGCGGACTGCTGGCCTCGACGGCGGTCGTCGCGCTGATCGTCGGCTTTGCCGCCCAGTCGACGCTGTCCAACTTCGTCGCCGGGCTGTTCATCGCCTTCGCCCAGCCACTACGGCTCGGCGACCGTGTCACCGTGGCGGGTGAAGAGGGCGTCGTCGAGGAGATCGGCCTGACCTACACGTTCATCCGCACGCGCAGGCGGAGACCGGGTGATCGTCCCGAACAGCAAATTGGCCTCGGATACCATCCGGAACTCAACGATCGTCAGCCGCGAGAAGGTTGCCCAGATCACCGTGCAAGTACCGCTTGACAAGGATCTCGCGCAGGTCGTCGACCTGCTGCGGAAGGAAACCAACGCCGACGTCTCGGTAACGGCGCTGGACGGCGCCGCGACGGTCACCGTGCGCGCGTCCGGCCCCCGACGCCCTGGTCGCAGAGCGGCTCGCGAGCGACCTGCGGATCCGCGCGCACGCCCGCCTCCGCGAGGCCGGCGTCCTGCCGTGAGCCCGACTCCGAGGTTCCGGCGCCCCGAGCTCGTGCCGGGGCAGCGCCGGCGCAGGCGTCGGCGGGAGCGCGCCGCGCAACGCCGCAGGAGGACGCTCGTCATCCTCGGGATCTGCCTGCTCGTCGTCTTCGGGATCGTGGCCGCCACCTTCGGCGGCGCGGCAGCCGCACTGAACAACTGCAGCCTCTCGTCGCTGCAACCGGTCTCCAAGGGCGCGAACTCGCTCGTCTACGACGGGAACGGCAAGTTCCTCGGGTCGATCCCGACCGCGCGCAACCGCCAGCCCACCGCCTTGCAGAACGTCTCGACCTGGATGCAGCGGGCGACGATCGCGATCGAGGACCGGCGCTTCTACCAGCACGGCGGCGTCGACTGGGAGGGCATCCTGCGCGCTGCCGTCAAGGACATCGAGGCCGGGCGGGCAGTCCAGGGCGCGTCGACCATCACCCAGCAGCTCGTGCGCAACCTCTACCCGATCTCGAACCAGCGGACGCTCGACCGCAAGATCAAGGAGGCGTGCCTCGCCATCAAGCTGAGCGACAAGTGGTCGAAGCCGCGGATCCTCGACGAGTACCTCAACGCCGTCTACTACGGCAATCACGCGTACGGGGTCAAGGCCGCCGCGCAGACGTATTTCAGCGAGACGCCGCGCTACCTCTCTCCACCCCAGGCCGCGCTGGTCGCCGGCTTGACGCAAGCGCCGTCGGATTACGACCCGTTCATCTACCCGGAAACGGCGCTGGACCGGCGGAACGAGGTGTTGCGAGCCATGCTCGACAACGGCGACCTGACCCGGCGGGAGTACCGCCAGGCCGTCCGCTCGCCACTCGGCCTGCGCGACGGGCGGCGGAAGTACGACATCCGCTACGTCAAGCCGCGCGACCGCTACTTCTTCAACTACGTCAACGATGAGCTGGTCGCGCAGTACGGCGCCAGCACCGTGCGCTCGGGTGGGCTCAAGGTCTACACGACGGTCGATTTGCGCTATCAGCGCGAGGCGGCGAACGCCATCCGCGGCCGCCTCAACCTCGGCAGCGACCCGGCTGCGGCGGTCGTGAGCATCGACCCGCAGAACGGCCAGATCAAGGCCATGACCGCCGTGGTGCCCGGCCGCCGCGAGAACGACTTCAACCTCGCCTCGCAGGCCCGGCGGCAGGCGGGGTCGACGTTCAAGGCGTTCGTCCTCGCGACGGCGATCAAGCAGCGCATCAACCCGGCGTCGACCTACTACCTCTCGGCGCCGTTCCACTACCAGCCCGACCCGCTCTCCAAGGCGTGGGACGTCCACACCTACGACGACAGCTATGTCGGCTCCATCAGCATCGAGAACGCGACCCTGAAGTCGGACAACACCGTGTACGCCCGGCTTACGCTCGACGTCGGCCCCGAGAACGTCGCCGAGACGGCGCATGACCTCGGCATCACGACGTCGCTGCCGCCGTACCCCTCGATGGGCCTCGGCTCGATCGCGGTCTCGCCGCTGGAGATGACCTCCGCCTACGCGACCTTCGCGAACGGCGGGATCGCGTCGCGGCCGTCCGGGATCCGCAAGGTCGTCCTGAGTGACGGCACTGTCGACCGCGACGCCGGGTGGGGCGTGCCCGACCAGCACCAGGCGATCCCGGGCTGGGTCGCCGCTGAGGTGACGCGCATCCTGGGCGAGAACATCCAGGAGGGCACCGGAGTCGCGGCCAACTTCGGCCGGCCGGCCGCCGGCAAGACCGGGACGACGACCGATCACGCCGACGCGTGGTTCTGTGGCTTCACCCCGAACCTGACCACCTCGGTGTGGGTCGGCTACCCGCGCGGGGAGGTCCCGATGACCAACGTGCACGGCATCGCGGTTGCGGGCGGTACCTTCCCGGCGCAGATCTGGCACGACTACATGAAGAAGGCGACGACCGGGACGGTGGACCGCGGCTTCCCGGCGCTCCGCGGGACGCCCGACTGGCTCCCGTACTACCGGGGCCAGTACCAGTATCAGAGCGGCGGCTACTACTCGAGCTACGGCGGCTCGTCCTCGGAGACGACGACGAGCACGACGACCACCGTGACGGCGACCACGCCACAGCAGCAGCACGCGCCACCGCCGGCCCGGCACAAGACGGCACCGCCTCCTCCAGCGAACAACACTTCGTCGCCGGGCACGCCGAATGCCGGGCGGCATCAGCCGCCTCCTGGTTAGCCGCGCCGTCTGACGAACACCAGAACGCCGTCGTCGGAGGCGACCAGCCGCCAGCGTGGGTCGCGGCGGAGCGCTGCGACCGCACGGATGCCGTCCTCGCCGGGGCTCGAGCGGTCGAGGATGCTCGGCCGTCTTGCATCGACGGCCACCCAGTCGACGCCGTTCGTTCTTGGGAAGCTGAGGATCCGGCGCCGCGCCGAGAGGTGCGCGCCGAGCGTGTTCGTCGCGCTCACGGGCGCGCCTGCCGGCACGCGGGCGAGCACCCGCCGCGCCGCGTCGTCGTGGGCCGACACCGAGATCAGCTCCCGCACCCGATGCTTCCACGGCAGCGCTCCGAGGTCGAGGTTCGCCACGAGCCCGGCGGCGACGGCGACGCTTGCCACGATGGCTGCCGGCTGCCCGAGGCGCATGAGGCGCTTGGCGCCGAACACGGCCGCGACCATGAGCCCCGGCGTCACGCCGGCCGCGTAGTGCTGCTCGACCGACTGCTGCGTCGTGACCGACGAGAGCAGGTTGAGGGCGATCTCGGGGACGGCGATCAGCAGCGCGAGCGGGGCGAGCAGCGACAGCCCGGCGAGCGGGAGGATCAGCGTCAGCAGGTAGCGGATCCCGCGCCCGTCGAACGCCTTGCCGAGCACGACGCCGGGGTCGGTGACGAGGTTCTTGAGCACGCCACCGGGCGTCCCCCCGACCGCGCGGTACCGGCCCAGGAACGGCGACGGGCCCTGCGTGGAAGTGCGGCACGATGACGTCCACGGCGATCGCCGTCGCGGCTACCCCGAGCAACGCGATCACGACGCCTGCGTGCAGCCGGCGGTGCGAGACGCCGTACCAGACCCCGGCCGCGGCGATGACGAGCCCGATCTCCTCCTTGCCGAGCGCGGCCAGGACGGCGAAGACGGCGAAGAGGACAAGCCGCTCTTCGTCGAGGTACCAGAGCGCGTAGAGCAGCAGCGGGCAGCTCAGCACGACCGGGTGGAACTCGCTCAGCGTCGCCCACTGGATCGGCGGGTAGAGCAGGTAGGCGAGGGCAAAGCCGAGCGCGGCTGTCTCCGAGCGCAGGTGCTTGCGCGCGAGCCAGAACACCGGCAGCGCGCCGAGCGCGACGGCGACCGCCTGCACCGTGAGCAGCAACTCGGGGCGAGGCCAGACCCACCACGCGGGCGCGAACGCCGCCAGCAGCGGGTCCACGTGCGAGCCCAGGCGCGAGACCTGCTCGCCCTGGAGGTTCGTCATCTGCAGCGGGTGGCCGTGCGCCGTCGACCAGACCGCCTGCACCATGTTGCCGAGGTCGAAGCGGCCGGTCTCGAAGGCGCGGTGGCGGAGCGCCGACAGCGCGGCGAAGCCGGCCCCGTAGGCCGCCATCGCCGCCCAGAGCAGCCGGCGGGCGGTCACAGGAGGCCCTCGATGAGCGAGCGCCACCGGTGGCCGAGCACCTCCTCGCTCGCGTGCTCGCGGTAGGCCGCCAGGCCGCCTGCGCCGAGGTCACCGGCGTTCTCGCAGACGCGGGTGACGGCCGCCGCCAGCGCCTCGGCGTCGCCGGGCGGCACGAGCAGGGCGCTCTCGCCGTCGACCAGGAGCTCGCGCGCCGCGGGCGTGTCGCCCGTGACGAGCGGCGTCGCGCAGGCGATTGCCTGGAACGCCTTGTTCGGGATCACGCGGGCCGCCTTCGCCGACGTGCCGAAGACCCCGAGCGCGCAGGTGACGCGACGCAGCTCACCGGGCAGCTGCTCGTACGGGATCCACGGCACGTGCTCGACGTTGCCCGGGCGGTCGTCGAGCAGCCCGCGGAGCTGACCGTCGCCGACGATGCGGAACCGGATTCCGGGGGCGAGCCGGGCGGCGGCGAGGATCGTCTCCAGCCCGTGCAGGGGGATCAGCTTGCCCACGAACAGCACGGTCGCCGCCTCGCGCTGGACGTCCGCAGGCGTGAAGAGGCGCTCCTCGGCGCCGACGAAGCACACCTCCACCCGCTCGAGCCCCGCCAGCGCCGCGAGGTACTCCGCGTTCGCCCGCGTATCCGCAACCACGAGGTCGGCCGCCCGCAGCGCCCAGCGGTCGAGGCGCCGGAGCGCCCGGGCCGCCGCGCCCCGGTCACGGAAGCGGCCACGGTCGTCGACCAGCGTGTCCCACAGCGAGACGAGTGGGTTGAACACCACCGGGGCGTTGCCGGCCACCCTTTGCGCCGCCGCGAGGTCGAGCTGGCCGGGATAGCCGACGAGCACCGCGTCGGCGTCGGTACGCGGGCCGAGCGCCAGGCGCGTCTCGGCGGCGAGCAGCCGCAGGAGGGTGCGCGGGCCCGCGCGCCACTGCTCACCGCCTGTCCACACGGGCTCGTGGCGCTCGGCGACCTCGACGCCCGCTCGCCCAAGGGCGGCCGCGACCTGGGCGTTCCGCGGGTAGTCGCGCTCGTAGGTGCCGAAGAGGAGGACCCGCAACCGTCAGCCGACGATCTCGTCGACGAGCGCTTCCACGCGCTCGCGATCGCCTGTGCGCTCCTCGTGGAGCGAGGTGACGAGCTCCCCGACGAGGCCGAGCGAGAACAGCTGGATGCCGACGACGACCAGCAGCACCCCGAGCGTGAGCAGCGGGCGCTGCCCGATCCCATGCCCCATCAGCTTCACGACGGTCAGGTACGCGAGCACCACGAACCCGACTCCGCCGAGCAGCAGGCCGAGGCCGCCGAAGAGGTGGAGCGGCCGGTAGCGGTAGCGGCCCATGAAGGTGACGGTCAGCAGGTCGAAGAAGCCGCGCAGGTAGCGCTCCATCCCGTAGCGGGAGCGGCCGTGGCCGCGCGGCCGGTGGTTGACGGACACCTCCGCCACCCGGAAGCCGCGGTAGTGGGCGAGCACCGGGATGAAGCGGTGCAGCTCGCCGTAGATGCGGAGGCCTCGCAGAACCTCGGCGCGGTAGGCCTTCAGGCCGCAGTTGAGGTCGTGGAGGCGCAGGCCGGAGATCCGGCCGGTCACGCCGTTGAAGACCCGCGAGACGATCCGGCGCCGCAGCGGGTCGCGGCGCCGCGTCTTCCAGCCGGAGACCAGGTCGAAGCCCTCGTCCAGCTTCGCGAGCAGGCGGGGGATCTCGGCCGGGTCGTCCTGGAGGTCGCCGTCGATGGTCACGACGACGTCGCCGGCCGCCTGGGCGAAGCCGGCGGCGAGCGCCGATGCCTTTCCGAAGTTCCGCCGGAGCCGGACGATGCGAACGCCCGGCTCGCGGTCGTGCAGCCGCATGAGCGCGCCGAACGTTCCGTCCGTCGACCCGTCGTCGACGAAGAGCACCTCCCACTCCGAGCCGAGCGGGTCGAGGGCCGCGCGCAGCTCGCCGAAGAGCGGCTCGACGCTGTGTTCCTCGTCGTGGACGGGGACGACGACGGAGATCACGCGCAGACACTAATCATCGCGGGGGAACCCCTGGTTCCCCGCGGGCCCCTCCTTGCGGGCGTGAACTGGGTTCTGGTGTTCCAGGAGCCGGCACTTCGCCCGCGGCTCCCGACGTTGCCTCTCCGTCGTGAGCCTCTCGCCGGAGCAAGTCCGGCTTCGGCGGCGGAGGGGTAGTGGTCTGCCGACGTTGGCTACTGAGACAACGAATGACGGCCGAGCGCGGCAAGCTCGGTGCCGCTGTACCGGTACGGCGCGCCGTCCCACGGCGTGACGGTGACCGGTCGGGCGTACGCGATGTAGCGGTGGGTGGCGAAGAAGCGCGGATGGCACGCCTGGAGCGCGACCACCTCGCGGCCGTGCGACTTCAGCACGGCAAGGTCGTTCGCGCCGACGATCCGGTGGCCGACGATCCGGTACTCGGACACGCGGTGCGCGTACTCGCTGCTCAGCTGGCGCTGCTCCCACTTGGTGTAGAGCGCGGTGAACGGGTCCTGCCACTGCCAGACCAGTACGACCCATGCGAGGACGAGCACCCCCGAGGCGATCAGCGCAGTCCCCCAGCCACCGGAAGGCCTTCCGCACGGACATCGCACTCATTGTGCGCGAGATGCGGGCAGGTGGAACCGGCGGGCGAGCGCGACCGCTCCGACACGCCTTCGCTCGCCGCGGCTCGGGTACGGCGCGTACCGCCCGAAGGCGAGCGCGCCGACCTGCGCAGCTGCCGCAAGCCATGCTCCGGCGGCAACGACGGCGACCGGCGGGATCCAGCGGACGGCGGCCAGCTCGGCCAGGTACCAGGGTGCGTCGAGGCCGAGCCCGAAGCGGAACGCGAGCGACCCCAGCAGGAGCAGCGGCCCCACGAACCCGGCCGCGTAGAGCGCCGCGCGGAGCCAGATGCCGGCCGCGCGTGCCTGCACGAGCCACAGCCACGCGTGTAGGGAGGGCAGGACGAAGAGCAGGACGTACGGGTTCGTGAACACCGCCGCGGCGGCGACGCCGAGCGTGACCACGAGCGCCGCGGCATAGCCGGCGACCTGCTCGCCCGCGGCGGCCGGCGGTCCCGCCAGCCGCAGCCGCGCAACGAACCAGCCGGCGGCGAGGAGCACGAGGTACAAGGCGATCGCGCCGAGCGGCCAGTCGCCGACCGCCGGGGAGAAGGGCGAAAGCGGCCGAGCCTCGCCGTCGATCCAGAGCCCGGCGCCGGCGAAGAGCCAGAAGAGCACGACGGCATAGAGCCAGAAGCCGAGGCGGCGGCCCTGCGCCCGCGCCGCGCCCTCGAGCGGCAGTACCAGACGCCGCCGGCGCCAGAGCAGGTCGAGCGTCGCCAGCAGGACGGGCAGCGTCAGCGCGATCAACGCCGTCTCGACCGCCCACCCTGCGACGATTCGGCTGTTGCCGACGAGCAGGTAGCTCGACGGGTTCGTGTCCAGCACCAGGCCCTGGTCGATCGAGTCGATGACGGACTGCGCCGCGGAGCCGATCTGGCCCTCACGGAAGGTGGAGAGCGTCTCCGGGCCGTCGCCGAACGGCTCGGGAGGGCGCACGTTGGCCGTCGTCAGCGTGAGCGCGGGGATGCCGCGCTCGCGGAACGGGCCCTGGTCGTACAGCGTCAGCGGGAAGGCGAGGTCGACGAGCTGGCCGAAGATGCCGGTGTGCCGCGCGCCGCGGCCGCTGATGTCGTGGATCCGCGCCATCGCCGTCGCGATCAGCGCCGGCGCCGGCGAGCGGCCCGCGCCTCCGGCGAAGTCGATGCGCGGCCGTGCGTGCCCGCCCGTCGCGACGAGGTTGACGACGGCCAGGGTGCGGGGCTCGACGCTCACCCCGGCGGCGTAGTGGTCGGCGCCGAGACTGCCGGAGGCGCCGCCGTCCGTGGACACGAAGATGAGCGTGTGCGTCGGCTCCAGCGCGCCGCCGCCGGCCGTCGCGGGCGCCGAGCCGTAGAGGCGCGCGAGCTCGAGCAGCGCGGCCGTGCCCGAGGCATTGACATCCGCGCCCGGGCCGGTGCCCGAGTCGTCGCGATGGGCGGTCACGACGATCGCGCGCGCGGTCTGCCCCCGGCGCACGGCAATCAGGTTCAGCAGCGGCACGCGGCCGCGGCCCGGGATGGTCGCGTCGAACCGGTCGCGGCGCACCGCGTAGCCGTACGAGGCGAGCTTGCCGGCGACCCAGTCCGCGGCGTTGTCGGCCCCCCGGGTACCGGGCGCACGGTCCGGGTATTGCGTTGCGAGCTGGCTCGCGAGCGTGGCCGCCGAGCGGCTGTCGAAGGCGGGCGGCGGCGGTGCAGGCAGCGCCTGGGGGCGGGTGACCGTGAACGAGACGGCAAGCACGACGAGCAGCGCCGCCGCCAGCGTGACCCGGTAGAGGCGCCCATTGACCGCCAATGAGAGGTTCCCGGCCCGCCGCCGGCGCCGCGGTGAGCCGAGGGTAGGTGCCTGCATACGGCGGGCTATAGTAAGGACAGCTGCGGTGCGAGGGCGCAGCCCATAGAGACGATGCCCGACTCCGCGACAATCCTTCTCGTCGACGACGAGGAGTCCCTGCAAAAGCTGCTCACGTTCCCGCTCGCCCGTGACGGCTTTCGGGTCGTCCCTGCACACGACGGCGAGGAGGCGCTCGACCGCTTCGCGCAGGAGCGCGTCGACCTGGTCGTGCTCGACGTGATGCTGCCGAAGCTGGACGGCCTCGAGGTCTGCAGGCGCCTGCGCGCAACGTCGAGCGTGCCGATCCTGATGCTCACGGCGCGCGACGACGAGCTCGACAAGGTGCTCGGGCTCGAGCTCGGCGCCGACGACTACATGACGAAGCCCTTCTCGGTGCGCGAGTTCCGCAGCCGCGTGCGAGCACTCCTCCGACGCGCCTCGGCGCCGCGCCACGAGCCGGGCGCCGACGAGGTCATCGAGGCCGACGGGCTCCGGATCGACCCCGGCCGCCGGCGGGTCGACGTCCGTGGCGACGAGGTGACCCTGACGTACGTGGAGTTCGAGATCCTGCGCGCGATGGCCGAGCGGCCGGGCCGGGTCTACACGCGCCAGGCGCTGCTCGAACGGCTCTGGGGTGACTCCGACTACCGCGACCCGCGCACGATCGACGTGCACGTGCGCCACCTGCGGGAGAAGCTCGAGCAGGATCCGCGCCGCCCGGAGTACATCTTCACCGTGCGCGGCGTCGGGTACCGCTTCCGGGACGTCTAAGAGTGCGTCTCGCCTGGCGGCTCGGCCTGGCGCTGGTCGTGCTGGTCGCTGGCCCGCTGGCGGTCGTCTACTTCTCGGTCGTTCCGTCGCTCGAGACGCGCCTCGTCTCCAGCAAGGTGCACCGGGTTCAGCACCAGATCGGGACGATCGCGAACCGGTACCAGAGCGGGCTCGGCACGACCGTGACGGCGGCGGACCTCGCCGCGCAGTACCCGTCGTACCGCGTGGCGATCCTGACGCCCGCGGGCCAGCGGCTGAACGTCACCGACGACTCGGCGACGATCGACTCCTCCGACGTGAGCGCCGACCCGATCGCACGCCGCGCCGCGCTGACGGGCCGCATCGAGGCCGGCACGGTCGTCCGGCACCGCACGCACTACGCCGAGGCCGCGAAGGTCGTCGCCATACCCGATCTGCCCGTCGTGCTGATCTCCACCCCGATCCAGGGCGAGCTCGACGACATCCAGCTCGTGAAGCGGCGGATCCTGCTTGCCGGCGCCGCGGCGCTGCTGGCCGCCCTCGCGCTCGGCTTCACCGCCGCGTCCCTGCACGTGCGGCGGATACGCCGCCTGGAGCGCGCCGCCGACCGCATCGCGCACGGCGAGTTCGGCGAGCCGGTCGTCGACCACGGCTCCGACGAGCTGACCGACCTGGCGAACGCGTTCGAGCACATGCGCCGGCGCCTGGCCGCCCTCGACGACGCGCGGCGCGAATTCGTCGCCAACGCGTCGCACGAGCTGCGCACGCCGATCTTCGCGCTGGGGGCGGCGCTCGAGCTGCTCGAGGACGAGGAGCTCGAGGACGAGACACGCGACGAATTCCTGGAGACGATGCGCGACCAGGTCGCTCGGCTCACCCGTATGACCGCCGACCTGCTCGACCTGACGCGCATTGACGCTGGCCGGATGCCGGTCGAGGCGGAGCCGGTCGACCTGAACGAGGCCGCCGAGGTGCTCGGCCGCGAGTTCGACGCCGCCGCGCGCGCAGGCGGCCGCAGGCTGGCCGTGGAGACGAACGGCTCCGTGACGGCGCTCGCCGACTCGGACCAGGTGCTGCGCATCGGCCGCGCGGTGGTCGAGAACGCGCTCGTGCACACGCCGCCGGGCACGAGCGTCCGCATCGTGACTCGCTCCGTCGGCCGCCGCGTCGCGCTCGAGGTGGTCGACGACGGGCCGGGTGTGCCGGCCGAGCAGGGCGAGCAGGTCTTCGAGCGCTTCTACCGCGGCGAGGGCACGCGCGCCTCCGGCAGCGGGCTCGGGCTGGCGATCGCGCACGAGCTCGCGGAGCTGATGCACGGCGAGCTGGAGCTGGACGGGCGCGCAGGCACGCGCGTCACGCTCGTGCTCCCCGCCGACCCGGGTGCGTAGGCGTTTTCACGGGAAAACGCCGCGGGGGGATACGCTCGGCCCGTGCGCCCGCTGGCCGTGACCGTGATCGCGCTCGGTGCGGCAGTCGTCGGCGGCGCGATCGTCTACCTGCTCGGCGCCACGCACGACGACAGCGCGAGCACGCGGCCCGCAAAGGTCGTCGTCAGCGAGATCGACGCGTCCGGCACCGCCGCCTCCGCGCCGCTCCCGGCCCGCGGCGGGTTCGACCCCGAGCGCATCTACGCCGCGCGCGCCCCGGGCGTCGTGACGCTCTACACCTACTTCGGCGGCGCGCCGCCGGCCGAGCACGCGGCGCAGGGCTCCGGCTTCGTCGTCTCGCCGGACGGCTACATCCTCACCAGCGCGCATGTCATCACGACGGCGGGCCAGGGGACGAACGCGCCGACGCGCGGGGCACACGACGTCTACGTGGCCTTCGCCGACGGCGACCGGGTCCAGGCGCAGATGGTGGGGTGGGACCTCTTCGACGACGTCGGCGTCGTCCGTGTCGATCCCGGTAATCACGCCCTCCGTCCGCTTCCGCTCGGCGATTCTGATGCGCTGCGCGTCGGCGCTCCGGTCGCGGCGATCGGCAGCCCGTTCGGCAATCGTGGCTCGCTCAGCGTCGGCGTCGTGTCCGCCGTCGGCCGCTCGATCCCGTCGCTGACCTCCGACTACTACGTCTCCGACGCGATCCAGACCGACGCCCCGATCACGCACGGCAACTCGGGCGGACCGCTGCTCGATGTCTCGGGTGACGCGGTCGGGATCAACGCCCAGATCCGCACCGACACGGGTGGCGGCGAGGGCGTCGGCTTCGCCGTCCCGATCAATGCGGCCAAGCGCTCGCTGCGCCAGCTGATCGCATCCGGACGTGTGCGCTACCCGTACGTCGGCATCGAGACCGGAGATCTCACGCCGACCCTTGCGCGCCATCTCGGCGTGGTGGTCAGGCGCGGCGCCCTGGTGCAGGTCGTGACGCCGGGGACGCCCGCGGCGGCCGCAGGCTTGCGGGCGGGCGACCGGGTCGAGTTCTTCAACGGCGCCGAGATCCGCCGCGGCGGCGACGTGCTCACCGCCATCGGCGGCCGGCCGGTGCGAAGCTCCGGCGACGTCGCCCGGGTCCTGGTCGAGCACTTTCGCCCCGGGCAGGTGGTCGCGTTCACGATCGTCCGCGACAACCACAAGCAGACGGTCAGGGTCCACCTCGCGGTCCGGCCGGCGGTTCCGGATGCCTCGCCCTGAAGTCCTGATTGGTTCACGCCGTCGCGGGAATAGGACTCGGCGAGTGGTGGTCGAACAAGGAGAAACCTGCCCCGTGACCCCGAAGGGATCTGCGTAAACTTCCCGAATGCGGACCGAACCTCCCAGCGCGACCGAGGCTGTTCGCCTCACGATTCCGGCGAAGCCCGAGTACATCACGCTCGTGCGCCTCGCGCTCACCGGGCTGGCAGGGCTGCGCCCGCTCTCCGACGAGACGCTCGGCGACCTCAAGCTCGCCGTGACGGAGGCCGCGTCGAACTCCGTACGGCACGCCTACGGCAACGGGAACGGCGACGGCACGGTCGAGGTCGTCTACGAGCTCGAGAACGACCGGCTGATCGTCGAGGTCTACGACAACGGCCAGGGCTTCGTGCACGAGCACACGGGCGCCGATCGCGACGAGCTCGACGAGGGCGGGCTCGGCATCGCGATCATCCAGGCGCTCGCGGACGAGTTCGAGGTCGGCGCTCGTCCCGGCGGCACCGGCTCGCGCCTCCGGTTCGTGAAGCTCCTCTCGGAATAGCCCCACTCGCCTCTCCACCTTCTCGGATGCTCCAACTCGTCAACGTCGGAACGAAGCCGCTCGCCGACTACGCGACCATCGTGTCGCGTGGGCTCATGGACGAGATCCGGCGGCTGGCCGCCCCGCTCGCGGGCGCGCGCGTCCTGCATCTGTCCGCGACAGCGTTCGGCGGCGGCGTCGCCGAGATCAACTACACGCTGATCCCGCTCATGCGCGACGCGGGGCTCGATGTCGAGTGGCGGATCATCAAGGGCCAGGACGAGTTCTTCGACGTGACGAAGCGGATCCACAACGCCCTGCAGGGCCGGCCCGACGGGCTGAGCGACGACCAGCAGCGCGTCTTCTTCGAGTACAACCGCATGAACGCCGAGGAGTTCGAGGACGGCTACGACTTCATCATCGTCCACGACCCGCAGCCCGCGGCGATGATCGACTACCTGAAGGACTCGACCCAGGCGCGCTGGATCTGGCGCTGCCACATCGACCTGTCGACGCCCTACCAGCCCGTCCTGGACATGCTCGCGCCCTCGCTGCGCCGCTACGACGCGGCCATCTTCCATATCCCGGACTTCGTGCCGCCGATCGACGGGCTTCCGCCGGCGTTCATCTGGCCGCCGGCGATCGACCCCCTGACGCCGAAGAACATGGCGCTCTCGCCCGAGGACGCCGCGTACATCGTCGACCAGTTCGGCATCGACGTGGAACGGCCGCTCCTCACGCAGGTCTCGCGCTTCGACCCGTGGAAGGACCCGCTCGGCGTCATCGACGCGTACCGCCAGGTGAAGCAGACGCACCCCGACGTCCAGCTCGCGCTCGTCGGCGCGATGGCGCACGACGACCCCGAGGGCTGGGAGTTCTACAACCAGACCGTCACGTACGCGGCCGGCGACCCGGACATCTTCATCCTCTCGAACCTGAACAACGTCGGCTCCGTCGAGGTCAACGCTTTTCAGGTGCACTCGAGCGTCAACATCCAGAAGTCGATCCGCGAGGGCTTCGGCCTGACCGTGACCGAGTCGCTCTGGAAGGCGCGCCCCACCGTGGCCGGCCGCGCGGGCGGGATCGTCACCCAGGTCATCGACGGCGAGACCGGCTGGCTGGTCGACTCGGCCGCCGAGTGCGCCGAGGCCTGCCGCGAGGCGCTCGACGATCCGGCGGGCGCGCGGCAGCGCGGGCTGCGCGGCAAGGAGCTCGTCCGCCGCCGCTTCCTGACCCCTCGCCTGTTGCGCGACTGGCTCGCGCTTTTCAACCAGCTCAGCGGCCGCGACATCGGCGAGACGGAGCTGGTCGTCAACCAGAGGGTCTAGCAGCGCCTAAGGTGCCGGGGCGATGCCTCCCCGGCGCCGGCTCATCATCGTCTCCAACCGCGGGCCCGTGAGCTACGCGGTCGGCATGGACGGGCAGGTTGAGGCCCGTCGCGGCGGCGGCGGCCTGGTCACCGCGCTGCGCAGCCTCGTCACGCATCACGACGTCACCTGGATCGCCAGCGTGATGAGCGAGGGCGACCGTGTCGTCGCGGAGCGCAACGGCGGCGCCGCCTTCGAGGAGCAGGCGCGCGACGGCTCCGCGTTCGGGCTCCGGCTCGTCTGGCACCCGCTGCAGGCCTACGACTGGTACTACAACGTCGTCGCCAATCCGGTGCTGTGGTTCGCGCAGCACTACCTGTGGGGTCTGGCGGAGTCGCCGGACTGGGATCAGGGGCTGCACAACGCGTGGGAGAACGGCTACTGCGCCGTCAACCGCAACTTCGCGGACGTGGTCGTGGACGAGCTGGCGCGGCAGCCGGACGCGACCGTCTTCTTCCACGACTACCACCTCTACGTCGCGCCGCGGCTCGTCCGCCGCGACGCGCCCGAGGCGACCCTCGCCCACTTCGTGCACATCCCCTGGCCGCAGCCGGACTACTGGCGGGTCCTCCCCGAGGACATCCGCCGGGCGGTGCACGACGGGATCCTCGCCAACGACGTCGTCGGCTTCCACACGGCTCGGTGGCGGCTCAACTTCCTGCGCAGCTGCGCGGACATCCTCGGCGCCGACGTCGATCTCGTCGCGAACGAGACGCGCCACGACGGTCGCACCACCCGCGTGACGGCACGGCCGATCTCCGTCGACGTCCAGGAGTTCGACGACCTCGCGCAGAGCGAAGCCGTGTTGTCAGAAGAGAGAACAATCGTGGAGCACCGGCCGGAGTTCCTCGTCCTGCGCGTCGACCGCACCGACCCGTCCAAGAACGTCGTGCGGGGGCTGCGTGCCTACGAGCTCTTCCTCGAGGCGCATCCGGAGCTGCACGGCCGCGTGCAGATGCTTGCCTTTCTCGACCCGTCGCGGCAGGACATCCCCGAGTACGCCGAGTACCTCGCGGCGATCCAGCGCGCGGCGCGAACCGTGAACGACCGCTTCCAGACGGTCGACTGGACGCCGCTCGACCTGCAGATCGCCGACAACTTCGCGCAGTCGGTGGCGGCGTACAAGCAGTACGACGTCCTGCTCGTCAACGCGATCTTCGACGGCATGAACCTGGTCGCGAAGGAGGCGCCGCTCGTGAACGAGCGTGACGGCGTGCTCATCCTGTCCGAGAACACGGGCGCGCACGAGCAGCTGGGGGAGTGGGCACTGACCGTGAACCCGTTCGACGTCAGCGCGCAGGCGGACGCCATCCACGAGGCGCTGTTCATGCCTGCCGACGAGCGGGCGCGCCGCCTGGCGGGGATCCGCGCGCAGGTGCGCGAGCACGACGTCACGCGCTGGATCGCAGAGCAGCTGCAGGACCTGGACGAGGCGTTGGCGCCGGCGCTCGAGGCGACAGCATGAGCGAGCTCTCGCACGTCGACGAGTCCGGCCGCGTGCGCATGGTCGACGTGGGGTCGAAGCCGGTCTCCCGTCGCCGCGCGGTCGCACGGGCATCCGTGCGCATGGCGGCCGCGACTGCCGAGCGCCTGCGCGGCCTGCCAAAGGGCGATGCCCTGGTCACCGCCGAGCTGGCCGGCGTCATGGCGGCGAAGCGGACGAGCGACCTGATCCCGCTCTGCCACCCGCTGCCGCTGACGAGCATCCAGGTGAGCGCCGGCGTCGTGGACGGCGGCGTGGAGATCACGGCCACCGCCGAGGCGACGTGGCACACCGGCGTCGAGATGGAGGCGCTCGTCGCGGCCTCGGTCGCCGCCCTGACCGTCTACGACATGGCCAAGGCGATCGACAAGGAGATGGTCGTCGACGACGTGCGCCTCCTCGAGAAGACGAAGGAGCCCGTGTGAAAGCCGCGGTGCTGACAGTGTCCGACGGCGTTGCGGCCGGCGAGCGCGAGGATCGCAGCGGCGACGAGCTCGAGCGCCTACTGGTCGCAGGGGGCTACGACGTCGAGCGTCGGGTCGTTCCCGACGAGCGCGAGATGATCGCGGAGGCCGTCGCCGAGCTGGCCGACGGCGCTGCGCTCGTGCTGACGACCGGCGGCACCGGCCTCGGGCCGCGTGACGTGACGCCGGAGGCGACGCTCGAGGTCGTCGACCGCGTCGCGCCGGGGATCGCCGAGGCGCTGCGCGCGGATTCGATCGCGAAGACGCCCCACGGCCTGCTCTCACGCGGCGTCGCCGGCGTTCGCGGGTCGTCGCTCGTGGTCAACTTGCCCGGCTCGACCGGCGGGTGCCGGGACGGCTACGCGGTGCTGCGTCCCGCGCTCGAGCATGCGCTTTCGCTGCTCGCCGGCGAGGGCACGGCGCACCGCCAGACGTAGGATCGCGGCAATGGCCATCTCCGCGGCCGCGCCGCCGCTCCCGGTCCGCTTCGCGCGGCTCGTCAAGATCGAGCACACGGTCTTCGCGCTGCCGTTCGCCTATGTCGGCGCGCTGCTCGCCCTCGAAGCCGTCCCGTCGGCGTCGCAGCTGCTCTGGATCACCGTGGCGATGGTCGGCGCCCGCTCGCTGGCGATGGCGCTCAACCGGCTCATCGACCGCTCGATCGACGCGCGCAATCCGCGCACGGCGTCGCGCGAGCTCCCGTCCGGAGCGCTCTCGGTGGCGCAGGTGCTGGCGTTCTGCGCCGTCTCGCTGGTCGTGTTCCTCGTCGCGGTCTGGCAGCTCGACCCGATCGTGCGCTGGCTCTGGCCGATTCCCGTCGCCGGCTTCGTCATCTACCCGTACCTGAAGCGGGTCACCTGGCTCGCGCACCTCTGGCTCGGCGCCGTCGACGGTCTCGCCGCCGTCGGCGGCTGGGTCGCCGTCACCGGGCACCTGCCGTGGGAGGCGTGGCTGCTCGGCGCGGCGGTCGCCTGCTGGATCGCCGGCTTCGACCTCTTCTACTCGCTGTTCGACCTCGACGTCGACCGCGGGCAGGGCCTGCATTCCTGGGCCGTGCGCTGGGGCGTCGACGGGGTCTTTCGCGGCGCTCGAGTGCTCCACGTGCTGACCGTCCTGCTGCTCGCCGCCGTCGGGCTCGGCCTGAGCGCGGGACTGTTCTACTGGCTGGGCGTCCTCGCGGTCGCGGCGCTGCTCGCCTACGAGCACTCGCTCATCCGGCCGGGCGACCTGCGCCGCCTCGACGCTGCGTTCTTCACCGTCAACGGCGTCATCAGCGTCGTGTTCCTGGGCTTCGTGCTGCTGGACGTGGTCGTGTGATCCGCGCGCGCAAGCTGAGCAAGCGCTACGGCGACAAGCGCGTTCTCCAGGGGCTCGACCTGGATGTCGAGGACGGAGGCTTCCTCGTCCTCACAGGCCCGAACGGGTCCGGCAAGACGACACTGCTCCGCCTGATCGCCGGCCTGGCCGCGCCGACGGGCGGCGAGCTCGAGGTCCGCGCCGAGCGCTCCGCGATCGGCTTTCTCGGCGCACGAGCCGCTCGTCTACCTCGAGCTGACCCCGCTCGAGAACCTCGAGCTGTACGGCCGCCTCTACCGCGTGCCCGAGCGGCGCGAGCGGATCGGCATGCTGCTCGAGCGCTTCGGCCTCTGGGAGGAGCGCCACGCCCGCGTCGCCACCTTCTCGCGCGGGATGCAGCAACGGCTCGCGCTCTGCCGCACCCTCCTGCACAACCCGGAGCTCGTCCTGCTCGACGAGCCCTTCTCCGGCCTCGACGCCGACGCGGCCGCGCTCGTCGACCGCGAGCTGCGCGAGCTCGCCGGTCAACGCACCCTCGTCGTCTCCACCCATGCGCCGGAGCGGCTCGACCCGCTCGGGCCCCGACGCCTCTCGCTCGCGGCGTGACCGGCTACTTCGGCGACGTGGCCGCGCTGGCGCGCAAGGACCTGCTGCTCGAGCTCCGCTCGCGCGACACCGTGCCGGCGATGCTGCTCTTCGTCGTCGCCTCGCTCGTCGTCTTCCATTTCGCGCTGCCGACCGACGCCACCGACAAGGCGTCCGACGGCCTGCTCTGGATCGGGATCGTCTTCACCGCGCTGCTAGGGCTCACGCGTGCGTTCGTCGCCGAGCGGGAGGGCAGCGTCATGGACGGGCTCGTGCTCGCGACCTTCGACCGGAGTGCGATCTGGCTCGGGAAGACGCTGAGCGTGCTGGCCTTCCTCGGCCTGGCCGAGGCGGTCGGCGCTGCCGGCGTACGCGCTCTTCTTCCGGCCGGTCAGCTGGGAGCTCATCGTCGCCGTCGTGCTCGCCGACATCGGGATCGCCGTGGTCGGGACCCTGCTCTCGGCGATGGCCGTCGTGAGCCGCGCCCGCGAGCTGATCCTGCCGCTGCTCTTCCTGCCGCTC
This sequence comes from uncultured Thermoleophilia bacterium, assembly GCA_963710465.1. Lineage (GTDB taxonomy): Bacteria > Actinomycetota > Thermoleophilia > Gaiellales > Gaiellaceae > JACVRM01. Next base: position 554,018 of record CAVQAQ010000007.1, read on the forward strand.
GGCATTCCCGTGATCGTCGGCGGCGTGGGCGCTACGGTGGCCGACGAACCCGGCCGTTACCTGGCCTTTCTCGCGTTGTACGACCTCGTTTTTGCGATTCTCTCGTGGGCAAGCTTTGAGTACGTCGTTGCGGAATAACCGGCCTGCGCTCTTCGCGCTCGCGACTCTCGTCCTCCTCGGCGGGGGCATCGCGCTCGCGCTCTTCTGGGTGCCCGACGACGCCGACCAGGGCTTCTCGCAGCGGATCTTCTACATCCACGTCCCGATCGCCCTCACCGCCTACGCCGGCTTCGGCTGGGGCGCGTGGAAAGCGTTGCGGCTGCTCTGGCTGGGCGACGAGCGCTACGACCTCGAGAGCTACACCGCCGTGCACATCGGGCTGATCTTCGGCGTGCTCACGCTCGTGACCGGCTCGATCTGGGCGCGGGTGTCGTGGGGCGTCTGGTGGACGTGGAGCTCGCGGCAGCTGGTCATGTTCCTGGTGCTCTTCCTCTTCTACGCGGCCTACTTCATGCTCCGCTACTCCGTGGAGCCGGGGCGGCGCCGGGCGAACATCTCGGCTGTCTACGCGCTCTTCGGCGTCGTGCTCGTCCCGATCAGCTTCCTCGCCATCCGCCTCAGCTCGGACCTGATCCATCCGGTCGTGCTGAAGAGCAGCGGGCCCGACATGGCCGGGTCGATGTTCCTCGTCTTCTGCATCTGCCTCGCCGGGATGCTCTCGCTGGCGGCGACGATGTACCACGTCGAGCTAACCGGCAAGCGGCTCGACGGCCACCTCCGCGAGCTGCGCGAGGCGCTGGCGTGAGCAGCGGCGACCGCTACGTCTTTGCCGCGTACACGGTCGTGCTCGTGACCGTGCTCGTCTACCTGCTGATCATCGCGCTGAAGGTGTCCCGGCTCGACCGTGAGCTCGGCGACCTCGCGCGCCGCGCCCGCGAGCGGCGCGCGACGGAGGAGCAAGCCGACCGGGAGGAGGCCAGGGTTGGCTGAGCTCCTCTTCTGGCCGGCGCTGCTCGCGTACGGCGAAGCCGCTGTAGCCTATGCAGGCAACGTTCGCCATCCTGGCTCGCTCGGCCGCGCGGCGACGTGGGGCGTCCGCATCGGCTGGCTCGTCCAGACCTGGCTGCTCGTCGTCCAGGCCGCACGGGCGGATGGCTTCCCGTGGAGCACGTGGGCCGGTTCGCTGAACCTCTTCGTCTGGCTGCTGGTGACCGGCTACCTGGTCTGGGGCTGCCGGCCGAGCTACCGCGTGCTCGGGCTCGTGCTCATGCCGCTCGCCGTGGCGCTGCTCGCCGTCTCGTACGTCGCCGGCGGGGTCTCCTCGGATGCCGGCGGGGACTTCTCGACCGCGTTCCTCGCGCTGCACGTCGGCCTGGTGCTCGCGGCGTTCGCCGGCTTCACGCTCTCGGCGGGGCTCGCCGGCGTCTACCTGTGGCAGGAGCGGCGGCTCAAGCGGCGCGAGGCCGGGATCCTGCGCCCGCAGGCACCGGCGCTGGTCGCACTCGACGAGCTCTCCGCGAAGACGATCCTCGTCGCACTACCGGCGCTCACGGTCGGGATCGCGATCGGGCTCGGGCGTCTGTACGAGCGCGGTGGCGGCATCGATGCCCTGATGGCGGCGACGCTGCTCACCTGGTGCGCGTACGCCGCGCTCCTCGTCGTTCGCTACGGCCTCGGCTGGCGCGGCCGCCGGGTCGCCTTCCTCCTCCTCGCGGGCTTCGCGCTCGTGGTCACCGTCCACCTGGCGCTCCCGGCGTCGCACTTCGCATGAATCTGGTCCTGGTCGGCACCTCGCACCACCACGCGCCGGTCGAGGTGCGCGAACGCGTGGCGCTCGACGGCGACGCGGCCGCGGCGCTGGCGGCCGACCTCGCGGGCCAGGGCTACGAGGCCGTCTGCCTCTCGACCTGTAACCGCACGGAGCTGTACCTCGTGGGCGAAGGCGCCGAGGCGCGGGCCGAGGCCGCGCTGACCGAGCTGGCCGGCGGCGAGCTCGGCCCGGTGCTCTACCGGCTCCATGACGATGCGGCCGCGCTGCACGCCTTCCGCGTCGCCGCCGGGCTCGACTCGATGGTTCCCGGCGAGGGCGAGATCCTCGGCCAGGTGCGCGCCGCCTACGAGGCCGGCGTGACCGGCCCGGTGCTCGACCGGCTCTTCCGGCAGGCGCTCTACGCGGGCAAGAAGGTGCGAGCCGAGACGGCGATCTCCGAGAGCCCGACGTCGGTCGCCTCGGCGGCGGCCGCGCTCGCGCAGCAGGTCTTCGGGAATCTGGAGGGCCGTGCCGTCGTTGTCGTCGGCGCGGGCGAGACGGGCGAGCTGACCGCACGCAACCTCGCCAAACGCGGCGGCCGCATCGTGGCCGTCGCCAACCGTGGCGAGGAGCGCAGCGCCGCGCTCGCGCGCCGCTTCGGCGCCGAGGCGGTCGGGCTCGACGAGCTCGAGCGCGTGCTCCCCCAGGCTGACGTCGTGGTCTCGTCGACGAGCGCGCCCGGCTACGTGCTCGGCGCCGATCAGGTACGTGCGGCGCTCGCGCGCCGCAAGGGGCTCCCGCTCCTGCTCATCGACATCGCTGTTCCCCGTGACCTCGATCCCGAGATCCACGCGCTCGAGAGCTGCTACCTCTACGACATCGACGACCTCGAGGCCGTCGTCCAGGCGAGTCTCGCCGGACGGCGTGAAGAAGCGGTGCGCGCCGAGTCGATTGTCGATCTCGAGGCCGAGCGGTTCGCGGCCTGGCAGGCGTCGCTCGACGTCGTTCCCGCTATCGCGGAGCTGCGCGAGCGCGCCGAGGCCATCCGCGCGGGCGAGCTCGCCCGCGCGGAGAGTGCGCTCGGGCGCATGTCGGAGAACGAGCGCCGCGTGGTCGAGTCGGTGACCACCGGGATCGTCAACAAGCTCCTGCACCTCCCGACCGTCCGCCTGAAAGAAGCGGCGGCCGGCGCCGACGGGGTCGCGTACGCCGATGCCGTCCGCCACCTGTTCGGGCTCGACGAGACGGCGGGGAACGACTCACGCTCGTAAGGCTGGGGACGCGGGGCAGCCGGCTCGCGATGACGCAGGCCGGAGCCGCCGCTGAGACGCTGCGCGCGGCCGGAGCCGAGGTCGCGCTGGTGCCGATCACCACCGCGGGCGACCGCGACCGGACGCGTCCGTTCGGGCAGATCGGCGAGCGCGGCGTCTTCGTCAAGGAGATCGAGGAGGCGCTGCTCGCCGGACGCATCGACGTCGCCGTCCACTCGGCCAAGGACATGACCTCGACGGACACGCAAGGGCTGGCGGTCGGCGCCTACCTCGCGCGCGAGGACCCGCGGGACGCGCTCTGCGGCGTAACCGACCTTTGTCCCGGCATGCGGATCGGGACCGCGTCCGTCCGCCGGCGGGCGCAGCTGCTCTCGCTCGAGCCCGGGCTCGTGATCGAGTCGCTCCGCGGCAACATCGACACCCGGCTGCAGAAGGGCCGCGAGCGGAAGCTCGACGCGGTCGTGCTGGCGGCGTGCGGGCTTGACCGGCTCGGCCTCCAGGCGGAGATCGGCCGGCGGCTCGAGCCGGACGAGATGCTCCCAGAGGCGGGCCAGGGCGCGCTCGCGCTGCAGGTGCGCGCCGGGGAGGAGGAGCTGGTGGCCGCGGCCGACGACGACGAGACGCGGCGGCGCGTCACGGCCGAGCGTGCCTGTGTGGCCACGCTCGGGGGCGGCTGTCTGGCGCCCGTGGCGGCGTATCACGACGGCGTGTTGCTGACAGCGCTGGTCGCCGCCGAGGACGGGACGTGGCTCGAGCGGCGGAGCGGCGACGACCCGGAAGCGGTCGCCCGCGAGCTGGCCGGCTTCGTCGCCGCGTGAGGGTCGCCGTCACCCGGCCCGCCGGGCTCGACGATCAGCTGGTCGCGGCGCTGCGCGAGCAAGGGCACGAGGTGGTGTCGTGCCCGCTCATCGCGCTGGAGCCGCTCGGCGACGAGCCGATCGAGTCGTCGGATTACGACTGGCTCGTGGTCACGAGCCGGAGCGGCGCGGACGAGATCGCACGTCGGTTGGCGGGCCGCCCGGCGCGGATCGCCGCGGTGGGGCCGGCCACCGCCGAGGCGCTCCGCGCGCACGGCTTCTCCGTCGACCTGGTCCCAGCCGAGGCGAGTCAGGACGGCCTGCTCGCCGAGCTACCGCGGCCCGCGGGGCGGGTCCTGCTCGCCGCCGCGGAGGGCGCCCGCCGGCTGCTCGTGGACGAGCTCGGCGCCGACTTCGTGCCGCTCTACCGGACGCGCGAGCTGCGCCCGGAGACGTTCCCGGACGTGGATCTCGTCGTCCTGGCGTCGCCGTCGGCGGCGAGGGCGTACGCCGGGCTCGGTGGTGCCCCGGTCGTGACCATCGGCCCGCAGACGACCGAGGCCGCGAGCGCCGCCGGCCTCGCCGTCGCGGCCGAGTCCGAGCGCCCCGGCGTGGAGGGCCTGACCGCCGCGGTGGCGCGGGCTGCGCGGTAACGTCGCCGCCGTGGGGCCGTCATGAAAGTCATCACGTTCCTGACCGACTTCGGGCTCGACGACGAGTTCGTCGGCGTCTGCCACGGCGTCATCGAGCGGGTCGCGCCGGGGACGCGCGTGATCGACATCAACCACGGCATCCGGCCGCAGGCCGTGTTGCAGGGCGCGCTCAGCCTCGCGAACGCCCTCCCGTACATGCCGGTCGGAGTCCACCTCGCCGTGGTCGACCCCGAGGTCGGCGGCGATCGCCGCGCGGTTGGGCTGCGCGGCTCGGACGGGCGGCTGTACGTCGGCCCCGACAACGGCCTGCTCGTCGTCGCGGCGGAGCGGCTGGGCGGGATCGACGCGGCGCACGAGCTGACGAATCGTGAGCTGTGGCTCGAGCACGTCTCGTGGACGTTCCACGCGCGCGACATCTTCTCGCCGGTCGCGGCCCACCTCGCGTCCGGCCGACCGCTCGAGGACGTCGGCCCCGCGGTCGAGCCCTCGACGCTCGTCCGGATCGACCTGCCCGAGCCGACGGTGCGGGAGGGCCTGATCGTCGCGCGCTGCCTGTCGGTCGACCGCTTCGGCAACGTCGAGCTCAACGTTCGCCGGCGGCACCTCGAGCAGGCGGCGATCGCGCTCGGCGACAGGATCGAGGTCGAGCTCGCCCGGGAGCGCTACTACGCGATCGCGGCGGCGACCTTCTCCGACGTTCGCGACGGCGACGTCGTGGTCTTCGAGGACTCGTACGGCAGCGTGGCAATCGCCATCTCACGCGGCAGCGCGGCGGAGACGTTCGTGATCGCGCCCGGCGACCGGGTCGCCCTGCGCGCGCTCTGACGCGTTTCCGTCGGCGCTTGCTACATCTGCAACCTGGGCGCATACTGGCTCGATGGCGGATTCGCTTCCCTGGGACGACGGCCGCGACGACCGGCGCGGGTGGGACCGGGCCTCGATCGCGAACCGCAGCGCGAAGCCGTACAAACCCGACGTCAGCCAGCAGGACCTACTGCTGCCGAGCGCGGCGAACAGGCTGCGCGCTCTCGCGCTGTGCGCGGTCTGCGCGTTCGCCATGACCGTCCTGTACGTACTGATCCCGCTCTACATCCTCGCTGTGTTCCTCGACGTGCGGCCATTCGCGCCGGAGATCTTGCTCGCCGCCTTCGCCGGGCTAACCGCGCTCCTCTACTACGTCTCGGTGCGCGAGGACCGCGATTTGCGCGCGCTCGCCAAAGAGCTCTAGCCGGGACGCGGCTAGGCAGCGGTGGCTCGGCGAGTAGGGGCTCCTGCCTACGCCGCTTCAGGCGGCCGCACGTTCGTAGGCGAAGCGCTCGCGCTCTCCACTTCCCGCCCGGCGGTCCTGCGGTCGAGCCAGACGATCGACGCGGTAGGGGATTCGGCAGACATACGCGAGGGCGGCGACTACGGCGGCCGCGACGATCGCGTTGATGGCGAGGACGAGGGTGACAGACATGATCGGCTCCTGTGCTCGGTGAGAACGTCTTGACCCGATCAGCAAGCCATCCAGGTCTGAAAATCCCCTGAAAGCCAGCTGGGAGGTCGATGAGAGCCCAGGAGGGCTACGGAGGCTCGACCGCGGGCCGAAGCGCCATCTCACGCGACTTGACGCCGGGTAGCCCTGGAGGGAGGGACGCGATCCGTTCCTCGGCGCGGTTGACCGGTGGCCATGCAAGGTTCATGATCGCGCGGGCACGATGGGACGAAGGCTTGCTGCCATCGCGGTCGGATTCGCGGTCATTGTCGGCCTGATCGCGTGGTACGTGTCCGGGTACCTGATGTCGTCGCCCTCCGCCGTCTCGGTCTCGGCGAAGGGCGCGCGGACCGTGAACCTGACGCTGCAGACGGTCGCCGGGCTCGGGCCCAGCTACTCGGAGCCGACCTGGGTGTCGTACCTCGTGAAGAACCAGCAGGGCTCCTGGGAACACAGCACGATCTGGACCCTGCCCGCGCACTCGCTCGTGCATGTGACCGTGTACCAGTACGACGGCGCCTCCGGGCTTCGGAACCCCTTCCTCGGCCGCCCCGAAGGCGTCGTCGGCAACGTCATGCAGGTGGACGGGAAGACGGTCGACGTGCTCGACCCAAGCCTCGCGTCCCACACGTTCACGATCCCGTCGATGCACCTCGTCGTGCCGCTCGAGGGGGTGGCCGACGACGCGAAGAACCAGTGTGACGCGGCGCCCTGCACACTCGACAAGGCGCATCGGACGATCACGTTCTCGTTCCGGACCGGGAATCCTGGCAGGTACCGCTGGCAGTGCTTCGTCCCGTGCGCCGCCGGTTTCATCTACGGCTTCGGCGGGCCGATGCAGACGATCGGCTACATGGACGGCTTCCTCCACGTCGTATGAGCGAGCGGTGACCGGCCCCAACCACGCGCGCCGGATCGCCGTCCTGACGATCGTCGCCAGCCTGATCGCGACGCCGCTCGTCATCTTCGTGCTCGGCCCGCAGCTTCCGCCCGGCAAGGGCTCGACGCAGGCGGCGGGACAGGTCACCGACAACACCGTCCTGCTCGCGGTGATGACGCCGATCATCTGCCTGATCGTCGTCTACTTCGCGTATGCGCTCATCGTCTTCCGGCGCCGCGGCCCCGGGATCGAGGAGGGCGCGGCGATCCGAGGGAACGCGCGAGTCCAGAACGCGTGGATCATCGGCACCTCCGCGGTCGTGCTCTTCCTCGCCGGGTACGGGACGTGGGCGTTGCTCGAGACCGGCTCGGGCGGCGGCCAGGGGCCTGACCCCGATCGCCGTTCCGAGCGGTCCGAAGCTCCCCGTGCAGGTGATCGCCCAGCAGTGGGAGTTCACCTACCGCTATCCGACCTTCGGCGGCCTCGAGACGTCCGAGCTCGTCCTCCCCGCCGACCGCCTGATCGAGTTCCACGTCACCTCCCTCGACGCCGTCCACTCGTTCTGGGCCTACCAGCTCGGCGTAAAGGCCGACGCGAGCCTGAACACCGACAACGTCGTCTACGTGAAGACGCGGGCACCAAGGAGCTTCGACATCCACTGCGCCGAGCTCTGCGGCCTGTGGCACGGCTACATGTTCGACACGGGGCACGTCGTCAGCACGGCCGAGTTCGCGGCGTGGGTCAAGTCGCAGCGGCAGGTCTTCCAGGCCGTGGCGCGCTACATGCCGCCGTACAGCACGACCTATGCCCCCGACCCGCAAAGGAGAGCCGGATGAGCACCTCCGACGTTGCCACCGCGCGGCCACCCCTCCTGCGGCGCCTCGTCGGCTTCAACCTCCTGAGCGCCGTGGTGCTGGGCGGCCGTCGGCTACTACGTCGGCTGGTGGCTCGGCCACCAGATCAGCGGCCCGAGCCTCGATTACACGGGTGACACGGGCCAGAACGACATCGCGCTCTTCCTGGCGTACATCCTCGCCGTGGTGGGATTCCTCGGCGGCCTCGGCTTCTTGAACTACCCGCTCGCCCGCATGGCCGGCCGCCCTTCGTCGGTGCACGAGCTCGAGGAGCACGGCAGCGTCGGCACGAGGCCGACCGCGAGCTGGACGCGCTACATCGGCCTGTCGACCGACCACAAGGTCGTCGGCCTCCAGTACCTGATCGGGATCGGCTTCTTCGCGATTTTCGGCGGCGTCAACGCGATGCTGATCCGCTTCGAGCTCCTCCGACCTGAGCCGAACGTATTCCCGGCCGGCCAGTACCTGACCCTGGTCGGCCTGCACGGCACGATGATGATGGGGATGATGACGAGCGCGATCCTCGGCCCGTTCGGAAGCTACTTCCTGCCGTTGATGATCGGCGCCCGCCGCCTCGCCTTCCCGCGGATCGAGGCATTCACGTTCTGGCTGCTGATGGCCGGCGGTCTGATTCTCACGTCCACCGTCTTCTACGGCGGCTTCCCGACCGGCTGGACCGGGTACGCGCCGCTCAACGACCAGGCGAACATGGGCATGGACGCCTACATCATGTTCTTCGCGCTCGTCGGCATCTCGATGACGCTCCTGGCGTTCAACATGCTCGCCACCGTCTTCACGATGCGCGCGCCCGGTCTGACCTTCGGCCGCCTGCCGATCTTCGTCTGGGGGATCATCTCGACCTCGGTCCTGAACGTCCTCGCCGCGCCGGTGCTGATCACGACGCTGGCGCTCGTCGCGCTCGACCGGACGGCGCAGACGGGGTTCTTCCTCTCGAGCCAGGGCGGCAGCCAGTACCTGTACGAGAACCTGTTCTGGTTCTTCGGGCACCCGGAGGTCTACATCCTCGCCCTCCCGGGATTCGGCATCGTGCTGGAGCTGCTGCCCGTCTTCGCCCGCAAGCCGCTCTGGGGCTACCGGCTGGCCGTCGCCGGGATGCTCGGGGTCACGTTGCTCAGCTTCACCGTCTGGCAGCACCACCTCTTCGTCAGCGGCATGAACGCGAGCCTCCGGCCGTTCTACATGTTCTCGACCGAGCTGATCTCGATCCCGACGGGCTTCATCTTCGTCTGTGCGATGGGAACGCTGTGGCGGGGGAAGGCGCGTTACGACGTCCCGATGCTCTTCTGCCTCGGCTGGGTCTTCAACTTCTTCATCGGCGGGCTCTCAGGTGTCTTCCTCTCCGACGTGCCGAGCGACGTCACGACGCACGGCAGCTTCTTCTCGCTGGCCCATTTCCACTACACCGTCGTCGGCGGCCTGGTCTTCACGTTCTTCGCCGCCATCTACTACTGGCTTCCGAAGATGACAGGCATCCAGCTCAACCAGATGCTCGGGAAGATCCACTTCTGGGCGGCGTTCATCGCCTTCAACTCGACGTTCTTCCCGCTCTTCATCGTGGGCTTCAAGGGACAGCCGCGCCGCGTCGTCACCTACGCGGGCAACCTGCAGTTCCTGAACGACTGGGCGTCCGTCTCGGCATTCGTCCTCGGCGCCTCAATGCTTGTCTTCGTGGGAAACCTTCTCTGGTCGCTCGTCTTCGCACGCATCCCCGCCGAGTCGAACCCCTGGCACTCGAAGTCGCTGGAGTGGCAGGTGCCGACACCGGTGCCGTCCTACGACTTCAAGGAAATCCCGGTGATCGACGAGGATCCGTACTCCTACGGTGAGCCGACGCTCGCCCCGAACCCCGCGCTCGTGCCGGGAGGGAGGTAGACGATGTCCGACGCAGCGCAGCTGGTCGTCGAGATCGAGCCCGAGCCCGTCGAGCTGAAGCAGCGAAACAACTGGGCGGGAACGCGGCTGCTGGTCTCGTCCACTGTCTTCCTCTTCCTGCCCTTTCTTTTCGCCTACCTCTACCTCGCATCGCTCAACACGTCCGGCCTGTGGCGGCCGAACCACCTGGAAGCGCCGATCGGCTGGGGGATCGCGGTCATGCTGGCGGTCGTCGTCAGCGCCGGGATCGTCGCGTGGGCGCGCTCCGACCTCGAGCGCGGCCTGGACAGCAGGTCGCGCTGGCTCTCGCTCGTGGCGCTCGTCGTCGGCCTCGCCGCAGTGGTGCTGCAGGCGATCGAGTACGCGGCGATCGACTTCGGGCCGACGGACGGCGGCTTCGCGAGCGTCTTCGTCGGCTGGACGGGGCTCCTCGCCGTCGTGGTGCTGCTTACGATGGTCTGGCTCGAGATGCTCGTGGCGTCTGCGTTCCGGAACGGAAGCCACGCCCCTGGTTCGAGCCCCGCCGATCTCGACGATCTCGGCTTCTATCTCACGTTTGTCGCAGGCCTGGGCGCCGTTACCTTCGCGTTCCTCTACCTGTTCTGAGCGGTCGCAGGTGATCCTTTCCGAGCCACCCGTCCAGTGCGCCGCGATCGCGGCACTGCTCTATGCGCTCGGCGGCCGCGGTGGCCCCGTCGGCGGACGGGAGCGCGCGGAGCGCCGCTGGCGGACGCTCCTCTTCGCTGCCGGGCTCGCGACCGTCGTTGTTGCGCTCGTCGGGCCAATCGATCGCCTGTCCGATTCGCTCTTCTCTATCCACATGGTGCAGCACGTGCTGCTGATCGAGGTGGCCGCTCCGCTGCTGGTGCTCAGTCGGCCGTGGAATCGCCTCTGGCGTGCCTTCCCGCTCTCGTACCGGCGCGTAGCCGCCGGCGCGGTCGCGCGCGACGCCTGGGCCGGGCCCCTCCGCACGATCGGAGGGTGGCTCGTCCTGCCTATGGTCGCGTTCGTCCTGATGAACGGGGTCTTCGTGCTCTGGCACGTGCCTGCGCTCTACGACGCTGCGCTCTCCTACCAGGCCCTCCACGATCTCGAGCACCTCACGCTCTTCCTCACGGCCCTGCTCCTCTGGGCTCATCTGCTCGGGGAGGGACCATTCCGCGCACGACTCGCGCTTCCCGGGCGCGCTGCGTACGCCGTCGGAGCGATGCTCGTCGGCTGGACCGTCGCAGTGGTGATCGCGATGGCTCCGTCCCCGCTGTACGCGCACTACGCGGACCGGGCCAGCCGGCCGTGGGGCCTTTCCGCTCTCGCCGACCAGCAACTCGCAGCGGGAATCATGTGGGTGCCGGCATCCGTGCCCTGGCTCGTCGTCGCGCTCGTCTGCGCCTACGGCTGGCTCGACCCAGGGGCACGACGGCGAAGGTGGGTACGGCAGTTCGCAGGAGAGCACTAGACGACGAGGAGGTGAGACGACGATGACGACCGTTGCGTCGGACTTCACGACCGGGGCCGTGCTGTCCTGGGCTCTGCCGCTCGTAGCCGTGGGCGCGGTGCTCCTGTGGTGGGGGATCGTGCTCACGATTCGTGCCTTCAGGACGCGCTAACGGCATGGCCGAGGGCGGACGACGTTCGACAGGCCCGAGGCTTGGGCGCTTCGCGGCCTCGCTCGGCGCAGCTGCGATCGTCGGCATAGGCGCCGGCGTCGCGGCGCACCTGCTCACCGGCGAGACGGCCAGGTCGGCGTCGCCCGGCCTTCCCGACTACCACGGCCAGGCGACGTGGCCTGCGGGGAAGCGCGCAGCGCCGCCGTTCGTCCTCCGCGACGTGCTCGGCGGTACGAGGTCGCTCGCGTCGACGCGCGGACGGGTGACGTTGATCACGTTCCTCGACTCGCGCTGCCGTTCACTGTGCCCGATCGTGGGCAAGACGATCGGAGACATTCAGCGCGAGCTTCCGCGGAAGCTACGACCGGTGCTGCTGGTCGTCAGCGTCGATCCCCGCGGCGACCGGCCCGCGAGTGTTCGCAGCGCGGCGCAGCGCTGGCGACTCGAGCCGGGCTGGCACTGGTTGACGGGAACGCACCGCCAGCTCGCGGCCGTCTGGCGGTCGTACGGGATCCAGGTTCAGCCGCGGTCGAACGACATCATCCACGGCGCGGCTCTCTACGTCGTCGACGCGCGCGGTTACGAGCGTGTGGGCTACCTCCCGCCCTTGCTGCCGAACTTCGTTGCCCACGACATCCGCAAGGTCGAGGAAGAGGCGACGTCCTAGCTGGCGGCTAGAAGCCGGGCCTCGTCGAGATGGACGGGTGCTTGACGCCTCCGACCACGAGCACGTCCCACATGCGCGCCTGCTCGTGCCCCGGGACGAGGCACGCGATCCGGAAGCTCCCGGCCCGTGACGCCGTGAACGTGAACCGCGCGGTCTGGTCGGGCTCCAGCCCGACGCTCGGTGACGGCGTGGCCGCGCCGCGGAAGGCAGGAGTGGCCGCCAGCGGCCCACCCACGATCGCGCAGGAGTGGCGCATCGACACAGCGTTGTGGCACGTGACGGCGACTCGCCAGCCGAGCGGTACGCGGACAAGGAGCTGTCCCCGCCCGTAGCCGTCGAAGTTGAACCCGTTGTTCGCACCGTTGTAGCCGGCGATCAGCACCAGCGACGCCTTCTTCCCGGCGGCGTTCCACGAGAGCCAGCTCCCGACCGGTGGAGAGCTGGCAAACGGCGACGAAGTCGGCGTGAGAGCCGCGAGAGCAGCCGGGAGAAGCAAGAGAGTTCCGCCGAGCACAGCCAATGGGGACGCCCGCTACTGCCTCGCACCGTGCACGACGAGCTCGGCCGCGTGCACGGGTGTCACCCTGTCCGTGTTGACAACGAGGTCGTAGTGCGTCGGGAGTTCGGCCCGCACGCCGTAGAAGCGCTTGAGGTAATCGGCACGGGCAGCATCTGCCTCTCCCACGAACTTCGCGGCCTCCTTGCTCGTGAGCGCTGCTGTCTCGCTCAGATGGCGGCAACGCGTCTCGGGCGACGCGGTGACGAGGACGCGGAACGCGTCCTCTCGAGTGGCCAGGGCAACCGAGGCGGCATGCGCCACGATGACGGCGTTGCCCTCCGCAGCGATCTCCTCGATGGCCGTCTGGATCAGGCCTCGCAAGGCATCGCTCGCGGGGGCCGGCGTGCGGCCGCCTTGCGGCGCGAAGCCACGTGCCACCGCAGCCTCCGGGGGACTGGAGTCCCCGAGTTGTTCGAGAAGCCGCACCAGTAGTGAGCGGCGCGTTTCGACGTCGGCGATGTCGCGCGGCTCGACTCCGCCGATGCGAGCGGCGTGAACCACGACGGCTTCGTTGATGAGGCGAAACCCGAGCTGCCCCGCAACGAGGCGCCCGACCTCGCCGCCTTCGGCGCCGTCGGTGCCTCCGATACAGACCACACGACTGGCCACCGCCCGACGGTAGGACGCCGTCGCGTGGGCGTCAAGGGCCGGGCCTGCCGATACGGGCACTGTTCGGCAGCTCCGGCCGAACACGAGAGGAGGCCTCGGTGTCGGGCGCTAACCTTCATGGTGTAGCCAAGTTCCAGATGGCCGCAACACGCCCCATTTCAAGCGGCGAGGTAGCTCAGTTGGTAGAGCACACGGCTGAAAACCGTGGTGTCGCCGGTTCGAATCCGGCCCTCGCCACTCTCGCTTGCGTGTGTCGCCGTGGTCCGCGTAGCGTCCGCACAGGGTGGGGCGGGGCGGTCGATCGACGCGTCCGCTCGCGACGGCGTTCGGCGCGGGCGTGGCGGCGCTCGTGCTCCTGGCCGGCGCTGACGCGATCACGCTGCGCGGCACCGAGGGCCGTGACCGGCTCACGGGCACCCAGTTCGGCGACGCGATCGACGGGCTGGGCGGCAACGACAGGATCTTCGGGCTCGGCGGTCCCGACCTGATCGACGGCGGCGGCGGCCGTGACGTCATCCGCGCCGGCGCCGGCAACGACCTCGTCGTTGCGGAGGCCGACGGCGTGCCCGACGACGTCGCCTGCTCGACGGGCATCGACACGGTCACCGCCGACCTGGTCGATGCGGTCGCGTCCGACTGCGAGACCGTGTCGCGCGAGCTCTCGCACGACCCGTTCGGCGGCTTCGCCGACCAGCACCAGACCGAGGCCGAGCCCGACAGCTTCGCCTACGGCTCGGCGATGGTCGCGGTCTTCCAGGTCGCTCGTGCGGCGGACGGCGGCGGCGCGGCCGTCAACGGCTTCTCGACCTCGCGCGACGGGGGCTATACGTGGCGCTCGGGCATCCTGCCCTCGGTCACCGTCTCCTCGCAGCCGGTCGGCCGGTACGAGCGGGCCAGCGATCCGTCCGTCGCGTACGACGTCAAGCACCGCGTCTGGCTGGCGGCGTCGCTCGTGCTGGACGACGCCGGCACAGCCGTCGTCGTCAGTCGGTCGGCGGACGGGCTCGCTTGGCGGCCGCCCGTCGTTGCCGTGCCGGACGGCCCTGAGAGCCCCGACAAGGACTGGATCACGTGCGACAACTGGCCGGCGAGTCCGCTGCGGGGCACGTGTTACCTCGCCTACCTCGACGTCACCGCCGGCGGGATCGCGGTGCGCTCGTCGGTGGACGGCGGCACCACGTGGTCGCTGCCCACGCGGACCCCCGCGCGCCAGATCCCCGGCGCGATTCTGAACGGGGCGCAGCCGGCCGTCCTGAAGGACGGGACGCTGGTCATCCTCTACTCCGTCTTCGAGTCCGAGCGCATCAACGTCGACCAGATCGGCGCAGTCCGGTCGACGAACGGCGGCGTGACGTTCACCGGGCCGGTGCGGGTCGCGTCACTGATGAGCGAGGAGATCACCGGACTGCGGGTGCCGCCGTTCGTCTCGGCCGAGGTCGACGGCGGCGGCCGCGTCTGGGCGGCCTGGAGCGATTGCCGCTTCACGCCGGACTGCGACATCAACGACATCGTCCTGACCCGGTCGGCGGACGGCGTCGCCTGGACTGCGCCGGCGCGCGTGCCGGGCCTGACGGGCATTCAGCCGTTCGCACACGTCGTCCCCGGGCTCGGCGTCGACCCGGGGAGCTCCGGGGCGTCGACCCGACTGGCGGTCGTGTCGTACGCGGTCCCGCCGGACGGCGGCTGCGGGTTCGGGTTCGTGACCTGTGCGACCGCGGATGTCGTGCTCGCAAGCTCGGTTACGGCCGGCCGCACGTGGCGGCAGCCGCGCCGCCTCGACCCGCGGCCGATGCGGCTCGACTGGATGGCCGACGGCGAGATCGGCGCCTTCCTCGGCGACTACATGTCGCTCTCGTGGGTCGGTGGCCGCCCCGTCCCCGTCTTCGCGCTCGCCCGCCCGCCCGTGGGCGGCGAGCTGCGGCAGGCGATGTACGCGGGCGTCCGCCTGATCGGGTTTCCGGGGCCGTCGGTCAGTCCGCGCTAATTTCAGGGGACTAGGCTCAGCGCCGTGGCCGTCGACGCGCCGCCGAAGTCCATCGCCGTGATCGGCGCCGCGCTCGACCTCGGGTCGGGCCGCCGCGGCGTCGACATGGGCCCCTCCGCGATCCGGTATGCGGGGCTCGATGCGCGGCTCAAGCAGCTCGGGCTCGCGGTCGTCGATCGAGGGAACGTCGGCACCGCCGTCCGGGAGGCGGTGGTGGAGGGCGACGAGCGCCTTCGCTACCTCGAGCCGATTCTGAGGACCTGCGCGCACATCGCCGATCTCATCGCCCAGGCGTCGCAGCAGGGCCACATGCCGCTCGTGCTAGGCGGCGACCACTCGGTCGCGCTCGGCACGCTCGGCGGGCTCGCCCGCGTCCACGGCCCGGGCGGGGTGCTCTGGCTCGACGCGCACGGCGACCTGAACCGCCCTGAGACGACGCCGAGCGGCAACGTCCACGGCATGGCGCTGGCCGCGGCGCTCGGCCTGGCAGGACCCGAGTTCGCCCGCGACGCATGGCCGCTGCCGGCCGTCCTGCCGAGCCGCGTGGCGCTGGTCGGCGTGCGCTCCCTCGACGAGGGTGAGCGTGAGCTGCTCGGCCGCCTGGAGGCGAAGGTCTTCACGATGGAGCAGCTCGACCGGGTGGGTGTCGAGCATGTGATGAAGGAGGCGCTCGAGCACGTCGCCGGCGACAACTTCGTCCACCTGAGCCTCGACATGGACGTGCTCGACCCGGAGGTCGCGCCGGGCGTCGGCACCCCGGTGCGGGGCGGCCTGAACTACCGCGAGGCCCACCTCGCGATGGAGATCGTCGCCGAGTCCGGCCTGCTGACCTCGCTCGAGCTGGTCGAGGTCAACCCGGTGCTCGATCGTGAGAACCAGACGGGCCAGCTAGCCGTCGAGCTCATCGCCAGCGCCCTCGGCGCCCGGATTCTGTAGCCCCTCTTCCCCATTCGCAGAGGGCTCGTAGTAGCGCCGTCCCTTGAGCTCGTCGGGCAGGTTGTCGACCTCGAAGCCGCTCGGGTCGTCGTGCGGGTAGATGTACCCCTTGCCCCGGCCGAGCTTCTTTGCGCCGGCGTAGTGGGAGTCGCGCAGCGCGTCCGGCGGTCGCAGGTGACCGCGCTCCCGGACGTCCTTCGTTGCCGCGCCGAGCGCCTTCAGCACCGCGTTCGACTTCGGCGCGCGCGCGATGTAGATGGCCGCCTCGGTCAGGTTGAGCCGTGCCTCCGGCAGCCCGACGTGCTCCACCGCCTGCGCGGCCGCGACCGCGACCAGCAGGGCGCGCGGGTCGGCGAGGCCCACGTCCTCGGAGGCGTGAACGATCATGCGCCGGGCGACGTAGCGCGCGTCCTCGCCGCCCTCGAGCATCGCAACCAGGTAGTAGACGGCCGCGTCAGGGTCGGAGGCGCGCATCGACTTGATGAACGCCGAGATGAAGTCGTAGTGGGCGTCGCCGCCCTTGTCGTAGACGAGCGGCCGCTTGCGCGCCGCGTCCTCGACGTGCGCTGCGGACAGCGGCTCGCCTACCGAGGCCGCGGTGTTCCAGGCCAGCTCGAGGATGTTCAGGGCGTTGCGTGCGTCACCGCCCGCCCGCTCGGCGATCAGCCCGGCGAGCTCTTCCGGCACGTCGGCCTCGATGGCGTCGGCGCCGCGCTCGACGACCGTGACGAGGTCCTCGCGTGAGTGCGGCTCGAGCTCGTACACCTGCGAGCGCGATAGGAGCGCCGAGTTGACCTCGAAGTAGGGGTTCTCGGTGGTGGCGCCGATCAGCGTGATCAGCCCCTCCTCGACCGCCGGCAGCAGCGCGTCCTGCTGCGCTTTGTTGAAGCGGTGGATCTCGTCGAGGAAGAGGATCGTCCGCTCGCCGTTGCCGCCGAGGCGGTCGCGGGCGCGCTGGATGATCTCGCGCACCTGGGAGACCGTGGCCGACACGGCCGAGAGCTCCTCGAACGCCGACCCGGTCGTGTTGGCGATCACGCGGGCGAGCGTCGTCTTTCCGCTGCCGGGCGGCCCGTAGAGGATCATCGATGACACGCGGTCGTCCTCGATCGCCCGCCGAAGCACGGAGCTCTCGGCCAGGATCTGGCGCTGCCCGACGAACTCGTCCAGCGTCCGCGGCCTCAGCCGGATCGCCAGCGGCGCCACGTCGGGCAGCCGCTCCTTGGCGGCGTCGGCGAAGAGGTCGCTCATGGCGGAAGTATGCTGCCGCTTGGCCGTGGCGACGACGCCGGAAACCCAGGACGAGTTCGCGCCGATCCTGCCGGGGCCGGGCGCCTCGGACTACGAGCGCTACCTCCGCACCGACGAGCTGCTCGCGCTGCAGAAGACGGAGGGCGAGCGCGCGCACCACGACGAGCTCCTCTTCCAGACCGTGCACCAGGCGTCGGAGCTCTGGCTCAAGCTGGCCTGGAGCGAGGCAGAGCTGGCGACCGCGCACCTTCGCAAGGGCGAGCTCGCGCCGGCCATTCGCCTGCTCCAGCGGTCGATCGCCTGCCTGCAGCGCGTCGACGCGGCGCTCGACATGCTCGAGTTCCTCTCGCCGTGGGAGTACACGCGCTGGGTGCGGCCGGTGCTCGGCCACGGCAGCGGCTTCGACTCGCCCGGCTTCCGCGAGCTGCGCCGCGTCGCCCCCGACCTCGGCGCCGCCTTCCACGAGCTGCGCCGCGAGGCAGGGCTCAGCGTCGTCGAGCTCTACCAGCGCAACCGCGAGTTCGAGCAGCTCTACACCGTCGCGGAGCTGCTCATCGAGCTGGACGAGCGCGTGGGCGTCTGGCGCATCCGCCACCTGAAGGTGATCGGCCGCATCATCGGCGAGGGGCAGGTGGGCACGCAGGGGACGCCCGTCGAGCTGCTGGCCAAGCTCATCCACCAGAAGCTGTACCCCGAGCTCTGGGACGCGCGCAACGAGCTGACGGACATCGCGAATCGCGAGATCGAGAGCGCTTGACGACGATCTCGCTCCGTGACGAGACGGCCGGGCTGCTCCAGCAGCTGATCCGCCTCGACACCGTCAACCCGCCCGGGAACGAGACGCGGGCGGCCGAGCTTCTGCGTGGGTACCTCGAGTCGAACGGCGTGCGGTGCGAGCTCTACGCACGCGTGCCGGAGCGCGCGAACCTCGTCGCGCGGATCCCGGGCAGCGGCGACGGGCCGAAGCTGCTCATGCTCTCGCACACGGACACCGTTCTGGCCGACCCGGCCGAGTGGCAGGTCGACCCCTGGTCGGGCGAGCTGCGGGATGGCCAGGTCTGGGGGCGCGGAGCGCTCGACATGAAGGGCGAGGTGGCAGCGAGCGCGGTCGCAATCGCCTCGCTTGCGCGTGAGGGCTTCCGGCCGGCCGGCGACCTGATCTTCGTGGCGGCCGCCGACGAGGAGGTCGGCCGCGGCTTCGGCCTCCAGTGGCTGATCCAGGAGCACCCCGACGCGGTGCGCGCCGAGTACTCGGTCAACGAGGGCGCGGGCGACCGCCTCGTCCTCGGCGGCCGCGTCTTCTACGTCTGCGGCGTCGCCGAGAAGATGACGTCGCCGTTCACCCTGCGCGTCCACGGCCGGAGCGGGCACGCGTCGATGCCGCGCATCGCCGACAACGCGCTCGTCAAGGCGGCCGTGCTCATCCAGCGGCTCGGCGAGCTGCAGGTGGCGCCGCGGCTCGAGCCCGAAGTGGCCGCGTTCCTCGAGGCGGTGACCGGCGAGGTGCCGGGCGCGGGCGAGGCGCTCTCCCGGGCGGCCGCCGTCGACCCGATGGCGGCCGAGATGGTCGAGCCGCTGCTCTCGTTCACGGTCTCGCCGACCATGATCGAGGCCTCGAAGCAGCGGAACGTGATCCCGGCGCTCTGCGAGGTGATGGTCGACTGCCGCATTCTTCCCGGCCAGTCGCGCGACGAGGTCGAGGCCGCGGTGCGGGCATGCCTGGGCGACGCCGACTACGACCTGGAGTGGGGCGAGGGGCAGGGCGGGACGCGCTCGCCGATGGACACGCCGCTCTGGGATGCCGTCACATCGTTCGTCGAGCAGGAGGAGCCGGGCGCGCAGGCGGTGCCGCTCATCGTCCCCGGCTTCACCGACAGCCACTGGGTGCGCGATGCGTTCGGCACGGTGTCGTACGGCTTCTTCCCGATCCGCGCGATGGACGCCGAGACGGCGGCGCGGCTGATCCACTCCGCCGACGAGCGCGTCCCCGTGGACGACCTCGAGCTCGGGGTGCGGTTCCTGCGGCACGCCGCGGTGACCATCGGGTAGCCCGCTACGCTCTTTCGTATGGCCGGCGACAAGGTCCGCCTCGGCGGGATGGCGCTCACGAACGGGGTGCTCGTGCACGGGCCGACCTCGTGGGCGGTCGCCATCCGCGACGAGAGCGGGGAGGTCCGGACGGCATCGGGGGAGAAGCCGCTGCAGGCGGCCAAGCTGCGCAACCCGCTCCTGCGTGGGCCGGCGCGCTTCGCCGAGATCTTCGCCCTGCTCCCGCGCGTGCGCGCCGAGCTGCCGCAGGCGCGGCTGCCGTTTGAGCGCGCGTCCGTCGCGGCCTCGATGGCCGCGGGGGCGTTGCTCCTTCGACTGGTGCGCGCGAGCCGGCTGAACGCGGTCGCCCAGGAGGTGGTCGGCGCCGCAGTCGCCTTCGCGCCCGCGCTGCTCGCGCTCCGCGGCGGCGAGCTCGCCGCCTACCACGGCGCCGAGCACATCTCGATCGGCAGCTACGAGCACGACGAGCCGCGCGCACGGGAGCACGAGCGCTGCGGGACGCACCTCGTCGGCCCGCTGCTCGTGTCGGCAGCCGTGGGCAACATGATCGCTGCGAAGGCGCCGAAGCAGCTTCGGCCGACGGCGCGCCTCGGGGCCGCGATCGGCTCGGTCGCCGCGGCGACGGAAATCTTCGGCTGGATGTCCCGCCACCCCGGCCACCCGGTCGCCCGCGCCCTCGCACGGCCCGGCTACGAGTTCCAGCACCGCTTCGCAACCGCCGAGCCGACGTCGCAGCAGCTCGAGGTCGCCCAGGCCGCGTTGGACGCCTGCCTGGCGCTCGAGACCGCGTAATCTCCGCGGATGGACCGGCCAACATCGACCGAGCCCGTCGCTGCGCCCGAGCGGCTGCCCGCCGAGATCTTCGACCTGCCCGTCGAGAAGATGCGGGAGGGCTACTACACGGACGCGTATTTCAACCACACCCGCGCCGCGCTGATCGCCGACGGCCGCCACCCGCGTGTCGTCATGCAGGTCTTCCAGAAGCACGACGCCGTCCTCGGGGGGATCGACGAGGCGATCGCCGTCCTCCGCCTGTGCGCCGACCATTTCGACGACCTGACCGTGCACGCGCTCTACGAGGGCAATCGCATCGAGCCGTATGAGACCGTCATGACGATCGAAGGCGACTACACGCTCTTCGCCCACCTCGAGACCGTTTACCTCGGCACGCTCGCCCGGCGCACGATCGTCGCCACGAACGTCACGCGTGTGCTGGAGGCGGCGAACGCCAAGCCGATCATCTTCATGCCGGCGCGCCATGACCACCACCGCGTCCAGACGGGCGACGGCTACGCCGCCCACGTCGCGGGCGCGTACATCGGCGCTGCGATCGGGATGACGACGGACGCGCAGGCCTCGTGGTGGGGCGGCCGCGGCGTCGGCACCGTCCCGCACGCGTTGATCGCGGCGTACGGCGGCAATACGGTGCTCGCCGCGAGCAAGTTCGCGGAGTGGGCGCCTGACGACTTCAACATCGTCGTGCTGGCCGACTTCGAGAACGACTCCGTACGCACCTCGCTCGAGGTCGCCCGCGCGCTCGGCCCGCGGCTCTGGGGCGTGCGTCTCGACACCTCCGGCCAGCTCGTCGACCGCTCTCTCTGGGACGAGATGGGCGACTTCGACCCGCGCGGCGTCAACGAGCGGCTGGTGCTGAACGTGCGCGAGGCGCTCGACCGAGACGGCTTCGAGCGCGTGAAGATCGTCGTCTCCGGCGGCTTCACGGTCGAGAAGATCCGCGTGTTCGAGGAGCGCGGTGTCCCGGTCGATTCGTACGGCGTCGGCTCCTCGCTGATCCGCGGCGAGAACGACTTCACCGCCGACATCGTGATGACCGACGGCCGTCCGTCGGCGAAGGTCGGCAGGCGCTACCGGGCCAACCCGCGGCTCGCGCTCGTCGACTGATGCCCGGCCTGCCGCTGCCGCCGCACTTCGACCCGGAGCGTGTCTCCGAGGTCTGGCCCGTGCCCTACGAGGAGCGCGCGACCGACGCCGAACGGTGGGTTGCCGAGCACGACCTGCGCCCCGCGCGCGAGGACGCCTTCTCGGTCTGCCTCGTCTGCGTCGACGTCCAGAACACGTTCTGCCTGCCCAACTTCGAGCTCTACGTCCGCGGCCGCACGGGCACGGGTGCCGTCGACGACAACCGGCGGCTCTGCGAGTTCGTCTACCGCAACCTCGACGTGATCACGCAGATCCTGCCGACGCTCGACACGCACATGGCCATGCAGATCTTCCACGCGATCTGGCTGGTCGACGAGGACGGGAACCACCCGGCGCCGTACACGATCGTGACCGTCCAGGATGTGTTCGACGGCCGCTGGCGGCCGAACCCCGAGGTCGTCCGCACGCTCGGCCTCGACGAGGAGTACGTCCGGCGCTACCTCATCCACTACGTGCAGCGGCTCGCGCGCGGCGGCAAGTACGCGCTGACCATCTGGCCGTACCACGCGATGCTGGGCGGGATCGGCCACGCCCTGGTGCCGGCCGTCGAGGAGGCGATCTTCTTCCACGGCATCGCGCGGGCAAGCCAGCCGGACTTCCGCGTCAAGGGCAACAACCCGTTGACGGAGCACTACTCGATCCTCGGCCCCGAGGTCGTGGACGACCAGCGCGGCAACGCGATCGGCGAGAAGAACCGCCCGCTGATCGAGAAGCTGCTCTCGTTCGACGCCGTCCTGATCGCCGGCCAGGCGAAGAGCCACTGCGTCGCCTGGACGATCGACGATCTCCTGACCGGGATCACGGCCGTCGACCGCAGCCTCGCCGAGAAGGTCTATCTGCTCGAGGACTGCACCTCCTCCGTCGTCGTCCCCGGCGTCGTCGACTGGACCGAGGATGCCGATGCCGCGTTCCAGCGCTTCGCCGCTGCGGGCATGCACGTCGTCCGCTCCAGTGAGCCGATCGACACCTGGCTCGAGCCGCTCGCCGCGCGCGTGTAGGAGGCCTTGGCGAAACACAGTCTGTGTCCGTCGCGGCACGCTGCTCGCCCCGAGGCGTCGTCCTCGGTCGCGCCCGTACCGCGTTTCAATCAAGACACTCTTGAATAGGAACACGAACGCTCCCTGCGTCCTAGCCTCGGAACGAGCATCGCACCACGTCGGACGAGCGGCGTTCCGCCAAGGCCTCCTGCGCTTTCCGCTTCAGGTCTGGGGCGCAGCTGCCGATGAACCCGGCGTGCCGGACGTCGGAGGATTCATTCACGATCTCCCTGGTTTCCTCCTCACCTGGCTGCCCCTCCTCTTCTTCGGCCTGATCGTCTACCTGCTCTGGCGCACGCTCGCGCTCATGCCGCGCGTGAAGCCGAAGACGATCGAGCCCAACTCATCCACGTCGGTGACGTGGAAGGACGTCGCCGGCGTCGAGGAGGCGAAGGCCGAACTGGTCGAGGTCGTCGACTTCATCCGCCACCCGCGCCGCTTCGAGGCGCTCGGTGCGCGTGTACCGAAGGGCATCCTGCTCTACGGGCCGCCCGGCACGGGCAAGACGCTGCTCGCCAAGGCGGTCGCGAACGAGTCGGGGGCGAGCTTCTACTCGCAGAGCGCCTCGGCCTTCGTGGAGATGTTCGCCGGCCTCGGCGCCTCCCGCATCCGCAAGCTCTTCGACGAGGCGCGCAAGAACGCGCCGGCCATCGTTTTCATCGACGAGCTCGACGCCGTTGGCGCGGCCCGTACGGGGCACGGGTTCAACCGCGAGCAGGATCAGACGCTGAATCAACTGCTCGTCGAGCTCGACGGATTCGGCGACCGCGATCAGGTGGTCGTCATGGGCGCTTCCAACCGCCTGCAGGACCTCGATCCGGCGCTCCTGCGCCCGGGCCGCTTCGACCGGCAGGTGCACGTCTCGCCGCCGGACGTCGCCGGCCGCGAGGCGATCCTGCGCGTGCACACACGCGGCAAGCCGCTCGCCGACGACGTCGATCTCGCCGCGGTCGCGCGGACGACGGCCGGTCTCACCGGCGCCGACCTTGCAAACATCACGAACGAGGCCGCGATCTTTGCCGGCCGCCGCGAGGCGAACTGGATCCAGGCCCAGGACTTCGACGGCGCCATCGAGCGCGTCGTCGCCGGCATGCAGCAGCGCCGAGTCGTCAGTGAGAAGGAGAAGCGGATCCTCGCCTACCACGAGGGCGGCCACGCGGTCATGTCGCATCTGATGGGCGACGTGATGCCGGTGCAGAAGGCGACGATCGTGTCGCGCGGCCAGGCGCTCGGCTACACGCTGAACGTTCCGAGCGAGGATCGGTACCTGCATACCAAGGAAGAGCTCAGCGACATGATGAAGGTGTATCTCGCCGGCCGGGCCGCCGAGTTCGTGGTCTTCGGCCGCGTCACCAACGGCGCCGCCAACGACCTCGAGCGCGTCACCGGGCTCGCCCGTTCGATGGTGTTCGAGTACGGCATGGCCGACGAGGTCGTCTCGCGGACGATGCGCGCGGACAACTACGCGCTCTCCGAGGAGACGAAGCGCGTGCGCGACCAGGAGCAGTCGCACCTCACGGACGAGGCATACAAGGAGGCGGTGCGCCTGCTGCACAAGCACCGCGTCTCCCTAGACCGCGTCGCCCAGGCGCTGCTCGAGAAAGAGACGCTCGACCGGGCGGAGCTCAACGAGCTGCTCGGGGATGTCATGCCCGAGTCGAGCGCCTCCGAGACCGTTGGGATGCCCCGCGCGGTCCCATTCGCCGACTAGACCAGTAGCCTTCGGCCGTGGAGCCGGACGAAGTCGTGGTGTCGGTCGTGGAGACGGAGACCGAGGCGCAGATCGTGTGCGGGTTGCTGCGCTCGAACGGCATCGACTGCTACTACCGGGACACGCAGGCGATCGACTCGCCGCTCGAGGACTTCACGGCCGCGGGCGCGCGCGAGATCGTGGTGCGGGCTGCGGACGCAGAGGCGGCCAAAGAGCTGCTTGCCGCCGATCCTGGCTGAACAGATCAGCTCCTCGGCTGGCGGCAGTAGCATCGCCGCCGTGCCGGTGCGCGAGGTCCATCACGTTGGCGTCGCCGTCGACGACCTCGAGGCTGCGATCAGGACCTACCGGGAGCTGCTGGGCGGCGAGATCGAGCACCGCGACACCGTCGAGGACCAGGGGGTCGAGGCCGCGTCGGTGCGGGTGGGACAGAGCCGCGTCGAGCTCCTCAGCCCACTCGGCTTCGACACACCCGTCGGGCGCTTTCTCGCGAAGCGCGGTCCGGGCATGCACCACATCGCCTACCGCGTCGAGGACCTGCGCGGCGAGCTCGAACGCCTCGCGGCGGCCGGTGTCGAGCTGATCGACTCGGAACCGCGGACGGGGCTCTTCGGCCTGCAGGTAGCGTTTGTGCACCCCGACGCCGTCCATGGCGTCCTGACCGAATTGGTGGCAGATGAGTGAACAAATTCGCATCGAGATCGGCTTCGACGGAGGCCAGGGGCTCAGCTCGCTCGTCACGACGGACGAGGCGGACAAGCTCGAGGCGGCGCTCGGCAAGGGCGGTGACGGCGTCTTCACGATCGAAGCGGAGGACGGGCACTACGCCGTGGCGCTGCGGAAGGTCGTCTACGTCAAGCGCTACGCGCGGGAGTCGCGCGTCGGCTTCGGCGCTGCCGCCTAGCCCCACCCGTTCCGCGTGGCACTCGAGGTCGGCATCGTCGGGCTGCCGAACAGCGGCAAGACGACGATCTTCAACGCGCTGACCAAGGCCGGCGCCGAGATCACCGCGTATGCGACCGTCTCGGACAAGAGCAACGTGGGCATGGCCCCGATCGCCGACGAGCGGCTCGACCAGGTCGCCGGCGTCGTGGGCGCCCGCAAGGTCACGCCCGCCGCCGTGCGCGTCGTCGACGTGCCCGGCACCGGTGCAGCGCTGCTCGGCAACCTGCGCCAGGTCGACGCGCTGCTCGCCGTCCTCGACGGTCACTCACCGGACGCCACGCCGGACGACGACCTGGAGACGCTGCATCTCGAGCTGCTCGTCGCCGACCGCGACCACGTCGAGAAGCGCCTGGAGCGCGTCCGCTCCCAGGCGAAATCCGGTGATCCCAAGCTCCGTGCCGAGGTCGGCGAGCTCGAGAAGCTGCTCGCCCACGTCGACGCCGGCGGACGGCTTGCCGATTACCCCGGCGAGCTGCCGCCCGAGCTGGAGCCGCTGACGACGAAGCCGATCATCCCGCTCGTGAACGGGCCCGGGGGCATCGACGGCAAGCTCGAGGCCGAGCTCGCCGAGCTGCCCGAGGAGGAGGCCGCCGCCTTCCGCGATGGGCCCTCGGCGCTAGGCGAGGTCGTCCAGCGGCTGTTCGCGGCGCTCGACCTGATCAGCTTCTTCACGGCCGGCGACAAGGAGACCCGGGCGTGGACGCTACGGCGCGGCGAGACGGCCCTGGACGCCGCCGAGACCATTCACACCGACATCGCGCGCGGCTTCATCCGCGCCGAGGTGATCCGCTGGGACGACCTCGTGGAGGCCGGCTCGCACGCCGAGGCGTCGAAGCGTGGGCAGCAGCGTCTCGAGGGCAAGAGCTACGTCGTCGAGGACGGCGACGTGCTCAACATCCGTTTCAACCTCTAGACAGGCTCGACGGCATCGCCCAGCCGGACGGTGCCCGGCTCGAGCACCTGCCCCCAGACACCGAACGGCAGCCGCTCGGTCGTCTCCACCTGGCCGCGGTAGCCGGTCAGCGTGCGCAGCGTGTCCAGGTCGCGCTCGCCCGTGTCGGGGTCGAGCGTCGTGACGACGCAGCGTCCGACATTGCCGTGGAGCTTCACGAGCGCGTCACCGACGCGGACCGGGTGGCCGACCCAGGCGTCCTCGGCGTGCGCAGGGATGCCGTCAACGCCGAACAGCATCCGGAAGCGGCGTCCGTCGACGCCGTCGCACTCCGCCTCGGCCGCGAGCGCATCGAGCGCGGCCGTCGAGACCAATGTGACCCCGCCCTGCGCGCCGCGGTCGGTCGCGGTCCCGGAGCGCGGCCGCACCAGCTGCACGGGTAGTCCTGTCCAGTCCGACAGCGCCTCCGCCCAGGGGCCGCTGATGCGCTCCGCGGCCAGTGCGCCGCGGTAGATCGCAGTCTCGACCTCGCCGTCGGTCTTTACCTCGCCGGCGACAACCTTGCCGCCGGGGAAGCGCAACTCGAGAGTGTTCGCCGTCTCGTCGTAGCGGGCCTGGACGCCGACGAGCTTGCCGACGCGCTCGGCGTTCAGCAGCCGACCGGCGGCGTCGAGCAGGAAGAACCGCCGGTCGCCGGCAGCGCCCTCGAGATCGAGCCGAACCTCGTCGAGCGGCTGCAGCGCCAGGCTCTTGACCGGCGCGATCGTGATCCACGCGACGCTGCCGCGCACTACTCCACCGGCCGGGTCGCCGCGACGGCGTCGAGCTGGTTCGCGTGGTACAGCACCGCAGCCTCGGCCGTGCGCGCGGCACGCATGTCGTGGTGGCACGCGATCGCGTGCAGCAGCTCGGCGCGCACGTTCGCTTCGAGCTCGGGTGTGCCCTCCTCGACGAGCCGCAGGCCGAGGTGGACGTGGCCCAGCAGGCGGCCCTCCTCGGTCGGCGGGAACCCAGGAGCGGCCCGCAGCTCGCGGGTGCGGCCGGCGTCGTGCAGCAGCGCCGCCGCCAGCAGCAGGTCGTGGCGCAGGCGCGCGTGGAGCTGCGCTGTCTCGCGGGCGAGTGTTGCTACCCCGACCGTGTGCTCGAGCAGTCCGCCGGCATACGAGTGGTGCGTCTCGGCGGCCGGAAGGCGGCGCAGCAGCTTGCGCAGGCCCGGGTCGGAGAGCATCCGGCCGCAGGCCGAGCGCAGGCCTGGATGCGAGAGCTCGGCGGCGAGGAAGTCGAGGAAGCCTTCCAGCTCGTCGGCGTCGCGCCGCATGGCCGGTACCAGCGCCGCCGGGTCGACGCCATCGGCAGCCTCGAGCGACCGAACGTCCACCTGCAGGCGATCGCGGAAGCGCTCGACGCGGCCGAGCAGGCGCACGGCGTCGCCCTCGTTGAAGCGCGCGTCGAGCAGCTCGACGTCTTTCCACACGCGCGCGTCGATCCGGCCGCTCGGGTCGACGAGCTCGAGCACGAGGTACGGCGCGCCGTTCTTCGTCCGCCGCCGCTCCTTGCGGGCGACGGCGTACG
Source organism: uncultured Thermoleophilia bacterium (assembly GCA_963710465.1). GTDB lineage: Bacteria > Actinomycetota > Thermoleophilia > Gaiellales > Gaiellaceae > JACVRM01. Next base: position 581,353 of record CAVQAQ010000007.1, read on the forward strand.
TGCCCTCGACGACCCGCTCCTCGATGAGTTCGGCGATCGTGCTCACCCGCCGAGTCTAGGCAGCCGAGTGGACACGAGGAGCGTTGCTAGGGTCATGCGGTGGCGGAGGTGAGACCCTTTCGCGCCGTCCATTACGACGAGCGCAAGACCGGCCCGGCGTCCGACCTCGTGGCGCCGCCCTATGACGTCATCTCCGCCGAGGAGCGCAAGCAGTACCTGGAGCGCAGCCCGTACAACGTGGCCCGCCTGATCCTCCCCGACTCGCCCGACGATGCCGCCCGGCTCTGGCGCGACTGGCGCACTGACGGCGTCCTGGTCGGCGAGGCGGAGCCGGCGCTCTGGTGGCTGCGGGAAGACTACGAAGGCCCCGACGGCAACCGGCACCGGCGCGAGGGCTTCTTCGGTCTCGTCCGCGTGGAGCCGTATGAGCGCGGGATCGTCCGTCCGCACGAGCGCACCCACGCGGCGGCCAGGCGCTCGCAGCTCGAGCTGCTGCGCGCTGTCCGCGCGAACCTCTCGCCGATCCTCCTCCTCTACGACGATCCGGCACAGCAACCCCGGAAGGCACTGGCGCCGCTGGCCGAGGGCGACCCGTTCTTCGACGCGACCGACGGAAGCTCGACCGCGCGGATCTGGCGCATCACCGACCCGGAGGCGATCGCGGAGGCGCAGGCGGCGCTCGCCGACTCGTCGCTGGTCATCGCCGACGGGCACCATCGCTACAGACCGCCCTGCCTTTGCGGCCGAGGACGGAGTCGCCGGAGGCGCAGGAGATGATGGTCGTCTTCGCCAACACCGCCGGCGAGGGGCTGGTCATCTTCCCGACGCACCGCGTCGTCCGCGAGCTGCCAGAGCTCAACGGCAACTTGCGCATCACGCCGATCGCGGCGGCCCACAAAGCCGGTGGCCCGCCTCGACGAGGTCGATCGTGGTCGATCCCGCCTTCCTTGCTCTATCGCCGCGAAGGCGCTGCGCTCGTGGAGTCGCCCGGCGACGACAGGCTCGACACCGTCGTGCTCGAGCACTCGGCATCGAGGAGCCGGTACCCGCGCCGTGCCGACGAGGCCGTGGCGCTCGTCGACGGGGCGAGGCAGAGGCTGGTTCCTGCTGCGCCCCCCGAGGATGAGCAGGTGCGTGCGGTCCCGCGGCGAGGCGGCCGATGCCAGAAGAGCACCTACTTCTACCCCAAGCTCATCTCCGGAGGGCTCTTATGATAGTTCTTGAGCTCCTGGCTGGAGGCTCCGCCCGCACGGTCGTCGCCGACGTGCAGGCGGTGCTGGCCGAGCCGCCCACGCGCGCCGACCGCGAGCCGGTCCGTGGGGCGCGGGGCTCCGGCGGCGACGACACGACGGCCATCGACGCGGCCGCCCGCAGGCGGCGGTCTGACGCCGCCTCCAGGAGCTCCACGCCGAGGGCCACGAGTTCACGCTCTATCCGAGGAGCTGGGCGAGCGCTCGTTCGGCGGCGGGGCGACCCGACTCGTGCTCGACCCGATCGACGGCTCACTGAACGCGAAACGCGGCATCCCCTTCTTCTCACTTTCGCTGGCCGTGGCCGAAGTAACGGTCATGGGTGACGTCCTTCGGCTTGTCCACGACTTCGGCAGCGGCGAGGAGTGGACTGCGAGGCGGGGCGGCGGCGCGCAGCTCACGGCGTGCGCTCGACGGTCAGAGTCCAGACCAGGGATCGAGCTGCTCGTCTGCGAGGCGACGCGGACGCACTGATCGCGGACGTCGCGGGCGAGCTTGTCGGCGTCGCCCGCCGGGCTGCGGCTGATGGGCTCCCTGGCGCTGTCGCTGTGCCATCTCGCCGCAGGCCGGGTGGATGCAGTCTGCTCGCTCAAGCCGGCGCGCTCGGTCGACATCGCGGCGGGCCAGCTGCTCGTCCGCGAGCGGGCCTGGTCGCCGAGCTGATTGACGGCGGGCCGCTTGCGGAGGCGCCGCTCGACCTCGAGGGGCGCTCCCGCATCGTCGCGGCAGCCTCGCCGGCCGCGCTCGGCCGCGTCCGCCGCGCTCAGGGCTGCTTGAGCTCGACGGCGATCACTTTTTTCGACACTCGCCGAACGAGGGTGTGCCGCGGGAACGGCGCCGCGAAGGCCGGTCCCAGGTCGCCGAGCCCCTCGCCGCCGCGTGAGTCCATAACCACGCCTCCCTTGTTGTCGCGGCGGACGAAGTGCCCTCCGCACAGCACGTAGAGCACCGCCTGCCAGCGATGGGTGCCCACTGGTGTCGCGTCCCCTGGGGCGAGATGGGTGTCGAGCACCCTGACGTGCTCGTTCTCGAACAGGAGCGAGTGATGACCGGGCGCTGCGGTGGAGCGCGTCCAGCTTTGTCCATGGGCCCCACCCTAGTCGGTAACGTTCGGCCACATGGCGATCTGCTACGATGTCATGCGCGCGCTCGGCGGCGCCACCGCCACCGAGCTGAAGCGCCCTGTTACCGAGCTGGAGATGGTCCGCGGTGTCGAGATCGCCGTCGGGCGTGTCGCGGTCACGATCGCGTCAACGTCGCCTGCTGCGCCTCACCGAGGCGAAGCCGGCGACGGTGAGCGCGATCGTGACCGCGACACGCCCGTCTTCGATCTCGACACCGTGGACCATGTCCAGCTCGGTAACAGGGCGCTTCAGCTCGGGGGTCGATGACGCCGCCGAGCGCGCGCATGACATCGTCGCGGATCGCCATGTGGCGAGCGTACCGACTAGGGTCGGGCCCATGGACGAGCTCGACGCGCTCATCGCGGCGCCCGACAATCACCTGCTCATGTTCGAGAACGAGCACGTCAGCGTGCTCGATACCCATATCGCGCCCGGTGAGACGACGCCGGTGCACACGATCGCTGGCCCGCGGCGCTGTACGTCGTGTCCGGAGAGGACTTCGTCCGCCGTGACGGCAGGGGAACGTGCTGATGGACCACGCGGAGGCGAAGCGGTCCGCGTCCGGGCCCGGCCTGGACGCGCCGTTCGCGCCGCATACCCTCGAGAACGTCGGCCAGACCTTGATCCACGTCATCGGCGTCGAGCTCAAGCAGCCCCGAGCGCGGCCGCGACGCGCGCGACCGCCGCCGGCGAGGCGGCCGCGACGATCCGCGAGCGGCCGACGAGGTCGAGCGGCGCCTCCTCGAACGGCCCGCCGTCGACCAGCCGGCGACCAGGCCACGCTCGCGCACGAGCAGCTGCGCCGCGGCGATGTCCACGAGCGGGCCGGCTTGAGCGAGCAGACCGCATCCACGCGGCCGGCGGCGAGATGGCAGAGCGACAGCGCCAGCGAGCCCATCAGCCGCAGCCGCCGGGCGACGCCGTTGAGCTCGGCCGCGACCTCGGCGACCAGCGCCGTCCGCGTCGCCTCGCACGACGAGGATCTCGATCTCCTCGTCCGGGCCGGCGACCGTCGAGCGCGACGCCGTCAGCGGGCGCCGCCGCCGCGCGCTGGCAGTCCACTCCTCGCCGGTGCCGAAGTCGTGGACAAAGCCGAAGACGACGTCGCCCATGAGCGGGCCCTCGGCGACGGCCAGCGAGAGCGAGAAGTACGGGATGCCGCGTTTCGCATTCAGCGAGCCGTCGATCGGGTCGAGCACGACGCGGGTCGTCGCCGCTCGCCGAACGCGCGCTCGCCGAGCTCCTCGGACACGAGCGTGAACTCGTGGCCCTCGGCGTGGAGCTCCTCGAGCCGGCGTACGACCGCCGCCTCGGCGGCCGCGTCGATCGCGGTCGTGTCGTCGCCGCCGAGGCCCGCGCCCACGACCGGCTCGCGGTCGGCGCGCGTCGGCAGCTCGGCCAGCACCGCCTGCACGTCGGCGACGACCGTGCCGGGCGAGCTCGAGCCAGGGCTCGCTCAAAGCTCGTGGAAGAGCAGGCCCGAGAGCAGCTTGGGATAGAAGTAGGTGCTCTTCTGCGGCATCGTGTGCCCCGCCTCGGCGACCGCGCGCACCTGCTCGATCGTCGGCGGCCGCAGCAGGAACGCAGCCTCTGCCTCGCCCGAGTCGACCAGCGCCACGGCCTCGTCGGCACGCGCGTGTAGCGCGGCTCCTCGATGCCGAGCTGCTCGAGCACGACGGTGTCGAGCTTGTCGTCGCCGGGCGCCTCGACGAGCGCAGCGCCTCGCGCCGCGATAGACAAGGAAGGCGGGGTGCTCGTGGTCGACCTCGCCGAGGCGGGCCAGCGCCTCCTGCGGGCTGCCGGCGATCGGCGTGACGCGCAAGCGGCCGTTCAGCTCTGGCAGCTCGCGCACGACGCGGTGCGTCGGGAAGATGATCAGCCCCTCGCCGGCGGTGTTGGCGAAGACGACCATCATCTCGCTGCGCCTCCGGCGACCCGATCCTCGGCCGCGAAGGCAGCGCGGTCTCGTAGCGGTGGTGCCCGTCGGCGATGACCAGCGGCGGTCGGCGAGCGCCGCCTGCGCCTCCGCGATCGCCTCCGGGTCGGTGATGCGCCAGATCCGCGCGGTCGAGCTTCCGTCGGTCGCCTCGAAGAACGGGTCGCCCTCGGCCAGCGGCGCGAGCGCCTGGCGCGGCCGCTGTGCCGGGTCGTCGTAGAGCAGCAGGATCGGCGAGAGGTTCGCGCGGACAGCGCGCAGGAGCTCGAGCTGCGAGCGCCTGGCGGCCGCGTGGGTGCGCTCGTGCGGCCGGACGATCCCGCGCTCGTACGGCTCGACGCGGACGAGACCGAAGAAGCCCTCGCGCTGGTGCCGGCTGCCGTCGGGGCCTTCGTACTCCTCGCGCAGCCACCAGAGCGCCGGCTCCTGCCTCGCCGACGAGGACGCCGTCAGTGCGCCAGTCGTGCCAGAGCCGGGCGGCATCGTCGGGCGAGTCGGGGACGATCAGGCGGGCGACGTTGTACGGGCTGCGCTCGAGGTACTGCTTGCGCTCCTCGGCGGTGATGACGTCGTAGGGCGGCGCGACGAGGTCGGACGCTCGGGCCGGTCTTGCGCTCGTCGTAACGCACGGCGCGAAAGGGTCTGACCTCCGCCACCGCAGGACCCTAGCAACGCTCCTCGTGTCCACTCGGCGGCCTAGACTCGGCGCGTGAGCACGATCGCCGAGCTCATCGAGGAGCGGGTCGTCGAGGGCACGTACGCGGTCGCCCGCAAGGAGCGGCGGCGGACGAAGAACGGCGCGCCGTACCTCGCGCTCGAGCTCGTCGACCCGAGCGGCCGGATCGACGCGCGCGTCTGGAAGGACGTCGAGCTGCTCGACGCGCGCTTCAACGAGGGCGACGCCGTGCGCCTGCTCGGCCGCGTCGAGCGCTTCCGCGATCGCCTGCAGGTGGACGTTCGGTCGCTCGAGGCTGCCGATGGCGTCGACCCGGCGGCGCTGGTACCGGCCATGCGGCGCGACGCCGACGAGCTGGAAGGCTTCCTCGACTTCCTCGCCGCCGAGCTGTCGCATCCGGGCCTGCGCGCGGCGTGCGGCCGGCTGCTCTCCGACCCGCGCATGCGCAAGCTGCTGCGCCGCCTGCCGGCCTCCGAGACGCACCACTCGTACGCCGGCGGGCTGCTCGAGCACACGGTCGGCGTCGCCACGCTCGCGCCGCGAGACAGCGCAGCTGCACGCGCGCCTGCGCCCCGACCTGCTGCTGGCGGCGGCGCTGCTCCACGACGTCGGCCGCACGCGCGAGCTGCGGCCGGGGCCGGGGTTCCCGCCGACCGACGAGGGCCGGCTGCTCGGCCACGTCCACCTCGGCCTGCGGCTCGTCGAGGAGCGGCACGACCCGAGCTCGACACGAACGTGCGCGCCGAGCTGCTGCACGCGATCGCGTGCCACCACGACGCGCGCGCCGCCCGCACGGCCGAGGCGGCGGTGCTGTACCACGCGAACCAGCTCGACGCCGTCGCGGCGACCCGGCCGGTGGAGTAGTGCGCGGCAGCGTCGCGTGGATCACGATCGCGCCGGTCAAGAGCCTGGCGCTGCAGCCGCTCGACGAGGTGCGGCTCGAGCTCGAGGGCGCGGCCGGCGACCGGCGGTTCTTCCTCGTCGACGCCGACGGTCGGCTGCTGAACGCCGAGCGCGTCGGGAAGCTCGTGGGCGTCCAGGCCCGCTACGACGAGACGGCGAACACTCTCGAGTTGCGCTTCCCCGACGGCAAGGTCGTCGCCGGCGAGGTAACGACCGACGGCGAGGTCGAGACGCGATCTTCCGCGGCGCACTGGCCGCGGAGCGCGTCAGTCGGCCCCTGGGCGGAGGCGCTCTCGTAGTTGACAGGGCTGCCCGTCCTGCTCGTGCGGCCGCGTTCCGGGACCGCGACCGACCGCGGCGCGCAGGCGGCGTCTCACTGGTCTCGACCGCCGCGCTCGATGCGCTCGCGGCCGAGGCGGAGTGCGGCGGCGTCGACGGACGCCGCTTCCGGATGCTGTTCGGCGTTGACGGCACCCTGCGCACGCCGAGGACGCCTGGGTCGGCCAGCGGGTCCGCGTCGGTGGCGCGTCGTGAAGCTCCACGGCGATGTGGGCCGCTGCGTCGTCACGACGCAGGATCCCGACACCGGCGAGCGCGACCTCGACACGCTGCGCACGCTGACCGGCTACCGCGGCGAGGTGGAGACGACCGAGCGGCTGCCGTTCGGTGTCTGGGGCGAGGTCGTCGAGCCGGGCACCGTGCGGCTCGGCGATGCGGTCGAGCCTGTCTAGACGTTGAAGCGGATGTTCAGCACGTCGCCGTCCTCGACGACGTAGGTCTTGCCCTCGAGCCGCTGCAGGCCGCGCCGCGCGGCCTCGGCGTGCGAGCCGGCCTCGACGAGGTCGTCCCAGCGGATCACCTCGGCGCGGATGAAGCCGCGCGCGATGTCGGTGTGGATCGTCTCGGCCGCGTCGAGCGCCGTCTCGCCGCGCCGGAGCGTCCACGCGCGCGTCTCCTTGTCGCCGGCGGTGAAGAAGCTGATCAGGTCGAGCGCCGCGAACAGCCGCTGGACGACCTCGCCGAGCGCCGACGGCCCGTCGCGGAAGGCGGCCGCCTCCTCCTCGGGCAGCTCGGCCAGCTCGGCCTCGAGCTTGCCGTCGATCCCGCCGGGCCCGTTCACGAGCGGGATGATCGGCTTCGTCGTCAGCGGCTCCAGCTCGGGCGGCAGCTCGCCGGGGTAGTCGGCAAGCCGCCCGCCGGCGTCGACGTGGGCGAGCAGCTTCTCGAGCTCGGCGACCTCCGCGCGCAGCTTGGGATCACCCGACTTCGCCTGCGAGCGGACGCGCTCGAGACGCTTCTCGACGTGGTCGCGGTCGGCGACGAGCAGCTCGAGCTGCAGCGTCTCGAGGTCGTCGTCCGGCGTGGCGTCCGGCGAGTAGCCGTCGAGGACGGCGAGCAGCGCGTCGACCTGGCGCAGGTTGCCGAGCAGCGCCGCGCCGGTGCCGGGGACGTCGACGACGCGGACCGCGGCGGGCGTGACCTTGCGCGCGCCCGACGACGCCGGCGACCTGGTCGAGCCGCTCGTCGGCGATCGGCGCCATGCCGACGTTGGCCTTGTCGGAGACGGTCGCGTACGCCGTGATCTCGGCGCCGGCCTTGGTCAGCGCGTTGAAGATCGTCGTCTTGCCCGCGTTGGGCAGCCCGACGATGCCGACCTCGAGCGCCACGCGGAACGGCTGGGGCTAGGCGGCAGCGCCGAAGCCGACGCGCGACTCGCGGGCGTAGCGCTTCACGAAGACGACGCTTCCGCAGCGCCACGGCGTAGTGGCCGTCCTCCGCTTCGATCGTGAAGACGCCGTCGCCGCCCTTGCCGAGCGCCTCCTCGAGCTCGTCCGCCTCGTCCGGCGTGACGAGCGCGCACAGCCCCTGGCCGCCGTCGAAGCCGATCTCGATGCGAATGCGTTCAGCCATCTGTCACCAATTCGGTGAGGACGCCGTGGACGGCGTCGGGGTGCACGAACGCTACCTGGAGGCCGAAGAGCCCCGTGTGCGGCTCCGTGTCGATCAGGTGGACGCCGGCCGCCCCGAGCCGCGCGAGCTCGCCGCGCAGGTCGTCGACGCGGTAGGCGATGTGGTGCATGCCCGGCCCGCGCTTCGCGAGAAAGCGGCCGACGGGCGTGTCGTAGCCGAGCGGCTGACCAGCTCGACGCGGCCTGTCCCACGCGGACGGCCGCCGCCTCGACCCCCTGGTCGTCGACGCGCGCGCGGTGCTCGAGCTCGCCGCCGAACAGCTCGCGGTAGGTCCCGATCGCAGCGTCGAGGTCGGCGACGGCGAGCCCAACGTGATGGACGGCCCGCACCGGCACGGCGGCGATGCTACTGCCACCAGCCGAGGAGCTGTCTGTTCAGCCGTCGGCGGCAAGCAGCTCTTTGGCCGCCTCTGCGTCCGCAGCCCGCACCACGATCTCGCGCGCGCCCGCGGCCGTGAAGTCCTCGAGCGGCGAGCGATCGCCTGCGTGTCCCGGTAGTAGCAGTCGATGCCGTTCGAGCGCAGCAACCCGCACACGATCTGCGCCTCGGTCTCCGGCTCCACGACCGACACCACGACTTCGTCCGGCTCCACGGCCGAAGGCTACTGGTCCATTCGGCGAAGGGGAGCGCGCGAGGCATGCCGACGGTCTCGGAGGCGCTCGACTCGGCCACGACGTCCCCGAGCAGCTCGTCGAGCTCCGCCCGGTCGAGCGTCTCCTTCTCGAGCAGCGCCTGGGCGACGCGGTCGAGCGAGGCGCGGTGCTTGTGCAGCAGGCGCACCGCCTCCTCGTACGCCTCGTCCGTCAGGCGCGACTGCTCCTGGTCGCGCACGTGCTTCGTCTCCTCGGAGAGCGCGTAGTTGTCCGCGCGCATCGTCCGCGAGACGACCCCGTCCGACATGCCGTACTCGAAGACCATCGAACGGGCGAGCCCCGTGACGCGCTCGAGGTCGTTGGCGGCGCCGTTCGTGACGCGGCCGAAGACGACGTACTCGGCGGCGCGGCCGGCGAGGTAGACCTTCATCATGTCGCTGAGCTCTTCCTTCGTGTGCAGGTACCGGTCCTCGCTCGGAACGTTGAGCGTGTAGCCGAGCGCCTGGCCGCGGGACACGATCGTCGCCTTCTGCACGGGCATCACGTCGCCCATCAGGAACGACATGACCGCGTGACCCCCCTCGTGGTAGGCGAGGATCCGCTTCTCCTTCTCGCTGACGACGCGGCGCTGCTGCATGCCTGCGACGACGCGCTCGATGGCGCCGTCGAAGTCCTGGGCGCCGATCCAGGACGCCTCGCGGCGACCGGCGAAGATCGCCGCCTCGTTCGTGATGTTCGCCAGGTCGGCGCCGGTCAGGCCGGCCGTCTGGCGCGCGATGCTCGCGAGGTCGACGTCCTCGGCAAGCGGCTTGCCGCGCGTGTGGACGCGCAGGATCTCCTCGCGCCCGGCGACGTCGGGCGGCGAGACGTGCACCTGCCGGTCGAAGCGGCCGGGGCGGAGCAGCGCCTGGTCGAGATCCTGGAGCCGGTTCGACGCGCCCATGACGACGACCTGGTCGCGGTCGCCGAAGCCGTCCAGCTCGACGAGCAGCTGGTTCAGCGTCTGATCCTGCTCGCGGTTGAAGCCGTGCCCGGTCCGGGCCGCGCCGACGGCGTCGAGCTCGTCGATGAAGACGATGGCCGGCGCGTTCTTGCGCGCCTCGTCGAAGAGCTTGCGGATGCGGGAGGCGCCGAGGCCGGCGAACATCTCGACGAAGGCCGACGCGCTCTGCGAGTAGAAGCTCGCGCCCGACTCGTTGGCGACCGCCTTGGCGAGCAGCGTCTTGCCGGTGCCGGGCGGCCCGTAGAGCAGGATCCCCTTCGGAACGCGCGCGCCGAGCGACTCGAAGCGGCTGCGGGTGGCGGATGAACTCGACGACCTCGACGAGCTCGGCCTTCGCCTCCTCCACGCCGGCGACGTCCTTCCACGTCACCGACGTGGACGAGTTCGGCTCGATCGTCTTCGGCTTCACGCGCGGCATGAGCGCCAGCGTGCGCCAGAGCAGGTAGACGATCAGCCCGAAGAAGAGCAGCGGCAGCCAGGTGAGGAGGAAGCCGGGCAGATCGCTGAATGAATCCTCCGACGTCCGGCACGGGGCGTTCATCGGCAGCTGCGGGCCGACCTGTAGCGGAAAGCGTAGGAGGGATTGGTGGAATGTCGCTCGTCTGACGTGGTGCGATCTGTTCCGAGGCTAGGACGCATGGAGCGTTCGTGTTCCTCTTTAAGAGTGTCTTGATTGAAACGCGGTACGGGCGCGACCGAGGACGACGCCTCGGGGCGAGCAGCGTGCCGCGACGGACACAGATCTGTGTTTCGCCAAGGTCTCCTAGACGCGTGCGGCGAGCGGCTCGAGCCAGGTCTCGATCGGCTCGGTGGAGCGCACGACGTGCATGCCCGCCTCGGCGAAGCGCTCGAAGGCCGCCTTCGCGTCGTCGGTCCAGTCGACGACACCGGGCACGACCACCGACGAGGTGCAGTCCTCGAGCAGGTAGACCTTCTCGGCGAGCCTCCGGTCGACGGCCGTGATCCCCGTCAGCAGGTCGTCGATCGTCCAGGCGACGCAGTGGCTCTTCGCCTGGCCGGCGATCAGCACGGCGTCGAAGCTCAGCAGCTTCTCGATCAGCGGGCGGTTCTTCTCGCCGATCGCGTTGCCGTGCTGGTCGTCCACGACCTCGGGCCCGAGGATCGAGTAGTGCTCGGTGAGCGGGTTGTTGCCCTTGACGCGGAAGTCCGGCTGGCTTGCCCGCCCGATGCCGTGGAAGAAGATCGCCTCCTCGATCGCCGGCACGAGCGCATGGCCGATGCCGCCGAGCATCGCGTGGTACGGCCAGATCGTCAGCGCGTACTTGCCGCCGCGGGCGAGCCGCTGCACGTAGTGGATGAGGTAGCGGCGCAGGTAGTCCTCGTCGAGGCCGAGCGCCCGGGCCACCTCCGGGTTCGGCCGCCAGCGCCCGTCGAAGACGTCCTGGACGCTGACGAGCGTGTAGGGCGCCGGATGGTTGCCGTGCTCGTCGACGAGCCAGACGGCGTGGAAGATCTGCATCGCCATGTGTGTGTCGAGCGTCGGGACGATCTGCGTGATCACGTCGAGGTTGCGGTACATGAACTCGCAGAGACGCTGGTTGTCCTCGACGGCGCCGTTGCCGCTGCGGCCGCGGACGAAGAGCTCGAAACCGGGCAGGCAGAACGTGTTCTGGACGTCGACGCAGACGAGGCAGACCGTCGGGTCGTCCTCGCGCGCCGGGACGATGTTGTGGTCCGCGGCCCACCGCTCGGCGTCGGGGGCGCGTCCTCGTAGGGGACAGGCCAGATCTCCGAGACACGTTCGGGCCGTAGTGCGACGGAAGCGGCAGGCCGGGCATCAGTCGACGAGCTCCAGCCGCGGGTTCGGCCGGTAGCGGCGCCCGACCTTCGCCGAAGGCCGCCCGTCGGTCATCACGACGTCGCCGGTGAAGTCGTTCTCGCCGCGGATCAGCGACGAGCCGACGCCGTAGGAGTCGACCGGCACGCCGTGCTCCTCGAACGCGCGGATCTTCTCGGCGGTGAAGCCGCCGGACACGACGATCTTACCCGCTCGAAGCCGTCACGGTCGAGCGCGTCGCGCACCTTGCGAACGAGCCGCTCGTTGACGCCGCGAGGATCGAAGTCGCCCAGCTCATTCCAGAGCGAACGGTCGACGAGCTGTCCCGAGGTGTCGAGCCGCACGCCCCAGAGGCGCGGGCCGAGCGCGCGCGCGACCTCGAGCGAGGTTCGCACGGAGTCGTTCTCGAAGTCGACCAGCACGACGATGTTCAGATCGTCTGGGGCCCAGTCGGCGAACTTCGTCGCTGCCAGCACGGTGTTGCCGCCGTAGGCCGAGATCAAAGCGTGGGGAACCGTGCCGACGCCTTGCCGCCCCCACCAGGAGGCCTGCGCGTCCGAGGTGACGCCGATCGCGCCCCGACGACCTCGCCGGCCACGTACGCCGCGTAGCCGTCGCCGGTCTGCACCCGATGGTGGTCGTGCCGGGCGGGCATGAAAATCATCGGCTTGCCATTCGCCTCCTCCAGCACGCGCATCACGTTCGTGGCGTGATCAGCGTTCGCCGCGCAAGGACGCCAAGGTACAGCGTCTCGAGGTGCGCGAACGAGTGTAGTCGCCCTCGATCGTCATCACCGACTCGTACGGCGGGATCCGATCGCCGTCGTAAAGCGCGTGCACGGTCAGCTCGTCCCACTCCTCGGAGCAGAGCTTGAGGACCGCGATCGCCTCGTCGATGCCGCCCAGCACCGCGTCGTGCTTCTGAAAGACCTGCATGACGACCCGCGGGCGGCGGCCGTCGGCGAGCAGCGCGGCCCGCGTGTGGTTGAAGTACGCGTCGGTGTAGTAACCCTCCCGCATCTTCTCGACGGGCAGGTCGAAGACCTCGGGCGGCAGGCGCTCCACGCGCACGTCCAGGCCGCTGCTGGTGGTCTCGGGCACGGGTATGGGCGTAGGTTACGCGCGGCTCGAGCGTCAGGCAGCGTCGAGTGCGGCCTGCGCCACCTCGAGCTGCTCGTCGCGTCGGCTCCGCGGTCGCGAAGCGGTGCTGGAACTCGTGGCCCGGGCGCGCGAGGGCGCGCGCAACAGGGTGGTCGGGATGGCGCGTCATCCAGTTGAAGACCTGGGTCGCGACGGCGATCGAGCCGACGGCGGCGGCGGCGCGTGCGCTCGGCCGGACCGACCGCGGCAGGCGGGGACAGCGATCACATTGCCGAGCATCGAGTGGCGGCTCAAGCATGGGGCCGACCAGGTGCGTCCCGCAGCGCTCGTGCTCGCGGGCACGCGGCTCGTCGTGCTCGTAGGTGCCGATCGAGATGTGCTCGGCCCCGTGGTAGGCGGCGAGCTCACCGCCGCGCAGCGCGAGTACCGCCGGCGCGAACGACACGACGGCGCCGACGACCTCCTGGGCGAACGGGTGCAGCCGGCGGCGGTGGACCTGCCTGGATGAGCGTCGCGCCGAGCGGCATCGAAGCCGCGACGAGGCGTCGCTCGAACGGCAGCCTTGCCTGCGGGCAGCTCGCGGCGGACAGTGCGGCAGCACCGCGAAGACCTCCGCCAGACGCGCCGGGCCGCGGCTTAACCGGTTGCGGACGCTCGGGCCGCGACTGGCAGGGGCTTCTCGCCGGCGGCCGTCAGGAGCGTCCCGTTCTCGGCAGGCGGATGGAGCAGGCCCACGACGTCGGCCCATGGACGAGCACGCCGTTGGAGAGCGCCATGCCGCCGAGCCTGATCTTGTCGCCGGCCATACGAAAGAGCGTAGCGGGCTACCCGATGGTCACCGCGGCGTGCCGCAGGAACCGCACCCCGAGCTCGAGGTCGTCCACGGGGACGCGCTCGTCGGCGGAGTGGATCAGCCGCGCCGCCGTCTCGAGCGTCCATCGCGCGGATCGGGAAGAA